>NZ_JACXJG010000009.1:177991-200509 GCF_014904065.1 Gulosibacter sediminis | reverse complement strand
CTGTCGCTGTCGCTGTCGCTGCCCTTGCTCGTGCCCTTGGTCCTGTCTCTACTTCCGTCCATCCTCTGTCTCTGTCTCGGTCTCTGTCTCTGTCTCTGTGCTGGCCCTGCCCTGCCCTGCCTAGATCAGGCCCGCCCTTGCCCCTGCCCTCCCTGGCTTGCCCCTGGCTCTGCTCATCCCTGCCCCTGGCCCTGANCCCTGGCCCTGCCCCTGCCCCTGCCGTCCCTGCCCTGCCACTGTCCCTGCTCATCCCAGGGCCTGCCCTACTCATCCCTTGTCCATTTCTTGCCGCTCGGCTGTCCCTGTCGCCACCTTGCGGCCTGCCCCAGGCGCCAAGCCCCGACTCCCCGCGTTCCTGGCGCGCGCCCGACTGTCCGACCGGCACCACCGCATCCAACCAATTGCCCGCAAAGTCTTACTGTTATACAGTTACTCAGAGTCCGATCGGATCCTCGATATGCGCAAGTACCGGGGCGACACAAAGGAGTAGGAATGGCTCAGATCAGCCCCATCGTGAAGCAGGCCACCCCCGTGGTCGTAGAGAAGGCCGAGGGCAACTGGATCGTCGGCACCGACGGCGTGCGCTACCTCGACTTCACTTCCGGTATCGGCGTGACCTCGACCGGCCACTGCCACCCGCGCGTCGTCGCGGCCGCCCGCGAGCAGGTCGGCAAAGTCATCCACGCGCAGGCCACGACCGTGATGCACAAGCCGCTGCTCGAGCTCACCGAGAAGCTCAGCGATTACCTGCCCGAGAACCTCGACTCCGTCTTCTACGCGAACTCCGGCGCCGAGGCCGTCGAGGGCGCGTTGCGCCTCGCCCGCCAGGCGACGAACCGCCCCAACATCATCGCCTTTCAGGGCGGCTTCCANGGCCGCACCTCGGGCGCCTCGAGCATCACGACCGCGGGCACGAAGTTCCGCAGCAGCACCGTGCCGCTGATGGGCGGCGTCGTGATCGCGCCGTTCCCCTACGCCTACCGTCTCGGCATGAGCGAGGCGGATGCGGTGCGCTTCGCCCTGCGCGAGCTCGACTACATCTTCGCCACCGTCACGAACCCGAATGAGGTTGCGGGCTTCATCATCGAACCAGTGCTCGGCGACGGCGGATACCTGCCGGTGCCGCTCGAGTTCCTGCGCGGCATCGAGCAGCGCGCCCGCGAGCACGGCATCGTGCTCATCGTCGACGAGATTCAGTCGGGCGTCGGCCGCACCGGCGCCTTCTGGGCGCACACGCGCTCGGGCGTCTCGCCCGACATCCTGATCACCGCGAAGGGCATCGCCTCGGGCTTCCCGATCTCGGCCATTGCCGCGAGCAAGGAGCTCATGGCGAAGGGCCTGCCCGGCTCGCAGGGTGGCACCTACGGCGGCAANCGCCGTCGCGGCCGCCGCGGCCATCGAGACGCTCGACGTCATCGACGACGAGCAGCTCGTGCACAACTCGGCCGAGCGCGGTGAGCAGCTGCAGGCCGGCCTCAAGCGGCTGCAGGAGCAATTCCCGGTCATCGGCGACGTGCGCGGGCTCGGCCTCATGCAGGCGATCGAGTTCACGACGCCCGAGGGCGAGGCCGACGCCACCACCGCCGCGGCCGTCCAGCAGGGCGCCGTCGCCGAAGAGCTCCTGCTGCTGCCGTGCGGGCCACTCGGTAATGTGATCCGCATCGTCCCGGCGCTCACGGTGAGCGCCGAGGAGGTCGACCTCGCGCTCGAGCGCCTTGAGCGCACCCTCGCGAAGGTCGTCACGCCCGCCTACGCGAACTAGGACCAACCATGCCCGTCATCGAGGAGCGCGCGACCTGCGCCGCCGAACTGCAGCGCCGGCTCGAGGCCGCAGGAATCGAAGTCGACGCATCCGAGCATCGTCGCCAGGCCTATTCCTACGACGCCTCGAACTACCGCGTGCGCCCAACCCTCGTCGCGTTCCCTCGAACCATCGACGAGCTGCGCGAGCTGCTGCAGGCGGCGGCCGAAACCTGGCACCCCGTCACCACGCGCGGCGGGGGCACCTCGATGGCGGGCAACGCCGTGGGCGAGGGCATCGTCGTCGACTTCTCGCGGCGCATGACCGCGGTCGACGAGATCGACTTCGACTCGAACACCGTCTGGGTCGACGCCGGGGTCATCCTCGGCGAGCTGCGCGCGCAGGTGGAGCGCGCATCCGCCGGCAAGCTCACGTTCGCGCCCGACCCCTCGTCGCTCACGCGGGCCACGATCGGCGGCGCGATCGGCAACGACGCCTGCGGCAACCACTCGGTCGAGTACGGCCGCATGTCGCACCACGTCGTCGAGGTCGAGCTGCTCACCGCCGACGGCGCCCACCTGCTCGCCTCGGAGGGCGGCGTGCGCAGCGCCAACCCGACGCACCGCCACTCGATCGCCCGTGCCGTCGAGCTCAACGAAGCGCTGACCGCCCTCGCCAGCTCGAACCTCGCGGCCCTCCGCCTCGAGCTGCAGACCATCCCGCGCCAGGTCTCGGGCTATCACCTCGGCAACCTGCTGCCTGAGCACGGCTTCAACATCGCCCGCGCGCTCGCGGGCAGCGAGGGCACCTGCGCGATCATCCTGCGGGCCCGGGTCTCGCTCGTACCGAAGCCCGGCCCGACGGCGCTGCTCTGCGTCGGCTACGCAAACACCGTCGACTCGGCGCGCGACGTCATGATGATGCTCGAGCACAAGCCGAGCGCGATCGAGGGCCTAAACCGCGCGATCGTCGACATCATGCGCCACCGCCGCGGCGAAGCCAGCGTGAGTTCGCTGCCGGAGGGCGACGCCTACGTCATGATCGAGTTCTCGGCCGACACCATCGAGGCCGCGGCCGCGAAATGCACCGCGCTGCTCGAGCGTCTGCGCGAGCGTGGCCTCGTGCACGACCATGTCATCGCCACCGAGCCGGCCGAGCGAGCGAAGCTCTGGCGCGTGCGTGAAGACGGCGCCGGGCTCTCGTCGAAGCGCCTCGACGACGTGCAGACCTGGCCGGGCTGGGAAGACTCGGCTGTCGCACCCGAGAACCTCGCCGACTACCTCGCCGAACTCCTCCCCGTCATCGATGAGCACGGTTACACGGCCTCGATGTATGGCCACTTCGGCGCGGGCTGTGTGCACATGCGCCTCGACTTTGAGCTGCGCACCGAGGCCGGTCGCGCGAACTTCGACTCGTTCATGCGCCGCGCGGCCGAGATCGTCGTGCGCCACGGCGGCTCGCTCTCGGGCGAGCACGGCGACGGCCGGGCCCGCAGCGCGCTGCTCGACGTCATGTATTCGCCCGAGATTATGCGGCTCTTCGCCGAGTTCAAGCGGGCGTGGGACCCAACGAACCTGCTCAACCCGGGCATCATCGTCGACCCGGTGCCCTACACCGACGCCCTCGTGCTCGACGGCCTGCCCGACCCGACGCTGCTGCCGATTCCGCGCATCCGCACCGCCGGTGAGCCGGATACGCGCGAGGGCCATGCGCACGAGCTCGGCACGTTCGTCGGCAACGCCCACGCCTGCATCGGCGTTGGCCGGTGCCGCTCGACCACCNCGGCTTCATGTGCCCGAGCTACCGGGCCACGAAGGACGAAAAGGACTCGACCCGCGGCCGCGCCCGCGTGCTGCAGGAACTCGCGCGCGGGCAGGGCAGCAGCGCCGGCGGATGGGCGAAGCCGGAGGTGCGCGAGGCGCTCGACCTCTGCCTATCGTGCAAGGCATGCTCGACCGACTGCCCGACCGGCGTCGACATGGCCGAGGCCAAGTCGGAGCTCATGCAGGACCACTACCGCGGCAAGCTGCGGCCGTTCACGCACTATTCGATCGGCTGGCTGCCGCGCTGGCTGCCGCTCATCACGCGCGTGAGCGCGCTCGCGAACGTCGGTGCGAAACTGAAGCCGCTGCGCTGGCTCGGCGAGCGGCTCGGCATCAGCGCGCGTCGCCGGCTGCCCGCCTTTGCACGGCACCGCGACCTCACGCGTCGGGTCGCCGAGGCGCAGTTCAGCGACAACGCCGACGTGCTCGTGTTTGCCGACAGCTTCACGAAGGCGTTCCGGCCCGAGGTGATTCCGGCCGCCGCGCGCGTGCTGCGCTCGACCGGTGCCGAGGTCGGCTGCACCGCCGACGCCTGCTGCGGCCTCACCTGGGTGTCGACCGGCCAGCGCGATGGGGCGACGCGACGCCTCGCGAACCTCGTCGATAAGCTCGACGACGGCACCGAGCGCGACATCGTCGTGCTTGAGCCGAGCTGCGCGGCGACGATCCGCGACGAGGCGCCGAAGCTCGTCGGCGGGGATGCGGCCGAGCGGGTCGCGCGCCGGGTGCTCGGCAAGTGGGGCGTCGCCGACGTGTCGGAGTCGTCGTCGTGCTGTGGCGTCGCCGGCAACTTCGGCTTCGAGGCCGAACACTTCGACGTGTCGATGCGGGTCGCCGAGCATTCGATCATCCCCGCGCTCGAGCGGGGCGGCGAGGGCGCGCTCGTGCTCACCGACGGTTTCAGCTGCACGATGCAGGTGTCGCAGATCGACCCCGAGCGCGAGACCGAGCACCTCGCCATCGCGATGGACCCCGAGGGGCCCGCCCGGCGCATCCTGCCTGAGTGACAGGAATACCGCCTTACAGTCACGCATTATTCACTAGGGTCGACTACTGAGCCCCGAGGAGTCAGCTATGCCCACGCACCAATTTCTCGAGACGGTGTCGGTCGCCGATGCCGCGACGAAACGCCTGCGCGACAGCCTGTTCGCCGGCGAGTTCAAGGCCGGCGAGGAGATTAAGGACACCCAGGTCGCGGCCGCCTACGGCATCGCGCGGCCGACAGCGCGCGTGGTGGTGCAGCAGCTCATCAACGAGGGGATGCTCGTGCGGCCCCCCGGGTACAGCGCCCGCGTGCGCTCGTTCGACCCCGACGAGGTCGCGGACATCTATCGGGTGCGCCGCCTGATCGAGCTCGACGCCGTGCGCGAGATCAAGGTGAACCGGCCGTCGCTCGACCGCGTCGCCCGCGCCCTCGAGGGGTTCGCGGGTCTGCAGGGGAGCGAGGACGACTGGTCGCGCATCGCGGAGGCCGACGTCGCGTTCCACGCGGCGGTCGTCGACACCGCGGGTTCGCATCGCCTGCAGTCGTACTTCGCGGCGATCACGAGCGAGATTCGCCTGCTCATCGCGTTCTTGAAAGAGCAGTACACCGGCGGCGACGCCCTCTACGCCGAGCACGAGGAGCTCTACCGCAGCCTCGGCGACGACACCCCGCTCGATGAGGTCGAGCGCGACTGGCTCGCGCACCTCTCGTCGGCTGAGCACTTCCTGGCGCAGCACCTGTCGCCGAGCGACGACTGAGCCTTCGAAGGTTGAGTTGCGCGGATCCTTCCATGCACTGAAAAACTGTTATACAGTAATGCAGGGGCGGAGGTGCCGCCCACGTTACGACAGGAGTGATCATGGTCGATCTGACTTCCTTCTCCGCCTTGAGCTTCGACGTGTACGGCACGCTCATCGACTGGGAGGCCGGCATCGCGACGGTGCTCAAGCAGTGGGCCGAGGCACACGGCTCCGACCTCGACGACGAGGCGCTGCTGTTGGCCTACGCCGAGAACGAGGCGGCCGTCGAGCGCGAATGCCCGTCGCTCGCCTACGCGGAGGTGCTGCAGGCCGCGTTCCGTCGCACCGCATCCGATCTCGGCCTGCCCGTCACCGACGAAGAGGCGCAGGTGCTCGGCCGCTCGGTGCCCGAATGGCCCGCGTTCGACGACACGCACGAGGCGCTCACGCGACTCAAGCAGCACTACCAGCTCATCATCCTCTCGAACGTGCACCAGCAGGGCGTCGAAGGCTCGATCAAGCGCATGGACGTCGAGTTCGACCAGGTGAACACCGCCGAGAAGATCGGCTCGTACAAGCCGAACCCCCGCAACTTCAAGGTGCTCATCGAGAATCTCGGCGAGCTCGGTCTCGAAAAGTCGCAGCTGCTCCACGTCGCTCAGTCGCTGTTCCACGACCACGTGCCCGGCAAGAACGCCGGCCTCGACACGATCTGGATCAACCGCCGCCACGACCGTCCGGGTTGGGGCGCGACCCCGGACCCCAAGGTCGGCGTGACGCCCGACGGCGAGTACAAGTCGCTCGCCGATTTCGCCGACGCGGTTGACGCCGCCTTCGCAGCAAAGGACTAAGCACATGGCAACGCTCAAGCTCGACAACGTGCCCACCCAGCTGTNTCGGCGGCGAGTGGGTCGACGCCTCCACCGACTCGCTCATCGACGTCACCAACCCGGCCACCGGCGAGGTCATCGCCCGGGTGGCCGACGCGAGCCCCGAGGACGGGCGCCGCGCGGCCGAGGCGGCGAACGCGGCGCAGGAGGCGTTCGCGGCGATGACCGCGCAGCAGCGCTCGCAGATTCTGTTCAAGGCCCACGCCCTGCTGCTCGAGAACAAGGACGAGCTCGCGGCGATCATGACCGCCGAGATGGGCAAGCCCTTCGCTGAGGCCAAGGGCGAGATCGACTACTCGGCCGGCTACCTGCAGTGGTACGCGCAGGAGGGCCTGCGCGTGCAGGGCTCGCACGGGCAGTCGCCGAGCGGGCGCGGCCAGATTGTGCTCAGCCGCGAGCCCGTCGGGGTCTCGCTGCTGATCACGCCGTGGAACTTCCCCCTGGCCATGGGCGCCCGCAAGATCGCGCCGGCCATCGCCACCGGCTGCGCGGTCATCGTGAAGCCGGCCGAGAAGACGCCGCTCACCATGCTGTTCCTGGCGCGGCTGTTCGAGCTGGCGGGGTTGCCCGCCGGCGCGCTCAACGTCGTGACGACATCGACCTCGGGCAAGCTCACCGAGCCGATTCTCGCGGATGGCCTGGTGCGCCACCTCTCGTTCACGGGCTCGACGAAGGTCGGCAGCCTGCTCCACAACCAATGCTCGGCGCACATGATTCGCACNCTCGCTCGAGCTCGGCGGCAACGCGCCGTTCATCGTGTTCGAGGATGCCGACCTCGACAAGGCCGTCGTCGAGGTGACCGCGGCGAAGATGCGCAACATGGGCGAGGCCTGCACGGCCGCCAACCGCATCCTCGTGCACGAGAGCGTGGCCGAGGAGTTCGGCCAGCGCCTCACCGAGCGGTTCGCGCAGTTCACCGTCGGTAACGGTCTCGAGGACGGCGTTGACGTCGGCCCGATGATCGACCAGGCGAGCAGCGACCGCCTGCAGGGCCTCGTCGACAACGCGGTCGCCGGCGGCGCGCGCGTGCTCATCGGCGGCGAGCTGCCCGAGGGCCCGGGGTCGTTCTACCCGCCGACCGTGCTCGCCGACGTGCCGCGCGATGCCGAGCTCACCTGCACCGAGTTGTTCGGGCCGGTCGCGCCGATCATCACGTTCACCGACGAGGACGACGCCATCGCGATCGCGAACGACACCGAGTACGGCCTCGCCGGCTACCTCATGACGAACGACCTCGCCCGCGCGATGCGCGTCTCGCGCAAGCTCGAGATCGGCATGGTCGGCATCAACTCGGGCATCATCTCGGACGTCGCCGCGCCCCTCGGCGGCGTCAAGGCCTCGGGACTCGGACGCGAGGGCGGCATCCTCGGCATCGACGAGTTCCTCGAGTACAAGTACACGTTCATCCCGAACGAGTAGCCGCCCTGCCGTGCTCCGCGGATGCGCGGGGCACGGCGCGCGGTCATTCGAAGGTCGTAGGCAGACCAGCCCAGGGGGCGGTGCGGCAGCCCGGGCTGGCTGCCTAGGCTGCTGAGCGTGGATGCCATGGACTCGCAACGCCCCGACACCGCCGAACGTGAACGCTGGATCGACCGGTGGCCCTGGCTCCACCGCCTGATGTGGATGGTGATCTCGCTCGGCCTCGGCATCTTCTGGGGCCGGATGTACGTCGGTAATCACCGACTCATCTATCACGAGTCCGACATCGCGGCGGGTTGGGCAGACCACGAGCGAATCCAACGACACGGTGAGTGGCTCGAAGACGCGGCTGGCCGGTTTAGTGGCGAAGCCATGCCCTTCCTGCTCGTGCTTCCCAGCGTCATCGTGATGCGCAACTTCAGCGACTACTAAACCGACAGCCCTGGCGTCGCGTCGCGGCGAGAGTCGGGGTGTGACGGGCGCGGTCCGCGCGGCCGGGCCGGTCGGGCAGAATGGGTGGATGCGCGCATCCGAGGACTTTCGAGCTGGGCTGCGTGACGCACTCCCGGTCGCCCTCGGCTACGTTCCGCTCGGCATTTCATACGGCATGTTCGCCCACTCGGTCGGCCTGCCGTGGTGGCTCGCGACGATCACGGCGCTCGTCATCTACGCGGGCTCGATGGAGTTCGTCGCGGCCGGGATGCTCGTGGGCGGCGCGCCGCTCGCCACGGCCGCCACGACGGCGCTGTTCGTCAACTCGCGCCACCTCGTCTACGGCCTCAGCGTGCCGCTCGAGCGGGTGCGTAACCCGCTGCTGCGCGCCTACGCGATCCACGCGCTCACCGACGAGATGTACGCGGTCTGCATCTCGTTGCCGCGCGAAGCGCTCACGGGCCCGCGGCTGGTGGCGATTGCCGCATCCACCCAGTTTTACTGGGTGCTCGGCACGACTGTCGGAGCCGTGTTCGCGACGCTCGTGCCGTTCGACCTCTCGTTCATGGGCTTCGCCATCGTCGCGCTGTTCGTGATTCTCGCGATCAACGCGGCGAAGGCGTCGGGGGAGTGGGCGCTGCTCGGCGTCGGCCTCGCGCTCGCGGTCGTCGCGGCGTTCGTGGCGCCCGAGGCGATGATGTTCGTCGGCCTCATCGCCTACTGCGTCGTGGCGGTCGGCGTCGTGATCGTGCGCCGCCGGCGGGGCATCCACGCGACGACGCAGCCGAACCGCACGATGCCCGGCACGACGATCCCGGCGCACACCCGCGAGATCCCGATCGTCGGCGACGACGCCCCAGGCAATGCCCAGGGCGAGGAGGACGACCGATGAACCCGTGGCACACCGCGGCCCTGCTCGCCGTCATCTGGGCCGTCACCTTCGCCCTGCGCGCCGCGCCGTTCGCGGCGTCTCGCTGGCTGCGCGAGAACGACTTCGTGCGCGACCTCGGCCTGCTGCTGCCCGTTGGCGTCATGGCCGTGCTCGTCGTCGGCATGCTGCAAGACACCCCGTGGGAAGGCTGGGGCTGGGTGCCGTCGATCGCCGGCGTCGCGGTCACCGCGGCGCTGCACCTCTGGCGCGACAGCGTGCTGCTCAGCCTCGTCGGCGGCATCGCCGCGTACGGCGTGCTGCTGCTCGTCGTGCCCTAGCGGCCCGCCGGCAACGGCCGCGGGCTACTGCTCGTCGAACCCGGCGGGGCAGCCGCCGCGCTCGTCGCCGGTTGCCGGCACGCGGTCGGGCAGCTGCGCAATCACCGAGATCGCGCCGGTTGCAGGCGCCGCGGGCGCATCGATGTCAAACAGCACGCGCATGGCGTCGACGGCCTCGTCGCTGCGGCGTTCGCGGGCGAGCTCCTTGATGCGCACGGTCGGCTCGTGGAGCAGCGAGTTGCCGAGCTTGCGCATCGCGATGGCGGTCGTCTCGTCGACGCCGAGGCGCGAGATCTCATGCTCGACGCGGCCCTGAATGGTCTCGCGGAACGAGGCGATGAGGGCGGATGCGCGCTGCACCCGGCGCTCGTCCTCAAAGTCGCGCGCGGCGCGGGCCACGATGCAGCGGGCGAGGTCGGTCGTGTCGAGGTCGTCGAGGGGCGCGTGCAGGCGGATCGTCTCGAGGTCGAGCACATCGACTCCCTGCAGCTTGCCGACGAGCGGGTCGACGTTGCGCGGCATGCCCATGTCGATGATGAGTTGGCGCTGCGAGTGCCCGGCGGCGAGGCGCGTGTTGCGCACGAAGCCGTGCTCGAGCACGTACTTGTCGGAGGTCGAGCAGGTGATGATCACGTCGGCGCTCGAGACCTCTTCGGCAAACTCGCCGCTCGTCACCTCGGTGACGTCGTAGCGCTCGCCGAGCGTGTGCTGGCGGCCCGAGGGTGAGTAGACGCCGACGGTGCCGGCGCCGCGGGCCTCGAGGGCCTTGAGCGAAGCGCCTGCGTAGGCGCCGGTGCCGATGAGCAGGATGCGCGCGGTGGCCCAGTCGCGCACCTGCGAGCCGGCGAGGTCGAGCGCGAGGCTCACGAGCGAACGGCCCGTGCCGGCGAGGTCGGTGTTCGCCTTGACGCCCTTCGACGTCTCGGCGGCGATGCGGAACACGCCCTCGAGGGCGCCCGTCGTCAGCTGCTGCTGGCGTGCACGCTGCAGTGAGCGGCGCACCTGGCCAGAGATTTCACCCTCGCCGACGGCGACGGACTCGAGGCCTGACGACACCGAGAAGAGGTATTCGGGCACGTGCGTGTCGCCGAGCACGCGCATGTGGGCGCGCAGCTGGTCTTCGTTGACGCCCGAGAGCGTCGCGAGGCGCGCGAACATCGCGTCGATCGCGCCTGCGGAGGCGACGTCGAGGTAGAGCTCGACCCGGTTGCAGGTCGAGAGCACGACGGCGCCGTTGAGACCGGGCACCTCACGGGTGCTGTCCTCGACGGCCTGCACGGGAACTTGCGAGAGCCGTTCAAGCAACGCAAAGCCCGCGCTGCGGTGACTCGCAGAAAGGCAAACAAGCATGATGCTCTCATCATAGCTTCGGGCACGAAAGTTCGGGAGCGGCGCCGAGATGCCAGACTTGGAGCCATGGTTACGCAGTTGCCCGCATCCCATCCCCTTGTCGACGGCCGCACCGGGGGTTCCCCGCTTGTCCGCGCCTCCCGGGGGCTGCGCTCGCAGACGCTCCCTGTCTGGTTCATGCGCCAGGCCGGCCGTTCGCTGCCCGAATACCTCGAGCTGCGCAAGGGCGTCGACATGCTCGACAGCTGCGTTCGCCCCGAACTCGCGAGCGAGATCACGCTGCAGCCGGTGCGCCGCCACGGCGTCGATGCCGCCGTCTTCTTCAGCGACATCGTCGTGCCGCTCAAGCTCGTCGGCATCGATGTCGACATCGTGCCGGGCCGGGGGCCCGTGTTTGCCGAGCCGGTGCGCGACGCGGATGCGGTGGCCCGCTTCGTCGCGAAGGTGCGCGACGCGCTTGCCGATGACGACGCGAAGGCGCAGCTGTTTGCGCCGATCCGCGACGCCGTCGAATTGACCATCGCCGAGCTGGGCTCGACCCCGCTCATCGGCTTCGCGGGCGCGCCGTTTACGCTCGCGGCCTACCTCGTCGAGGGCGCCCCCTCGAAGGATCACCTGCGCGCCCGCGCCCTCATGCGCGGCGAGCCCGAGCTGTGGAGCGAGCTCGCCGGCGCGATCGCCGAACTCTCGTCGGCGTTCCTCGAGACGCAGATTCTCGCGGGCGCCTCGGTCGTGCAGCTGTTCGACTCGTGGGCCGGCTCGCTCTCGCGCGAGCTGTACGGCCAGGCCGTCGCTCCCTCGAGCGCCGTGCCGCTCGGCCGCGCCGCGCAGTTCGTGACGCCCGAGGGCGAACGCGTGCGCAGCATCCACTTCGGCGTCGGCACCTCGCACCTGCTCACCGACATGCACGCGGCTGGCGGCGATGTGCAGGGCATCGATGACCGCACGCGCCTCGACGAGGCGATCGAGCGCCTCGGCGGTGACGTGCCGGTGCAGGGCAACATCGACCCGGCGACCCTGTTCGCCGGTGCCGAGGTGCTGCACGCGCACGCCCGCGACGTCGTCGCGCAGGGCGCCGCGGCGCCCGGCCACATCGTGAACCTCGGCCACGGCGTGCCGCCCGAGACCGACGCGACCGTGCTCACCGAGCTCGTCGAGTTTATCCACACCCTGCCGGGCGACGGCCGACTCGAGGCCTAGCCGTGCGCGTCGCCATCGTCGGCGCCGGCGTCGCGGGGCTCGTCGCCGCGCGCCGGCTCGCGCAGTTCGGCCATGAGGTGCTGGTGCTCGAGGCCGCGGATGCGCCGGGCGGCATGATTCGGCCTGCCAACCTCGGCAACCTGCAGATTGACATCGGTGCCGAGGCCTTCGCGGTGCGCGGCGGCGCGGTCNGAGCTCGTCGACGAGCTCGGCCTCACCGGCGAGCTCGTTGAGCCCCGTGCGCTTGGCTCGTGGGGATACCAGGACGGCGAGGCCTACGCGCAGCCGAAAGGCGGCCTCCTCGGCCTCCCGCCCGGCCCGGAGGCTGCGGGCCTCGAGGCCGCGGTCGGGCCGGAGGGCGTCGCGGCCGTCGCCCACGAAGCACTGCTTGACCCGCGTATCGGCGCCGACGCGGCCAACCTCGCCGACCTCGTGCGCGCCCGCTATGGTGAGCGCATCCTGCACCGCCTCGTCGCGCCCGTGACCCGCGGCGTCTACTCGCTCGACCCCGAACTCGTGCGTGTCGACGCACTGCTGCCGGGCGTGCTCGAGCAGCTGCGCGAGCACGGCTCGCTCGGCGCCGTCGTGCGCGACCGTCGCGCGGCGGCCTCGCCCGGTGCCCTCGTGCGCTCGGTGCGCGGCGGCATGCACCGCCTCGTGGCGGCCCTCGTCGCCGACTGCGAGCGCCTCGGCGTCGCGTTCGAATACGGCACCCGGCTGCGGCGGCTCGACGAACTGCCCGAGCACGACGCGGCCGTCATCACGGTGCCACCGAGCGACGGCTTTCCCTACCTTGGCGACGTGCGCGCGGGCCGGTCTGTGCAGAGCGAGGTCGTCGCGCTGCTGCTCGACGCTCCGGTGCTCGACGCGCATCCGCGTGGCACGGGCCTACTCGTCGCCCCGAGCGCGAGCGGCACCGACCCCGTGCGCGCGAAAGCGCTCACCCACGTCACCGCGAAGTGGCCGTGGCTCGACGAGGCCACCGGCCCCGGCCGGCACGTCGTGCGGCTGTCGTACGCCAACCCCGACGATGCGAGCCTGCAGCGGGCGCTCGCTGACGCATCCGCCCTGCTCGGCAGCCCGCTCGCGGCCGAGCAGCTCGTCGATCATGCGCGGCAGCTCTGGCACATGCCCCCGCCGCCGGCCCGCATTGGCGCCGCGAATGCCCGCGCCAAGCTGCAGGATGCGGTGGCCGATCTGCCCCCGAATATCCGCTGCATCGGCACCTGGATCGCGGGCACCGGCCTCGCGAGTGTCGTCCCCGACGCGAACCGGGTCGTGCAGCAACTACAGAACGTAGACTAGGGAGCATGCCAACTCCACAGGATGGGGCCCACGGCCCGCTGACGCAGTACGCGAACTATTCGGTCTTTCGTCGTCCCGCTGGTACCTCGGCTCCGGGTGATCTCGCCGGCGCGGTGAGCCAGCTCGAAGCGGCAGTACAGCGCTCGGCCGACGCCGAGGTGACGCTCCGCGGCTTCTACGACATCTCGGGTTTCCGCTATGACGGCGACGTGCTCGTCTGGCTGCATGGCGAAGACCCCGAAGCACTCCAGGCCGCCGTGCGCCGCATCCGCGCGACGCCGCTGTTTGCCGACCTCGAACTCACCTGGCAGGTGACCGGTGTGCACCGCGCCGCCGAGTTCAACGAGCGCCACGCGCCCGCCTACATGCTCGGCAAGGAGCCGGCGAAGTGGATCACAATCTATCCGTTCGTGCGCTCGCACGAGTGGTACCTCCTGCCCGACGAGGAGCGCAGCGTGATGCTGCGCGACCACGGCATCCGCGGCGCGGCGTTCAAGAACGTGCTCGCGAACACCATCGCCTCGTTTGCGATCAGCGACTACGAGTGGATGCTCTCGTTCGAGGCTGACGAGCTGACCGACCTCGTCGACATGATGCGCGACCTGCGCTACACCGAGGCGCGCCGCCACGTGCGCGAAGAAGTGCCGTTCTACGCCGGCCGCCGCGTGCCCGCGAGCGAACTGCCGCTCGTGCTTCGCTTCGAGAGCGAGGCTGGCGCATGACCGCAGAGAACATCGGCCGCACGCTCGGCAAGGCTGCCCCGGCGAAGGATGCGCCGCTCGCGCCCGGCGCGGTCGTGTCGGCCGCGACCCCCGCGGCCTGCGGCGGCGCCCCCTGGGTCGAGACGCCGACCGAGTACGACGGCATCCTGCTCGCCTCCTTCGGCGGGCCGGAGTCGCAGGACGACGTCATTCCGTTCCTCCGCAACGTCACCTCGGGCCGGGGAATCCCGGACGAGCGCCTCGAAGAGGTCGCCGTGCACTACCGCCACCACGGTGGCGTGAGCCCGATCAACGAACAGAACCGCCAGCTCAAGGTGGCGCTCGAGGCCGAGATCGCGCGACGCGGGCTGAACCTGCCGGTGTTCTGGGGCAACCGCAACTGGGAGCCCTACGTCACCGACGCGTTCGCCGAGGCCCGCGAGGCCGGCGCATCCAAGCTCATCNGCGCTCGCGACGAGCGCGTACTCGTCGTACTCCTCGTGTCGCCAGTACCGCGAAGACTTCGCGGATGCGCTCGAGGCGACCGGCCTGCAGGGTGAGCTCGAGATCGACAAGGTCGGCCAGTTCTTCGACCACCCCGGCTTCGTGCAGCCGTTCGACGACGGCGTGCTCGAGGCGATCGATTCGCTGCGTGCCGAGCACCCCGAGCTCGCGCTCGCCGATGTCGAGGTGCTCTTCACGACGCACTCGGTGCCGACGAGCGACGCGAACAAGTCGGGCCCCGACACCCGCAGCTTCGGTGAGGGCGGCGCCTACGCGGCGCAGCATCTCGCAGTTGCCGAGGTCGTCGTCGCCGATGTGGTGCAGGCGCTCGCCGAGCGCGGCGAGGACGGCGTCGAGCTCAACTGGCAACTCGTCTACCAGTCGCGCTCGGGCCCAGCGAGCCAGCCGTGGCTCGAGCCCGACATCAACGACGTCATCGAGGGCCTGCCCGAGCGGGGTCGCAAGGCCGTCATCGTCGTGCCGCTCGGCTTCGTCAGCGACCACATGGAGGTGCTCTGGGACCTCGACAACGAGGCGAAGGAGTCGGCCGAGGAGGCCGAGCTCGCCTTCCGTCGCACCCCGACCCCCGGCGTTCACCCCGCCTACGTTTCGGGCCTGATCGACCTCGTCGAAGAGCGCATCAAAGGCACGCCGAAGGCCGAGCGGCCCCGTCGCACCGACCTCGGCCCCTGGTACGACGTGTGCCGTGCGGGCTGCTGCGAGAACGAGCGCCTCGGCTTCCGCCCGGCCGTCGCTGGTCTGCAGCCGTGACCCCGCTGCGCATCGGCACGCGGGGTTCGAAGCTCGCGGTGGCGCAGACGACGCAGACCGCCGAGCGCCTCGCCGAGCTCTCGGGCCGCGAGGTCGAGATCGTTACGGTGACCACCCACGGTGACGTCAACCGCGCCTCGCTCCGGGTGCTTGGCGGCCGCGGCGTGTTCGCGACCGAGCTGCGTGAGGCCCTGCGCGACGGCGACGTCGACATCGCCGTGCACTCGCTCAAAGACCTCCCGACCGCGCCGGCGCCCGGCCTCGTGCTCGCCGCGCATCCGAGCCGTGAGGACGCCCGAGACGCGCTCGTCGCCCGCGACGGCCTGACNTCGCGCAGCTGCCCGAGGGCGCGAAGGTCGGCACCGGCTCGCCGCGGCGCGTGGCGCAGCTGCGCCGGGTGCGCCCCGACCTCGACATCCGCGACATTCGCGGCAACATCGACACCCGCATCGGCTTCGTCACCTCGGGCGAGCTCGACGCCGTCGTGCTCGCCGCGGCCGGCCTCTCACGTTACGAGCGCACGGGGCAGATCACCGAGCGCTTCGACCTCGTCGACTTCCCGAACGCTCCCGGCCAGGGCGCGCTCGCGGTCGAGGTGCGCGAGGGATTCGACCTCGACGGGCTCGTCGAACTCGATGACCCCGCCACGCGACTTGCGGTCGAGGCCGAGCGGGCCGTGCTCGCGGGCCTCGACGCCGGCTGCCAGGCGCCCGTTGGCGTACACGGCGAGTTCGTCGGCGGCGAGCTACAGTTGCACGCCGCCGTCTACGACGACCGCGACCCGCACCAGGTCGCCGCGATCACCGCATCCGGCGGCGTCCCCGCGGCCCGCACGAAGCTGCCCCTCGGCCCCGCCGCGAGCCGCGGCGTCGCGAGCGGCGCCGGCCTCGAGCTCGCGCAGCGCCTCGTGCAGCGCCTGTTCGACCACGGGGTCGGTGACCTGACGCTGTGAGCTTGGCCGGCACCGGCATCCTGATTCCCGGCGCGGGTGATCTCGCGCACCGCTGCGCCGCGCTCGTGCGCGAGCGCGGCGGCGAGGCGTTCGTGTCGCAGGTGCTCGAGTTTCGAGCGCCCGAGGGCGACGAGCTCGAGCGGCTGCAGGATGCGCTGGCCGGGCTGCGGGGCGCCGCCTACGACTGGCTCGTGGTCACCTCGCCGCGCGCGGTCGGCGTGGTGCGCGCCGCCGACGCCTTCCCTCTCGCTGCGGGCACGCGCGTCGCGTCGGTCGGCCGCGCCACCGCGCTCGCCCTGGGCGACGCCGACGTCGGCTGCGACTTTGTGCCCACGGACGAGTCGGCCGCGGGCCTCGTCGCCGAATGGCCCGAGACCGGGCCCGGCCGCGTGCTGCTGCCGAACTCGAATCGCGCGCATCCGACCGTGTTCGAGGGCCTCACCGCCCGCGGCTACGCGGTCGACGTCGTGACCGCTTACGTCACGGCGACCCGGCCGCTCGCACCCAAGGCGGCCGACGCGCTCGCGGCGGGTCGTGTGCACGCCGTGCTCGTCACCAGCGCCTCGGTCGGCATCGCCATCGCCGACGAGCTGCGCGCCCACCCCGCCACCCGCATTGTCTCGATCGGCCCACAAACCACCGCCGACCTGCGCGCCCACGGCCTCACCGTCGCCGCGGAATCGCAGCAACCCACGGCAGAATCACTCCTCGACGCCACCGCCCGCGCGCTCGGCGCCGATCCCACTACCTCACAGGAGTTCGCATGACGTTCCCCATCTCTCGCCCCCGCCGCCTGCGCCAGAGCGCGGCCGTTCGCCGCCAGGTGCGCGAGACGCACATCCACCCGAACGAGCTCATCCTGCCAGTGTTCGTGCGCGAGGGCATCGACGAACCGCAGGCGATCAGCTCGCTGCCAGGCCTGTTCCAGCACAGCCTCGACTCGGTGCGCGGCGTCGTGAACGAGGCGGCCGAGGCGGGCGTCGGCGGCATCATGCTCTTCGGCGTGCCCGCTGAGCGCGACGCGACCGGTTCGGGCGCGATCGACCCCGAGGGCATCCTCAACCGCGCGATCACCGTCGTGGCCGAGGAAGCCGGCGACGCGATCACGGTGCAGGCCGACCTCTGCCTCGACGAATTCACTGATCACGGCCACTGCGGCGTGCTCGATGAGCGCGGCCGCGTCGATAACGACGCCACCCTTGAGCTCTACAACCTGATGGCGGTCGCGCAGGCCGAGGCCGGCGCGCAGATCATCGGCATGTCGGGCATGATGGACGGCCAGATCGGCGAGGCGCGCGAGGCGCTCGACGTCGCTGGCCACGACGACGCGATTCTGCTGGCCTACTCGGCGAAGTACGCGTCGGCGCTGTTCGGGCCGTTCCGCGAGGCCGTCGACTCGCAGCTGCAGGGCGACCGCAAGACCTACCAGCAAGATCCGGCGAACCGCCGCGAAGGCCTGCGCGAGACGCTGCTCGACATCGAGGAGGGCGCCGACATCGTCATGGTGAAGCCCGCCACGATGTATCTTGATGTGCTTGCGGATGTTGCGGCGGAGTCGATCGTGCCCGTGTGGGCCTACCAGGTCTCGGGCGAGTACGCGATGATCGAGGCGGCCGCCGCGAACGGCTGGATTGATCGCGATCGCATGATCGACGAAGCCCTGCTGTCGATCAAGCGCGCCGGCGCCGACAGCATCCTCACCTACTACGCGACCGACTACGCGCGCCGAATCCGCACGGCTTAAGGAGCACAATGACCACGACTGAGCCGACCACGAACCAAGACTGGTTCGACCGCGCCCGCAGCTTCACGCCGGGCGGCGTTAACTCGCCCGTGCGCGCCTTCGGGTCGGTTGGCGGCGTGCCCCCGTTTACGGCGTCGGCGCAGGGCGCCTGGCTCACCGACGTCGAGGGCAACCGCCGCGTCGATCTCATCTGCGGCTGGGGCCCGATGCTGCTCGGCCACTCACACCCGGATGTCGTGGCGGCAGTGACCGAGACGGCCTCGCGGATGATGTGCCCGGGTGGCCCCGCGACCGGCGAGGTCGAGCTCGCCGAGGAGATCATCCACCGCATCCCCGCCATCGACGAGGTGCGCCTCGTGTCGACCGGCACCGAGGCGACGATGACCGCGATTCGTCTCGCGCGCGGCGCGACCGGCCGCGACCTCGTGATCAAGTTCGCTGGGTGCTACCACGGCCACTCGGATGGGCTGCTCGCGGCCGCAGGTTCGGGTCTCGCAACGCTCGCGCTGCCCGGTTCGGCCGGCGTTCCCGAGGCAATCGCCTCGCAGACGATCGTCGTGCCGTACAACGACATCGAGGCTGTGCGCGCTGCGTTCGTCGAGCACGAGGGCCGGGTCGCCGCGGTGATCACCGAGGCTTCGCCCGCGAACATGGGCGTCGTGCCGCCGCTGCCCGGCTTCAACCGCTCGCTCGCCGAGCTCTGCCATGAGCAGGGCGCGCTGCTCATCTGCGACGAGGTGCTCACCGGTTTCCGCACCGGCCCCGCTGGCTGGTGGGGCCGCGAGCAGCAGGACTCGGAGACGAGCGGCTGGACCCCTGACATCTTCACGTTCGGCAAGGTCATCGGCGGCGGCATGCCCGTCGCGGCGCTCGGCGCCTCGCACGAGCTCATGGCGCACCTCGCGCCGACCGGTCCGGTGTACCAGGCTGGCACGCTCTCGGGCAACCCGGTCGCCGTCGCCGCGGGCATTGCGACGCTGCGCCTCGCCGACCCCGCCGTATACGAGAAGATCGACCTCGCCGCGGGCCGGGTCATCGACCTCGTGCACACCGAGCTGAACCGCGTCGGCCTGCCGCACGCCGTCGGCCGCGTGCGCAACCTGTTCTCGTTCAAGTTCGGCGACGGCGCGGCCCTCGGCTGGAGTGGCACCGACGAGTTCGGCAACCCCGCGCCGCTCAATGAGGACGAGGTGAAGCGCCAGGAGTCGTGGCGCTACCCGGCGTTCTTCCACGCGATGCTCGACGGCGGCGTGAGCCTGCCCCCGAGCATCTTCGAGGCTTGGTTCCTGTCGGCCGCGCACGACGACGAGGCGATCGACGCGATCGCGGCGGCGCTGCCGAAGGCTGCTGAGGCCGCAGCGGCGGCGACGGCAGTCTAGGTTTTCCGGCCAAGTACGAAGTCGCGCATGGGGATGCGCGAGGGAGGGCAGGGTGCGCGCGCCCGCCCTCGTGGCGGGGTCTTCAACAGCCGGATCAGCGACATTTGCGTCGAGTTCGCGAGCCGCAGCGAAGTGTTGACCGGACATGACGCCGGGGATCCCCGACGTTCGCGACGAACTCGACTATGAGGAGTGGCTCAATGCTGCCGACTCCATCGACGTGAGCATTGCTATCGAGGCGATCAAGCAGCACTACGTCATGGACACGAGTGAGGTGTGGTTCGCGTTGGAGACGGCACGCTCGTCGAGTTCTCGTTCGAGATGACTCTCAGCGCGAACAACGAGCATCGTGGCGACGCGACGCAGCACGTGACCCTCGTGGTCGACTGAGCCACCGCATCCGCCTCGGGATCGCTAGAATTGACCGAGTGAAAGCGCTGCTCCTCGAAAACATCCACGTCGACGCCGTCAAGCTGCTCGAATCCGAAGGGATCGAGGTGGAAACCCGCAAGGGCGCACTCGACGAGTCGGAGCTGATCGAGGCGGTGCAGGACGTCGAACTGCTCGGCATCCGCTCGAAGACCCACGTGACGCGACGCGTGCTCGAGAGTGCGCCGAAGCTGCTTTCGGTGGGTGCCTTCTCGATCGGCGTCAACCAGATCGACCTGGAGGCCGCCGCCGATGCCTCGGTCGCCGCCTTCAACGCGCCGTACTCGAACACCCGCTCGGTCGTTGAGCTCGCGATCGGCGAGATCATCAACCTCGCTCGCCACCTCGGTGACCACACCCGCAACATGCACAACGGGCTGTGGGACAAGACGGCGAAGGGCTCGCACGAGGTGCGCGGTCGCACGCTCGGCATCATCGGCTACGGCAACATCGGCTCGCAGCTCTCGGTGCTCGCGGAGTCGCTCGGCATGCGCGTCTATTTCTACGACGCCGTCGATCGCCTCGCGCTCGGCAATGCGGTGCGCTGCAACTCGCTCGAGGAGCTGCTCAACACTGTCGAGACGGTTTCGGTGCACGTCGACGGTCGCGTCGAGAACACGAACATGTTCAACGCCGAGACCTTCGCGATGATGCGCCCCCGCACCATCTTCCTCAACCTCTCGCGCGGTCACGTCGTCGACCTCGAGGCGCTGCGCGACAACCTGCTCTCGGGCCACATCGCCGGCGCCGGCCTCGACGTCTATCCCGTCGAGCCGAAGAAGGCGGGCGATCCCTTCGAGTCGGTGCTCCAGAACATCCCGAATGTGCTGCTCACCCCGCACATCGGTGGCTCGACCGCCGAGGCGCAGCAGGACATCGGCCGCTTCGTCGCCGGCAAGTTCCGCGACTACGTGCGCGGTGGCTCGACCTACATGTCGGTGAACCTGCCCGAGATCTCGCTCGAGCCGCTCACGCATGGCTCGCGCCTGTTGCACCTGCACCAGAACGTGCCGGGCGTCATGTCGTCGGTCAACTCGGTGCTCGGCAACCACGGTGTCAACATCGACCGCCAGCAGCTCGCCACCCGCGGCCAGCAGGGCTACGTCGTCACCGACGCCTCGGGCGATGTGCCGCAGTCGGCTCTCGACGAGATCCGCGACCTCGAGGCGACGACGCGCCTCACCGTGCTCACGGCGTAGCTCCTAACTGAAGTAGTCCCTGGTTGGTCGGCGCGCCAACCAGGGTCGCTCATCGCGCCGATCTGGTTCCAAGAAAGGGTGCGGGCAATGGGCGCGGCGCATTCAGCAGGTACTGCGACGGTCGGCAAGGTTGTTGCTTGGTCAATTGCGGCAGTTGTCGGAACGGTCGTCGTCGGGGCCGCGCTACAAGGTATCACTGGCGGTGGAAGTGGCGGCGACCTGGACTCCGCGCGGGTCGTTCGCGTAGTCGATGGCGACACTATCGACGTCACGCGCGACGGCGAAGAGGTGCGTGTACGTCTGTTGAACATCGATACTCCTGAGACCAAGGACCCAGACTTGCCGGTTCAATGCCTTGGACCTGAGGCGACTGACTTCCTCGAAGACCTGCTTCCCCGTGGCACCAGAATCGAACTCGCTTATGACGAGGTCGTCCTTGACCCCTACGACCGAACGCTTGCAGCCGTTTTTCTCGACGGTGAACTGGTAAACGCGCAGATCGCAGCAGAGGGCCTCGGCCTACCTGTCCTGTTTGAGCCGAATGATCGGTTCTACAACGAAGTACTTGATGCCTCGGAATCTGCAGAAAGGGCCCAAATCGGTCTCTTCTCGAGCAACATTGACTGCACCATCGCAAGCCAGGTCGATGCTGCAATTGCTGCTGCAGACATCGACCTGTCGGCCGTTGAAGGCGGTGAAGTTGACACCATATTCGCGGCCGCCACGGCCCTGAAAGAGCTCGAACATCTTGCGAGCAAGCTGTCACCAGAGCACGTTGGTGACCTCTTGAACACGACGTTCGCAGCAGCATCCGCAAGCGACTACCTGTCAACAAAACGCAACGATCTTGAGGATTCATCGGAGAGCCTAACGGGTGCGCTCTTCGACGCGGCGCGATCGCGAGATGACGCAAACGATGATCTGCTGGTCGAGCAATGGTCGGTCGTTGAAGAGGTTCCTCCTGTCGAAACCGAAGACGTGACGGACACCGACTCGGCGGATGTTGAAACTGTCACTCCGGAGGAGAACTATGGTTCCGGCACCGAAGTTGAGCCCGCGCCCGAGCAGGAGTGGGTGGAACCACCGGTAGAAGAATCGGCCCCCGAGCCCGTCTCGCCGCCCAGCGACTCCTCGGATTCCGGTGGCTCGACCTGCGTGCCCTATGGCCCCGAGATCCCGTACTCCAACGATGGCGGCTACACGGGCAAGTGCTACGGCATGCCTGGAGGCGAAACGTTCCGAATGTGTGACTAGATCGTCGCCTCGTTTAGCGGCGAGGTCCGGGACAACGGCGTAGCGTCGGCGCCAAGTTAGTCCGGAGGTGCGCGATGTCGGGCTCACGGGAGCCGGAGTACGACCCGAATCTGAAGTGGTACGAGCGTGGTGGGTACACCACCATGGCCGCCATGGGACTGGTGCTCGGCCTCATCTGCGCGCTCGCACTGCTCGCCGGGTGGCTGTTCTCGCAGCTTGAACTGGCGCGCCTATTCGTGCCCTATCCGGCGACGATCGGCCTCATCTTCAGCATCCTCGGCGTGCTCGGGCCGTGGAAACTTGCGGCGGTGTCGGGCGGACTTCTCTGTCTCGACTCCGTCGCCGTGGCGATGTTGCTGGGCTAACGAGCGCGAGCGGAACGGCCGTGGGTCGTACCGCTCGCGCTTGCAGGCGAAGGAGGCTAGTAGATGGCCTCGTCGACGCAGGCGGTAGAGACCTCGGTCACGACGTCCTCGAACTCGGCGCGCTCG
>NZ_JACXJG010000009.1:176555-177980 GCF_014904065.1 Gulosibacter sediminis | reverse complement strand
GTCCTGCGTCTCGGCGTCGAGACCGGTCGTGGTGCCGACGAGCTCCTCCTCGATGGTGGTCTTCAGCTCGTCAGCGGTGGGACGATCGGCGGCGGTGAGACTCTCAACGAGCTCGTCGAAGATAGGAAGCTCTGCGGGCTCGCCTGCGGTGGGACGCTCGTCGCGCTCTGCGGCACCCGAGCAGGCAGTCAGGGCGAGTGCGGCGCCGATCATAGGGCCGACGGCGAGGCGGCGAAGCTTGATGGTCAAAGTGTTCCTATTTCGGTAGGTGTCTCGTTGTAAACGATGTGAATCATCTCATGAGGTCGATGCATGCCGTACCGCCCGGCTCATGACGCTCGCCGGAGTGCGCGGGGTGGCGCGGTCGAAGAAGGTGTTCACCACAAAGCCCGACCCCGCGCAGGCGAAGCCGCGGGACCTCGTCAAGCGCGGCTTCACGGCACCCGCACCGAACCGGTTGTGGGTCGCGAACATCACGTCTGTCGCCACGGGGGAGGGGTTCGCGTACGTCGCGTTCGTGGTCGACGTGTTCAGTCGGATGATCGTTGGCTGGAACGTCGCGGCAACGCTGAAGGCCGACGTGCTGCCGCTGCTGGCGTTGAACATGGCTGTGCAACGCGACTGGGTCGCTCGAAGAGCTCGTGCATCACGTCGACCACGGCTCGAACTATCTGTCGATCGTCTACACGGACCGGATCGCAGAGCTCGGCGGGACACCCCCGACAGGGACCGTCGGCGACTCGGTTGAAAGCACCCTCGCAGAGGCCGTTAATGGGCTCTACAAGACCGAGTTGATCCGTCGCCGCGGGCCGTGGCGCACGGTCGAGCAGGTCGAACTCGCGACGTTCGAGTACGTGTGGTGGTGGAACAACGCCCGCCTCCACGGCGAGCACGGGAACCGGACCCCGGTCGAGGTCGAGGCGGCGGGCTACGCTGGCCTCGAATCAGCCCAGCCAGCGCTCGCCGGACAGGAAGCAGGTAGGAACGAAACCCAGCGCGAATCAAGATCCCTCCTGCCGCAATAATGGGACATTTGGGTCACGGGTTCCCGCTGCCCCGTACTCTGGGGCCCTGTTGGGGCCCTGTTGGGGCAATGCGGGACGGGCTAGGGGAAAGAGACTGCCTCGGGGTAAGGCGGAGTGGGCGAGCTTCGGGCGGGGCGGGGGTGCGAGCAAGGCGACGCATGACGCGCGTGCTTTCGTGGGNNNCCCCCTGTGCGGCGAGCGTCTTCAAGCACGTCCTGCCTGGAGGTCTTCGCATGCGTCGGCCATTCACAACGTGCCAGGGAAGTACAGCTAACGCAGCGCGAGCGGCACGACCGTGGGCCGTGCCGCTCGCGCTGGCAAACGAGGAGACTAGTTGATGGTCTCGTCGACGCAGGAGGTTGAGACGTCGGTCACGACGGCCTCGAACTCGGCGCGCTCT
>NZ_JACXJG010000009.1:168205-176532 GCF_014904065.1 Gulosibacter sediminis | reverse complement strand
CCGGTCGTCGTGCTGCCGAGCTCTTCTTCAATGGTGGACTTGAGCTCGTCGGCGGTCGGGCGCTCAGCGGCACCCGAGCAGGCGGTAAGGGCGAGGGCGGCGCCGATCATGGGGATGACGGCGAGGCGGCGAAGTTTGATGTTCATGCGTCACAGCTTAAAAGAACCTGAGCGCGCCTCGTGACCGTTCGGGCGCGGCGCCGATGCAAAATCAACCGCTGGCGCGCGAGATGTCGGCCCTGGGATGTACGGATGCGCTAGTCGCGGTGCGTCAGCCCGGCCGGCAGGTCGGTGGGCCGGGGGAGGGGCTTGCCGAACAAGCGCATGGGTCGCGAGTACGTCGACAGCGTGTTGGCGCGCCGCCAGTGGCGGTCGATCGCGAGCTCGTAGAAGTCGACGAGCGATTCGGTTGCTGAACGCCACGAGCTGCGCAGCGCCTCCTCGCGCGCCTGCTGGCCCATCCGCGTGCGCAGTTCGTCGTCAAACAGCAGTCGCCGCAGCTGGGCCTCGAAGTCCTCGGCCGAGTCGGGGTTGAAGAGAAGGCCGCCGACGCCCTCGGGCACGGCGAACGGGATGCCCCCGGCTCGCGCGCCGACGACAGGCACCCCCGACGCCATCGACTCGAGGGCGACGAAGCCGAGCGTCTCGGTGGTCGAGGGGAAGGCGAACACGTCGGCCGACGCGAACGCCGAGGCGAGCGCGGCACCGGCCATGTAGCCGGTGAACACCGTGTTCGTGCCGGCGAAGTCGCGCTCGAGCTCATCCCGATCGGGCCCCGAACCAACCATCGCGAGCCGCACGCCCTCGGGGCCGAGGCGGCGAATCGGCTCGAGCAGCGCCCGCAAGTTCTTCTCTTTCGACATGCGCCCGACGTAGACCATGAGCTTGTCGTCGGGGTGCCCGTCGGTGAGGATGCTGCGGGTCTCGAGCGAGGCGTTGTCGGGCCGGTAGGTGTCGGTGTCGATCGCCTTCGGCCAGAGATCGACCCGCTCGAAGTCGAGCGCCTGGGCCCGCTCCACCATCTGCGGCGAGGTGCAGAGGTTCACCTCGGCGAGGTTGTGGATCTTGCGGATGTACGAGGTGCCGGCCTTGCGGATCGCGCCCAGCCCGAGCGCATCCGCGTACTTCGGGGTGTCGGTGTGGAAGCTCGCGAGCATCGGCAGATCGCGCCGCGCCGCGCTCAGCGCGCCATACGCGGCGAGCGCGACGGGGTTGACCAAGTGCACGACGTGCGGCGCGAACTCCTCCATCTGGCGCGCAATGTTTGGCGTCGGGATGCCGACCTTGACCTCGGGGTACCAAGGGCGCATCGGCACCGAGTTCACGTGCACGACTCGGTGCTGCGCATAGTTCGAGGGCGCGTTGCCGGGCGCGAACACGAGCACCTCGTGCCCGAGATCGCGCAGCTGCTCGATGGTGCGCAGCACCCGAGTGACCACGCCGTCGATCTTCGGCAGGAAGACCTCCGTAAACAGCGCGATCCGCATACCGACGCCTACTTGGTGTCGGCGGCGACCGACGCGGGCACGCCCGCGTGCTGGTTCTGCGTCCAGAGCGAGGTGGCCGGCACCTTTGACAGGTCGGCGCGGTCGGCGTAGTTGCGCGCGATGTCGGTGACCTCGAGCAGCAGGCCTTCGGCAAGCTTGGTCGGGTTGAGGCCAAGGTCGAGGAACGTGTCGTTGCGCACGTGCAGCTCGTTCTCGGCCGCCTCGTTGCGCGGGTTCGGCACGTTCTCGACCCGCGCATCCGCAATCTTCGCGATGAGCTCGGCGAGGTCGCGCACACGGTGCGTCTCGGTCATTTGGTTGAAGATCATGACGCGGTCGCCGCGCTTCGGCGGGTTCGTGAGCGCGATCTCGATGCAGCGCACCGTGTCCTGAATATGGATGAACGCGCGGGTCTGGCCGCCTGTGCCGTGCACTGTGAGCGGGTAGCCGACGGCCGCCTGCATGAGGAAGCGGTTGAGCACCGTGCCGTAGTCGCCGTCGTAGTCGAAGCGGTTGATGAGGCGCTCGTCGAGGGCGGTCTCGGCGGTGTTCGTGCCCCACACGATGCCCTGGTGCAGGTCGGTGATGCGCAGCTGGTCGTTCTTCGCGAAGTACGCGAACATATTCTGGTCGAGCACCTTGGTGAGGTGGTACACCGAGCCCGGGTTGGTCGGGTAGAGAATCTCCTGGCTGACGCGGTGTTCTTCGACCTTGTTGCCGTTCTCGTCCTCATCGCTGACGACCTCGACGCTGAGGTAGCCCTCGGGAATCTTCATGCCGGCGGTGCCGTAGCCGTAGACGCCCATGGTGCCGAGGTGCACGAGGTGCACGTCGCGACCGGACTCGACGATCGCGGTGAGCACGTTGTTCGTTGCGTTGACGTTGTTGTCGACGGTGTAGCGCTTGTGCCACGGCGACTTCATCGAGTACGGCGCGGCGCGCTGCTCGGCGAAGTGCACGATCGCCTCGAGCTCCTCGTCGACGATGAGCTGCAGCAGGGCGTCGTAGTCCTGCGCGACGTCGATGTTCTTGAACGTGACGTCCTTGCCCGAAACGTCCTTCCACACCGCGAGACGCTCCTCGATGGGGGCGATGGGGGTCAGCGAGTTCGCGCCGAGCTCTTCGTCGATGCGGCGGCGCGAGAGGTTGTCGACAATGACAACGTCGTGGCCAGCGTTCGACAGGTGCAGGGCAGTGGGCCAGCCGCAGAAGCCGTCGCCACCGAGAATTGCGATCTTCACGTGTTCTCCTGGTTTGTCGCGGATCCGAGTCCCAGCGTCGCGCAGTAAAGCGACGGGATACGGAAACTCCGTCCATGCTACGGGGCCCAGTTAACGGACAATGAAGTCGCGCGGCCCCCATCGCCTCGGCACGTCGGGGGCCGCAGCGTGACAGGATGCTGCAATGAGTGCACCGGAAGTTGACGTCGTCCTGCACGAGCTCGGGGTCACCCAGCTCGAAGACCTCCCGCGCACCGTCGCGATCGTCGAGGATGCGCAGCTCGACTTCGCCCGCGCGCTCGCCGAGCTGCCGGGCGAGGCGCGCCCGAGCATCCGGGTCTTCAGCGACGCCGGCGTGAGCCCCGAGGCGCGCGACGTGTTCGAGCACGCGGCCATCACCGAGTGTGCCGAGCTCGACGGCGAGCTGTTCGACGGCGCGGAGCTCGTGCTCGGCCTGCTGCCGAAGTCGCTCGCTGAGCTCGACGAGATCGCCGAAACCGTCGCGGCGAAGGCGGCGCCGGGCGTCACGCTCATGCTCGCCGGCCGCGAGAAGCACCTCACCCGCTCGATGAACGAGCAGTTCGAGCGCCACTTCGCCCAGGTGCGGGCCACGCGCGGCCTGCGCAAGGCGCGCGCGATCGTCGGCACCGAGCCGAAGCCCGCCGCCGAACTGAGCTACCCGCGCGAGGCGCGCATCGACGACCTCGACCTCACCGTCGCAGCCCATGGCGCCGCGTTCGCGGGCACCGGCTACGACATCGGCACCCGCGCCCTCATCGAGGCGCTCGACGTCGATGACCTCGACGCGAGACGGGCCGTCGACCTCGGCTGTGGCACGGGTCTCCTCGCCGCCTGGCTCGCGAAGCGGCTGCCCGACGCTGAGGTGATCGCGACCGACCGCAGCTGGGCGGCCTGCGCATCCGCCGCCGCAACCGCCGCCGCGAACGGGCTCGACGGGCGCATCACGGTGGTACGCGGCGACGCGGGCGCCGGAATCGACGATGCGAGCTGCGACCTCGTACTGCTCAACCCGCCGTTCCACGAGGGGCGCGACGTCGAGAAGGGCATGGCAAACGAGCTCTTCCGCGCGGCGCGGCGCATGCTGCGGCCGGGCGGCACCCTCGTCACAGTGTTCAACTCACACCTGCGCCACCGCGAGCACCTCGAGCGCATCGTCGGACCCACGCGGCAGCTCGCGCGCACGAGCAAGTTCACCGTGACGGCAACGACCCGCTAGCCGACGGTGCCGGGCGGCGGCAGGCGCGGCAGCCCTGTGTCGGGGTCGTCCGAGGCGACCGCCGTGTTGAGGTCGTTGCCGAAGATGTAGCTCGCGCGGATGAACTGGCCGCGCAGCGCTCGCGGCAACCAGTACTGGGCATCCGACCACATGTTGTCGAGTGGCAGGTCGCTGAGCGGGAACCACACGGGCGCGATCTCGGACGACTCGGCTGGTTCGCCGATCCAATCGCGGCAGAGGTACACCCACGACTCCTGCGAGAGCGCCGGCTTACTGCCGAAGATGTAGGTGAGCAGCGCAACGTGCCGCAGCTGGTTCGGGTCGACGAAGAGGTTCGCCTCCTCTTCGATCTCGCGCACGGCCGCCACCCGGGGGTGCTCGCCGAACTTGAGTTTGCCGCCGAGGCCGACGATCTTCGAGACGCCGAGCCCGCGCTTCTTGTGTCCGAGCAGCACCTCGGTTCCCTGCGCGCCATCGCGCAGTAAATAGGTGACGCAGACCTGTGGCAGTGCCATAGCGATGAGCATATTCCAGGATGCGCCGTGGCAACACTCCCCGGTTCGACGGCCGCGCTCGGACTCGCCAACTACGCTGGGCAGTGCACGTCACACGAGTGAGGACCCTCTATGTCTGAAGTTCTGGATCTGCTCAGCGATTGGTTGCCGAACCAGCGGTGGTTCGCGGGCGACGCGCGACCCGAGCAGCTCGAGCTGCTTGGCAGCTACCAACTGAGCGCGTCGGAGCACGACTCCGGCGTGCGGCTCATCACCGTCGCCCTCGTGCGCGACGCCGCGCTCGAGCACGCGCAGACCTACCAGGTGCCGCTTGTCGTGCGCGACATCGACGCCGCGGTCGAGCCGCTCGGCTACATCGGCGCGGCGACCGAGCACGGAGACCGCGCGGCGCTCGTTGACGGCCCGCACGACCCCGCGTTCACGCGCGCCCTGATGTCGCTCGTCGCCGACGAGGGCAGCTCGATCGGCGCCGGTGACAGCGCGGTCGAGGCGTACGGCCAGCCGATGCCGGGTGCGCGGGCGCACCGCTTTGCGTCGTCGCGCGTGCTCGGCGGCGAGCAGTCGAACACCTCGATTATTTGCGAGCTGCGCGACGACGGCGGCGAGCCCGCCGTGCCACTCATCATCAAGGTTTTCCGCACCCTGCACGGCGGCGACAATCCCGACGTGACGCTGCAGACCGCGCTCGCGGCGGCCGGCTCGCTGCGCGTGCCGCCAACGTTCGGGCAGGTCTCGGGCTCGTGGTCAGACCCGCAGCTCGGTCGGCTCTCGGGGCACTTCGCGTTTGCGCAGGAGTTCTTCGCGGGCGTCGAGGACGCGTGGCGCGTCGCGCTGCGGGCCGCCGAGTCGGGCGAGGACTTCTCGCAGCTCGCGCAGTCGCTCGGCGCGGCGACGGCCGAGGTACACACGACGCTCGGTCGCGTCATGCCGGTCGTCGAGCCGGAGCAGGACGACGTCGATGCCGCGGTCGAGCAGATGCGCGCGCGCTTCGGCCTCGCGGTCGAGGCGCTGCCCGAGCTCGAGTCGCTCGTGCAGTCGGTCGACGACGTCTATGAGCGGGCGCGCCGCGCGAATTGGCCGCTGCTGCAGCGCATCCACGGCGATTTCCATCTCGGCCAGGTGCTCGCGGTGCCCGACCGCGGCTGGGTGCTGCTCGACTTCGAGGGCGAGCCGCTGCGCCCGCTCGCCGAGCGCAACTCACCCGACGTGCCGCAGCGCGACCTCGCCGGCATGCTCCGCTCGTTCGACTACGTCTCGGGCGCGCTGTCGGTGCGCGCGGGGCGCGAGGTCGCGCGGGCCTGGGCCGACTCAGCTCGCGCCTCCTTCTTGCAGGGATACACCGACGGCCTCGTCGCGCTCGACGCGGTCGAGGCGGGTGAGGATGCGCCGGGCGAGGCCGACCTCGAGGCCGTGCTCATCGCGTACGAACTCGACAAGGCCGTCTACGAAGTAATCTACGAGGCCCGGCACCGACCCGACTGGCTCACGATTCCCGCGCTGGCCGTGCGCCGGCTCACCGAGCGCTCTGCGCGCCACTAGCCTCGCGCATCCGCCTGGCCTCGAGCCGGAAACGAACGGTGGGCGCCGCAGCAAGTGCTGCGACGCCCACCGGGTCGTGGCTCAGGCGCTACGCGAGGTACGAGTGCGCGTGAAGTACCGAGACCATAGGGTTTCGGCGCGCTGGCGTGCTCGGCGACGCGGCGTCGGTGTCCGTCAGTGCGGTGCCGAAGTTGCGCACCTGCTGGTCGTACGCGGCGAGAAGCTCATCGCGGCGGAAGCGCAGGGCGTAAGCCGGCACGGGGATGTCATTGAGGAACAGGCGCAGGAACTCGAGCTGGGCGTGCCAGGTCGATGCCGCGCGCACGACGTCGTCTTCGTCGAGCCCCGACACTGTCAGTCGCAGATGCGTGCCGCCGACGAGGCCGTTCTCGAGGTCGAAGCGAATGTTCGAGGCCGGGTAGCTCCCGAACTTCCACTCGTAGTCGAGGGCGCGTAGCGGCTCGAACTCGAGCACCTTGCCCTCGATGTCGTAGTGCGAATCGTTAAGGTACTCCACAGTGAAGTGGTTACCCGCCACGAGGTCGTGCGAGAACGTTCCAAGCCACGATGCGAGGGCGTCACGGTCACTAATCGCGCGCCAGAGCTCGCGGCGACCGAACTGTGAATCGATGTCGAACACAACTCGAAAGCCGCCAGATTCGCGACCAATCTTGCCGATGATTTCAGCCATTGTTGTCGCCTCCTATTTCTGGCTGCCATTTGGCAGATGTTTGGGCTGTTGCGGGTTCGCAACAGGAGCAGTGATGACCGCTGCTTGAACAAGAGGTTAACAGCAGGTTAACGAGGTGGTGGGGTTTTCTTGATTTGTGGGCGTGTTGCGCAGGAAAATCCCAGCTCAAATGCTTGCGCGGCCTGGAGAAAGTCGTAAACTTGAGTCAAGTCCGCTCAAGTTGTGATTCAGATCAGCGAAAGGAGACACCAATGGCCAACATGCAAGGCGCCCAGGCTCCCGATGAGGAAAGCCAGTCAGCCCTCGAACGCTTCGGTGTCAACCTCACCGACATTGCTCGCGCCGGCAAGCTCGACCCCGTGATCGGGCGAGACAGTGAGATTCGGCGCATCAGCCAGGTGCTCACGCGCCGCACCAAGAACAACCCCGTGCTCATCGGCGAACCCGGTGTCGGCAAGACCGCCGTTGTCGAAGGGCTCGCCCGGCGCATCGTCGCTGGCGACGTGCCCGAGTCGCTGAAAGAGAAGGACGTCATCTCGCTGGACATGTCGGCGATCCTCGCCGGCGCGAAGTACCGCGGCGACTTCGAGGAGCGAATGAAGGCGGTGCTCGACGAGATCGTCTCGAGCGAAGGCCGCATCATCACCTTTATTGACGAGCTGCACACGCTCATGGGTGCCGGTGGCGGCGAATCGAGCGTCTCGGCGGCGAACATGNCCGATGCTCGCGCGCGGTGAGCTGCGTCTCATCGGCGCGACGACCCTCGACGAGTACCGCGAGTTCATTGAGAAGGACTCAGCGCTCGAACGTCGCTTCCAGCAGGTCTACGTCGACGAGCCGAGCGTCGAAGACACGATCGCGATCCTGCGCGGGCTCAAGGAGCGGTACGAAGCGCACCACAAGGTCGCGATCAGCGACGGGGCGCTCGTTGCCGCGGCATCCCTCTCGAACCGCTACATCCCCTCCCGTCAANCAAGGCCATCGACCTCATCGATGAGGCTGCGTCGCGGTTGCGGATGGAGATCGACTCGTCGCCGCTCGAGCTCGACCAGCTCAAGCGGCAGCTTGAGCGCATGAAGCTCGAGGAGTTCGCGCTGAAGAAAGAGCACGACGACGCGTCGAAGGAGCGACTCGCGAAGCTGCGCGAAGACATCGCCGCCCGACAGGCTGAGCTCGACGCGCTGCAGGCGCGCTGGGACGCCGAGCGCAGCGATCTGAACCGCGTCGGTGACCTCAAGTCGAAACTGGACGATGCGCGCATCCGGGCCGACCGGGCGCAGCGCGAGGGTAACCTCGAGCTCGCGAGCCGCGTGCTCTACGGCGAGATCCCCGAACTCGAGCGCCAGGTGGCGCAGGCCGAGGCCGCCGAGCAGAACGAGGCGCGCATGGTGAACGACCAAGTTACGGAGGAGGACATCGCCGAGGTCGTGGCCGCGTGGACGGGCATTCCCGTCGGTCGGCTCATGCAGTCGGAGCGCGAGAAGCTGCTGCACCTCGAGGACGAACTGCACGAGCGGGNGTCGGGCAGGATGCGGCGGTCAAGGCGGTCTCGGATGCGATTCGTCGTTCGCGGGCCGGGGTGTCCGACCCGACGAAGCCGACCGGCTCGTTTATGTTCCTCGGCCCCACGGGCGTGGGC
>NZ_JACXJG010000009.1:162228-168191 GCF_014904065.1 Gulosibacter sediminis | reverse complement strand
CTCGCGAAGGCGCTCGCCGAGCTGCTCTTCGACGACGAGCACGCCATGGTGCGCATCGACATGTCGGAGTACGGCGAGAAGCACTCGGTTGCACGGCTCGTCGGTGCCCCTCCGGGATACGTCGGCTACGAGCAGGGCGGCCAACTCACCGAGGCCGTGCGGCGACGCCCGTACTCGGTCNCGACGAGATCGAGAAGGCGCATCCCGAGGTATTCGATGTGCTGCTGCAGGTGCTCGACGACGGTCGCCTGACCGACGGCCAGGGCCGCACGGTCGACTTCCGGAACACGATCCTGATCCTGACCTCGAACCTCGGCTCGCAGTTCCTCATCGACCCGCAGCTCAGCCCCGAGCAGCAGCGCGAGGAGGTGCTCGGCGTGGTGCGCAAGGCGNAAGCCCGAGTTCCTCAACCGCCTCGACGAGATCGTCGTGTTCGACGCCCTCTCGAGCGACCAGCTCGCCCGCATCGTCGGCTTCAACATCCGCACCCTCGAGGCCCGGCTCGCCGAGCGTCGACTGCGCATCGACGTCGACGAGGATGCGCGCGAGTGGCTCGCCGAGCGCGGCTACGACCCGATCTACGGCGCCCGACCGCTGCGTCGCCTGATGCAGCACGAGATCGACGACCGGCTCGCCCGGGCGATCCTGGCGGGAGAGGTGCACGACGGCGATACCGTCAAGGTGCGCGTCGCCTCGGACCACAACTCCCTCCAGCTCGACACCGTCCGGTAGTGCCCTCNAAACCGACCACTCAACTGCTTTTAGTCGCGGACTAGGACGATTTCTTCGACCGGCTTGCGGGCGCGGGGAGCGGCGTCGCGCTCGCGGATCTTCTCGGGGATCTCCTCCGAGTCGACGAAGCGGCCGAGCGCGACCGCGGTGACGATCTCGTAGCCCTCGGGAATCTCGAACTCGAACTTCGCGACGTCGAAGCCGGTCATCTGGTGCACGTCAATGTCGAGCGCCTCGGCCTGGAACGTGAGGTGGGCGACGGCCTGCCCGAGGTCGTAGTACGCGGTCGGGACGGGCTCACCCTCGCGCTCGACCTGCGCGAGCGTCAGCACGAGTGCCGAAACGCGCTCGGCCCACGCCTGGTTGAAGGGCAGCAGCCCGTCGAGGATGTGCTGGAACGTGTCGGTGCCGCGGCGACCCGAAATGAACGCCCACGGCTGGTAGTTGAACGCCGACGGCGACCAGCGCGCGGCCTCGAACAGCGTGCGCATCTGCTCGCGGTCGAGCTCGAAGCTCGAATCGAAACCGCGGGGGCTCCAACGGTCGGCGAGGAGGCCGTGAATCGGTCGGGTGGTCTCATTGCGAGGGGTCGACATGCGAGTCCTTTCGAATCGAACGAGCGCAAGCGTAGTCACGCAATGCCTCGCGTCGAAGCAGCATTCCGCCGCATGACGTTCACGCGCACCTCACCTGCGCGTGGCACGATTTATGGGATGCGCAGAACGAACCTTGCCTGGCGGGCCGCCATCGCGGCCGGCGTCGCTGCGGTCTTTGCGCTCACCGCCTGCGTCGGCACGGCCCTGCCCGGCCCGACGGCCGTGCCGCTGCGCCCGACCGAGTCGGCGAGCTTCGAAACCGACGACCTCACCGACCTGATGAACCAGCTCACCGACGCGGGCGCGCCCGCCGTGACCATCGAGGTGCGCGATGGCGACGAGGTCTGGACGAGCGCGGTCGGCGTGCAGTCGAGCAACAGCGAGTTGCCGGCGAGCGCGAGCAACACCTCGCGCGTCGCGAGCGTGACGAAGCCCATGGTTGCGACGATGATCCTCCAGCTCGTCGACGAGGGGGAGCTCACGCTCGACACCGATGTTGAGGACGTGTTGCCGGGCGTCGTCGGCGGGCGCGAGGTCACCGTCGAGCAGCTGCTGCAGCACACCTCGGGCATGCCCGACTACGTCGAGGCACTCGCGCTCGGCGACCCAACGCAGATCCTCAACGTGCTCGACAACGGTCGCACGCAGCAGGAACTCGTCGACCTCGCCCTCAGCCAGCAGTGGCGCTTCGACCCGGGCACCAGCTGGGAGTACTCGAATTCGAACTACGTCGTGCTCACGATGCTGCTCGAGGAAATCACCGGCAACTCGCTCGACGAGGAGCTCGCCACCCGCATCACGACACCGCTCGGCCTCGTCAACACGAGCATCCCCGACGGCGCTTCGATGCCGTCGAACTCGCTGCACGGCTACGTCGTCGAGTCGGGCCTTTCGATCGACGTGACGAAGCAGGATGCGTCGCTCTGGAACGGCGCCGGCGCCGTCGTGTCGACCCCCGCCGACGTGAACACGTTCATGCGCGCGCTCCTCACCGGGCAGGTGCTGCCCCCGCAGCTCGTCGGCTACATGCTGCGGCTCAACGACGAGGGCTATGGCCTCGGCATCCAGGCGCGCGAAGACAAGTGCCCGGCCAGCGACGCGACGATGATCAACTCCGAGCAGGTCGATCCGACGATCGCGCCGAACGCGACGGCGACCCCGACCTTGACGGAAGGGGTCGCGGCCGCCCCGAGCCCGAGCATCCCCGCCAGCTGGCCAGACGCGCCCGACGACGGCTCGGGCAGTGTGATCGAGGACGACCTCGGCACCATCGGCGTGCAGATCGGCGAGCCCGGGATGGTCTACGGCCACCTGGGTTCGGGCCTCGGCTACCGCGCGCTCACGCTGTCGAGTCCGGACGGGCTGCGGCAGGTGACGGTGTTCTGGACCGCCTCCGAGATCAACCAGGACAACGACGAGCGCGTGCACCTCGCCTATGACATTGCGGATGCGGCGCTCGCGCGCGACTGCTAGTGCAGGTCGATCGTCAGGGTCGCGCTGTCGAAGTCGTCGCCCGTGACGGTGGCCGTCGCGAGCTCGGTCTCGAAGCTGAGGTCGTACGGGCCCTGCAGGATCGCCGGGAACTCGAGCGCGCCGACGCCGACGCTCGAGAGCAGGCACGACATGTTCGCGTAGTGGGCGTTGCCCTCGCCACCCTCGACCTCGCCATCGGCGACGTACTCGAGGTGGTTCGCGTCGGTGACGGTGGTGAAGTTCGCGACGTCGGCCTCGCTGCCCGGTTCGGCGGTGCAGCCGCGCACCGCGCTCGCGAGGCGCTCGGAGTCGGTGTTCGGGCCGGTGAATGCGCCGATGCCAACGCTGACACCCGCGCCCACCGCGATGCCGGCAACCGCGGCGATGGTCATGCCGAGCACGCCGAAGCGGCGCGTCGTGGTCGATTCGGTCATGACTGCGCCACCTTCAGCTCGCCGGATTCGGGGTCGAGGTGCACCGTAAAGCCGCCGATCGTGGCGGGCTCCTCGAGCGTCGCGAGGTAGTCGACGTAGGTCTGCCCCTCGGGTTCGGCGCCGAGTTCGTAGAGCACGCAGGCGCCGTCGCCGGCAAACCGGCCGGCGTCCGACACCGCGGCCGGCGCGTGCACCACGAGCTCGCTGTCGCTGAGCTCGTAGTTGCCCTCGCCGAGCGAGCACTTTGCGGGGATGCCTGCGAGCGCCGACGGCTGGTTCAGGGCCTGGATGCCGTACACCGCTCCCGCGCCGAGTACGAGCCCGACGACGCCGATGCCGATGAGGGCGGGCAGGCCGACACCGCGGCGCTTGCTGGTGGGCGCCGGCTTGCTCGCCTGCGCAGGCTGAGTTGNCGGATGCGCTCGCGGCGGGCCGCGCATTGGTCGCGACGGGGCCTGCCGATGTCGTCGACGAGTTCGTGGTGACCGGATGCGGCGCGGGCAGCTCTCCGTTCGTGTCGGCCGGAGCATCGGCCGACCAGGGCACGACGCGTGCCTGTGCCACGACGTGGTGGCGGCCATCCGGCGACGGCAGCGGGCCCGGAGCGGGCGCAGCGGGCGCAGGCGAAGCAGCGGGGGCAGGTGCGGGTGTGGCCGGTGCGGCGGGCGCGGCGCGGGGAGCCTCGCGCGGCTCCTCGAACCCCGGGGAATTCCCGATCGGCGGCAACAGTGGCATGGTCATGGAACTATCCAAGCGGGCGCGGGCCGTCGGCGCATCACCGCGACGGATGAGCGCAGATCGGCCAAGCGCGCTAGAAGATCATCGGGGCGTCGTCGTCGAGTGCGGTGTCGATGTCGAGCTCAACCACGACGGGCACGTGGTCGCTCGGGCCGTCGCCCTTGCGCTCGTCGCGCGCGATCCAGGCGTCGACGACGAGCTCGTCGAACTCGGGCGTACCGAGGATGAAGTCGATGCGCATGCCCTCGTTACGGGGGAACCGAAGCTGCTGGTAGTCCCAGTAGGTGTAGCCCTCGACGCCACGGCTGCGCAGCGCGTCGATGAGCCCGTCGTCGAGGAACGCCTGAAATGCGTCGCGCTCGGGCTTCGTGACGTGGGTGCGGCCCTCGAAGAACTCCATGCTCCACACGTCGTGATCTTCGGGCGCGATGTTGAAGTCGCCCATGATCGCGAGCGGCTCGCCCGGGTGCGAGTCGCGGCGCGCTGCCACCGAGCGGCGCAGCGCCGCGAGCCACTCGAGCTTGTAGGGATAGTGCGGGTTGTCGATCTCGCGGCCGTTCGGCACGTAGAGCGACCAGAGGCGCACACCCTCGATCGTGACGCCGAGCGCGCGGGCCTCGATGGGCAGCGAGCCGTCGTCGAGCGGCTTGCCGAAGCCCGGTATGTCGGCGAAGTCGTGCACGACCTCCTCGATCGGCAGGCGCGAGGCGAAGGCGACGCCGTTCCACTGGTTCTTGCCGTAGGCGATGACCTCGTAGCCCGCCTGCTCGAACTCCTCGTAGGGGAACTGCTCGGGCTTGCACTTAATCTCTTGCATCGCGAGCACGTCGATGTCGGCGTGCTGGAGGTAGTCGACGACGCGGCCCTTGCGGGTGCGGATGGAGTTGACGTTCCACGTGGCGATGCGCATGGCTCTACCGTATCGGCCTTGGCCGGTACGCTTGGTCACGTGACCGACGCGCGTACTCAGCTCATTCAGCTCATCTCCGACGAGGCCGTTTTCCACGGGGACTTCACCCTCACGAGCGGCAAGAAGGCGAGCTATTACATCGATCTGCGCAAGCTTTCGCTTGACCACCGCGCTGCGCCGCTGATCGGCCAGGTGCTGATCGACCTCGTCGCCGAGTTCGAGCCGGATGCGGTGGGCGGCCTGACAATGGGCGCCGACCCGCTCGCGAACGCGGTGCTGCACCAGTCGGTCGCGCAGGGCGCACCGATCAACGCGTTCGTCGTGCGCAAGGAGCCGAAGGACCACGGCCGCGGCAAGCAGGTCGAGGGGCCCGACGTCGACGGCAAGCGCGTCGTCGTGCTCGAGGACACCTCGACGACCGGCGGCTCGCCGCTCGCCGCCGCCGCCGCGCTCGAGAAGGCCGGGGCGACTGTCGTCGGCGTCTGCACCATCGTCGACCGCGCGACCGGCGCGGGTGAGCGCATCGAGGAAGCGGGCTACCCGTACCGCTACGCGATCGGGCTCGACGACCTCGGCCTCCCCGAGTCGTAACCGTGGCCGCGGGCCGGCGCGGCATCGCGATCGCCGCCGCCGTGGTGGTGCTCCTCGTGGGTGCCGCCGTCGGCTGGCTCTGGCGACCGCTCGGCGTGCCCGAGGCCTCGCCGACGCCGACCCCCACCGAGACGCCGAGCATCTTCGAGGCCGAGGCGGGCACGTGCGTCGCCGAGTTCGACGATGCCTGGCAGCTCGAGTTTGACGAGGTGCCGTGCTCGCAGCCGCACGCCGCCGAGGTGTTCGGCACGGTCGACGTGACCGACTACGTCGACGCCGGTGCCGACTGGCCCGGCGATGACGCGCTCGCGGACTGGGCCGTGCTCGCGTGCGAGGGCCTCGACGACTACCCGAGCGACATCACCGAACTGCAGGTGCGCTGGCCTCTCGAGGAAGACTGGGCCGCCGGCGAGCGCAACTACGTCTGCTTCTCGGTGACCGACGAGGCGGCCGCAACGCCCTCCGCCACACCAACGCAGTAGCCCGCGT
>NZ_JACXJG010000009.1:124724-162122 GCF_014904065.1 Gulosibacter sediminis | reverse complement strand
GTATATGGGACAGCTGGGTCACGCAGCCTCGGTGCCCTCGCCCGAATTGGGCCCGCGCCGGTGCACGCCATCACGCACGAGGCTCAGAATGCTCTGTCCGACCTCGTCGAGCCGCGAGACGACGTCCTCGTAGGTCACGCGAATCACGCGGTAGCCGAGGCTGGTGAGCGCGAGATCGCGGGTGCGGTCGTTCTGATACGCCTCCTCAGACGTGTGGTGCGATTTGCTGTCGACCTCGATGATGAGCGACTTGCCGACGAGGAAGTCCACGCGACCGACCTCGCCAATCTCGACCTGCGTGCGATAGCGAATGTGATGCGAGCGCAGCCAGAGTCGCACCAGCGTCTCGGTGCCGGACTCCGCGCTCGCATCGAATCGCGCGAGCACCTCCTGACCGCGAGGGCCGGTGAGCAAGGCAGCGCGCTCGATCTGGGCTTCGCTCAAGATGCCCTGCTGCACCAGCGAGTCGGCGAGCACAGTCGCAGTGTCGGCGGGGAAGTCGAGCATGGTGACGAACAGCGCGACGAGTGCCGAGTCGCAGGCGGTATCGCATGGGCGAGCCGCCTCGCCGCGCAGTCGGTGCGTGGTGAGGTCGGTTGTGACTTTGATGCGGTCGTCGCGCGCCGCGCGCACGTTGACGCCGAGGCCCTCGGGCGTCCAGGCGCCGTGAAGTTTCAGCGCCGATGGGCCGGTGAGCACACCGCCCGCCTTGACGGCGCTCACTACGTCGGCATGCGGGTCAGTTCCTGACCACCACCCGCGGCGCAGCTGCGTCAGTTGCCCCGAGCGGGTCAGTTGACGAACCTCGACCTTGTCGAGCGGCACGGCCCGCAGCTGCGCGTTGGAGAGCACGCCGAAGTTGGCGGCAAAGAGGGGAGTGAGGTCGAGCACACTGCCAGTGAAGCCCGGCAGACGGCCGGGCAGGCATGGTCGGCGTGCGGCTGTGGACGACGACAATCCCACAGGCGACCCGGGAGCCGAATAGACGACCCCGTCAACCCCCGAAACTACGGCCGGCGACCGTAGACGTGCTGCAGCACCCAGTCGTGCATCGTCACGGCCGCGGCCGCCGAGGCGTTGATCGAGCGCGTCGAACCGAACTGCGTGATCTCGATTACCTGCTCCGACGCATCCACGGCCTCCTGCGTGAGCCCCGGCCCCTCCTGCCCGAAGAGGAAGACGCAGCGTTCGGGCAGCGCGGTGGTCTCGATCGGCACGCAGCCGGGCACATTGTCGATGGCGAGAATCGGCATGCCGGCCTCGCGCGCCCAGGCCGCGAACGCCTCGATCGTCTCGTGGTGCACGACGTGCTGGTAGCGGTCGGTGACCATGGCGCCGCGGCGGTTCCACCGCTTACGGCCGACGATGTGCACCGTGTTCGCGCCAAACGCGTTCGCGCTGCGCACGATCGAGCCGATGTTCATGTCGTGCTGCCAGTTCTCGATGGCGACGTGAAACGGGTGCCGCGTCGTGTCGAGGTCGTCGACGATCGCCTGCATCTTCCAGTACCGAAACCGGTCGATGACGTTGCGGGTGTCGCCGTGCTCCAGCAACTCAGGGTCGTAACGGGGGTCGTCGGGCCACTCGCCCTGCCAGGGGCCGACGCCCCACGTGCTCAGCTCGTGCGTTGGTGACTGCTCATTCATCTCGCTCTATTGTGCCGCTATGCGCTCGGTAGCAGCTCGTTCGTGTAGAGCGACTCGGGCGCAACCTCGGTGTCGATGAGGCCCGACGAGAACATGAACTCGGCCATCGCCGCCCACGTGTCGGGGTCGTTCGTGAGCAGTGGCGCGTCGCCGAGCGGCTCCATGAGCGGAATCGTCGCCTCGAGCGTCGCGAGCGCGGCCGCCTTCTGCTCGTCGCTCGTGAGCGTCGGCACGTACTTCGCGGTGATCTCGACGGCCGCTTCGGGGTTCTCGGCGATGTATTCGATCGCCCGCTGCACGGCCTCGAGCACCTTGCGCACGTCGTCGCCGCGGTCGGCGATTGTCGCGGCATCGGCGGCCACGGCCGGGCCGACGAGGGTTGGATGCGCGGGGTCGACCGCGTCGATCGTGCGAATCGGGAAGCCCTCCGCCTCGAACTGCACGGCGTCGTTGTTCGAGAAGCCCATGACCGCGTCGACGCGGCCGCCCGTGAGCGCGGCCTGCTGCGTGTAGCCGATGGCTTGGATGTCCACGTCGTCCTGGCTCAGGCCCGCCTCGTCGAGCATCGCAAGCAGCGCGAAGTAGGTCTGGCCGTAGAGGCCGGGCAGGCCGACGGTGTGGCCCTTGAGGTCCTCGGGCGTCGTGATCTCGGAGTCCTCTGGCACGATGAGCACCGCGGGGTAGGTGTTGAAGAGCGTTGCGACCGACTGCAGGTCGACGCCGCCCGCGGCAGCCTGCGTGATCTCGTCGCCGCCGGCGTAGACGAGCTGCTCGGTGCCGNGCCTTGAGCGCGCCGAACAGCTCCTCGCTCTCGCCGTGGTGGCGCAGCTCGACGTTGACGCCGGCCTCGTCGAAGTAGCCGAGGTCTTCGGCCACATAGAACGGGGCGAACTGCACGTTCGGCGTGTAGGTGAGGCCCACCGTGAGGGTGTCGCCGGATGCGCCGCTCGCGTCGGGCGAGGAGGCGACGCCCTGGCAGCCGGCGAGGGCGAGCNGCCGCGGCGGCCGCGACGGCGGCGGCGCGGACGAGTCGGGTGAACCTAGACATGCGCGGATCCTTTGGGGGAGGGCTCGGCCGGTGGGACGAGGTGAATCTCGTCAGTGTCGAGCGAATCGAGCGAGTTGAGGGTGTCGGCAGAGCGGGCGCGCGAGCGGGTGGTGAGCACCGTATCCAGCACGCGCAAAATCGTGAACAGGCCGACGGCGAGGATCACGAGCATGATCAGGGTCGCGAACAGGCCTTCGGTGTCGTTCGCGTCGCGGAAAAGGGTGAGCAGCATGCCGAGGCCGCGGCCACCCATCGTGAACTCGCCGACGACGGCGCCGGTGATCGAGAGGGCGGTGCCGGCGCGCAGGCCGGCGAGCACGCTCGGCATCGCGAGCGGGGCCTCGACCCAGAGCAGGGTCTGCCACCAGTTCGCGCCGTCGAGGCGCGCCGCTTCGATGACGTCGCTCGGCAGGGCGCGCACGCCGAGGATGGTCGTGACGAGCATCGGGAAGAACGCGACGACCGCGCAGAGCATGGCGATCGGGGTGAGGCCGTAGCCGATCCAGAGCGCGAGCAGGGGCGCGACCGCGACGGCGGGGATCGCCTGTGACGCCGTGACGTAGGGCGTGAGCGCAAGGTCGACCCACACGACGCGGGCGATGAGGTAGCCGAGGGGCACCGCCACGAGCACCGCGATGAGCGTGCCGAGCAGCGCTTCGACGAGGGTGACGCCGGTGTACTGCAGCAGCGGGCCGTCGACGATCTCGGTGAAAAAGCGCACCGCGAGCGCGCTGGGCGTGGGCAGGAACTCCTCGCTGATGACGCCGCTGCGCACCGCGAGCTCCCAAACCGTGAGGAGCACGACGGCGAGGGCCGCCGGCGCGACAAAGCGCGGCCAGGCGCGGCTCGTGCGCTCCATCGGGTCCTCCAGATCTGGCCCCGGGGATACGCACTGCTCGACGTTCGTGAACGTCAGGTACCGCGCGCCTCCCATCCGGACTTTAACCGTCGGTTTCGGAATTGCACCGAATCAGCCGCATCGTGAGATGCGGGTCGCGGACTTTACCGCCGGCTCGGATTTTCACCGACCCCGGAGCACGTGTACTCGTTCGTTCACTGTACACGCGCACCGGAAGGGGGCGACGGTTTGTTACTGCGCGAGCAATTCGTCCGTTGTGACGAGTGTGATGAGCGGGTCGAGCAGGCCGAGGAGTTCGAGCGCTTTGATGTGCGCGTCGTCGGTGCCGCCGGCGCACGCGTCGGTGACAACGATGACCTTGCGGCCCGCATCGATGGCGCCGAGGGCGGTGCCGAGTACGCAGCAGTCGGTGGCGACGCCAGTAAGAATGAGCGGCGTCGTGATCGGCAGGCGGGCGAGTTCGTTGCCCCACTTCGAGAACGTTGGGGCGTCGAGGGTGTCGGATGCGGTGAGCGAGCCGATCTCGAGCTCCCACGCTGGGTTGTCGGGCGGGAGTCGAGTGGTGGGCCAGCGGTCGTAGTACTCGCGCCAGGTGCCAACCTCGGCAGGGTCGCGCACGAAGCGGGTGAAGATGGGCGGCGTCGAGACGGCGGTCGCGAGCCGTTCGATGTTGCGCAGGGCGGCGTCGAAGCCGGTGCAGCACCACACACTGTCGGGGTCTCGGAAGACCCGTTGCATGTCGATGGCAATGAGTTGTGCGTCGGCGGGAATCACGGTGCTGCCTCCGAGATCGAGTTGAAGGATGCTCGCTCGTGATTCTGCCACTGGGGCCACTTTCCCTACCGTCAATACAACCTCGGGATAATGGGCGGCATGGACAACCTGCTTGGCATTCCCGAAACCCTGCTGCCCGAGGAACCCGAGGTTCTCGACGACCTCGGCAACCTCCCCGACAACGAGGCGGCGACCGAGGCGATTGTTGAAAAGCATCCCGCATCGTCGCTTGCCTGGTCGGAGCTCGCGAGCCTCGCGCTCTCGGCCGACCAGACCATCCAGGCCTACGCGTTCGCGCGGGTCGGCTACCACCGCGGGTTGGATGCGCTGCGAAAGGCGGGCTGGCGTGGCCAGGGCCCCGTGCCGTGGTCGCACGAGCCGAACCGTGGCGTGCTGCGCTGCTTCTACCTGCTGCGTGAGTCGGCCCGGGCCATCGGCGAGACGAGCGAAGTCGACCGCCTCACCGACCTGCTCAACGACGCCGATTCGAGCGCGATCGGCGCGATTGAGGCAGAGCGAGGCTAGCTCGACGTAGAGTTAAGTGTTAGCTAGCAAAGGGTAGGGAGCTCATGCCAGGCGTAGCAATCATTGGTAGTCAGTGGGGCGACGAAGGAAAGGGCAAGGCGACCGACCTTCTCGGCGGCCGCATTGACTATGTCGTCAAGTTCAACGGCGGCAACAACGCCGGGCACACGGTCGTCATCGGTGACGAGAAGTACGCCCTGCACCTGCTGCCCTCGGGCATCCTCACGCCGGGCGTCACACCGGTGATCGGCAACGGCGTCGTCGTCGACCTCGGCGTGCTGTTTGAAGAGATCGAGCACCTCGACGAGCGTGGCGTCGACACGTCGAAACTGCGCGTTTCGGGCAACGCCCACGTGATCCCCGAGTACAACCGCGCACTCGACCAGGTCACCGAGCGATTCCTCGGCAAGCGCCGCATCGGCACGACCGGACGCGGCATCGGCCCGACCTACGCCGACAAGATGACCCGCGTGGGCATCCGCATTCAAGACCTCTTCGACGAGAACATCCTGCGCCAGAAGGTCGAGGGTGCGCTCGTGCAGAAGAACGAGCTGCTCGTGAAGGCGTTCAACCGCCGCGCGTTCAGCGTCGACGAGATCACCGACAACCTGCTGCAGTACGCCGACCGGCTGCGCCCCATGGTGGGCGACACCGCGCTCGAGCTGCACGAGGCGCTCGACCGTAACGAGATCGTCGTGTTCGAGGCCGGCCAGGCCACGATGCTCGACATCGACCACGGCACCTATCCGTACGTGACCTCCTCGTCGGCCACGGCAGGCGGCGTCGCAACGGGTTCGGGTGTCTCTCCGCGCGCGATCAATCGCATCGTCGGCATCCAGAAGGCGTACATCACCCGCGTCGGCTCGGGCCCGTTCCCGACCGAGCTCGACGACGAGGTCGGCGAGAAGCTGCGCCAGCGCGGCGGCGAGTTCGGCACCACCACGGGTCGCCCGCGCCGCACCGGCTGGTTCGACTCGGTCGTCGCCCGTTACTCGTCGCGCATCAACGGCTTCACCGACATCGTCATGACGAAGCTCGACGTGCTGTCGACCTTCGACACGATTCCCGTCTGCGTCGCCTACGACGTCGACGGCACACGCTACGACGAGATGCCGATGTCGCAGTCCGACGTGCACCACGCCAAGCCGATCTACGAGGAGTTCCCCGGCTGGCACGAGGACATCTCGGGCATCAAGAACTTCGCCGACCTTCCGAAGAACGCGCAGGACTACGTCAAGGCGGTCGAGGAACTCTCGGGCGCCCGCATCTCGGCGATCGGCACGGGCCCGGCCCGCGACCACATCATCGAGCTGCACAACCTGCTCGGCGACTAGCTAGAGCTAGCCGGGCAACCCCCGCAACAACCGGATGCGCAGCTCGCGCGCGGCCCGCATGTGGTCGCTTGCGAGCTGCCGCGCGAGGCCTTCATCGCGAGCGTCAATCGCCGCGACGAGGGCCTCGTGTTCGTCGAGCGAGCGCTCCCAGCGGTCGCCGACCGAGAGCGTCGAGTGCGGCGCGTGCGTGAGGTGCAGCGCGAGGCGATTGAGCAGGTCGACGAGTACGGGGTTGTGCGCCGCGTCCCAGATCGCGGCGTGAAACCCGAGGTTTGTCGTGAGCCGCTCGACGTCGCTCGGCGACTCGAGCGCGCGGTCTCGCCGCACGAGTCCCTCGAGCTTCACGAGGTCGCCGAACTGGCGGTTCGTGGCGGCCTCGGCATGGGCCTCGCACTCACCTTCATCGGCCTCGACGGCCCCTCGTGCACCGAGCCCGTCGTGAAGCCCATCCAGCAGCGCCGCGCGATGCTCGGTTGGAAGGACTTCCGCTACGCGCTGCCCGCCTGGCTGCGCGGCACCGCCTTCGGTCTGCCCTTCGGCATCGTGCCAGTCGGCGGCTCTGAGGTACCGACGTTCCTCGCCTACGGCACCGAGAAGACGCTCGCGAAGCGTCGCGGCGACAAGGAGTTCGGCACGACCGGTTCACTGCGCGGCCCCGCCGCGCCGGAGGCCGCGGGGAACGCGACCACCGGTACGGCGATGGGCACGCTGCTTGCACTCGGCCTACCGGTTTCGTCGACCGCCGCGATCATCCTCGCCGCGTTCCAACAGTTCGGCCTCCAGCCCGGTCCGTTGCTGCTCACCAACAACGCCGACCTCGTGTGGACGCTGCTTGCCTCGCTGCTCATCGGCCTGCTCGTGCTGCTGTTCATCAACATGTCGCTCGCCGGCGTGTGGGCGAAGCTGCTCAGCGTACCGAACCACTACCTCTACGCCGGCATCACCGTGCTCGGCGTGCTGGGCCCGCTCGCCGAGACCGAGCTGCGCCGCGCGCTCGCGGTGTCGGAGGGTGACGTCTCGGTGCTCTGGAGCTCGCCGTTCACGATCGGCCTCTACCTCGTGCTCGCCGCGGCGCTCGTCATCTCGGGTGTGCAGCACCTGCGACACCGCCGCAAGGCGAAGCTCGAGGCGCAGACCGTGGCCGTGCGCATCCCCGAACACCTCGACACGAAGTAACGAACGGATGCGGTGGGGTGGTGACGCGCGTAGGCTAATGAACGTCGTTCACCACCCCAACGTCGAGGAAGTTCCATGACCACGCCACCCGTCACCTTTGTCATTGCCGGTTCGGAAGCCACTGGCGGCGCGGGTGTGCAGGCCGACCTGCGCACGCTGCAGCAGCTGGGCGTCTACGGCGCCGCGGCCCTCACCTGCATTGTCTCGTTCGACCCGAAGGACGGCTGGAACCACCGCTTCGTGCCGATCGACTCGCAGGTGCTGCGCGATCAGGCCGAGGCGATCCTCGCCGACTGGCAGCCCGCATCCGTGAAGATCGGCATGCTCGGCACCGTGCCGACCATCGAGACGACGCGCGACATCCTCACCGCGGCGAAGCTGCCGAACATCGTCTGCGACCCCGTGCTCATCTGCAAGGGCCAGGAGCCCGGCGCGGCCCTCGACATCGACAACGCGCTGCGCGCCGAGATCCTCCCGATCGTCGACGTGATCACCCCGAACTACTTCGAGACCTGCACGCTGGCCGGCGTCGACGAGATCGACACCGTCGCGGGCCTCGGCGATGCCGCCAAGAAGATTTCCGAGCTCGGCACGAAGGCCGTTCTCGTGAAGGGCGGCCTCGCGACCCCCGGCGACAATGCCGTCGACGTGCTTTGGGACGGCTCGGAGCTCGTCGAGTACTCGCGCCCGAAGGTCGGCACCGCCGGCGTCTCGGGTGCCGGTGACTCGCTCGCGACCGCCGTCTCGGCGGGCCTCGCGCAGGGCAAGTCGCTCCACGACGCGGTCGACGCGGCGAAGGACTTCGTGACCGCGGGCATCCAGCGTGCGATCTCGGCGAACACCCCGTTCGACGTCGTCTGGCAGGGCGAGTAGCCATGCAGTTGCCGGAGCGCGACGCCGTCCTCGAGGGCACGCGCGTGCGCCTCGAGCCGATCACCCAGGCCGGGCTCGAGGAACTCGCGCCCGCGCTGTGGCGCGAGGACGTCTTCGCGGGCGGCTTCGGCGGCGGCGTCGAGGCCTTTCGCAACCACGACTCGTTCGCCGACTGGTTCGACGGCTACCGCCCGGGCGGCGATGACTCGCGCACCTACCTCGTGCGCTTCGACGGCCGCGCGGTCGGCACGACGTCGTTCTACAACGCCGACTACCGGCGCGAATCGGTGATCATCGGCTACACCGCCTACAGCCCCGAGGTGTGGGGCACGACCGTGAACCCCGAGGCGAAGCGGGCGCTGCTCGCGGCAGCGTTCGACGGCGGCGCGCACCGGGTCGTATTCGAGGTCGACAACCTCAACGATCGCTCGCGGGCGGCCGTGACGAAGCTCGGCGCGCACCTCGACGGCATCCTCCGCGAGGATCGCCCGCGCGCCGACGGCTCGAAGCGGTCGACCGTCGTGTTTTCGATTCTTGAGCAGGAGTGGCCCGAGGTGCGGGCCGGTCTCGACGCCCGCGTGGGAGACTAGCCCCATGAACCGTGCGGAACTCGCCAAGTACATCGACCACACGCTGCTCGCCACCGACGCGACGAACGACGACGTCATCGCGCTCTACCGCGAGGCCGCCGAACTCGGCACCTTCTCGATCTGCGTCTCGCCGAACATGCTGCCCGTCGGCGGCGCGTGGTCGGCCGGGCTCGACCCCGACGTTGCGACCGAGGTGGCGGATGCGTCGGGCCCGAAGATCTGCACCGTCGTCGGCTTCCCCTCGGGCAAGCACCACTCAAACATCAAGGCCGTCGAGGCCGCGAAGGCCGTGACCGAGGGCGCCGACGAGATCGACATGGTCATCGACATCGGGCAGCTCAAGGCGGGCAACCCCGAGCTCGTCAAGGCCGACATCGAGGCCGTGCGCCGCGCAGTGCCGGCGCCGACGCTGCTCAAGGTGATCATCGAATCGGCCGCGCTCAGCGACGCCGAGATCGTCGCCGCGTGCCAGGCGGCCGAGGCTGCGGGCGCCGACTTCGTGAAGACGTCGACCGGCTTCCACAAGGCCGGCGGCGCCTCGGTCGAGGCCGTGCGCCTCATGCGCGCGACGGTCGGCGACCGCCTCGGCGTGAAGGCGTCGGGCGGCGTGCGCACCTACGAGGACGCGCTGAAGATGATCGAGGCTGGCGCCTCGCGCCTCGGCATGTCGTCGTCGGCGCAGGTGCTCGCCGACGCGCCGTCCGAGTAGCTGCCCGATGCCGATACCATCGTGAGCATGGTGTCAGCAGCGCAGCAACAACAGGCCCTCGAAGAGCTCGGGCGCATCCGCAAGTCGATCGACAACATCGACTCGGCGCTCATCTCGATCCTCGCCGAACGCTTCCGCTGCACGCAGCAGGTGGGCGAACTCAAGGCCGCGAACGAGCTGCCCGCCAGCGACCCCGCCCGCGAGCAGCAGCAGGTCGCCCGCCTGCGTCAGCTCGCGCACGACGCCGACCTCGACCCCGAGTTCGCCGAGAAGTTCCTCGGCTTCATCATCGCGGAGGTCATCCGCCATCACGAGCGGATCGCCGCCGAGAGCAACTAGCCGTGCGCGCATCCGTGCGGCGGGCGGCCGCGTCGCTGCCCGCGCCCTGCGGGGTCATCGACCTCGAGGCGTTCGACCGCAACATCTCGGCGATGGCGCAGCGCGCGGGCGGCATGCCCATCCGCGTCGCGTCGAAGTCGCTGCGCACCCGCGCCGCGCTCGAGCGCGTGCTCGAGCATCCGGGCTTCCGCGGCATCCTCGCGTTCACGCTGCCCGAGGCGATCATGCTCGCGCGCGGCGGGCACGAGGATGTCGTGCTCGGCTACCCGACGGCGAACCGGGATGCGCTGCGCGAGTTGCGCTCGGACGCGCAGTTGCGCGAGCGCATCACGCTCATGATCGACTCGGTCGAGCACCTCGACTTCTTCGATGCCGTCGCGCCGGGGCCGGGCGTGCTGCGCGTCGCGATGGAGGGTGACGTGAGCTGGTGGCCGGCAAAGCCGCTGCTGCGCGGCCACCTGCAGTACGGCGTCTACCGCTCGAGCATCCGCGAGGCCGCGCAGGCCGCCGCCTTCGCCCGCACCGTGCAGGCGCGCAAGGGCGTGCGGCTCGTCGGCCTGATGGCGTACGAGTCGCAGGTCGCCGGGCTGCCGGATGCGGCGCAGACCCCGCGCGGCGCCGCGATCCGCGTGATTCGGCACCAGTCGCTCGCGGATGTGCCGCGGCGCCGGGGCGAGATGGTCGCGGCCGTGCGCGACGTCGTCGGCGAGCTCGAGTTCGTCAACGGCGGCGGCACCGGCTCGCTCGAGTCGACCTCGGCCGACCCCTCGGTGACCGAGATCGCTGCGGGCAGCGGCCTGTTCTCGCCGGCCTCGTTTGACCGATTCCGCGGGTTTCAGCACGAGGCGGCCGCGTTCTTTGGCCTCGACGTCGTGCGGAAACCGACCGCCGAGATCGTGACCCTGCACGGCGGCGGCTGGAGCGCATCCGGCAAGCCCGGGGCCGACCGCCTGCCCGTCATCGACTGGCCGCGGGGGCTGCACTACCTGCACGAGGAGGGCGCCGGTGAGGTGCAGACGCCCATCACCGGCCACGCGGCCCGCGGGCTCGAAATTGGAGATCGTGTATGGCTGCGGCACGTAAAAGCTGGCGAACTCGCTGAACGCATCACCGATTTCGCCGTGGTAAAGGGTGGAATAATCGAACACTTCTGGAAGACGTATCGAGGAGAGGGATTCGCGTACCTATGAGCGCTGACGAGACCGCGAAGCCGAAGCGTCGGCCCAACGCCTGGCGCAACTGGTCGGGTGGCGTCACCGAGACGTCGACGCTCGTCGCTGGACCGACGAGCGAGACCGCCGTGAAGGCGCTCGTGATCGGAGCATCCGGCTCGGGGCTGAAGATCAAGTCGGTCGGCGCGGGGCACTCGTTCAACGACATCGCCGCGACCGAGGGCCTGCGCCTGCACTTCGACGACTACCGCGGGCTCGTCTCGGTGAACCCCGACACGAACGTCGCAACCTTTCGCGCTGGCACGAAGCTCCACGAGCTCCCGAAGTTGCTCGGCCCACATAACCTCGCGCTCGCGAACCAGGGCGACATCGACGCGCAGACGATCGCCGGCGCGATCTCGACCGGCACGCACGGCACCGGCCTCGGCTTCTCGGGCCTCGCCGAGATGGTCAAGTCGCTGCGCATGGTGCTCGCCGACGGCTCGATCGTGTACTGCGACGAGCGCACGCATCCCGACCTGTTCGAGTTCGCGCGCCTCGGCCTCGGCGCGCTCGGCGTCGTGCTCGAGGTGGGCATCCAGTGCGTGCCGGCGTTCCGCGTCGCCGCGAGCGAGGACGCCATGCCGATGGACGAGGTCGTCGAAAGCTTCATCGAGCGCGCCCGCTCGAACGACCACGTCGAGTTCTTCTGGTTTCCGCACGCCGATTCCGCGCTCGTGAAGACGAACCGCCGCCTCGCGCCGGGCGAGGAGCCCGACGAGTCGTTCGCCCCGCAGACCGCGCTCGCGAAGTTCGTCGACGAGGAGGTCGTGCAGAACTGGGCGCACCAGCTCGTCGCGTCGCTCGGCTCGGTCGTGCCCGGCGTCGTGCCGAAGATCAACCAGTTCTCGGCGTCGCTCATGGGCCGCCGCCACTACGTCGACGACTCGCACGGCGTGTTCGTGAGCCAGCGGCGCGTGCGCTTCAACGAAATGGAGTACGCCGTGCCGCTCGAGGACGGCCCCGAGGTCGTGCGCGAGATTCAGCAGCTCATTGACGCGAACGACTGGAACGTCTCGTTCCCGATCGAGGTGCGCTGCGCCGGCGCCGACGAGGTGCCGCTGTCGACCGCGTACCAGCGCGAATCCATGTACATTTCGGTGCACCAGTACGTGCGCGAGCCGCACCTCGAGTTCTTCGGCGCCGTCGAAGAGGTGCTGCAGGCCGCCGGCGGCCGCCCGCACTGGGGCAAGCTGCACACGCTGCGCGCCGACGAACTGCGCGAGCTCTACCCACGCTTCGACGACTTCGTCGCCCTGCGCAACGACGTCGACCCCAACCGCGTCTTCGCGAACCAATACCTGACCCGCACGCTGGGGGAGTAGGGGGCCCGGGCCCATGATCAACGGCAACGTCTCGCACTGGTGGACTGATCTGGGCACGCCCGTGCCGCGGCCCGGGGTCGAGGGTGATCTCGACGTTGACGTCGCGATCGTTGGTGGTGGGTATACCGGCCTGTGGGCCGCCTACTACCTCAAACAGGCGAAGCCGGATGCGCGCATCGCGATTCTCGAGGCGCGCTTCTGCGGGTTCGGGGCGTCGGGCCGCAACGGCGGCTGGCTCACCAACTCGGTGACCGGTGGCATCAACCAGTACGTGTCGACGCACGGGCGCGAGGCGGCGCGCGACTTCCAACTCGCGATGAACGCGACCGTCGACGAGGTGATTCGCGTCGCGGCCGCCGAGGGCATCGACGCCGACATCGTCAAGGGCGGCGACCACGAGGTCGCCTATGCGCCCGCGCAGCTCGCGCGGCTCGAGGGGATGCTCGCCGACGACGAGTCGTGGGACGGCATTGGCGGCTGGCAGCGACTCGACGCCACCGCGGCGAAGGAGCGCATCAACGTGGCCGGCACGCTCGGCGCGCTCTGGTCGCCCCACACCGCGCGCATCCATCCCGCGAAGTTCGCCCGGGGCCTGAGTGAGGTCGTCGCCAAACTCGGCGTCGAGATTTACGAGGGCACGCGCGTCGACGAGATTCGGCCCGGCGAGGCCGTGACCGCCACCGGTACCGTGCGCGCCGGGGCAGTGATCCGCGCGACCGAGGGCTTCACCGCCGGGCTGCAGGGCCTGCACCGCGAGTGGCTGCCGATGAACTCGTCGCTCATCGCGACCGAGCCGCTCAGCGAGGGGCAGTGGCAGCACATCGGCTGGGAGGGCCGCGAGGTGCTCGGCGACTTCGCGCACGTCTACATGTACGCGCAGCGCACGGCCGACGACCGCATCGCGTTCGGTGGCCGCGGCGTACCGTACCGCTGGAACTCGGCGACCGACGACGACGGCCGCACCCAGCCGGTCACCGCCGGCACGCTACGCGACCTGCTCGTGCGGTTCTTCCCCGTGCTCGACGGCGTCGACATCGACCACCTCTGGTCGGGCACCCTCGGCGTTCCCCGCGACTGGGCGGCCACCGTCACCTTCGACCCGGCGACCGGCCTCGGTCACGCCGGCGGTTACGTCGGCACCGGCGTCGCGACGACGAACCTCGCGGGCCGCACCCTGCGCGACCTCGTGCTCGGTCGCGAGACCGAACTCACCGGGCTGCCCTGGGTCGGCCACCGCGTTCGCCGCTGGGAGCCCGAGCCCCTGCGCTGGCTCGCGACCCGCGTCATCTACGGTGCCTACGGAGCCGCCGATCGAGCCGAATACGGCGGCCGGGCGACGACCTCACCCCTCGCGCGCATCGCCGACCTCGTGTCTGGACGATCGCACTAGCGACTCGCGGTTCCCAAACGGAGAAATAGCCGGGCCGCATGGACCGGTGCCTGCTCGGTGCGCATCTCCGGCGTCGCTGGCCACAACTATGCTCAGATCACCGTTTCTACGTACCGCGCAATTGCCGAGCACAAGGAGTCTCATGGTTGAGTTCACGCCGTCGAGTGGTCACACCGAGTTCGATCGGCTGCTCGATGAATTGCGCGGGCTTGCCGATTCGAAGCGCATGCAAGGCAACTATCTTGAGGAGCTAGTGCGGCACTTCCTTGAGCAGGATGCGACGTGGGGCGCGCAGTTCGAACATGTCTGGCTCTGGAACCAGTGGCCGGGCAGGTCGGGTGCAGATATCGGCGTCGACCTTGTTGCGCAGCGGCCCGATGGCACGCTCACGGCAGTGCAGACGAAGTTCTTTGCCGAGTCACACCGCGTGAGCAAGAACGACCTCAATTCGTTTCTCGAGGTCATGGGTCGCGGTATGTTCACTGACGGCATTTGGGTCGACACGACCGCTGTCACCTGGTCGGGCCACGCGACCGAGGCACTGAAGAATCGTGACAAGCCGGTTCGTACGGTTGGGCTCGACCAGCTTCGGCACTCGAACATCGACTGGTCGACTTACGAGGTGCTCAACCCGAGCAACGCACCGAAGCAGTTCGAACGCAAACAACTGCGCGCACATCAGCATCGTGCGGTGCAGCAGGTGATGGATGCGTTCGTCGCGAGGTTGAGCGCGGCAAGATGATCATGGCCTGTGGCACAGGTAAGACATTCACGGCGCTGAAGCTCGCTGAGCGGGTGACGCGTGACCTGAGCCACGGCACCGCGAACATCCTCTTCCTCGTGCCCTCGCTCGCGTTGCTGCAGCAGACCCTCGAAGAGTGGTCGAAGGAGCACGACCCCGAGGTTGAGTTCACGGCATTCGTAGTTGGCTCAGACGAGACGATCGGGCGCCAGAAGACCGGCGACATTACGAGCGTGCGCCTCGACGAGTTGCCGGTGCCGGCCACCACCGACGGCAGGGTGCTCGCCCGCGAGTATGACCACCACGCCGCCGGCGCCGAAGGTATGACGGTGGTCTTCTCGACCTACCAGTCGATTCAGGCGGTGCACGAGGCGCAACAACTCGGGCTCGAACGCTTCGACCTCGTCATTTGCGACGAGGCCCATCGCACCACCGGGGTCACGCTCACCGACGAGGACGAATCGGCGTTCGTGCGTGTGCACGACAACGACTACATCGATGCCGAGCGACGCGTGTACATGACCGCGACACCGCGCATCTTTAACGACAATGTGAAGAACACGGCCCGCGAGAAAGACGCCGAGCTGGTATCGATGGACGACACAGAGCTCTACGGCGAGGAGCTCTACCGCTTGTCGTTCGGCCAGGCTGTCGAGCAGAACTTGCTGACCGATTACAAGGTGATTGTGCTCGGGGTCGCCGAAGACCAGATTGCGACGTCGTTCCAGGCGCAGCTTGCCGACACCACTTATGAGCTGCCGATCACCGATGTTGCGAAGCTCGTCGGTTGTTGGAATGGTATGGCGAAGCGACAGTCTGGCGAGCTCGCCGATGGCTTTGGTGGCGACACCGCGCCGATGCGCCGCGCGGTCGCGTTCGCGAAAGACATTAAGGCGTCGACGCGCATCGCGAACGAGTTCCAGTCGCTCGTCGAAGATCACCTATCCGACATCGACAATGACGACCCGACCGACGACCTCACGGTACAGGTGCTGCACGTCGACGGCACAATGCGGTCGGTAGAACGCCAGGAACGACTCGACTGGCTGAAGGAGGACGTCAAGACCGACCGACAGGGGCGACCGATCGCACGCGTGCTCACGAACGCGCGCTGTCTCAGCGAGGGCGTCGATGTGCCGAGCCTCGACGCGGTGCTGTTCCTGAGCCCGCGCAAGTCGCAGGTCGACGTCGTGCAGGCAGTTGGCCGCGTCATGCGTCGCGCCGAGGGCAAGCAGTTCGGCTACATCATTCTGCCGATCGCGATTCCGGCCGGGGTGACGCCCGAGCAGGCGCTGGGCGAGAACGAGCGCTACAAGGTGGTCTGGCAGGTGCTGCAGGCCCTGCGCGCACACGATGAGCGGCTCGATGCGGCGATCAACCAGATGCCGATCAGCGGCAAGGCGCCAGAGACGATCGTCGTGCAGACAATTGATCTGACCCCGAAGCCGCGTCAGGGTGCCGAGAACACGATCGGCGAGCACGCGAGCGAAGACAGCGGTGATGATGCGGGCGGCGCTACCGTGTGCGCACCGAGCAACGGGCTCACTACGCTGCCCGGTCTCGGTGGCGCGTGCGACGCGGCATGGAAGGACTCGGTCTATGCGAAGCTCGTCAAGCAGGTCGGCGACCGCATGTACTGGGATGACTGGGCGCACGACATCAACGAGATTGCTGGGCGCTTCATCACGCTCATCACTGCCCACCTCGATGCGCCCGAGACCGACCCGCGACCCTTCCAGAGGTTCGTGAAGGCCCTGACCCAAACCGTCAACCCCGAAGTCGAACGCGACGAGGCGATCGAGATGCTCGCCCAGCACATGATCACTCGTCCGATCTTCGACGCGATGTTCCCCGAAAGCGAGTTCTCAGCCGAGAACCCGGTCTCGCGGGCACTCGATAAGGTGATTGCGCAGTTCAGCGAGAATGACGCCTTCGCGAAAGAACTCGTGCCACTCGAGGCGTTTTATGCGAAGGTCACGAGCCGAATCCGCGGGCTCGACAATGTGTCGGCGAAGCAGCAGATGCTCGTGACGCTCTACGACCGGTTCTTCTCGCAGGCGTTCCCGAAGCTGCGCGACCGCATGGGCATCGTGTTTACGCCGGTCGAGGTGGTCGATTACATTCTGCGTTCGGCCGACGTGCTCGCGCGCAGCGTGTTCGGTAAATCACTTTCGGACGAGGGCGTGACCGTGCTCGACCCATTCACGGGCACCGGCACGTTCCTGACGCGCCTGCTGCAGATCGGGCTGATTCGGCCCGAAGACCTCGAGTGCAAGTACCGGCACGAGTTGTTCGCGAACGAAATTGTGTTGTTGAGCTACTACATCGCGGCGGTGAACATCGAAGCCGTGTTCCGGCAGGTGTTGGCCGACGCGGGGGTCGAACCCGAGGGCGACGTCGGGTTCCCGGGGATCTCGCTCGTCGACACGTTCGCGATGTACGACCGCGAGAACCGGGTCGCGGGCGATGTGTTCCCCGCAAACTCGAAGCGCATCGCGGGGCAGCTCGACTCGTCGATCAACGTGATCGTGATGAACCCGCCGTACTCAGTCGGGCAGTCGAGCGCGAACGACAATAACCAGAATGCGAAGTATCCGGGCGTGGATGGGCGCATTCGCGCGACGTACGCCGCGAAGTCGACCGCACAGAATAAGAACGGACTCTACGACTCGTATTACCGAGCACTTCGGTGGGCGACCGACCGCATCACCGGCCAACGCGACGACAGCGATGGTCGCGGCATCGTCGCTTTCGTCTCGAATAGCGGCTTTGTCGACGGCAACACCGCCGACGGCGTGCGGCTCACCTGGGCCGACGAGTTCGACGACATCTTCGTATTCAACCTGCGAGGCAACCAGCGAACGCAGGGAGAGTTGTCGCGAAAGGAAGGCGGCAAGGTATTCGGCTCGGGCAGTCGCACGGGAGTCGCGATCACGCTTCTCGTGAAGTCAAGCAACAGTTCTGAGCCCGCCCGGGTGCACTACTGCGACATTGGCGACTACCTCACCCGCGAAGAGAAGCTGCAGCGCCTCGTTGACGATGGGAGCGTCGAGCGCACCACGTTCACCGAGATCACGCCGAACGAACAGGGCGACTGGATCAACCAGCGCGACGAACGGTTCACGACGTTCCAGGCAATTGGGTCGAAGATGGCCGGATCAGTCTTCGATGTCGCTTCAGCTGGTCTGAAGACCAATAGAGACGCGTGGTGCTACAACTACTCGCGCAGTGCTGTCGAGTCGAACATGGCTCGAATGATTGCCAATTACAACCGCTTTGTTTCAGGCGACACATCAGTTGATTCTGCAGCGCAGATCAACTGGAACCGAAGCTTAAGGTCAGACGCTCGGCGCCAGCGCCTGCATGAGTATCGACCAGATGCCGTGCGACTCGGTACGTACCGACCATTTACACGCCAGTGGGTCTACTTCGACCGTCCCATGAACGACATGATCTATCAGCTCCCCCGACTCTGGCCGACACCGGCTCATGAGAACGTGGCGATCCTGATCAACTCCGACTCCCGTAAGGAATCGGGTGGTTTCATGGTTGAACTTCTGCCTGACCTGCACACGACTGGTGACTCGCAAGTCTTCGCCCGCTACACCTGGGAACCAGTCAGTGCCGATGACGGTGGCTTCAACCTCGACCTGCTCGGCGCATCCGACGAAGCCGTGGAGGTCGACGGCTACCGTCGGGTCGACAACATCACCGACGAGACGCTCGCTGCCTACCGTTCGGCGTACGCCGACGAAGCGCCGGAGCTGTCTAAGGACGACATCTTCTACTACGTCTACGCGCTGCTGCACCATGGCGAGTACCGCGAACGGTACGAGGCCGACCTCAAGAAGCTGTTGCCGCACATCCCGCGTTGCCGCGGCTTCGCGGAGTATGTGCGCATCGGTCGCAAACTTGCCGAACTGCACTTGGACTATGAAAACGTGCCGGCGTGGGACGGGCTCGAGTCGGAGCTTGCCGTCTCGACGCCCGACGACCCCTACGAGTTGTACCGAATCAAGAAGTTGTCGTGGACGAAGCGTACGAGCCGCGCCGGGCTAAAGTACAACGACTACCTCACGATCACCGGCATTCCCGAAGCCGCGAACGACTACAAGATCGGCGGCCGCAGCCCGCTCGAGTGGATCATCGATCGCTACCAGGTCAAGCAGGACAAGGCCTCGGGCATCGTGAACGATCCGAACGACTGGCTACGCGAACACGAGAATCCGCGCTACGTAGTCGACCTCATCGCCTCGCTTGTGACCGTCTCAATGCGCACGCAAGAGCTCGTTCGCGCACTCCCAACGTTCGACGTCATCGAGTAGCCTTGAGCCAATCGTTCAGCCCGCCCAGTTGTCTGGAGTGGGCTGGATTTCATTCCACTACGGTGGGATACGCAACTGGCGCTCACCAGGCTGGTGACGCATCTGGTGTCAGTGGCTTCGGTTACCGTTGCGGGAAGACGGCATCTAGGTGGGGCGCTCGTGCAGACCTTGGAGAGGCGGCGTTGACCTGTGGGGACGAACACTTACGAGAATGAAGCAGCTGCGCTTCTTGCCCTCTTGCGTTCGCGCCCGAAGGGGCGCAGCTGGGGTTCGATTGCGTTCGAAGTTGCAGCCGAAGGAAGCGCGCTCGCCATCCTGCGAGAAGAAGATGACGCGCTTATCCCGAACCCTGCGGTCGATGCAGAGCTGAGCACAAGCGCTGCAGACCTAGCTGCATGGTCCGCAGCGGGCTACCGGCTCACTACGGTTCTCGACTCGGACTACCCCCGGCGCCTTCGGGATATTCGCGAGATGCCGCCCTTCCTATTCTATGAGGGGGATCTCCGAGCGGATGACGATGGGATGTCAGTTGTCGGCTCCCGCGCCATCACCGAGCGCGGTCGAGCCTTCGCTCAGGCCACCGCAGAGTTCTTGGTCAGCGAAGGCTTGACGGTAATCGCAGGCCTGGCCGAAGGAATCGACACCGCGGCGCACCGCGCGGCTCTGGACGCCGGCGGACGTACGGTTGCCTTCATCGGCACCGGGATTTCACGACGTTATCCGGCGAAGAACGCGGCCCTGCAAGAGGAAATTGCTCAGCGAGGCTTGGTGCTCTCGCAGTTTTACCCGGACGCCCCGCCGACGAAGAGTAGTTTTCCGATGCGAAATGCCTCTATGTCCGGCTATGGACTGGCGACGATCGTGATCGAGGCGGGCGAACACTCCGGTACGCGCATCCAGGCTCGTCTCGCCGGCGAGCATGGGCGCCCGGTTATCCTCACGAGCGACGTAGTGGAGTCCACCCAGTGGGGTCGCGCTCTCGCAGCTGCCCCTCACGTCTCCGTGGTGAGTAACCTCGCCGAAATGCAGGACGCAGTGCGGAGTATCCGATCAGCCCCAGATCGTCTCAATAACGCGCTCGGCGCACTGCTCGCCTCATGAGCCGTGACCTGCCTGAGAACGTCCAGGCGGTCGCTGACCAGTTGGAGCTGACGGCCGGTAGTTATCTTCAAAGCACGATTCGTGATCCGGGGCATACCTGCGACGTCTGCGGTAGTCCAGTGAGCTCGTCATACGCGCGATGTGTTCATTGCACAAAGCACGCGGAGAGTGGCCACCCACTCGCCGACAGAGTAGGGTCCCTGATCTACGCGAGCAAGCCGGACTCGCAGTCCTATCTCCTGGTGCGGAACTATAAGACGCTAGCTGCAGGACCGAGCATCAAGCTCCAGATGGCGGCCCTGTTGGCGCTGGGGCTCAAGGGACACACTCAGTGCTTGTCCGCTCTTGTTGGCGCCGGCGTCCAGGGCTGGGCAGTAGTTCCCTCCACGCGGGGGCGTGCTGTGCTTCACGACCTCGTCCAACGGATAGCTCGTGCTGGCGCACGAGAGATCCACATTGACTTCACCGGGTCTTCGCGATCCGACCGAGCGCTGCATCCAGAATTCTGGAAGGTGGATACATCAGCTGAGGTCCCTGATCATGTGCTTCTTGTCGATGACTCCTGGGTAACAGGTTCGCATGCGCAAGGAGTGGCCAGCGCGCTGAAGACTGCAGGAGTCTCGCAAGTCTCCATCTTTACCGTCGCGAATGTCCTTGATAGCAACTGGGACGCGAACCGTCGTTTCATCAAGAGTCACTTAGCGCCCCCATCATTCGACAAGTCCCGATGTCCCTGGACCGGATCGGACTGCCCATAACACTTCGGGGCGCGAGCTCATGATTAACGGCAGCACGAGCAGAACTAGCTGACAGCCTCGCTGCGCAGCACCTCGGCGACGACGTCGAGGCCACGGTTCAGATCCTCGGACGAGATTGTGCACGGCGGCACGATGTGGATGCGGTTATCGCTCGTGAACGGAATCACGCCACGCGCGACGAGCGCTGCCTTGACGCGGCCCATGTACTCGGCCGCGACGGGGGTGCGCGCCGCCGCGTCCGACACGAGCTCGATCGCCCAGAACACGCCGGTGCCGCGCACCTCGCCGATCACGTCGAGCTCCTTGGCGAGCTCGCGCAGGCGCGGGCCGATCACGTCGGTGCCGAGCTCGCGGGCGTGCTCGACGACGCCCTCGTCGGTCATCGTCTCGATGGTTGCCACCGCGGCCGCGGTCGCGAGCGGGTGGCCCGAGTAGGTGAGGCCGCCGGGGAACACGCGCTCGTCGAACGCCGCCGCGATCTCCTTCGAGATGATGACGCCGCCGAGGGGTACGTAGCCCGAGTTGACGCCCTTCGCGAAGGTGATGAGGTCGGGCGTGATGCCCTGGGCCTGAAACGCGAACCATTCGCCGGCGCGGCCGAAGCCGGCCATGACCTCGTCGGCGATGAGCACGATGCCGTAGCGGTCGGCGAGCTCGCGCACGCCCTGCAGGTAGCCCGCCGGCGGCACCATGATGCCGGCGGTGCCGGGGANCGACTCGAGCAGAATCGCGGCGATCGTGGTCGGGCCCTCGTGGCGAATCACCGAGTCGAGGTGCTGCAGGGCGCGCTCGCACTCCTGCTCCTCGGTCTCGGCCCAGAACTCGCTGCGGTAGAGGTAGGGGCCGAAGAAGTGCACGTGGCCGGTGGCGTACTCGTTCGGCTGGCGGCGCCAGTCGCCGGTCGCGACGATCGCGGCGCCGGTGTTGCCGTGGTATGAGCGGTAGCGCGAGAGCACCTTGTCGCGGCCGGTCACCTGGCGGGCGAGGCGAATCGCGTTCTCGTTTGCGTCGGCGCCGCCGTTCGTGAAGAAGACGCGGTCCATGTTTTCGGGGGCGTGCTCGAGGANTGAGCTCGGCCGCCCGCGCGCGAGTCTGGTTCGCGTGCGCCGGCGCGATCGTGAGCAGCTCATCCGCCTGCTGCTTAATCGCCTCGACGACGCGCGGGTGCTGGTGCCCGAGGTTCGTGAACACGAGCTGGCTCGAGAGGTCGAGGTACTCGTTGCCCTCAAAGTCGACCACCGTCGAGCCGTGCGCGGTCTTGATCGGCAGCGGGGCGAGCTTGCCCTGGGCCGACCAGGAGTGGAACACGTGCGAGGTGTCGTACTTGGCGACCTCGGCGTTGCTCAGGCTGGTGAGGGTGGTGTCGGTCACGTCGGCTCCTTTGACGGTGGGGTGGTCTGCTCCCAGCATTGTGCCCCCGCTGCCTGGTGGCGAGTGCCGTTCTGTCGAACATGACGGATGCTCGTAGACAGATCCGCACCGTGCGTCGGCTACGCTGGCGGGGTGGTGATGACGCTGCGAACACTCCTGGCCCACTCCGCGCTTGGCCTGCGCCTGGCCCGGCCGCTCGAGGTACGCGACGAACAGCTCGACGAGAGGGTGTCGTGGGCGCACTCGTCGAACCTCGAGCATCCCTCGCCCTGGCTCGAGGCGGGGCAGCTGCTGCTCACCGACGGCACGCAGTTCGGCCGCCAGCACGACGCGGCCGCCGAGACCGAGTACGCGCGCGAGTACGTGCGGCGCCTGCGCGACGCGGGCATCGTCGGGCTGGGCTTCGCAGTGAACGTCGCGCACGCCCGCGTGCCGGCCGAGGTCATCGACGCGAGCCTCGAGCACGAGCTCCCGCTGTTCATCGTGCCCTCGTCGACCCCGTTCATCCGCATCTCGCGTACCGTCGCCGACGCGATCGCTGCCGAGCGCAACGAGCGCCTCGAGTGGTCGAACCGGGCGCAGCGCGCGATCGCTCGCGCGACCCTGCGACCCGACGGCCTCGCCGCCACCCTGCGCGAGCTCTCGGCGCAGCTCGACAGCTGGGTCGCGCTCTACGACGCACTCGGCCGGCGCGTGCAGGTGCAGCTGGGGCGCCCCGTGCCGCCCGAACTCGAGGCCGAGCTCGCGGATGCCGTGGCAGGCCAGCTGCGCGGCCGCCGGCGCGCCGCGGCCCGCCTCGCCTCAGCCGAGCACAGCGTGACGCTGCACACGATCGGCCAGCCCGACCGCTTGCGCGGTGTGCTGGCGATTGGCTCGGGCGCGCCGCTCGACGCCGCAGGCGCGCAGCTGCTCGCGAGCGTCGTCGGCATCGCCTCGATTGCGATCGAGCAGTCGCGCGTGCTCGACAGTGCGCGCCGCAGCCTGCGCACCGGCGTCGCCGAGCTCTATCTCGCCGGCGCGACGGCCGCGGCGGGCGACGCGCTGCGCGACCTTGGTACCTGGGTGCCGGTGGGCCGCGTGCGGGTCATCGTCGCCCGTGGCGTAACCGAGTGGACGCGCGTGCTCGACGAACTCGAGTTGCTCGCAGCAGCCAACGACCTCACGTTCGCGCGCCACCGTGACGAGCTGCTGCTCGTCGTGCCCGCCGACGCCGAGCTGCCCGAGCCGCTCGCCCGCGAGGAACTCACGGCCGGCGTCTCCACCGCGGTCGACGTTGCCGACATCGCGCAGGGCTACCAGGATGCGCGGCACGCCCTGCAGCGCGCGGCCCGCGCCGGCGAGGTCGTCGAGTTCGACAAGCTCGCCGAGCACGGGCTGCTCGCCTGGCTCGATGCCGAGCAGGGGCGGCTGCTCGCGGCCCGGATGCTCGCGGAGCTGCGCGATCGCGACGACGCCGATGAGCTGCTCGCCGCCCTGCGCGCCTGGTTCGCCCACAATTGCGCGTGGGATCCGGCGGCACGCGAGCTCGGCATCCACCGCCACACCCTGCGGGCGCGAGTCGCGGCCGCGGCCGCCGCCACGGGCTACGACCTCGAGGACTTCTCGGCCCGCGCGCAGCTCTGGCTGGCGCTGCAGCTGGCGGGCCCTACGCCTACAGCTGGGTGAGGGCCCATGACGCGTCGCGGAGCCACCGGTTGCCCTGGGCGTCGGTGAAAGTGACGCTTTGGACCGGCTCTTTACCGTTCCTCGGCACCTCATAGGCAGGCGCGGACGGACTCGTCGGGCAGAGGTTGCCCCACTTGTACTTTCGTCGTCCCAGACCTCGTACGGGCCGGGCGGTAGCTGGCGCAGCCTGATGGGGGTCAGCTCGGTGCCGTCGAGCTTGCGAACTTTGGCCTTCACTTCGAAGACCGTGGCGGTCGAACCGTTCTCGAAGTGGAAGCCGTACTTCGTGGTTGGGCCAGACGGATCCTTCACTCCCCACACTGAGATCAGGGACGCCTGGTGCCGGGTCTCTAAGGTGTGACGCTCTTTCTCGCGAGTGAGTTCGATGTTGAGCTGCTCCGACGCACTCTGCGCCTGGCTTTGCGCCGATCTCCATGCCGTGAACGCGAAGATTCCGGCGATGAACGCGGCGAGAACCGCGACCCATTCCGCGACTGAACCGAGCTCCATGACTGTCTCCCCAACAGTTGCTGTGCTCCGGTCAGGAATACGTCTATCGGAAGCGGGAAANCCGTAAATTCGACTCACTTTGGGTGGTGTCCCTAGTCGTTCTTGGGGAAGCCGAGGTTGATGCCGCCGTGGCTCGGGTCGAGCCAGCGAGTCGTGATCGCCTTCTGGCGGGTGAAGAAGCGCACTCCCTCGGCGCCGTGAGCCTTGGTGTCGCCGAACAGCGACTCCTTCCAGCCGCCGAACGAGTAGGTCGCGATCGGCACGGGAATCGGCACGTTGACACCGATCATGCCGACCTCGATCTCGCGCTGGAAGCGGCGGGCCGCGCCACCGTCGTTCGTGAACACGGCGGTGCCGTTGCCAAACGCACCGTTATTGATGAGGTCGACGCCCTCGTCGAACGAGGCGACGCGCACGATGGAGAGCACTGGGCCGAAGATCTCCTCGGTGTAGACGCGCGAGCTCGTGGGTACCTTGTCGATGAGCGTCGGGCCGAGCCAGAAGCCGCCGGCCTCGCCATCGACCTCGATGCCGCGGCCGTCGACAACGACGTCGGCGCCATCCTCGAGTGCGACATCGATGTAGCCGGCGACCTTGTCGCGGTGCGCCTGCGTCACGAGCGGGCCCATGTCGCAGCCGCGACGGCCATCGCCCACGCGCAGCTTGCCCATGCGTTCGGTGATCTTCTCGATGAGCTCGTCGGCGACGGGCTCGACCGCGACGACGACCGAGATCGCCATGCAGCGCTCGCCCGCCGAGCCGAAGCCGGCATTGATTGCCGAGTCGGCGANCGAGGTCGAGGTCGGCGTCGGGCAGCACGAGCATGTGGTTCTTGGCGCCGCCGAGCGCCTGCACGCGCTTGCCGTGGGCGGTGCCGGTCTCGTAGACGTAGCGCGCGATCGGGGTCGAGCCGACGAATGAGACGGCGTCGACCTGCGGGTGCGTGAGCAGGCCGTCAACCGCAACCTTGTCGCCGTTCAGTACGGTGAAGACGCCGTCGGGCAGGCCGGCCTCCTGCCAGAGCTTCGCGATCCAGATCGCCGCTGAAGGATCCTTCTCGGAGGGCTTGAGGATCACGGCGTTACCCGCGGCGATGGCGATGGGGAAGAACCACATCGGCACCATGGCGGGGAAGTTGAAGGGCGAGATGATCGCCGCGACACCGACCGGCTGGTGCACCGAGTGGATGTCGAAGCCGGTCGAAATCTGCTCGGAAAAGTGGCCGCGCAGGTGTGCGGTGATGCCGCATGCGTACTCGACGACCTCCTGGCCGCGCGAGATCTCGCCGAGAGCATCGTCGAGTACCTTGCCGTGCTCGGCGGTGATGATCTCGGCGAGCTCGCCCTTGCGTGAGTCGAGCAGCTCGCGGAACTTGAAGATGATCGAAGTGCGCTTCGCGAGCGACACGTCGCGCCACGAGTGGTAGGCCTCGTGCGCGCTCTTCACGGCGACGTCCACGTCGGTCTGCTCCGCGAGCACGACGCGCTTCGTCTCTTCGCCGAGCGCCGGGTCGAACACGGGGGCGGTGCGGCTGCCTTCGGGGGTGACTTCCTTGCCACCGATCCAGTGCGGAACAACCGGGAGGTTCGTCATGAGAGTCCTTTCATCGGGTCTGTCATGGACGCTACGGGGGCCCGTGCTCCGGCAAACTGTCGGCATTGTCGAATCTCGTGGCTCCAGTTGCCAGATTGTCATGACCGCGCCGGAATCGATCTGGTGAGATAGGGGTACCGAAGCTTTGAAAGAGTGATACGAGATGTCCAAGATCGCTGAATTGACCTGGCAGCAGCCACTCAACTGGATCGATGGCGAGTACGTGACCGGCGCCGGCGAGCGCCGCGTCGAGGTGCGCGACCCCGCCCTCGACGAGGTGATTGTCGAGCAGGCCGAGGCCTCGGCTGAGCAGGTGGATGCGGCGGTCGCGGCCGCGCGTCGCGCCTTCGCCGACTGGTCGCGCCGCACGCCGGGCGAGCGCAGCGACCTCATGCACGCCTGGGTGCGCGACCTGCGCGAGCACGAGGGCGAGCTCGCGCGCTGGGAGTCGCGCCAGTGTGGCAAGCCGTTCAAACTCACGACACTCTTCGACGTGGCCGGCTCGATCGACAACGTCGCCTTCTACGCGGGCGCCGCCCGCCAGCTCGAGGGCAAGGCGCAGGCCGAGTACTCGGCCGACCACACCTCGTCGATCCGCCGCGAGGCGATCGGCGTCGTCGGCTCGNCGCGCCGTGGAACTACCCGCTGCAGATGGCGGCCTGGAAGATCCTGCCCGCCGTCGCGGCAGGCAACACGATCGTGCTCAAGCCCGCCGAGATCACCCCGCTCACCTCCCTGCTGTTTGCCGAGTCGGCGGCCCGAGCGGGCATCCCCGCCGGAGTCATCAACATCGTCACCGGCGGCGGCCGCTCGGTCGGCACGCACCTCACGACGCACCCCGAGGTGAACATGGTGTCGTTCACCGGCTCGACCGAGGTCGGCCGCTCGATTGCGTCGACGATCCCCGGCAAGCGCCTCCACCTCGAGCTCGGCGGAAAGGCCCCGTTCGTCGTGTTTGACGACGCCGACCTCGACGCCGCCGCGAACGGCGCGGTCGCCGCCTCGTGCATCAACACCGGCCAGGACTGCACCGCCGCGACTCGCGCCTACGTACACGAGTCGGTCATCGACGAGTTCGTCGCGAAGACCGCCGCCGTCATCGACACGGTCAAGCTCGGCACCCCCGACGACGAGCAGACCGACCTCGGCCCGCTCTCGTCGCGCGGCCACCAGCAGAAGGTCGCCGCGATGGTCGAGCGGGCGGTGGATGCTGGCGCCACGGTCGTGCGCGGCGGTCACGTGCCCGAGGCTGCCGGCTACTTTTATGAGCCGACGCTGATCACTGGTGCGGCCCAGGATTCCGAAATCGTGCAGGACGAGGTCTTCGGCCCCGTGCTCGTGGTGCTGCCGTTCTCAAGCGACGACGAGGCGATCGACCTCGCGAACGACACGCCCTACGGCCTCGCCGCATCCGCCTGGACGAGCAACGTCTACCGCGCGAACCGCGCCTCGCGCGAGATCGACGCGGGCTGCGTGTGGATCAACGACCACATTCCGATCATCTCCGAGATGCCCCACGGCGGCTACAAGGCCTCGGGCTACGGCAAGGACATGTCGGCGTACTCGCTCGAGGAGTACACGAACGTGAAGCACGTGATTCAGGACATCACCGCGGTGGCGAAGAAGGACTGGCACCGCATCATTTTTGCGGGGGAGTAGGGCTAGGCTTCGGGGCATGCCTATCGTGAAGATCAATGCCATTGACGTGCCGGAGCAGGCGGGCCCCGAACTCGAGCGCCGCTTCGCCGAGCGCGCCGGCACCGTCGAGACGTCGCCGGGATTCCGCGGCTTCAAGCTGCTGCGCCCGACCGCCGGCGAGACGCGCTACTTCGTCGTGACCGAGTGGGAAGACGAGGAGTCGTTCGTCGCGTGGCGCGACGGGGATGCTCGTGCCGCGCACTCGGGCGAGCACGGCAAGCCCGTTGCGAGCGGTGCGAACCTGCTTGAGTTCGAGGTCGTCCTCGACGTCGAGCCCACTCCGTAGGCCCACCCTGCAGTAGTTACTGCACGATCTCGCGCAGCATGGCGCAGTGCTCGCGGTAGTTGTCGAGGGGCGTGATCGTTTCGCCCGCCTCGTACCGCTGCCCGAGCGCCTCCCAGCTCGTGTGCCAGGTCGTCATGGCGAGGTCGGTGATGATGAGCGTCACCGACCTCTTCAGTGAGGGGCAGTGCTCGAGCACGATCGCCTGCAGCACCTTCGACGTGCGCTGCAATTGCCCGGCCGCCTCCTCGAGAATGGAGGGCTCGCTCGCGAAGAGCAGTGCCACCCGGGTTGAGTCTTGACTTTGCTCGGCAGATTCGCGGATCTCTGCCTCGAGCATCCCCTCAATCTGCTGCAACACGTCGCTCGGCGACCCGTCGGTGGGGGTGAACTGCTCGATGCGCCGGTGAAAGTTGAGCTGGCCGGGGATTCCGGCGTGCTCTTTGTTGTCGAAGTACCGGAAGAACGTGCGGGCCGAGATGCCCGCTGCTTCGGCGATCTCGGCGACCGTCGTGGCCTCGACGCCCTGTCGCTCGAACAGCACCATTGCTGCCCGGTGAATCTCGTCGCTCGTTTGCGCGCGACGGCGATCGTTGAGCGAGCGTCCGTCGTTGGCCATGGTCGTCATTTTGTCACGCTCCGGTTTGCGGGGTGTTTCGAAAATTTCTCTCTTGGCATATTACGTCAGAGTGTCACAGTGTGCCATACTTGGTCGTTCGCAAAAATGAGAGGGCGACAACATGACGCAGACGCTGACGCAGCCACGCACACTTTCGACGGGCAAACTCGTCGCCATCATCGGCACGCTCGCGGTCGCGGCGTTCGTTATGATCCTCAACGAGACGGTGCTCACCGTCGCGCTGCCGTCGCTCATGGCCGACTTCTCGATCTCGTCGCTCACCGCCGGCTGGTTCACCACGGGCTTCCTGCTCACCATGGCCATCTGCATTCCGCTCACCGGCTACCTGATGCAGCGGTTCAGTACGAAGATGCTCTTCCTCGTCGCCATTGTGCTCTTCGGNTCGGCACGCTCGTCGCGGCGCTCGCGACGAACTTCGAGACGATGCTCGTCGCCCGCGTCGTGCAGGCGCTCGGCACCGCGGTGATCATGCCGCTGCTCATGACCACCACCCTGCAGCTCGTGCCGGCCGAGCACCGCGGCTCGATCATGGGCCTCAACACCGTCGTCATCTCGGTCGCCCCGGCGGTCGGCCCCACCCTCGCGGGCCTCGTCATCGACGCCTTCACCTGGCACGCCCTGTTCTGGGGCATGGCGGTGTTCGCCCTGCNGCGCTCATCGGCGGCGGCATCGCGCTGCCGGCCGGTAAGGGCCAGCCCGCCGGTCGCCTCGACGCCGTGTCGATCCTGCTCTCGGTCGTCGGCTTCGGCAGCTTCGTCTACGGCGTCTCGGGCATCTCTGAGATCGGCGAGGGAGACTTCGTGCCGGTCGTCGCCCTCGTCGTCGGTCTCGCCGCGCTGAGCGTCTTCGCGGTGCGGCAGCAGTCGCTCGTGCGCCGGCAGGCGGCGCCGCTGCTCAACCTCGCCCCGCTCAAGGACGGCACGTTCGTGCGCAGCCTGCTCATTATCGGCATCACCTTCGGCGCGATGCTTGGCACGGTCGTCGTGCTGCCGGTCTACCTCGAGAACGGGCTCGGCCTGAGCACCGCGGCAGTCGGCCTCTCGCTGCTGCCGGGCGGTCTCACACAGGCGATCATCGCGCCGATCGCCGGCCGCATCTACGACCGCAAGGGCCCCGCCGTGCTTGTGATTCCCGGCGCGCTCTTGCTCACCGCCGGGCAGTGGGGCCTCGCTACCGTCGGCGCCAGCACCGAGGCGTGGTTCGTCATCCTCTGCCACTGCGTCTTCAGCGCGGGCATGGCCCTCATCATCTCGGCGCTGCTGACGCACTCGCTCGGCTCGCTGCCGCGCGACATGTACGGCCACGGTTCGGCGATCCTCAACACGTGGCAGCAACTCGCCGGCGCCATCGGCACGGCGCTGTTCCTCACCGCGTTCGGTATCGCACAGACTGCTTTCGGCGACGTGGCTGACGCGGGCCGCTACCCCTTCATCATCGGCGGCGTACTCACGCTGATCACGGTCGGGCTCGCGGTGACGATCCGCAAGCACCCCGAGGCGACGGCCTAGAGCGACTCGACCCAACCGCTCACCGCGGCGGCGAAGCGCTGCGGGTTCGTCTCGTTCCAGAGATGGCCCTCGCCGGGCACAATCTGCAGCTGCGCATCCTGCATCGACTCGACGACCTCACCCGAGCCCTTGTGGTTCGCGCGGTCGTTGCCGCCGACGAGTACGAGGGCGGGGCACTGGATGCGATAAAGCTCAGGCCGCAGGTCGAGGCCCGACATGCCGTCGAGCACCGACAGTAGGTCCTGCTTCGTAATGCCCGAGCCACCCTCCTCGATCGTCGGGCCCGCGAGGTAGCGCTCGGGCAGGGCGCTCGAGATCGTGCGCTGCATCTTCAGCAGCGCCCGGGGCGAGCGCGCGAACGGCGCGGAGAGCACGAGGCCCTTCACCAGCCCGGGCTCGAGCGCGGCGGCGCGGATCGCGATGAGCGCCCCCACCGAGATGCCGACGAGCACGCCCTCCTCGTCGGTGCGGTCGGCGAGATCGTCGAGCACCCACCGCGCGGCCGCATCGAGCGAGAACCCCTCGGGCGCCGGCGCGCTGATGCCGGGGATGGTCTGGGCCACCGCGTCGATGGATTCGGGCAGCTGCGCCATCACCGGATCCCAAACTCGCGGCGACTGCGGACCGGCATGGATGAATTCAACGCAGGTAGGTGAGGTCATGCATTCCATTCTTCACGGACGCACCCGAAGAGTAGGCTCACACAGTGAGCGAATTGACAACCCCGCGAAGAATCGTGTTCATGTTGACCGCTGTGGTTGTTGGAATCTGCAGTGCGACCCAGGCTCGCGTCAACGGCTCGCTCGGCGCCTCGGTCGCTTCGGGCGTGCACGCCGCGACGATTTCGTTCCTCGTCGGCCTCATCGTGCTCATCCTCATCACCCTGTGCGTGCCGAGCGCACGCCGGGGTCTCTTCGCGGTCGTCAAGGCCGTGCGTACCCGCAAGCTGCCCTGGTACGGCCTGGGCGGTGGAGTGCTCGGCGCGGTGTTCGTGCTCGCGCAGGGTGTCTCGGTGCCGACCCTTGGCGTCGCGATGTTCATGACCTCGATGGTGCTTGGGCAGCTACTCGGCTCGCTGCTCGTCGATGCCACCGGGTTTCTCGGTGCCCCGAAACGCGGCATCTCGCTGTTCCGCGTGCTCGGCGCGATCCTGACCGCCATCGCGGTCGTCGCGATCGGCCTCGGCACCGAGCTCACGGCCGCGAAGATTCCGCTGCTCGTGCTCGGCGTCTTCGCCGGCGCCTGCATCTCGCTGCAGATGGCCGTCACCGGCCTCGTCAACGTGCACTCGGGCGAGGCGGTCGCGCCCGGCCTCGTGAACTTCTTCGTCGGCACGGTCGTGCTCGCGATCGCCGCCGTCCTCGCGCAGGCGGTGGGCTGGGTGCAGCTCGCACCGCTGCCGGGCGCCGACGAGTGGTACCTCTACGTTGGCGGCGCGCTCGGCGTGCTCTACCTCATCGTCGTCGCCGCGGTCGTGCGGCACCTCGGCGTCTTCCTGCTCACACTCTCGGTCGTCGCGGGCCAGCTCATCGGCGCCCTGCTGTTCGACCTCGCGGCCGGCCACGTCAGCATCCTCGTGCTCATCGGCGTGCCGCTCGCGTTCCTCGGTATCGTGGTGGCCAATCTCAGCACGGTGCGCCGACCGGGGAACTAGCCCAGCGCATCCCCGAACCGGAAAGGTGACGAAGATGACTCGGCACGTGGTGGTCGTCGGTGGCGGGCTCATCGGGCTCTGCACGAGCTACTGGCTGCTGCGGGCCGGGCATCGCGTGACGATCGTCGAGCGCAGCCACCTCGGCGCCGGCGCCGCGACCGGCAACGCGGGCGAGCTCACGCCGCAGATGGTCGCGCCGCTCGCCTCGAGCAACACGGCGCGCGACATCGTTTCGGGGCTGTTCTCGACGAACTCGTACCTCTCTATTGCACCGCTCAAGCTGCCGCAGCTCGCGGGGTTCGGCCTCGGCTTTCTCGCCTCGTCGCTGCCGCAGCAGCGCGCGAAGGGCGACGCCGCGCTCGCGCAGTTCCTGCCGCACATGCTGCCGAGCCTCGAGGCGATGGCGGCCGACGGCGTCGACACGTCGGGCGGCGGCTCCGGCTACCTCATGACCGCGCGCGACGAGCCCACGCTGCTCGCGGCCCACGCGCTCTACGCCGACCGCGCCGCGCGCGGCTGGGCCGAGGCGCCGAGCGAGCCGCTCTCGGGCGCCGCGTTGCGGGCCGCCGAGCCCGCGCTCACGCCCGAAACCGAGTACGGCTTCATGCTGCCCGGCGAGTTCTCGCTCGACCCGGTGACCTTCGTCGCGAGCCTGATCTCGCGGGTCGAGGCACTCGGGGCCGAGGTGCGCACGGGTCTCGAGGCCGTGCGGCTCGGCTCGGGTGCATCCGTCGTCTGCCGGGATGAGGATGCGCGCGAGGTCGAGGTGCGCGGCGATCGCGTCGTGCTCGCCTCGGGTGCCTGGACCACCGGGCTGCTGCGCCGCTCGGGCATCTTCTGCGCCGCATCCGTCACTGCGGGCAAGGGCTACAGCTTCACGGTGCCGGTCGAGCAGATGCCGGCGACGCTCGTGCACTCGATGGACCTGCACTGCGTCGCGATTCCGATGCACGGCCGCCTGCGCATCGTCGGCATGATGGAGTTCGACGGCATGCCCGAGCGCACGAACGCCGACCGCTTCGACGTGCTCGCCGGCTTCGCTTCGCAGGTGATCGCGGGCGCCGACTGGGGCGCGCGCACCGACGAGTGGATGGGCCCGCGCCCGATGACCTCGGACGGCCTGCCGCTGCTCGGCCGGCTGCCGGGGCGCGACGAGGTGATCGTCGCCGCGGGGCACAACATGCACGGGCTCTCGCTCGGGCCGCTGACCGGGCAGATTGTGACTGACCTGGTGGATGGGCGCGAGCCGGGCGTCGACGGGTGGCGGTTCGACCTCGGGCCGTTTGCGGTGCGTCGGCTGCTCTAGTTGGCCGGGTGCCAGAGCTTGACCGCGGCGTCGCGCTCGTAGGCCTTGCCGCCGGGGAAGCTGACGAGCTCGAACTGCATGCCCCACGGGCTGCGGAAGTAGACCCAGCGCTGTCCGGCGGCGGCCTCGGCGCTCGCGACGGGCTCGCCCATGACCTCGATGTTTTCGGCGCGCAGGTAGGCGACGGCGGCGTCGAGGTCGTCGACGTAGATCGCGAGATGGTGGCCGCCGATGTCGCTGTTGCTCGGCTGCGGGCGCTGGCCGTCGGCGGCGTCATACTTGAACAGCTCGATGTTGCTGCCGTTGCCGAGGCGAATGAAGCGGATCTCTTCGATCGCGGTGCGCGGGTGCACGCCGATCTGCCGCTGCATCCAGTCGTCGTCGGCGCGCTTGCCGCCGAGCGTGTAGATGAGCGTGCCGCCGAGGATGCGGACGAAGAAGTCCTCTGCCTCGTCGAGATCGGGCACGGTGATGCCGATGTGGTCGGTGCCGTGCATGCCAGGAAGCGCCATTGGTAGTCCTTTCTGGATCCAACTCTAGCGAGATTGGCGGCAAAAGAGTGCAAATTCGACCGAATTGACCAGCATTGCGCCCCGATTGGATTCAATCTAGGGTGGTGGTGTTACACGCAACCCGGCAAACCGCCGATCAATGGAGATACTGATGCCGCGTCGTCGCCAATTAGAAACTAACGTCCCGTGGGTGCAGCTCAGCACCACCGCGGCTGACTGGAAGCGGGCCGACCCCAAACTGCTCGGCACGATGCTGAGCCAGCTGCACCTCATCCGCGCCTTTGAAGAGAAGGTGCTCGAGCTCGCTGGCGAGGGACTCGTGCACGGCCCCGCGCACTCGAGCATTGGCCAGGAGGGCGGCGCGGTCGGCTCGATCGTCGGCATGCGCTCGGCGGATGGGGTGAGCGGCTCGCACCGCGGGCACCACCAGTTTCTCGCGAAGGCCCTGACCCACGTTTCGGGCGGGCAGATCGACCCGCGGGCGCTCGTGTCGGCGGATGTGCGCACCGTGCTGCAGCGCACGCTCGCCGAGATTCTCGGGCTGGCGCAGGGGTACTGTCGCGGCCGCGGTGGCTCGATGCACCTGCAGTGGTTCGAGGCGGGCGCGCTCGGCACGAACGCGATCGTCGGCGGCGGCGCCCCGTTCGCCGCGGGCAACGCGTTCGCGCAGAAGCGTGCGGGCACGAGCGACGTCACCGTGAACTACTTTGGCGACGGCGCGAGCCAGATCGGCTCGATCCTCGAGTCGATGAACCTCGCCGCCGCATGGGAGCTGCCGGTTGGGTTCTTCATCGAAAACAACCTCTACGGGGTCTCGACGCACGTGTCGGAGATCACGAAGGACACCCGGCTGTCGATCCGCGGCCAGGGCTTCTCGGTGCCCGGCTGGCGCGTCGACGGCATGGATCCGCTCGCCGTGCACCTCGCGATGGAGGAGGCGATCGAGCACATGCGCGCCGGCAACGGCCCCGTCGTGGTCGAGGCCGAGGTCTACCGCTTCTTCCACCAGAACGGCCCGTACCCGGGCAGCGCCTTCGGCTATCGCAGCAAGGACGAGGAGCGCGAGTGGCGCGAGCGCGACCCGCTGACGAAGGTCGCGAGCGAGATGGTCGCGCTTGGCCTCATCACCGACGCCGAGGTTGCGCAGGTGCGCGCGGATGCGCAGGCGGCGATGAACGACGTGGCGGCCGAGTTGATCGAAGCCCACCCCGACAAGGCTGGCCGCAACCGCATCCGCCCCGAACTCTGGCCCGAGACCGACTTTGTGAACGTCGGCGTGCGCGGCGACGCGAGCGAGCTCGACGGGCTGACCGTCGCCGAACCCGCAGCGCATGCTGGCGAGTGGCGCGACGTGAAGTTCGTCGACGCCGTCGCGCAGACCATGGAGCGTCGAATGGAGCAGGACGAGCGCATCGTCGTGCTCGGCGAAGACGTGCACCGGCTCAGCGGCGGAACGAACGGCGCGACGAAGGGGCTCGCGAAGCGCTGGCCTGAGCGCGTGCTCGGCACCCCGATCTCCGAGAACGCGTTCGCTGGCCTTGGCGGCGGCGCCGCGCTCGATGGACGGCTGCGCCCCGTCGTCGAGTTCATGTACCCCGACTTCATGTGGGTCGCTGCCGACCAGGTGTTTAACCAGATCGGCAAGGCGCGGCACATGTTCGGCGGCGACTCGTCGATGCCGCTCGTGCTGCGCACCAAGGTCGCGATGGGCTCGGGCTATGGCTCGCAGCACCTCATGGACCCGGCGGGTATCTTTGCGACCTCGCCCGGGTGGCGCATCGTGGCGCCGTCGAACGCCGCCGATTACGTCGGCCTCATGAACGCCGCGCTCGCGCTCGAGGATCCGGTGCTCGTCATCGAACACGTTGACCTGTATGCGAAGTCCGACCGGGTACCCGAGGGTGACCTCGACTATGTGTTGCCGCCGGGCCGCGCCGCCGTGCGCCGAGCGGGCGAGGACGTGACCGTCATTAGTTACCTCTCGATGGTCGATCACTCGCTCGAGGCGATCGAGCAGACTGGCATCGACGGCGAGCTCATCGACCTGCGCTGGCTCGACCGCGCCTCGATCGACTGGGACACCATCGGCGAGAGCGTGCGCAAGACCAACGCCGTGCTGATTGTTGAGCAGGGCAGCGAGGGCACCTCGTACGGCGGCTGGCTTGCCGACGAGATTCAGCGCCGGTTCTTTGACTACCTCGACCAGCCCGTGCAGCGCGTCACTGGCCAGGAAGCGAGCCCGAGCATCTCGAAGGTGCTCGAGCGTGCCGCGATCGCGCGAACCGAAGAGGTCGTCGCTGGCCTCGAACGCGTGTGCGCGGGATTCGGAGGGACGAACTAATGCCTGTGCTCATCCGCATGCCCGAGATTTCCGCCGGCACCGAGTCGGCCGCGATTGCCGGCTGGATGGTGTCGGTCGGCGACACGCTCGCCCCCGGCGACCCGATCGCCGACATCGAGACCGACAAGGCCACCATCGAGTACGCCGTCGAAGAGGGCGGCACCGTCGCGGGCTTTCTCGCCGAGATCGGCGACACCGTGGATGTTGGTACCCCCATCGCCGTGTTGGCGGGCGACGGCGAGTNCGGCGGATGCGCTCGCGGCGGCTGGCAGTGCTGGCGCGGCTGGCGCGCAGGCCGACGTGGCGAGTTCCGGGACCGCCGGTCCTGGCGCCGGCGCAGGTAACCCTGCGGCTATGCACGTACACGCCGGGGCTTCTGCTGACGGCTCGGCGATTGACACCGCAGTTCCACCAGTTGCCACAGCACCTGCGGCACCTGCGGCATCTGCGGCACCAGCGGCTTCGTGTGCGACGGGAACAAGCTGCTCGACGGGCGACGCATCGCGAGGAGGGACGGCTGCGGTAGACGCCGAACCGGGCGACCACATCCGTCGGTTCGCGAGCCCGATCGCGCGTCGTCTCGCACGCGAACGCGGTCTCGACATCGCAGCGCTTACCGGCACTGGCCCTGGCGGCCGAATTGTTCGGCGCGACGTGGAAGGGGCGCTAGCTTCGGCTCAGGCGCCAGCGGCCGAAGCTCCTGTTGCGACTAGTTCTGCGGCAACTGCGCCGGCACCAGCACCTGCGCCCGCGCCCGAGCCCGAGCGCGAGGGCGTGACGCGCATCCCACACACCGGCATGCGGCGTGCGATTGCGCGGCGGCTTACCGAGAGCAAGACGACGGTGCCGCACTATTACCTCAAGGCCGACGTGCGGGTCGATGCGCTGCTCGAGCTGCGCAAGCACGTGAATGCCGCGAACACCGAGACGAAGATTTCGGTGAACGACTTCATCATGAAGGCGGTCGCGGGGGCACTCGTCGAGGTTCCGGAGGCGAATGCGATCTGGACCGACGACGCGACCGAGCGCTTCGACTCGGTCGACATCGCCGTGGCGGTCTCGATCGATGCAGGCCTGCTCACGCCCGTCGTGCGCGGCGTCGAGCAGCTGAGCATCAGCGCGTTGAGCGCGACGATCCGCGAGCTCGCGGGGCGTGCGCGCGACGGCAAGCTGCGACAGCACGAGCTCGAGGGCGGCAGCTTCTCGGTGTCGAACCTCGGCATGTATGGGGTCGAGGAGTTCGCGGCGATCATCAACCCGCCGCACTCGGGCATCCTCGCCGTGGGCACCGCCTCGCCGCGCCCCGTGGTGACCGACTCCGGAATCGAGTCGGCCACCGTCATGACCGTCACCCTCTCGGCCGACCACCGCGTTATGGATGGTGCCCTCGCCGCCACCTGGCTCGCCGCCTTCAAGCGCCGAGTCGAGAACCCGCTGACGCTGCTCGTATAGGCCGTCGGCACGCCATACCCGCCCACGGACTCCATCTGCGTCCGTGGGCGGGTTTGGCGTTGGCTTGCTGCAGTGCTCGTCTGCTCAGCCAGCGGTCCTCGCCCATGTCGGTAGGCAGAGTTCTCCCCTATCAGAAGGGT
>NZ_JACXJG010000009.1:124391-124584 GCF_014904065.1 Gulosibacter sediminis | reverse complement strand
TGGTTCGGGTCGGGTGATGAACACGTCGCTGGTCGGGGAAGTCCATTCGAGGACGCCGCCGCCGTGGTGCCGCACTCTCCACGGGTGTTGGTGTTTCTGGGTGTGATGTCGCCGACACAAATGGGCTTGGTTGTCGACGCTGGTCGCGCCGCCAGCGGCCCAGGGCACTGTGTGGTCGAGGTCGCTGCGGTGC
>NZ_JACXJG010000009.1:124278-124371 GCF_014904065.1 Gulosibacter sediminis | reverse complement strand
GGGGCGGCGGCAGCCGGGGAACCGGCAGGTGTGGTCGCGGGCTTGCAAGAACTTCCGCATTTGCGGGGTCGCGGTGCGGGTATCGACGGTGAG
>NZ_JACXJG010000009.1:68637-124258 GCF_014904065.1 Gulosibacter sediminis | reverse complement strand
ATGCGGTCGAAGCAGGTCACGGTGCCCGCGATTTGGCGGGCTTCGAACGCGCTGATGGGTTCCATCCCGTCGATGGTCGCGATATCGCGCGGCGCATCTGGGTCGAGCAGCGTGGTGATCGGGACGATGATGCTCACCGTCGCCTGCACGCGGGGTTTCCCCTTCGCGACGGATTCGAGGATGCTTTGCGGCGTCGAGGTGAGGAGCGTCTCGATGAACACATCGGCGCGGAGTTGTGCGACGGTGCGCGGATCGTCAATGAACGCGGCATCCTCCGGGGAGAGTTCCTCCCCGGCTGCTTGCGCCTCGCGGACGCGGGCGCGGTGCGCTTTGGCGTCATCGTGGTGGTCGTCGCGCAGCTGGGTAGCTTGTTTGCTGAGCAGGTCGTAGCCCGCGTGTGCGGCGACGGTTGGGATGGTCGCGGAGAGGATCGACATGCCGTCGTCGAGGTCTTGGATGGTGACCGCGCGGTCATCGTAGGCGCGTTCGAATGCGGTTTCGAAGTCGGCGGCGTTGAGGCGTGCCGCGAGTTTCTTGGCGTAGGTGTCGGTCTGCCCTGGCGTGTGCGTCGCCGCGTAGTCGAGGACCTTCGTGCCGTAGTCATCGCGTCGGTCGTCGTTGACCTTGTTCGCGTAGCGCAGCAGCGCGGTGGCGTGGCGGAGGGTGACGGTGCCGTCGTCGAGCGCGGTCATCCAGGCAGGGAAGGCGGTGGTGAGGCGGTGGGCGTCGCGGGCGCGGTTGGCGAGGGTGAGGTCGCTGTCATTGGTGCGGATGCCGGCGGTGCCGACGATGGATCGGAGGTGGGAGTGGAGGCGGTGTTCGTCGGAGATGAGGTGCGCGCCCGCGGTGGTGTCGCGGCGGGTGTGTTCGGCGGCGATGTCGTAGGCGACCGCCAGCATGCGGATCTCGCCGACGTCGGCGTGGCGGCGCTGCTGGTTGTAGTCGAGATAACCGGTGGTGAAACGCCTGGTGCGTTCGGTGAGGTCGTCGTATTCGGGGTCGGGGGTGGTGCCGTCGGGTCGGTGCCGGGTGGATGCCATGGGTGTCACCTCCTCAAAACTGTTCGTCAGCGTGCCGGGTCTGGTGGAGCTCTTCGTTGTTGCCTTGGAGACGCACGAGCGGCCCAAAACGTGAACCAGGGTGCGAGTCTTTTTGCTGGGATTTTCCTGACCACGAGGGTGTGGGCAAGGACGAGTCGGCGACGGAATTCAGGGGGAGTGCTGGGGGACTGGTTCCACTTCACCACGAGCCACCGACATGGCCAGTGGTGCGGGAAATCGGGGGAGTTCGGGGGACTGGTTCTACTTGATCACGAGCCACCGACATGTATCGGCGGTCTTGGAATCGGAGGAATTCTGGGGATCGCAGTTAGCTCATCACGAGCCACCGACATGCATCAGCGTCGCTGGAATCGGAGGAGTTCTGGGGGGGGATGAGTTCCACTCCATCACGGGCCTCCGACATTGCTCGGCCGCGGCCGATAGCGGGTGATCGGGCGACTGACTTCACGAGATCACGAGCCACCGACATAGGTCGGCAGCACGGCAGCTCAGCGCTCAGCGGCTAGACTGGCCCGCACCAACCCGCTCGAACGACTCCGCGGCCCGCGCCCCCGCGGCCTCGAGCCAGCGCTCGGTGTCCCGCATCGCTGCATCCGCGCCGCCGGCCAGCTCGGTGAGCGACCAGGCCTCGACCTCGCCCGTCGCGCGGCGCAACTGAAGCGCATCCGGGGTCACGCGGCCCGCAATCACGCCCGCCGGGACGCCCGCCGCGTCGGCCATGCCGAACACGATCGACGGCACCTTGCCCGCGAGCGACTGCGTGTCGAAGCTGCCCTCGCCGGTCAGCACGAAGTCGGCGCCGGCGATGGCGTCGGCGAGCCCGATCGTTCGCGCGATCTCGACGGCTCCGGGGCGGATGCGCGCCCCGAGCGCGAGCAGGCCGAAGCCGGTTCCGCCGGCGGCGCCCGCGCCCGGCGCATCCCGGTCGGCGTCGAGCAGCTCGGCGAGGCGCGCAAGGCCCGCGTCGAAGCGCGCGACGTCCTCTACCGAGGCGCCCTTCTGCGGCCCGAACACGGCAGCGGCACCGGCATCACCCAACAACGGACTCTCAACATCGGTCAGCGCTAGCAGCTCATCCGGCAGCGAGACACATCCGCTCAAGTCAACCGAGGCGAGCTCGTGCAGCCCCGCGTTGCCCGGCGACACCTCGCGCCCCGCAGCATCGACAGCCCGCGCCCCCAATGCCACCAGCGCCCCGAGCCCTCCGTCGGTCGACGCGCTGCTGCCGAGCCCGACGAGCACACGCCTGGCGCCGTGCGACACGGCGAAGCGAATCGCCTCGCCGAGCCCAAACGTCGTGGCCGAGGCGGCCGTCGCGCGCGTCACCTCGGGCAGGTAGGCGATGCCGCTCGTCTCGGCGAGCTCGACCACCCACGTGTCGTCGGCGAGCCGGAGCACCTGCGCGTCGACCGGCGCGCCAAGTGGCCCGCGCACGCGCACCCGCTCAATCGAGGCCCCGTCACTCGCTGAGCCCATCGCCTCGATCGTGCCCTCGCCGCCGTCGGCCATCGGGGCGGCGACGCACTCGTCGTCGGGCCGCACCGAGCGCCAGCCCCGTACGATGGCGGCAGCCACATCGGCGGCGGGGCAGGTGCCCTTAAACGAGTCGGGGCAGATGACGATGCGACGATGCATGCGTCAAGGTTAGCCGGAAAGCCGTTTCCCGCTAGAATCAACTCCGACAACGACGAACATTCGGAGGGACGCATGGCGGCAGCGAAGCAGCCGGTGACGCTCGGGGATGTCGCTCGTGAGGCGGGCGTGTCGATCGCGACCGCCTCGCGCGCGATCAACGGCAGCACTCGGCGCGTGAACGAAGACATCCGCGCGCGCGTGCAGGAAACCGCAGATCGCCTCGGCTACCTGCCGAACCTCTCGGCGCAGGCGGTTGCGAAAGGCGCCTCGTCGACGATCGCGGTCGTCGTGAGCGACATCGCCGACCCCTACTTCAGCGCGATCGCCGCCGGTGTCATGCGCGGCGCGGCCGAAGAAGGCCTGGTCGTGATGGTCGCGACGGCCCATCATGACACCGGCTCCGAGGTCGAGATCGTGCGCACGCTGCGCACGCAGCGGCCAAAGGCGATCATTCTCACCGGCTCGCGCACGACGGATGCGGCGAGCCAGTCGGCGCTCGACCAGCACCTCAGCGACTACATCGCGACCGGCGGCAAGGTTGTGCTCATTTCGCAGCACCACCCGCCGTTCGACGTCGTTGAGCTCTCGAACCGTCAGGGTGCGAAGGACCTCGCGCTCGCACTCGTGAAGCTCGGCGGCACGCGGTTCGGCATCGTCTCGGGCCCGCGCCGCCTTGTTACCAACGTCGACCGCGTCGAGGGCTTCATCGAGGGACTCGCCGAGGCGGGCATCGAGTTCGGCGGCGACCACCACGTCGAGGCCGAGTTCAGCCGCGACGGCGGCTACGCCGGCGCCCGCAAGCTGCTCTCGCGGATGCCCGACGTCGACACCATCTTCGCGACGAGCGACGTGATGGCGATCGGCGCCATGACCGCCCTGCGTGACCACGGCAAGCTGCCCGGCCGCGACGTTTCGGTCGCCGGCTTCGACGACATCGACACCGCCCGAGACGTCACGCCGACCCTCACCACGGTCGTCGTGCCGCTCGACGACATGGGCTACCGCGCGGTCAAGGTCGCGATGCAAGACGACCCCGAGCGCGCCCCCGTCGCCCTCGCGGCGAACACGTCGGTCGTGATCCGCGAGAGCACCCCGCCCCGCAGTGCCTAGCTGCGCCTGACCGGCACCGCCCCGCGGCGTCGACCCCGGGGGGGGCATCCGGCCCCGCCCCGCGGCGCCTAACCGCGCCGCCCGACCGGCCTGACCCTGTGGCGCCGAACCGCGCGCATCCGGCCCCGCCTAACCGGCCCGACCGCCCCCGCTTCGCGGCGCCGAACCGCGCATCCGCCACCCGCGCCAACCCGCCCCAAACCCGGCCCCCGCCCACCCGCGGAGGCCGGTTTCGCATCCATCGCTTGCTCGGGTAAGCGCTTTCCCATAGGATTGCCACAACCTCAACGACGAGGTCTCGCATGAGAGGACCGACATGACTCAGAACACGATTGGCATCATCGTCAACGGTGCGACCGGCCGCATGGGCTACCGCCAGCACCTCGTTCGTTCGCTGCTCGCGCTGCGCGACGAAGGCGGCTTCCCGCTTTCTGACGGCTCGCGCCAGCCGATCGAGCTCTACCTCGTGGCCCGCAATGAAGAGAAGCTGCGCGAGGTCGCCGAGAAGCACGGCGTCGAGAAGTACACGACCGACCTCGACGAGGCGCTCGCCGACCCCGACTTCCCTATCTACTTCGACGCGCTCGTCACGCAGCTGCGCGTGCCCGCGATCCGCAAGGCGATCGCGGCCGGCAAGGCGATCTACACCGAAAAGCCCACCGCCGAGAGCTACGCCGAGGCCGTCGCCCTCGCTGACGAGGCCGAGGCCGCGGGCATCAAGAACGGCGTCGTGCACGACAAGCTCTACCTGCCCGGCCTGCTCAAGCTCAAGCGCCTCATCGACAGCGGCTTCTTCGGCGAGATCCTCTCGGTGCGCGGCGAATTCGGCTACTGGGTGTTCGAGGGCGACTGGCAGCCCGCCCAGCGCCCGAGCTGGAACTACCGCAGCGAAGACGGCGGCGGCATCATCGTCGACATGTTCCCGCACTGGAACTACGTCATCGAGAACCTCTTCGGCAAGATCTCCTCGGTCTACACCGAGAAGCGCACGCACATCCCCACCCGCGTCGACGAGCGCGGCGAGGCCTACACCGCCACCGCCGATGATGCCGCCTACGCGATCTTCGACCTCGAGGACGGCCCCATCGTGCAGTTCAACTCGAGCTGGACGGTGCGTGTGAACCGCGACGAGCTCGTCGAGCTGCACGTCGACGGCACGCATGGCAGCGCCGTCGTCGGCCTCTTCGGCGCGAAGGTGCAGCCGCGCAACGCGACGCCGAAGCCGACGTGGAACCCCGATTTGCCCGACGCGAACGACTACCAGTCGAACTGGGTCGAGGTGCCGCAGAACGACGCCATCGAGAACGGCTTCAAGCTGCAGTGGGTCGAGTTCCTCCGCTACGTCGTCGGCGACGGCGAGCACCACTACGACTTCCGCTCGGGCGCCGCGGGCATGCTGCTCGCCGAGGCCGCCCTCGAGTCGGATGCGCAGGGTCGTCGCGTGAGCCTGCAGGAGTTCGCGCTCGGCAACGCCGTCGACCGCGCCGCAGAGCAGGTGGATGCCTGATGACCGCGACGCAGACGTTCGACTCGAGCCGCGCATCCACCGACATCACGCTGCAGCTGCTCGACGCCGACGGCACGACCCGCGCCACCGAGTTGCTCGCGGCCCCGGCGTTCGCGAAGCCGACCGGCCCGCTGCGCTCGCGCACGCTCTACGCGGCGGCGCACGTGATTCCGAAGGCGCACGCCGAGAACGTGCCCGGCGCACCGGCCGACATCGACTGGGATGCGACGCTCGACTACCGGCGCCAGATCTTCTCGTGGGGCCTCGACGTCGCGGATGCGATGGACACCGCCCAGCGCAACATGGGTCTCGACGCGGCCGCGACCCGCGAGCTCATCGCGAAGTCGGCGGAGTGCGCGCGTGAGGCGGGCGGCCGGGTCGCCGTCGGCGTGAACACCGACGGCCGCACCGAGGAGCAGCTCTCGCTGCAGGAGATCGAGACGGCCTACCTCGAGCAGCTCGCGTTCGCGCAGGAGCAGGGCGTCACGCCCGTGCTCATGTCGAGCCGGCACCTCGCCCGCGCGGCGACGTCGGCTGCCGACTACCTGCGCGTCTACGACCACGTGCTGCGCGAGGCGTCGAGCAAGGTGATCATCCACTGGCTCGGCACCGCGTTCGACCCACAGCTCGCGGGCTACTTCGGGTACAGCGACTGGCGCACCGCCGCCGACTACCTACTCGAGATCGTCGACAGCCACGCCGCGAAGATCGCCGGCATCAAGATGAGCCTTCTCGACGCCGATGCCGAGCGGTACGTGCGGGGGCAGCTGCCCGAGGGCGTCACGATGTTCACGGGCGACGACTTCAACTACGTCGAGCTCATCCGTGCCGACGAGTCGGGCGAGTATTCGGATGCGCTGCTCGGCGCGTTCAGCGTGCTCGCGCCGAACGCCTCGGCGGCCGTGCAGGCGCTCGACGCGGGCGACGTCGAGAGCTTCACGCGCATCCTCGAACCCACGCAGGAGCTCTCGCGCCAGGTGTTCGCCGCGCCGACCTGCTATTACAAGACCGGCGTCGCGTTCATGAGCTGGCTCAACGGTCACCAGTCCGCCTCGGTCACGATCCACCACGCGATGAATGCGATGACGAGGAAGATGGTCGGGTAGACGTAGCCGCTCGTTTGCTGGAGCCAGCCCGACTTCGCCCTGCGCCGAGCCTTGGGCTTGGGCGCGTCTGGTGAGTCGATCACCGGAGTTGCAGTGGTTGCACTTGTCATGTGCACTCCTTACATCGTTGTAAGAGATCTGAGAGGCGATGGGTAAACGCTTTCCGGTGACGTCAGCCTACAACGGCGCGAGTGGCATCGGCAACCATCTGGATGCCCGGGAAAGGTTTCCGACTCGGCTCGCGTCGCGTCCTAGCTTGCGTCGCCGTGCCTCGGCCAGCGGGGAGCCGGGATCTGCAAGCGGCGCGCGGCGAGGGCTGTCGCCACCGCGAGCAGCCCGGCCGCGCCGACGCAGAATGCGGGAGTGAGATGCAAGGGGCAGCGTCACGCGCGATAAATATTCGGTGCTACTGTTTTCAAAAGTTCGGCGCGACGAAGTTTTGTCGCAAATGGCGAAAAGGTGGACGACACGATGGCGAGTACGACCGGCACGCAGCGAGCAACGAAGGCGAAGCCGGCATGGTTGCTCGGCCCCGCGCTCGTGGCCGGCGTCGCGTATCTCGACCCGGGCAACGTCGCCGTCAACATGTCGGCCGGCGCGCAGTTCGGTTACCTGCTCGTCTGGGTGCTCGTCGCGGCGAACGTCGCGGCCTGGCTCGTGCAGTACCTCTCGGCGAAGCTCGGCCTCGCGACGCACGCGAGCCTCGCCGAGCTGCTCGGCCGCCGCATCTCGAATCGTGCCGGGCGCATCCTTTACGGTCTGCAGGCGCAGTTCGTCGCGATCGCGACCGACCTCGCCGAGGTCATCGGCGGCGCCGTCGCGCTCTGGATCATGTTCGACATTCCCCTCGTCGTCGGCGCGATCATCACCGGCGTCGTCTCGACCGTGCTGCTGCTCATTCAGTCACGCCGCGGCGCGAAGACATTTGAGTTCGTCATCATCGGCCTCGTACTGGTTATCGCGATCGGTTTCTGCTGGAGCCTCTGGCTCGCGCCGCCCGCCGTAGGCGACGTGCTCGGCGGCATGGTGCCTCGCTTCGAAGGCGCCGACTCGGTGCTGCTCGCCGCGAGCATCCTCGGTGCAACCGTCATGCCCCACGCGATCTACGCGCACTCCTCGCTCGCCCGCGACCGATTCGGTGCGGACACGAAGAAGCCGCTACGCACGCTCATCCGCGCGACCCGCGTTGACGTCACGATCGCGCTCACGATCGCCGGCACGGTGAACCTCGCGATGTTGCTTGTCGCAGCGACCGTGCTGCCGGGGGTCGAGGGCACCGATACGCTCGGTGGCGCGCACGCCGCGCTCGAGCACGCGCTCGGCACGACGGCGGCCTGGATGTTCGCGATCGGCCTGCTCGCCTCGGGCATCGCCTCGACCGCGGTCGGCGCCTACGCCGGCAGCGACATCATGGGCGGCCTGCTCAACCGAGGCATGCGGCTGCTCACGCGCCGGCTCATCACGATCATCCCCGCGATCATCGTGCTCGCGATCGGCATCGACCCGACCCAGGCACTCGTCTGGAGCCAGGTCATCCTCTCGTTCGGCATCCCGTTCGCGCTCGTGCCGCTCGTCTGGCTCACCGCGCGCAAGTCGGTCATGGGCGAGGCGGTCAACGCGTGGTGGACGACGGCGCTCGCCTGGATCATCACCGCGGCGATCATCGTGCTCAACATCGGCCTGATCGTGCTGCAGTTTGGGATGCAGTAGGGCGCGTTACGCGCGCTCGCTCACCCAGACTTCGTGTGCGGCCGTCGAGCTGATCGACAGGCTCGCGCCGGTGGGCTGCACCGTGAGGCTGACCGCGTCGGTGAACGGGGCCGAGCCCTGCACCTCGAGCTCAGCGCCGTAGATGACGCCCTGCTCGGCGAGGTATTCGAGCAGTGCTGGGTCGCTGTCGGAGACGCGCTCGACGAGCAGCGACTGCCCGGGCTTCGCCTCGCTCAGCGGGGTCGCCTCGGGTCTGTCGACGGTGCCGTCGGGGCCCGGGATGGGGTCGCCGTGCGGGTCGCGCCGCGGGTTGCCGAGTGAGGCGTCGATGCGCTCGATCATGAAGTCCGAGACCTCGTTCTCGAGCCGCTCGGCCTCGTCGTGGACCTGATCCCAGCGGTAGCCGAGGGCCTCGACCAGGAAGGTTTCAATGAGTCGGTGGCGGCGGACTGTCTGCACCGCGTGCACGGTGCCCTCCTCGGTCAGCGTCACAGCACCGTAGGGCGCGTGGTCGAGCAGACCGCGCTCCGAGAGCTTCTTGATCGCATCCGACGCCGTCGACGTGCGCACGCCGACGCGGGCCGCGATCATCGTCGCCGTCACCGGTTCATGCGACCACTCGCCGAGGGCCCAGACGGCCTTGAGGTAGCTGAGGTTGCTCGGCGAGAGCGGCGCGTTCGACACGCATGAACCGTACCAAAGTTTCGAGTTCGGGCAGTCAAACTCAGCGGGGGTTGAACCCTGCCTAGACCCGCCGGAACTGCTGCGCGGCCGGGCAGTCGAAGGGGTCGCGCGCCGCGAGCCCCACCCGGTTGAGGTACTCGATCACGATTGCGTACGAGCGCCAGAGCGAGGTCTCGGTGTAGGGCACGCCGAGGGTCTTGCAGTGCTGGCGCACGATCTCGCGGGCCTTCGCGAGGTGCGGCCGCGGCATGCTCGGGAACAGGTGGTGCTCGACCTGGTAGTTGAGCCCGCCCATGAGCCAGGTGGCCCACCAGCCGCCGCGGATGTTGCGCGAGGTGCGCACCTGCTTGCTGAAGAAGTCGAGCTTCGCGCTCTCGGCGATGACCGGCATGCCCTTGTGGTTCGGGGCAAACGACGCGCCCATGTAGACGCCGAACACGGCGTAGAGCACGCCGAGGAACGCGAACGCCATGCCGACGGGCAGGAACAGGAAGATCGGGGTGAGCAGCAGCACGAAGCGCGCGAAGATGATGCCGAGCTCGGTCCAGCGGCCGTTGACCGGGCCGCGCTGGAAGAGGTGCTTGAAGCTGTGGAGGTGCAGGTTGAACCCCTCGAGCGTGAGCAGCGGGAAGAAGAACCAGCCCTGGCGCTTCGTGATGGCCCGCCGGAGCCCGCGGGCCTCGACCGCATCCTCTTCGAGGAACGAGATGGTGTCGACCTCGATGTCGGGGTCTTTGCGCATGCGGTTCGGGTTCGCATGGTGGCGGGTGTGCTTCGAGTCCCACCACGCGTAGCTCATGCCGACGCTGCAGGCGAGGATGCGCCCGAGCCGCTTGTTCGAGGGGCCCGACTCGAGGATCTGCCGGTGCGCCGCCTCGTGGGCGAGGAACGCGACCTGCGTGAAGATGATGCCGAGCGCCGCGGCGATGAGCAGCTGGAACCAGCTCGGGCCGAGCAGGATGAACCCGGTCACCGCGCCGCCGAGCGCGAGCACGATCGCGAGGCCGACGAGGCCGTAGAACCAGGGCGTGCGGCGCAGCAATCCGGTCTCGCGCACCACGGCCGAAACCTCGGTGTAGGCCTTCGCGATGGGCGGGAAGTCGGTGGTGTCGGCGCGCTTGGTCGTGCGCAGCGGACCGAGCCCGCTAACAACGGGCGTGGCGGTGGGAGAGATGATCGGTACCTGTTTTCGTCGCGGGCCGCAACTCGGCCCTTGGGAAGCCAAAGGCAGATTACCGATCGCTTCAACTCACCGTACCGAGCGAGGGCCGCGTGAAACTGGGCGCAACGTGCCCATCGCCTGTGGATGCGGTTACCCCGCACCTGCTACGGCCCCTCGGTGCGGTCGGCCGACATGGCGAGGCCCTCGTTGTCGACGGCGACCACGGCGTCGAGGCCGGTGACTCCCCCGGCGTGCTCGAGCACGGTTGTTGCGAACGCCTCGAGGTCGTTAGGGCGCACCTTTTCGCTGAGCACGACGGTGACGCGGCCCTCGCTGAACGAGTCCCACGAGCCGATGTACGACATCAGGATCGTCGTGTTGTCGGTCGCCTCGATCTCGCTGAACTCGTCGACCTCGTACGCGTCGAGCACGGCCTGCTCGCTCGCGCTCGCGAGGGCGGTGCCGTCGTAGGCGGGAGCCGCGGGGGTCGCGGCGGAGTCGTTGTCCGGCGTGCCCGATTTCGCTTCAACGGTCGGCGCTGCGACGCGAATCAGCACGACAATCGCAATGACCGCGCCCGCGACGACCACCCAGGTCCACAAATTCTTCCACCACGGCACCGCCGCGCTCTGCCCATCACGCATGCTGCGCAGGATAAACGACGCGCGTTGCGCGCCGGAAAACGCTACGCCTCGACGCGCTCGCCGAAGCGCTTCGGCAGCGTCGCGCTGCGCAGTTCGCGGAGCTTCGTGACCGGCACGGTGAACTGGCCCTGCACCTCGAGCTGCGCATCCGCATCCACGCCGTCGGAGACGCCGATGCGGATCACGGGGAAGCCGCGCGCCTCGCACATGTACGTGAACTTCACGTCCTCTTCGCGCGGAACCGACACGAGCACGCGGCCGGTCGACTCCGAGAAGAGGGCGGTCGCGGCGTCGACGTGGTCGCGCGAGATGATCTCGTCGAGCACGACGCGGGCGCCGATGCCGAAGCGCGTCACGCACTCGGCGAGCGCGAGCGCGAGCCCACCCTCAGAGAGGTCGTGCGACGAGCCGAGGATGCCCTGGCGCGAGGCGCCGTCGATGAGGTCGGCGAGCGCCTGCTCGCGCTCGAAGTCGACGACCGGCGGGTGGCCGCCGAGGTGGCCGTGCACCGCATCCGCCCAGAGCGAGCCCGAGAGCTCGGTGTGGGTCTCGCCGAGCAGGTAGAGGTTGTGGCCCTCTTCCTGCCAGCCGTTCGGCACGCGGCGCGCGACGTCGTCGAACTTGCCGAGCACGGCAACGACGGGGGTCGGGTGGATGGGCACGTCGCCCGTCTGGTTGTAGAACGACACGTTGCCGCCGGTAACCGGAATCGAGAGCTCGAGGCAGCCGTCGGCGAGGCCCTCAACGGCCTCCTTGAACTGCCACATCACCTCGGGGTTCTCGGGCGACCCGAAGTTGAGGCAGTCCGAGACTGCCATCGGCGCGGCGCCGGTCGCGGCGACGTTGCGGAACGCCTCGGCGAGCGCGAGTCGCGCACCCGCACGGGGGTCGAGCTGGGCGTAGCGGCCGTTCGCATCCATCGCGAGGGCGACGCCCATGCCGGTCGACTCGTCGACGCGCACGACGCCGGCGTCCTCCGGGTAGGCGAAGGCGGTGTTGCCGAGCACGTAGCGGTCGTACTGGTCGGTGATCCACGCCGGGTCGGCCGCGTTCGGCGAGCCGAGCAGCGTCAGGAACTGTGCCTTGAGCTCTTCGCCCGATGTCGGGCGGGGGAGGCCCTCGGCGTTGTTCGCCTGGAGCGCGTCGATCCACGTCGGGTAGACAACCGGGCGGTCGTAGACGGGCGAGTCGACGGCGACGGTGCGCGGGTCGACGTCGACGATGCGGCCGCCGCGCCAGTCAATCGTGAGGCGACCGGAGTCGTTCACCTCGCCGAGCACCGAGGTCTCGACCTCCCACTTACTCGTGATGGCAAGGAACGCCTCGAGCTTCTCGGGCTTGACGATCGCCATCATGCGCTCTTGCGACTCGCTCATGAGGATTTCCTCGGCGGTGAGCGTCGGGTCGCGCAGCAGCACGCTGTCGAGGTCGATGTGCATGCCGCCGTCGCCGGCGGCCGCGAGCTCAGACGTGGCGCACGAGATGCCGGCCGCGCCGAGGTCTTGAATGCCCTCAACGGAGTCGTTCGCGAACAGCTCGAGGCAGCACTCGATGAGCACCTTCTCAGCGAACGGGTCGCCCACCTGCACGGCGGGGCGCTTCGTCGGGCCGCCCTCGCTGAAGGTGTCGGACGCGAGAATCGAGGCTCCGCCGATGCCATCGCCGCCGGTGCGCGCACCGAAGAGCACGACCTTGTTGCCGGCACCGCGCGCGTTCGCGAGGTGGAGGTCATCGCGCTTGAGCACACCCACGGCGAGCGCGTTGACGAGCGGGTTCACCTGGTAGGTCTTGTCGAACCAGGTCTCGCCGCCGATGTTCGGCAGGCCGAGGCAGTTGCCGTAGAACGAGATGCCGCCGACGACGCCGTGCACGACGCGCGAGGTGTCGGGGTGGTCGATGGCTCCGAAGCGCAGGCCGTCCATGACGGCCACGGGGCGCGCGCCCATCGAGATGATGTCGCGGACGATGCCGCCGACGCCGGTCGCGGCACCCTGGAACGGCTCGATGTAGCTCGGGTGGTTGTGCGACTCGACCTTGAAGGTGACGGCCCAGTCGTCGCCGAGGTCGAGCACGCCCGCGTTCTCGCCCATGCCGACGAGTAGGTGCTCACGCATCTTGTCGTTCACCTTCTGGCCGAACTGGCGCAGGTACTTTTTCGACGACTTGTACGAGCAGTGCTCTGACCACATCACCGAGTACATGGCGAGCTCGCCCGACGTGGGGCGGCGGCCGAGCAGTTCGCGAATCTGCGCGTATTCGTCGGCCTTGAGCCCGAGTGCCTCGTACGGCTGTTCGCGCTCGGGGGATGCCTCGGCGTGCTCAACGGTGTCGGGAACGTGCTCGATGCTCAAGTGACGGCTCCTTGCAGACGGATGCTGGCGGCGATTTCGCCTTCCCTGAGTCTAGTCGGCGTGCGGGCCGCGGTGCGCCTACGTGTTGCCTGCCACATCCGCGAGGGTGATCGAGCCGTCGGTGCCGACGCGGTAGAGCAGGCGCACGGAGTCGCGGGTGCTGGGCAGGCCGTCGGCTTGCGACACCGAGCAGCTGCTCGCGGACGTGCTTGAGCAGGTCACCTTCGAGTAGTCGATGCTGAGCGGGCTTACCTCGGCGTACTGCGCGGCTGCGTCGCCCTGCTCGGTAATCGCTGACTCCCAGTCGCCCGGGTTGTCGCGGTCGACCGGGGTGACCGACGAGGCGCCGGGGCCGGTCGTGATCGTGAAGATGCCGGTGCCGTCGACGGCCTGCGACCACACCATCGCCTGCCACTTGTCGTTCGCCGGCTCGCTGCACCAGCCCGAGCACATGTTCACGTCGTCGGCGTACTTGCCCGAGACGAGGTCGATTCCGGCGGACGACAGCTGGATGCTCGCGGCCGAGGCGATCTCTTCGCGCGTTGGCGGTGTCTCGTTCTCGCGGTCACCGACGAATACCGGCACCTGCTCGGCGTCGGTGGTCACCTCAAACGCGCCGGTCGGTGGCGTCACGGTGTAGAGGTACGCGCCCGGCAATGAGTCGATCTTGTCGTCGAGCTCGATGCCGTCCTGCTGTGGCACCACCTCGTAGTCGGCGAAGGGGCCGCTGCCGCCGCTGCTCGGCGTCTCGACCTCGACGATGGCATTCGTGAGCTGCCAGGCCGGGTCGTCGCTGCCGCTCGAGACGTACCGCAGCTGCGCATCCCACGACGCCTCCTCGCCGGCGAGCGAATAGGTGACCTGCACGGTCGCCGAGGCGCCGTCGAAGTGGCCCGTGTTGCCCGTGATCTCGCCGATCTCGACGAGCTCGGGCGCCACGTCGGGCACCTGCACGTCGACGTCGTCGTAGTCGGGCACGAGCTCGTCGAGCCGGTCGGCGTCGTGCTCGTCGATCGCGGTGAAGAGGTCGGTGATGACCGACTCCACCTCGGGCGCCTCCGCGACTTGCTGCGCGGCGTCGGTCGAGTGATCGTTGGGCTCGATGCGCTCGCCGCCGCCCGAACAGGCGGTCAGCGCGAGGCCCGCGAGCGCGAACCCGCCGGCGGCGCGCAGCCACCGCATCCGTGTAATCGACGTTCGTCGCGCACCAAAACCCATCACGAGTTGAAGACTACGCAGGTGCGCGACGCCGATCGTCGGTCGGCGGTTGTAGCGGACTCGGCCCGGAGGCTACTCCTCGTCGTCCGCGTCGTCGGCCTCGCGGGGCTGACCGAACGCGGCGACGGCCGCCGCCGTGCGCTCACGGCTGGCCGGGTCGGTGCCGTCGAGGCGCCAGTCGCGTACATCCACGCCGAGCGCTTCGGGCCGGTGTGAGGCGACGATCGCGATGCCGGGATACTCGCGCAGCACCCCGCGCAGAGCCTCGAGCCCGCTCGCGTCGAGCGCCGAGTCGAGGTGCTCGAGCACGAGCAGCGGCGGCGTGCCGAGCAGCGCCCGCGCGAGCTTGAGCCGCGCGACGTCACCGCTCGACCAGGGCGCGCCGTCGTTCTTGAGCTTGCGGTCGAGGCCGCGGGGGTCGGTGCGGATGCGCTGCTCGAGGCCGACGACGCGCACGACCCGCCAGATCTCGGCGTCGCTCGCGTCGGGCAGCCGGTAGCCGATGAGCCGACGCAGCGAGCCGCGCTCGAGCGGCAGCTGGCTCGACGCGAAGCCGACGAGGTGGCGGCGAAAGCGCGCGGGCGCGAGCCGCAGGTCGAAGCCGGCGATGCGCACCGTGCCGCCCGACTCGGGGTCGCCCTCGAGCAGCTCGGCGAGCACGCGGCGCACGAGGGGCGGATGCTCGGAGCGCAGCAGCACGCGTTCGCCCGGCTCGGCGTGCAGCTCGGGCACCGCGACGCCGCCGGGGCGCACGCCCTCGATGCGGAGCTTGCCGGTGCCGGCGGGCGCGCCCGCATCCCCGTGCGAGCGGCGCCACTCGCGCTCGCGGGCGCGCTCGGCGGCGGTGAGCTCGCGCGCCTGCGCGAGCATCGGGGCGAGGATGCGCCGGGCCGCGCGGTAGTTCTGGCGATATTCGACGACGCGGCCGAGGTCGGACATCGGCGTCGCCATGACGCCGAGCAGCGTCATCGCCGAGGCGACCGCGGCCGCCTCGATCTGGCCGAGTAGCGCGAGCAGCACGACCGCCGCGGTGCACAGCGACGCCGTCGTGACCGTGAGCGCGCGCACGAGGCCGGTGACCTGCGCGCGGTGCAGCGCCGCATCCACCACCCGGGCCGAGGCGCGGTCGACGGCGCTGAGCTCGCGGCGCACGGCCCCCGCGATGCGCACCGATTCGCCGGCGCGAGCGGTGTCGGCGATGTGCCCCGACATCTTGCCGCGCTGGCGGCGCAGCGCGCGGGCCCGGTCGTGGGCGAGCTGCGCGAGCCGCGGCAGCACAAGCGCCATGAGGCCGATCGGCACCGCGATCGCGAGGGCGATGAGCGGCTGCGTCACGGCGAGCACGCCGATGACGACGACGATGAGGCTGAGCCCGGTGCACAGCGGCACGATGCCCTGCGCGATCCAGTTGCGCACCGCGTTGAGGTCGTTCGAGGCGCGGGTGACGATGACGCCGAGCGAGCGGTTGCCGACATTGCCGAGCGCGGCCGCGACGAGGTGGCGACGCTGCTCGAACACGTAGTCCTGTCCGAGCGACTCGGCGACGATCCGCTCGGCCCAGCGCGCGATGCCGATGAGCAGCACCGAGGTGACGAGCGCGACGAGCGCGAGCCAGGCCGAGGCATCCCCGGTGCCGCCGAGCACCGCATCCACGCTGAAGGCCATCACGAGCGCGAGGGCCGCCTGCGCGACGCCGAGCCCGACGAGGGTGAGCAGCATGCCACGGCGCCGGCCCCGCCACACGGCGGGCATCTTCGGCGTCGAGTCGGCCACTACTTCGCCCGCTCGAGCAGCGACAGCGCCACCTCGGGTGCCGTGAGGTCGAAGGTGCCGAGCACGCGCACGCCGAGCGGGTCGAGCACGGCACGGGCCTCGGTGCTCGCGAGCGGCGACGAGGTCATGACGCCGGTCGCGGCGCTCACGCGCAGGCCCGCCGACTGCAGCTCGCGCACCCCGGCGAGGGCGCCGAGCGCGTCGACGGCCGAGAACACGACGTGGTCGACCGCGGCGTGGAAGCCCGGGTCGCGCAGCAGCTGCGAGGTCTCGCCCTGAAACACGCCGTCGGCGATCTCGACCACGACGACGTCGGGGTCGGCCGCCGCGAGCTGCTCGATGAGCCCGAAGGTGATCGCGCGAATCTGCGGCATTGGCAGCTTGAACGTCGTGCCGAAGCCGAAGTCGCTGAAGTCGAGCACGGTCTCGGCGCCCGCGTCGCGGTAGATCGTCGGGTCGTTGCCCGCGCCGGTGCCGGTCGCCTTGCCCGCCGTAACGCGCAGGCCCGACTTCGTGAGGCCGTTGATGAGCGTCGCCATCGAGGTCGACTTGCCCGAGTTCATCGAGGTGCCGAGCACCGCGATCACCTCGGGGCGCTTGCGGCCGCGGGCGTCGAGCGGGCGCTCGGGCGCGTCGGTGGCGGATGCCGTGAACGGCGCGTAGTCACGCAGGTTCACGACGCCGTGGTGGTCGGCGAGCAGGCCGAGCGGCTCGAGCTGCGTCGGCGCACCGATGCGGTCGTGCTGGGTCTCGACCGCGCCCGCGATGCCGCCGGCGGCGACGAGGTGGCAAGGGCCGAGGTCGGCGGGCACGTGGGCGAGGAACTGGTCGGCGGCGTAGCGGTTGCCGTAGGCGACCATGACGATGTGGTCGCCGAACAGGATCGCCTTGCGCGACTCGGGCGTCTCGATGCGCTTGTGATTGCCGATCTTCGTGACGCGGGCGACGACAACGTCGCCGGCCTGCGGGTGCACCTCGGCGCCCGAGACGAGGTGNAAGGCGTCGCGGTTCGCCTCGACGGCGGCGCCGACGAAGCGGGTGGTGTAGGCGGGCTGGATGCGCGCCGGCAGCGGCTGCCGAGCGCTCGCGGTGATGGGTGCCGGGGCGGTGGCGGAGGTGGTCATGATGGCGGCCTTTCGAGCGAGGGGACCGGCGGTGTCTGCCGATTCATTCCGAGTGAATCGCTCGCGCATGATGTGCAAATGGGATGCACGTGAGAGCGTTCTCATGCGCTAGCGCGGGCTGAGTGCGGGGATGTTCGTGAGGTAGGGCAGGTAGGCGACGCCGGAGGTGTTGTAGCTGAATTTGATGCCCATGATCATGCGAATTCCGACGTGCATGCCCCAGGCGCCGGCGCTAAACAGCGCGCCGAGCCGGCGGTCGACGAGCGAGAGCGGCGCGCCGAGTTCGATGACGAGGGCGCCGATCGCGAGCAAGCCGAACTGCCCCTTGCTGCGATACATTTCGCCCGCGAACTTCGGCGGCACCCCGCCGAACGACTCCTTGCGAATCGCGTCGGCCGCGATCTGCTCGCGCAGGGTGTCGCCGCTCGCCCAAGCCCACCCCTGCGGGCTGCGCACCTTCGCGACGCCCGAGATGAGATAGACGGCGCAGGTCGCGAGGTTCATGACGGTCGCGATGCCGCCATAGTGCCGGCTCACGCGGTTCGGCAGCAGGGTGCGCTGCGTGACCAGGGCATCCACCGAGAGCGCGTCGGCGCTGCGCCCGAGCCCAAGCGCCATCTGGTGCATCGTGAGCGTGTTGTCGTTGTGAAAGACCATGCCCCACGAGTTGCGGTAGGTGATGGTCCACAGCTGCAGCGCGGCATTGAGTGGGCCGGTGACGCGGTGGGCGAGCCCCGCGGTCGCGGCGAGGTTCACGAGCTGGGCGGCGTCGACGGGAGCCCAGCGATCCTCGCCCTGCCGGTGCAGCGTGCGGAACATCGCGCGGCGACGCAGATTGTGCACCGCCGAGAAGGCGCCGACGCCGAGCCGCAGCAGCGCGGGCCGGACGGCGTGGGTAGTGGGGCGAAGCGTGCGCGTCATGGCACGAACGATGGGCATCACAGTGGCTCCTGGTTGGGGTCGATGACTGCGGTGGACTTGCGGGTGACGCGGCAGCGCACGGCCGTGCCGCCGACGGCACACTCGGCGTGCACCACCTCGGAGCTCGGCGCGGTGCGGCCGGCGAAGTAGCGGTCGAACACGAAGCGGGCGCGCACGACCTCGACGCGCACGAGCTCGCGCTCGCCCGCGACGGCGAGCGAGTCGGCGTACTGCTGCGCGACGCTCGCGGCCTGGCCGGCGCGCACCGCGCGGGCGATCTGCTTGCGCACCTGATTCAGCCCGCCGGCCCCGTAGTGGCGGTAGTGGGGGATGCGCCGCTCGCCCGCCGCCGTGAAGGCGACGACATGGGGCAGGTAGAGCCGGCCGCGGCGGTCGGCCGAGAACATCGGGTAGGTCGACAGCGGAAACGAATCCTCCTCGACCTTCGCCCGGTCGACCTCGGCGCGGGTGCCGCGGTAGTGGCCCAGCGGGGCGAGCAGTACGCCGGCGAGGGCGGCGTAGCCGAGCAGCGGCAGGGCATCTCGGGCGGTGACGGGCGATTTCACGGGTGGCTCACTTCTCTCGGGTGTCGGCGATAAGGGTCTTTGCGGCCCAGTAGCCCGGCATGCCGTGCACGCCGGCGCCGGGCGGGGCGGAAGCGGAGGCGAGGTAGGTGCCGGGCGCGAGCCGGTAGGGGTTCGGCCCGACGCCGAAGCGGCGCAGCAGCTGCGTGCCGGTCATCGCGCCGCCGGCGATGTCGCCGCCGACGAGGTTCGGGTTCCACGCCTCGAGCTGCTCGGGCGAGGTGGTGCGGCGGAACACGACGGTGTCGCGGAATCCCGGCGCGAAGCGCTCGAGCTGGCGCTCGATGCGGTCGACGACCTCGTCCTCGCGCCACTCGGCGTAGCCGTGCGGCACGTGCGCGTAGCCCGACACGACGACCGAGTCGCCCGGGGCGCGCACGCGGTCGGCCGCCTGCTGCTGCGTGAGCAGCACGAACGGATGCTCGGGCAGGCGGTCGCGCGCCACCTCGCGTTCGGCGAGCAGCAGCTCTTCGGCGGTGCCGACGACGTGCACCGTCGTGGCCTCGGCGACGCGCGGGTTCGTCCACGGAATCGGCTCGCGCAGCAGGTAGTCGACCTTGAACGCGCTCGCGCCGTGCCGCCACCGCCGCAGGCCGCGGGGGAGCTCGGACGCGCCGCCGAGCCGCGCGATCTGGCGTGGGGTGAGCGCGAGCACCGTCGCGTCGGCGGGCGGCAGCTCGCGCAAGTCGGTGACCTCGTGGTCGAGGTGCAGGCGGGCGCCGTGGGCGCGCGNGACCGCGAGCAGCGCATCCGTAATCGCCTGGCTGCCGCCGGCCGCGACCGGCCAGCCATGCGTCATGCCGAGCGCCCCGAAGAGCACGCCGAACGCGCCCGTGAGCGGCTGCTGCAACGGGGCGAAGGCGTGTGCGGCCGAGCCGAGAAACAGCGCCCGGGCGGCCGGCGTCGTGAGAGCGCGGCGGGCAATCGTCGACGCAGGTGCGAGCGCTGCCGGCGCGAAGCGCGCGAGCTGCACCGGGTGACGGGGCAGGTGCGCGAGCGGTTGGAGCACCTCGTTGAGCAGCGCGTCGATGTCGTCGGTCGCGGGGCGGTGGAGGCGGCGCCAGGCGGCCGCGTCGGCGCCGAGGTCTTCGGCCGTCCAGCCGAGCTGGTGGTGGAGCAGCCCCGCGTCGCCGCCGGGGAGCGGATGCGCGAGCGCGAGCCCCGAGTGCTGCCACTCGAGGCCGTAGTTCGTGAGCTCGAGCTCGCGGAACGCGCGGCTCGCGACGCCGAAGGGATGCGCGGCGGCGCCGAGATCGACGAGCGTGCCGGGCCCGAGCGCCGAGGTGGTGGCGGCCGCGCCGCCGGGGCGGTCGGCGCGCTCGTAGATGTCGACCTGCCAGCCCGCTTTCGCGAGCACGGCGGCCGCAGTGAGCCCGTTTGGGCCGGCGCCGACGACGTTCGCGCGGCGCCCGTGGTGGGTGTGCATACCCAACACTGTTTCGCCCGGTCATGAGCCGGGCGTGAGGCAACTATGAGAGGGCGATGAGAGGCGCTAAGCCGACAGCGACGACGTCAGCACGAACGCGAACACTGCGAGCGTGCTGCAGGCGAGGGTGAAGGGATGCGTCGCGGTCCAGCGCACGAGGCCGCGCGCATCCGCGCCCTCGCCTTCGTCGCGCACCGACGGCGGCACGTGGCCCTTGCGGTGCACGTACCAATCGAACAGCAGCGTGCAGAACGGCGGCAGCGCCGCGAGCCCGCCGAGCAGCGCGACGCGGAACGGCCAGCGCGCGTGCACCCACGCGACGATCACCGCGAAGCCATACGCGAGAAACGCCGTGCCGTGCAGCGAGCCCGCCCACGAGATGAGCGTGCCGCCGAGCTCTGCGTCGCCGAGCGTGCGGATGAGCATCGACGCGATGAGCAGTGCCCACGTGCACGCCTCGATGATCGAGGTGACGCGAAGCAGGCGAGCGGGATGCACCCGTCTAGCCTATCGATTCGCGGCAGCCCGCCGCGCGTTCGCGACCGTCGTGAAGCCGATCGCCGCGATGACGATCGCGATGCCGAGCCACTGCAGCACCGTGATCTGCTCGGCGAGGAACACGACGCCGCCGACGACCGCGACGAGCGGCTGGATGAGCAGCAGCATCGGGCCGGTCGTGCCGTCGACGCGGGGGAGTGCGCTCGACGTCGCGATCCAGCCGACCACCTGCGCGAGCAGTGCGAGGGCAATGAGCACGAGCAGGTGATCGAGCGGCGGCGTGAAGTTCGGCGCACCGAACGNGCCGCGACGAGCGTGCCGACGACCATCGCCGCCGTCGTCGACAGGAACACCTGCGTGCACGCGTGGCCGGTCGGGCGCGCCCGCGCGATCACCATGACGTAGCCCGCATACGCGAAGCCGCCAGCGACCGCGAGCATGACGCCGAAGAACACCTCGCCCGAGAACGAGCCCTGCTCGAGCGCACCGCTGAGCAGCACGACGCCGGCGAGCATGAACGGAATCGCGATGACGAACGGGCGCGCCATGCGCTCGCGGAAGAACAGCATCGCCATGAGCGGCACGATGATGACCTGCAGGTTGCCCGCGACGGTGGCGATGCNCGCGCCGGCGAGGTAGACGCCCGGGATGAACAGGCCCACGTCGAGGCCAAAGAACACGCCCGCGAGCAGGTGCATCGCTATGCCCTTCCAGCGCATCCGGCCGTTGAGGCGCCACTCGAGCACCGCGAAGATCGCGAGCGGAATGAGCGCGATGCTAAAGCGGAAGAAGATCGTCGTCGCCGCATTCTCGCCCGACATCTTCGTGAGCAGCGGGCCCATGCCGACCGCGAGCGAGCCGAGCACGACCACGAGCCGGGCGTCGAGCTTCGTGAGAAACGCGAAGAGGTCTTTCGGTACGCGCTTGCCGGCTGCGCGCAGGCGCCGGCGTTCGGCGGCGGGGATCGCCGTGGTGAGCAGCATCGTCGTCGTCGGCACGACGGGGAGGACATCGCTGACCGGCTCTTCCTGCCGCTCGTTCGGCTTCGCCCAGTGCGACCTGTTGCTGCGCTCCGGCTGCTCCACCATGTCTCCCTCTTTCTCGACGAATGAATGATGTCACCCCGACGTTTCGCGACCAAAAACGGCCGAAATCTGGCTGCACGAAGCTGCCACGCGAACTACCTGCCACGAGAAATTTTCGCTCATCCAAACGGCTGACTTCCCAGTGATTGCAAGGGATGCGGGGGTGCCAGATCGCACCCCGTTGCAGCATCCGGACACGGCTCGAAGCTGATCTTGTTGGCCACCCCGCCGCCGGGCGAACCTCGAACCACCTCGAGAACAGGAGCTCGCATGACCACCCAGAACCGAACCCTCCAGCTCACCGTCGGCATCATCGGTGTCCTCGCTTTCGCGACGGCGCCAACTAGCGCGATCGTCACGGGCCAGGTGCCTCCGCTTACGTACCTCAGCCTGCTGGTCGGTGTTGCCGCGACGGTCTACGTCGTCGTCACCTTCGTGCGCAAACGGCCGGCGACGCCGGGACTCGTGACTTCGCTTGTATCGCTCGCCGTCGGTGACCGCCTCGCTGGGGCGAATGGCTACTACGGCCACGACACCAGCGGCGAATGAAGGGGGCGTGGATGCTGAGCAAGCACGCCACGACGCTCTACGAATACGTGAGCTCGCAGGCCGACGCCACCGTGCAACAGGCGTCAGTATCGCTCGCACTGCGCATGACCGAGACCGAGGAGGCCTGGCGAGAGCTCGCCGACCGCCGCCTCATCACACCCGCCTACGAGGACGCCGAGACCTTCACCTGACGCCGCGTCACGAGGGAGGTGCTCATCGTGCAGCCCGGCCGCGGCTCGACCGTCGAGCTGCAAGAGGAGTCCGACCTCAAAGACGCCGAGCTACTCGAGGCGGGCATTTCGCGCCGCACCCTGATGCATGACCGCCGGCGTGACCACGTGCCGACGCGGCGCTCGGTCGAACGGCTTGGCGAGCTCGGCGCCGAGTTCCGCACCGTACCGTCGCTGCCGGTGCGGCTGCTCGTGTTTGACCGCAACAAGGCGATCGTCTCGCGGCACCGGGAGAAGAACGACCCGGCCGCGCTCGTCATCCGCGACCCCGACGTCGCGATGGTGTTCGCGCGCCTGTTCGACACGGTGTGGGATTATGCGACGCCGTTCGAGATCTGCCCCGACGAGGCTGAGTCGGCCGACGCGGTGAAGCTGTCGGCGACGCAGCAGGCCATTCTCGAGGGGCTCTCGATCGGCATGACCGACGAGGCCCTCGCGAGCCGCCTGCAGATGAGCGTGCGCACGTGCCGGCGCCACATCTCGCAGTTGTTCGAGATTCTCGGCGCCGACAGCCGATTCCAGGCGGGCGTGCTCGCCGCCCGCCGCGGCTGGCTCTAGCCTCGGAGGGCGCTAGCCGACGAGTTCGCGCACGAGGCCCATGAACATGCCGCGGCCGTCGATGCCCGAGCGCATCCGCTCGGCAATGTCGGGGCCGTAGCCCGGCTCAACCGCGTGCTCGGGGTGCGGCATGAGGCCCACCACATTGCCGGCCTCGTTGCGCAGGCCAGCGATGTCGTTCATCGAGCCGTTCGGGTTGACGCCGAGGTAGCGGAATGCGACCTGGCCCTCGCCTTCGATGCGGCGCAGCGTCTCGTCGTCGGCGATGAACGAGCCCTCGCCGTTCTTGAGCGGAATGACGATCTCTTCGTTCTGCTCGTAGCCGCGGGTCCACGGGGTGTCGATGTTCTCGACGCGCAGTCCCTGGTCGCGGCAGATGAAGCGGCCGTGGTCGTTGCGGATCAGGCCGCCGGGCAGCAGGTGCGCCTCCATGAGCATCTGGAAGCCGTTGCAGATGCCGAGCACGGGCAGGCCCTTGGCCGCGGCATCCTTTACCTCGCGCATGATCGCCGAGTGCGAGGCGATCGCGCCGCAGCGCAGGTAGTCGCCATAGCTAAAGCCGCCGGGCAGAATCACGGCGTCGACACCCTGCAGGTCGTGGTCGCCGTGCCAGAGCATGACGGGCTCGCCGCCACTGATCTCAACCGCGCGCGCGGCGTCACGGTCGTCGAGCGAGCCCGGGAAGGTGATGATGCCGACGCGCACTACGAGAGCTCCTCGTCGCTCGCGACCTCAATCGAGATCACGTCTTCGATGACGCCGTTCGAGAGCAGGTCGTCGGCGATCTGCGCGACCTCGTCCATGAGCTCCGGCGTGACCTCGCGGTCGGTGACGATCTCGAAGCGCTTGCCGATACGTACATCCGTGAAGTGCTCGCGGCCGCCGGCGGCGAGCGACCGCTGCACGGCCTTGCCCGCTGGGTCCAGCAGCTCCTGCTTCGGCATGACCTGCACGACGATCTTGGGCATCGAATCTCCTTGCAACGTTTGGGGGATCTTCGCCCAATCCTACTCGTGGCGCGCCGCCGTACAGGCGGCCTGCGCAAGAATGGCGTTCGAATTAGTGGAGGCAAGCATGTTTGGACGTCTACGGAAGCCGGAGACCGATGCTGCGGGGGTGCCCCTAGCTGATTCCGCGCTCGAAGATCGCGAGCTGGATGCGCAGCTGCGGGCAAAGGCGCAGGAGCAGGAACGCCAGGGTCGCCTCGTGAGCCCGCGCCGTCCGGCGCAGCTCTGGACCGACAGCGTCGGCGTCGTCGCGACCCGCTCGCTGCAGGGCCTGCTGATCCTCGCCGCCTTCGCCATCCTCATCTTCGGCCTGCTGCACGTGGCCATCGTCGTCGTGCCGATTCTGCTCGCGCTCATCATCGCCTCGGCGTTTGAGCCGGTGATCTCGGCACTCAGCCGCTACCGCTGGCCGCGCGTGCTCTCGACCGTCGTCGTGCTCCTGCTCGTCGTTGTCGTGTTCGGCGGTCTCATCTGGATCGTCGTGATGCAGGTGATGGACCAGTGGGACAACCTCGTGTCGACCACCGCCGAGGGCTTCAACCAGCTCGTGTCGTGGTGGAACAACCAATTCCCGCAGTTCGCGCTCGACGACACTCGCCTCGACGACCTCTGGGCGACTATCCAGTCGCTGCTGTCGAACATCAACTTCGGCGCGGTCGGCAGCGGCCTCGCCTCTGGCCTGTCGGCCTTCGGTAACTTCGCGATGGCGGCCGTGCTGTTCGTCGTGATCCTGTTCTTCTTCCTCAAGGATGGCCCGTCGATCTGGGGCTTCATCGTGCGCCCGCTGCCGACGAACCAGCACCGTCGCGCCGAACTCATGGGCGCCCGCGCGGTCGGCGTCATGGGCGGCTACGTGCGCGGCACCGTGATCGTCGCGCTCGTCGACGCCGTCTTCATCGGCCTCGGCATGGTGTTCCTCGGCGTGCCGCTGTGGCTGCCGCTCGCGCTCGTCGTGTTCATCTGCGCGTTCATCCCGGTCGTCGGCGCGACGCTCGCGGGCATCATCGCGGCGCTCGTGACGCTCGTGACGAACGGCTTCGTGCCGGCGCTCGTCGTCGCCGGCATCGTCGTGCTCGTCAACCAGCTCGAGGGCAACCTGCTGCAGCCGGTCGTGCTCGGCAAGTCACTCAAGCTGCACGAGCTCGTCGTGCTGATCGCCCTGACCACCGGCACCGTGCTCGGCGGCATCATGGGCACGCTCATCGCCGTGCCGCTGACCGCCGTCGCTTGGGCGCTCATCAAGGCCTGGAACGAGTCGCTGCCCGAGCTTGAGGCGCAGCAGGAGGACGACACGATTCGCGCCCGCCTGCGCGAGCGCTGGCGCCGCGCCGAACGTGAAAGCTAGCTTGCCGGCGAGCTAGTCGGCCGGCTCGGCGGTCAGCCGGTCGATGAGCTCGCGGTACTTCGCCGCGGTCTGCTCGACGATCTCGTTCGGCAGTTGCGGGGGAGTACCCTCGCCGTTCCAGTTCTCGCGCAGCCAGTTGCGCACAATCTGCTTGTCGAACGAGGCGAGACGCTCGGGCAGCGGGCGCGACTCGTCGCTGTAGCGACGCTTGTCCCAGTAGCGCGAGGAGTCGGAGGTGAGCGCTTCGTCGGCGAGCGTGACGTGGCCGGCCGAGTCGAGGCCGAACTCGAACTTCGTGTCGGCGAGCACGAGGCCCTGCTCGGCGGCGATGGTCGAGCCCGCGGTGTAGAGGCGCAGCGAGAGCTCGCGCAGCTGCGCGGCGTGCTGCTCGCCGACGAGTTCGACGGTGCGAGCGTAGCTGATGTTCTCGTCGTGCTCGCCCTGCGGCGCCTTGTAGGCGGGGGTGTAGATCGGGGCGGGCAGCCGGTCGCCGTCTTCAAGGCCAGCGGGCAGCGGCACGCCGCACACGCTGCCGGTCTCGCAGTATTCGGCGAGGCCCGAGCCCGTGAGGTAGCCGCGCACGACGCACTCAATCGGGAACATCTGTAGCTTCGCGACCCGCATCGAGCGCGCGGCGAGCTCGGGGTCGAGCTGCGCACCCCAGCCCTCGGGCTCGCGGAGGTGGTTCGGGGCCGGAAGCTGCGAGAACCACCAGCGGCTCAGCTCGGTGAGCATGCGGCCCTTGCCCGGAATCTCGGGCTCGAGCAGGTGGTCGAAGGCCGAGACGCGGTTGCTCGCGACGACGAGGAGCACCTCGGCGTCGGACTCCGACTCGTAGACCTCGCGCACCTTGCCCGAGTAGATGTGGCGCCAGCCGGCAAGCTCGTCGGATGCTTCGGGCTCGGCGAGTGCCGCCGCGGGCGTCGGCAGTTGCTCGGCCGCCTGAACCGCGAGCGAGTCGGTCGTCGCCGCGACATCGCGCGCCTCGCTCAGCGAGATCGCGCCGGTGCGGGCGAGCTGGCTGTCCTGCAGCGCGGCGCCGTTCTGGGCGATGTCGGTGCGGAACTGGCCGCCCTCGAGGCGGATGAGCCCAAGCGCCGCGTAGGCGCCGCGACGGGCCTGCTGAATCGTCTCGGCGGTTGCGACCACGTTGAGTACGCGGCCGCCCGTGGCGATGATCGCCTCGTCGGCGACGCCGGTCGCGGCGTGGAACACCTGCGCACCTGTCGCCTCGGCGTCGGCGATGCCGGTGATCTCGCGGCCCGAGCGCACCTTGTCGGGGTAGCCCTCCGAAGCGAGCACGACGGTGACCGCCGACGCGTCGTTGAGCTCGAGCTCGCGGGCGTGGCTGCCGAGCGTGCCGTTCGCCGACTCGTAGAGCAGGGGCGTGAGCGGCTCGGCGAGGCGCTGCAGCACGACTTGCGTCTCGGGGTCGCCGAAGCGCGCGTTGAACTCGATGACGCGGATGCCCGCGGCCGTCACGATGAGGCCGCAGTAGAGCAGGCCCTGGAACGGCACGCCGTCGGCGCGCATGACGTCGACGACCGGCTGCGCCACCTGGTCGACCACGAGTTGCATGAAGTCGCGCTCGCCACCGAACTGGTCGTTGAGGAACGGCACGGGCGTGTACGCGCCCATGCCGCCCGTGTTCGGGCCGGCATCGTTGTTGAAGAGGCGCTTGAAGTCCTGTGCCGGCGGCAGCGCGCGCACCGTCTCGCCGTCGCTGAAGCAGAACAGCGAGACCTCGCTGCCGTCGAGGAACTCCTCGATGAGCACGGGGCCGTGCGTGAGCCAATGGTCGGCGTGGCTGATCGCGTCGCCGCGGTCTTCGGTGACGATGACGCCCTTGCCCGAGGCGAGGCCGTCGGCCTTGATCACGTAGGGGGCGCCGTATTCGTCGAGCGTCGCGATGACCTCGCTGAGCTCGCTGTGCTTCACCGCGCGGCCCGTGGGCACGCCGGCGCGCTGCATGATGTCTTTCGCGAACGACTTCGAGCCCTCGAGCGCGGCCGCGGCCTTCGATGGGCCGAACACCGGCACGCCCAGCTCGCGCACCGCATCCGCGACACCCGCGACGAGCGGCGCCTCGGGGCCGATCACGACGAGCTCAACCTGCTCGTTCTTCACGAAGTCAGCGATGAGTTCAGGGTTCGTCTGATCGATGCGGATGCGCTCTGCCAGCGCCTCCATTCCGACATTGCCGGGAGCGACGACGATTTCGTGGGCGTTTTCGCGGGCGAGCGACGCCACGAGGGCGTGTTCGCGAGCACCCGAGCCGAGTACCAGAATCTTCACTGCTCCAGGGTACCGGCCAGCAGCCCGGATGTCGTGGTTGCGACAATGGAGGCATGGCTCGTGCAACGATTTCCGACCCCGACGGCAACGCCGCGATCGCCGCCTGGCGGGCGGCGCGCGACGCCGGCGAGACGCTCACGCGCGCCGAGCTCGCGACCGCAGTGCGCTACACGCTGCAGCTGCTCGCCGAGCGCGCGCCCGGCCACGCCGTCGAGGTGCGCGTGCCGCCGTTCGGCGCGGTGCAGTGCATGCCCGGCCCGGGCCACACGCGTGGCACGCCCCCGAACGTGATTGAGACGGATGCGCAGACTTGGCTCGCNCTCGCGACCGGCGTGCTCGCGTGGGCCGACGCGGGCCCCGCGGTGCGCGCATCCGGCGTTCGCGCCGACGTGTCGGCCGCGCTGCCGCTGTTCGGTCGGTGAGTGAGAGAATAGAAGCCATGTCTGACCCCCAAACCCCCGACGCCGAGCCCGCAGCGCCTGCAGAATCCGGTGCTCCCGCCGAGCTCGACTACTTGGAGCCCGAGGCGGAGTACGTCGAGCTCGAGGTCGCCGAGGGTGCCGAGGTCGACGAGCGGGGCCCCACCGCCGTCACCACGAAGGTGCGCCGCGGCGTGAACATGCGCGGCTGGATCGCGCTCGGCTTGGGCCTCGGCGTGATCCTCGCGTTCGTGTTCACCTACGTGTTCCCCGAGCACGAGGAGTTCTCGCGCGGCCAGGTGCTCGGCTTCCTGCTCGTCTTCGTCACGGCGCTCACGACGATCATCGTCGTCGGCATCGCCGCCATCGTCGACTTCGTCATCGGCCGCCGCACTCGCAAGATCACGCTGACCCGCGAGCAGTAGCGGCGGCCTCGGCCTCGAGTTAGGCGATTTGGATGCGCTCGTCGCCGAGCTCAACCTCGATGCGGAGCTCTCCGCCGACCGCTTCGACGTAGCGGCGCAACGTGTCGACCTTTGCTCGCTCGATGTCGCCTCTCTCAATCATCGAAACGCGGTTCTGGCTCATCTGAAGTCGCTCGGCCAACTGAACCTGAGTGAGTTCAGATGCCTGGCGGAGTTCCTTGAGTCGGTGGGCACGAACCTCGTCCAGCATTCGCTTCTTATGTGCGTCCACGCGCGCGCGGTCGACGGGGCGCTTCTGCAGTAGTTCATCGAGACTCTTGGCCATTATTTCCTCCTCAGCCGCTCAAGATGACCGTCGAAGCGGTCATCTGCCAACGGAATGTTCTTCGAGTACCACTTTTTCCAGTTGCCATCCTTGTCGCCGGCGACCAGCACGATTGCTTTCCGCTCGGGATCAAACGCGAACAGGACTCGCAGTTCTGAGCGCCCGCTCGAACCTGGTCGCAGCTCCTTCATGTTTCGATGACGGGAGCCCGACACGGTGTCGACGAGTGGGCGACCCAAGTTGGGGCCCTGCTCAGCGAGCAACTCGAAGGCGGCGACGAGTTGTTCGTATGTTCGGTCGTCCAGTGCGGTCAGCCAGTCTTCAATCAACTCGATGTCTACGCTCCACATCACGTCCAGTCTAAAACTTCTGCGTTATATAACGCAAGGGTTTTGCGGAGGTGCCTGAGCGGCGGCCGAAGCGCTGGCTACGAGGTCTGTGAGGTCTCGAGCCAGGCGAGGTACTCGGGCGTGACTGTGCCGGTCACGTACTCGCCGGTGAAGCACGACATGTCGAGGCTCGTTACGTCGGAGCCCTGGGTGATGGCGTCGAACAGGTCGTCGACGTCCTGGTAGATCAGCGCGTCGGCGCCGATGACCGAGCAGACCTCTTCGACCGTGCGGGCCGAGGCGACGAGTTCGCCGCGCGTCGGCATGTTGATGCCGTAGACGTGCGGGTAGCGCACGGGCGGGGCCGCGGAGGCGAAGAAGACCTTCTTCGCGCCGGCCCAGCGGGCCATCTCGACGATCTCCTTCGAGGTCGTGCCGCGCACGATCGAGTCGTCGACGAGCAGCACGTTCTTGCCCTCGAACTCGCTCGGCAGTGCGTTGAGCTTCTGGCGCACCGACTTCTTGCGGGCCTTCTGGCCCGGCATGATGAACGTGCGGCCGACGTAGCGGTTCTTGTAGAAGCCCTCGCGGTACGGGATACCGAGGGTCTCGGCGAGCTGCATCGCGGCGGGGCGAGCCGAGTCGGGAATCGGCATGACGACATCGATCTCATCGACGCCGAGCTCGCGCTCGACCTTGTGGGCGAGCTTCTCGCCCATGCGCAGGCGGGTGTCGTAGACCGAGATGCCCGACATCGTCGAGTCGGGGCGCGCGAGGTAGACGTACTCGAACGAGCACGGCGACAGCTGCGTCGACGTCGAGCACTGGCGCGAGTACATGCGGCCGGCGTTCGTGATGAACACGGCCTCGCCGGGCTCGATGTCGCGCACGAGCTCGTAGCCGCCCGAGTCGAGCACGAGGCTCTCGGAGGCAACGACCCACTCCTNCGCGGCCGACCTCGTCGAGGCGACGGCCGAGCACGAGGGGGCGGATGCCGAACGGGTCGCGGAACGCGAGCATCCCGTGGCCGGCAATGAGCGTGATTGCGGCGTACGAGCCCTCGACGCGCTGGTGCACGTTCGCGACCGCATCGAAGAGCTCGTCGGGCGTGAGGTCGGCGCCCGAAATCTGCTCCTGCAGCGCGTTCGCGAGCACGTTGAGCAGGATCTCGGTGTCGCTCGGCGAGTTGAGGTGCCGGCGGTCGATGTTGAAGAGCTCATCGGTGAGCTCGCGGGTGTTCGTGAGGTTGCCGTTGTGCACGAGCACCAGGCCGTATGGCGCGTTCACGTAGAACGGCTGCACCTCGTCTTCGCTCTTCGCCGAGCCTGAGGTGGCGTAGCGCACGTGGCCGAGGCCGACGTTGCCGAGCAGGTTGCGCATGTCGCGAGTGCGGTAGCCCTCGCGCACCTGGCCCTTCAGCTTGACCTGGTGCAGCGTGCTGCCCTCGGCGGTCGCGATCCCGGTCGAGTCCTGGCCGCGGTGCTGCAGCAGCAGGAGCGAGTCGTAGATTTGCTGGTTGACGAGGTTGGTCGAGACATGACCGACGATGCCGCACACGGTATGGGGCGCTCCTGACTGGCAGCGAAACAAGGCGACTTCCATCATCCCACTTTCTGCGCCCCTCGCGCAGCGTCCACGACATTCACATGGGCGAGCATGGAGCTATGAGCGAACGACTTCTCGGCTGGGACGGCTTCTACAACGCGCGCGACCTCGGCGGGCTGCCGACCCGCGGCGGCGGCACGACAGCCCACGGCGGCTACGTTCGCTCGGCCGACCTGCGCTACGTCACCGAGGCCGGCCTGGGGCAGATGGCCGATGCGGGCATCCGCACCGTCTTCGACCTGCGCAATGATTTCGAGACGCACGTCGAGCCGCGCAACGCCGATGAAGAGCGGGCGAACGCCTACCGCGTGCCGCCGACTCCCGAGGCCGAGCTGCCCGAGGGCGTGTTCGGCGTGCGCGTGCCGCTCGACAACACGCGCGACCACGCGTTTTGGCAGCGGATGCGCGAAGAGGGCCGGCTGGGTTCGCCCCGCTTCTTCACGCCGGTGCTGCGGGAGCAGCCCGAGCGGGTTGTCGCGGTGCTGCGGGCGATGGCCCAGGCGCCGGGCGGCGTGCTGTTCCACTGCGCGATCGGCCGCGACCGCACCGGCCTCGTCGCGTTCACGCTGCTCGCCCTCGCCGACGTCGAGCCCGAGGCGATCGCCGCCGACTACCGCATCTCGACCGCCGCGCTCACGCCGTTCTTCGAGCGCATGGACTTCCCCGACCAGTCGCACCTCATCGACGCGGCGCTCGAGCGCAACGGCTTCACGATCGAGTCGGCCGTCGCCGAACAGCTCGACGGCTTTGATGCGTGGGCCACCCTCCGCGATGCCGGCCTGAGCGACGCGGAGCTCGAGACGTTGCGGGGCCGCCTCGTCGCCTAGGCTTGAGCGCATGAGCGATGAGCTGTACTCGGCGTCCGGTGTCGACACGCGCGCGGGCGACCGCGCCGTTGAACTCATGAAACAGGCCGTGCAGGCCACCCATGGCCCCGAGGTGCTCGGCGGCTTTGGCGGCTTCGCGGGGCTCTTCGACGCGTCGCGCCTCACCAAGTTCCAGCGGCCGCTGCTCGCGACCTCGACGGATGGTGTGGGCACGAAGGTCGCGCTCGCGCAGGCCATCGACAAGCACGACACCATCGGCCAAGACCTCGTCGGCATGGTCGTCGACGACATCATCGTGGTCGGCGCCGAGCCCCTGTTCATGACCGACTACATCGCCTGCGGCAAGGTCGTGCCCGAGCGCATCGCGAACATCGTTGAGGGCATCGCGCGCGCCTGCGCCGCGACCGGCACCGCCCTCACCGGCGGCGAGACCGCCGAACACCCGGGCCTGCTCGGCGACGACGAGTACGACGTCGCGGGCGCCGCGACCGGCGTGGTCGAGGCCGACCGCGTGCTCGGTGCCGAGCGCGTGACCGACGGCGACGTGATTATCGCGATCGGCGCATCCGGCCTGCACGCGAACGGCTACTCGCTCGTGCGCCGCCTCATCGCCGACCACGGCGTCGACCTGCGCGCGCACTCCGACGAGCTCGGCACGACCTGGGGCGAGGCCCTGCTCGAACCCACCCGCCTCTACACCGGCGAGCTCGTGCGCGTGCTGCGCCGGCCCGAGCTCGACGGCGCGATTCACGCGTTCTCGCACGTCACCGGCGGCGGCATCGCCGCGAACCTCGCGCGCGTGCTGCCCCGCGGCAGCTGGGCGCAGCTCGAGCGCTCGCGCTGGTCGCCGCTGCCGGTCTTCCGTGTACTCACCGAGCTCGCTGGGGCCTCGCTCGAGTCGGTTGAGGGCACCTGGAACCTCGGCATCGGCATGTTTGCCATCGTCGACGCCGCACGCGCCGACGCGGTCATCGACGCCGTGCGCGAAGAGGGCCACGAGGCCTGGATCGCGGGTGAGGTCACGATCGGCGAGCGCGACCTTGCCGGCTTTGAGCAGGGTGCGAAGGGCGTCGACGGCGGCGCGGTGCAGCTCGTCGGCGGCTACGCGAACTAACGCTCGAGCGTGCGCTGCGCGGCGCGGTGGCCGATGACGATCTGGCCGAGCGCGCCGATCGCGGTGCAGATCACTGCCGTGCCGCCCGCCACGAGAAACGGCAGCACGGTGTTGCCGAGCACCATCGTCGCAATGCCGGCGACCATGCCGAGCCCGTTGCACACGAGCGCCCACGGCCATGCCGCCTCGTGCGCCGCGTGCCAGGCTTCGTCGGAGGCGCGGGTCGCGTTCGTGCGGATGCCGCCGAGGGTGCCGGGCAGGATGCGCCCCGAGATCGCGAGGCGGATCGCGGCGAGCGCGGTGAAGTTACCGACGACAAGCATGAGCCCCAGGATGATCGACATCGCGATCCCCGGGGCCTGCAGGTTTTCCATACGGGAAGTGCGCTACGCGCGGCGACGCTGGTCGAGGTCGTCCCCGGCCTCGTACTCGCCATCGTCGTCGATGTACTCAGCCCACTTCGAGAGCTCGTCTTCTTCAGACTCGTCGCTCGAAGTCACCACCGGCTCGTCGTGGTTGCCCTGGAGTTCGCGCTGCAACGACTCGTAGTCGGTCTCGGGGATGTTGTACTTCAGCTCCCGAGCGACCTTGGTGTGCTTTGCCTTCTGACGGCCACGCCCCATGCGTAACCCCCCTAATAGCTATCGTGCTGGTCGGATGTACCGACGCAGCACGGAATGACATACATAAATATTGTGGGGCAACTTTACCACGCACGGTGAGGACGCCGAGTTTGCAGCGCCCGTTCCGTATCCTTTGCACTAAGCGTCCCTCTTCACTTCAGGAGCCCGCGTGCCAGCCTCCCGCAGCATCGATATCACGGTGATCGGTGCGGGCGCGGCAGGACTCACGGCCGCCTATTCGCTGCGCGCGCTCGGCCTGGAGGCCCTGCGCGATTTCGTCGTGTTGGATGCGCAGCCGCAGCCCGGCTCGACCTGGCAGCACGCCTGGAACTCGCTGACGATTGGGCGCGCCCTGCAGTTCGGCGAGTTGATTGACCTCGCCGGACAGGCCGACCTCGGCCTCGGCTTTCGCGACCTCGACCCCGCGCGGCGGGTGCACGAGGCGGTCGGCTCGGCGTGGCGGCGCTACGAAGATGCGTACGGGCTTTTCGTCGCGCACGGGATGCGCGTGCACCAGGTGCGCTCGAAGCCGCGCCGCGACGACCTGCGCGTGTTCTATCAGGGCCCGGTGGGCGGCGAAATCGAGATGTCGACGCGCATCGTCATTAACGCGACCGGCAGCTGGTCGAACCCGTTCGTGCCCTGGTACCCGGGGCAGCTCGAGTACCGGGGCACGCAGTTGCACGCGTATCGCATCGACCACTTCGGCCAGTTCCGCGGGCAGCGTGTGCTCGTCGTCGGCGGCGGCCGTGGAGCGGTCTCGGTGCTGCTCGAGCTCGAGCGCCGGGGTGCGCACACGCTCTGGTCGACCCGGCGCGACCCCGACTTTCACGAGCGGCCAAGCTTCGGCATCCTGCCGAGCCGCACCCTCACCGTGAGGGAGCTCACCGACGCGAACCTCTCGAAGGTGCGCCGCATGATTGAGCGCGGCAAGCGCATGCCAAGCGACGTCGCAGTGCGCGGCATTCCGCTGACCCGCGAGATCTTTGACGCGCGCCGCCGTGGCACGTTGAACTCCGCGGGTCCCCTCGAGCGGCTGCTGCCCGGGGGCGTGCGTTTCGTCGACGGTGCCGAGGTCGAGGTCGACGCGATCATCTGGGCCACGGGCGGCCGCGAGTCGCTGCGCCACCTCGCCCCGCTCGGGCTGCGCGATGCGGGCGGCACGCCGAAGATCGCGGGCGGCTGGTCACGCCGCGACGACCGCGTCGCGTTCCTCGGCTACGGCCCGGGCATGGACCCGGCCGACGTGCTCGACGAGGCCCTCGTGATCGGCGAGGATGCGATCGACCGACTCGAGAGCTAGGTCGACGGCGGCGTCACGAACANGCAGCGCGCCGGCGAGCGCGAACACGGCGCAGACGATGAACTGCCCGAACAGGAACACGGCGGCGCGGCCCCGACGCTGCTCGCGCCAGAGCCGCACGGCGTCGAGCATCGCGGTCGAGAAGGTGGTGAAGCCACCGCAAAAACCGGCGCCGAGCAGCGCATGCCAGGTACCGTCGGTCACGAGCCCCGTGAACAGGCCGAGCAGAAACGAGCCCGTGGCGTTGATGAGGAACGTCGCGGCGGGCGCCGTCCACTCGCGCCGCTCGCGTAGCAGGGTGTCGGTGACGTAGCGCGCGGCCGCGCCGAGGCNCGCCGGCGAGCGCGACGCCGAGCAGCAACAGGGGCGTGAACTCAGGCATCGCCGAGCCTCCAGCCAAGCGCCGAGAGGGCGAAGCCACCGAAAAGCGACGTCATGGCGACGACGATCCAGGTCAACTCGCCGTATGCGGCGAGCGTGCTCACGTCGAACGCGAACGACGAGTATGTGGTGAAGCCCCCGAGCAGGCCGCTGCCGAGCAGCAGGCGCAGTTGCTCGGTGCCGGGGCGCAGCGCGATCGGGGTGAGCACGCCGAGCGCGAATGCCCCGACGAGGTTGATCACGAGCGTCGTCCACACCGCGTCGAGCGGCACGAGGCTCGTGAGGGCGAAGCGCAGGCCCGCGCCGACCGTGCCGCCGGCAAACACGAGCGCCGCGTTGCGCAGCAGGCGCGACGTGGGCGTGGGGGTGACGGTCACCCCCACTACGTTACGCGCCGGCGAGCTCCTCGCGGATGCGCGCCTGCGCCCCGAGAATCTCGGCCTCGACGCGTGCGACCAGCTCGGGCGTGAGACGACCCGTCTCATCCGCCGTGCGTGCCGCGGCGCGGAGCTGCTGACGGAACGACTGGGCCGCCGCGTCGAGACGCTGCGCGAGCTCGCCCCGTTCGAGGGCGGGCGTGAGCGTGGCCCGCAGCGTGTCGCGCGCCTCGGCGGCAGACGCGCGCACCGCATCCGCTCGCGCCCGCACTGAGTCGGCGGCGCCGGTGATGCGTGTTGCCTCGTCAGTCCGCGACCGCACCTCGGCCTCGCCCTGCAGCGTGGTCGCGTAGAGCAGCTTCGTCGCGCCGTGGCTCGGCGTTACCGAGCCGTCGCGCTCGAGGTCGTGCAGCAGCCGCGACAGCACCGAGCCCGCGACGTTGTAGTTGCCGCCGAGGCGCTCGCGCAGGGCCTCGCGCAGCTCGGTGAACTCGCGCGGCCGCTCGTGCAACAGCGTCAGCGTGACGAGGCGCAGCTCGTCGTCTCGCAGTACCGGGGTCATGACTCCTCCGTTCCGGTCGCAGTGCGGAAGCCTGTGACGTCGGGCCGCTCGCCCTCGGATCTCGGCTCGCGCGCGGCCTGGGCCTCGGGCTCGTTCACGCGCTGCACCTTGGGGGCGTTGCTGAAATCGACGGGGGAATCGTCGACGCGGTGTGCGGCGCTCGCGGCGGGTTCGTTGGTCTCGGCCTCGACGACGGTGATCGAACCGGCGACCGAGTTGAGGCGCAGGAAGAGCGAGTCGCCGTCGCCGGTCGCCTGCTCGCGGTGCCGGCGACCGTGCAGCGGGTCGATCGTGTCATCGCCGATGTGCGTCGTCGCGGTGACGGTCTGGATGTTGTAGCTCGGGTTCGTGCCCGCCGCGAGTCGCACCGTGGCCCGGCCCGACACCGTGTTGTGGGTGAACTGGCGGGTGCCGGCGTCGAGCAGGTCGACGACCGCCGAACCCGAGACGGTATTGCCCGTGTACTCGAGCAGCGTGCCCGAAACCGTGATGTCGCCCGTCGTCGTCTTCGCGTCGACGCGACCGGCGTGCTCGCGCGCGGTGACGTTGCCCGACACCGAGCTCAGCGCGAGGGTGCCGCCGGTCTGGTCGGCGAACTGCTCGCCGCTCACCGTCGAGATCGACACCTCGCCCTCGACGCCCGCGACGAGCACCTCGGCCGAGGTGGCCTTGACGTTCACGTCGCAGCGCCGTGGCACGAGCACGTAGACCTCCGCGCTCGGGCCGTCGACGAGCGTGCGCACCGAGGTGCCGAACTGCTGCCAGTCGAGTTGCGGGTGGTCGATCGTGAGCGTGTCGCCGTCGAGCTCGACCTTGAGGTCGCGACCCGTCAGCCCATCCACCTCGACCCGGCAGCTCGCGTCGTCGTGGGCGACGACGTTGACGCTGCCGCCCATGAGGCTCGCGCGCACACGCCGCACGAGGCCGACGTCGATCGACTCGGGCCCATCTACTTGCCACGTTTCGCTTGTCACGGTGACTCCAATCGGGTGTGGGATGCGCGGGCCTAGTAGCCCGTGAGGTTGCGCACCGGTTCGGCGCGGTAGAAGAGGCTCGCGAAGTCGCGGATCGCGCCGGGCTCGCCCTCGACGCGGCCGACGTGTGCGAGCGCGACGGGGGAGTCGTTCGACTCCCAGATGCGCGCCAGTTCGGCAATGTCGAGCGCGACGTGCGGCGCCTCATCCGTCGTCACCGCAGAGCCGCGCCCGCCGAGCACCGTGATATGCCAGACGCCGTCCGCGAGCCCGAGGCCGTCTTCGACGCGCACGATCACCTCGCCGTCGCGCTCAAACGAGCGCGCCGCGATGGCCGCGGGGAGGTCGAGGATGCGCAACCAGGTCCAGTCGCCGAAGTCCTTAATCTCCATGGCCCGCTCGTCGGTGAGGGCGAGCGGCAGCGGGTCACCGGGCTGCGTGTAGAAGCCGAGCTGCCCGATGAGGTCCATGCTCGCGAGTGCCTGCCAGAGCGCGAGCTCGACGCCGAGCGTGCTGCCGAACAGCGAGAAGACCTTGACTCGGCGTGGCTGCTCCCAGCCCGTGTGCTCGAAGGTCGCGAAGCCGTCGACCTGCCCCGACTCGTCGAAGTGGGCGACGGCCCGGAGCTTCTTCGCGGGGCCCTGCGCCTCGCCCGACCACTCGCCGAGGATCTCCATCTTCGTGCGCGCGTACGGCCGGACCGAGCCGAGCTGCCGGGCATGGAAAGCATCAGTGACGCGGTCGACGTGCTCGGCAAGGAAGCCAGGCTCGATCCACTCGACCTGGCCCGCGGCTACCGGGGCGGTGGGCCGCAGCTTGAACTTGTTGACGTCGATCGTCACCTCGCCGATGCGGGTGCTCGGCGCGAAGCCGAAGCGGCCGTAGATCGTCGCCTCGCTCGCCGAGAGCGTCGCGAACGGAATGCCGTCGGCCTTCGCCTGCTGCAGCTGCTGCGTCATGAGTTCGCGCAGCAGGCCGCGGCGGCGGTGCGCGGGGTTGACGCCGATGGTGTTGATGACGAGCGTCGCCGCGTCCTCGGCGCCCGCGTTGTAGCGGCCGACGATCGACGAGCAGCCGCCCACGACGGTGTCACCGACGTGCGTGCGTGTCGTGATCATCGCAAGCCGGGCGTCGTCGGCGCGGCGGTTGCGACGGAAAAACGCGAGCTGCGCGTCGCCCGCCGGTTCGTCGAGCAGGGTGAGGCGGAACACGTCGAGGTACTGGCGCCAGCGCGGGTCGTCATCGGGCGCGTCGAGGGGCAGTAGGCCGTACTGATAAGAATCGTCCACGGCGTGAGGCTAGCGAACCGCCCCGATGTTTGCCCAAGTGTGAAAAACTTGCACTCGTGCACGCCCTTGCCAAGCTCAGTCTCGCCAACCGCGCCCTCATCGCTCTCATCACCGTGTCGATCGCGATCTTCGGCGCGCTCCTCATGACGAACCTGAAGCAGGAGCTGATCCCCTCGATCTCGCTCCCGCAGGTCTCTGTGGTGACGAGCTACCAGGGTGCCTCGCCCGAGATCGTCGACGAGGACGTCTCGCAGCCGATCGAGTCGGCGCTGCAGGGCCTGCAGGGCCTCGACTCGACGACGACGACGTCGAGCGACGGCCAGTCGGTTGTCTCGGCCAGCTTCGAGTTCGGCACCGACATTGTCTATGCCGAGCAACGCATCCAGCAGGCCCTCAACCGCATCGACGCGCAGCTGCCCGAAGACGCCGACTGGAGCGTGCTTTCGGGCTCGATCGACGACCTTCCCGTCGTGCAGCTCGCCTTCACGGGCGGCGACCCGACGCAGCTTGCCGAGCGCGTCGAGCAACTCGCCGTGCCCGAGTTGCGCGGCCTGGACGGCGTGCGCGCCGCCGACGTCTCGGGCGACCGCGCCGAGCGCATCACGATCGCGCCCGACCAGGAGGCGCTCGCGGCGAACGGCCTGTCGCTGCAGGACATCACCGACACCCTCGACGACGCCGGCGTACTCGTACCCGCTGGCACGATCACCGAGGGCGACGAGACGCTGACGGTGCAGGCAGGCGATCTGCTCGCGTCGGTCGACGAGCTCCGCGAGATCCCGATGCCGGTGTCGGCGGATGCGACTACCCAGCAGGACCCGACGGCGCCGGCCGCGACCCCCACCGTCGTGACCCTTGGCGACGTCGCCGACGTCGAGCAGGACTACGCACCGATCACCTCGATCTCGCGCGTCAACGGTGAGGATGCGCTCACCGTGTCGGTCACGAAGCGCCCCTCGGCGAACACCGTCGAAGTGTCGCAGGCCGTCGCTTCAGTGCTGCCAGAAATCGAGGCGGCGCTCGGCGACGACGTCACCGTGACCGTCGCGCTCGACCAGGCCCCGTTCATCCAGCAGTCGATCGACACGCTTGTCACCGAGGGACTGCTCGGCCTCGCCTTCGCCGTGCTCGTCATCTTCTTCTTCCTCTTCTCGGTGCGCGCGACACTGATCACCGCGATCTCGATTCCGACGTCGCTGCTCGTCACGTTCATCGCCCTCTACTTCCTCGACTACTCGCTCAACGTGCTCACGCTCGGCGCGCTGACGATCGCGATCGGTCGTGTCGTTGACGACTCGATCGTGGTGGTCGAAAACATCCGCCGACACCTCACGATGAATCCGTCGGCTGCCCTGCGCGGCGGCGAGCGCGTCAAGGTCATCACCGAGGCGGTGCGCGAGGTCGGCATGGCGATCACGGCGTCGACGCTCGTGACCGTTGCCGTGTTCCTGCCCGTGATCTNTCGTCGGCGACGTCACCGGCGAACTGTTTCGGCCATTCGGCTTGACGAGCGCGGTCGCGCTACTCGCTTCGCTGTTCGTCTCGCTCACGATCGTGCCCGTGCTCGCGTACTGGTTCATGGGCGGCTCGAAGGTGCGCGCGTCGGAGGTCGAGACGCACGGCGCGCACGCGGTGGATGCGGAGGCCGACGAGCCGCGCAACTGGCTGCAGAAGTTCTACGAGCCGCTGCTACGTCGCATCATCGTGCGCCCGGGCTGGGTGCTCGTCGGCGCCGTTGTCGTGCTCGCCGGCACGATCGCGCTCATTCCGCTCATGAAGACGAACTTCCTCGGCTCGGCCGGGCAGAACACCTTCCAGATGTCGCAGGAGGTCGGCGTCAACGCCTCGCTCGACGCGAAGACGGCGTACGCCGAGCGCCTCGAGAGCGTGCTTGACGACACCGAGGGCATCGACATCGTGCAGGTGAGCTACGGCGGCGGCGACCTCATCTCGATGTTCACGGGCGGCGGCTCGAACACCATCACCTGGTCGATCACGACCGACCCCGAGGCCGACGCCGACGCGATTCAGTCGCAGCTGCGCGACGAGGTCGAGGGCCGCGACGACCTCGGCGACGTTGAGATCGGTGCGAGCGCCGGCTTTAGCACCGACGTCACCGTTCGCGTCAGCGCGCCCGACGCCGACGCGCTGCGCGAGGCCGTCGATGCCGTAACTCCCGCGGTCGAGGGCGTCGAGGGAGTGCAGCAGGTGAACACCGGCATCGACGAGACCCGTCCGTTTATCGAGCTCAACATCGACCAGACCGCAGCGGCCGAGGCTGGCCTCAACGAGGTCGCGATCGGCGGGCAGGTGATGCAGGCGCTTCAGCCAGTGCCCGCTGGCTCGATCATGATCGACGGCAGCTCGCTGCAGGTCTACTTCGTCGGCGACGAGAAGCCGCCCGTGAGCGNTCGACGAGCTGCGCGAGCTCGACATCCAGACCGGCACCGGCGTCGTGCCGCTGAGTGATCTCGCCGACGTCGAGGTCACTGACGGCCCCGTGTCGATCACGGCCGAGTCGAGCACGCCCTACACCGACCTCACCATCGTGAGCGAGAGCGACGACCTCGGCGGCATGAGCAGCGCGATCACTGAGGCGATCGACGACATCGAGCTGCCGGGCGGCGCGACCGCCGAGCTCGGCGGCAGCGCGGCCGACCAGCAGCAGGCATTCCAGCAGCTCGGCCTCGCGATGCTCGCCGCGATTCTCGTGGTCTACATCGTCATGGTGGCGACGCTGAAGAGCCTGCTGCAGCCGCTGCTGCTGCTCGTGTCGGTGCCATTCGCCGCGACCGGCGCGATCCTGCTGCAGGTCGCGACAGGTCTGCCGCTCGGCGTGGCCTCGCTCATCGGCGTGCTGATGCTCATCGGCATCGTCGTGACGAACGCGATCGTGCTCATCGACCTCGTGAATCAGTTCAGGAACCGAGGCAACGACGTGCGAGAGGCGACCTTCGATGGCGCCACGCGCCGTGTGCGCCCGATCGTCATGACCGCGCTCGCCACGATCCTCGCCCTCACCCCGATGGCGCTCGGCATCACGGGCCACGGCGGCTTCATCTCGCAGCCGATGGCGGTGGTCGTGATCGGCGGCTTGCTCTCGTCGACGCTGCTCACACTCGTCGTGCTGCCCGCGCTTTACGTGCTCGTCGAGGGCCGCCGCGAGAAGCGCGCCAACCGCCGCGCCGAGCGCAACGAGCAGAAGCTGCAGGAGGCCGGTTTGGCGTAGCTCGCTAGGCTGGGGAGTCAGCAACCAGGAGGTGCCAGATGGCCCGCGGCTACAAGGCCCCCTCGAACTATGACCCGCGCAAGAAAAAGGGCGCGGGCAAGTTCAATAACAAGCGCTACCGGCCCGAGCCGTCCGCGCGCCCCGCGCCGACGCCGGCCGAGAAGGCTGAGCCGAAGCGCGAGGCGCCCGAGCGGCGCGCCCCGCGGCTCAAGACCGACGAGGTCTACGCGCCCCTGCCCGCCACGACCATCACGGCCGCCGAGGCTGAGGGTGTGACGTTTGCCGACCTCGGGCTTGGGCCGCGCATTATCCGCGAGCTCGCGAAGCAGGGCGCCGAGACGCCCTACCCGCTGCAGGTGGCGACGATTCCAGATGCGCTGGCCGGCCGCANCGTGCTCGGCCGCGGCCGCACGGGTTCGGGCAAGACCATCGCGTTTGGCGCTGCGCTCGTCGAGCGACTGTTCCTGCTGCGCGGCAAGCGCGGTCGGGTTGAGGGCCGCGCCCCGCAGGCGCTCGTGCTCGCGCCGACCCGCGAGCTCGCGCTGCAGATCGACCGCACCATTCAGCCCTTCGCCCGCGCGATCGGCTTCTTCACGACCCAGCTCTACGGTGGCGTGCCCGCGGCGCGTCAGCGCGAGGGCCTCAAGCGCGGCGTCGACATCGTCATTGGCACGCCGGGGCGCATCAATGACCTTGCCGACCGCGGCACCCTCGACCTCAGCCAGGTCGTCATCACGGTGCTCGACGAGGCCGACATCATGAGCGACATGGGCTTCATCGAGCAGGTCAACAGCATCCTGTTCCGCACCCGCCCCTCGGGCCAGCGGATGCTCTTCTCGGCCACGCTCGACAGCCAGGTGCGCGGCCTGGTCGAGCGCTACCTGCCGAACCCGGCCGTCTACGAGGTCGCCGACGACCGAGCGGCGATCGACCACCGCATCCTCACCGTGCGCCGCGACGACAAGGATGCGGTGGCGGCGCAGCTCGCCGGCTCGGGCGGCCGCGTGCTTGTGTTCGTGCGCACGAAGCTCGGCGCCGACCGGCTCGTTGAGGCCTTTGCCGAGCACGGCGTGACCTCGCTCGCGCTGCACGGCGACCTCACGCAGGAGGAGCGCACCGCGAACCTCGACAAGTTCCAGTCGGGCAAGGTCGACGTGCTCGTCGCGNCGACGTTGCCGCGCGCGGCATTCACGTCGACGACATTCGCCTCGTCGTGCAGTTCGACCCGCCGATCGGCCACAAGACCTACGTGCACCGCGCCGGTCGCACGGGCCGGGCAGAGGCGAGCGGCACCGTCATCACGCTCGTCACGCCGTCGCACCGCGACCGGATGCGCGCCATGCTCGAGGAGGCTGGCGTCGAGGCGCACGTGCAGCCCGCGTCGCCGGGTGGCCGCGAACTCGACGAATTTGCCCAGCTCTAACGCGCGCGCAGCGGCGGGTTTGCCTCGCGTTCACTGAGGCGACACCTGCCGCTTAGGTGGGCGGGATTGGGTAGCTGGGTTCCACCCCCGCCCCCTGCCCCAGGAGTATGTATGCGCGCTCGTCGCCCGCTTTCGCTGCTCGCTGCTGCGACGATCGGCTGCGCCGGCCTCATGGCCGCGCCCTCGATCGCCCTGGCTGCGCCGGTCGAAAACAACATTGTCATCAACGAAGTCGAGTCGAGCGGGGGCAACCCCGGCGACTGGATCGAGCTGTTCAACCCGGCCGACAGCGAGGTCGACCTCTCGGGCTACATCCTGCGCGACTCGGACGACGACCACACCTTCGTGATTCCTGCCGGCACCGTCGTCGCCGCGGGTGGCTACCTCGTGTTCGACGAGCTCAACGACGGCGCCGGTGACTTCGACTTCGGCCTCGGCGGCACCGACAGCGTGCGCCTGTTCGCGCCCGACGGCACGACCCTCGTCACCGAGCAGAGCTGGGACGGCCACGCCGAGGTGAGCTACGGCGTGAACGCCGCCGGCGACTTCNGCCGAGACCGCGGTGCCGACGAAGGGCGCCGCGAACAACTTCAGCGGCGTCGTCATCAACGAGGTCGTCTACGACGACGTCTCGGGCCGCGAAGACGCGATCGAGCTGTTCAACGCGGGCTCGGCCGCTGTCGACCTCGCCGGCTGGAGCGTGCACGACGACAAGGACCGCCCGGGCGAGGGCGACCTCAGCGGCAGCCTCGCGCCTGGTGAGTACCTCGTGCTCAACGCCGACGTCGNCTTCACCTTCGGCCTCGGCAAGGGCGACTCGGTCGTGCTCAAGGACGCCTCGGGCGCCGAGATCGACCGCCTCGACTACGAGAACACCGCCCCGCTCGCCGACTGGTCGCGCTGCGAAGACGGCACGGGCGCCTGGGCCCCCGGCACCGAGGTGACCCTCGGCGCCGCGAACAACTGNGAGCCCGTCGAGGTCGAGCCGACCCCGGCCGAGCTCATCCTCAACGAGATCGACTCGTCGCCCGCCGACTGGGTCGAGTTCACGAACCCCGGCGACGAGGCGCTCGACATCTCGGGCTACGAGATTCGCGACAACTCCGACGACCACCGCTGGCGCTTCCCCGCCGGCACCTCGATCGCGCCGGGCGAGTACCTCGTCGTCGACGCGGCGACCGAGGGTGAGTACTTCGACGACGCGACCGACACCTACGTGCNCGGCACGTTCGAGGCCGCCATTGGCATCGGCTCGGGCGACAGCATCCGCGTCTACGACGCCGCCGGTACGCTCATTCAGAACTACAGCTGGACGGAACACCCGGCCATCGACGGCGACGAGACCGCCGCGACGTGGTCGCGCTACCCGGATGCGACGGGCAACTTCGCGCTGAGCTACGCTACCCCGGGCGCCGCGAACGAGGGCGTCGCACCGAGCGTCGCGATCAACGAGATCGAGTCGAACGGCGACGTCACCGACTGGGCCGAGATCGTGAACACCGGCGACACCGCGATCGACATCTCGGGCTGGACGCTCATGGACAACGACCCGATCGGCCACGCGGCCGACGTCACCCCGCTGGCCGACGGCACGACGCTGCAGTCGGGCGAGTTCTTCGTCTTCGACGGCGGCGAGCNCTTCACCTTCGGCCTCGGCAATGGCGACACCGTGACGATCCGCGATGCGGCTGGCCAGACGGTCGCCGAGCACAGCTACGCCGAGCACGCGGATGGTGTGCTCGCGCGCTGCCCGGATGGCACCGGCGACTTCGTCGACGTCGCGGTGGCGACGAAGGACGAGGCGAACTCGTGCGGCAACCCGGTTGTGCTCAACGAGGTCGAGTCGTCTGACGCCGCGGGCGGCGACGACTGGATCGAGCTGTACAACCCGCTCGACGAGCCCCTCGACGTGTCGGGCCTCGGCGTGATGGACAGCAACGACCGCGACTCCACGATCGCCGCCGGCACTGTCATCGAGGCGAACGACTACCTCGTGCTCACCGAGAGCGACTTCGGCTTCGGCCTCGGCGGCAGCGACGAGGTGCGCATCGTCGACGGTGACACCGTCGTCGAGCAGACCGCGTGGACCGAGCACGCCGCCGAGACCTGGGGCCGCTGCCCCGACGCGACCGGCGACTACGGCGTCACGAGCGAGCCCACCCCGGGCGAGCGCAACAAGTGCGCCGGCATCCCCGACGTCATCGCCTGGCCCGGTAGCCAGGACGTGACGGTGCAGGACACCGACCCGACGTTCCTCGAGGACTCCTCGGGCCTCGACTTCGCTGACGGCGCGCTCTGGGCCGTCGACAACGGCACCGGCACCATCTGGAAGACCGACGCACAGGCCGACGGCACCGTGACGGTCGCGGATGGCTGGGCCGACGGCAAGCGCGTGCGCTACGCCAAGGACGCCGACAACCCCGACGCCGCGGGCCCCGACACCGAGGGCATCACGGTCGACGGTGACGGCCTGGTCTACGTCGCCTCCGAGCGCGACAACAGCGACAAGGGCGTGAACTACAACAGCGTGCTCGTCGTCGATCCGAACGAGGCCGGCCCCGACCTGATCGCGCAGAACGAGTGGGACCTCACCGCGCTGCTCCCGGCCGTGAACGCGAACGTGGGCATCGAGGCCGTCGAGTGGGTCTCGAACGACGCGCTGGGCGACCAGCTCGTCGGCGACGCCGGCGTCTACGACCCCGCGAACTACCCGAACGCGGTGGCCGACGGCGTATTCTTCGTCGCGCTCGAAGATAACGGCCACGTCTACGCCTTCGTCTTCAACGCCGACGGCTCGGCCGAGCTCGTTGCCGACCTCGACCCGCAGATCGGCGGCGCCATGGGCCTCGACTACGACGAGGCGCTCGGCGTGCTCTGGGTCGAGGCCGACGACGGCTACAACGGCCTCCTCGCGCAGCTCACGCTGAACGGCACCACCACGCCCGACGTCGTGCACATCGAGCGACCGACCGGCATGGAGAACCTGAACAACGAGGGCTTCGCCGTCTCGTCGATCGACTTCTGCGTCGACGGCCAGCGCCCCGTCTGGTGGTTCGCCGACGGCCTGCAGCCGGAGGCCCTGCGCTCGGGCATGCTCGACTGCGAGGTCGAGAACGGCGGCGGGGAGACCCCTGNGACCCCGACCCCGACCCCGACGCCGACTGGGCCGGAGGAGACTGAGCAGCCTGGTGCTTCGGAGACGCCGGTCGCTACGGAAACGCAGGATGGCTCCGGTTCGACTTCGGGTGCGGGTTCGACCAGCACTCCCGCAGCCGGTACCAACGGCCTCGCCACCACTGGCGTCGACGGCATCGTGCCGCTGCTCGCGCTGAGCGGCGTGCTGCTCGCGGCAAGCCTCGTGCTCATGCGCATCCGTCGTGGGAATCACGCGGAGTAGCGAGCGCTAACGAACAAGAAGGCGGGCGTCCGGATGGGGCGCCCGCCTTCTCGTTGCTCAGTAGCTAGGCAAGTCCAACGACGAAGCACGCGGCAAAGACGGCGAGCCCGACGACGAGAAACAGCCAGTCTGTCGCGACGATGCGCAGCGGGTGGCGCTCGGTGCGGGTGGCGGCGTAGCCGAAGCCGCGGGCATCCATGGCGAGTGCCACGCGGTCGGCGTGCCGCATCGAGGCGGCAAGCAGCGGCACGAGCGACGCGCGCTGCCGGCGAAACCAGCCGCCGAGCCCGCGCCCGAACACCATGCCGCGGGCGCGGTGCGCACGGCGAATGTTCTCGAGCTCGGTGCGGAACCGCGGCACGAAGCGGAACGCTGCGAGCCCCGCGTAACCGAAGCGATAGGGCACGTGCAGGTGCTGCACGAGCGCGCGCACGAAGTCGTCGCCCGAAGTCGACGAGCCGCTGAGCAGCGCGAGCGCGAATAAGGCGATGAGGCGCAGCGAGTTCGCAAGCCCGTGCTCCCACGTGCCGAGCGTGAACTGCCACTCGCCGAGCTGCGCGATCACGGGCGTGCCCTCGCCGAGCACGGGGTTCACCCAGACGCCGAGGGTGATCGAGAGAATGAACGCGAGCACGGGCAGGCCGACCACGAGCGCNATGCGCTGGCGCCAGCGCATCCGTGAGCCGACGAGCACCGTGCCGAGCGCCACCACCCCGACGAGTGCCGGCACGTGCCAGCCGTCGACAAAGAACAGCGCGACCATGGGCACGAGCGCGACTACGAACTTGCTGAGCGGGTGGATGCGGTGCAGGAACGGCTGCCGCTCGGCGGTCATCGCCACACCTCGCGCCCGGGCACCTCGCGCATGCGCGTGATCGCGCCGTGCGGGCCCGCGATACCGCGGAATGCCGCAGCGACCGGCGGCAGCCCGAGACCGACGCGCTCGAGCACGCCCGAGGCGATGACGTCGTGCGTTGCGCCGTCGGCGACGAGCCGCGCGTCGTCGAGCACGAGCACCCGGTCGGCCTCCTCGGCTGCGAGTTGCAGATCGTGCGTCGCGATGAGCACCGTGGTGCCCCCGGCGACAAGCTCGCGCAGCATGCCGACAAGTTCGGCGGCGCGCGCCTCGTCCTGCCCGAACGTCGGCTCGTCGAGCACGAGGGTGCTCGCGCCCGACACGAGCGCCGTCGCGACCGAGAGCCGGCGCTTCTGCCCGCCCGAGAGCACGAACGGATGCTGCTCTGCGTGCGCCGTGAGGTCGAAGCGCTCGAGGGATGCGCGAACCCGCGCCTCAACCTCGGCCTCGTCGAGCCCGCGGCTGCGCAGCTCGAGCGCGAGCTCGTCCCAAACCCGCCCCGTCAGAAACTGCTGTTCGGGGTTCTGGAAGACGATGCCGATGCGGTCGCGCAGCTCGCGCTCGGGCAGCCGAGTGAGGTCGTCGCCGCCGACGAACACGTGCCCGCGGCCCGGGGGAGTGATGCCCGTGAGCGCGTGCNCGACTTGCCGGCGCCGTTCGGCCCAACGAGCGCGGTGAAGGATGCGGCGGGCAGCGAGAACGACAGCTGGCCGAAGAGCCCGCGGGCGCCGATGGCTTCGGGAGCGTCGGCGGGGGCCGGTGACGGGCGCTCGGCAACCTCGGGCAGCGCGGACGTGACCGTGAGTGTGCGGCGAAGCTCGTCGATCGTCAGCGGCAGCTCGTCGAAGTGCACGCCCGCGCCCCAGAGTCGCGCGCCGATCTGCGTCGCGACGGGCAGCCAGACGCCGAGCTCGGCGAGCACGTGGGCGTGGTCGACGAGCACCTCGCGCGGCGAGCCCGTGACGGCGACGCGCCCCTCGTGGTCAAGCACGAGCACCCGGGTGGCGATGCGCAGCGCCTGATCGAGGTTGTGCTCGACGAGCACGATGCCGACGTCACCGCGCGCGAGCAACTCACCGAGCACGTCGTAGACTTCGGCGGCCGAGCGCGGGTCGAGGTTCGCGGTGGGCTCATCGAGCACGATGCAGGGCGAGCCCTGCGCGATTGCCGCGGCGATCGCGAGCCGCTGGCGCCCGCCGCCCGAGAGCACCTCGGGGGCGTCGTCGCGGCGATCCCAGAGGCGCACGGCCCGCAGGGCGGCCTCGACGCGGCGCTCGATCTCGTCGACGGGCACGCAGAGATTCTCGGGCCCGAAGGCGACCTCGTCATAGACGGTGCCCGCGACGATCTGCGCGTCGGCATCCTGAAACACCATCGCGATGTGCGCGCTCGCGTCGGCGAGCCGCAACTCGACGAGGTCGCGACCGCCAAGCTCGACGCGACCCGACACATCCGCCCACACGCTCTTCGGCACGAGGCCGTTCAGCGCGAGCGCGAGCGTTGACTTGCCGCTGCCCGAGGGGCCGAGCACGAGCAGCGCCTCGCCCGTGGCGACCTCGAAGTTCACGCTGGCCGGCGTGGGCCGCGCGGCGTCGCGGTGAGTGACGGAGAGCTGGTCGCAACGCAGCAGCGGGGCGGTCACCGCTGTCGGCGCTCGTCCTGCTGCAGNGCCGCGCGCGACGCCGGCGCGGTCGAGCGCGCCCGCGAGCCAGACGCCGATCATCGTGAACACGAGCGGCGAGATGAGGAAGCAGCCGACGATGAGGATCGTGCCGGCTGTGCCGTAGTCCTCGCCGCCGAGGATGCCGAAGGCCGCGCCCGCCGTGATACCCGCGCTGAGCACGCCGCTCACCACGAAGAGCCACGGCCGCCAGATGCGGTAGCGGGTGACGAGGAACGGGATCTCCTGCACCACGCCGATCATGAGGCTCGTGAGGAACGCCATGAAGAAGATGGGCTGGAACGGGCTCGCGACGAGACCCGAGAGCGCCGTTGTGAGCAGCGCGATGCCGGGCCGGTGGAACAGCGACTGGGCGAGCGCCCCAGGCAAGAAATAGAGGCCCATCGTGAGGCCGTAGACGAACGGCACCGTGTTCACCGTGATGAGCCCAAGCCAGGCATGGGCGGTGAATAGGACACCGCCGGCGACGCCAATGGCGGCGCACGTCATGAGCAGACGCGTACTGATGTTCTTCATGGGGCACCTCTTCAAGTAATTCTAAGGGTCGCCTGACCTGATGGGCGTGGGGAACAGGAATACACACCTGTAATTTGCCGCGGCTCAAGGTGCGCGTTACCGGGGGTAGGTACCGTTCGGGCAAAGCAACCGCGCTCCGGCGCCGAAGGGGAGGTGGCTATGTCGTCGACAAGCGTCGTCGTGGTGGAGCCGCACCTGTTGGTTCGTGCTGGCTTTTCGCTCATTCTTGATGCCCCGGCCGACATCGATGTCGTGGGGCAGGGCGAAACCGTTGACGACCTCATGCGGCTGGCTAACGAACAGCGACCCGACGTGGTGTGCGTCGCCGCGAAGTTCGCCGATGGCACGACCATGATGGATGCGCTGGAGGCACTCACGCGCGTCGAGAGCTACCGGCCCGTGGTGCTGCTGCTCACCGGCAAGCACGACGCCGACATCGTCGACGTGGCGACGAGCCGCGGGGTCGCCGCGGCGATCTCGAAGTTCGCGACGCCGGAGGACATCGTCGACGCCGTCCGTACCGCCGCCCAGGGGGCTGTTACACGACTTCCGTAGCTTCGAGTACGACCTTTCCGCAGTCGAATCTTGGGGGAGCATGATGCTCGAAGTCCAACACGTAAGTCATTGGTACGGCGATCGGCAGGTGCTCAAGGACGTCAGTTTCTCGGTGTCCGACGGCCATCTGACGGGCTTTGTTGGCGCGAACGGCGCAGGTAAGACCACGACGATGCGCACCATCCTCGGGCTACTCAAGCCCCGCGAGGGTCGCGTGCTGCTCGACGGCAAGCCGATCAACGACGCCGATCGGGCGCGCTTCGGCTACATGCCCGAGGAGCGTGGCCTGTATCCGAAGATGAAGGTACGCGAGCAGATCGTCTATTTCGCCCGCCTCCACGGCGTTGGTCAGGGCGCCGCGAAGCGTCGCGCCGACGAGTTGCTGGAGCGGCTCAACCTGCACGAGCGCGCGAACGACAACGTCGAGTCGCTCTCGCTCGGCAATCAGCAGCGCGCGCAGGTGTGCGTCGCGCTCGTGCACTCGCCCGAGTTCCTCATGCTCGACGAGCCGTTCTCGGGCCTCGACCCGGTCGCGGTCGATGCGGTGCTCACGGTGCTGCAGGAGGAGGCCGCGAACGGCGTGCCCGTGCTGTTCTCCTCGCACCAGCTCGACGTGGTCGAGCGACTCAGCGACGAGCTCGTGATTATTTCCGAGGGCGAGATCAAGGCGACCGGCTCGCGGCGCCAGTTGCAGGAGCAGCACTCGCAGGGCCTCTACCGCATCGACGTCGACGACGTCACGTGGCTGGCCGCGCATCCCGACGTCGAACTCGTCGACGCGCTCGGCGAGGGCCAGGTCATTCGCATCCTCGCCGCCGATGAACAGGCCGCCGCGACCCGGGCGCAGGAGCTGCTGCGCGAGGGCGTTCAGCGAGGCGAAGTGCGCCGCTTCCAGCGCGAACTCACCCGACTCACTCAGATCTTCCGGGAGGTGCGCTAATGACGCAGCAGAACACATCCCCACGCACCATCAGTGTCATGGAGGGCGTGCGCCTCGTCGCCGGTCGCGAGATCTCGACCGCCGTGCGCGCGAAGGCCATGTGGTGGGGCCTTGCTTCGATCGTGGCGATCATCGCGGTCGTGCTGCTCGGCGGCCGGTTCCTCGGCGACGTCATGTCGGCGATTGCCGGAGGCAACGGCGAAGACCAGCAGATCGGCACGACCCTGCCCGAGTCGGCGCTGCCCGCCGATGCGATCGCGGGCGACCTCGTGCGCATCGACACGGTCGATGACGCCGTCGCCCAGCTCGAGTCGGGCGAGCTGGATGCGCTGGTGCTGTCGGGTGCCGACGCGGAGGGCCTCGAGCTGCACGCGGAGGACGGCAAGGTCATTTCGCCCGAGACCGTTGCGAACACCCCGAGCTACGTCGTCGTTGGCAACGACTCAGTGCCCGACTCGCTCGCGCAGAGCCTCACACTGTCGCCGCTCACTGGCTCGCTCGAGTTCGACCAGCAGCAGATTCCGCAGTTCATGATGATGTTCGTCGCCCTCGGTTATGGCCTCGTATTCTTCCTCGCGATCATGCTCTACGCGCAGCGGCTCTCGCAGTCGATCGTCGAAGAGAAGGCCTCGCGCATCGTCGAGCTGCTCGTGTCGACCGTGAAGCCGGGCACGATTCTCGCCGGCAAGATCGTCGGCGGCACCGTGCTCGCGATGGTGCAGGTCATCGTCATCGTCGCGGCCGCGCTCGTCTGCCTCGCGGTCGCCGGCCAACTGGGGCAGGTGCCCGACATCGGTGTCTCGCTCGTCTGGTTCGCGGTACTCACGCTGCTCGGCTTCATGTTCTACGCGAGCATGTACGCCGCGCTCTCGGCGACCGTGTCGCGCCCCGAGGACGTCGCGAGCGTCACCGCGCCGCTCACCTACCTGCTCATGATTCCGTATATCGGGCCAATCCTCGGGTTCCAGAACGACACCCTCATGACCTGGCTGTCATACATTCCCGTGTCGTCGCCGGTGGCGATGCCGCTGCGCATTCTGCAAGGCAACGCCGCGTGGTGGGAGCCGCTCGCGGCCACCGCCGTCATGGTGGTGTTCGTCGTCGTCGTGATCTGGCTCGCGGGGCGCATCTACCGCAATTCGGTGCTGCGCACCGGCAAGCGGGTGAAGCTCGCCGACGCCCTGCGCTCGTAGCCTGACCGGGTGCATCCTTGTGCGTGAGCGAACAGGATGCACCCTCAGGTTTGTGGGGTTGCGCCAAGTCAGGCGCGGGGTCGCGTCGCCCCATTGTGTCGAGGGCGCAGGCCGCGGGCGGTCGCTTCCGGCGCTGTCTTAGCGTGGGGAACACGTGCGCTGTTGCACTGTCGCGACAGCCACTTGCATCCCGCAGCGGCAGAGAAAAGGTGACACATGACTGACCAGCACCTCGAAGATCTTGACCACGACCTCGAGGTCGCAACCGGAACATCCGGCATCGACCGCGAAGCGATTTTCACCGCCATCATGGGCACCTGGCCCGAGCAGCGTGCGCTCGGTCGCAAGGTGTCGGCGACCCCAGACTTCTGGCGCGACGACAGCCTGAGCATGGCGGAACACCGCGAGCGTGTGCTCGAGCAGTCGCACAAGCTCGTCGCCTTTGGCACCCCGAAGCTCGCGTTTCCCGAGAGCGTCGGCGGTGGCAACAACCACGGCGGCAACCTGGCGGCGTTCGAGCAGCTCACCCTCGCCGACCCGTCGCTGCAGATCAAGACCGGCGTGCAGTTCGGTCTGTTCGGCTCGGCGATCATGCACCTCGGCACCGAGGTGCACCACAAGCGTTGGCTGCCCGACGTCATCGAGATGCGCATTCCCGGTGCGTTCGCCATGACCGAGTCGGGACACGGCTCGAATGTCGCCGGCCTCGACACCACCGCCACGTACGACGAGGCGACCCAGGAGTGGGTCATCAACACCCCATTCCGCAACGCGTGGAAGGACTACCTCGGCAACGCTGCGAAGCACGGCATCGCCGCGGTCGTGTTCGCGCAGCTCATCACGAAGGGCGTCAACCACGGCGTGCACGCGTTCTACGTGCCGATTCGCGACGACGCGGGCGAGTTCCTGCCTGGCGTCGGCGGCGACGACGACGCCGAGAAGGGTGGCCTCAACGGCATCGACAACGGCCGCCTGCACTTCGACCATGTGCGGATTCCCCGCGACTACCTGCTCAACCGCTACGGCAACGTCGACGAGGAGGGCAACTACACCTCGCCGATCGAGTCGCCCGGTCGCCGCTTCTTCGTCATGACCGGCACGCTCGTGCAGGGCCGCGTCTCGCTCGACGGCGCCTCGACCATCGCGCAGCAGGCTGCGCTGCAGATTGCCGTGACCTACGCGAACCAGCGCCGACAGTTCGACAACACGAAGTCGGGCCGCGAGACCGTGCTGCTCGACTACGGTCGCCACCAGCGCCGCCTGATTCCCCGTATCGCTACCGCGTTCGCCGCCACCTTCGCGCACGACGAACTGCTGCGCGAGTTCGACGCCGTGTTCTCGGGCAAGGGCGACACTCCCGAGCGTCGCGCCGACCTCGAGACGCTCGCCGCCGCGCTGAAGCCGCTGTCGACCTGGCAGGCGATGGACACGTTGCAGGACACCCGTGAGGCCTGCGGTGGCGCCGGCTTCCTCATGGAGAACCGCATCGTCGGCTTGCACCACGACTTCGACGTCTACACGACGTTCGAGGGCGACAACACGGTGCTGCACCAGCTCGTTGGCAAGCGCCTGCTCGACGACTTCGCCGCAAAGTTCAAGGGCGTGGATGCGCGCGGCCAGGCACGCATCGTCGCCACGCAGTTCGCCGGCAAGGCGTTCCGCGAGATCGGCCTTGCCCGCCTCGGCGGCAACGTCGGCGACCTCGGTCAGTCGGCGCGTTCAGTGGGCTGGCTGCGCGAGCCCGAGAACCAGCGAGGCCTGCTCGAGGCGCGAGTTGAAGAGGCGATCGCCGAGATCGGTATGGAGATCGGCAAGGTCGCGAAGGCCTCGGCTGAAGAGCAGAACGCCGTGTTCAACGCGAACCAGAGCAAGCTCATCGACGCGGCTCGCGCCTACGCCGAGCTCACGCAGTGGGATGCGTTCACCCGCAAGCTGTCGGACTTTGCGGAGGGCTCGGAGACGCAGCGCGTCATGACCTGGCTGCGCGACCTCTTCGGCCTTCGCCTCATCGAGCGCGACCTGCAGTGGTACCTGCTCGCCGGTCGTCTCACCGCGAAGCGTGCACGCCTCGTCACCTCGTACATCGACCGCCTCATCGTGCGCCTGCGCCCGCTCGCGCAGGACCTCGTGAGCTCGTTCGGCTACACCGACGCGCAGCTGCGCGCGAAGATCATCGAGGATGACCGCGAGGAGAAGCGCCAGGAAGAGGCGAACGCCTACTACGAGCAGCTTCGCGCCTCGGGCGAGGAGCCGAAGGATGAGCGCGACATTTACCGCATGAAGCGAGGCTCGCGCCGCTAGCCTCGTGAGTGGTCGCCTGCCTCGCGTGGGCGGGTTACTGTAGCGACATGACGTTCAACGAGAACTCAAATCTCGATTCTGGCAATGTTCGCAAGCGTCGAGGGGGCACCACCGCTGCCGTGGGTGGCGGTGGTGTCGTCGTGCTTATACTCGGGCTGCTGTCGACGCAGCTGTTCGGTGTTGACCTGACGCAGTTCTTCGGCGGGGCCGGCACCGAGCAGCAGCAGTCGGCCAGTGACGAAGACCTCGTCTGCACCGGCGCCGAGGCGAATGCGCAGCGAGACTGCCGCGTTGAGGGCGCTGCCGTGACGCTCGAGGCGTACTGGGCCGACGCATCCTCGGAGGTCGGCATTCGCGACTACGTCGACCCGACCGTGATTCTCTACGAGGGGCAGACCTCGTCGTCGTGCGGCACCGCGTCGAACGCCGTTGGGCCGTTCTACTGCCCGACCGACCAGTCCATCTATATGGACACCTCGTTCTTTGACATCCTCACCGAGCAGTTCGGTGCCTCGGGCGGACCGCTGTCGGAGATGTACGTGCTCGCGCACGAGTGGGGCCACCACATCCAGAACCTAGCCGGTGCCCTCACCGCCGACCGCCAGCGCGACACCGGCGACAACGGTGGCCAGGTGCGCATCGAGTTGCAGGCCGACTGCTACGCCGGCGCCTGGATGGGCGAGGCCGCCTCGCAGACCGACGCCGACGGCAATGCGATCCTCGAGGCACCGACGCGTGCCGAGATTGAGACCACCATTTCGGCCGCCGAGGCGATCGGTGACGACCACATCATGGAGCAGCAGGGCATGGAAGTTCAGCCCGAGGCGTTCACCCACGGCACGAGCGAACAGCGCGTGAATTGGCTGATCACGGGCTACGAGCAGGGTGTTGGCTCGTGCGATACGTTTAGCGTGCCCGATAGCAAGCTCTAGGAATCTATGACGTTTTCTCTTCTGCTCGCGTTGCAAGTTGTTGCCGTTGTTGTTGCCGTAGCTGTCACCATCGGTNGCGTCGCGCTCATCGTCATCGGCGCCGCTCGACTCGCTCGGAAGCCCGCGCCGCCGCGCGCCCAGGAGCCCGGATACTCGGAGGCCGTTGACTACGAAGGCCCCGAGCAGGTGCCCGCCGGCTTCGAGGATTCGCCGCGCTGGTTGGATGCGGATGTCACCTCCGACTCGCCGGGCGCCTCCTCGCACGTCGCGCGCTATTCGAATGCCGACCTGCACGCCGTTCGCCGCAGTGGCATCGCCTTCCTTGCTGGCGGCATTGTGTTGTTCCTCGTCGGTCTGGTCTTCGTGACGCAGACCTGGACCGCGCTGGCCTGAGCTAACGCCTGACGCCGAGGCGAAGCACTGGCGCCGGCAATTGGCAGCGTCCTCCCTCGCTAGAAGGGA
>NZ_JACXJG010000009.1:68304-68497 GCF_014904065.1 Gulosibacter sediminis | reverse complement strand
TGGTTCGGGTCGGGTGATGAAGACGTCACCAATCGGCGAGGTCCATTCGAGTACCCCGCCACCGAGATGCCTGACTCTCCACGGTTGTTGGTGTTTCTGCGTGTGATGTCGCCGACACAGGTGTGCCTGGTTGTCGACGCTGGTGGGGCCTCCCGCGGCCCACGGTGTCGTGTGATCGAGGTCGCTGCGGTTG
>NZ_JACXJG010000009.1:68181-68281 GCF_014904065.1 Gulosibacter sediminis | reverse complement strand
GGGGCGGCGGCAGCCGGGGAATCGGCAGGTGCGGTCGCGGGCCTGGAGGAACTTGCGCATCTGCGGGGTCGCGATGCGGGTGTCGACGGTCAGCACGTGC
>NZ_JACXJG010000009.1:67071-68173 GCF_014904065.1 Gulosibacter sediminis | reverse complement strand
ATGCGGTCGAAGCAGGTCACGCTGCCGGCGAGCTCGCGAGCCTCGAACGCGCTGATGGGTTCGGTGCCGTCGATGAGGGCGATGTCGCGAGGCGCGTCGGGGTCGAACAGGGTGGTCACGGGCACGATAACGCTCACGGTCGCGCTGACGTGAGGGTTGCCCTTGGCCTCGGACTCGAGCGTGCTCTGCGGCACCGTCGTGAGGAGCGTCTCGACGAGCACGTCGGAGCGCAGTTGCGCGACGGTGCGCGGGTCTTCGATGAACTCGGTGTCCTCGGGGGAGAGCTCTTCGCCTCGGCCTTCGGCGTCGCGCACCCGGGCGCGATGCTGCTTCGCGTCGTCCTGGTGCTCGTCGCGCAGTTGCGTGGCTCGCTTGTTGATGAGGTCGTAACTGGCGTGGGCCATGCCGGTGGGCATGTCGGCGGTGAGGCGAGACATGCCGCTGCCGAAGTCTTGGATGGTGACGGTGCGCTCTTCGTACTCGCGCTGGAACGCGGCTTCGAACTCGGCGGCGTTGAAGCGGGCGGCGAGTCGTTTCGCGTAACTCTCGGTCTGCCCATGCGTGTGGGTGCGGGCGTAGTCGAGCACCTTCTTGCTGAACTCGTCGCGGCGCTCCTCGCCAACCTTGCGCTCGAACCGGAGGAGCGCGCCCGCATGTCGCATGGTGACGCCGCCCTCATCGAGCGCGGTCATCCAGATCGGAAACTGCGTGGTGAGCCGGTGCGCGTCGAGAGCGCGGTTCGTGAGGGCGATATCGCTTTCGTTGGTGCGAATGCCGAGGCTGGCGACGGTGGAGCGCAGGTGGGACTGGAGGCGGTTCTCGTCGGAGATGATGTGAGCGCCCGCTTCGGCGTCGCGGCGAGTGTGTTCTTCGGCGATGTCGTACGCCTCGGCGAGCATGCGGCACTCGCCGAGGTCGGCTTGGCGGCGCAGCGTATTGAAGTCGACGTAATTGTCGGCGACGTGTCGGGCGCGTTCGGTGAGGTCGTCGTGCTGTGGTTCTGGGGTCGTGCCGTCGGGCTGGTGCCTGTTCGCGCTGCGCGTGGGCTCGAAGTCGTCGTCATCGTCGGGCGGCGTGGCGTGGTTGGGAGCGGTCATCGGGT
>NZ_JACXJG010000009.1:63792-66942 GCF_014904065.1 Gulosibacter sediminis | reverse complement strand
AGCGGGCCAAAACGTGACCCCTGGGTGCGATCTTTTTGCGGGGAGTTTCCTGACCGCAACGATGCGGGCGAGGACGAGTCGGCGACGGCTTGGGGACTGGCTTTACTTCACCACGACCCTCCGACATTGAGGGCGTGGGTGGAATCGCGACGGTTTGGGGACTGGTTTCAGTTCACCATGAGCCTCCGACATAGCGGCCACATGGGGGTCCGTGGCGCTCACCTGACTGGCATTCTGCGGTACCGGGTCCTCGACGCCAGCGTCGCCGACGTGGCCGCTTCCGGCGCGCGTGCGGTGGATGGGACAGCTTCCGGCGCCGTGCCAGGGGCGGCCAGCCTCCGGCCTGCTGCCGCCGGGTGCTATCGCCGTCGCGCTTGCCGAGCCGACACATCAACCGAGCAGCCGCATCCGCCCAGCAGCTCGACCTGGGTACGATGCCGATCGCACCGACTCACTCACGCATAGGTGTTGCGTTCAGCCCCAAACGCACGCGAAAACGGGCCTCGAATGGGGCCAAGCGCAACATCCACAACTTGAAGAGAAGATCGCGGAATTACTCGCGCGACGCGATCACGTCGAGCACCTCTTCGCCGTACTGCTCGAGCTTCGAGCGGCCGACGCCCGAGATGCCGGCGAGCGCGGTGATGGTGTCGGGGCGCTCTACCGCGAGCTCGCGCAACGTCGCGTCGTTGAACACGACGTAGGCGGGCACCGACTGCTCGCGCGCGGTGTCGCGGCGCCACTCGCGCAGTCGCTCGAAGCGGGCGAGCTGCTCGGGCTGCAGCGAGTCGAGCTCGGGCTTGGGGCGTGACGAACGCGAGCTGCGCACGCGCTGCTCGCGCACATCCGTTCGCAACTGCACCTGTTCGCCGCCGCCGAGCACCGACGCCCCGCGCTCGGTCATGCGCAGCACGCCGTAGTCGCCGTGTGCCTGAATCACGTTCATCGCGAGCAGCTGCCGAACGACCGATCGCCACCCCGACTCGTCGAGCTCGGTGCCGATACCGTAGGTCGACAGCTCGTTGTGCCGGTTCTGCGCGATGCGGTCGGTGTCACGGCCGAGCAGGATGTCGATGAGCTGGCCGGCGCCGAACGCGCGCCGCTGCGAGCGGTCGATGCGCACGATCGTCGAGAGCAGCTTCTGCGCGGCGACGGTGCCGTCCCACGTCGCCGGCGGGTTGATGCAGTTGTCGCAGTTGCCGCACGGCTCGGAGCGCTCGCCGAAGTAGTCGAGCAGCATCTGGCGCCGGCAGCCGGCGGTCTCGCTCAGCGCGAGCATCGCATCGAGGTGGAGCGACTGCTGCCGCTTATAGAAGTCGTCGCCTTCGCCCTGGTCGATCATGCGGCGCTGCTGCACGACGTCCTGCAAGCCATAGGCGAGCCATGCGGTTGACGGCAGCCCGTCGCGCCCCGCACGCCCCGTCTCTTGGTAGTACCCCTCGACCGACTTCGGCAGGTCGAGGTGCCCGACGAAGCGCACATCGGGCTTGTCGATGCCCATGCCGAACGCGATCGTCGCGCACATCACGAGCCCCTCCTCGCGCAGGAACCGCGCCTGGTTCGTCGCGCGCGTCGCCGCAGGCATGCCCGCGTGGTAGGCGAGTGCCGGGATGCCGCGGTCGCTCAGGTACTCGGCCGTCTGCTCGACCGACTTACGCGACAGGCAGTAAACGATGCCGGCGTCGCCCGGGTGCTCGGCCTTGATGAACTTGTGCAGCGAATCGCGGGCGCGGTCTTTCGGCACGATGCGGTACTGAATGTTCGGGCGGTCAAAGCTCGAGACGAACTTCGCGGCGCCGTCGAGGCCGAGCCGCTCGATGATCTCGTCGCGCGTCGCGAGCGTCGCGGTCGCCGTGAGGGCCACCCGTGGGACGTCGGGCCACTGCTCGTGCAGCACGCTGAGCTGCAGGTAGTCGGGGCGGAAGTCGTGGCCCCACTGGCTCACACAGTGCGCCTCGTCGATCGCAAACAGCGAGATGTTGCCGCGCTGGAGCAGCGGGATAGTCGCCTGCAACCGCTCGGGTGCGAGGTAGAGCAGGTCGAGCTCGCCGGCGATGTACTGCTGCTCGACGAGGCGACGCTCGTCGATGTCGAGGGTCGAGTTCAGGTAGGCGGCCCGCACGCCGAGTTGGCCGAGCGCATCCACCTGGTCTTGCATCAGCGCGATGAGCGGCGAGATGACGATGCCCGTGCCTTCGCGCACGAGCGCTGGCACCTGGTAACACAGCGACTTGCCGCCGCCGGTGGGCATGAGCACGAGGGCATCTCTGCCCTGCACGACCGCGTCGATGATCTCGGCCTGCTGCCCACGAAACTCTGGGTAACCCCATACCTGTTCGAGGACCTGCTGTGCCGTTGTCATACCTACAAGCCTAGGCACTGCCCGAAGTGGGCAGCTCAGTTCTCCACAGCCCCGATGCCGTGGTCACGTTTCCGCAGAAGGGCGCCGCGCTACCCGCGTTCGACGGGGAAGCCCTCGGCCTCCCACTGCGAAATGCCGCCATCGACGTTGGTCGCGTGCTTGCCATAGCGTTCGAGGAAGTCGACGGTGCGCGCCGAACGGCCGCCCGCGTGACACATGATGTAGGCGCCCTCATCGGGCACCTCGTCCATGCGATCCGCGAACTCGCTTAGCGGAATCACCGTCGCGAACGGGATGCGCACCTCGGCGACCTCGTCGTTCTCACGCACGTCAATGAGCGTGATGTTCTCACCCAGTTTGTGCAGTTCTGCAACGGAAATGTTCTCCATGAAGTGAGCTTAGACGCGATTTCTTGGGGGAATCTCCCCGGCGAAACATCAGCCATTCGATGGCATCGACCCACCGCCGAGTCCAACCTGCGGTTGAGATTCGTCGTCGCGTTACGCAGATTTCGTCGAGGCCCGGGGTTTTGTCGCAAGCGGCGGATAGGCTTCACACGATCTCCTCAGTGAGGGCTGCTCAACGGCGGTGCGCTGCGGGGTCGAACCCACCAGAACTCATGAGCGTGGTGACAGTTCGCCGCCGCGCGCGAAGGAGCAGCAGTGAGCGACAGCTACTCGAATCAGCCGAACGGGTACGGAGCTCCCTCGGGAGGCTACGGCCAGGGCGCGCCAGGGCAGAACCAGCAGGGCTACGACCAGCAGCAGGGTCAGTTTGGCCAGCAGCAG
>NZ_JACXJG010000009.1:60418-63767 GCF_014904065.1 Gulosibacter sediminis | reverse complement strand
GCGGATACGCGGGCCAGCCCGGTCAGTACGGTCAGAACCAGCAGGGTCAGTTTGGCAGCCAGCACGGTCAGCCCGACTACGGCCAGNGCGGATACGCGGGCCAGCCCGCTCAGCAGGGCCAGTTCAACCAGCAGGGGCAGTTCGCCCCGCCCCCGCCGCAGCCTCGCCCGCGCCCGCAGTTGCTCAAGAGCTCGAAGCTCGACTGGGTGCGCGACATCGGCGGCGCCGCGCTGCCCCTCATCGCGCTCGTCATGGTGTGGCACGTCGCGCAGACCCGCAGCGGCATCGCGCTCACCGCGACCGAGATCGCGCCCGTGCTCACCTCGATCGTCGCGGCGCTCGCGGGCATCCTGCAGATCGTGACGCGCTTCGGCATCGTCGGCATGCCGCAAAACACGCTCTACCTCATTCGCGCCGGCGCACAGGTGCCGTTCATCGTGACGTTCGTCGTGTACTTCGTCTTTGATGTGGTCAACGCGATCACGACCTCGAGCAAGTTCGACGGCAGCCTCGACGTCGCATTCATCGGCCTCGGTGCCGGTGCCGCCGTTGCTCTCGCGGGTGCCGCGCTCAACGTGCAGAGCCGGGACTACGAGGCCGGCCCGAACCGCGACCAGGTCAACCCGATCCCGGTCACCGCGACGAAGGTCCTCAGCTGGCTGCTCATCGGTGTCGTTGCCCTTGGTGCGCTCGTGTTGATCATCGGCTCGATCATGTTCGGAGCGGCGCTCTCCGACGCGCTCGGCAGCTTCGGCTCGGTGAACCCGGTCGGCATCATCCTCAAGGTCGTCTTCGGCGTCCTGCTTGCGCTTGCGATCGGCCTCGCCCCGGCGCTGCTCGCCAACCTCGGCTCCGAGCCGGCCCGCATCGCGACCATCGCGATTGGTGCCGCGGCGCTTCTCGCGTGGATCCTCGACGGCACCTTCGGCCTCGCCTTCTCGATCACCGGCATCGAGTCGGTCGTGCCGCTCGCCGCCTTCTCGGGCGGCGCAGGCTTTGTGCCCTTCGCGCTCGTGGCCGCAGCTCCGCTCGGTGCCCTCGCGCTTTCGCCCGAGGCACAGCGCTCGACCAAGCCGATCGAGCCGACCGTGCGTTGGTTCTCGGCGCTCGGCCTCTCGCTGCTCGCGATCGCGGCGGTCGCTCTGACGGCGGCGCTTGGCGCGATCGGTTCGTTTATCCCGGTCTACGACGGTGCAGAGCAGGACAGCGGTCGAGTCACGCTCACCGTGATCATCCTCGTGCTCTCGGTCGTCATCGCGGGTGCCGCTGTGTACGGCTACTTCGTGCTGCGCGGCAAGGCCACGCCTCCGCAGCAGCTCCACCAGGGCGGGTTTCCACAGCAGGGCCAGCCGCAGCAGCAGGCCGCGGGTCAGCTGCCGCGCATCTCGCAGCTCGTGCTGCTCATCATCACGGGCGGCATCGCCGGCGTCGGCATCATCGCGATGATCTTCGGCCTCATCGAGCAGCGCATGTCGAACGCGATCGGCGCCAGCACGGTGCCTGCCATCTACATCTTCGCGATCTACGTGCTGCTGCCGTTGATTCTCGCCGCGGGAGTCCTCTTCGTGCCTGCACTGAAGCAGCACTTCGTGGCCACTGGCACCGCGCTGAAGACTGGCGGCCAGGGCGGCCAGAACTTTGGCCAGCAGCCCGGCGGTCAGTTCGGCCAGGGGCAGCCCCAGGGCGGTCAGTACGGTCAGCAGGGTCAGGGCCAGCCGTTCGGCCAGCAGCAGCCGGGCTTCGGCGCGCAGGGATATGGCCAGCAGCAGCCCGGCCCGCAGCAGGGCTACGGCCAGCAGGAACAACAGGGCTACGGCCAGCAGCGCCAGCAGTTCGGTCAGCAGCAGTTCGACCAGCAGCAGGGCAACCAGGGTTACGGCCAGCAGCCGCAGCAGGGCTTCGGCCAGTCGAACCAACAGCAGTCGTTCGGTCAGCAGCAAGGTCAGTACGGCCAGCAGCAGTCCGGCGCTGAGCAGTCGGGCGGCTACGGCCAGCGCGACGCGGCCCGTGCGCAGGGCCAGTACGGCCAGCAGGATGCGCCGAACCAGCCGCAGGGCGGCTACGGCCAGCCCCCGCAGCCGGGCAGTGCATTCGGCCAGCCCGCGCAGGGCGGTTACGGCCAGCAGCAGGCCGACGCAGCGCCAGCGCAGAACGAGCAGGCTTCGTTCGGCCAGCACGGGGCCGCGCAGCAGCAGTCGCCGTTCGGCGGCTACGGCCAGCCCGCGGCAAGCGAGCGGGCCGGCGCAACTGAGGCCGCGTCCGACTCGGCAATCGTGAACGACTCCGCGATCGCAAGCGACTCGGCCACCGCCGAGACGCAGCGCGACGAGAACGCAGCCGACTCCGGCTTCGGCGCACCCGCGTGGGCCGGCTTCGGGGCGGCGGCTGCCGGCACGGCCGCCCTTGGCGCGGCCGCCGCCTCGTCGAACGACGACGAGTCGACCGAGTCGAACGCGGACGCAGCTTCGGGCGCCACGACCGAGGCCGAGACCTCGACCGGGTACGCCGCGTATGGCGCAACCGATTCGAGCAATTCCGCCGCCGAGCAGGCATCGAACGACGAACCCGCATCGGAGTCGACGACCGACGCCGCGCCCTTCGGCGGCTACGCCGGTTACGGCACCAGCGCGTCGAGCACCGACGAAGCGAACACCGACTCGGCCAACGCCGACGAGGCGAGCGCCGACACCGCAGACTCGACTGAGCCTGAAGCAGCCGTGGCCAGCACCGAGCAGTCGGGCGGTTACGGCTTCCAGTCGTCCACGCAGCAGTCGTCGTCGGCCTGGGGCTCGCTCGAGACCGGCGCAACCCCGACGCGTTCCGAAAGCCCGCTTGCGGAGTCGGCAGACGCCGACACCGCAACGGAACAGGGTACGGAAACCGCGAGCGACGAGGCCTCGGCTGACTCGACCGGCTACGGCGCACCCGCGGCCAGCTACGGTGACGCACCCGTCGCCGACATGACCGACGACGCGGTCACGGTCGACTCGACCGTGACCGATGGCGCATCGGGCGAGCCGGAAGCGCAGACCGAGAGCGGCTGGACCCCGGGCTGGAGCACCGACAGCTCGGCAACTGACGCCACGGCGGCCGAGACGAGCGAGACTGCAACCGTGACCACCGAAGCGGCGACCGATGACTCGCAGTCGTACGGCTCGACCTACGGTGAGCAGCCGAGCGCCGACTTCGGCGACGCCACGGAGTCGACCGAGTCGGTCAGCGACGAGGCCCCCNCGGCTATCAGCCGAGCGTCAATTTCGGTGGTGGCGACGATCAGGCGGCAGCTGAGTCGGCGACGTCCGATGACGCCTCAGTTGAGTCGACCGAGTCGGCCGGCGCTGAGACTCCG
>NZ_JACXJG010000009.1:59948-60045 GCF_014904065.1 Gulosibacter sediminis | reverse complement strand
AGCGTCAACTTCGGCGGCGGCGAGCCGCAGTCGACCTCCGAGCCCACGGAACACTCGGCCACCGAGTCGACCTCGGCCGAAGAAACTGCAACCGAGT
>NZ_JACXJG010000009.1:25632-59941 GCF_014904065.1 Gulosibacter sediminis | reverse complement strand
CCAGCGTCAACTTCGGCGGCGACACCTCGCAGCAGACCGACGCGAGCAGCGCATCCGTGCCCGCATCGTCGGCCACCGAGGCGAACACCGAGCAGGGCTATGGCTACCTCTCGCAGCCCGAGCAGTCGGCGCCGACCGGCGTCGAGGCGCCCGAGGCGCAGGACGCGCCGCAGGAGCCCGCGCGGGCCGACCTGCCCTCGCTCGCACGCCGGGCGCTCGAGTCTGACGCCAGCGCATCCGAGCTCGAAGCGATGAAGGAGCACCGCGAGCTGTGGCCGTACCTCGCGGCGGCGCCCGCCGCGTCGCCCGAACTGCTCGACTGGCTTGGCCAGACGAACGACCCGACCGTGCTCGCGTACCTGCGCAACCGCGGCCACCAGGCCTAGCACCAATGACGAAGCGGGGCGTCTCCAACAGGAGGCGCCCCGCTTCGTCGTTCAGCGACAAGCCGAGCTACGCGGATCCGGGCACGCGCAGCATCCGCGCGACGCGGCCGTGCAGCGGCGAGCGCGGCACGTCGACGCCGTCAACCGATTCGATCGGCGCGAGGATGCGACCCGACGACAGCAGCCAGGCGCCCTGCACCCGCGATAGCACCTCGTGGGGCAGTTCGTCGAAGCGCACGCTGAGGCCGTCCTCGGCGGCGGCATCCATGAGCGCGCGCAGCGTCGTCGACGGCAAGATGCCGTCCTGCTTCGGCGTTACGAGCTCACCGTCGAGGTCGACCACGAGCGCCGACGTCGGCCCCTCGAGCAGCCGACCCGAGGGCGTGACAAAGATCGCGTCGTCGGCGCCGTTCGCCTTCGCCCAGCGCTTCGCCGCCATGTTGATGCCGTACGAGAGGCTCTTCGCGCCCGGCAGCAGCCACGGCAGCTGGCTCGTCTCTTCGGCTTCGTGGCCACGGTCGAGCACGACGACGCGCACGCCCTCGCGCTCACGCAGCACCGCCGCAGAAACCGGCTGCATCATCGCCCAGCAAGTTGCGTCGCCGCCAAACTCGGGGCCGCGCGTCTCGACGAGGCGCACGGTCGCTTCGGGATGCGCATCCCAGTCCCACGCGACGACGAGCGCGGCGACCGCGCGCTCGTAGCCGGCGCGGTTGGGCTCGGGCAGCGAAAGGATGTGCGCCGACGTGGCGAGGCGGTCAAGGTGGGCGGGCAGGTCGATTACGTGGCCGGAGCGGCACGAAGCGACGTCGAAGACGCCATCGCCGCGTACGACGCCGAGGTCGTCAGCGCGCAGCAATGGAGTTTCGACATCGACGAGCGAGCCATCGAGCAGCGCGACCAACTGAGGAACAGAAGCGGTCATGTCACCAGCGTAGGGCGCGCATCCGCTCTCGCGCGGCATTCGGCGGGGCAGCCTAAGCTGAAAGTCATGCGCTTCTTTTCGCCCCTCCTCGCGACCAAGCGCATCCCGTGGTTGCAGGTGGTAAAGACCTTCATTGCCATCGCGCTGTCGTGGGTTGTGTCGATGTTCGCGCTCCAGGTCGACATGCCGATCTTCGCCGCCATCGCGGCGCTGCTCATCGTCGCCCCGAACCTCAATCAGACCGCGTCGAAGGGCATCGAACGCACCCTCGGCGTGATCGCCGGCGTCATCATTGCAACCGTGTTCGGCGGCATCTTCGGCCACAACGCGATCGCCGCGATCGCGGCCATCGCCGTCGCCCTGCTCATCGGCTGGGCTGGTCGCCTCAGCCTCGGCATGCTCAACCAGATGGCGATTAGCGGCATGATCGTCATCGTCATGGGCGGCGGCAGCGTCGAGTTCGCGCTCGACCGCATTATCGAAACGATCATCGGCGCGATCATCGGCTTCCTCGTGAACATGCTCATCGTCGCGCCGGTGCACGTTGAGCCCGCGCGCCAGCGCGTCGCCGACCTCGGTGCCGAGCTCGCGGCCTCGCTCGGCCGCCTCGCTGACGCCCTCGAGGTGCCCCAGAGCCCCGGCGATCTGCAGGGCCTCATTCTCGAGGCGCGGCTGCTGCGCAACATGGTCGAGGTGAGCCGCACGGCCATCGAAGAGGCGCGGGAGTCGCTCGCGCTCAACCCGCGCGGCCGCAGGAACCGCGAGCAGCTTGACGAGATGGATGCGCTGCTCGAGACGAAACTCCAGTCGATCGTCACCGAGGTGATCGGCATGACCCGCGCGTTTTACGACCACTACGACGACTCGCTGCCCGAGGAGCCGATGGCGCACGACATCGCCGAACAGCTGCGCCGCTGCGCCCACGACGTGCGGCTCGCGGTGCACCTCGCTGAGGTCGACCCCGAGCCGCTCACCTCGGCGATTCCGGCGCTCACGGCACCGCTCGAGCTCTCGGCGCCGCGCGGCCAGCGCTGGATTCTCATCGGCTCGCTCATGGAAGACCTGCGCCGCATCCGCGAGACGCTGCTTACCGATGGGGACGACGACTAGCCGCATCATCGCACGTGGTCACCCGAGCCTCAAAGGGGTGGGAGACTGAATGCTTATGGGCGTCGCGGCCACACGGGGCGCGCGGCAGGGGAGAGAGCGGTTGAGTAGATGACGCAGGCGAGTTTCTGGAGCGGCTCGCGCGTGTTCTCGCTCGTCGCGGTCGTGCTGCTCGCGGGCAGCTTGCGCGCCGGCGTCACGGCGTTCAGCCCACTCGCGGTGCGCATAGGTGCCGACGTCGGCCTGAGCGCGACCGAGGTTGGGGCGCTCGCGGCGTCGCCGGTGCTTGCGTTCGGCCTGTTCGCGGTGCCGACCGCGCCGCTGGCCCGGCGCCTGGGCTTCGACCGGCTGGCGCTGCTCAGCCTCATCGTGCTCGCCGTCGGCCTCGGGCTGCGCCTGCTCATGCCCGAGTGGTCGCTCTGGATTGGCACCGCGCTGCTCGGCGTTGGCGTCGCGACCCTCAACGTGCTGCTCCCGGTGCTCGTCAAGCGCGACTTTGCGCCGAACGCGCCGCTCGTGCTCGGCATCACGACCTGCACCATGACCGGCACCGCGGCCCTCGGCGCCGGCCTTGCCGTGGCGATCACCGACACGACCGGCGGCCAGTGGCGACTCGCGCTCGCAGCGTCCCTGCCCGTCGTCGTCGTGGCGATCGCACTCTTCGCGGTGCGCGGCTGGCGCGACCGGCTCGGCGTCGCGTCGAGCGATCACTCGCCGCACGTGAACATTTGGCGCTCGCCGATCGCGTGGTCGGTCACGGCCTACATGGCGTTGCAGTCGACCGTGTTCTACACCTTCGTGAACTGGATGCCGACGATCGAACAGAGCAGCGGCGTGAGCGAGGCGAACGCGGGCCTGCACCTCGCGATCGCGCAGGTCTCGGGCATGCCGCTCGGCTTCCTCGTCGCCTGGCTCATGAACCGCTCGCGCGACCAGCGGATCATCGCCGTCGGCTTCCTGCCGATCACCGCCATTGCCTTGCTCGGTGGGATGTTCCTGCCGCACCTCATGCCCGTGTGGACCGTCATGATCGGCCTCACGACCGGCATGATGCTGCCCGTCGCGCTCGGGCTCATCTCGGAGCGCGCCGCGACCGCGGGCGATGCCGCGCGCATGTCGGGCATGGCGCAGTCGATCGGCTACTTCTGCGCGGGCCTCGGCCCGATCGTCGGCGGCGGCCTGTTCGAGGCGACGGGTAGCTGGATGGCGACCCTCGGTCTGTTGCTCGCCTGCGTCACAGGCCTCGTGTTCGCGGGGCTCGCCGCGGGCCGCGACCGTACGCTCGGTGCGTCGGCCGCTGAGCGCTAAACCGCCCGCACCCTCGGCGAGGATGCGGGCGGCAAGTCTGCGGCGATGGGCCGGCTAGGTCAGGTCTTCGAAATTGAAGAACGACTTGTTCCACGCCGAGATCTCGACTTTTGCGAACAGGCCCTGCTGCGAATAGGGGTCGGCCTGCGCGAACGACTCGGCCTCGTCGAGCGTCTCGACGTCGACGATGACGAGGCTGCCGATGGGGTCGCCAGCCTCGTTACGCTTGGCGCCTGCCGCGAGCAGGCGGGGGGTGTTCTCGCGCAGCCACGCAAGGTGCTGGGGACGTAGTTCGAGGCGCTTGTCGACGCTGTTGGGGAGGTCGTCTGAGTTGATGGCGTACGGCACCTGGGCTCCTTCGTAATGGCTTCCCTTGCAGCGTAGCGCGCGCCGATCCGGGCGGCCTTGGCCGCCTACCACTTGCGATCGCAACAGGAAAAGTTGCGGGGGGCATTTTTTCAACGTTGACTTGGAGTAGCACAAAGTGTCCTGTGAACCGGCGCCCGCCCGGCGAGGACCGTACAAAGGAGACCAAGTGAGCAAGCTCAGCTCTCTCATATCCACCGACGCCGTGCAACTCTACGTTCCCGCCGAAGACTGGCGCTCGGCCGTCATCGCGGCGGGCGAGCTGCTTGTGCAGACCGGTGCGACCGAACCCGAGTACACCGACTCGATGCTCGCGACCATCGACGAGCACGGCCCGTACATCGTCATCGCGCCTGGCTTCGCGCTCGCCCACGCTCGACCCGATGCTTCCGTGAAGCGCACTGGCCTCAGCTTCGTTCGACTCGCGAACCCCGTCGAATTCGGTGCCGGTGCCAACGACCCGGTCACGATCGTCATGGGCTTGGCCGCCGCCGACTCGACGGCGCACCAGCAGGCGCTCGCCGCCCTCGCCGGCGTGCTCGGCGACCCGGTGCGCCGGGCCGCGCTCGACACCTCGAATACGCCCGAGGCCGTGCTCGAGGTGCTCACGAGTGAGCCGGCACAGGTGCAGGCCGCCGCGAAGCCCACACCCCGCCACGCGGCCGACGACGGCGAGGTCGACCTCAGCGGCACCGTCGCGTCGAAGGGGCACATCCTTACCGTGTGCGGCAACGGCGTCGGCACGAGCATTTTCCTCAAAAACACGCTCGAGCAGGTACTCGGCAAGTGGGGCTGGGCGCCGTACTTCACGGTCGAGGCGACCGACACGATCTCGGCCAAGGGCAAGTCGAAGGAAGCCGACCTCGTGCTCACCTCCGGCGCCATCGCTGAGTCGCTCGGCGACCTCGGCGTGCCCGTCGAGATCATCGGCGACTTCACTTCGCAACAGGAGATCGACGGCGCCCTGCGCCGCCGCTACGCCGTCTAACGCGCGACCAGGCAGTCGGGCCGGGGCGCGCATCCGCTCGCGCACCGCGGCACTCGACCAGCGCATCCTCAGCTTCTAGGTATTGGAGAGCACCATGGACGTGATCTACGCGATCGCCCAGTTCCTCGTCAACGAAATTCTTAGCGTGCCGGCGTACCTCATCGGCATCATTACCGCGGTCGGGCTCATCGCGCTGCGCAAGAGCGCCGGCGCGGTCATCGGCGGCGGCATCAAGGCCACCCTCGGCTTCATGCTCATCGGCGCCGGCGCGGGCCTCGTCACCGCCTCGCTCGAGCCGCTCGGCGTCATGATTCAGGGCGCGCTCGGCGCGCAGGGTGTTGTGCCGACGAACGAGGCCATCGCGGGCATCGCGCAGCAGGAGTACGGCGCGCAGGTGTCGTGGCTCATGATTCTCGGCTTCGTCGTCGCGCTGCTACTCGCGCGCTTCACACCGCTGCGCTACGTGTTCCTTACCGGCCACCACATGCTGTTCATGGCGACGATGATCACGATCGTCATGGCCTCGGCCGGCATGAACACCTGGGTCGTCGTGATTCTCGGCGCTGTGCTCCTGGGCATCCTCATGGTCGCCCTGCCCGCGCTTGCGCACCCGTGGATGAAGAAGGTCACCGGCGACAGCTCGGTCGCGATCGGCCACTTTGGCACCGCCGGCTACGTCGCTGCGGGTGCCGTCGGCCGCCTCGTCGACCCGAAGGGCAAGAGCCGCTCGACCGAAGACATCAAGGTGCCCGAGGGCCTGCGCTTCCTCCGCGATTCGATGGTCGCCACCGCGCTGTCGATGGTGCTCATGTACGTCATCGTCGCGGTGATCTACCTCATCCGCGTCGGCGAGACCGAGGCGTTCGAGGCCTTCGGCGGCGCGACGAACGTCGGCAACTTCCTCATGCAGTCGGTCACACAGGGCCTCGGCTTCGGCATCGCGGTCGCTGTGATCCTCTTCGGTGTGCGCACCATTCTCGGCGAACTCGTGCCCGCGTTCCAGGGCATCGCGGCGAAGGTGGTGCCGGGCGCCGTGCCCGCACTCGACGCGCCCATCGTGTTCCCGTACGCGCAGAACGCCGTGCTCATCGGATTCCTCTCGTCGTTCGTCGCCGGCCTCTGCGGCTTGTTCGTGCTCGCCGCCTGGCTCGGCCCGGCATTCGGCCTCGCCGTGATTCTGCCTGGCCTCGTGCCGCACTTCTTCACCGGTGGTGCTGCGGGCGTCTTCGGTAACGCGACCGGCGGCCGCCGCGGTGCGATCGCGGGTGGCTTCGTCAACGGTCTGCTCATCACGTTCCTGCCCGCGTTCCTCATGCAGGTGCTCGGCAGCTTCGGCTCGGCGAACACGACCTTCGGTGACGCCGACTTCGGCTGGTTCGGTATCCTCATCGGCTACGGCGCGAACGCCGGCGCGGTGCTCGGTGCCGTGCTGCTCGCGGTGATCGGCCTCGTCATTCTCGTCGTCGCGATCATCGTGCAAAAGCGCGTCGTCGAGCGCGATTGGGATGCTGCGCCGAACCGTCGCGGCGGGATGGACGGCTCGAGCGAGTCGGCCGGCTCGGCCACCGCGTCGGCGAACGCTGGCAGCTTCGCGCGCATCGCCCCGCCGAAGGGCGCGCCGCGGCCGCCCGCCTCGATCGAGGGTTAGGCGCGAGCATCCCCACTNGGGGGGCGAGCGATTCGCCCCACACACCGGGGAATTTTCGTTGCGTGAGTCGGCCTAGAGCGAGGTGTCGGCGTAGGCGAGCAGGGCGTCGCGTACGAACCCGGCGCCGCGCTCGGATGTGCGCGTGTAGTTCGCGGCGCGGAACTCGGCCTGGCCCGCCTCGCCGAGCCCCGCCCACCAGCTGTAGCTGCGGTCGGCAGCCTCGGCGCCCCAGCGCTCGCGCACCTCGGCGTCGTACTGCGTGTGGTCGAAGCCGTCGAACATGTCCTTCGGCATGATGTCTTCTTTCTCGTTCAGTGCGGTGACGACGCTACCGGTTGACGTTACGTCAAGCGCAAGCGCGAGTTCGAACCCCGCACGTCCAGCCGCTGCCGGGCGCGCATCCGTACCCTGGCCGTATGGCTACGAAGCGAGTGCGAGGGTACGTGTCGGGCGTCGTGCAGGGCGTCGGATACCGCTACTCGACGGCCCACGAGGCGCAGCGGCTCGGCCTCGGCGGGTACGTGCGCAACCTATTCGACGGCCGCGTCGAGTTTGAGGCCGAGGGCGAGGCGGATGCGGTCGACCGGCTCGTCGCGTGGGCACACCAGGGCCCGCGGTCGGCGCGCGTCGACGCCGTCGAGACGAGCGAGCAGCCGACGCGCGGCGACACCGAGTTCGAGATTCGGGGCTAGGCCGGCACCGCCGGTGGAGCCCTACTGCGCGGGTTCTTCGAGGCCCGGGCGGAACACCTTGCGGGCCGGTTCAACGGGGCCCGCGGCGTCGGCCTCGTCGGCGCCGTAGACGTGCGGGCGCAGCACGACGACGTCGTGGAGGTTGCGGTAGCGCTCGTCGTAGTCGAGACCGCAACCGACGACGAACTCGTTCGGCACATCGAAGCCGATGTAGCGCACGGGCACGTCGACCTTGAGACGCGAGGGCTTACGCAGCAGCGTGCAGATCTCGACCGAGGCGGCGCCGCGCGACTGGAGGTTCTGGCGCAGCCAGCTCAGGGTGAGGCCCGAGTCGATGATGTCTTCGACGATGAGTACATCGCGACCGGTGAGGTCGGTGTCCAGGTCCTTGAGGATGCGCACGACACCCGACGACACGGTGCCGGAGCCATATGAGGAGACGGCCATCCAGTCCATCTCGAGCGCAATGCGCAGCTCGCGTGCGAGGTCGCTCACGACCATCACGGCGCCTTTGAGCACGCCGACGAGCAGGGGAGTGCGGTCGGCGTAGTCGGCCTCGATGTCACGAGCCAACTCGCCGATGCGCTCGGAGATTTCCTCGCGGCTCAGCAGGACTTCGCGGACGTCGGCCTCAATGTCGGATGCGCGCACGTGGTTCCTTTCGCGGTGGCGTTAGTGCTCGGTGTCGTCGACGCCCTGCTCGGCGACGCCGAAAAACAGGCGGCCGGCGCTGCGTTCGACGCGGATGCCCGGCAGGTCAATGGGGCCCTGTCCGCGCCACTCGGTGGCGAGCGCCGCGACGGCCATGGTGTGCGCCCGCGAGAGCGAGACACCGAAGCCCTGCTCGGCGACGGCGCGGCAGATGCGCTGGCGGAGCGCGGCGGGCTGAGTCACGAGGCCGCCGACGTCGAGCGTGACGCGACCGTCGGCATCGGTGTCGACGATCTCCTGCGCCCACTCGAGTGCGAGGGCGTCGAGGGTCTCGGAGTCTTCGCGGAGCGTCGTCGCGGTGCGCGCGAGCGCCTCGGCGATGCCGGGGCCGAGCTCGGACTCGAGCACGGGCATCACATTCTTGCGAATGCGCACGCGCTTGAAGCGCTCGTCGTCGTTCATCGGGTCGTGCCACGGCTCGAGGCCCTGGTCGCCGCACGCCTGGCTGGTCTCTTCGCGGCGGATGCCGAGCAGCGGGCGCACGAGCGGGCCGTTGACGACGGCCATGCCGTGCAGCGACTTGCCGCCCGAGCCGCGCGCGAGGCCGAGCAGCACGGTCTCAGCCTGGTCGTCGAGCGTGTGTCCGAGCACGACGTAGGATGCGCCGAGCTGTTCGCGCACGCGGTCGATCGCGCCGTAGCGGGCCGCGCGGGCCGAGGCCTCGGGGCCGGCACCGTCGTCGACGACGTCGATGCGTTCGATCACGACCGGGTCGAGGCCGAGGCCGCGCGCCTGCTCGGCCGCGCGCTCGGCCTGCTCGTCCGAGCCGGGCTGCAGCTGGTGGTCGACGATGACCGCGCCCACGCGCATCCCGGCCCTCGGGCCCTCGAAGGCGAGGCCCGCGGCGAGCGCGAGCGAGTCGGGGCCGCCAGACAGCGCAGCCAGCACGAGGTCACCCTCGGCAGCGACGCCGCGCAGCGAGTTGCGCACAGCGCGCCGAATATCGGCTACCGGCGGGGTGAGGCGGGGTCGATCAGTCACACCCCAATCGTACTCGGGCGAGGCCGCTGATTGCACGGAAGTGCTGATCGCGCTCAGCAAGTGGGCCCCGGGCCGGGATGCGAATGGTCACGCGATGTTCGGGCTCGCGCCGCTCGCGGGCGGTAATCTGGTGCCGTCAACGCCCCCGGGCGCCCCTTCACACCAGGAGCAGAATTGAGCACCTACGACGTCGTCATCGAGATTCCTCGTGGCAGCCACAACAAGTACGAGGTCGACCACGAGACCGGCCGCGTCTACCTCGACCGCGTGCTGTTCACCCCGTTCGTCTACCCGGTCGACTACGGCTACTTCGAGCACACGCTCGCCGACGACGGCGACCCGCTCGACGCGCTCGTGCTGCTCGAGTACCCCGTCTACCCGGGCATCGGCCTGAAGGTGCGCCCCGTGGGCGTGCTGCACATGTCCGACGAGGCGGGCGGGGACGACAAGATCCTCTGCGTGCCGGCGAAGGACCCGCGCTTCGCGCACATCCAGGAGCTCGAGGATGCGCCGCAGAACACCCGCGACCAGCTCAAGCACTTCTTCGAGCACTACAAGGACCTCGAGCCCAACAAGTGGGTCAAGGTCGACTCGTGGGGCTCGGCGGCCGACGCCGAGGCGATCATCGAGCGCTCGCTCGCGGCCTACAAGCCGGCCGAGTAGGTAGCTGAGCCAGCTGAACGACGAGGGGCGCGCATCCTGCTGGATGCGCGCCCCTCGTCGTTGTGTTGGCCGGCGGCCTCGCTCGGTCTAGTAGTAGATGCCGTGGGAGGCGAGGTAGCTCAGCGGGTCGCTCGCGCCGTTGTTCACCATAAAGTGGAGGTGGCAGCCGGTCGACGGACCGGTGGTGCCGGCGTAGGCGATGATCTGGCCGGCCGCGACGCGCTGGCCGGGGTAGACCATGATGCCGCCGGGCATGATGTGGGCGTTGCCGGTGGTGTTACCGTCGTCCATCTGGATGTCGACGCGGTTACCCCAGCCGTCCATCCAGGCCGCATACGTGACGGTGCCCGACGAGACCGCGTAGATCGGGGCGCCGCAGGTGCCACCGGAGACGACGAAGTCGGTGCCGTTGTGGAGCTTCCAGTAGCCGTACACCGGGTGCAGGCGCATGCCATAGTTGCTCGAGATGTAGGCGCTGTAGCCGAGGGGTGGCGCGTAGCCGCTCGCGCTCGGGGAGGCGCCACCGCTCTCGGCCGGGGGCGTGCTCGTGCTGCCACTGCTGCTGCCGCCACTGCTGCCGCCACTGCTGCTTCCGCCACCCGAGTTGTAGCCAGCTGCGGCCTCTGCGGCTGCTGCGGCTGCTGCGGCCGCGGCAGCTGCAGCAGCCTCTTCGGCGGCCTTCTTCTGCTCGGCTTCGATGCGCTTGCGCTCTTCTTCGCGCAGGCGCTCGCCCTCTTGGTAGTCGGCCTCGACGACGTCGCGGTGCTCCTGCAGCGGGGCGAGCATCGCCTCGAGCTCGGAGCCCTTCTCGGTCTTCTGGTCGCGCTTGTTCTGCAGGTCGAGCTGTGCGTCGACGGCCGCGTCGTAGTTCGACTGCGCCTGCGCCTCGAGGGTTTCGAGCTCCGCGAGGGCGACCTGCGCCTGCTCGCCGAGCTGGTCGGCGTTGTTGCGGGCCGAGATAGCGTTTTCGTAGACGGCGCCGTTCTGGGTGCCGAGCTTTGAGAGCGTTGACATGCCCATGAGGAAGCCGTCGGCGTCGTTCGGGTTTGTGAGCAGTTCGACGGTCGGGTCGACCGGCACGCGGTTCGCGATGGCGGCGACGTACGACGCCGCCTCGGTTTCGGCCTTGTCGGCCTCGGCGGAGGCCTCCTCGGCCTGCTGCTGCAGCGTGTAGACCTTCTCGGACTGCTCGGTCGACGCGGCCTGTGCGGCCGAGTAGGCGTTGCCCGCCTCTTCTGCGACGACCTCAGCCTCGGCGACATCGCTGTTGAGTTGGTCGATCTGGGCGTTGATCTCGTCGATCAGCGCGTTCTGCTGGTCGATGTCGTCCTGGGCCGAGATGACGTCGTCCCAGGTCGCGTAGTCGTCGAGGTCCTTGGCGTTGGCCGGAATCGCGCCGTTGCCAACGAGGCCGATGATGAGTAGTGCGGCCGCGCCGGTTACCAGCCCTGACCGGCCCGCACGGGCGCGGGGGGCCCGGCGGGAGGTCTTGGACGAAAACATTGATGCCTTTCGTTTGCTGCGCGAGACGCGCGGGCAATCGGTTGGGGTGCGGGCGTGGTCATGCACAGAGCTAGGCATTTGTCGCAGAGGATCACTCATGTCACACGGTTAACATCCGCCACATTAGTGGCTATGTGACGAATTTGTAACCCCGGATGCGCGTGTTTTCGCGGTTCGTGCGTGGTTTTCGGGTATTCGCGCGAGTGTTGCTTCGGCGGATGCGTGGGTCGTAGGCGTAGGGTCGTGGCGGCTCGGAGCGTGCGATTTGCGTTCGTGTGTGAATGTGCACTAGGGTTTTTCTTCGGCGGTCATGCCGATACAGCTTCGGCCCCATCGTCTAGTGGCCTAGGACACTGGCCTTTCACGCCGGCAACACGGGTTCGAATCCCGTTGGGGTCACGGTGGCGACACCGGGAAAAAGCTGTTAGGTTGAACCGTCTGAAAAATTCAATATGAGGCCCTGTAGCGCAGTTGGTTAGCGTGCCGCCCTGTCACGGCGGAGGTCGCGGGTTCAAGTCCCGTCAGGGTCGCGGAGAAGCGGCGCCCTTGTCGAAAGATGAGGGCGTTTCTCTCAGCGGCGAAAGCTGCTTTGGCTCTGTAGCTCAGTTGGTAGAGCGTTCGACTGAAAATCGAGAGGTCACGGGATCGACGCCCGTCGGAGCCACAGATGCCCCGGGTTCGACACCCGGGGCTTTTTTCGTTTCCGTGGCTGGTTTTCTGGGGCCAAGGATTAGCGCTCGGGCGATTCATGAGCGGTAGACGGCGCGTGATCTGCCGCAACGCTCATGGTTGCCTCCGCGTCGCGTGGCATCGCGATGTTGCGGCCGCGCTCGAGGCGCGGCCCGATAGCGCGCAGGGCGCCGAGGATCGCAACGAGGTCGACGAGCTCCTGTAGCCATGCGCCCGCGAGCGCAGGCAGCAGGCCAAAGGCAGCGACGAGCATGAGCCCGACGCTGATGACGATGCCGAGCCAGACGCTCTGCAGCGCGATCCGCACGGTGTCACGGCCGATGCGCACCGCGTGTGCGACGCCCGCCAGCGAGTCGAAGCGGTTCACCACATCCGCCGACTCGCTCGCCGCGGTCGCGCCGCGCGCGCCCATCGCGAAGCCGATGTCGGCTGCCGCGAGCACCGGGGCGTCGTTGAGACCGTCACCGACCATGATCAGCGGCCGCGGCTCGACGCCCGCGACGATCTTGACCTTGTCGCGCGGTCGGCACTCAGCGTGCACCTCGTCGATGCCGAGGCTCGCGGCGATGGGCTCGGCCGTTGCCGCGACGTCGCCGGTCACCATGAGCCGGCGCTCGACGCCGAGGGATGCGAGGCTCGCGACGGTCTCGGCCGCCTCGGGCCGTACCTGGTCGCGCATCACGAGCGTGCCGACGACCGCATCGTCGAGGGCGACGTAGATCGCGAGCTCGCCGGCGTTCAGCGACGCGTTCTCGAGGGCGGGCGCGAACGAGCGCACCCACGCCGGCTTGCCGACGCGCACGACGCCGCGCCACGGCGCATCCTCGGCAAGCATGGCCGCGACGCCCTTGGTCGCGAGCTCCTCAGCCTGCGCGATACTCGCGAGCTCGAGCCCGCGCTCGGTCGCCGCGGCGATGACGCCGCCCGCGAGCACGTGCGACGAGTAGACCTCGGCCGATGCCGCGAGGCGCAGCACGTCGTCGGCGCTGAAGCCGGGCGCCGCGTCAATGCGCTCGAGCGAGGGGCGCCCGGTCGTGAGCGTGCCCGTCTTGTCGAAGGCGACGGACTTCNGCGCGGGCGAGCTGCTCGAGGGTGTCGCCGCCCTTGACGATGAGGCCGAAGCGCGCGGCGCGGCTCATGCCGCCGAGGAACGCGACCGGCGCCGCGATGAGCAGCGGGCAGGGCGTCGCGACGACGAGCACCTCGGCGAAGCGCACCGGGTCGCCCGAGATGGCCCACGCGATGCTGGCGATGACGAGCGCGAGGATCGTGAACGGCACGGCGTAGCGGTCGGCGAGTCGCACGACCTTCGACTTGCTCTGCGAGGCCTCCTCGACGAGTCGCACGATCTGCTGGTACTCGCTGTCGCGCGCGAGGGCGACCGCGCGCATCCGCACCGCGACCGAGCCGTTGACTGCGCCGCTCGAGACGCGCTCGCGGGCCGCGCGGGTGACGGGCAGGCTCTCGCCGGTGAGCGAGGACTCGTCGAAGACGGCTCGCTCGTCGAGCAGGACGGCGTCGACCGGCACGAGCGCGCCGGGGCGCACGAGCAACTCGTCGTCGATCTCGATGTCGTCGACCGGGAGTTCTTCGGTGGTGCCATCGGGGCGGATGCGCACCGCCGTCTGCGGGGCCTGCTGCAGCAGCGCGGTGAGCTCGCGCTTCGAGCGGTTCGAGGCGTAGTCCTCGAGCGCGGCGCCGCCCGTGAGCATGAGCACGACGATGAGCGCGGCCCAGACCTCGCCGACGAGCACTGCGGCCGTGATCGAGGTGACGGCGAGGATGTCGAGGCCCGCGTGGCCGCGCAGCAGCTGCCGCACCATGCCGACGGCCTCCCACGCGGCGATCGCGATTGCGTAGGCGCCGATGAGCGACGGTGCGACGCCGCTCGCGGGGGTCGCGAGCAGCGTCAAGCCGACGATGCCGACCACGATGGTCGCGGCGACGAGCGGATAGGACCTGAGTGCGGAGCGGACATTGTTCATGTCTTAATTATCGTAAAAATCCCTGGTCAGCGCTAGGAATGGAAGGCTTACCTCAGTCGCTCATGCCGGTGTTGCGCGGGTGGCGAGGTCGGCCGCGCGTACGCTCATTGGGTGACCACCGACGCTGCGCCAGAACCCGCACCGAAGCCGGGCATCGTCTACTACGTCGGACGGGCCGTGCTGTGGCCGCTGCTGTGGCTCGCGTATCGGCCGCGGGTGCGCGGGCGGGCGAACGTGCCGAAGCAGGGGCCGGTGTTGCTCGCGAGCAATCACCAGTCGGCGTGGGACACGATCCTCATTCCGGTGTCGGCGCCGCGGCCCGTGCAGTTCTTGACCAAGTCGGCGCTGTTCACGGGGTCGGGGCTCAAGGGCAAGCTCGGCCGGTGGTTCTTTAGCTCGATCGGGGGCGTGCCCGTCGTGCGTGCCGCGGGCCGCGACGCGCGCTCGGCGCTCGACGCGGGCAGCCGCATCCTGCAGGCGGGCAGCGCGTTTTGCGTGTTTCCGGAGGGCACGCGCTCGCGCGACGGCCGGCTGCACCAGGGGCACAGCGGCGCCGCCTGGATGGCGCTCGACACGAGCGCGCAGGTCGTGCCGGTCGGCATCATCGGCGCCGACGGGATGCGGGCGTTTCGCCACTTCGGGCGCGGGCGCCGCGTCGAGGTGCGCTTCGGTGCGCCCCTCGACCTCAGCGACCTCGCCGAACTGCCCGGCGGTCGCGCCCGCACCGAGGCGACCGAACGCATCATGGACGCGATCGCGCAGCTCACCGGGCAAGAACGCTCGGATGCGGTGAACGCAACCTCGCGCGACGCCCGCTAGCGCTGGGGCTACCCCGCGCATCCGCGGTGCCGCGCGCTCGCGGCGGCTATTTGCCGACGGCCTTGCGGATGAGCGCGCGCAGCTGCTGTTCGATCTCGTCGTCGATCTCGAGGGCGGCGAACGACGTCGGCCAGAACTTGCCGTCGTCGAGCTGGGCGTTCTGCTGGAAGCCGATGGTCGGGTAGCGAGTGTTGAACTTCGAGGCCGGCTGCAGGAACACGAGCACATCGCCGTCGTCGGCATACGACGGGAAGCCGTACCAGGTCTTCGGGTCGAGCTCGGGCGCCTCCTCGCTCACGATGACGTGCAGCCGCTCGGCGACCTGCTTGTCGGCGCCGGTCAGCGCGTCGATCGCGTCGAGGCAGGCCTGATACTCGCGCTCGCGCTTCGCCGCGCCCTTCACGCCCTTCTGCGCGCGGAGCTCCTCGGCGCGCTGCTTCATTGCGGCGCGTTCGGCTTCGCTGAAACCCGATTCGTTCTCGGCCATGACTGACTCCTTCGTCGTACGGAACCCTGCGATTGTCGCACTCGGTGGTGAGGAGCGCAGCATGACGACGACCGTCGGGAAGCGGCAAAGCGGGCGGAAATCAGGGACACTAGGACTCGTACTTGAGGAGGGGGTGCGCATGACCGAGCCAACCGCAGACGACCCGCAGCGGCTGACGCGTCGCGCGCCCGCCGAAGCGCCCACCCCGGATGCGCCGGTCGAGACGCCCGCGCCGGCGACGGATGCGGCGGAATCGCCCGCCGCTGGCGATGCCCCCGAGGCCGCGGCTCAGGTCGATTCGGCTGAGGTGGCCGAGTCCGCCGAAGCCGCCGAGCCCGCCGAGCAAGCCGAGCCCGCAGAGCCCGCTGAGCCAACCGAAGCGGCGGAGCCTGCCGAACCGGCAACGCCGTCGGCGCCGGCGAGCACCGCATCCGGCAAGAACAAGGTGATCGCGGCCGGCGACCTCGTGAGTGGCGGTGCCTCGGTCGAGGAGGGCATCACGATTGCCCACGCGGCGGCGCGGCTCGGGATGAAGAACCACATCCTCATGGACATCCTGGGCTCGGGCGGCGAGTTCTCGCGCAAGCGCTACCTGCGCGAGGCGATGCAGATCCTCACCGACCTCGCCGACGAGAGCGACAACGAGGTGGCGTACCTCGATCAGATGATCAAGCGCGCCCGAAGCCTCGGCTTCAAGTCGACAGGGATGCACGACTATCGACGCGGCGACATCGCGAATCTCAAGCATCGCAAGGAGAACGCCGAGACCGTCGCGGCCGACCTCCGGCGCCGGTCGACCGATGAGGGCACGCTGAACACGCTCGTCTCGGTCGCGCAGCAGGCCGCGTGGCGCGAAGTGGCGCGCAACATCGAGTTCAACCTCGACTCCGAGTTCGCGCAGGTGCCGGAGGGGGTCGACGAGCCGGGGGAGCGGGCCGACCGCATCTCCGAGGTGATTCGTCTTGACTTGCCGCGCCTCGAGCGCGACCAGAAGCGCCTGCAGCGGCGCGCCCGCGCTCAGGCCGCCGAGGCCGAGCGTAAGGAAGCCGCCGAGGCGAAGCCGAAGCCCAAGGGCCTGCGCGGCCTCCTCAAGGGCCTCCGCCGCCGCTAGCCCGCGCCGCGCCCCCTCCTGCGAAGCATGGGTGTTGCGTTTAGCCTCATTTTTGGCGGTTATGGAGCGCGAAATGGGGCTAAACGCGACACCCATGGATGCGCGGGAGCGGTCAGGGAGGCGGGGTCACCCGCGAGTAGGGTGGCGCGCATGAACGGCACCGAAGTACTCCTCGACCTCGCCACCCGACCCCGCGACGCCCTGCTCGAATTCGCCACGAAACTCAGCGACGAGACGCTCAACTCGCATCCCGCCGGCCACGACAACTCGCCGGCCTGGCTCATCTGGCACGCCGGCCGCGAGATCGACGCGCAGCTCGCGCCGCTCGCGGGCACGGATGAGGTCTGGCCGCGGTTCCGCGAGCAGCTCGCGCTCGGCGAGCTCGGCGACACCAGCGGCTACGGACAGACGGCCGAGCAGGCGCGCAGCATCGTCGTGCACGGCGCCGCGCCGCTGCTCGACTACTTCGTGGCGACGACGGATGCGCTGCTCGCCTACCTCGGCACGCTCAGCGACGCGGACCTCGACGACGTCATCGACACGAACTGGAACCCGCCGGTGACCCGCGGCGCCCGCCTCGTGAGCATCATTGACGACGCCGCGCAGCACATCGGCCAGGCGGCGTACGCGGTCGGCGCACAAAGTTAACAGGCTGAGTCGCGCTGTCAGCGACGCGGCGCGAGTGACTGTGGCGCCCTCAGCGACAACGGGCGCGATGGTGACGGCGCCAGTTGTCGCTGGGCACGCCGCTAGGCGCGATGGGGTGCACGAATGAGGCGACGAACGACGGCCTCGAGGAAAGGACGGGGATGCCCTAGCAGACTCCGACGGATTCGACTCGCAGGCTAGCTAGCTGTTATTCCCCGTGACGTTGTGTAGTCGTTGCATGGGGGTCAGTCCGCCGATCGCGGTGTGGGGTCGATGGTGATTGTAGTGATGCAGCCATCGCGGGTACTCGGCGAGTCGTTCCGCTTCTGACGTGTAGGCGCGTGCGTAGGCCCATTCGTCTTCCAGGGTGCGGTTGAAGCGTTCAACTTTGCCGTTAGTTTGGGTTCGGTACGGGCGCGTTCGTCGATGCTTGACCCCGTCACCCAGCGCGTGAGCAAATGCCTTGGATCGGTAACACGACCCGTTATCGGTCATCACCGCGGTCACCGTGACCCCCAGGGATGCGAAATAGGCGCGGGCACGGTCCCAGAACCCGGCCGCAGTGTCCTTACGCTCGTCGTTCAGGTGTTCGGAGTACGCGATGCGGGTGTGGTCATCGACCGCGTGGTGCACGAACGAGTACCCGAGTCCGCGTCGCTTGTTGTGCCGATTCCCCTTGACACGCCCGAGTGCCCGGTGCCCGCCACCGTCAGGGATGCGGCCTTGTTTCTTGATATCGACATGCACTAACTCGCCCGGTGCGGCGGCCTCGTACCGGTGGACTTTGGGTTTGCGCACCGGCAGGCCTGTGGTCTTGTCCACGTGCCGCAGCAGCGGGACCCCGTAGCGGGCCAACACACGGCCGACCGTGGACCGCGCAACCCCGAGGTGGTAGGCGATGCGGTGCGGGCCCCAGCGTCGGTTCACGCGTAACCCGATGATGCGGCGCTCGAGTCGGGTCGGGGTGCGGTTCGGTGAGGTGCGCGGGCGGGACGAGCGATCTACAAGGGGTTCTCCGGCACGGTACCGGGTCACCCATTTGCGGACGGTGCCGTACGCGCATTGGAACCGGTCCGCGACTCGGGACATGGGCCAGCCGTCGTTGACGACGAGCAACACCATTCGAAGTCGCCCTGCTGGGGTGAACGGGGCATTAGCGTGGGACATGAAGGCCTTCGTGTTGTGGGACGTGAGTGTGGTTACCCACATCCTCCACGGAGGCCTTCACCTACTCACACTCGACACAACCTCCCGAGGAACAACGCCTAGGCGGGGTATTCGAAGCGCACCTTGCGGGTTGTCGGGTTCGCCTCGACGAGCCGCACTCGCACGTGCTCGCCCGCCGGAACGTCGCCGCGGCACTGCGCGATGACCGGCGGTTCGTAGACGAACACTTCGGCGTGGTGCTCGCCGTCGCCCGCGCGCAGCAGGCCGGCGTCGAACTCCTGGCTCACCGCATCCTGCAGCGCGACCGCCTCGGCTAGGTTGATGCACTCGTTCTCGACCGACGCCGCGACCCGGCCCGAGTTCTGCAGCAGGCCGGGCAACTCGGGCAGCGCATCCGCAATCTCGGCGGGCACCTCGCCGCTCACCTGCGCGCTGCCGTCGTGCGCGACCCATTCGCCGCCGAACGCGAGGGCAACCTCGCTGACGAAGCGGTCGCCGAGGCGACGGATGGGCGCGGTCGCGTGCGCGTACTGGCTCGCGACGCCGGCGTGCCAGGTCGCGCCGTTGTTCTCGGGCGGGTTGTCGGGCGAGAACGCGAGGTGGCCGGAGCCGCGCAGCAGCTTCGTCGCCGCCGAGTTGAGCGCGAGCGCCTTCGGGTCGTCGGGTTTGAGGCTCGCGAGGATCTCGCCGGGGGATTGCTCGTCGCGGGCGTCGACGCCGAGGGCTCGGGCGGCCTGGCGGAACTGGTGCACCGTCGACTCGTCGGGCGCCGGCAGCGTGCGCAGCAGGCCCGTGCCGCCGGCGAGCATGATGCGGGCGGCCGCGATGCCGGTCGCGAGCGAGCAGTGCGCGTTCCACGCATCCATCTGGGTGCGCGGCTCGAGGCGCAGCTGCCAGCTGCCGTCGACGTGCACGAGGTCTTGCTCGGGCAGCTGCAGCTCNGACGGCGCCGCGCTCGCGGGCACGCTCCTCGCGCACCCCGCCGAATTCGGGCAGCAGCTCGATCGGCTCGGGCAGCAGCTTGCCGTGGTCATAGTGCGCCTGCAGCGTCGGGTAGTCGAGGCGCTCGCGGACGTGCACCGTCGCCCGTCGCACGCGGGCCCGCGTGAGCTGGCCGTCGGCGTCGGTCTCGATCTGCCAGAGCACCGCCGGGCGATCCTCGCCCTTAACGAGGCTCGCGGTGTGCTCGGTGAGGATGCGCGGGTACAGCGGGATATTGCCATCCGGCAGGTACTTGGTTTNCGCCGCGCTCGCGGGCTTCGGCGTCGAGGGCGCTGCCGGGCGCGACGAAGGCGCCGACGTCGGCGATCGCGTAGTAGAGGGTGTAGCCGTCGCGGCTGAGTTCGGTGCCGCGTTCGATGCGGACGGCCTGGTCGAGGTCCTTCGACCCCGGCGGGTCGATCGTGACGAGGTGGAGCTTGCGGGCGTCGATGCGGTCGGCTTTGAAGCGGTCGGTAGCGTCGCGCGCCTCGCGCTCGAGCTCGGGGGAGAAGTCTTCGCTGAGCTCGAACTTTTCACGGATGGCGCTGAAGTCGAGGTCCGCCATGCTCGTCGGGCCGTTCGCGGCGCCTGCACCGGAGGCGGTGCCGCTCGATGCCGAGGTGCTCGATTCGGTGGTTGCCTCGCTGCGCTCACTCATGCAGCCGAGGCTATCGGAGCACCCTCCGCGTCCGCTTCGCATGCGGGCCCTCGGGCCGCGGGCGCGGCGGGCCGCCGGCCGCGGGCGCAGTCTCCGGGCGCGGTCGCTACGATCGGGCAGCATGACCCGTGAAGCGCGCAACGCGGCGGTCGTCGGCTCGGGCCCGAACGGGCTCGCGGCGGCCGTGACGCTTGCGCGCGCTGGCGTGCCCGTGACTGTGTTTGAGACGGCCGACAGGATCGGTGGCGGCACACGAACCGCCGAGTCGGTGCTGCCTGGTGTCGTGCACGACACCTGCTCGGCGATTCACCCGATGGCGTTTGCGTCGGAGTTTTTTCGCGAGTTTCAGCTTGCCAAAAAGCTCGAGTTTGTGGTGCCGGAGGCGTCGTACGCGCATCCGCTCGATGGCAGCGACGCGGCGATCGCGTATCGCGATCTCGAGCGCACGGTTTCTGAGCTCGGTCGCGACGGGTGGGCATACGGCGCGCTGATGCGACCGCTGGTTTCGCGGGCGCAGGGTGTGTTCGATTTCGCGCTCGGCGGCTCGATGCTGCGCGTGCCGCGCGATCTGCCGGCCGCGCTTGCGACCGGCATCGCGACGCTGAAGCAAGGCTCGCCGCTGTGGAACGTGGGTTTTCGCGAGGAGGCCGCGCCCGCGATGCTCTCGGGGGTGGCCGCGCACTCGATCGGCAGGATGCCCGACCTCGCGACGGGCGCGGTCGGGTTGCTGCTGTCGGTCGCTGGGCACGTGGGCGGATGGCCGGTGCCGGTTGGCGGTTCGGCTGAGATCTCGCGGGTGCTCGGCGAAGATCTCGTTGCGCACGGCGGGCAGATCGTGACGGGGCGACGCATTCGCGATATTCGTGAGCTCGACGGCTATGCGGTGAAGGTGTTCGATACCTCGGCNGCGCGGGTTGATGGAGATCGCGCGCTCGGCGTTGCCCGCGCGGTACTTGCGCGCGCTCGACCGCTTTCGCTTTGGGAATGCGGCGGCGAAAGTCGATCTGGTGCTTGACGGACCGATTCCGTGGGCGGATGCGCGCATCGCGCAGGCACCGACCGTGCACCTTGGCGGCACCCGCGCCGAGATTGCCGCGGCCGAGGCGATGGTTGCGCGCGGTCGTCACCCCGAGCATCCCTATGTGTTGCTTGCCCAGCCAGACGGATTCGATGTGGGGCGCAACCCTGCGGGCATGAACGCGGTGTGGAGCTATACACACGTGCCGCGGGGGTCGACGATCGACGTGACCGAGCGCGTGCTTGCGCAGCTCGAGCGCTTTGCGCCGGGGGTGCGTGACCGGGTTGTGGCGGCGCGATGCACGACGGGGGCCGAGCTGGGGGAGTACAACGCGAACTACGTCGGCGGCGACATCAGCGCCGGAGCCGTAGTGCTGCGGCAGCTATTGGCGCGGCCGGTGCTCTCGACGGAGCCGTGGCGGACGCCAGCGAAGGGCATCTACTTGGCGTCATCGGCGACGCCACCGGGCCCCGGGGTGCATGGCCTATCGGGATGGCACGCGGCGCGGTCGGCGTTGCGGCACGAGTTTGGGATTGACGCAGGGGCAGTTTCGCTCGCGTAACACATTAGGGTCCGACTCATCACGTGGTTGGGTGGGGTTGAGCGGGCTCGGCCCGTTCAACCCCACCCAAACACGGAGTTCAGTGACGCATTTCGTGCGCGATCGACTTACTCCACCAACTTCCCTTCGACCGAATCCGAAATCCGCTCTTCGGCGAGCGCCTGCAGCTCCTCCGGCCTTANCAAGAACGGAACGAAACCCAGAGCGATTCACCGCCGAGTCGGTTCGCGCCGTGCAGGCTCGACGACGCCTCGCCAATCGCGCGGACCCAATCGACTCCGGTGCCGTGGTCGTCGAGCCGCACCCACACGCCACCGATTGAATAGTGCGCGGTCGGCGCGATCTCGATCGGCGGCTCGGTCACGTCGACCATCTGCAGGTCGATCAGCGTGCAGTACACCCGCGGTAGCTCCTCGAGAATCGTCTCGCGCGGCGGTCGTCGAGCGATTCATCCCTTGCGTCCGAGCGCGGCGTATTCCGCGTCGATGAGCCCATCGAGCTCCGCGAGTAGGGCGCCGCGTCGCACCTTCCCGGTGGGAGTGACGAATCGCGGGTCGGCGTCGAGGTGGCCCGCGAGCACGATGATCGACCGGGCCTGTTCCGGGCGCGCGAAGCTGCGGTTCTCGGCGTCGACCCGCGCCGTGAACCGCTCAAGAGCCGCGCCCGACGTTACCCGCACGAGACCGGTGGCGCCCGCGAGGCGATCACCCTCCCAGACCGAAGCGCGGCGGTCTGCGGCATGGTCGAGACCGACAGCATCCCCCGGCGTGATAATCAGGCCAAGTAGGAAAGGCCGTCCCTCGCCGACGAGCAGCGTGTGGCTCACATCGGCGTCTGTCTCGACGGCAAGCTCCCAGCGCTGCGGCGCGACGGTCTTGCCGTACGACGTTACGATGAGCTCCTTCTTGCGTCCCGTGACGATGAGGTGGCCGCGATCGAAACGGCCGATATCGCCCGTGTGGAAGAATCCGTCGGCGTCGGTCGACGGCCGCGCCGTCGCCGGGTCGGGGCCGAAGGCCGCGCACACTCCCGGCCCCGCCACGAGGATCTCGCCGTCAACGGCGAGGCGGATCGTCGTGCCCGGCTGTGGTGGCCCGACGGTGCCGGCGCGAAGATCGCCTGGCCGCTGCCCCGTGGCCGGTGCCGTGGTTTCGGTGAGTCCGTAGCCCTCGATCACCGGCAGGCCGGCGCCGTCGAAGAATAGGCTCGTCTCGGGACGCAGCGCGGCCGCGCCAGAGAGCAGGTGCTCGACACGGCCGCCGAACAGCCGCCGAACCCTCGCGAAAAGCAAGCGGTTCCAAACCGCGAATTCTGCGCGCTGCCGAAGGGAATCGCGCTCGCCCGCCTGGCGTCGCCGCGCCGATGCGATCGCCACCCGCTCGGCCCGCCGGATCGCCCATCCAAGCTTCGCCCGGCCCGCGAGGCCTCGCAGCCGATCGAGTACCTTCTCGAGCACCCGCGGCACGACGACGAGGAACGTCGGGCGCACTCGACCGAGCACGTCGACGACGCGAGCCGGGTCGCCGAGGTGGGTGATGGTCATACCCGCATGGATGCACACAAGCTGTAGCCCGCGCGCGAGCACGTGCGCGAGAGGGAGCAGGATGAGTGTCGTCGCGTCCTCGCGGAGCAGCCCCGAATAGCCCCGCTGCACGTTCTGCACGAGCACCGAGAGGTTCGCGTGGGAGATCTGCACCGGCGTCGGTGCGCCGGTCGTGCCCGAGGTGAAAACGATTGTGGCGATGTCCGCGGGCGTCCTCGCAGACCAGCGTTCACCAACCGCTGTCGCTTCGTCGGTGCTGAGGGCGGGCGCGGCGATGAGTTCGGCGAACGGCAGCGCACTCGTGCCGGCACAGCCCGCGAGGAGCGCCTCTGCGTCGAGCCGCGTCGTGTCGACGAGCGCGATGCGGGCGGTGACGAGGTCAGCCGTCTCGGCGACCTGCTCTGGCGAGGCCGTGGGATAAACGGGCACGCTTATTGCGCCGGCGTACCAGCACGCGAAGTCGGCGACGGCCCATTCGAAGCTCGTCTCGCCGATGATCAGCACGCGTTCGCCGGGCGCGACGCCGGCGCGGAGCAGGGCGCCGGCCGCACGCTCGACCGCCTCGGCGAACTCCGCGGTCGTGACCGGCCGCAGCTCGGCGCCTGGCTCGCCCTCGCCCGGAAGAACCCGGAACGCGACGTGCTCGGGCGCATCCCGCCGCCGTGCCTCGAGCAGGTGCACCGCGGTCGCGAGACCGGGGTCGTCAGCAAGGAGCGGCGACGAGATCTCGCGCGCGCTCACGACGCCGCCCCGCCCCGGGCCCAGCGGCCGCGACGGCCGATGAAGGGTACAAGGATCGGCGTTCGGTCGACGTAGCCGCGGTAGTCGGCGCGTTCGCCCCAACGCTGCTCGGCCCGCCGCTCGAGCAGGGGCACGCCGCTCACCCGCGTGAGGAGTAGCGCGACGAAGAGCGGGGAGACGAGGGCGACCCAGGCCCAGCCGTGGAGGCTCGGCACCGCGGCGACCCCGACGCCGATCCAGACGAGAATCTCGCCGAAGTAGTTTGGGTGCCGCGACGCGGCCCACACACCGCTGGTGATGAAGCCGTCGCCGCCCCGGCGCCGGAACGCGCGCTTCTGCTCGTCGGCGGTGGTTTCGATGCCGAACCCAAGGAGCCAGATCGCCGCACCCGCGATCAGCCACGCGTCGACGCCGCGGCCCGACGGATCGGCGATGACGACCCAGGCGGCCGACGCGGTGACGCTCACCCAGAGCCCCTGCATCGTCCAGGTTTGCAGCAGCCGCAGCGGCCGCGTCGTGATTTCGTCGAAGCGGCCGTCGCCGCCGGTTGCGCGCACGCGCGCGAAGAGAAATAAGGCGAGCCGAACCGACCAGACGGCAACGAGGGCGGCCACCACGATCGCGGCCGGGCCCCGGTCAGCGTTGCCGAACAGGAGGGCGAGGCTAATGACGAGGTAGGTGGAGCCGCCGACGAGGTCGTAGAAGCGTTCGGAGCGCAGAAGCCACGAGGGGATGAACGCCACCCACTGCACCGCGAACGCGGCGCCGGCCGCGATGAGGACAGCAGGAACAGCGCCGATCGAGTAGCCGTTCGCGCCGGCGGCCCACGCGACGAGCGCGCCGATCGCGACGGCGATCGCAGTGATGATCAGGGTTTTCGAGGTTGTACGGGTGGGTGCCGTGCTGGACATGGTGTGCCTCCGCGTCGGGGAGCGTCGCGGCTTGGCCTGGTCGCCGAATCCATGCTCCTCGCAGCAACTCTACGGGCCGGAACCGCGCAGGACCGCCGTGGCTGGCAAGCGGATGTGCGGTGCCCGCGAGGGATAGGCGAGAATTCAGAATATGCGCCTGTGGAGCCTGCACCCCTCGTACCTTGATCGACAGGGGCTCACGGGCGCGTGGCGTGAGGCACTGCTCGCCCAGGCNGTGCTCGCGGGTCGCACGCGAGGCTATCGCGCGCACCCACAGCTCGAGCGGTTTCGAGCGCAGGCCGCGCCACTCAACGCGATCGGCGAGTTCCTCCGCGGTCTCGCCGACGAGGCCGATGTGCGCGGGTATCGGTTCGATCGCACCCGCATCGATGAGGCGCCCGGAGAAGTCCTGGCGCTCGAGGTCACGCGCGGCCAGGTCGAGTTCGAAGCAGCGCACCTGCGCGCGAAGCTCGCCGCTCGTAGCCCTGTCCACGGCGCGGCCCTGGAGGCCGAGCTCGCGACGCCGCGCGTGCATCCGCTCTTCCGCGTCGTGCCGGGCCCCGTCGCGCCGTGGGAGCGGCCTTAGCTGCGGCCTCGCGCCGCTTCGAGGATGCGCCGTGACATCGTCGGGAAGATGAGCGCGTGGAACGGCTGGACCAGCCGCCAGTAGAGGCGGCCGAGCAGGCCCGACGGAATGAACACCGCCCTCTGACGCAGCAGACTGCCGCTCGGTCCGAACGGTTCAACTGTGAACTGCAGCCATGAACGGCCTCCGGCGCGCAGTTCGCCTCGCAGGGTCACTGAGTGGCCGGGTTCAACGGATTCGACACGCCACCAGTCGACGTGGTCGTCGACCCGGAGCTGGTCCGGGCGCGTACGGCCTCGCGCGAGCCCGTAGCCGCCGAACGCCTGGTCGATCAGCCCCCGTAGTCGCCAGAGCGACGGTGCCGAGTACCAGCCGTTACGCCCGCCGATGCCCTCGATAACGTGCCACACCGCGTCGGGGGCCGCGGAGCTGCGACGTTCGCGCGTGTCGGTGAACACCGTATGGCCAGACCACTCGGGGTCGGAGGGCAGCGGTGCGGCAGGTGAGGCGCTCGCGGCCTCGAGCACGTCGTCGTCCCAGGTCGCCGACATTTCTCCGGAGAGCTGACGCGCGAGCGCGAGACGGCACGCGTCGCGGAAGCCGGTGAGGCCTCCGGGCGGGCGGGGAATGAGGGCATCGATGTCGTGCTCCTCGGCCACCGCGTCCTCGGCCATCGAGGCTGCGATCGGAAGTGCGATTCCGCGCGGAATCGGTGTGACGAGGCCGATCCAGAATCCGGACAGGCGCTGCGCGGGAATCGGGATCGTCACCACCGTGCGCCGGGAAAGACCTGCGACCTCGGCATACTCGACGAGTGTGCTTGCGAAGCGTTGGGGGTGTCCGCATCCGATGTCGAATGGCCGATTGACCGGTGAAGGCAGTGCCGCAGCGTGGGCGAGGTAGTAGAGCACATCGCGAATGGCGATCGGCTCGATTCGGTTCCCGAGCCAGCTCGGGCCCACCATGAACGGCAGCCGCTCGGCGAGGTGTCGGATCATCTCGAACGACACCGATCCCGAGCCGATCACGATGCCCGCCTGGAACACGAGGGTGGGCGTCGAAGACGCCAGCAGAATCCGCCCGACCTGCTCGCGTGAGCGCATGTGCGGTGAGAGTGCGTCGAGCGGGAGATTCGGGTGCAGCCCGCCAAGGAAGACGATCTGCGAGATGCCCGCGGCCTCGGCAGCGTCGGCGACGACGTGTGCCATGCGCGCCTCCCGGTCGACGAAGTCCGAGCCCGAGCCCATCGAGTGGACAAGATAGAGCATCGTGTGCACACCGTCGAGCGCGCTCGCGACGTCGTCAGCGACGAGCAGGTCGGCCTCGACGCATTCGACGTGGTCGACCCAGGGCCGATCGTGGAGCCGTTCGATGTTCCTCGCCGTGACCCGTACGGAGAACCCGGCGGCGAGCAACTCGGGCACGAGCCGACCGCCGATGTAGCCGGTAGCGCCGGTGAGCAGCACACGTCGGCCGGCACCGTCGGGCAACGCGAGTTGCAGTTGGGATTCGATTTCCGGGTTCATGCGCCCAACATACGCACGGTAGCTCCGTGGGTGTTCAGCAAGCTGCGGGGGTCGTCCGCGCACCGCGAACGAGCAGGAGCCGCCAAACCAGCCCCGAGTAAACTTTGCGCAACTGCGCACCGCGGGCGACATTGCCGCCCCGGGCATCCGTTTGCCGACTTTCGGCATCGCCACACGAAAGGCAGCGAGGTCGCTCGCCCGCATGAACACCTTGAAGAAACTCCTGAAGAGCCCGATCACGATTGTGCTGCTCGCGGTGATCGTGATCGGAATCGGCTTCAGCCTGATCAACCAGCAGGGCAACACTGAGGTCACGACGCAACAGGGTCTCGAGATCCTGAAGAAGGACAAACTCAAGACCGTCACCATCGTTCAGGGTGACAACCGCGTCAACATCGAGTTCGCCGAGGCCGACGAGGAGTACGGCCAGCAGGCGCACTTCTACTTCGTGGATGCGCGGGCCGAGGCGGTTGTCGGCGCGGTCGACGACGCGAACATCGCCGAGAACTACAACGACGAAGTGCCCGGGCCGAACTGGTTCAGCACCGCACTCTCGCTGCTGCTGCCGCTCGTGCTCATCGGTTTCTTCGTTTGGCTGATGCTGTCGAGCATGCAGGGCGGCGGCGCTGGCGGCATGATGAAGTTCGGCAAATCGAAGGCGAAGCTCGTCAGTAAGGAAGACCCGCAGGTCACCTTTGCCGACGTTGCCGGCGCGAACGAGGCGCTCGAGGAGCTCGCCGAGATCAAGGACTTCCTGAAGGAGCCCGACAAGTTCCTCGCTGTCGGCGCGAAGATTCCGAAGGGCGTGCTGCTCTACGGCCCTCCCGGCACGGGTAAGACGCTGCTCGCGAAGGCCGTGGCGGGTGAGGCGGGCACGCCGTTCTACTCGATCTCGGGTTCCGACTTCGTCGAGATGTTCGTCGGCGTCGGCGCATCGCGGGTGCGCGACCTGTTCGAGCAGGCGAAGCAGAACGCCCCCGCGATCATCTTCATCGACGAGATCGACGCGGTCGGCCGCCAGCGCGGCGTCGGCATGGGCGGCGGCAACGACGAGCGCGAGCAGACGCTGAACCAGCTGCTTGTCGAGATGGACGGCTTCGACGCGACGACGAACGTCATTCTCATCGCGGCGACGAACCGCCCGGATGTGCTCGACCCGGCGCTGCTGCGCCCCGGCCGCTTCGACCGCCAGATCGGCGTCGACGCGCCCGACCTCGAGGGCCGCCGCAAGATCCTCGAGGTGCACTCGAAGGGCAAGCCGATCGCGAAGGACGTCGACCTCTCGGTCGTCGCCCGCAAGACCCCCGGCTTCACGGGTGCCGACCTCGCGAACGTGCTCAACGAGGCCGCGCTGCTCACGGCCCGCCTCGGCGCGCAGATCGTCGACGCGCGCGCGATCGACGAGGCGATCGACCGCGTCATCGCGGGCCCGCAGCGCCGCAGCCGCGTCATGAACGACCAGGAAAAGCTCATTACGGCGTACCACGAGGGCGGCCACGCCATTGCGGCGGCGGCCCTGCGCCACACCGACCCGGTAACGAAGATCACGATCTTGCCGCGCGGCCGCGCCCTCGGCTACACCATGGTCGTGCCGCTTGAAGACAAATACTCGGTGACCCGCAACGAGCTGCTCGACCAGCTCACCTACGCCATGGGTGGCCGCATCGCCGAAGAACTCGTGTTCCACGACCCGACGACCGGCGCATCCAACGACATCGAGAAGGCCACGAAGACGGCCCGCAAGATGGTCACCGAATACGGCATGTCGAACACCGTCGGTGCGATCAAGCTCGGCGACAACGAGGGCGAGTCGCCGTACTCGCGCTCGCAGGGCGCGCCCTACTCCGACACGACCGCCCTCGTCGTCGACCGCGAGGTGCAGGGGCTCCTCGAGCAGGCGCAGCAGGAGGCCTGGTGGGTGCTCACGAACAACCGTGACGTGCTCGACCGCCTCGCCGCCGAACTGCTTGACGTCGAGACGATCGGCCACGAGCGCCTCGCCGAGATCTTCGCGGGCATCGTCAAGCTGCCCGAACGCGCGCAGTGGCTCTCGAGCCCAGAGCGCCCCGTGAGCTCGCGCCCGCCAGTGCAGCTCAAGCCGCACCTTCCTGCGAGTGGTGAAGAGGAGCCTTCGAGTCACGCGTCGGGGTCTGGTGAAGATGGGGCTGGCGCTGGTCAGCCCGGTGGCGACCACACGCCCGGCGGTGCTGGCGAGCCCGATGGTGGCGCGCATCCCGGTGGTGTGCCGCAGCCCGGATTCGGGGGCGACAAGCCCGGCGTGACCGACGTGCATCCTGGCCTCGACCGGCCCGAACCTGGCTCGGGTCTTGACAACCCCGAGGGCCCGACGCGCCCCGGCGCATGGTCGTAACGATGGCGGTGGATGCGCAGCGCGCGCAGGCGGCCGTGCGAGACTTCCTCGCCGCATGCGGCCTTGACCCCGATTCGGCGCAGTTCGCGCGGACGCCTGCGCGGGTCGCCGCCGCGGCAGCCGAACTGTTTGCGGGAGTTAACGTTGACGCGGTCGCGCCGCTAATTGAGGGCCGCATCTCGCTCGACGAGCCCGACGCGGCGCCGTCGGTTGAGCGCCTTGAGGCGGTCGAGTCGGGGCAGCCGGTGCTGCTGCGGAACATCCGTTTTCGCTCGGTGTGTGAGCACCACCTGCTGCCGTTCGACGGCTGGGTGCAACTCGCGTACCTGCCCGGCGACTCGATCATCGGGTTCGGCCGGCTGTACGACCTCGTCGAGACGCTGTCGAGCGCGCCGACGCTGCAGGAGCGGCTCGGCGACGAGCTCGTCGATGCGATCATGACTGGCCTTGATGCCCGCGGCGCCATCGCCGTGCTCGAGGCGCGGCAGGGATGCGTCGCCGACCGCGGGCCGCGTCAGAGCGACTCCGAGACGGTCACGCTCGCGACGCGCGGCGCGTTCAACAACCCGGATGCGCGGGCCGAAGTGCTGCGGCTCATCGCCCTGGGTGCCTCCGACCGCGACGACTAGGGGAGCGCGCCGCTCGCGGCGCCGAGGGAGCCGCGGCGCTTGGCGCCGCTCCTGCTTCCCTCGCGGCGCCTNTCCCCGGAATCCCACTTTTCGCGTTGAAAGTGGGATTCAGAGGACACTTTGCTTCGTGGGTCGCGATTACGCCGAGGGCGGCCGCTGCCTAGTGTCCTCAACGTCCCACTTTTCGCGTCAGAAGTGGGATGTTGGGGACACCTTGCGCCGTTGCTCACGGTCGCGCTTCGAACGACCACTGCCGAGTGTCCCCGAGATTCCACTTTTCGCGGGNAAAGTGGGATGTTGGGGACACCCTGCGAGGCGGGCGCAGCAACGCGCCCCACCCGCGAAGCCTCAGCCAGCATCCGCTTCCTGCCGGCGGATCTTGCCGCGACGGCCAACCCACGCGACCACGAACGACAGCACGAGCGCGAAAAACACCCCGAGGTTGGCGTAGGCCCAGTCGCCATCGCGACCGCCGACCATCCAGAGCAGGTAACCCTGCCAGTTGTTCCATGCGGCGTCCTCGGCGAACGAGTTCACGACGAAGCCCCAGCCGATCACCGAGGCGACGACCATCGTGCCGATCGACAGCCAGTCCCACGAACCGTACCGGCCGCGCGCGTCAAACAGCGCGGCGTCGTCGTAGTCGCGGCGCCGCGTCAGAATGTCGGCGATGAGGATGCCCGCCCACGACGCCAGCGGCACGCCGAGCGTGATCAAGAAGCTCTGGAACGGCCCGAGGAAGTCGGTCGCGAAGAACACGACGTAGATCGTGCCGGCGGTCAGAATCACGCCGTCGATCGCGGCGGCCGAGGGGCGGGGGATGCGGATGCCCAGGCTGAGCAGCGTCAGCCCCGACGAGTAGATGCCGAGCACGGCCCCCGACACGAGCGCGAGCACGGCGGTGAGCAAGAACGGGATGAGCACCCAGGTCGGCAGGATGGCCGCGAGTGCGCCGATCGGGTCGCCCGCGATCGCCTCGTTGAGCGCGGGGTCGGAGCCGGCGAGCAGCACGCCGAAGACGACGAGCACGACGGGCGCGACCGAGCCGCCGAAGGTGTTCCAGAACACGATCTTGCTGTCGGGGGTATCGCGTCGCTGGTAGCGCGACCAGTCGGCGGCGATGTTGATCCAGCCGAGGCCGAAGCCGGTCATCACCATGACGAGTGCGCCGATGACCTGGCCGAGGCTGCCGCCCTCGAGCGCTGAGACGGCCGCAAAGTCGATGTGCGAGAACGCGAGGATTGCGTAGAGCATCGTGACGGCGCCGGTGATCCAGGTGAGGATCGACTGCAGCCGCATGATCACGTGGTAGCCGAGCACCGACGCGGCGACGATCAGCGCCGCGACCACGACGGTGGCGATGATCTGCACGACCACGCCGCCGTCGCCGCCGAGCTGCGTGATCACGGTCGACGTCGCGAGCACGGCCATGATCGCGAGGAACGTCTCCCAACCGATCGACGTCAGCCACGAGATGATGCCGGGCACCTTCTGTCCATGCACGCCGAACGCGGCGCGGCTGAGCACCATGGTCGGCGCCGAGCCGCGCTTGCCCGCGATCGCGATGAGGCCGCAGAGGAAGAACGACACGACGATACCGATGATCGCAACCGCCGTTGCCTGCCAGAACGAGATGCCGAAGCCGAGAATGAACGAGCCGTACGACATGCCAAACACCGACACGTTCGCGGCAAACCACGGCCAGAACAGATCAGACGGCTTCGCGGTGCGCTGCGACGGGTCGACGACGTCGATGCCCTGCCGCTCGATGAGTCCCGCGGATGCGGTGCTCGCGCCGGCGTCAGCGCCGCGGCTGGGGGAGTGGCCCGACGACTCGGGAGATGTCTGCGTCGACATGGCGGCCTTTCGTTGGGGAGTCTTTTCGGCATCCTATGTGGCCTCGGGCCCGCCGGTGCGCCGATGTCGCCCGATTTTCTCTGGCCGTCGGCAGCGGACGCCGCGCCACACGCCCAAACTGACCCAAGCGGCGCACGAGAGAGTGCGGGACAATATCGACATGAGCGAATTGCGTCTGTCCGCGGAAGTCACCATCGACCCGAGCACGACCGAGATCATGGGCGTGCTCAACGTCACGCCCGACTCGTTCAGCGACGGCGGCACCCTCGACTTCGAGAGCGCCGACGCGCGCACCGCATCCGCGCTCGAACGCGCCTATCGGCTCGTGGCGCAGGGCGCGACGATCATCGATGTCGGCGGCGAATCGACCCGACCCGGCGCCGAGCGCGTGCCGCAGGACGAAGAGCTCGCGCGTGTGCTGCCGGTGGTGCAGCAGCTCGTCGCCGACGGCATCCCGGTTTCGGTCGACACGATGTACGCCGACACCGCCGCGGCCTGCCTCGACGCGGGCGACGTCATCATCAACGACGTCTCGGGTGGACGCGCCGACGAGCGGATGCTCNGAGGTCGTCGCCGAGCGCGGCGCGCGGTTCGTGTTGAGCCACTGGCGCGGGCACAGCGTCGTCATGAACGACCTCGCCGACTACGACGACACCGCCACCGAGGTGCTCGCTGAGTTGCAGCAGATGCGCGACCGCGCCGTCGCGGCGGGCATCGCGCCTGAGCGCATCATCCTCGACCCGGGTCTCGGGTTCGCGAAGGATCACGACGACAACTGGGCCGTGCTCAACCACCTGCACGAACTGCAGCGGCTCGGGCATCCGGTGCTTGTCGGGGTTAGCCGCAAGCGCTTCATCGGACAGCTGCTGCCGGCGGAGGCGCCCGTCGCCGCCCGCGACCTGCCGACCGCGGTCGTGTCGGCCCTCTGCGCCGAGCGTGGTGTGTGGGGCGTGCGGGTGCACAACGTCGCCGCGACCCGAGTCGCCATCGACACGGTCTCGGCCTGGCAGAACGGTGCCGACCTGCGCGAGCAAGGAGCCGAGCAGTGACTGAGCGGGATGCTGGCCTCGGCCGGGATGCGCAGCAACAGCCGGCCGCGGACATGACGCGGGCCTCGGCCGCTGCGCCGGATGCGCGCGAGGAGTCGGCCGCGAACGCGGCGACCGGGGGAGCTACTCCCAGCACCCCGGCCGCGAATGAGCCCACCGCATTCGCGACTCCGCACATCCACCCGGCGGAGGCCGCGATCCAGCTCACGCCGAACCGGCCGGGCCCGGCCGCGCATCCGGCGCTGCCCGCCCCCGAGCTCGACCGCATCGTCATCGACCGGCTGCACGTGCATGGCCGTCACGGCGTCTTCGCGCACGAGCGCGCGAACGGCCAGGACTTCTACATCGACGCCGAGGTCTGGATCGACACGCGCGCGGCCGCCGCATCCGACGAGATCGAGCAGACGGTGCACTACGGCCACCTCATGCGCGCGCTCTACGAGGTCGCGATGCAGGAGCCGGTCGACCTGCTCGAGACCCTCGCCGAGCGGCTCGCGGCGGTGACGTTCGCGTTCCCCGGCCCGCAGGCCGTGCGCATCACGGTGCACAAGCCGCAGGCGCCGGTGAAGCTGCGCTTCGACGACGTGATGATTTCAATTTTGCGGTACCGACCCGAGGGCGCGCAGCCCGTCGAGGCGCGACGCCCGAGCGCCCGCGCGATCATCGCGCTCGGCTCGAACCTGGGCGACCGCGAGGCGATGATCCGCGACGCGTTCGAAGAGATCGAGGATCTCGACGGTGTCTGGCCGCACCTGCGCTCGAGCCTCTATGAGACGCCGGCGCTCACGACGCACGGCATCGACGAGTCGGCGCCGGCGTACCTCAACGCGGTGATCGCGGTGCACACGAGCCTCGAGCCGCACGAGCTGCTCGACCGGCTGCAGCAGATCGAAACCGGGCACGGCCGCGTGCGCGCCGAGCGGTGGGGGAGTCGCACGCTCGACCTCGACATCATCGAGCACGGCGGACTGCAGCTGCACGATGCGACGCTTGAGCTGCCGCATCCGCGCGCGTTTGAGCGGGCCTTCGTGCTCGCGCCCTGGGTCGAGATCGAGCCCGAGGCGTCGCTGCCCGGCCGCGGCCCGATTCGCGAACTGCTCGCGAACGCCGCCGACCGAGTCGAGAGGTACCGCGGATGACCCGCACCAACCCCTGGCACCTCGTCCTACTCTTCGTCGCGGCCGGCGTCGTCGTCTGGGCCCTGCAGGTGTGGCTCACGTCGGGCGGCTCGGCGACGATCGTGCCGTCGCTGCCGTTCGGCATCACGTTGCTGCTCATCGGCATCGTCACGATCGTGCTCGCGTGGCCGGTGCGCCGTTACACGCAGGCGCTGCGCAAGGCGCAGGATGTGAGCGACCGCCGGCGCGACGACGCGGACGACGACCGGCCTGAGTGGCGCGAGGTGTCGAGCAAGCGGGTGGATCCGCAGCGCGCGATGCTCGCGCTCGCGCTCGCGAAGGCGTCGAGCCTCGGCGGCAGCATTTTCGCCGGCGGATGCACGGCGACGGTCTTGTGGCTCGCCTCGCGCACCGTCGTCGGCGCCGGGATGCCGTTGGCCATCGTGTCGCTCGTGTGCGCCGTCGCGCTGCTCGTCGCGGGACTCGTCGCCGAAAACTGGTGCGCCCTCCCGCCCGACGACAGCGAGCCCGCGGGCGACTCGGTCCCCTCCGCCAGCTAACCCGGTCACGCGTC
>NZ_JACXJG010000009.1:25515-25623 GCF_014904065.1 Gulosibacter sediminis | reverse complement strand
CCTCCCCCCGTCGGGAAATCCACCGCGTTTCGGTGGCAACTGCGCCCGGCGGGTCGAGCCTGTCTCGCTCGGGGCCGCGGTGAGGCACTTCGTCGCCCCGAAGCGAGG
>NZ_JACXJG010000009.1:6715-25474 GCF_014904065.1 Gulosibacter sediminis | reverse complement strand
AAGTGACCACTCAACTGCCTGGGCGGGGGCGTCTTGGGTGGGTTGTTAGGTGGTGGACGTCGGGTAGATGCACGCCGGGGTGGCATCGTGCGTTGCGTCGGGTAAGACATCGGCGTCATCGGCATCAGCGATGACGTGCGAAACGCGCATATCGGCCGGCTCGAGCGACGCCTCTTTGCCGCTGCGGCTGGCGAGCACGAGGCTCGATCGTCGCAGCGTGCGAGGTGGTGGCAGGCCAGCGGCCGCGACATTCTCGTCGCCATCGTCACTTGGCCCGCAGTTTTTAGCACGTCGCCGATGAGTCGCAACAGCCAGAGCCTCGACTCGTTGCCCAGGCCCGCGACTCGTTGCCGAGAGCATTGAACAGGTGTGTTGCATCGGTCAGGTCAGGTTCCCGGCGCGCGTCACTCACGGCCGCAACCTAGAAACGAATGCAGCATGCCGATGTCGAACGAGCGTCGCTCTCGTATCCCTGGGGCGGGTGCGGTGAGTGGCCCGTGTGCCCGCTAGCTGACGACGTCGGTCACGCTGTCGTGGGGACTTGCGGCGTTCGAGTCGGCATCACCTTCGCTGTCGGGCGTCGACGGGTCGGTCGGCGACTCGCCGCTCGAGTCGCCGTTGCCGGATGTGTCGCCGGGGCCGCCGGTGTTCGTCTCGCCGCCACCGCCGGCAGTGCCGTCGGTCGACCCGTCCGTGTCAGTCGAAACCGGCACGCAGGTGCCGTTCGCGTCGAGCTGCAGCCCGTCAGCGCAAGGCTCGATGTCGCCGCCGGTGCCACCCGAGCCGCTGCCGCCTGACCCAGACCCGCCTGACCCAGAGCCACCCGTCCCAGATCCACCCGCATTCGGGTCAATCGGAACCTCGGGGCTGTCGTTATCCGGCTTCGGCGCCTGCGGCAGCGACTCGGTCGGCACAGGCTTGCGCGTCGCCGGCCGCGACGGCGTCGGGCTCTGCGACTTGTCGGGCGTCTCGCTCAGCGACGGCGTCGATGTCGGTGATTCGGTCGCCATCGGAGCCTGCCCGCCCTGCTGCAGCATCATCGCAAGCGCGCCACCAGCGACCACCAGTGCGACCGCTACGATACCCACGACGAGCAGGTTGCGCGGCTGACGCATCCAGGCCGAAAACCGCGCGAACGCGCCGGGCCCTGCCTCTTCGAGCAGTCCGCCATAGTCGTTAAGGGGCTGGGTCACTGGGGTGTTGCCGTTCTCTAGAGCAGGCGCAGACTCTGCGTATTCACTGCATTATCGCAGGAGAATTGCGGTATGGGCATCACCAGAAGGTAGCCACGTTGTATTCAACACGGGTCACACCAGTACCACCAGGTCGAGTTTGTGCCCGGCGGTCAACAACTCGCTCGAGCCGCTACCGAGCATCCATCGCAGGCATGATTCCGGCGCCGCGGAGCCGCGCGGGTAGCTAGGCTTTCCCGGGACACCGCACCCGAGGTCGAGAGGCACCAATGCAATTCCCCGATACGCCCGGCATTCAATGGCGCAGGATTTCGCCGAAGCTCGCGTTCCGCACCTTGGTCGGCGCCATCATCTGGCTGGTGATTTTCGTGGGCGTCACGATCGGCCTCTCCTTCATTCCTGGCCCGTTCCCGTGGTGGATCATCGGTGCTGTCTTCGTCGTCATCGCGGCCATCGAGATTCCGATGTCGTTCATCCGCGTGCGCAGCATCGGCTACGCCCTGCGCGAGGATGACCTCGTCTTCAAGCGCGGCGTCATCGCCAAACGCCTCGTCGCGGTGCCGTACGGCCGTCTCCAGGTGATCGACGTGAGCCGCGGCCTGCTCGACCGCATGCTCGGCATCGCGTCGCTCACCACCGTCACCGCCGCGGCGTCGACGAACGTGAGCATCCCGGGCCTCACCCCTACCGAGGCCGACGAACTGCGCGACCACCTCATCCGCGTCGCCGAAACGCGACGGGCTGGTCTGTAATGGCAGACGAGTTCGAGCAGGAGCGGCCACCGGCGCCCACCGGGGGCCAGGATGCGCAGGCTCAGGCCGGGGGCCAGGGCCAGGATGCGTCGGGTCGGGCCGGGCAGCAACCCGCGGATGCGCAGGGCCAGTTTGGTCAGCACCAGCAGCAGTACCCGGCGCACCAGCCGTTCGGGCAGCAGCCCGGGCCGCAATACGGGCAGACGCCCGGGCGGCCGACGTTCCAGCAGGCACCGAACGGGCAGCCCGCGGGGCAGCAGGTCCACGGGCAGCAGCCTTCGCAGTCACGCCAGGGATTCGGCCAGCAACGGGGCAACCCGCAGCAGCAGCCGGGTCAGCCGCAGCAACAGGGCTTCGGCCAGTACCCGGGTCAGTCGCAGCATCCGCAGCAGGGCCAGCCCCAACAGCACCAGCAGGGCTACCCCCAGCAGTTCCCACCACAGGCCCCTGGGCGCGGCGACGACCTCGCCGACGGACACTGGCACCGACTGCATCCGGCCACCCTATGGATCAACATCGTCGGCGGCATTTTCGCGTTCTTCTGGGCCGGCATCGTGCTGCTCATGAGCTTCCTGCCCGCCGTGGCAGAGGACGGCCTGCCTGGCTTTGTCATCATGCTGACGCTGGTTGGCGTGTTTGTCGTGTTTGTGCTCGCGATCCTCGGCACGTGGCTCGGTTACCGCAACACCGAGTTCCGGCTCACCGACGAGGTCTTCGAACTGCGCAAGGGCGTGCTGAATAAGTCGAACCGCCAGGTGCGCTTCGATCGCCTCCAGTCGGTCAACCTCAACCGCCCGGTGTTCGCGCGCATCTTCAACCTCACCGACGTTGAGACGTCGGGCGCGGGCGACAAAGCCGGCTTCTCGCTGAAATACCTCAACGCCGACCAGGCGAACGGGCTGCGCGCCGAACTTCTGCGCCGCGCATCCGGGGCCAAGAAGCGTCAGACCGAGCGTCGCCATCAGCTCGCCGAGCAGGCGGCGTCCCCCGCATCCCAGGCACCAGGCCAGTTCGGCGGACCCGCGGCGCCGGGCATCCCTGGCTCCCCGATGCAGCCGGGCGCGACCCCGCCGCCGGCCCCGCGCCGCGGCCAACTCAGCGCCTTCGTCGACCGCGCGGTCGAGGACTTCGCCGGGCCCGAACTCAGCCCAGAAATGGTCGCCGAACAGTCGGTCGTGCGCGTGAAGCCCGCCCGCATGGCCGCGACCGCGGCGCTCGGCGGCGTACTCGCGGCGGCGATCCTCCTCGTCGCGAGCATCATCGGCTACGTCGTCGTGCGCGGCATCCTCGGGGCGGCCCTGCCCAGAGACGTGCCGTTCGGCTTTGACGTCGCCTGGCTGTTCGGTTCGGTCGGCACGATCGGCTTCATTCTGTTCATCACCCTCGTCTCGGCGGGCAGCACCGCGCTCGGCAACATGCAGTACACGATCGCGGGCACGCCCGACGGTCTGCGCATCGGCCGCGGCATCCTCAGCCAGACGAACGACACGCTGCCGCCGGGGCGCATCCACGCGATTGAGGTGCGGCAGCCGGTGCTGTGGAAGCCGTTCAAGTGGTACTCGATTCGCGTCAACCGTGCGGATGTGCGGACTGGTTCCTCGCAGCAGGAGCAGCAGAACGCACTGCAGCGCTTCATCGTGCTGCCGGTCGGCACGCGTGACGAGGTCGAGCGCGTGCTGCAGCTCATCATGCCGATGCACATGAACCCGCGCACCGCGCAGCTGCTCGAGTCGGGCTTCAAGGGCGGCCGCAACCGCGAGTTCACGCCGGCGCCCATGCGCGCGTGGTGGATGCACCCGTTCAGCATCCGCTTTATCGGTGGGGCCATCGACGGTGGGCTCGTCTACATTCGCACCGGCTGGCTCACGCGGTCGATTGCGATGGTGCCGGGTGAGCGCATCCAGTCGGTGACGTCGCGCACGTCGCTGCTCGAGCGCATGGCCGGCGTCGGCAACGTGCGCATCGACACCGTCGCCGGGCCGATTCACCCGATCCTCCCGGCCGTGTCGGGCGAGCTGATCAACGGGCTGCACGAAGAGCTCTCGAAGCTCGCGATCCGCGCGGCGAAGGACGACACCTCGCACCGCTGGTTCGAGGCGCAGGCCCGCGCGACGGTGGCGGCCGCGCACATGCGCGCCGCGGATGCGCGCCGCACTGGCCGCGCCCTCGACCCCCAGACGCAGCGCGTCCTCGCGGCCGAAGAGGCGTGGCGCCGCGAGCAGCAGGCCGCGTCGGCGCCGGGCGCAGGCTCGGCACCCAGCGCTGGCTCGACACCGGGCGCGGGTCAGGCCCCGAACGCTGGGGCGGCCCCGAACCAAGGCCGACCGCCGCAACCCCCGGCCGGGCCGCGCTCGTAACCAGCGCATCCGCCAAGCCGCAGCGCTCATTACTTCTGCCGTACTGCTGCCCCAACCCGCCCGGATGCGCGGGCTCGTGTTCGCCCGCGGGCGCAGTGATTAGCGTTGTCGCGATGCATTGGTGGTAGTCGACTCATGCATGGCCGAGTCGCTAATGACAAACTCGACACTGTCACCGCCCGACCCTCAGGAGTTCACCGTGTTCACTGGCCTCAACGCGTTTCCACTCACGCCGCTCGCCGATGACCGCGTTGACGAGCACGCCTTCGCCGGCCTCGTCGAGCGCCTCGCGGCCGCGGGCGTAGATGCGATCACCGCGCTCGGCTCGACCGGCTCGTACGCGTACCTCTCGGTTGAAGAGCGCGCCCGGGTCGCGCAGCTGGCCGTGCAGCACGCTGGCGAGACCCCGGTCGCGGTCGGAGTCGGCGCGCTCCGCACTTCGGATGTGCTGAAGAACGTCGAGAATGCGGCGCGGGCCGGCGCGCAGGCGGTGTTGCTCGCCCCGATGACGTACCAGCCGCTCACACACGACGACGTGTTTGAGCTGTTCCGCGCCGTGACCGACGCGAGCGAACTGCCGGTCGTCGTCTACGACAACCCCGGCACCACACACTTCACCTTCACGACCGAGCTCTACGGCCGCATCGCGCAGCTGCCGGGTATCGCGTCGATCAAGATCCCCGGCGTGCCGGGCGACCTCGCGTCGGTGCAGGCCCGCGTCGCCGAGATCCGCGCCGCGATTCCCGAGCACGTCACCATCGGCATCTCGGGCGACGCGTTCGCCGCGACCGGACTCAGCGCCGGTTGCGACGTCTGGTACTCGGTGATCGGCGGAACGCTGCCCAAGCCCGCGCTCGAGATCACCCGCGCGGCCCTCGCCGGCGACGCGACCGGAGCATCCGCCGCCTCAGAGCGACTCGCGCCGCTGTGGCAGCTGTTCGCCGAACTCGGCGGCAGCCTGCGCGTGGTCGCGGCGATCGCCGAGCACCTCGGTCTCGCGCCGGAGCGCAGCCTACCGCTGCCCATTCAGGGCCTGGATGCGGCGCAGCGCGAGCGCGTCTGGCACGTCATGCAGACGCTCGGCCTCGACGCCTGACCCATCGGCCGGCCGCCAACGTCACGCAAGCAGAGAATTACCGCGCAGGCGGGTCGTACCCAGCCAGGGTGTCGTCGGCGAAGTGCTGCTGCACGGTGGGCAGCTCGGCGTCGTTGAGGTAGACGACCGACTGACCGCCCTCGTCGCCGGTGCCGGTCGTCGGCAGCGTGAACGACGTGATGTCGCTGCTCTTGATCGACGCCATGCTCGTGCCGAGGTCGACCATGGCGTTCACCGTCAGCTCCGAGTCACGCGCAATGTACGGCACGACCGAGTTCAGCAGCGAGTTGAGCGTCACCGGGTTCGTCAGCACGTCGCGGCTCAGCATCTTGTCGGCCACAGCCTTCAGGAACAGCTGCTGGTTCTCGACGCGCTGGTAGTCGCCGTCGGTGAACGCGTACCGCTCGCGCACGAACGCGAGCGCGCGGTCGCCCGAGAGCGTGATCTGCCCGGCAGGGTAGTGCTCGTTTGTCGGCGATCCCGAGGTGAACTCAGTCGGGTTGTTCACGGTGACGCCGCCGAGCGCGTCGGTGATGTCCTTGAACCCTTCGAAGTCGACCATCACGACGTGGTCGATGCGCTGGTCGATGATGCCCTCAACGGTCTGAATCACGAGCGGTACGCCGCCGTATGCCATCGCGGCATTGATCTTGTTCATGCCGTAACCCGGAATATCCACCCACGAGTCGCGCATGATCGACATCATCTGCACGCCCGAGCGGTCGGCCGGGATGTGCGCCACGATCATCGTGTCGGCGCGCGATCCGGTGCCGTCGAGTTCGGTCGAGGCCTGGTCGTCGCGCGAGTCGGAGCCGAGCAGCAGGATGTTCATCGAGCCGCTCGTGTTCTCGGTGGGGCGCACGGTCTCGTCGGGGAACGCATCCTGAATCGTCTCGGTGTTGCCCCAGCGCGCGTACACCGAGTAGATCGCGGCACCGGCGGCCAATACGAGTACGAGGAAAACCGAGCCAATGGCGATCCAGATGTTGCGGCGGCGGCGCTGTGCGCGGGTTCGCTGGCGGGGCTCGGCGCGGTTCGCTTCCTCGTGTTCCATGACGGCAGTATCCCATGGTCGTTCCACGCCATGGTAGGCACCCCGTATTCTGAAACGACGAGTACTCGGGAGCGAAGAGGAGGGGATACGTGCGGGTTTTACTGCTGACCCACTATTTCGCCCCCGAAGACGGTGCCCCGCAGCGACGCTGGGGCGCGCTCACGCGAGAGTTCGTCGAGCGCGGGCACGAGGTCGCGGTGATCACCCCGCCGCCGCACTACCCGTCGGGCAAGCTTGCGAAACACTACCGCCGCACCTATCGCGCCGGCAGCCACACGACGACCGAGCACGGCGTCGAGGTATTCCGCAGCGGCTGGCTGCCGCACCGCGGCGACATCATCACGCGCACCTTCGACCACACGACGGCCGCCGCATCCACCGCCCGCCGCGCGGCGCAGCTCATCAAGAAGGGCCGCATCCGCCCCGACATCATCGTCGCGACGGCCCCCGCCATCGAGACGATCTACGCCGGCAACTGGCTCGGCCGTAAGTTCAGCCTGCCCGTCATCACCGAGATGCGCGACGCTTGGCCCGACCTCGTCACCTACACGCCCGGTCTCGCGAACGGCCGCGGCCCGGTTGCGATGGTCAAGCGGCGCATCCACGAATCGGTCACGCGCGCGCAACTCTCGGCGGGGCAGGTCGTCACGACGACGAGCGCGTTCGCTGGCGTGCTCGAGGAGCGCGGTGTCGAACACCTCGAGATCATCCGCAACGGCACCGTGCCCGAAACCTACGAGCAAGTGCCGGCCCGCGACGCCGATCACCCCGAGCTGCGAGTGCTCTACATGGGCAACCTCGGACGCAGCCAGGGCCTCGACCTCATCATTCGCGCGGCCGCGATCCTGCGCCAGCAGGGCTATCGCCTCGCGGCGCGCATCGTGGGCGCGGGCCACGAGGCCCCGGCGCTGCGGCAACTCAACGCGCAACTCGGCGAGCCGATCGAGATCCTCGACCGCGTGCCGCCGAACGAGGTGGTGCACCACTACGCCTGGGCCGACTCGACCATCGTGTCGCTGCGCGACTGGGAGCCGTTCCTCTGGACCATCCCCTCGAAGCTCTACGAGCTGCTTTCGACGGGGCGCCACATCACCGGCATCCTCGCGGGCGAGAGCGCAGGCATTCTGCTCGAGGCGCACGCCGGCACCGTCGTGCATCCGGGCGACGTCGACGACCTCGTCGGCGCTTGGAAGGGCCTCATCGAACACCCCGAGCGCCTCGAGATCGGCGACACTGGCCAGCAGTGGGCGCGCGAACACGTTGCGTACTCGAGCCTCGCGACGCGCTATCTCGAGATTCTCGAGCGTGTGCTCGACGACCACGCCCCGGGTGCCCGTGCCTAGCCGGGTGCGCGCGCTCGCGGCAGCGGCGAGGCGGATGCTCGGCGCGGGCGGCCAGCGCTCGGGCCAGGATGCGCGCGACCCCGAAGCGCGCCGGCTCGCGGCCATCCGCGAGTTCCACCGCCACGAGCAGCAGCTCAAGCCGGCGTACAAGCACTGGGGCTACAAGAACGTCTTCGCGAAGGGGTTCATCGGCATCCGCGGCGTCGAGCCCGAGCTACCGCGCGAGCGCTGGCAGCGGCTCACCCTCGGCGACTGGCACTTCGCCATCGACCCCGAGCTCGAGCATCGGCAGGCGGTGGGGGAGCGCTGCGCCGTGCTGATCCTCGGCCACGCCTTCGCCCCGGCGACGGATGCGCGTGGCGGGTCGGCCGGCAGCGATGCGGATGCGCGTGACCGAGAGTCCAGCCGCGGCCCGGATGCGCGCGGCGGCACCGTCGCGAGCCGCCGCGATGCCGTGGCCGGCGAGCTCCTTGCCGCCGCCCGCGCCGATCTGGCCTCCGGCTCATCCCGAATCCGCGTCGACGAACTCGTCACCTGGCTCTCGGGCCGCTTCGTCGCGTTCGTGCTGCGCGGCGACGAGCTCGACGTCTATGGCGACCCGATGGCGACGCGCGCCTGCTACTACCTCGACCAGGGCAACATCCGCGTCGCGGCGCCTGTAACCGCACCCGCCCCGAGCGACGGACCGTTCGCCCACACGACTTCCATCCCGCACCCAAACCTGCCGGGCAGCGCGCAAACGCCCGAGCACCTCCGGGCCCTCGCGCCGGCCGTCGCCTCGCACACCGCGCTGCTGTCGAACTACGCGGGCGGCCTCACGTTCCGCGAGAAACGTTGGGCGCTCACACACCCCGACTACGCCGACGACTTCGGCCGCTGGATGCCCGGCCTCATCACCGCGCATGACCACGTGCGCCAGGTCTCGGCGAACTGCCGCCTCACCATCGCCAAGTCCGAGGCAGCCCACCGCCGCTTCTTCCCGCCCCGCGGCTACCGGTGCGAAGAGCAGCCCGCAGAAACTGCCTTCCCCATCTTCCGCGACGAACTGCGGCAGCAGGTCGCGAACTGGTGCGACACTCACCCTGAGGTCTCGCTGCCGCTCACCTCGGGGCGCGATTCGCGCGCGATCCTCGCCGCGGGCATCCTCGAACTGCAAGAAGCTGGCGCGCTCACCTTCACCTACCACCCGTTCCACGTGCCGCAGAAGAGCACGCACACCGACCTCGACATTGCGGGCCGCGTCTCGGCGGCGGCGGGCCTGCCGCATCTCGTCATCGACGTGCGTAACGTCAAGCGCGGTTCGCCCATGGACGAGCTCTACAACGCGACGTTCCCGAGCTACCGCCGCTACGCGAACCTCGCGGCGGCGCTCTATGTGAACATCCCGGCGAAGGCGGCGACGCTGTTCGGCGTCGGCGGCGGCATCATCACGGGCATGTACCGCAACACCGACGAGCAGACGCTCAGCGCGCCGCTGCTCGCGCGCAAGTACGCGAACTCGAAGTTCGGCGACAGCCCCGAGCTGCACCGCCGGCTCGAGCAGTGGTTCGCCTACACCGAGTTCGACACCGAGCGGCTCGGCGGCCACAGCATCTACGACCTGTTCCACTGGGAGCACCGCATGTCGAAGTGGGGCGCCGAGGGCTACCTCGAATACGACCTCGCGACCGTGCCCGCACCCGTGCTCAACTCGCGCCACCTGCTGCTCACGGCGCTCTCGCTGCCCGAGGGCGACCGCAAGGCGAAGCGGCTCTACGAGCTGCTCGAGATCACCGACCCCGAGTAGCGCGACACCTGGGCGTTGCCAGCCGTTCACCTGCGTGTAGTCGAATTCGCAGGGATCGGAGGCAGTCCTATGAAGCTTCGCCCAATCCATTTCATTGGAATCGGGATCCTCGTCGTGGGCATCATCGCCGTGATCGTGCTGCAGGTCACGGGCCTCGGCCGCAACGACGGCACGTCGAACGGCAATCTCACCGAGGTGACGGGCGTCGTCGGCTCTGAGAAGAAGGCGTTCTTCGAAGACCCGGCCGTGCAGGAAGTCTTTGCCGAGCACGGCTACGAGGTCAACGTCACCACCTCGGGCTCGTGGCACATGGCGAGCCTCGACGGCCTCACCGAGAACGACTTCGCGTTCCCGGCCTCCGAGATCGCGGCCGAACACATCGAGTCGACGCACCCCGACGCGGTGCTCTCGACCCACAAGCCGTTCTTCTCACCGCTCGCGATCGCGACGTTCGAGCCGGTGATGGAGCTGCTCGAGCAGAACGGCGCGGCGACGCAGGATGCGAACGGCGCCTGGCAGGTCGACATGGCCGCCTACCTCGACCTCGTTGAGAGCGACACGCGCTGGAATCAGCTCGAGGGCGCCGACGACCTCTACAACTCGCCGCGCAGTGTCATGATCACCTCGACCGACATTCGCACCTCGAACTCGGCGGGCATGTACCTCGCGCTCGCGGCGTATGTGCTCAACGGCGAGAGCGTGCTCACGAGTCAGTCGCAGGCGGCGCCCTACCTCGGCACGCTCACGCAGCTGTTCGTCGCGCAGGGCTACGCCGGCGCCTCGTCGGCCGCGCCGTTCGAGGACTATCTCTCGCAGGGTATCGGCGCCGTGCCGATGGTGTTCGTCTACGAGGGTCAGTTTCTCGAAGAGCAGGTGCGCGACGGCTCGCGCATCCAAGACGGCATGGTGCTCGCGTACCCCTCGCCGACGATCTTCTCGGTGCACACCGGCGTCACATTCTCAGATGCGGGGCAGGATGTGATGCAGCTGCTCGAGACCGACCCCGAGCTCGCGTCGCTGCTCGCGGCCCACGGGTTCCGCCCCACCGGCCAGAACTCGAACGCCTTCGCCGACTTCACCGAGCAAGAGCAGATCTCCGAGCAGTACCCCTCGACGAGCGCGTTCGTGAACCTCGCGCAAGAGCCGAGCTACGAGATGCTCGACTACCTCCTCACCGAGATTGGTTCGGCCTACGACGTCTCCGGCGCCCCGCCAGCAACTCCCGAAACCGATAGCCCCGAGCAAGACTCGAGCGGACAGGACGAATCACCGTGACCCTACGCATCCGTCGCTTCGCTGGCGCGCTCGTCGCCGCCTTCGCCCTGCCCCTCGCGCTCGCGGCATGCTCGCCGACCGGCGCGGCCAACAGCGACAACGTCATCCGCGTGCTCGCGGGCTCAGAGGTGAAAGACCTCGAGCCGATTCTCAACGACATGGCCGACGAGACCGGCGTCACGTTCGAGTTCGAGTACATCGGCACGCTCGACGGCACCGAGGCGTTGCTCGCGAGCGACGAGAACGAGTGGGATGCGACCTGGTTCCCGTCGAACCGCTACCTCACGCTGTTCCCCGAGGGCGAGTCGATGATCGCGCAGAGCGAGTCGATCATGCGCTCGCCGGTCGCGCTCGGCCTGCAGCCCGAGAAGGCCGCCGAGCTCGGTTGGTCTGAGGATGCGCAGCCCACCTGGCAGGAGGTCGNCGACGCCGCCTCGAGCGGCGACCTCACCTACGGCCTCACGAGCCCGATCTCGTCGAACTCGGGCTTCACCACGGTGGTGCAGCTCGCGACGGCGCTCTCGGGCACCGGCTCGGTGCTCACCACCGACAACATCGAGACGGTNCGCCGCAGCTCGTCGAGTTCGCGAAGGGCCAGACGCTCGCGTCGGGCTCGTCGGGCTGGCTCGCTGAGAAGTACGCCGAGGACGTGACGGCCGCCGACGGCATTTTCAACTACGAGTCGGTGCTTCAGGGCATGGATGACGACCTCACGATCATCATCCCGTCAGACGGCGTGATCACGAGCGACTACCCGCTCACGCTGCTCAACGGCGCGGACGAGGCGAAGACCGAGAGCTTCAACGCCGCGGTCGACTACCTGCTCAGCGATGAGACGCAGCAGCGCATCGCCGACGAGACGCACCGCCGCACGACGGTAACGCCGCCGAGCATGGACGCGACGGTGTTCGAGCTGCCGTTCCCGAACCAGCTGTCGACGGTGCAGGCGCTGCTTGAGAGCTGGCTCAGCGAGGTGAAGAAGCCGTCGAACATGGTGTTCGCCATCGACACCTCGGGCTCGATGTCTGAGGGCGATCGCATGAACGAACTTACCGCGGNCGCTCGACGTGCTCTCGGGCGCCGATGCCGAGGGCACCGCCGGGTTCCTGCGCCTGCAGCCGCGCGAGACGATCACCTACCTCGAGTTCGCCGACCAGATCAAGAGCCAAGAAACCTACGAGATTCCGAGTGACCCGACCGAGTATCAGCAGACGCTCGACGAGATTTCGCAGCACGCGGCCGGCTACTCGCCGGGCGGCGGCACGAGCATCTACTCGACGGTGTTCGAGGCGTACGAGATCGCGCTCGAGAACAGCAGCGACGGCACCCTCACCTCGATCGTGCTGTTCACCGATGGTGAGAACACCGAGGGTGTGCAGGGCTGGGAGTTCGAGAGCGCGTACGCGGAGTTCCTCGAGGAGCACCCCGAGGCCGCGAACATCCCCGTCTACACCGTCGTGTTCGGCGACTCGAGCGTCGAAGAGATGGAGGAGCTCGCCATGCTGACCGGCGGCCGGTCGTTCGACGCCACGAGCGAGTCGCTCGCCGCCGCGTTCCGCGAGATCCGAGGGTATCTGTGAGGCCACGCTGGCTCATCCCCGCCGGCGCCGGGGTCGGCGTCGGCGTGCTCGGCACACTCGGCTCGATCCTCCTGCTCTCGTTCGCGCCGCCGATCGGCATCGCCGTGGGCGTCGCACTCGGCGCGGGCGCGGCGTTCGTCATGGCGCCCGATCGGCCGGGGCACCTCACGATCACGGCCGGCCAGCCCGACGATGTCGCGGGCGTGCTGAAGGAAGTGCAGGCGAGCTGCGACTCGATGGAGTTGACGATGCACAAGCTGCGCAGTTCGCCGCTCTGGTCGAACACCGACGTCGACGACCGCATCGTCGGGCTGATTCGCGCGGTGCGCAACCTCACGACGATGCCGCAGGTCGCCGCGCGCCAGCGCATCGACGGCGACGTGCAGATGCTCTACGTGCTCGGCACCGACTACCTGCCAACCATCGTCAACCTCGTGATCGACAACGACCGCATGCACTCGACCTTCTCGGGCAACTCGTCGCGCGCGCAGGTCGAGGAAAACGTGCGCATGCTCGGCACGCAGGTGACCGTGCTCGCCGAGGGCGTCGACCACATCGAGACCGGCGTCGTGCGCGGCACGACGCAATCGGTGCACGAGCACGCCGCGTTCCTGCAACTGCGATTCGAGCAGACCGGCTCGAAGAGCGTGCTCGACCTCGACACCCCATTCGCTTCGGGGCCACCGGCCCCATAACCACCGACAAGCCCAGGAGACGCCATGAAACTCGCCCCGCCAGAACCCGAAGAGTTCGAGCCCCTCGAGGCGCACGAGCCCGTCGACGTCGTCGAGCCGAAGAAGGCGCCGGCCATGCTGCCCGACATCTCGGCCGACGACGTGCTCGACCTGCGGCAACGCGCGAACACCTGGGTGACGAGCCTGAGCGAACTCAAGCCGAAGTCGCCCGAGTACACCGAGCAGGTGCGCGCAATCTCGAAGGTCGCCCGCCGCGAGATCACTGCCACGACGAGCTCGTCGTCGCGGTTCCTCGACAAGTCGCTCGCCCAGGCGAAGTCGGCCGGCGGCGAGGGCCACGCCGTCACGGTGTCGAAGTCGCTCGTCGACCTGCGCAACATCGTGCAAGAGCTGCAGCCCGAGAACAACCCGGGCCTTGTCGGCCGCCTGCTGCGCAAGGTGCCGGGAGTGAAACAGCTGCAGCGCTACTTCCGCCAGTACGAGACGAACCAGGCGCAGCTCAACGTGATTCTGCGCGCGCTCGAGAATGGGCAGGATGCGCTGCGCAAGGACAACGCGGCGCTCGCGGTTGAGCGCCGCACGCTATGGGAGGCAATGATCGAGCTGCAAAAGCTCAGCGGCCTGCTTTCAGAGCTCGACACTGCGCTCGTCGACCGCATCGCTGATTTGAATGCGGAAGGCGACGTCGAGGCGGCGCAGGCGCTCGACCACGACGCGCTGTTCGCGGTGCGCCAGCGCCACGTCGACGTGCAGACGCAGATTGCGGTGAGCGTGCAGTCGTACCTGTCGATGGATCTGATTCAAGACAACAACCTCAAGCTCATCGACGGTGTCGAGCGGGCGAAGACGACGACGATGACGGCGCTGCGCACCGCAATCGTCGTGGCGCAGGCGCTTGAGAACCAGAAGCTCGTGCTCGACCAGATCGATGCCGTGAACTCGACGACCTCGCAGATGATCGAGCAGACGAGTGCCATGCTGCGCGACAACTCGGCGCGCATTCAGCAGCAGGCGGTGTCGTCGACGATCTCGCTCGACACGCTGCAGCGGGCGTACGACAACATCTTCACGGCGATCGACGACGTCGAGAAGTTCCGCGCCAACGCGAACGAGAACTTCGCGGTCACCATCACCAACCTGCAGTCGCAGCTCGAGCGGGCCCGCCCCTACGTCGAGCGCTCGCGCGAAAACGAGCTGCAGCGCGGCGAGGGCGGCCCCGCCCTCCTCCCGTAGCCGGCACCTGCTTCAGCTGCCGCCGCCGCACCTCTGCTGCCACCGCCGCCGCCCACTGTTTCTGCGTCTGCTTCTGCCGCTGCAGCACTTGCACCTTCCCACCCCGACGCTTTTCCCTACGTAGCCGTCCCCAGAGGGGTAGTCCCCTCTACCCGGCCCTGCGTAGGGAATTGCGCCACCTCGCGAGCGGTAGCCGTTCCCATGACCCTCCCCAACCTGACGCTTTTCCCTACGCAGCCGGTACCAGAGGGGTAGTTCCCTCTGCCGGGCTGTGCGTAGGGGATAGCGCCACCCTCGCCAGCGGCAACCGAGCCGACGGCACCACCGGCAGCCAGTATGTGACACCTAATCCGGCAAAAGTATGCACTTTTGGGTCAAGCTCGAATACCCTTAGACCATGAGCGAAACACCGCCGCTGAGGATGCCGACGACCGTGGCGCAGCGAAACGGCATCGGCAAGCTCGCTTCCCAAGCACAGGAGCGCACCGTTGTGCTGACCAACCACGGCAACGCCGTCGCCGTCGTCATGAGTCCCGCCGAGTACGACAATCAGCGCCGAAAGCTGGTCGAACTCGAGCAAACGGTACTCAACACGGCCGCGCTACTCGTGGCCGAACGGTCTTCCATGCTCGACGCAACCTCGGCACGGGAGCGACTGCTTGCCGCCGATTGAGCAGCTTCCGAACGACCAGGCAGAGGTTGTCTTCACTGACCACTCGATCGAGTGGATGGCGAATCACCTGACGAAAGCGCGCCGTGCTGAAGTCTTCGATCGCATCGTCACGCTCTTCCAAAACCCGGCCGGTAAGCACGCCCTCGGGAATCGGGACGGCAGCAGGCTCGCCGGATGCAGCACGCTCGAGGCCGACGGCCGCGAACTAAGGGTCGTGTACATGGCCTCATCCAAGGGCGGGGTGGGGCTCGTCGAGATCATCGCTGTCGGCCCTCGACGTGGCTCCGAGGTCTACGACATGGCCAGCGCGCTGGTCGCGTCGGGCAAGCTCACCGACGCCGAATCCACTCAGATCTGGGATGCGCTGCAGCTACTGGATGACGAACGCCAGCGTCTGGGGCTAGAGACCTGGGACTACTTCGAAGGTCCAGCCGCGCCTGGGCTGATCGCATCGGTCGTCAACGCCGGGCTCATGCGAGAAGAGGACGCGAAGCTGCTGCGCGAGCGCGAACTCATCGTCGCGATGCAAGAAGGATGGGGTGCTGACGGTCCGGACCCCGGGGCGGCACTCAGGGCCGCGCTCAGAGAAGTTTCGTTGAGCACGACACCCGAGCGGGCCTTGCAACTGCGACGGGAAGACCGGTGCGGTGCCTACATGCCGCGCGCCGGCAAATTGTGCATCAGAGTGCAAGGGCACCACGGAGCGCACCGCAGCCACAGGTAGCTGCCGCGAGCAGCACCAGTCCCCAGCGGCATGCCACCGGAAGTGGGTGGCAAGGCCGGCGCGGCGCGCGGCGCTTCTCCCGACGGAGGAGCGGGTTAAGGAACTCTCACCTCAAACACTTGCCTGGTCGGGAGTTACACCGACCGCGCCACCTGTGGAAACGCACCCATCCACAGCCGGACTACCCTCGCGGGCCTGCCCACCTGACCCGCCGCTTAGCTCGCGGCATGAATCTCACTTACCTCTTTGAACAGAACTTCGGCGTCGTCAGAACGAAGCAACTCCTCGACACAGGTCTGACGCGACGCGAGGTGCAATCGATCGCCAAAAGCGGCCAAATCGAGAAGGTGCGGCGTGGCTGGTGGGTCTCAAAGTCCTACCCCGCGAATTCGGATGTGCTTCAGGCGGTTAAGGCGGGAGGCGTCTTAACGGGCCCCTCCGCGCTCAAGGCACGTGGGGTGTGGTGCCCGGCAGAGATCAAGACGCTCGCGGTGCGCGGCAGCGATCGGCGAAGAAAGAAGAAGACCAAGGCGAAAGACAACCACAACTGGTACTACCTCGACCGTGAGCGCGCCCAACGCGTGCCGAGGTCATGTGATGACGCCGACACGGCCCTGCTCGTGACGATGCTCCACTACACGTGCACGCAGGCGACGGTGCTCGCCGACTCTGCGGTCGAGCGCAAACTGCTGACGGCGGATGAGGTGAAGTCGGCCGCCGAGCTGGCCGGGCACCGCGGTGCCGCCGTCATGCGCCACTTTGATGCGTCGGCCGGCTCGGGCACCGAGTCGCTGCTTCGGATCTGGCTGAAGCAGCATCGAATCAAGTACCGCACCCAGGTGAAGATCGAGGAAGTCGGCCGCGTCGACTTCCTCGTCGGAAAGCGGCTCGTCATCGAGGTCGACAGCCAGACGTATCACCGCACCGAAGAGGCGTACCGCAACGACCGTGAACGCGACCGCAAACTCGTCGCCCGCGGGTACCTGGTCATGAGGCTCACGTACGAAGAAGTGACCGGCGAGCTCGACGAGGTAGGCGATTACATCCTCGAGATCGTGGGGCGCGACGATCACCGCCGTAATCCGAAAGAGTGGACCACCGTGCCAAGAACCATCCGGCGCCAAGAGCTGGAAGCGAAGCGAGCGGCAGCAAAAGCGGCCAAACCCACCAACGCAGCCGCCCGATGAGGGCACTCTCCCTCATCGAGCCCGGTCGTAGGGAAAAGCGTCGAGCCATCCACCGCATCCCAGAGTGGCAGCCCACCAGCCATCGCCAAATGCCATAGCTTGCTAGGTATGGGAACCGAGCCAGGGCGCACTGAACAGGTCGATACCGACGATTCGGCGACGTGGATCACGATTCTCGGCAGCTGCGTCAGCCGGGACACGCTCGAGACGATGCCGCGCGACGCGTTCCCGATTGACGGCTACTACGCCCGCTACTCGCTGCTCTCGGCGGGCACCGACGCGAGCCCGAACCTGCCGGCGCAGTTCACGACGTCGAGCAAGTTCCAGCTGCGCAACGTCATGCGCGACATCAAGGGCAATCTGCTCGAGGAGCTGCAGGGCAAGACGAAGTCTGAGGTGCTGCTCTGGGATCTCGTCGATGAGCGCCACGGCGTCTACGAGTTTGCCGACGGCAGCATCATCACGCGCAGCATCGACGTCATCAACATCNCCCGAGCTCGCCGAGGCGGTCGAGCGGGCGCGCCACCTCAAGTTCGGTGAGGATGAGCACTTCTTCCGCTGGTGCGGCGCGAGCTCGGTGTTCGTCGACGCGCTCGACGCGTTCGGACTGCGCGACAAGACCCTCGTCGTCGCGACCGACTGGGCCGAGAAAGACATCGACGGCAACACCACGCCGTGGTCGATGGGCACGGCCGCCCCGCAGGCGAACCAAATGTTCGCGCGCTACTACGACCGCCTCGAGCGCCTCGGCCTCAAGGTACTGCGGATGCACGACCTCCGCGCCGACCCGGGTCACCGCTGGGGCCTGGCCCCGTTCCACTACGAACCGAGCGTCTACGCGCGAGTGCGCGAGGCGATTGAGGCGTTCCCCTCGGCGTCCTAGAACGCGAATTTGCTGGCGTCCACGGCTCCAAGGCTCAACTGAACCCGCTTCCCTCGCTGTCGCCGGGTGCTGTGCGTCGTCGCTTGGCCCTGGTGCGGAGGGATTATCCCGCCCATGCAGTATTTTCGTTATACAATAATGGAATGAACGAGCGCGAGACGATCGACGGGGTTCCCGTCACGGAAGAGCAGATCGCTGCGTGGGCTGCTGAAGCCGAGGCTGGCTATGACGTTGCGGCGTTGAAAAAGCGCGGTCGCGGACGCCCAGGTCGCGGTGCTGAGCCCTCTCAGGTCGTTGCGCTCCGGCTCACCCTTGACGAGATCGCCGCGATCGACGCGCGCGCCGAACGCGAGGGCAAGTCACGCTCAGAAGTCATCCGCGAAGCGCTTCAGCTTCCGGCAGCGTGAACGTTCACGACTCGGCGCTAAAGCATGGCATTCTCCGTGAGGATGCGATTCAGGCGGCGACGTGGGCAGTATGGGTCGAGGAGCTCGATGAGAACAGTCCGGCGCGTCAATTGCGGCTCGGCTTCGACACTCGTGGTCGGCTCTTGGAGACGGTCGTTCTCGTCTTTGACAGCGGCGATGAACTGGTGATCCACGCGATGAAGGCTCGACCGCAGATGATCGACCTGCTGCCCTAATCGGATACGTCATTCAGCATTCGCGGTCGTCTGCGCCCGCTTTCGTGCGGTTCGGACGCACCCAGATGGGCAGGCTGTCCACTCTGAGAGTGTCAATGAAGTACCGTTATAGGTACGGTTTTGGCAGGAAGGCGTGCGATGGGGTACCGGCAGGATCTATGGGAGATCGCCGCGACCCGCAACGGCGTGGTGACCGTCGTTGAGGCGGAGGATGCGGGCGTACCCGCCGTCGAAGTGCGGAAGCTCGCTGCTCGCGGCGCTCTCCGCGGATACGGGCAAGGTGTC
>NZ_JACXJG010000009.1:6618-6710 GCF_014904065.1 Gulosibacter sediminis | reverse complement strand
CGCACCGCGACGTGCCGACGACCCCGTTCACTGAGTCGACGATTGCCGTAACTCTGGCCGGGGAAGGCGCGTTCCTGCACCGTGAGTCCGTG
>NZ_JACXJG010000009.1:0-6560 GCF_014904065.1 Gulosibacter sediminis | reverse complement strand
TCGATCTGCTCGGGCTCGGGCGGTTCAATCCGCCAAAGGTGCGTGTCGGTACGCGTCGTCGCGTGCGGCGCAGGCTGCCGGAATGGATGGAGCTGGAGAACCGGCCTGACGTACCCGATGACGACCTCTCCCACTATGAGGGCATTCTGNCGTTCGACGGGCGCTGGAGGATATGCGGGGCCGGACACCGCTCGACCGGTGGGAGGCCGTGGTCGATGTGGCGCTCAGACGAGACATGATTGACGAGCAGGACGCGGCCGCATGGAAGGCAGCATCAGCGTGAGCGAAGTTACCCCGCCGCTTAACGTTACGCAGCTCAATGCACGCCTTGCGTCGCAGCAGGCGACGCAATTGAAGCTCTCCCACAGACTTCGTAGAGCAATGTCGGCTAGGCCGCGTCACTTTCGGGTTACGGCCACCTGTTAAGGTCGGCTTGAAGCGGGGCCGCGTACCCGTGTGTTGTACCCCCGCCCGCGTCACCCGTTCTTGCACGTGGCGCAGGCCCGTCAGAAAGTCGAGTGGATGAGCCGCACGCCCAGCAATTGGCGCACGGCCCTGTGGCACCTTCGCCACGGTGGGCCCAGCCAACTGCGAGAGTGGCAGCGCCGCCAGCGACTCGGCGTCAACGACGCACCGCGCAAGGGCAGCGCCGACAGTTTCGACCCGCTCGACGTCGAGTCCTATGAGCCGATCGAGCGCCTGAAGGCGTTCGGCGATCTGCGCGTCGCGGTGATCATGGACGACTTCTCGCTGCAGGCGTGGGGCTACGAGTTCACCACCGTCGAACTCAAGCCAGCGACGTGGCGTGAGCAGATGCTCGACGTCGATCTGCTCTTCGTCGAGTCGGCATGGAACGGTAACCACGGCGCCTGGCAGTACCAGCTCACCGGCTCGCGGGCCCCGAGCCAGGCGCTGCGCGACGTCGTCGAGTACTGCCACGAGAAGGGCATCCCCACCGCCTTCTGGAACAAAGAGGATCCGCCGCACTTCGACGACTTCCTCGACACCGCAAAGCTCTTCGACGCCGTCTTCACCTCCGACGCAAACAAGCTGCCCGACTACCGCGAGCGGCTCGGCCACGACCGCGTCGACGTGCTCAACTTTGCGGCGCAGCCGGCGATCCACAACCCCATCCGCACCCGCGGCGGCGAGCCCGAGGGCGATATCGCCTTCGCCGGCATGTACTTCGCGCACAAGTACCCCGAGCGCCGCGAGCAGATGAATCTGCTGCTCGGCGCGGCGAACGACGTCAGCGCGAAGATGACGCGCGGCCTCACGATCTACAGCCGCTTCGCGGGCGGTGACGAGAACTACCAGTTCCCCGCGCCGTTCGATGAGCGCGTGGTGGGTTCGCTGCCGTACGACAAGATGCTCAGCGCCTACCGTGAGCACAAGGTGTTCCTCAACGTGAACTCGGTGGTCGACAGCCCGAGCATGTGCGCGCGCCGCGTCTTCGAGATCACCGCGAGCGGCACCCCGGTCGTGAGCGCCCCGAGCGCCGCGATTCCGAACTACTTCACGCAAGACGAGGTGCTCGTCGTCGACACCCCCGAGCACGCTCGCTGGGGCATGCGCGCGCTCGTGAACTCGGCGCAGCTGCGTGATCGCATGGTGCACCGGGCGCAGCGCAAGATCTGGGGCGAGCACACCTACACGCATCGTGCCGAGCAGGTGCTGCGCGTCGCCGGTATCGAGCACGAGTCGAAGACGCAGCGACGCAGCGTCACGGCGATGGTGTCGACGAACCGCCCCGGGCAGGTGCGGCACGCGCTCGAGCAGGTGGCGCGCCAGCAGGGTGTGGATGTGCAGCTCGCGCTGGTCACGCACGGTTTCGATCTCGATGTGGCCGACTACCGCGCGCAGGCCCGCGAGCTCGGCCTCGAGAACGTCGAGGTGCATCGCGGCGAGGAGGCCTGGCAGCTCGGCGATTGCCTGAACCAGCTCGTGCGGATGTCCGACGGCGAGTTTGTCGCGAAGATGGACGACGACGACCTCTACGGCCCGCAGTATCTGCTCGACCAGACGAACGCGCTCTGGTTTAGCGGCGCGGATGTGGTCGGCAAGCAGGCGAACTACCTCTACCTGGGTGCGCGCGACGCGATTCTGCTGCGCAATCCCGAGCGCGAGCACCGCTGGACGACGTTCGTCGCGGGTCCGACGCTCGTGGGCAGCCGCGGGGTGTTCGAGGCAAACCCGTTCGAGTCGCGCAGTCGCGGTGAGGACACCGCGTTCTTGCGCAGCGTCGGCGATGTCGGTGGCCGCGTTTACTCTGCAGATCGCTTTAACTTCATGCAGATGCGTGGGGCAACGAGTCACACCTGGCAGGTTGAGGATCTCGAGTTTCTCGCGAACGCGAGGGTCGAGTCATACGGTTTGAACGAGCAGCACACGCTCGTCGGTGAATAGTGAAGGACACAACGCATGAATGCACCCGCACCTGAGTCGCATTTCGGCACGGTGTGTGTAGTCGGCCTCGGCTACATCGGCCTGCCCACGGCGGCGTTTATCGCTTCGAGCGGCAGCACCGACACGAAGGTGATCGGTGTTGACATCAAGCAGAGCTTCGTCGACCAGATCAATGCCGGTGAGGTGCCGTTCTTCGAACCCGACTTCGAGTCGCTGCTCGCTGGCGTGGTCGCACGCGGCCGCCTCACGGCGCAGACCGAGACACCCGAGGCCGATGCCTACATCGTCTGCGTGCCGACGCCGTTCCTGGACGACCACAAAGTCGACCCGAAGTACATCAAGGCCGCAGCCGAGAACATTGCCCCGCAGCTCAAGGGCGGCGAGCTCATCATTCTCGAGTCGACCTCCCCTCCCGGCACCACCGAGAAGATGGCCGAGTACGTGCTCAACGCGCGCCCCGATCTCACGGCCGAAGACGGCCACAAGAACAGCGTCTACTTCGCGCACTGCCCCGAGCGCGTGCTGCCCGGCCGCATCATGGTCGAGATGGCCGAGAACGACCGCGTCATCGGCGGCGTGACGCCACGCGCGACCGAGATGGCGCGCGACCTCTATTCGACGTTCTGCAAGGGCGAGATGCTCGTCACTGACGCCCGCACCGCCGAGATGGCGAAGCTCACCGAGAACTCGTTCCGTGACGTCAATATCGCCTTCGCGAACGAGCTGTCGCTCATCTGCGACGAGCTCGGAATTAACGTGTGGGAACTCATTGAGCTCGCGAACCACCACCCGCGCGTGAACATTCTGCAGCCGGGCCCTGGCGTTGGCGGCCACTGCATCGCGGTCGACCCGTGGTTCATCGTCTCGGCGGCACCGACCACGTCGCGCCTCGTGAAGATGGCTCGCGATGTCAATGACAGCAAGCCCGAGTACGTCATCAATCGGGTTATCGAGCGCGCCGAGCGCTTCAAGGCGCCGATTATCGCTGCCCTCGGCATCGCGTTCAAGCCCGACATCGACGACCTGCGCGAGTCGCCGTCGCTCGGCATCGTGGACAAGCTCGCAGACCAAATTCCGGATGCGCAGCTGCGCGTGGTTGAGCCGAATGTCGACGAACTGCCTGAGCGCTTAACTAAGCACGCCAACATCTCGAAGGCAACGTTCACGGAAGCGGTTACCGACGCCGACATCGTGCTGCTGCTCGTCGACCACCACCAGTTCAAGGATGCCGACCGTACGCTAATGGAGCAGAAGGTCGTCATCGATACCAAGGGAATTTGGCGCTGATAGACGCCGAGCACTGGCACCCGCAGGACCGCCGGGCGAGTAAGACTAAGTGAGTGAGCATGGCTGGGTCTCCGTGCTTTGGCAAGGTAATAAGTGTAAAGTTTGGGGCCCAAGATCCACATTGCACGGAGAATTGAAATGGCTGACAATATCTATACGTACTGGGAAAACATTGCAACGAAATTTGCACCTCCTCCATATGTTTTGCTATCGCTCGTAAGTATGCAGCGTTCCCTAGGGGGCTCGTTCGTTTTTATTGGGCCAAAAAACGCCAGCGACTATGTAGACGACGAAACAATAGAAAAGAATTGGCGATTCACTAGCATAGGTAGTGGAGAGAGAGCTGAAATTCGCAAGATTGTAGCAAAATCGGACTATCTACGGATGAAGCTCGTATCTGACCTCGGGGGTTACTGGCTTGATGCGGATACGGTTGTGCTTAAGGACTTTCGAAACAACTTAACGCCGCTTCTTCCAAGCGGAAACTTGTTGTGGCATTGTGAAGCATTCTTTGGCGCGACGCCGGGTAATAGTATTTTGAATCAGGCTGCGGGTAACATGATGACGCAAGACGTACAGACATGGGGAAATCCTGGAAACCTAAAGGGCTTGATTGCTGATAATGGTTCTCTCGTAAGGTCTATTGACTATGGATTAGTGTCGCCTGGATATAGTCCCGAATATTCATTCAAGACACAAGAGGTGGTATTGCGGAAGGATATACCGGCTGAAGATTTCCTGCTAAATGATCGGCAGTGTATTCTCAAGCTTTATAACACGGCACTGAATGACACGGGGTATGCCGATCTTGGCGTCGAAGAATTCTTAGATAGTGAAATACTGCTTGCCAAAGTGTTCTTGTCGCTCGAGAGTCGGCAGTATTGGGTAGATGAATCAACACGGTTCATTGCCGAGCATTTTGCTAATACGGGTGTCTAACAAACAATCCACTGCTTGTTGATTGAATAAACTGGTGTATAAATTTGCAGAGGCTGGCATTGCGTACCATTAAGGTTAACAAAGCGGTTGAGGAATTGCTTCTCGATCGAAATGTGATTACTCAATCACAAGCGGGAGTAAGGGGTGAGTTTTGGAAAATATCGGATGAGGCTAAAGTTGAATCCTACTCATCATTCTTTGCGGGAAATACTCTGACTACGATGGTGGCATTCTCTTACTCGAACAGTCCGATGTCGCCGAATCTCAGTGTTGGGCGATACTGTTGTATTGGGTCGTCGGTTGGAGTACTAGGATTCAGCCACCCCGTGGGTTGGGCGACAACCTCTAATGTTACTTATGAGAGTTCGAGCCGGGCATTCTCTGCATACAAGGACCAGGCTCCACGGTTGGAGTTTCCCCCGCATGACGTAAGCTCAAAGCAAAAAGGGATAGTTTCAATTGGGAACGATGTGTGGATAGGTTGGCGTGTCTCAATTGCGCAGGGAGTAACAATTGGTGATGGGGCTATCATTGCTGGCAACTCCCATGTCGTTAAAGACGTGGACCCCTACACGATTGTCGGAGGAAATCCAGCGCAAGTTATTCGTCCCAGATTCTCAAATGAAATAATCACTCGATTTCTCGATTCGAAATGGTGGGATTACGGGCCAAAGGACTTGCCATTAAAATTGGCGCCATCGCCTGAGGATTTTTTAGATGAATTTGAATCCAGGCGAAGTGGGCTCGAGGCCTTCACTCCTGGTGTGGTCGATGCACAAATACTGTTGGAGGCTTCGGCGCGTTAATTGGACCGCAGGTCTGTGTTAGATTTCTGCTTACGCGGAACCGATTAGAGCGTATCCTGTCGAACGTGGAATTCACATCGCAAAAAGCGGGGTAAGGAGAAGCTAGTGGCTAAGAACCATCAGTAGCTTCGGTGTGCACGGAAGCACTATGTGGCAAGATCTACTAGCCGAACTTCACGTCGTTATCGACTCACTGTAGCTGATAAATTGTACCATGCGAAAAAAGAGCATGGTCCACATCTTTTTGAGTCTCCAGCGCAGTTGTCGCACATGTTGATTGGTGATTCAGACTAACTAGTCGCCGTTCAGAGAGTGAGAGCCTGCACATTTCCCGAGTGTTAATTTGGTTTGTGTCTTGATTAACGTACTGGATAGATTCTCGTGATTGTTCGTTGTGATGTTGTGTAGTTGTTGCATTTGAGTTGGTAGCCCAGATCGACGTGAGCTCGTTGGTGAATGTGATGATGCAACCATCGCGGGTGCCGCGCGACACCTTCCGATTCTGCTGAAAACGCGTGAGCTTGCCCACTTGTCTAGACCGTCCTGTCTTTGATGGTGGGCGGGAATCAGGAAAAGGAGAGTCCTGCTCATGTCCCCGAAATTCTCGCCGGAACTCGAAGCTCGAGCGATTGAGCTCGTACTCCAGGCCCAATACGATCAAACGGCCGCGACTGGTGCCGTACGACGTGTCGTAGACGAGCTCGGTAACAACAGCGAAACCCTGCGCTCCTGCGTGTCACAACACAAACAGTCTGTCGCAACTGCACCTGTCGGGGGAACTGACTTTGCCGCGGAGAACCGCCGCTTGCGCGCAGAACTCGCGCAAGTCAATCGCGCGAATGAGATCCTGAAGAAGGCGTCAGCTTTTTTCGCGTCGGAGATCGACCGCCGGTCGAGGTACTCGTCAAGTTCATTGACGAGTACCGTCACGAGCTCGGTGTCGAGCCGATCGTGCGCGCGCTCAAGCACACGCCCGCACGCATTGCGAGGAGCTCGTACCTCGACTTCAAGCAGCGTCTCCGCAGTGCCAGAGCCTGTCGCGACGGGGAACTCAAGGCCGTGCTGCAACGGGTCTGCGATGCGACCTACTACTGCTACGGCGGGGACTGCTGCACGGATAGG
>NZ_JACXJG010000008.1:306-16967 GCF_014904065.1 Gulosibacter sediminis | reverse complement strand
CACCGAATGTCCGAAGAGCCATATTTGTACGTATAAAAATGATCGACGCTATGCAGCAATTCGACAGAACGCGACCAGACGACAAGGTTTGACCTTTGCCGCCGTCTGCAGCGTCGAAACGTCAACGTCAGGAACACTCGACACTCATCACCGTGACGGTGATCTCGCGCTCGCCGTCGGAGAAGACGAGGAAGATGTTCGGTGGGAAATCGTCGGTTTGGATGCGGAGCGCCTAGCCGCGATCGCCCAGCTGGTGCGGGCTGCCCGAGCCGCCGCCCGAGGTCCGCAGAACCGGGCTAAAACACCTTGACGGCATGCAGCGACTCACCCTTGAGGCGGGAGCGGCCCGCGAGGTCCGCCAGCTCGATCAACGCGCCCACGCCTGCGACCACAAAGCCGAGGTCTCGCACAAGCTCACAGCTCGCCGCGAGCGTGCCGCCGGTCGCGAGCACGTCATCCAGAATCAAGACTCGGGTGCCGGGCGCGACATCGCGCTGCATCTCGATCGTGGCCGAGCCGTACTCGAGGTCATATGAACGGGATGCCGCGGGCGCGGGCAGCTTCCCGGCCTTGCGAATCGGCACGAGACCGCAGCCGACTCGCGCCGCGACGGCGCCGGCGATCAGAAATCCTCGTGCCTCGACACCCGCGACGACGTCATACGTGGAGTTAAACGGCGCCACGAGGGCACGCAGCGAGACGTCGAAGGCCTCGGGTTGCGCAAACAGCGGCAGCACGTCGCGGAAGAGCACTCCCGGTTCGGGGTAGTCGGGGATGCTGCCCACGTGCGCCAGCGCATCCGCAAGTTCAGCCGGTGTGGGGGCGGTGACGTGCTGAGGTGTCACCAGGTTCGTCTGCTCCACGCCTACTCCCCTTGGCCGATGCGGTGGAGCAGTTCGGTCATGCGCACGTGCACCTGCTCGATATTCGGGATGTCGTCGAGGCGCAGCGGATTGTCAGCCGAAGTCTCGAGTACGAGTGTGCCACAGCGGAAGATGCGATCGACAAATGACCGCTCGTACGCGACATTCGAGATACCGCGCAGCGGGATATCGTGGCCGCGCTTGTTGAAGATGCCGGTGCGGGTAATCACGCGACGGTCCGTGATCGTGTAGGTCGTGGTGAGCCACTTCAGCCACGGCACGAGCGCGACGGGAATGAGCACCACGACGCAGACACCCCAGATGACGTAGCTGCCGATCGGCTGCGCGTCCGGCGGCAGCAAGATCGTGCCGACGATGGCGGCGACCAGCACGAGTAGCCCGAGTAGCAACCAGCCCAAGATGCGCTTGATGTGGGTTCGAAGATGGAAGACGACGTGCTCATTTTCACCGAGCAGGCGTTGCGGGATTCCCATGTCGTCAGCGTACTCGCCGGGACCGCCGACGCTACGCTCGACACATGACGAGCTTGCGCCAATTGCAGTCCACCCTTGACGCGCTATTTCCCGAGACGGATGCCGAGCCGTGGGATGCGGTTGGCCCGGCAGCCGGCGATCCCGACGCCGAGGTAACGCGAGTGCTGCTCGCGGTCGACCCAGTTTCGGCAACCGTGGACGAGGCGCTCGAGTTTGGCGCGCAACTGCTGGTGACGCACCATCCGCTGGTACTGCGCGGCATTACAACCCTGCGCGAGGACCGTTACAAGGGTGCGCTACTCGCCCGACTCATTCGAGAGGGCTGTGCCCTGCACACCGCGCACACCAACGCCGATATCGTTGAGACGGGCCCGACCGGCACGATCTTCGATCGCCTCGGCGTCAATGCCAACAGCCGCCGGCCGATCGAGCCGCTCGCGAGCCGCCCGGAACGCGGCATCGGCCTCATCGGGGAGTTCGCCGAGTCCATCACCCTGCGCGAATTCGCCGAGCGTGTNGCGCGCATCATGCCGCCGACGGCAGGGGGAGTGCGCGTCGCTGGCGATCCGAAGCAACCGATTCGCCGCGTCGCCTGCTGCTCAGGCGCGGGCGATAGCCTGCTCGCGCACCCGCTCGTTACGAGCGCCGACGTCTACCTCACGTCGGACCTGCGCCATCACCCGGCTTCCGAGGCTCGCGAGCAATCGCTGCTCGGCGGGGGACCCGCGCTCGTCGATGTCGCCCACTTCGCAAGCGAATGGCTCTGGCTCGACGGGTTGGCCGACCGCCTTCGTGCCGCGCATCCCGAACTCGAAGTGCGTGTTTCGACCCGCAACACGGATCCGTGGACGTGGCATATCCCGCAGCGCACGACATCCGCTTCAAGTCAGGGACAATAGAGAACTATGAAGGCCTCACAACAGCACCAGCTGCGCCTGCTCGAATTGGCCAATCTCGATGCCAAACGGGGCCGGCTCCAGCACACCGCCAAGCACATTCCCGAACAGCTCAGCCTCGAAAAGATTGAGGGCGAACGCCGCGCGCGCCGGGCCGCCGCGGCCCAGGCCCTCGGCGAACTCGAGGATGCGCAGGCACAGCTGCGCCGTGTCGAGTCCGACGTACAGACCGTCGTGCAGCGCCAGCACGCCGACGAGGCCCGCCTTGCGACCGCGACCACGAGCAAAGAGATCACAGCGTTCGAGACAGAGATCGCCGCGCTGAAGCGTCGCCGCGACCGCCTCGAGGGCGAGCAACTCGAACTCGAGGAGCAGGTCGAGTCACTCACCGCGACGTACGAGGCCCGGCACGATGAGATGCGCACCCTCGAGGCCGAGGCGAGCGACCTCCTCGAGCGGCGCGACCTGGCCCGAGTCAACTTGCAGGTCGAGGCGAAGGAGCTGGGCACGGCGCGTCGCCTGCTGCTTGGCGGCATCCCGGCAGAGCTCGTCGCGCTCTACGAAGAAGTGCGCGGCAAGGTCGGCATCGGCGCTGCCGAGCTCGTGGGTAACGTCTCGATGGCCTCGAACGAGACCCTCGAGGTCGTGGACATGGCGAACGTGCGTCGCGCGACCGCCGACGAGGTGCTGTTCTGCCCCATGACCGGCGCGATTCTCGTGCGTACCGAGCGGTCGGACGTCTGATGCCGCGCAACCTCGTCGTTGAGGCCGACGGCGGATCTCGCGGCAACCCCGGGCCGGGCGGTTCAGGGTCGGTCATCATCGATGCCGACACCGGCGAGATCCTCGAAACCATCTCGCGCTCGCTCGGCGTCTGCACCAACAACGTCGCCGAGTACACGGGCCTCGTGCTCGGGCTCGAAGCGGCCTACCGCATCGACCCGCAGGCACAGGTCGAGGTGCGGATGGACTCGAAGCTTGTCGTCGAGCAGATGTCTGGCCGCTGGAAGATCAAGCACCCCGACATGCAGAAGCTCGCTGCAATCGCGCGCGACCTCATCGGCTCACGGCAGGTTCGCTTCACGTGGGTACCCCGCGCGCAGAACTCCCGGGCGGATGCGGCGGCGAACGCCGCGATGGACCACCCCGCCGAGTACCAGGGCCCGAATCCCCTCGCGGGCGACTCGCTGTTCTGAGCCATGCGCCGCACGCTAGAATAGTGGGATGAGTGGGCCGGCCAGACGGTCACGTGCCGCATCACGCGGTCCGAGGAACGTCCGGGCTCCACAGAGCAGGACGGTGGGTAACGCCCACCCGGGGTAACCCGCGAGACAGTGCCACAGAAAGCAAACCGCCCGCAAGGGTAAGGGTGAAAGGGTGGGGTAAGAGCCCACCGGGGGAGCGGTGACGTTCCTCGCACGGTAAACCTCGTCCGGAGCAAGGCCAACAGGAAACGTCGACGCGGCTCGCCGAGTTTCCGGGTGTGCTGCTAGAGCGACGTGGTAACGCGCCGCCGAGATAGATGGCCGTCGGGGAGTTCGCTCCTCACAGAACCCGGCGTACCGGCCGACCCACTCAACTTCTTGGCTAGTCCCAGCCCTCCTGGGCGAGCAGGGCGGCGCCAACGATACCCGCGTTGTTCGTCAGTTCGGCCGCGTCGATGCGAGTCGCGATCGAAATGTGCGGCAGGAAGTCGGCCGCCTGCTTCGAGATACCGCCCGAGACGATGAACAAGTCTGGCGAGAACAGCTGCTCGAGCTTGGCGAAGTACGGCGTCAGCCGATCAGTCGCCCACTCCTCGAGTGGTACGTTTTCGCGCTCACGTACCTTGGCCGAAGCGAACTTCTCGTAGTCGTCGTGACCGTCGACCGAAAGGTGGCCGAGCTCAGTGTTCGGCACCAGCTTTCCGTTGTGGATCAGCGCAGAACCGATACCAGTGCCGAGCGTGATGACAAGCAGCGAGCCCCGCGAGTCCTTCGCATGGCCGAACTTCGCCTCACCGTAGCCTGCAGCATCCGCGTCGTTGACGAGCGACACCGGCTGGCCGAGGTGCTCCGAGAATGCCGTCGCCGCGTCGAAGCCGATCCACTCGTCGGCGATGTTGGCCGCCGAGTAGGCGACGCCACGGCGCACCACCGACGGCATACACATGCCGATGTGGTAGTGATCGTCGTTTGCCTCGTCCTGCGCGAGGATCTTGTCGCGCAATTCCGCCACGGCCGACAGCACGGCATCGATCGGGGCGCCCTCAGGGGTCTTCACCTTCTGTCGTTCGCCAACGAGCTTGCCCTTATTAAGGTTGACGAGGGCGCCCTTGATGCCGGTGCCGCCAATGTCGATGCCGATTGCGACCGGCGCGTGCTTCTTTGCCATGAGGAATAGCCTACGCAGAGTTCGACACGCGAACGCCGTATTTCCTAGAGTTGCGACGGCGGCAGCGTGAGAATTTCTGGGCCGTCCTCACGCACGACGATGGTGTGCTCAAATTGCGCGCAGCGCGACCCGTCGCGCGTCACGACCGTCCAGTCGTCGTCCCACTGCTCCCAATCTTGCGACCCCGTCACGAGCATTGGCTCGATTGTGAAGATCATGCCCGCCTGAATCACGTCGTTGAAGCGATCCGTGTCGTAGTGGGGAATAATCAGGCCGGAGTGGAACGAGCGACCGACGCCGTGCCCCGTGTAGTCGCGCACCGACTCGTAGCCGAAGCGATTCGCGTACTTTTCGATCACGCGACCGATCACGTTGACCTCTCGGCCGGGCTTCGCCGCCTTGATGCCGCGCATCGTCGCCTCGTACGTGCGCTCGACGAGCAAGCGCGACTCCTCGGCCACGTCGCCAACGAGGTACATGCGATTCGTGTCGCCGTGCATCCCGTCGACGAACGCCGTGATGTCAATGTTGAGAATGTCGCCGTCCTCGAGCACCGTGTCGTCGGGGATGCCGTGGCAGATGCACTCGTTGAGCGAGGTGCAGATCGACTTCATGAAGCCACGGTAGCCAAGCGTCGACGGGTAGGCGTTGTGGCGCACGAGGAAGTCGTGGGCGAGCTCGTCGAGGCGCTCATGGGTCGTGCCGGGCACGACAAACGGCTCGAGGTATTCGAGCGCCGCGGCGGCGATGCGAGAGGCCTTGCGCACGCGGTCGATCTCTTCCTCGGTGTAGAGGTCGCCCATGCCGTCGGGCTCGTTGGCCGTCTTCTTGCCGACGTACTCGGGACGCGGGATGCTCGTGGGAACCTTGCGTTCGGGCGTAACGGTTCCGGGGATCAACAGACCGGTTTCAGAGTTTTTCGGCATATCGTCAAGTCTATGACGGAACAACAGTCCGAATTCTGGTTCAACACCCGCACCGGCGAAGTCGAGGAGGGCAAGCAGTCGATCTCATCCGAACGACTCGGTCCCTTCCCCACCCGCGAGGACGCGGCCCACGCAAACGACAAGCTCGCCGAGAACGCCCGCAAATGGGCCGAGGAAGATGCTCGCGAAGACGAGGACTAACGCGCCCCCGAGCGCTAGCTAGTAACTCTCGTCAGCGCTCGGGTAGGTCTGCTCGTGCACGTCGGAGATGAAGTTGCCGACCGCCTGCTCGAGCTGCTCGGCGAGGTTCGCGTACTTGCGCACAAACTTTGGGCTCCGGCCCGTGGTGTACCCGAAGGCGTCGGTCCAGACCATCATCTGGCCGTCGCACTCGACGCCACCACCGACGCTGATGGTTGGAATGTCGAGGGTGCGGGTCACGCGGCCGGCAACGTCGGCGGGCACCATCTCGATCACGACCGCGAACGCGCCCGCCTCCTGCACCGCGAGCGCGTCGTCGAGCAGCTGCTGCTCAGCATCGCCTCGACCCTGAATCACGTGCCCGCCGAGGTTGTGCTCCGACTGCGGGGTGAAGCCGATGTGGCCGAGCACGGGGATGCCCGNCCTCGGTGATGCGGCGAATCTGTTTGCGCATCCGCACGCCGCCCTCGAGCTTGACGCCGTGGGCACCCGCCTCCTTCATGAACCGAACTGCGGTCTGCAGCGCGTGCTCGGTTGACTCTTCATAGGAGCCGAACGGCATGTCGGCGACGACGAAGGCGCGCTGCGTCGCACGCGTGACCGAACGGGTCATCGTGATGAGCTCGTCGACCGTGATGGGCAGGGTCGAGTCGTAGCCGAGGATCACGTTCGCGGCGGAATCGCCGACGAGCAGGAGGTCAACTCCCGCACGGTCGAACACCGTGGCTGAGGGTGCGTCGTACGCGGTGAGACCGGTGATCTTGAGGCCATCCGCTTTCGCCTTCGCAAAATGACGGGTTCGAACACGCTTCACTGGGGTCTGCTCCGACATGGTGGCCATCCTATCCCGCTCACATTCGGCCCGCGGTCTCTATGCTCATGAGTATGAGCCAGCAGCAGGATTACGTGCTCCAGACCATTGACGACAACGACATCCGCTTCGTGCGGTTGTGGTTTACGGATGTGTTGGGAACGTTGAAATCGGTCGCGCTGACGCCCGCCGAGGTCGAGGGAGCGTTCGCCGAGGGAGTCGGCTTCGACGGGTCGACGATCGAGGGTCTGACTCGGCGCACGGAGTCCGATATGCTCCTGCAGCCCGACCCCTCGACCTTCCAGCAACTCAGCTGGCACGGCGTCGAGCGCAGCGCCCGCATGTTCTGCGATCTGACGACGCCCGACGGCCAGCCCGCGCTCAGTGATCCACGCAATGTACTCCGCCGCACGCTCGAGCGAGCCGCTTCCCTCGGGTTCGACTGCTACGTGCATCCCGAGGTCGAGTTCTACGTGCTCAAAGAGATCGGCGTCGGGCCGAATGGCGTGCAGCCGATCGATAGCGCCGGCTATTTCGACAACATCTCGGGTGGCATCACGCACGCGTTCCGCGCCCGCACGGTGCGGCTGCTCGAGGAACTCGGGATCGCTGTCGAGTTCAGCCACCACGAGGGTGGACCGGGGCAGAACGAGATCGACCTACGCTACGCCGACGCGCTCACGATGGCCGACAACCTCATGACCTTCCGCACCGTCGTGCACGAGGTCGCCGCCGAGCACGGCGTGCACGCGACCTTCATGCCGAAGCCGTCGATCGACTGGCCTGGCTCGGGCATGCACACCCACATCTCGCTGTTCGAGGGCGAGACAAACGCGTTCCACGAGCCCGGCGCGCAACACCAGCTCTCGAAGACCGGCCGCCACTTCATCGCCGGCCTCCTTCGCCACGCACGCGAAATCGCCGCCGTGACGAACCAGTCGGTCAATTCCTACAAGCGGCTCTGGGGCGGCGACGAGGCGCCGAGCTACGTTTGCTGGGGACACAACAACTCGTCGGCGCTCGTGCGGGTGCCGACCTACAAGCCGAACAAGTCTCGCTCCGCACGGGTCGAGTACCGCGCGATCGACTCCGCCGCGAATCCCTACCTCTCCTTCGCCGTGCTCATCGAAGCCGGTCTGCGCGGCATCGAGGGAGAGTACGAGGTGCCGGAGGAGATCGACGGCGACCTGCGCGACCTTTCGATGCGTGAACGCCACGTGCTCGGGTACGACGACCTGCCCCACGACCTCGACGAGGCCCTCCTCATTGCCGAGCAGTCCGAGCTCGTCGCGAACACCCTGGGCGAGCAGTTGTTCGAGTTCTTCCTCGAGAACAAGCGCAACGAGTGGAAGGCCTTCCGTCGGCAGGTCACCGACTACGAGCTCCGCGAGGGGCTCGGGCTCTGAAGCATGCGCGAGGGCATTCGCACCCGAATTCTGCGGGCGGGTTTCCGAGATTCACAGGGCGCCGCCGAGATGCTCACCGAGCTCGGCGGTGTGCTCGACCTCGGCGACACGGTCGTGCTGTCGCTCTTCGAGCCGTTCGATCCCGAGCCCGAGGTCGCGTTGCGCGAGCTCATTTCGCTGTTCGAGCATNCAGCCCGAGCTCGCCGCGGCCTGGCGGGATGACCTCACCAAGCTGCGCTCGGTGGTCTCGCTGTTCGCGAGCTCAAGCCGCCTCGTCGAACTCGTGCGCCGACACCCCGACGTCGTCGACGAGATGCATGCCGAGTCACACGAATTGCCGTCAACCTCGGGGATGCGCACCCGCATGCTTGATGCGGTGGCCGGCTTCGAGGGTGAGGACGCGACCGCGCGGCTGCGCTTGCGCTACCGCGTCGAGCTCGCGAAGATCGCCCTCTACGATTTGCGACTCCCGCAGCCGGCGGTATCGCTGCATCGCATCGGCGAAGCGCTCGCCGACCTCGCATCGGTCACCATCGACGTGGCCCTGATGCTCGCGCGAGACGAGCTCAGTGCGCCGCCGAGCGGTTTCGGTCGCTTCCCCGCCGAAGAGGTCGACAACGTGCGCCTCGCCGTCATCGGCATGGGCAAGTGCGGCGCCCGCGAGCTCAACTACATCTCCGATATCGACGTCATGTTCGTCGCCGAGCCGGCCGCCGACAGCGAGCTCTCGGTGCCGAGGGCGATCGAGATCGCCACCCGGCTGGCCTCGACGATGATGCACATCCTGATGGACTACGCCGTCGAGCCACCGCTTTGGGAGGTCGACGCGAACCTTCGCCCCGAGGGTAAGGACGGCGCGCTCGTACGCACGCCCGACAGCTACCTGAACTATTACCATCGGTGGGCCGAGAACTGGGAGTTCATGGCCTTGCTCAAGGCTCGCCCCATCGCGGGCGACCTCGACCTGGGCGAGCGCTTCGTCGATGCCGTGGCGCCCCTCGTGTGGAACGCGGGCGACCGCGACAACTTCGTGCTCGGCGTCCAGCGCATGCGCAAGCGCGTCATTGACCACATCCCGCGCTCGGAGGTGCAGCGCGAACTCAAGCTCGGACCGGGTGGCCTCCGCGACGTCGAGTTCCCGGTGCAGCTGTTGCAGATCGTGCACGGACAGGTCGACGAACACCTGCGAGTGCGGAGCACCCTCGACGCCATCAACGCGCTCACGGCCGAGGGCCACATCGGTCGTGACGATGCCGCCCAGTTCGCGAACGACTACCGCTTCCTGCGCCTCCTCGAACATCGTGTGCAGCTGCGCGACCTCAAGCGCACTCACCTTGTGCCCGACGATCCTGCCGCGCTGCGGGCTCTCGTGCGCGGCTCGCGCATCGGCAGCGTCGAGGTGCTCAAGCGCGAACTCGAGGAGGTTCGCCGGCGGGTGCGACAGTTGCACGAGAAGCTCTTCTTCAGGCCCCTCGTGACCGCCGCGGCCCACCTCAGCGCCGACCAGTTCCATCTCGCCGACGACCGCGTGCTCGTGCGCCTGCGTGCGATCGGCTACCGCGACCCGCGGGGTGCGCTCGGGCACATCCAAGCCCTCACGCAGGGCGTGTCTCGGCGTGCGACGATGCAGCGCAACCTGCTGCCGGTGCTGCTGGAGTGGCTCGCTGAGGGAACGAACCCCGACCAAGGTCTACTGGCGTTCCGCAAGCTGTCCGAGCAGAACGGCGAAGCCTCGTGGTACTTGCGGCTGCTGCGTGACTCAAACCTTGCTGCCCGCCGGCTCTGCGAAGTACTCGCCAACAGCGCGTTCTGCGCCACCTTCCTCGAGCTCTTCCCCGAGGCGGTGAAGTGGCTCGATTCGGATGCGCAGCTCAAACCACGCTCGCTCGAAGACCTCCAGGCGGAGTTCGTCGGCGCGCTGAAGCGTCATAACGATGACGTGCGGCTCGGGCGCATCCTGCGAGGCCTACGGCGCCGTGAAATGCTGCGCCTCGCCCTCGCCGCCGTGCTCAGCGTCGACTCGGTCGACGAGATTGCTGAGGGCCTCACCGTGATCGGCGAGTTCGCGATCGGCGGGGCGCTCGCCGCAGCACGTCAGATCGACGACCGACACTACCCGCCGTTTGCGGTCATTGGTATGGGGCGATTCGGCGGTGCCGAACTGGGCTTCGGCAGCGACCTCGATGTGCTCTATGTGTATGGCACCGACGGCTTCGCGGGGGATAACCCCGCCGGAGCCGCGCGCACCCTCGTGCGTCGCGTGCAGGAGCTCCTCGAGGACGCCCGCCTGCCCATCGACCTGGATGCGGATCTCCGACCCGAGGGCAAGAGCGGCGAGCTCGTTCGGTCGCTCACTGCGTATCAGAACTATTACTCGAAGTGGTCGCTCGGCTGGGAGGCCCAGGCGCTGCTTCGCGCCCGCGGAGTCGCCGGCGACGACAGTCTCATTGCGGGCTTCACCGAGATTGCCGACGCCACTCGCTACCGTTCGTCGGGGCTCGCGGCGAAGGAACTCATTGAGATCCGCCGCATCAAAGCACGGATGGAGGACGAACGGCTGCCTCGGGGCGTCGATCCGAAACGCCACCTCAAGCTCGGCCGAGGCTCGCTCAGCGATGTCGAGTGGCTCGTGCAGACGCTGCAGCTCGACCGCGGCCACGACATTCCCGAGCTGCGCACAACGTCAACGCTGACCGCGCTTCGAGTCGCCACCGAGCACGGAATTCTCGGCCACCAGGACGCCGAGACCCTTCGTGCGGCGTGGCTGCTCGCAAGTCGCGTGCGTTCCGGCGTGCTGCTCTACTCGAATTCGCAAACCGATGTGTTGCCCGGCGACTCGGTGGCGCTCGAGGGCGTCGCACGGTTGCTCGGCTACGAGCCCGGAAGCGGCGTGGAACTCGAGAACGACTACCTCAACGCAACCCGGCGCGCGCGCGGCGTGTTTGAGCGCATCTTCTACGGCGACTGACGGGCCCGTCCTCGACGGTACCTAGAGCACCGTCGTGCCGAACAGCATGCCGACAACGAACGTCGCGGCGAGGGCGATGACGCCACCGATGCAGGTACGCAAGATCGCGCGCAAGCGGTTCGCACCGCCGATCCAAGCCGCGATCGAGCCGGTGACGCCGAGCGCCACGATGGTCGCGGCGAAGGTGACGGGGATGTTCAGGGTTGTGGGGAGGAACAGAATCGTGAGCATCGGCAGAATTGCGCCGACGAAGAACGACAGGGCCGACGCGAGCGCCGCCTGCCAGGGGTTGACCACGTCATCCTCCGAAATGTTGAGTTCGAGCGACAGGTGCGCCTTCAGCGCACCCCGCTCGGTCATCTCTTTCGCGACCTGCTCGGCGGTGTTGCGGCTCAGGCCCTGATTTTCGTAGAGGCCGACGAGCTCCTCAAACTCACCTTCGGGGTCTTCGCGGAGTTCCTCGCGTTCCTTTTCAATCAGCGCGTTCTCCGAGTCGCGCTGGCTTGAGACCGAGACGTATTCGCCCAGGGCCATCGAGATCGCCCCACCCACAACCGCGGCCGCGCCGGCAAGGAGCACCGGCGTGAACTGGTTTGTGGCGCTCGCGACGCCAACGACCACGGCGGCGGTCGAGACGATACCGTCGTTGGCCCCGAGCACGCCGGCGCGTAGCCAGTTGAGCCGCTGGGCGAGCCCCGTGATCTGATGCGGTTCGGCTCGCTGTGCCTCGTGCCCGGTGCTGCTCGTCATACTGCCAATCGTAGGCGCAACCACCGACACCGGAAACGCCGACGGGGCAAAGCGCAGTGCGCTTCGCCCCGTCGTAACTGACTCGCTTACTAGCAGCCGAAGGTGAGGTCGAACTCGTAGGGGTGGGGGCGTGCCGCGAGCGGCGCCACCTCGGTCTCGAACTTGTAGTCGATCCAGGTGCGGATCAGGTCCTCGTCGAACACATTGCCCTTGAGCAGGAACTCGTGGTCGGCCTCGAGCGCGCGCAGCGACTCGACGAGCGAGGTCGAGAGCTGCGGAATGCTCTTGGCTTCCTCCGGCGGAAGCTCGTAGAGATCCTTGTCGATCGGCTCGTGCGGCTCGATGCGGTTCTGGATACCGTCGAGGCCCGCCATGAGCTGTGCGGCGAACGCGAGGTACGGGTTCGATGAGGCGTCAGGTGCGCGGAATTCGATGCGCTTCGCCTTCGGGTTCGTGCCCGTGATCGGGATGCGGATGGCCGCCGAGCGGTTACCCGCCGAGTAGACGAGGTTGATCGGCGCCTCGTAGCCCTTTACCAGGCGGTGATACGAGTTCGCGCTCGGGTTCGTGAACGCGGCGAGGGCGTTCGCGTGCTTGAGGATGCCGCCGATATACCAGCGTGCCGTGTCCGAAAGCGAGCCGTAGCCGGCCTCGTCGTAGAACAGCGGAGTACCCTCGCTCCAGAGCGACTGGTGGGTGTGCATGCCCGAACCGTTGTCGCCGAAGAGCGGCTTCGGCATGAACGTGGCGACGTGACCCCAGTCGTTCGCGACACCCTTTACGAGGTACTTGAACTTGAGGATATCGTCGGCCGCGTGCACGAGCGTGTTGAACTTGTAGTTGATCTCCTGCTGACCGCCGGTACCAACCTCGTGGTGGGCGCGCTCGACCTCAAGGCCGGCGTTGATCAGCTCGAGGGTGATGGCGTCGCGCAGGTCGGCGGTCTTGTCGACCGGCGAGACGGGGAAGTAGCCGCCCTTGTAGCCGGTCTTGTTGCCGAGGTTGCCGCCCTCTTCTTCACGCGCGGTGTTCCACGCGCCCTCGATCGAGTCGACCTGGTAGAAGCTACGGTTCGGTGCGACCTCGTGGCGGACGTCGTCGAAGATGTAGAACTCCGCCTCGGGGGCGAAGAACGCGGTGTCGGCGATGCCGGTGGAGGCGAGGTACTTCTCAGCCTTCTTCGCGGTCTGGCGCGGGTCNGCGCGCGTAGATCTCGCCGGTGCGCGGGTTGTAGATGTCGAAGATCATCACGAGCGTCGGCTCGGCCCGGAACGGATCGAGGTAGGCCGTGGTTACGTCGGGGATGAGCTGCATGTCCGACTCGTTGATCGAGGCGAAGCCCTGAATCGAGGAGCCGTCAAACAACTGACCGTCGGTGAAGAAGTCTTCGTCGACAGTGCTCGCTGGGATGTTGAAGTGCTGCTGCACGCCCGGCAGATCGGTGAAGCGGATGTCGAGGAATGCGACGCCCTGCTCCTTAATAAATTCCAGCACTTCGGACGGTGTTTTGAACATATCGCTCCATCTCGGGAGATTAACAAGGGTCTGCGGGCTGGTTTCATACTACGCGGCATCGACTGTGCGGCTGTCGCGCCTTCCCGCAAAAACCGTCGGAGACGGATCGATAGGATTGAGTTGTGCCACGAAATTCCTCCCCGAACGCCGAACCCGACCGCCACTATCAGGGGGAGCGACTCGGCCTCCCCGAAGCAGGCCCGGGCTCGATGGCGGGCTTCGGCCGCCGGCTGGCCGGACTCGCGATCGACTGGGGCATCGCGGTGGCGATCGCCTACTTCGCGTTCGATTACAACCCCGTCGCCATCATGGGCATCTTCATCGGGCTGTCTTGGCTCGGCATCGCCCTGCTCGGTGGCTCGCTTGGACACCTGCTGTGTGGCATGCGCCTGAATACAGTCGCGGGCGCCACCCCGGGTTGGTGGCGCCCGCTTGTACGTCAGGTGCTGGTGATGCTCGTCCTGCCTCCGCTCGTTGCAGATGAGGACGGTCGGGGCATGCACGACGTCCTGACTGGACTCGTGCTGCGCCGCTACGTGCGGTCTTAGCGCATCTGCGACCGCGAAGGACGAATCTTCGAGGGGTCCATGCCCTTCGGAATCGGCAGCTCGGACTTCGAGAGCGACTGCAGGCGAGCATCCACGGCGAGAATCTCGTCGCGACGGAGCTTGTTCGGCAGGCGCTTCACTTCGCGCTTCAGCTTGCCGAGTGAGACACCGCCCTGACCCACGAGGATGTGGTGGACGGTGACGGTCGGAACGACGCGCTGCACCTTGCGACGCTCATCGGCGAGCAGCTTCTTCGAGGCGGCATTGTCGGCCTCGGTGAACAGGATGACGCCGGGCTTGCCGACGGCGCGGAAGATGACGTCCTGCGTGCGGGGGTTGAACGCGACGGGCATGTCGCTGGTGCGCCAGGTGCCGCGCAGACTCGACTGCAGCACGGCGCCGGTGGCGCCCTGGCGGCCCTCAAGCTGCGAGTAGGCGACCTTCTCGGCGCGGTTGTTCAGCACGAACATGAACAGCATGAGGCCGAACAGCAGGCCGAGGATCATGAAGATGATCCACATGATCCAGTTGTCGCGGTACATGAAGAAGCACAGGAAGAACGCCGCGAGAATCGGCAGCACCGCCGCAGTGATCATCAGTGCGACGCCGGGCTTGTCGTACTTCGCCGTCATCTTCACAACGTCGATGATTTGACGGAAGCGACCGGGCTCCTTGGTGCTCGATTCAGAGGATTTAGCCATAGTTCACCTAGGATACCCGCCCCGCGCCATCCACAGGATTCGATCCGACGAACGTTATCCACAATTTCCCTCGGTCAGCCGTTCGCTCGGCAAGTTCGCGTCGCACAATGCCCGATATGCGCCTACAACACCGCCCCGAGTCCGAGACCGCACCTGCCATCGGGTCCACCGTGGCGGGCTGGCGGCTGGTTCGGCCGCTGCCCCAGGAGATCCCCGGTGTGCTGAGCTTTGTCGCCGTGGCCGAACGCACCCCAGAGGGGGCCGCCTCGAGCAACCACTGGGTCGGGTTCTCCGTCGAGCAACCCGAGCCCCTCATGCACCGTCGCCTCAATATCGCCACCGATGATGCCTCGGCGACACGGTTGAGCCGCGACGCGCGCACTCGGCATCGACACGGCGGTGACTTCGTGCGACCGTACTTCGAACTGCTCAGCGACGGGCATCGCCGGTTGACCGTGGGGGAGTTAGTGCAGGACTCGAGCTTTGCGGCGCTCGTGTCGCGCGAAGTTGAGCTGCCGCCTGGCGCAGTGGTCACCCTCGCGGTGCCGGTGCTCGAATCGGTCGCCCAGGCGCATCGGCGTGGATTTACCCACGGGGCGCTCGCGCTCACCGCCTGCCGAATCGACAGCAGCGGCAAACCGTGGGTCGAGGAATGGTCGGCGAGCGTCGATCTCGATGACTTGAGCGGGATGCGCCGCGACCTCGCAATCCAAGATGACCTGCGGGGTCTTGGTCGCCTCTGCGACGCGCTACTCGCCCATTCGAGCGGCGAGGCGAGCGGGCAAGTTCGCGAGCTGGTTGCCACGCTCGCCCAGGGAGCCCCGGTAGCCGACCCGATTCCACGCCTCGTTGATGCGCTGTTTGCCTGGGCACCGCCTGCGGCGCTCGCCGTTGCGGCACCCGTCGCGCATCACGTCGAGCCTGGGCAACTATCGGAACGACCGGCTCGGCCTGCAAAAGACCACGCCGGGTCGGTAGATGACGACCCGCTCATCGAAGCGCAGCCCAGTCAACGTCGCGTGGGTGTGACGGCGTCGATGGCCGTCGGGTGGCGGCTCATCGCCATGCGCGCGAGCGGAATTCGCCCGGCTGTCTGGCTCGGCCTGGTCGGTGCCGGCTGCGCGGTCGCGGTGGTTTCCCCGCTCCTGTAAGCGTTGCCGCTGCTGCTTATTCTCACGGGAAACAAATGGGCGGGCGTGCAGCCAGTTCGCTGCACGCCCGCCCATTCACTCGCCAGTGACTAAATGCCGAGGTTGCCCTCGAACGCGCCCTCTTCGAGGCGCTGCTTGACCTGCGTCAGGTAACGGGCCGCGTCGGCGCCGTCGATGATGCGGTGGTCGTAGCTGAGCGCGAGGTACACCATCGAACGAATCGCGATGCTCTCGGTGCCGTCGGCCGTCTTGACGACCGTCGGGCGCTTCACGACCGCGCCGGTGCCGAGGATGGCCTCCTGCGGCAGGAACACGACCGGGGTGTCGAACAGCGCACCGCGCGAGCCCGTGTTCGTCACAGTGAAGGTGCCGCCGGCAAGCTCGTCGGGGAGCAGCTTGTTGTCACGCGTGCGCGTCGCGAGGTCGTCGATCGACTTCGCGAGCTCGGCGATGTTCAGACCGCCAGCGTTTTTAATCACCGGGGTGAGCAGACCGCGCTCGGTGTCGACCGCAATCGACACGTTCTCGCCCTCGGGGTAGACGATCTCGTCACCCTGAACGGTCGAGTTGATGATCGGGTAGGACTGCAGGCCCTCGATCGCGGCGAGCGTGAAGAACGGCAGGAAGGAAAGCTTCGAGCCGGTCTTCTCGAGGAACTCGTTCTTCTTCGCCGCGCGGAGGTTGGCAACGCGGGTCACGTCGACCTCAATCACCGTGGTGAGCTGCGCCGTCGTGGTCATCGACTCAACGGCACGCTGCGAAACAACCTTGCGCAGGCGCGACATCTTCGCGCTCGTGCCGCGCAGTGGCGACACCTCGTGCGGGGTGGCCTCGGTCGGCACACCGGCGGAGGCTGCGGGCGCGGCCGCAGTCGCGGCCGCCGGTGCCTGCGACTTCGCGGCCTCGAGCACGTCTTCCTTTCGGATGCGTCCGCCGACGCCCGAGCCAGTGATCTTGGTCAGATCGACACCATGCTCCGCAGCGAGCTTGCGCACGATCGGAGTCACATAGCGGGGGTCGCTCTTCGTCTCAGGGCGCTGCGGGGCAGCGGGGGCCTT
>NZ_JACXJG010000008.1:0-106 GCF_014904065.1 Gulosibacter sediminis | reverse complement strand
GCGGGAGCAGCCGGGGTTGCGGGGGCAGCAGGAGCAGCCGGTGCGGCAGGCGCCTCCGCCTTGGGTGCCTCGGCAGCGGGCTCAGCAGCAGCCGGAGCCTCAGCAG
>NZ_JACXJG010000007.1:123886-126775 GCF_014904065.1 Gulosibacter sediminis | reverse complement strand
ACTGTTGAGTTCTCAAAGACCGTTCGCTTCTCATTTTCACCCCGCGCTTGCGTGGTTGCTACTGAGAGCTCTAGGTTCTACTACCTCGGCGTGTCGGACGATGTCTGACGTAACCTCGTGGTAGTGAAGTTGTTGTTAGGTCGTCTACCTTACCCCATGCTCGCCGTGGCGTGCAAGTGGCTCAAGCGCTGAGTCTGTGAAGACCCTGTCGCTTGGGCGGCGACCGTTGCCTCCTTTGCGATGAGCACCAGATGGTGTTTCTTTCGCTGCGGTGGCAACAGATGAATACTTTACGGAGATCCGGGGGGTCGTGCAAATCACGCCTGCAGCCCGGGCGTGTCGCCCGGTATTCCGGGGATCTCGGCGATCCGAGGGAGAACGACGAGGGGGTGTGCGCAGCACTGCTGCGCACACCCCCTCGTCAAATTCGCACGGTTATCGCACGATGGCACCAACGAGTGTCTTCTTACCGCGGCGGATCACGACACCGCCGCCGGCGAGGAGGTCGCCCTCCCCCAACACCTGGTGTTCATCGGTCACCTTCGCCTTGTTGACGGTGACCCCGCCCTGCTTGATTGCTCGACGCGCACCCGAGAGCGAGTCTTCCGCACCGGTCGCCACGAGCAGCTCGGCGATTTCCTGCCCAAGCTGCGCTTCGACATTCGGGAGTTCCGCGATGGCCTGATGAAGCACATCCTCGGAAAGCGCCGCGAGGTCGCCCTTGCCGAAGAGCGCCTCCGACGCATCGATCGCCGCATCGGTGGCTTCGTCACCGTGCACGAGTCGGGTCACTGCCGAGGCGAGCGCCTTTTGTGCCGCACGACGGAACGGCTCCTCCTCGACCTGACGCTGGAACTGCGCGATCTCTTCACGCGTGAAGAACGTGAAGATCTTCAGGCGGTCGGCCACATCGCGGTCGTCGGTGTTGAGCCAGAACTGGTAGAACGCGTAGGGCGACGTGAGCTCGGCGTTGATCCAGATGGCGTTGCCCTCGGACTTGCCGAACTTGGTGCCGTCGGAGTTCGTGATGAGCGGCGTTCCCATCGCGTGCACGCTCGCACCCTCGGCACGGCGAATCAGATCAACACCGCCGACGAGGTTGCCCCACTGGTCGGAGCCACCCGTCTGCAGCTCGAGGCCGTACCGGCGGTAGAGCTCGAGGAAGTCAAACGCCTGCAGAATCTGGTAGCTGAACTCGGTGTACGAGATGCCGGCCTCGGAGTTGAGGCGCGCCGAAACCGCATCCTTCTTGAGCATCGCCCCGACCCGGAAGTGCTTGCCGAGGTCGCGCAGGAAGTCGAGGGCCGACAAGTCGGCGGTCCAGTCGAGGTTGTTCGCCATCCGTGCGGCAAAGTCGCCGTCGAAGTCGAGGTAGCCCTCGATCTGGTCGCGCAGGCCGTTCACCCACTCGGCGACAGTTTCGCGCGAGTTGAGTGTGCGCTCGGCCGTCGGGCGCGGGTCGCCGATGAGACCGGTCGAGCCGCCGACCACGCCGATCGGGAAGTTGCCCGCGAGCTGCAGCCGGCGAAGCAGCAGCAGCTGCACGAGGTGCCCGAGGTGAAGACTCGGCGCCGTCGGGTCGAATCCGCAGTAATACGTGATCGGGCCCTGGGCCATCCGCTCACGAAGCTCACCGAGATCGGTGGAGACGTGAATAAAGCCGCGCCACTCGAGCTCATCGAGGACGTGGTCAAACGACGGGTCATTCCGCTGCCAGGAGAGATCACGCTGTGTCACAGCGTCAACCGTACCAACACGAATGCCCCCGATCTGCACGATCGGGGGCATTCGTGTGGTGATTACGCGAGTCGTTCGCGCAGCTTGTCGAGCTGGGCGCGCACGGAGCTCGGCGCGGTGCCGTTGACGCCGTCGCGCGAGGCGACGGAACCGTCAATCGTCAGCACCTCGCGCACCTCGGGTGTGAGGTGCGCCGAGACCCCGGCAAACTCGTCGTCCGAGAGGCCGTCGAGGTCGACGCCCTTCGACTCGGCAAGCTTGACGAGGCTGCCCGAAATCTCGTGCGCATCGCGGAACGGCACGTGCCGCTTCACGAGCCACTCGGCCACGTCGGTGGCAAGTGAGAACCCCTGGGGCGCGAGCTCGCGCATCCGCTTACCGTGGAAGACCATGGTGGCCACCATGCCGGTGAATGCCGGCAGCAGCACCTCGAGCTGTTCGAACGAGTCGAACAGTGGCTCTTTGTCCTCCTGCAGGTCGCGGTTGTACGCGAGCGGCATCGCCTTAAATGTGGCGAGCAGGCCCGTGAGGTTGCCGATGAGGCGCCCCGACTTGCCGCGCGCGAGCTCGGCGATGTCGGGGTTCTTCTTCTGCGGCATGATGCTCGAGCCGGTCGAATACGAGTCGTCAAGGGTGAGGAAGTCGAACTCGCGCGTGTTCCAGAGGATGATCTCCTCGGCAAAGCGCGAGACGTCGACGCCCACCTGGGCGAGGATGAACGCGGCCTCGCTCACGAGGTCGCGGGACGCCGTGCCGTCAATCGAGTTCTCGACCGCGGCGCGGAAGCCGAGTTCGGCCGCGACCGCTTCGGCGTCGAGCCCGAGCGTCGAGCCCGCAAGCGCGCCAGAGCCATAGGGCGAGTCGGCGAGCCGCTCCCCCAGGTCGCTCAGGCGGCCGAGGTCGCGCACAAGCGGCCACGCATGCGCGAGCAGGTGGTGCGCCAACAGCACCGGCTGCGCGTGCTGCAGGTGCGTGCGCCCCGGCATGATCACGTCGAGGTTCGCCTCGGCCTGGCCGGCGATTGCGTTCACAAGGTCGCGCAGCAGCCCGCGCAGCGTCGCCGATTCGTCGCGGATGTACATGCGCACGAACGTCGCGATCTGGTCGTTTCGGCTGCGGCCGGCACGAAGCTTGCCGCCGAGCTCGTGCCCG
>NZ_JACXJG010000007.1:123790-123874 GCF_014904065.1 Gulosibacter sediminis | reverse complement strand
GCGATCTCCATCAACCCGCGCTCAAGCGCCGAGTGCACATCCTCATCGGACTCGGCCGCGACGAAGCGGCCGTCGCTGACGCGC
>NZ_JACXJG010000007.1:116344-123758 GCF_014904065.1 Gulosibacter sediminis | reverse complement strand
TCTTCGAGTTCGTCGAGCGCGGCGTGCATCCCGAGCCGCTCGTCTTCGCTGAGGTACCCCGCCTTCGCGAGCGCGTTCGCGTGCGCGCGCGAACCAGCAAGGTCGTAGTGCGCCAGCTTCCAGTCGAACTGCGTCGACTTCGACAGCCGAGCGAGCTCGGGCGACGGTCCGCCGGCGAAGCGGCCGCCCCAGAGGGCGCCGTCTTCGCCGGCTCGCGAGGTTGCGTCCGCCATGCCCTACAGCTCGGGCTGGTCGCGGCGGGCGGCGATCTTCGAGGGCAGCGAGTGCAGCTCGATGAAGCCGCGCGCGGCATCCTGGTTGAAGGTGTTACCGGTGTCGTACGTCGCCAGCGAGTAGTCGTAGAGCGACTCGTCGCTGCGGCGGCCGGTGACAACGGCGCGGCCCTGGTGCAGGGTCAGGCGCACCTCGCCGGTGACCTTCTCTTGCGTGTGCTGGATGAACGCGTCGAGCGCGCGCTTGAGGCCGCCGAACCAGAGACCGTCGTAGACGAGGTTGCCCCACTCGATCTCGACGCTGCGCTTGTAGCGGGCCACGTCACGCTCGAGCGCGAGGTCTTCGAGGTGGGTGTGCGCCTCGATGAGCGCAATCGCGCCCGGGGCCTCGTAGATCTCGCGCGACTTAATGCCGACGAGGCGGTCCTCGACCATGTCGATGCGGCCGACGCCCTGCTCGCCCGCGAGCTGGTTCATCTTCTCGACGATCTGGAGCATGCTCAGACGCTCGCCATTGATCGACACCGGGGTGCCCGACTCAAACGCGATGGTGACCTCGGTCGGAGCACGGTCGACCGTCGGGTCCTGCGTGTACTCATAGAGGTCTTCGATGGGCGGGTTCCACGGGTCTTCGAGGAAGCCGGTCTCAACCGCGCGGCCCCAGACGTTCTGGTCGACCGAGTACGGCGACGCCTTCGACTGGCGGATGGGCAGGTTGTGCTCGCCCGCGTACTCGATGGCCACGTCGCGGGTCAGCGAGAGGTCGCGGATGGGCGCGATCGAGGTGAGCTCGGGCGCGAGCGCCGCGACGGCGGCCTCGAAGCGCACCTGGTCGTTGCCCATACCGGTGCAGCCGTGCGCGATCGAGTTCGCGCCGAGCTCGCGAGCGGTGCGCGCAAGGTGACGGGCGATGAGCGGGCGCGAGAGCGCCGACACGAGTGGGTAGCGGCGCTGGTACATCGCATTCGCCTGGAGGGCGGGCACGAGGTAATCGTTCGCGAACTCGTCACGGGCGTCGACGACCACGGCTTCCACGGCGCCGCAGTCAATGGCACGCTGGCGGATCTGCTCGAGGTCCTCGCCGGCCTGGCCGACGTCGATCGCGAGGGCGATGACCTCGCGGCCGGTGCGCTCCTTGATCCACGGGATTGCGACGGAGGTGTCAAGACCTCCCGAGTACGCGAGCACAATACGCTCAGTCATGTTGCTCCTTCAGCTGTAGGTCTGGAAATAGTCTAGTTCGCTCGGCGCTGCAGCCGATTACGGCAGTTCGACGCCGCGGGCCTGCGCGAGCAGCCACACGAGTAGCGCCTTCTGGGCGTGGAGCCGGTTTTCGGCCTCGTCCCAAATCACCGACTGGGCTCCGTCAATCACGTCGGCGTCGACTTCGTAGCCGCGGTCCGCTGGCAGGCAGTGGAGGAAGATCGCATCGTCCTTCGCGTCGCTCATCATCTCCTGGGTCACCCGGTACGACTCAAAGGCGGNGACGCGCTCGGCGCGCTCCTCCTCGAGGCCCATCGAGACCCAGGTGTCGGTGACGACGACATCGGCGCCGGCGACGAGCGCCGCGGCGTCGGTGCCCACCTCAACGGAGCCACCCTGTTCGGCGGCGAGCTCGCGGGCGCGCGCCACCACATCCTCACGAGGGAGGTAGCCCTGGGGTGAGGCGACGGCGACGTGCATACCGGCAATCGCGCAGGCAAGCAGGTACGAGTGGCCCATGTTGCTTGCGCCGTCGCCAACGAACACGAGCTTCTGTCCGGCCGTCGTGCCGCGGTGCTCGCGAATCGTGAGCAGGTCGGCCAGCAGCTGGCAGGGGTGAAAGTCGTCGCTGAGCGCGTTGACGATCGGTACGCGTGCGCCCTCGGCCATCTGCTCGAGGCCCGACTGCGCATAGGTGCGCCAGACGATGGCCTCGACCATGCGCTCGAGCACGCGCGCGGTGTCGGAGGGGGTCTCTTTGCCGCCGAGCTGGCTCGATGCTGTGGTGAAGATGAGCGGGCTGCCGCCGAGCTCCGAGACCCCGACGTGGAAGGAGACGCGGGTGCGCGTCGAGCTCTTGTCGAAGATGACCGCGACCGACTGCGGGCCCTCGAGTGGTCGCGCCAGGAATCGGTCTTCCTTCAGCTTCGCCGCGAGGTCGAGAATCGTGCTCTGCTCGGCGGCGGTGATGTCGTCGTCGCGAAGGAAGTGGCGGATCATTGGTGAGCCTTTCGAATTGGTGGTCAAACAGAGGCGCCGCTAGGGCATGACCTCGGTGCCGAAGCCGTCGGTGGTAAAGATTTCGAGCAAGGTTGAGTGGGCCACACGGCCGTCGATGATGGTGGCACGCGAGACGCCCCCGTCGACGGCCTCGAGGCACGCCTGCACCTTGGGGATCATGCCCGCTTCGAGGTTCGGCACCATAGGGCGGAGCTCCTCGGCGCTGATCGACGAAATGAGTGACGATCGGTCGGGCCAGTTGCGGTAGAGACCCTCGACGTCGGTGAGCATAACGAGCTTGCGNGCGCCGAGCGCCACCGCGAGCGCGGCAGCCGCGCGGTCGGCGTTGATGTTGAGCGCTTTGCGGGGCGCGTCGATGTCACTCGCGATGGTCGAGACGACGGGGATGCGGCCGGCCGCGATGTCGGCCGAGACGACCTGGGGGTTGACCGCGACAATCTCGCCGACGTGACCGAGGTCGATCGGCTTGCCCGACGCATCCGTGGTCTTACGCTGCGCCTGAAACAGCCCGGCGTCCTCCCCCGACGTGCCGGTGGCGACCGGCGCGACATCGTTGATCGCCGAGACGAGCTCGCGGGCGACCTGGCCGCCGAGCACCATACGCACGACTTCGATCGCCTCCGCGGAGGTGTACCGATACCCGGCGCGAAACTCCGACTCGATGCCGAAGCGGTCGAGCATGCGTGAGATGTGCGGGCCGCCGCCGTGCACGACGACGGGCTTGATGCCCGCGTAGCGCAGGAACGCGATGTCTTGCGCGAACGCCTCAATGAGCTCGGACTCGACCATGGCGTTGCCGCCGAACTTCACGACGATGATCTCGTCGTGGTACTGCTGCATCCAGGGCAGGGCCTCGATGAGCGTCTCGACCTTCGCGGTCGAGGCCGCGAGCCATGGGTGGGTGTCGCCAGACATGCTGCCTTTCGACCTACGACGAGTAGGCGCTGTTTTCGTGCACGTAGTCGTGCGTGAGGTCGTTGGTGAGGATGCTCGCGGTTGCGTCGCCCGCGTGGAGGTCGATGAGCACCTCGGTCTTGCGCGGCGTGAGGTCGACGGTGTCGACGGGCGCGTCGGGTGTGCCGGCGCGGCACACCATGACGCCGTTCATCGACACGTCGATCTGCTGCGGCACGAACTGTGCGTCGGTCGTGCCGATCGCGGCGAGCACGCGGCCCCAGTTCGGGTCGTTGCCGAAGATCGCGGTCTTGAAGAGGTTCGAGCGGCTGACGGCGCGCGAGACGGCGACCGCCTCGTCTTCCGTGGCCGCGCCGGTGGTGGTGATCGTGATGTCGTGGCTCGCGCCCTCGGCGTCGGCCTGGAGCTGGCGAGCGAGGTCCTGGCAGAGNACGAGCAGGCTCGTGAACTCGCCTTCGTCGGCCGCGGTGCCGGATGCGCCCGAAGCGAGCAGCGCGACGGTGTCGTTCGTCGACATGGCGCCGTCGGAGTCGACGCGGTCGAAGCTGAGGCGAGTGGCCTCGCGCAGCGCCGTGTCGAGCTGGGCCGACTCGAGGTCGGCGTCGGTCGTGATGACGACGAGCATCGTTGCGAGGCCCGGGGCGAGCATGCCCGCACCCTTCGCGATCGCGCCGATCGAGTAGCCGGTGCCCTCGCGCAGCGCGGTTTTCGCCACCGAGTCGGTGGTGAGGATGCCGTCGGCGGCATGCTGCGCGGCCGTTTCGTCGTCGGCGAGCTCGGCGACCGCGAGTTTGACACCCGTGAGCACGCCCTGGCGGAACTTCTCGTCGCCCGAACCGATCAGGCCCGTGGAACAGACGATGACGTCGCTCGGCTGCAGCTGCAGCAGTTCGGCGGCGCGGTTCGCCGTGAGCTCGGTCGTCTCGGCGCCAAACTCGCCGGTGAAGCAGTTCGCGCCGCCCGAGTTGAGCACGACCGCGGAGGCGACGCCGTCGTCGAGAATGCGCCGCGACCACGTCACGGGGTGTGCCTCGCAGCGGTTGCTCGTGAACACCGCCGCGGCCGAGGCTGACGGGCCGTCGTTGACGACCACCACAACATCGCGGCCGCCGCTCTTCTTGATGCCGGCGGCGACGCCGGCGGCGCGGAAACCCTTGGGGGTGGTGATGGTCACGGGGCGACTCCGTTCAGGGGAAGTGCGAGCGACTCCTCGAGGCCGAGGGCAAGGTTCGCAGACTGGATGGCGGCACCGGCGGTGCCCTTGCCGAGATTATCCAGAGCGCTGATCGCGATGAGGCGACCGGCGCGCTCGTCTATGCCGACAGCGATCTGCGTGCGGTTCGAGCCGAGCACGTCGTTCGTGCGGGGCAGGCGGCCGTCGGTGAGTACCTCGATGAAGGTCTCGTCGCCGTACGCCTCGCGGTAAACCTCGTCGATGCGCGCCTGGTCGACCCCGTCGATGAGAGTGCCCGAGCTGGTCGCGAGAATGCCGCGCGCCGCGGGCACGAGCACGGGGGTAAAGGAGAGGCGCACGTCGGCGCCGGATGCACGGCGAAGGTTCTGCCGGATCTCGGGGTTGTGGCGGTGACCCCCAAACGCGTTGTACGGCACCACGTTGCCGATCAGCTCGCTGCCGAGCATGCCGACCGAGGCCTTCTTACCGGCTCCCGAAGGACCGACCGCGAGGANCCGCCGCGAGCGCATCCGGCTCGACCAGGCCAGCACGAATCGCCGGCGCGAGCGCGAGGCTCACCGCGGTGACGTTGCAGCCCGGTACGGCGATGCGGTTGGTGCCGGGCAACTGCGCGCGCTGCTTCCCGCCATCGGCGAGCACGAGCTCGGGCATGCCGTACGTCCACGTGCCGGCGAACTCGCCCGGGTAATAGTCGGTCCAGTCCTGCTCCCGCTCCAGGCGGTGGTCGGCGCCGGCGTCGACGAGCAACCTCACCTCGCCCTCGAGCTCGGCCGAGAGCGCCGCCGACTTGCCGTGGGGCAGCGCGAGGAANGACGATGTCGTGGCCGCGCAGATGCGCCGCGTCGGTTGGCTGCAATTCGAGGTCGCCGTAGCTCGCGAGGTGCGGATGCACCGTTCGCAGCGACTGGCCGGCCTGCTGGTGCGCCGTAACAGTGCGCACCTCGAATTCCGGATGGCTCGCAAGCAGCCGCAGCAGCTCGCCGCCGCCGTACCCACTAGCCCCAGCGACCGCTACCGAAAACGTCATGTTCGCCATCCTACGCGGGGCCCGGCCTAGGCTAGGAACGATGTCTTCCTCCGTAATTACTGACGCCCGAGCCCGCGAGCTTCGCCGCGACTTTCCCATTCTGGCCGAGCAGGTGCACGGCGAGCAGCTTGTGTACCTCGACTTCGGCGCGACCGCGCAGCGCTCGACCGCCGTGCTCGACGTCGAACGCGACTTCCTCGAGCACCGCAACGCGGCCGTGCACCGCGGGGCGCACGAACTCGCCGCGCTCTCGACGAGCGACTTCGAGGATGCCCGCGACACAATCGCACGCTTCATCGGTGCCGATGCCGACGAGATCGCGTGGCAGGCGGGGGCAACGGATGCGCTCAACACCGTGACGCTCGGCATCGCGGCCGCCTCTCGGGGTCGCGGCGGCGACGAGTCGGTCCCCCTGCGGCTCGGCCCGGGTGACGAGATTGTCATCACCGAGGCGGAGCACCACGCGAACCTCGTGCCGTGGCAGGAGCTCGCGCTCGCGACGGGCGCCACCCTGAAGTGGGTACCCGCGAACGACCGCGGCACCTGGAGCATTGACGACGCCCGCGCCGTCGTGACCGAGGCAACCAAGGTCATCGCCTTTGCGCACGTCTCGAACGTCACCGGCATGATCGCACCCGTCGAGCAGCTCGTCGAGCTCGCGACCTCGGTCGGTGCAATCACGGTGCTCGATGCCTGCCAGTCGGTGCCGCATCGCCCGGTCGATTTCCACGCCCTCGGCGTTGACTTCGCCGCGTTCTCGAGCCACAAGATGACGGGCCCGAACGGCCTCGGCGTGCTCTACGGCCGCCGCGAGCGCCTCGCGCAGCTACCGCCGGCTCGCACCGGTGGCTCGATGATCGAGATCGTCACCATGGAGTCGACGACGTTTATGGACCCGCCCACCCGCTTCGAGGCCGGTACGCAGGCTGTGCCGCAGGTGATCGGCCTCGCCGCGGCCTGCCGCTACCTCGAGGGCGTCGGCATGGCCGCCATTGCCGAGCACGAGGAGGCCCTCGGTGCCCTCATGGTCGAACGTCTGTCGGCGCTCGACGGCGTCACCGTGATCGGCGACGACGCCTCGGTGCCACGCTCGGGCCTCGCCGCCTTCATCGTCGACGGTGTGCACTCGCACGACGTCTCGCAGTTCCTGGATGCTCGCGGCATCGCCGTGCGCGGCGGCCACCACTGCGCGCAACCGCTGCACCGCCGACTCGGCGTCACCGCGTCGACCCGCGCTTCGAGCTACTTCACCACGACGAACGACGACATCGACGCACTCGTCTCGGCGCTCGGGGACGTGCGCGCCTACTTCGGGGCCGACCGATGAGCGGGCTCGATTCGCTGTACCAGGACATCATTCTCGACGCCTCGCGGCGCCGCAGCGGCGAGGGCGAGATCGCTCCCTTCGATGCCGAGCACTTCGAGAAGAACCCCTCGTGCGGCGACGAGATTCGCCTACGCGTGCGCGTCGAGGACGACCGGGTCGCCGAGATTGGCTGGGTCGGCGACGGCTGCTCGATCTCGATGGCCTCCGCCTCGATCATGGTCGAGCAGCTCGTGGGCCAGCCCGTGGCGCAGGCGCGCGCCGGCGTTGAGGCCCTGCGTGGCATGCTCCGCAAGCGCGGCAGCAATCACCTCACCGATGACGAGGCCGATCTGCTCGGCGACGCGATCGCGTTCGAAGGCGTCGGCAAGTACGTCATGCGCGTGAAGTGCGCGATGCTCGGCTGGGTCGCGCTCGAGGCAGCGATGCGCGAGGCTGAGGCCGCGTAGGCCTAGCCCCGAGCTAAATTCGCGCGCAGGCTCGCGCCGAAATCCGGA
>NZ_JACXJG010000007.1:80132-116167 GCF_014904065.1 Gulosibacter sediminis | reverse complement strand
CATCCGGCCCGCAGTTGCGTTCTGGCGGTAGCTAGGCGCGGATCTTCGCGCCGAAGCGCTCGGCCGCCTTCGCCGCGCCAGCCTCCTTGGCTTCGGTGGCCTCGGCGGCGGTCAGCGTGCGGTCGTCGGCGCGGAAGCGCAGTGCGAAGGTGAGCGACTTTTCGGTCTCTTCGAGCCCGCGGCCGCGGTAGTCGTCGACGAGGCGGATGTNCCTCGAGCAGCTCGCCCGCGCCCTCGCGTACGGCGTCACGCACGTCGGCCGCGGGAACCTCGCGCGCGACAACCAGCGAGAGATCCTGGGTCGCGGCAGGGAAACCGACGATCGTGCCCGCCGAAACGTGCCGCTCGGAGTGCGCGAGCAGCGCATCCACATCGAGTTCGACGGCGCCGACCACGCGCGGCAGGTCGTGGGCCTCGGCCACGTCGGGGTGCAGCTCGCCGGCAAAACCGATCGCGTGCTCGTCGCCCGCGGCATCGATCACGAACACCTCGGCACAGCGGCCGGGGTGGAACGCGCCGTGCGAACCCTGACGAACGCGGAACTCGGCAGCCGTCGCGAGCGAGATGCGGTCGAGGTACTCGAGGGCATCGTGCCAGCTGTAGGCCACGGCGTCGAGGCCGGGCTGCTTCGCCGTGCGCTCGCCGACCAGCAGCAGCGACAGCGAGTACGGCTGTGGCGGGATGCCCGCATTGAGCTCGGCAAGCTTCTCGGCGCTCGGGCGCTGCGCGACCGGCGGGAGCTCGGCGACGCCGTACTCGACGCCGGCGACCGGGCGGAACACCCGGCCGAGCTCAAACACCGCGAAGCTCGGGCGGCCGCGCGACACATTGCGGTGCGCGACACCGGCGAGGCCGGGCAGAATACTGCGACGCAGCCAGGCGGTCTTCGCGTCCATCGCGTTCGCGAGCTTCACCGAGGGCACCGGGGTGCCGTCGGCCGAGTCGAACAGCACGTTCTCTTCCTCGGTCACGAACGGGTACGAGAGCACCTCGACGGCGCCGGCGGCGGCGAGCACGTCAGAGAGCTGGCGACGCAGCGCCTGCTCTCGGCTCGGCCCGCGGCCGCTCGTCGCCTGCGGCACGACCGAGGGGATGCGGTCGAAGCCACCAAGACGGCCGACCTCCTCGACGAGGGTCACGGGCTCGGTGAGGTCGCCGCGCCACGTCGGCGGAGTAACCGTGAGCACGTCGTCGCCCTCGACCTCGCAGCCGACGGCCTCGAGCGACGCCACGACCTCGTTGCGGTCATAGTCGACGCCCATGAGCTTCGCCGGAAGTTCGACCGGCAGCGTGATGGGCGCGGGGCGCGCGGCCTCGCCGAGCACGCTGCCCGCGGCCTCGACGGTGCCACCGGCGAGCTCGACGAGCAACTCGGCGACACGGGCCGCGGCCTTCGCCGTCACCGAGCCGTCGACGCCCCGCTCGAAGCGGCGCGAGGCCTCCGATGGCAGCTTGTGCCGGCGAGCGGTGCGGGCGATCGAGACCGACGCAAACGTCGCCGCCTCGATGAACACGTTCTTCGTCTCGTTCGAGAGCTCGGTCTCGGCGCCGCCCATCACGCCCGCAAGGCCGATCGGCCCGCGGTCGTCGGTGATGAGAATATCTTCGTCGGACAGCTCGCGGTCGCGGCCGTCGAGGGTCGTGAGTCGCTCCCCCGCCGTCGCGCGACGCACGTGGATGCCGCCGCGCAGCTGGTCGAGGTCGTAGCCGTGGATCGGCTGGCCGAGCTCGAGCATGACGTAGTTCGTGATGTCGATAAGCAGACCGAGCGAACGGATGCCCGCAAGCCGCAGGCGACCCGACAGCCAGCTCGGGCTGGGTCGCGTGCCATCGACGCCAGTCACGACGACGCCCGCGAACACCTCGCTGAGTGGCTGCTCGCGCACGGCGAGCTCGTCGGCGACGGTCACGGGGACGCGCGCCGCGTCGGCAGAGGCCGCGAGCGCCTGCGCGCCAATCGCGTCGAGCTCGGGACGCAGGGCGGGGTCGCGGAACGCCCCGCCGGTCGCGTGCGAGAACTCGCGAGCGAGGCCGCGCAGCGACATCGCATAGCCGCGGTCGGGCGTGACGTTGACCTCGACGGCGATGTCGTCGAGGCCGAACAGCGGCAGCGCAGGCGTTCCGATCTCGGCCTCGAGCCCGAGCTTGCCGAGCACGATAATGCCGTCATGNGTCGCCGAGGCCAAGCTCGCGCTGCGAGGCCATCATGCCGTCGGAGGTGTGACCGTACGTCTTGCGGGCAGCGATGCGGAAGTCACCGGGGAGCACGGCGCCGGGCAGCGTAACGACGACGCGGTCACCCACCTCAAAGTTCTGCGCACCACAGACGATGCCGCGCACGTCGGCACCGCCATCGGCCGCCGACTCGCCCTCGGGCGCGACGCGCACCTGGCACCAGTTGATCGTCTTGCCGTTCTTCTGCGGCTCGGGCTCGCGCTCGAGTACCTCACCGACAACGATCGGGCCCGTGAGCTCGCCGCCGTGAATCGCTTCGTCTTCGAATCCGACGCTCACGAACGCGTCGAGCACATCCTGCGGCGTCGCGTCGGCCGCGACATCAACGTAGTCGCGCAGCCAAGACAGAGGAATACGCATCCCTAAATCACCATTCCAAACTGTTCGCTGAAGCGCACGTCACCCTCAACGATGTCGTGCATGTCGGTGAGGTCATTGCGGAACATGAGCGTGCGCTCCACGCCCATACCGAACGCGAAGCCACGGAACTCCTCGGGGTCGAGCCCGGCTGCCTTAATGACGTTCGGGTGCACCATGCCGCAGCCGCCCCACTCGATCCAGCGCGGGCCGCCCTTCGCGAGCGGGTGCCAGATGTCCATCTCGGCGCTCGGCTCGGTGAAGGGGAAGTAGTTGTTGCGCAGGCGAATCTTCGCCTCATCGCCAAACATCTGGCGAGCGAAGTGCTCGAGCGTGCCGCGCAGGTGTGCCATCGAGAGATCGCGGTCAATCGCGATGCCCTCGAACTGCGTGAACACCGGTGTGTGCGTCGCGTCGAGTTCGTCGGTGCGGTACGTGCGGCCCGGGGCGAGCACGTAGAGCGGCGCGCCGCGGTCGAGCATCGAGCGCATCTGCAGCGGTGAGGTGTGCGTGCGCATGAGCAGGTGACGGTCGACCGGGTCGACGAAGAAGGTGTCTTGCAGCGCGCGGGCCGGGTGGTCGGCGTCGAAGTTGAGCGAGTCGAAGTTGTACCACTCGCTCTCGAGCTCGGGGCCGTCGACGATGTCCCAGCCCATGCCCATGAAGATCTCGCTCACGCGGTCGCGGAGCATCGTGAGGGGATGCCGTGCACCGTTGCGCTCACGCTCGTGGAACGCGGTCACGTCAACGCGCTCGGACTCGAGTCGCGCCGCCGCCTCGGCCTCGGCCAGCTCGCCCTCACGGGATGCGAAGGCCTGGTTCACGCGGCCGCGGGCCTGGCCCACGAGCTTGCCGGCCTCTTTCTTCTGGTCGTTCGGCACATCGCGCATTGCGGCGTTCAGCTTCGCGAGCGCCGAGGCTTCGCCGAGGTGTTCGGCGCGCACCTGCTTGAGGGCGGCAGCATCAGCTGCTTGGGCGATCGCGGCGAGCGCAGACTGCTCGGCGTCACCGACCGCTTCGGGAGTAATCGGATGTTCTTGACTCACCCGACAATCCTAGCGGCCGGCCAGCCTACTTGCCGGTGTCGGGGCGACTGCGCCCCGTCATGCCGTCGGGCTGCCCGATCGAGAGTAGCGAAGTGTCGACGCCAATCTGGCCGGGTGGCGGGGTCGGGGCCGCACCGCGACTCTTGTTGCCGCGTCGGCGGGCACCAACTGCCTGGCCCGAGCGGTTGCGCGCGAGTCGGCGGGCCACCCAGCTCAGTGTGAGGTTGACCGCGAGGTAGATCACGAGCGTGACGAAGAAGAACGAGAACGAGTAGGTACCCGAGCCGTAGTAGTCCTTCATCGTCGTCGAAGTGCGCAGTAGCTCGGGGTACGCGACGATGTAGGCGAGGGAGGTGTCCTTGAGCAGCACGACGAGCTGAGCAACGATGATCGGCAGCATCTGGCGGAACGCCTGCGGGAACTCGATGAGGAAGCGCGTCTGCATGCGCGTCATGCCGAGCGACAGCGACGCCTCGCCCTGACCGCGTGGCAGCGCGGCGACGCCGCTGCGCAGTGCCTCCCCGATGATCGCGCCGTTGTAGATCGCGAGGGCACCAACGACCGCGGGATACGCGCCGACTGAGAGGCCGAGCATGATGAACAGCATCATGAGCAGCACCGGCATGCCGCGGAAGAACTCGAGCACGATCGTGACGGGGATTCGGATCCACGCGTGGCGCGCCATGCGGCCGAGCGCGAAGAGGAAACCGAGGATGAGTGCCAGCACGGCGGCGAGGCCGGCAGCGCGCAGGGTGCCGAGCACGAGGCCGCGCCAGAGCAGGCCCTGCCAGAGCTCCGCCGCTTCGTCGGGGTCGAAGAAGATGTCCCAGCGCGACGCATCCCAGAGACCCACGAGTTCGGCGCCATTCGCGGTGGTGCGCGGCTGCCCGAGCGTAAAGATGAACCAACCGAGCAGGATCACGACCGCAGCCGTGACGATGGCCGAGATGATGTTCGAAGTGCGCCGGGTCTTCGGGCCGGGGGCGTCGTAGAGAACTGAGGCGCTCATCGCAGCACCGCCACCTTTCGCTCGATGTACCCGGCGACGAGACCGAGTGGGATGGTGATGACGAGGTAGAACAACGCGATGCCGATGAGCAGCGGAATGACCTGGTCACCGTTTTGGTTCGCGAGGACCTTCGAGACCGCGACGAGTTCGACCACGCGGAAACCCGAGGCGACTGAGGAGTTCTTCGTCAGGGCGATAAAGACATTGATGAGCGGGGGCACGACCATGCGCAGCGCCTGCGGCATGATGATCGAGAACACCGTCTGCGAGAAATTCAGGCCGAGTGAACGGGCGGCCTCGGCTTGCCCGAGCGGAACACCGTTGATGCCGGAGCGCAGCGCCTCGGCCACGAACGGCGAGGTGTAGACCGACAGCGCGATGATCGCGCCGGTAAACGATGGCACGCCGAGTTGGAGCACCGGCAGCACGATGATGATGAGGAAGAACACCAGCGTGAGCGGGGTGTTACGCACGAGCTCGGTGTATGCAGTCGCGGTGACGCGAAGGGCGCCGATGGGCGAGATCCGCATGAAGGCGACGAGCATGCCGATGATCGAGGCGCCGATGCCGCCGTAGATCAGCAGCAACACCGTGGTGCCGAAGCCTTCGAGCACGTAGCCGAAGTTCGAGATGATCGCTTCCATCGAGTCCCGTTCGCGCGTTGGTGAAGAATGGATGCGCGAGGCGGTGCCAGTGCCGTGTTCGGCACCGCCTCACGCAAGTTGGGAACTACCGATCGGTAGTGGTCGTCCTAGTAGCGGTCGACTGCCGGGGGCTCCGGCGTCGGGAGGATGTCACCGACCGTGGAGGTCCAGGCGGCCTCCCATGCACCGTCGCTGTACGACTCCTCGAGGGTGTCGTTGATGAAGTCGCGGAACTCCTGGTCGCCCTTCTCGAGGCCGATGCCGTAGGGCTCCTCGGTGAACGTGCCCTCGGTGACCTCGAACTCGCCCTCGTTCTGGTCGACGAGACCCGCCAGGATCACGTTGTCGGTTGTGAGCGCGTCTGCCTCACCGGTGCGGATCGGCTCGAGGCAGTCGGAGTACTTGTCGACCGTGATGACGTTGTCGGTGTACTCGCGGATGTTGTCCTCCGAAGTCGAGCCGGTCACGGTGCAGATCGTCGCGTCGCCCACCGACTCGGGGTCGCTGCCGTCAATTCCAAGCGGGTTGCCCTCGGGCACGAGGAACGACTGACCGGCGACGTAGTACGGGCCGGCGAAGTCGATGACTTCCTTGCGCTCATCGTTGATCGTGTAGGTCGCGATGACGAGGTCGACCTGGCCCTGCTGGATGAACGGCTCGCGGTTCTGCGAGACCGTTTCAGTCCAGGTGATGTTCTCGGCCGGAATGCCAAGCTTCGCCGCGATAATCTTGCCGATCTCGATGTCGAAGCCCTCGGGGGTGCCGTCGGGACCCTGGAGGCCGAACAGCGGCTGGTCGAACTTCACACCGATGGTGATGCTTTGATCGGCGTTGAGCTGGGCCATCGTCGTGCCCTCTTCGAACGAGACGTCTGACTCAACCTCGGGCTCGGAGCTATCGCCGCTCGAGCAGCCGGTGAGCACGAGGGCGGCGGCGGCCAACCCGGCGAATGCCGTAAATGCCTTCTTGAACTTCACTGTTACTCCTTCGTTGGGTCACGTATGCGTGTGTCGTGATTCGGTAAAGGTCTGGAGGTGGGGGTCTGAGAATGCGCTACAGTGCGTTCGCTATTGAACTCAACCGTTAGCGGAGGATTTTGGAGAGAAAGTCCTTTGCTCGATCAGACTTCGGCGCCGAGAAGAATTCTTCTGGCGCGGCTTCTTCCACAATTGCGCCGTCGGCCATGAAGATCACGCGATCCGCGGCCTTCCGAGCAAATCCCATTTCGTGCGTGACGACAACCATCGTCATGCCTTCTTTCGCAAGCGAAACCATGACGTCAAGCACCTCGTTGATCATCTCGGGGTCGAGCGCACTCGTCGGCTCGTCAAGCAGAATCAGCTTCGGGTTCATCGCGAGCGATCGAGCGATCGCCACTNGCTGCTGGCCACCCGAGAGCTGGGCGGGCATCTTCTGCGCGTGATCCTGCACGCCGACTCGCGTCAGCAGCTCCATCGCGCGCTTCTCCGCCTCGACCTTCGAGGTCTTGCGCACCTTGATCTGCGCCAGCGTCACGTTCTCGAGCACGCTCTTGTGCGCGAACAGGTTGAACGACTGGAACACCATGCCGACGTCGCTGCGAAGCTTCGCAAGCCCCGCGCCCTCTTCTGGCAGCTTGACACCGTCGATGAGAATCTCGCCCTCTTGAATTGTCTCGAGGCGATTAATCGTGCGGCAGAACGTCGATTTACCCGAGCCCGAAGGGCCGATAACGACGACCACCTCACCACGATTCACCGACGTGTTGATGTCTTTCAGTACGTGATTCTCGCCGAACCACTTATTCACGCCGTTCATTTGCACGAGCGGCTGGGATTCGACATTGCTGTGTGTTGGTGACCCCGGCGTCATGCGACCACAGTACTTGTCTGAGCAACACCTGGGTGGGAACCGAGAGGTCAGTTACAAAGTTGTTACCACGAAAGCGTCATCGATTTCGTGGGATTCCACACAATTTGTCAGTCGCGTCGCTGTGCGAATGCGCTTTCATAGAGGCACACGCTCGCGGCCGTGGCCAAATTCATCGATTCGGCCTGACCATAGATCGGTACCACCAGTGTGTCGTCGACCTGGGCGAGCAGGTCCTCGGTCAGCCCGCGTGCCTCGTTGCCAAACACCCAAGCGGTCGGCTCGGCGAGCGAATCGCGGGCGGCGAGCAGGTCGCTGCCCGACACATCCGCCGCGACGACGCGCATCCCCACCTGGCGAGCCCGCACCACCGCGTCGTCGAATTCGGCCTCGACGGCAATCGGGATGTGGAAGATCGAGCCCGTGCTCGAGCGCACGACCTTCGGGTTGTAGAGGTCGACCGTGCGACCGGTGAGGATGACTGCGTCGGCGCCCGCTGAGTCGGCGACGCGGATGATCGTGCCGAGATTGCCGGGGTCGCGCACCTCTTCGAGGATCGCGATGAGCTTCGGCTCGCCCTCGAAGATGCGCTTCAGCGCCGTCGGGAACTGTTTGGCGACGGCGACCACGCCCTGCGGCGTGCGAGTGTCGCTCATCGCGTCGGCCGCCTCTTCGCTGACGAATACAACCTCGTGGCCCGTGCGCTGGGCGAGTTCGGCGATGTCATCGTGTCGCTCGAGCGCGGTCGGCGTGACGTAGAGCTCCGTGATGAGGTCGGGTCGAGCCAGGAGCCCCTCGCGGACCGCCTGCGGGCCTTCGAGCACGAACTCGCCGCGCTCGGTGCGTTGCGCCTTCTGCGCGAGCTTGCGGACGTCGCGGACGCGCTGGTTCTTGGCGGACTCGATCATGCGGGGCTCCTGAAAAGTCTTGCGGATGAAAACGGGGCGGCCGACCGCGAAGGTCGACCGCCCCGTCAGCGAAGTCGATTGACTACGCGGCGTTCTTCGGCGCCGAGGTGTTCGCCGGGAGGGCGGCCTTGGCCGACGCGACGAGCGCGGCGAAGGTCGCGGGCTCGTTCACGGCGAGGTCAGCGAGGATGCGACGGTCGACACCGATGCCGGCCAGGTTGAGACCCTGGATGAACCGGTTGTAGGTGAGGCCGTTCGCACGCGACGCCGCGTTAATACGCTGGATCCACAGGCGACGGAAGTCACCCTTGCGGTCCTTGCGGTGGGCGTAGTTGTACACGAACGAGTGGATGACCTGCTCCTTCGCCTTACGGTAAAGGCGTGAGCGCTGGCCACGGTAACCCGAGGCCTGGTCAAGTACGGTACGACGCTTCTTCTGGGCGTTTACTGCCCGCTTCACACGTGCCATTGCAGTGTTCTCCTAAATCTCAGACGGACGGGCGGGCTACTTGCCCAGCAGCTTCTTGATGACCTTCGCGTCCTGCGGAGCGAGGACCTGGTCACGGTTGAGGCGAGCCTTGCGCTTGGCCGACTTCACCTCGAGGTTGTGGCGCATGCCAGCCTGCTGCTTACGGACCTTGCCGGTTCCGGTGAGCTTAAAGCGCTTCTTCGACCCCGAGTGGGTCTTCTGCTTCGGCATCAGTTCTCCTTGGTTTCAGTTGCCGTGGTGGTGGCGGCGTCGGTCGACCCCGCGTCTTCCCCGGCAGTCTTCGCGGCGCGAGCGGCCTGCTTCTGCTGATTGCGGCGAGCGTTCTGCTCGGCCTTTGCTTCGGACTTGTTCTTGACCGGTGCGACGATCATGACCATGTTCCGGCCGTCCTGCTTGGGACGGTTTTCGGCCGTGCCGAACTCGGCGACATCCTCAGAGAACTTTTGCAACAGCTTGACACCGAGCTCCGGACGCGACTGCTCGCGGCCGCGGAACTGGATCATTGCTTTGACCTTGTCACCCGACTCAAGGAAGCCAATGGCGCGCTTGAGTTTGGTTTCGTAGTCGTGGTCGTCGATCTTGAGACGGAAACGGACCTCCTTGAGGACCGTGTTCGCCTGATTGCGTCGGGCTTCTTTCGCCTTCTGCGCGTTCTCGTACTTGAACTTGCCGTAATCCATGATCTTGGCCACGGGAGGGTTGCTGTTCGGAGAGACCTCTACAAGGTCAAGATCGGCTTCCTGCGCGAGGCGCAGCGCGATCTCAATCTTGACGACACCGACCTGTTCGCCGCCAGGGCCGACAAGTCGGACCTCGTTGGCACGAATCCGGTCGTTGGTGCGTGGTTCGCTGATGGATGGCTCCTCTGTTCGCATGTGAATGACTTCACGGGTGGGGTGAAACTTCAGATCGTCTCACCGGCGTACACCGCGCACATGCGGCCACTCCCCTACGCAGCGTACTGCGGTGTGCTCATCGCGATGGGCACGAGCGGGGCCAGTGGTAAACCCGGTAACCTAGTGCGGTATGCGCGGGTGGGACGAATCCTCTTGTCTCAGAGTCTGCCAGGCAGACACCAGCGAATAGCTTATCAGCAGTTTTCTGCGGAAGGAACCCCCTGTGACCGATTCAGCCACGCCCGCCTCGCCCGTCAACCCGGAGGCCACGCCCCTCGACGAGGACTTGCAAGGGCAGCTGGATGGCCAGGTCCGCGACATCGCCGACGTGCCGGCGGTCGAGCTCATCACGACGGTCTCGGTGCACCTCATGAGCGCCGCCGCCGTGAACCTTGGCCTGGCCGAAGACGAGAACCCGACCATCGACCTCGACGAGGCGCGCAAGATCATCCAGGCGCTCGCGGGGCTGCTCACCGCATCCATGGCCTTCCTCGGCGACCAGCACGTGCGCCCACTGCGCGACGGCCTGCGCTCGCTCCAGCTCGCGTTCCGCGAGGCCTCGCCGGTGCCCGACCCGATCGGCAAGGGCCCGGGCGAAGACCTCACCGGCCCCGTCTTCGCGTAATACTCCCCACCACACAGGCCCCGGCTGCGCTTCGCGCCGGGGCCTTTGCTGTTGCGAGGTTGGTGCGAAACCTACGCGAGTTCGCGCGCCTCGCTGCGTAGGCGCAACTGCCCGTGGATCTCGAGCGCGACGCAGCCGAGCACGGTGATGATCGCGATGCCAATGAGCGCCGGGGCGTCGGGCCATGCAAAGCCGAAGAACCATACGGTGAGCGGCACGAACAGGCAGAGGATGAGCACCGTGATGCTGCCGAGAAGCACCGCAGCGAGCAGCGGTCGGAACGGCCTGCAGACGAGACCGAGCACCCAGAGGCTCGTGACCGCGAGCACGAGCGCGCTCGCCGTCTGCTGCTGCTCGAGGCTCTGCGGGAACCGCTGAAGCAACAGGTGTGTCGCGATGAGTGACAGCGTGATGACGATGCCTGAGGGCACGGCGAATTGCAGGGCCCGTCGGAAGAATCCCGAAACATAGCGGCGCGAGTTCGGCAGCAGGGCGAGCACGAACGCCGGCCAGCCGATCGAGATGCCGTCGAGCAGCGCCATCTGCCGCGGCTCGAACGGGTACGGCCAGGCGAGCAGGCCGAAGATGAGCGCGATGAGCACGGCCCACGAGGTCTTCGAGAGGTAGAGCTTCGCGAGGCGCTCGATGTTCGCGATCGCCTGCCGGCCCTCGAGCACGATGCTCGGCATCGCCTGGAACTGGTTGTCGAGCAGCGTCATGCGCGAGACGGCGCGGGAGGCGCCGGAGCCGTGGCCCATCGCGATGCCGAGGTCGGCATCCTTGAGCGCGAGCACGTCGTTCNGCCGTCGCCGGTCATCGCGACGACGCGGCCGCGCGCCTGCAGCGCGTGCACCATCTGCCGCTTCTGCGTCGGCGTGACACGGCCAAACACGTGATGCGTCTCCATGAGCTCGCCCAGCTGCTCCTGGTCGTCGGGCAGCGTGCGGGCGTCAATGCCCGACTCGTGCTCGCCGATGAGGCCGACGCCGCGCGCGACCGCCGTGACGGTGCGCGGATCGTCGCCCGAGATGACGCGGAGGGACACGCCCTCGTCGGTGAAGTACCGCACGGTGTCGGCGGCGTCCGCGCGCACCCGCTCGCGTAGGGCGATGATCGCGACACCGACGCGGTCGTCGCGCAAGTGCTGTGCCTCGACCTCGGCCCCGTCGAGGGCCGCCGCGCTGAAGCAGAGTGCGAGCACGCGCTGCCCCTGCTCAGAGAGTTCGGTCACCTGCGCGAGCAGCGCGGCGTCGTGCTCGAGGCGCAGCACGATGTCGGGTGCCCCGAGGATCCAGGTGCCCGCGGCGCGATCGTCGCCGAGTGAAATCGCCGACCACTTGCGCTGCGAGGTGAAGGGAACCTCGGCCACGGTCGGCAGCGCGAGGTCGGCGGTGAACTCGGTCTCGAGGCAGCGTGCTGAATCGTTCGCGCCCTCGTCGGCCGCCATGGTGGCGAGGGCGTGCTGCCAGCCCGGCCGCGCATCCGGGGCAGGATGCGCAGCATCGAACGCGACGCCGCCCTCGGTGAGCGTGCCAGTCTTGTCGAAGCAGAGCACGTCGACGCGGGCGAGACCCTCGACGGCGTGAAGCTCCTGCACGAGCACCTTGCGGCTGCCGAGCTTGAGCGCACCAGCCGCGAACGCGACGGAGGTCATGAGCAGGAGGCCGAGCGGCACCATCGCGATCGCCGCGGCGACGGCGCCGACGGCGGCATCGCGCCAGGCGCCCGAAGCGAACGCCTGCTGCCAGCCGCCGAACGCCTGCACCTGACCGTTGATCGAGATCAGCAGCACCGGCAGCAGCAGGATGGCAACGAGGCGCAGCACCCGGTTGATGCCGGCGCGGATTTCGGAATTGACGAGCGAGAAGCGCTTCGCCTCGGCCGTGAGCTTCGCGGCGAAGGAGTGCGCGCCGACCCGCGTGACGCGGACCGTGCCTGAGCCGGCGACAACGATCGCGCCCGAGAGCACCTCGTCGCCGGGGCGCTTGTCGACCGCATCCTCTTCGCCCGTGAGCAGCGACTCGTCGAGCTGCAGGCCCGCGCTCGTCATGACCGTGCCGTCGGCGGGCACCTGGTCGCCCGCGCGTACGACGATGAGGTCGTCGACGACGAGGTCCTCGCGCATGAGGTCGGCGGTTTCACCGTCGCGAATGGCGCGGGCGTGCGGTGCGTTGAGCACCCGCAGGTTGTCGAGCTGGCGCTTCGCCGAGAATTCCTGCCAGATGCCGATGATCGAGTTGGCGATGGCCGAGAAGCCGAACACCGCATCCTGCCACCGACCGAGCACCGCGAGCAGCGCGAACGAGGCGACCACAATGCCGTTAAACAGGGTGAACACGTGCGTGCGCAGGATCGCCCAGAGCGAGCGGCTCGAGGTACTCGGCAGCTCGTTGCGGCCGTGCTTGGCCCGCGAGGCTTCGACCTGCGCGCTCGTCAGCCCGGCGAACGTAGCGGGCTGGGCGGGGAGTTCGCTCGCGGCGTCAGGCTGCTCCACGTGGTCCTCAGTGTTGGTGCTGCTGCGCGGTTGTGGCGGCATCGGGTTCGGGGTCACTCGGTGAGATTACCGACGGCGAAGGCGGCGGAACAATCCTGCCTTTGGTGCCCGTGCATCCCCCGAAGGTATCGATTTTTCGGGAGCGGGCTGCGACTCGATGCGCAGCGGCGCGATCTCGAGGGTGTCGACGAGCTCGACGAGCTCGGGCTGCGCGGCGACTTGCTGCTGCACGCGCGCGAGCACCCGCTGCACCGTGTCAGCGTCGGCGTCGGCCTGGAAGTAGAGGCCGAGGCGCACCTCGGGGCCCACGAGCCGCGACTCGCGGTCGCCCGGCACGAGGTCGACGCTCGCGAGTTCGGGGTTGGTCTGCAGCACCTCGTTCGCAAAGGCGATGACGCGCTCGTCCTGCCAGGGCAGCTGGTAGGGCAGGTCACGGGCGATTGCCCAGACGCCCGGGCGGCGGATGGCCGTCTCGGTTTCGCTGCCCGGGTCGAGGATGATGAGCTCGCTCCCCTCGTCGACCACCGCGAGGGCGGCCTGGCGCGAGCCGACGGGGACGGGCCGCGCGGCCGGGTCCCACGTCCTCATCGCCGCGACCGAGGTGAACATCGGCACGATGCCGCGGCCGTCGGGCGCGCGGACCGTCACGATTGAGAGGTCGGCGTGCTTGTCGACGGTCAGGCCAGCGTCGTTCACGCCGGCCTCGCCGAGCTCGGCGACGAGTGGGATGAGCACCCGGGTGTCGCGCAACGCCTCAACGACCACCGAAACGGGAGCCGCGCCCGAGCGAAACTCCTCAAGCGCCCGCGCGAGCTCGGCCGGCGCGGTGCCGTCGTCGTCCGACCAACGATTGTCGGTAAAACTCCGGCCCTGCCAGGGCTGGCCGGCGGAGTCGGTGAGGTGTCCCCTGAGGTGCTCGGGAAGCTCAGCCACGTCGGATGCGCCGCCTAGTCGCCGGCGACGTCGAGCGCCTGGCGGAGCGTGAACGCGCCCGAGTAGAGCGCCTTGCCAACGATCGCGCCCTCGAGTCCGAGCGGCACGAGTTCGCGCAGCGCGGCGATGTCGTCGAGGTTCGCGACGCCGCCCGAGGCGATGACCGGGCGGTCGGTGCGCTCGAGGATCTGGCGGAGCAGGTCGAGGTTCGGGCCCTTGAGCGTGCCGTCCTTCGTCACGTCGGTGACGACGTAGCGGGCGCAGCTCGCCTCTTCGAGGCGGTCGAGGACCGTCCAGAGATCGCCGCCCTCACGGGTCCAGCCGCGCGCGGCGAGGGTTGTGCCCCGCACATCCAGGCCGACCGCGATGAGCTCGCCGTAGCGGCTGATGGCGTTCGCGGCCCACTCGGGGTTCTCGAGCGCCGCAGTGCCGAGGTTGACGCGCTTGACGCCCATCTCGACGGCGCGCTCGAGCGAGTCATCGTCGCGGATGCCGCCCGAGAGCTCGACCTGCACCTTGTCGCGCAGCGAGCGGATGACGCGACGGATGACCGCACGGTTCTCGCCGCGGCCGAACGCGGCGTCGAGGTCAACGAGGTGAATCCATTCGGCACCCTGCTTGGCGAAGTCCGCGGCGGCGTCGACCGGGTCGCCGTAGTTCGTGGCCGAGTCGGACTCGCCCTGGACGAGTCGAACGGCCTTGCCGTCGGCGATGTCGACGGCGGGGAACAGCGTCAGCTCCGGCTGCGCACTGAATTCACTCAATTGGCTTCCTTGGTCACTCAACGATTTCAGGCCGCAGCGGGCCTGTTAGCGTTGACCAGCCTAAGGGATATCCGCCGACTCGGCCGAACGAAGAGGAAGCTGCGTGACGTACCAGCCGGTGCCTCCCGCGGTCGCGGTCTTTAACCGCGGCTGCCACCCCGTCTATTGGGTGGTGCTCGCTCCCCTGCTCGTGTGGCTCGGTATCGGCATCTTTGTGATAGCGCTCACGCGCGACATCGCGATCGGCACCGCATTTTCAGTGCCGCTCGGGCTGTTGTTTGGGGCCGTGGCGGCGCGCCTGCTGCAGCCACGGCCGGTGACGCTCGACCCGGGTCGGCGCATCCTGATCATTGGCGGCGCCGAGATTCCGCTCGGCGAACTCTCGTCGTTCCAGGTGGTCGTCAGCCGGGGCGGCTGGTGGATCAACTTGCGAGATTCGCGCCGGCGCATCGGCCGGCTGATGCTGCACGGCAACCCCTGCCAACCGGTCACGGCGACGCACTACCGCGTGTTGCACGACACCCTGCTCGAGGCAAGCCGCAGCCCCGGCATGCCCGCGGGGCATCCGGTACAACGGGCCCGACGCGGCGACGTCGCGATCCAGCACGTGCTGCCGATGCTGCTGGCCCAGGCAAACTGGGTCGAGTCGGGCGCCTCGCCAACGTCGTCGCGGTCACCGATCTATGCGATGGTGCGCGCGTAGCGACGCGCTCGGGCTACAGCGTGCGGAGCCAGTTGCGCAGCAGCGCGATGCCAGCGTCGCCCGACTTCTCGGGGTGGAACTGGGTGGCCGTGAGCGGGCCGTTCTCGACGGCGGCAATAAACCGCTCGCCGTAGGTCGAGTAGGTGCACAGCGGCCCCTTGACCCCGGGCAGGATCTCGGGGATCTCGAGCTCGGTCGCGGCGTACGAGTGCACGAAGTAGAACCGTGCGTCCTCGACACCGGCGAACAGCTGCGAGCCCTCGGGCACGTCAACGGTGTTCCAGCCCATGTGCGGCAGGCGCGGCGAGCGCAGCTCGCGCACGACGCCTGGCCACTCACCGAGGCCGGGCGTGCCCGCGCTCGCGTCGTCGGCATCCTCGTTCCACCAGAACTCGTCGGCGTTGCGGGCGTGGATGCGCTCGGTCTCTTCGCGCTCGAGCTGCGGCGCATTCGGGTCGGCGCTCGTGCCCTCGACCCCGTGCGCGAACAGCACCTGCATGCCGACGCAGATGCCAAGCACGGCGCGGCCACCGGCGAGGCGGCTGCCCACGATGCGCGGTCCGTCGGCCTGCGCGAGGCCGTCCATGACGCTCGCAAAGCTGCCGACGCCCGGCACGAGCAGGCCGTCGGCGTGGAGTGCTTTGTCGCGGTCGGCGGTAAGTTCGACGTCGGCGCCGGCCGCCTCAAGCGCCTTCACCGCCGAGTGCACGTTGCCGAAGCCGTAGTCGAAGACGACGACGTTCGGCCGCGCGCCGGTCACAGGGCACCCTTGGTGGACGGGATGCCGTCGACCTCGGGGTCGAGTCGCTTGGACGCGCGGAAAGCGCGGGCGAAGGCCTTGAACTCGGCCTCGGCGATGTGGTGCGGGTCGCGCCCGCCGAGCACGCGCAGGTGCACGGTCAGCGCAGCGTGGAACGCGATCGCCTCGAACGCGTGGCGCACCATCGAACCGGTGAAGTGCCCGCCGATGCGGTGGAATTCGAAGCCCTCGGGCTCGCCCGAGTGCACGAGGAATGGGCGGCCCGAGATGTCGACGACGCACTGCGCGAGCGCCTCGTCGAGCGGCACGAGGGCGTCACCGTAGCGCGCGATGCCGCGCTTGTCGCCGAGCGCCTCGCGGATCGCCTGGCCGAGCACGATCGCGGTGTCCTCAATCGTGTGGTGTTCGTCGATGTCCACGTCGCCGTTGGACTCGATCGTGAGATCGGTAAGCGAGTGCTTCGCGAATGCGGTGAGCATGTGGTCGTAGAACGGCACCCCAGTGTTGATGTTCGAGGCGCCGGTGCCGTCAAGGTTGAGGCTGAGGCGGATGCTCGACTCGCTCGTGGCGCGTTCGACGGTGGCGGTACGGGGATCGGTCATGCGCTGACTCCTTCGGAACCAGTGAGCTGCAGCTCGGGTCGGGCGGCGGTAATCTCGGCGAGGGCCGAGAGGAACGCGTCGGTTTCGAACTCGGTGCCGGCGGTGACGCGGATGCAGTCGGCGGGGCCGGTGTTGCGGATCAGGATGCCGCGGGCCACGAACTCGTCGAACATCGCGGCGGGGTCGGCGACGCCGCCGATGAGCACGAAGTTCGCATCGGAGCGGTACGGCCGGTAGCCGAGCGCGGCGGTCTCGTCGACGATGCGGTCGCGCTGGATGCGGATGCGGTCGACCTGCGCAAGCATCGTGTCGCTGTGCTCGAGCGCGGCGATGGCCGCCGCCTGCGTGATCGCCGACAGGTGGTACGGCAGGCGCACGAGCCGCACGGCGTCGGCGACGGCCGGGTCGGCCGCGAAGTAACCGAGACGCACACCGGCGAAGGCGAAGGCCTTCGACATGGTGCGCGAAATGACGAGTCGGGGGCGCCCCTCGAGCAGGCTCAGCGCCGTCGGCGCGCCGTCGTGACGGAACTCGGCGTACGCCTCGTCGACGACGACGATGCCGTCGGTCGCGTCGTAGGCGGCCTCGATGGTCTCGAGATCGAGCGGGGTACCCGTGGGGTTATTCGGCGTGCAGAGCAGCACGACGTCGGGTCGCTCGGCTTCGATGGCCGTGCGCACGAGCTCAGGTGTGAGCTCGAAGTTCTCGTCGCGGGGCGCCGCAACCCATTCGCTGCCGACGCCCTTCGCGAGCAGCGGGTACATCGAGTAGGTCGGCGCGAAGCTCATGATCTTGCGGCCCGCTCCAGCGAAGGCCTGGAGCAGCTGTTGGAGCACCTCGTTCGAACCATTGGCTGCCCAGATGTGCTCGGGTGTGAGCCCCTGACCGAGGTACGTCGCGAGTCGCTCGCGGAGCTCGGTGAACTCGCGGTCGGGGTAGCGATTGAGCCCCGGCAGCGTGAGCGAAATGCGCTGAATAATCGAGAGGGCGACGGCCTCCGGCACCGAGAACGGGTTCTCGTTGACGTTGATGGTGATCGGCAGCGCGTCCTGCGGCGCGCCGTACGGCGTCAGCCCACGCAGGTCGTCGCGAATGGGGAGGTCTTCGAAGCTCGTCACCCCATTATCTTAGGCGTCCGGAAAACCACCGCGGGCGCCGCCTCCGGAAGGGGTGGTTGCGACGCCCNGGTGGTGGTGGTGGTGCGTGGCTTCCGGGCCGCGGCCGTGTCCGCGGCCCGGAAATCTGGTGGTCTAGTAGTTCGGCAGCGCGAGCTCTTGGCCTGCCTGCACCGAGGAGCTCTCGAGCAGGTTGAGGCGCATGATCTCGTGCACGACGTCGCGCACGTCATGGCCGTCGGCGATCTCGTCGGCGATGCTCCAGAGGGTTTCGCCCGCGAGCACCGTGTGGTGTTCGAACGTGGTTGCGGCAGCGCTGCTCGTGTTCGATGCGAGCGCGGCGGGAACCTGGGCGATGCCGACCCCGACGCCGAGGGCGACGGGAGCGAGCAGAAGGGTGCCGAGGAGTCGACGACCACGGCTCGTGAGCCGCAGGCGGGGCTGCGCGGTGGCGCTGGTGCGTGCAGTAAGAGCAGTCATGTTGGTCGCTTCCTTTCGACGTGCATGCGAGGTGCATGCGAACATCTGTTTCGAATATAGATTCGACATGTTCGAAAAGCAAACACTTTTTCGAGAATAAGGGCGACACGCTCGAAAAGGTGTTTGAGTCCGGTGCTGATGCCACGTAGGGTGACTTCAACGGAACACAGCTGACCACGGGCCTCCGACACGGCCTCGTGACCACCACCTCAGGAGGGCCGATGGCCAAGCAGATCAAGCCCCTGTCGGACACGCAACAGCGCATCCTCTCGTTCATCGCAACGTTCCAGAACAGCAATGGCTTTGCCCCGAGCATCCGCGAGATCGGCGACACCGTCGGCCTCATCAGCTCGTCGTCGGTGGCCTATCAGCTCAACCAGCTCGAGAAGCGCGGCTACATTCGCCGCAACGCGAATCAGGCGCGCACCATCGAGTTGCTCGTCGATGTGGCGATTGACGAGGTCGAGCCGAGCATCACGCCGGGCCCGACCGCCCTCGTGCCCCTCGTCGGGCGCATCGCGGCGGGCGTGCCGATCACCGCCGAGCAACAGGTCGAAGAGGTCTTCCCACTCCCCCGCCAGGTCGTCGGCGACGGCGAGCTGTTCCTGTTGCTCGTCTCAGGCGACTCGATGATCGACGCCGCGATCTGCGACGGCGACTGGGTCGTCGTGCGCCAGCAGCCCACCGCGAACAACGGCGACATCGTGGCCGCCATGCTCGACGGCGAGGCCACGGTCAAGGTGTTCCGTCAGCGCGACGGCCACACCTGGCTGCTGCCGCGCAACTCGAACTACGAGCCAATCCTCGGCGACGAGGCGACGGTGCTCGGCAAGATCGTCGCCGTGCTGCGTTCGGTCTAGCTCGCGCTAGTTGTCGTAGTCCACGCGCGGCAGGCTCAGCACGCGCTCGTCCGACTCGTCAACGCGGGCGCGCGGCTTGTGCCGCACCGGCGGCTTCTTGCCCTCGGGAGCTGAGCGGCCAGCAACCCGAAACTCCTCGAACACGCCCATCTGATCGGGATGCACGCGGGCGCGCAGGTGTGTGCCATCGGTATCGTGCAACTCGCGCAGCACGCCGCCCTGGTCGTGCAGCATCGACACGAGGTCGCCGCGCTGATAGGGCACGACGAGCTCGACCTCGATCTCGCGCATCGGCAGCAACTCGGCGATGCGCTCCTGGAGTTCCTCAACGCCCTCGCCCGTGTGGGCCGAGACGAACACCGAGTTCGGCTCGAGCGCGCGGAGCATGAGCCGCGTGTCGGCATCGATGAGGTCGGCCTTGTTGAACGCAATGAGCTCGGGCACGTCGCGCGAGTCGATCTCAGAGATGACCTCGCGCACGGTGCGAATCTGCCCCGCCGGGTCGGGGTGGCTCGCGTCGACGACGTGCACGAGCACATCCGAGTCGGCGACCTCCTCGAGCGTCGAGCGGAACGCCTCGACGAGCTGGTGCGGCAGGTTGCGCACGAAGCCGACGGTGTCGGCAAGCGTGTACGGGCGCCCCTCGGGTGTCTCGGTGCGGCGCACCGTCGCGTCGAGCGTCGCAAACAGCTGGTTCTCAACGAGGACGCCCGCGCGGGTGATGCGGTTGAGCAGCGACGACTTACCGGCGTTCGTGTAGCCCGCGATCGCCACCGAGGGCACGAGATTTCGGCCGCGCTCGGCGCGCTTCGTGTCGCGCGACGTCTTCATGCCTGCGATCTGGCGACGCAGCTTCGCCATGCGCGTGTGGATGCGGCGGCGATCGAGCTCGATCTTCGTCTCACCGGGGCCGCGCGAACCCATACCGGCGCCGGCTGAACCGACCTGGCCACCGGCCTGCCGCGACATCGACTGACCCCAACCGCGCAGGCGCGGCAGCAGATATTCGAGCTGCGCGAGCTCGACCTGCGCCTTACCCTCGCGGCTCTTCGCGTGCTGGCTGAAGATGTCGAGAATGACGGCGGTGCGGTCAATGACCTTGATCTTCACCTGATCCTCAAGCGCGCGGCGCTGCGAGGGCGCGAGCTCGGTGTCGGCGACGACGGTGTCGGCGCCGACCGAGCGGACGATGTCGGCGAGCTCCTCGACCTTGCCGCGGCCGAGGTAGGTCGAGGCGTCGGGATGCGGACGTCGCTGCAGGATGCCGTCGAGGACGGCCGCGCCGGCGGTTTCGCAGAGCGCGGCGAGCTCGTGCATCGAGTTCTCGGCGTCTTCGATCGTGCCCGCGGCATAGACGCCGATGAGCACGACCTTCTCGAGCCGCACCTGCCGGTACTCGACCTCGGTGACGTCCTCGAGTTCGGTCGAGAGGCCGTCGACGTGCTGCAGCGAGCGGCGCGCCTCGCGGTCAAGCTGGAGGCCGTCCGTGTCGCTGTGCGAGATGGTGTCGTCGCTCTGGAGCGCGCTCGCGCGCCGCTCGTCGTGGAACATCGTCGTGCGACTGCGGTTTGCTTCGGAGCTGCGCAGAACGCGGTCGAGCAGCGATTCGGTCGCGTCGTTGCGAGCGTCGTCAGAATTGGGGGCGCCGTTGGCGCTGGTTTCATCTAGGGGCATGCTGCGACCAGGATACGCGCTGCGCTACGTTCGAAGCATGTCTGAGCACTACTTTGCCTCGCAGCCCACAGCGAACGCGAACCAGCGCGAGATCGACGTAGTGCTGCAGGGTCGCGAGGTTCGCCTCGAGACCGCAAGCGCCGTGTTCTCAGCCGACCGGCTCGACAAGGCCACGCGCATCCTGCTCGACCACGTGCCCGCGCCGCCCGAGAGCGGCACGGCCCTCGACATCGGTTGCGGCTGGGGCCCGATCAGCCTCAGCCTCGGCCTCGCGTCGCCGCAGCTCGACGTGTGGGCGCTCGACGTGAACGAGCGCGCCCTCGAGCTCACTGCCACCAACGCGAAGCGGCTCGGCCTCGACCGCGTGCGGGCGGTCAAGGCCGAGCAGGTGCCGGCGGAGGTCGAGTTCGACGTGATCTGGTCGAACCCGCCGATCCGCATCGGCAAGGAGTCGCTCGACGAGCTCATGCTCACGTGGCTGCCCCGACTGCGGGTCGGCGGCGAGGCCTGGCTCGTGGTGGGCAAGAACCTCGGCGCCGACTCGCTGCAGCGGCGACTCGCCGAGGCCCTCGGTGCGGGGTACGAGGTCTNCGCGCCCGCGCACCGACGGCGGGTTCCGCATCCTGCTCGTCAAGCGCGTGAGCTAGAACCCGCCCATGACGCGCTCGAGGCGGGCGTAGCTCTCCTCCATACCGCCAACCATCCCGGTCGCGAGGATCATGTCGCGCACCTCTTCGCTCTCGTACTCGACGACGAGCGTGACGAGCGTCGCACCGTCCTCCTCGTAGAGGTGCAGGTCGTTGATGTTCGTCGGACCCTCGGTGCCGATCATGCGCTCGGTCGAGACGAGGCGGCTCTCGGGTTCGATGAGCAGGTTCTCGCCCTCGAAGCCAAAGCCCTCCCCCTTGGTGTCACCGACGGGGCCCACTCGGTGCGCTGCTCGCCGCCGACCGTAAGGTCGATGTCGCAGACGGTCATCGCCCAGCCATCCGGGCCGAGCGCCCACTGCCGCTGCAGCTCGGGCTCGGTGTAGGCGCGCCACACGAGGTGTCGCGGGCCGTGAATGAGGCGGGTGATGCGCACGTACGTCTCGTTGAGCAGTTCGAGCGTCGTGCCTTTGCCCTCGGCGAACTCGCGGAGGTCCTGCAGCACCGCATCGAGCTGATTGATAGCGAGCCTCGAGCCCTCGACGCCGCCCATCGCGACGACCTCCTCGAGCGCTTCGGCCGACTCGAAGTAGGTCACATTCGTGTACTTCGTGCCCTTGCCGTTCGGCTCGAATGCGTAGGTCACGCGCATCTGCGGCAGCTCGGTCTGCGGGTTGCCGGTGTCGTCGGTGAACATGTCGAGCACCGTGAAGCTTTGCCCCTCGGCCACTTCGATGAACTCCCACACTCCCGCGGAGGTCTCGCCCTTGGGTCCGGTCATGTGATAGCGGGCCTTGCCGCCCGGGCGCAGGTCGAATTCGGTGAACGTGGCGGGCCAGGTGGGCGGTCCGAAGAAGCGGTTGAGCTGTTCGGGAGTCGTGAACGCCTGCCAGACTCGCGACACGGGTGCGGCGAATTCGGCGACGAGCGTCATGGTCAGGTTTTCGCTGTCGATGGTGGTGTCGGTGACCGGCATGAGCTTTCCTTCGGTGGGGTCGCGCGGTGGGCAGATCAGGCGGGGGCGTTGGAGTCGGATGGGTTCGGCTCCTCGGCGAGCAGTTCGTCGAGTCTGGCGATGCGGGCGCGCCACATCGCCTCGTACTGGGCGAGCAGGGTGCGGGTGCGGGCGATCATGTCGGGATTCGCTCGGATTCGGCGCTCGCGGCCCGCGACGCGCTTGACGACGAGTTCGGCCCGCTCGAGCACGCTGACGTGCTTGTGCACCGCGGCGAACGACATGTCGTACTCGCGGGCGAGCTCCGAGACCGATCGCTCACCCTCGAGCGTGCGCCGGAGCATGTCGCGCCGCGTCGACTGGGACAGGGCGTGAAAGATGCGATCCATTTGCTCATCGGTGAGCTCGATTCGTTCAACCATTTGGTTATACGTTATGGCGTGCGGGTGGCCGTGGCAAGGTGCGAATTCTGGAAGCTTGCTGAGTGGGGCGGCCGGGCTCGCGGTTGCGCGGGGTGCTGGCGGATGCTCGCGGNGGTGACCCGGGCATCGTCGTGAGTGCGGTGTGCGGTTACGCCTGCGTGCGGCGGCGCAGCACGAGCACGGCGCCGAGCACGACGGTCGCGGCAGCGAGCAGGCCGAGCGGCAGCACCTGCGCACCGGTGGTCGCGAGCGAGTCGTCGCCGTCAGCGACTTCCGGGCTCGTCGACGTCGCGGTGGCCGATGCGCCCGGCTCGGTGGGCTCGGGGCTGCTCGTCGCCGGGTCGGTCTCGGCCGGGGTCGTGGCGGTCGGCGCCGGGGTCGGCTCGGCACCGGCCTCGACCGTGAGCGGCACGCGGACGAGGGTGCCCGCATCCGCCACCTCGAGCTCGATCGTGGCATCGCCCGCCGCCGCCTCCGGCAGCGCGAACGAGATCTCGGCGGCGCCTTCGGCGGCCGTGAACGAGCCGAGCTCGATGCGCGTGCCGTCGGCGTCCACGAGGGTGCCCGTGATCTCGCTCGCGAGCGGGGTGCCCGCCGAGGTGAGGTCGAGGTCGCCGAGCGCGAAGGTGACCTGCTCGCCGGCCACGACCGGAGCATCCGGGGCGCCCGTCAGCTGCACGGTGCGGCGCGAGAAGTCGGGCGCGATCGCGTCGCCGTCGATCGAATCGGCGAAGGCATCACGGAACATGTCGAGGTCGATGCGGCCGGTGTCGGTCTTCGAAATCGCGTCCTGGAACACCGGGAAGCCCGTCGTTCCGCTCGCGAGGAAGCCGTAGGTGATGATGCTGTAGACCTCGTCGGGGTCGATCAGCGCGCCCTCGAAGTAGACGTCGCTGACCTTGCTGCCGAACGCCGCCTCGGGGTCGTAGGTGTAGGTGAGGTTGCTCGAGAACGAGATGTGCGTGTAGCTGCCGTCTTCGCGGAACTGCTGCTCGATGAGCGTGCGCACCTGCTCGCCGGTGAGTTCGACGACGAACTGGTTGTTCACGAACGGCATGACGGCCTGGAGCTCGGAATAGCTGACCACGCCGTCCTCGCCATAGAGCAGGTCGGCGCGCACGCCGCCCGCGTTGCCCATGCCGATCTGGGCGCCGTACTGCTCGCCCTCCTGCACCATCGTGTCGGTGACGAGGTTGCCGAGGGCTGATTCGCCCGGGTAGCTCATGTCTTCGGCGGCGACGCCCGCGCGGGTGATGTCGCTCGTGATGTTGCCGACGGTCACGCCGCCGAGCACTTCGGCGTCGGCGAGCGCATCGTTGACAATGTCATTCACCTGGGCCACAACCGGGTAGGTCGCGATGAGCTCGTCGGCCGGAGTCGTGGTGCGGGCGCGCAGTTCGCTCGTGAAGTCGACAACCTCGCCGCTCGCCGGGTCGTAGGTGACCTCGATGACGCCGACGTTGTTCATGTACTCACCGGTCTGGATGACCGGGCGGGTGGCGCCGGTCTCGTCGACGGTGTCGGTCCAGTTGTAGACGCGGTGGGTGTGCGCGTTGAGCACGACGTCGACGGCGGGCGTGAGCTCGGTGTCGATCTGCTGGATGAACCCGGGCTTCGCGCGCTCAGAATCCCAGGTGGCACCCTCGGGCTCGCCGGCGGTGGCGCCGTCGTGGAAGTCGGCGACGATGAGGTCGACGTCGTCCTCAATCTCGGCGGCCACGCGGTTCACCGCCTCGACGGCGTCGCCAACCTCCAGGCCGTCGAAGGCCTCGGCCGAGACGAGGGTCGCGAGGTCTTCGGGCGCGGTGCCGATGACGCCGATGCGCAGGCCGCCGCTCTCGATGATCTTGTAGGTGTCGAGCACGGTGTTGCCGGCGTCGTCGTAGAGGTTGGCGGCGAGCAGCGACTGGCCGAGGTACTCCTCGATGCGCTCGACGTCGGCCANGCCCTTGTCGAACTCGTGGTTGCCGGCCGCGATTGCGTCGACACCGACGGTGTTGAGGACGTCCATGATCGGCTCGTCGTTCGCGATCGACGAGGCGAACAGGCTCGCGCCCTGGTTGTCGCCCGCGCTGATGAGCACCGAGTCGGGGTTCTCGGCTCGCGCCTGCTCGATCGTGCCCGCCCACGGCACCGTCATGGCGCCGATGCGGCCGTGAACGTCGTTCACGGCGATCAGCTGCACCGTCACGGTGCCATCCTCATTAACCGTCTGCGCCATCGGCGACGCGGCCTGAGCCACGGCGGGAGNTACCCGCCGCGACCAGTGCCGCGGTCGCGAGGAGGGCGGAGAGTTTGCTTGCTACGCGCATCGCTGCTCCGATTCTCAATCAAGGGCGGCGACCCCGCCCCACGACACGTGAGCCTAAAGAACGGGCGGATACGCGATGTGGCGCGGCGGTTACGGGAGGGTTACCGAGNCGCCGCAGCTCGTCGAGTTCGAGCTCGCCGTCGAATGACAGCTCGGCCGCGCCGGCAAGGCCGACGTGCTCGCCCTCTTCGGTCGGGAACATGCGCACCTGCAGCGTGCCGCCGCGCACCTCGACCTGCCAGTTGTTCGGCGCGCCCGTGCCTGCCCAGTGGCGCACCGCGAGGGCGGTCGCGACCACGCCGGTGCCGCACGAGAGCGTCTCGCCCGAACCCCGCTCGAACACGCGCATCTTCACCCGGCCGACGCCGTCGCGCACCATCGGCTCGTTCGGCACGACAAACTCGATGTTGGCGCCGTCGATCGGCTCGGGGTCGAGCGTCGGCTGCCGGCCGAGCTCGAGCTGCTCGAGCTCGTCGACGCTCGCGAGGGCGACGACGACGTGCGGGTTGCCGACATTGATTCCGAGGCCGGGCCGCGCGACGTCGAGGCCGGCCGCGCTCACGACGGGTTCGCCGCCGGCGAGGCGCCAGCGCCCCATGTCGACCTGGAAACCGCCGGTGCCGGTGCGCTGCACATCCTTCACCCCCGCGCGGGTGCCAATCGCGAGGGTCTCCCCCGACGCGAGCTGCGCGAGGCCGCGCTCGGTGAGAAAGCGGGCATAGGCGCGCACGCCATTGCCGCACATCTCGGCGATCGACCCGTCGGCGTTCGCGTAGTCCATGAACCACTCAGCCTCGGGTGCCTCGGCAAGGATCGCCTCGCCTTCGGGCAGCTTGTTGCTGCGCACGGCGCGGATGTAGCCGTCGGCGCCGACGCCGAAGTGGCGGTCGCACAGTCGCGTGATCTCTTCGGGGGTGAGGTTCAACTCACCGTCGGGGTCGGCAATGAAGACGAAGTCGTTGCCGGTGGCCTGGCCCTTGGTGAACTGCACGCGCGTCATGCCCCCATTTTCTCCCNAATCGACCACTCAACCGATTCTTAGGCCGACGCGAAGTGGGCGAGGGCTTGGGTGGCCGCGCCGGGGGCCGTCGCGTCGAGGCGGAGGGCCGTGTCGTAGCGGCGGAACCACGAGACCTGGCGGCGGGCGTACTTGCGGGTGAGCGCCTGGGCCTGGGCGATCGCCTCGGCCTGCGTCAGTTCGCCGCGCAGCTGCGCCGCCGCTTGGGCGTAACCGATGGCCTTGCCGGCCGTCGTGTCGTAGCGCAGCCCCCGTTCGACGAGGCCGGCCGTCTCTTCTACCAGGCCGTCGCGCCACATGTCCTCGACCCGCGCATCCAACCGCTGCACGAGCTCAGCGCGCGGCGTCTCGGCGAGCACCATCGCCGTCGGCCGCCACCATGAATCCTGCTCGGGCAGCTGCGCCGAGAACTTCTCGCCCGTCACGCGAATCGCCTCGAGGGCGCGCACGACGCGGCGGCCGTTCTTCGGATCGATGCGGGCGGCCGCCTCGGGGTCGAACTCCTGCAGCCGACGATACAACATGCCCGGCCCCCACTGTTCGAGCTCGGCCTCGAGCGCCGCGCGCACCTCGGGGTCGCGACCGGGAAAACTCAGGTCAAACACGACCGAGGCGAGGTAGAGCCCCGAGCCACCGACGAGAATCGGCACGGCCCCGCGCCCGATGATCTCGTCGATGCAGGCGCGCGCGAGCGGCTGGTACCAGGCGACCGTCGAGGGCTCGGTGACGTCGAGTACGTCGAAGAGGTGATGCGGGATGCCTCGGCGCTGATGCGGCGGTAGCTTCGCGGTGCCGATATCCATGCCGCGATAAAACTGCATCGCATCGACGTTCACGATCTCTGCCGCGCGACCCGCCCGCGCAAGCTCGTCGGCGATGTCGAGCGAGAGCCCCGTCTTGCCGGTGCCGGTGGCCCCGCCAACGACGATGAGCTCAGCGGCTACTGCCACTTCGACGGCGAGCTGGGCGCGCCCACTCGCAGGGTCGGCAGGCCGAGGTTGACCGCCCGGCCGCCCTCGCTCGGGGCGTCGCCAGTGCCGCACGACGCGGCCTGTGCCGCATCCCAGGCGTCGCCCGCGCGGGTGCGGCGGATGCGCAGGGGCGCGTCGCTGTCGGCGAGCAGGTAACTCGGAGCCCCGCGGGTGATCTCGACGGTGACGACATCACCGGGGCGCGGGGTCGCGCCGCCCTCGGGCAGCGCGAAGTGCACGAGCCGGTTGTCTTCGGCGCGGCCGGTGAGGCGGTGCGTCGCGCCGTCCTTCTTGCCCTCGTCGACCGAGACGAGCACCTGCTGCGTCGTGCCGACGAGCTTCTCGTTCTCTTCGAGCGAGATGCGCTGCTGCAGCTCGAGGAGGCGCTCGAAGCGCTCCTGCACAACCGCCTTCGGCACCTGGTTCGGCATCGTCGCGGCGGGCGTGCCCTCGCGGATCGAGTACTGGAAGGTGAAGGCGCTCGCGAACCGCGACGCCTCGACGACGCGCATCGTCTCTTCGAAGTCCTCGTCGGTCTCGCCGGGGAAACCGACGATGAGGTCGGTCGTGATCGCGGCGTGTGGAATCACCTCGCGCACGCGGTCGAGAATACCGAGGAACTTCTTCGAGCGGTACGAGCGGCGCATCTCGCGCAGCACGCGGTCGGAGCCCGACTGCAGCGGCATGTGCAGCTGCGGCATGACGTTCGGCGTCTCGGCCATGGCGGCGATGACGTCGTCGGTGAACGCGGCCGGATGCGGGCTCGTGAAGCGCACGCGCTCGAGGCCCTCGATCTCGCCGGTCGCGCGCAACAGCTTCGAGAACGCCTGGCGATCGCCGAAGTCGACGCCGTACGAATTGACGTTCTGCCCAAGCAGCGTCACCTCGATCGCGCCCTGGTCGACGATCGCGCGCACCTCGCTGAGCACGTCGCCCGGGCGGCGGTCCTTTTCTTTGCCGCGCAGGGACGGCACGATGCAGAAGGTGCAGGTGTTGTTGCAGCCGACCGAAATCGACACCCAGCCCGAGTAGCTCGAGTCGCGCTTCGTCGGCAGGGTCGACGGGAANCTCGAGCGCCTCGAGCAGCTCGACCTGCGCCTCGTCGTTGTGACGCGCGCGCTCGAGCAACACGGGCAGCGAGCCCATGTTGTGCGTGCCGAACACGACGTCGACCTGCGGCGCCTTGTCGACGATCTGCTGCTGTTCCATCTGCGCGAGGCAGCCGCCGACGGCGATCTGCATGCCCTCGTGCTCGCGCTTGCGACTCGCGAGCTGGCCGAGGTTGCCATAGAGCTTGGTGGCCGCGTTCTCACGAACGGCGCAGGTGTTGATGACGATGACGTCGGCGTCTTCGGTGTCGGCCTCAACGTAGCCCGCAGCGAGCAGCGAGCCAGTGATGCGCTCGGAGTCGTGCACGTTCATCTGGCAGCCGAGCGTGCGCACGTAGAAGCTCCGGGGCGAGCCATCGGCGTTGCGGGAGGCGTCGGACGGAGCGATAGCGGTGGCCGTTTCAGTCATGATTCGGCAATTCTACCGGCGGGTGGCCGGTTTCGGCGGGCGCACGGCGGCGTTCACCAACAGATGCAGAAGGGATGCCCGGCCGGGTCGGCATAGACCCGAAAGCCCTCGGGCGCGGTCACGTCCTCATGCCCCTGCAACAGGCGGGCGCCGAGCTCGAGCACCTCCGCCTCAGCCGCCGCGACCTCGGCCTGGTCGACGTGGATGTCGAGGTGTGCCTGTTGCTGTTGGCGCGTGGGGTCGTCGCTCGGCCACTCGGGCGCGACGTAGTCGGGCGCCTGTTGCACGGCGATGACCGTGCGGCCGTCGACCTTGACGGTGCGCCAGTCGTCCCAACCAGGCTCGTCGCTCACCTCCCCGTCGAACACCGCGGCCCAGAACGTGGCCTCTTCAATGTGGTCGGCGGCGTCGAGCGCGACGTAGTGCTGGGTGATCTTCATGGCCGCGAAGCTAACCCCCGGTCCTGGATACATGGTGCACGTCGTGCCCAGCATCGCGGCAGGGTGGGACCGTAGTTTTGGTGGCATGGCCGCACCGCTTCGCACGTTGATTGACCAGCTCGGCAACTCTCATTCGACCCTCTTCGGCATCACCTCCTCGGCAGCGCTTGCCGCGCTCGCTCTCGTCGAGCCGCGAGGCGCATCCACGACCGGCAAGCTGCTCTACCGCGGCGCGATCGGCGCCGTCGCGGCTTGGTCGGCCGTCGCCGCCGTGCGCTCCGAGCGCCCGCAACCCGTGACGGGCAATGCGCTCGGCGTGGTCGCCGCGGGCGTTGCCGTCGCAACCGCGGCCGTCTCACCCCTCGGCGAGCGACTCGACGCGAAGCTCGTCGACCGGCTCCGCGGCGGCGGTGTGCGTCGGCCCTGCACCGTGCTTGCGGCCGCGAATGCGGCGATCAGTCTCAGTGTTTGGGAGCTTGATCGGCGCACCACCGCCACCGACCCTGCCGGCGCTGACGCGTCGATCGCCGCCACCGAGGCCGCAGCCGCCGAGGCGCCGCTGCGCTCGAAGATCGTCGTCAGCGCGGTCGTGCTCCGCGACGAGCAGGGCCGCGTGCTCAGCGTGCGCAAGCGCGGCACGCAGCGCTTCATGTTCCCCGGCGGCAAGCCCGAGCCCGGCGAGACCACCGAGCAGACGGCCGTTCGCGAGGTGCAGGAGGAGCTNGGCATCGACCTCGACGCGGCCGAGCTCACGCACCTCGGCGACTTCGAGACCGACGCGGCGAACGAGCCGAACCACACTGTCGTCGCGAGCGTGTTCGAGCATCCGTTCGTCGAGGGCGTCGCGGTGAACGCCGAGATCGACGAGCTCGAGTGGATCGCGCTCGACTCGGATCGCGCCGACCTCGCGCCGCTGCTGCGGGATGCGGTGTTCCCGGCCCTGCGTGAGCGCTAGCCGCGGGCCGCGGCCACGAGGCACTCGACGAACGCGGCCGCGGCCGCGGACTCGGCACCGCCCGGCGCCGTGATGGCGACGAGCCGCGAGCGCAGCTCGGTGTCGATCGGCACGGCGCGGATGGACGCGGGCAGCTGCTCGCGCACGGTTTCCGGCAGCACGGTGAGCCCCTCCCCCGCGGCCACGAAGCCGAGCCCGGTCTCTTCGTGCACCACCTTGTGGGCGTACCGCAGCTGGGTTCGAGCTGGGGCGAGTGCCGCATGCACGAGGTCGACGAAGCCGGCCATCATGTGGCGCGGGTACCCGATGAGCGGATGCGCGACCACCTCGGCGGGCGTCACCTGCTCGGCCGCCGCGAGCGCGTGATCGCGCGGAACACAGACGACGAGTCGCTCGGCGCGCAGCGCGCTTGAGGCGTAAAGCGGGCTTTCGGCTGCGTCGCGCACGATGCCGACATCGAGTTGGCCCTCCTGCAGTCGCTCGATCTGTTCGGTCGTCGTGAGCGGCAGCAGCTGGGGTTCAACGTGTGGTCGCGCCTCGCGAAATCCGCGCAGCCCGGCGGGCAGCAGGGTGTAGCTCGCCGAGCTTACGAAGCCGATTGCCACGCGGCCACGCATGCCAAGCTGCACCTCGTCGAGGCCGGTCAGTGCTTCGTCGAGCAGCGGCAGTACCTGCGCCAGCCGCTGTTGCAGTTCGAGCCCCGCGGCAGTCAGCTCGACCCGCCGCGTCGAGCGGTCGAGCAGCGGCACCCCGAGCTCGTCTTCAAGCTTGCGCAGCTGCACGCTGAGCGGCGGCTGCGACATGTGCAGCCGCTCGGCGGCGCGACCGAAGTGCAGTTCCTCAGCGAGCACCGAGAAGTACCGAAGCTGGCGAAGTTCCATTCCTCGACGATAGCCGAACACTATTAATCAGCGTGACATAGGTATTGGACATCGAACCTATCTACCGGTGTACTTGTCCCACGCGCCGCGACGGCCACGAACGGTGGTCGCGACAGGCCGAGACGGGTGGGCACACACACTATGACGGAGCAGGACTCGACGCAGGTGCTGATCATCGGCGCCGGCCTAATGGGCTCGGCCGCGGCGCATCAACTCGCCGCGCGCGGCACCGAGGTGACGGTCGTCGAGCGCGACACCGCCGCGAGCGAGCACGGCAGCTCGCACGGTTCAGCCCGCATCTTCCGCTACGCGTACCCCGACCCGTTCTACACCGACCTCGTCAAGCAGGCTCGCAGGAGGTACGACGAGCTCGAGCGCCTCTCGGGCGAGCAGCTCATCACGCCCGGCGGCGCCCTCGACTTCGGTGTGCGGCGCAACCCGCGCCAGTTGGCGGGCGTGCTCGACGAGGTCGGCATCGACCACGAGCTCATTTCCGCCTCGGACGCGGCCGAGCGCTGGCCCGGCATCAACTTCGACACGGAGGTGTTGTGGCAGCCGGGCGGCGGCGTCATCGACGCTGAGTCGACCGTGCGCGCGCAGCTGCGCCTCGCGATCGAGGCCGGGGCGCGCCTCCACGAGGACTGGGAGGCCGAGAGCATCCGCCGCGACGGCACCAGCTACCTCGTCACCTCGACGACTGGCGCGACGATTCGCGCGGCGCAGGTCGTCGTCGCCGCGGGCGCATGGCTCTCGAAGCTGCTCGCCGAGACTGAGCTGCCGAGCGCGTTCATCGACCGACTCCCCCAGGCGGTCGTGACCCAGGAGAACGCCTACCACTTCCCATACCGCGACGCGGCCGATATCGGCGAGCCCAAACCGGGGGCTCCGACGAGCTGGCCGACCTTCATCCACAAGTCCGAGCGCATCCTTACCTACAGCCTGCCCGGCGGTCGCGACGCCAATTTCCGCGGCCAGAAGCTCGCCGAGTTCCTCGGCGGCACGTCAATCGCCGATGGCGGCATGCAGACCGGCGAGATCGACCCCGCCAACCGCGAACGGATGATCGAGTACGTTCGCGAGCAGGTGCCGGGCCTCGTGCCCGAGCCCTACGCCGAGACGACCTGCCTGTTCACGATGCTGCCCGAGGAGGACTTCCTGCTCGACGCCGCCGAGGGCCTCGTGATCGCGTCACCGTGCTCGGGTCACGGCGCGAAGTTCGCGCCGCTGATCGGCGAGTTCATCGCCGAGCTCGTCTTCGGCGCGACCGCGCACCCGCGCTTCGCCGTGACTTCGCCGGCCTGGTCGGTGACCCGATGAGCACGCCCACCGCAGACCTCCTCGCCGAGCTCGCCGAGATCGGTCGCGACCCGGTTCGCGGCGGCTACAGCCGCCCCGGCCTCGGCGAGGCCGAGCGCGAGCTGCGCAGCTGGTTCATCGAGCAGGCCACCCGCCGCGGCCTCGAGGTCGAACTCGACCGCAACGGCATCGTCTGGGCCTGGTGGCTCCCCGCGAGCGGCGACCGCGCCGGCGCCGTGATCACCGGCAGCCACCTCGACTCGGTGCCCGGCGGCGGCGCCTACGATGGCCCGCTCGGCGTCGTCAGCGCGCTGCGCGCCTTCGACCTACTGCGCGAGGCGAACGAGTTCCCGGCCCGGCCCCTTGCCCTCGTCGTGTTCCCCGAGGAAGAGGGCTCGCGCTTCGGCGTGCCCTGCCTCGGCAGCCGCCTCGCCTCCGGCGCACTGACACCCGAACGCGCGCGCAGCCTCGCGGATGCGGACGGCGTCACCTTCCCCGACGCGGCCCGTGCGGCTGGCATCGATCCCGACGCGATCGGCCCCGACCCGGAGCGCTTCGCCGACATTCACGCCTTCGTCGAGCTCCACGTTGAGCAGGGCCGCGGCCTCGAAGACCTCGGGCAGCCGGTTGCGGTTGGTAGCTCGATCCTCGCGCACGGCCGCTGGCACGTTGCGATTCGCGGCCGCGGCGACCACGCCGGCACGACGCGGATGCAGGATCGCCAAGACCCGGTCGTAGTGCTCGCCGACGCGATCCTCGCGGTGCGTGAGGCCGCCGAGCAGACGCCCGAGGCGCGGGGCACCGTCGGTCGCCTCCGCGCGCTTCCCGGCGGCACGAACGTCATCGCCTCGCAGTCCGACCTCTGGTTCGACCTGCGACACCGCGACGAGTCCGTCGTGCGCCAGTTGCTCGAGCAGATCACCGAACGCATCCGCGCCTCGGGCGAGCGCGAGGGCTGCGCCGTCGAACTCCAAGAAGAGTCGTTCAGCGGTGAGGTGCGCTTCGACGCCGACCTCCGCGCCCAGCTCGAGGCAGCCCTGCCGGATGCGCCCGTGCTCGACACCGGCGCTGGGCACGACGCGGGTGTGCTCGCGGGCGTGATCCCCACCGGGATGCTCTACGTACGCAACCCCTCCGGCACCTCACACGCCCCCGACGAGGGCACCTCCGACGACGACGCCGAGGTCGGCTCCGTCGCCCTCGCGACCGGCCTGGAGGCCCTGATGCGCTAGTCGCGCCGCACCACGAGCGCACCGAGTTTCCCTTCCGCCGAAACAGCGAAAGGGAAACTCGGTGCGCTTTTGTTTTCCCTGATCAAGGGCACTTTTTTCAAAGTGATCGTTACCCTTTCGTTACCGTTTTGATTTGGTTCCGACTTGTCGCTGCACGCAAACTATCTTCAAGTATTCACGCAAAGCAAAGGCGGAATTGTCATGGAGACAACGTCAGCGATCAACACCATGTGGGTTCTCGTGACCTGCGTGTTCATGGTGCTCATGGTGCCGGGCCTCGCGCTCTATTACGGCGGCATGAGCCGTACGAAGAACGTGCTCAACAGCATCATGATCGTGCTCGGCGGCTTCGCCGTCGGTGCGGTGCTGTTCGTGGTGTTCGGCTACAGCTTGATCCTCGGCAACTCGGTCGGCGGCCTCGGCATCATCGGCGACGTCACCGAGGCCCTCGGCATCCAGTCGATTCTCTCGGGCACGCCCGACGAGGGTGTTGCCTCGGCCGTCGCGACCGCCGCGTTCCACCTCATGTTCGCCGGCCTCGCCACCGCGATCGTCGCCGGCGCGATCGAGGGCCGCATGAAGTTCGGCGCCTGGCTGCTCTTCGCGGGCCTCTGGGTCACGCTCGGCTACTTCCCCGTCGCGCACTGGGTGTTCTCGTTCAGTTCGGAGGACGGCAGCCACATCGGTGGCTGGATCGTCAACAACCTCGGCGTGCACGACTTCGCCGGCGGCATTGCGGTGCACACAAACGCCGGCGCCGCCGCGCTCGCCCTCTCGATCGTGCTCGGCCGCCGCAAGGGCTTCCCGACCCCCGGCCGCCCGGGCAACGTGCCCTTCATCGTGCTCGGCGCGTGGCTGCTCGCCTTCGGCTGGATGGGCTTCAACGCCGGCTCGACCGGTGCGATGAACGAGTTCGCCGCCCTGGCAATCCTCAACTCGCTCGCCGCGCTCTGCGCCGGTCTGCTCGTCTGGCTCATCATCGAACGCAGCCACCGCGGCGCCACCACGACGGCCGGCGCCGTGACCGGTCTGCTCGGCGGCCTCGTCGCCGTCACGCCGGGTGCCGACATCCTCTCGCCCATCGGCGCGCTCGTCGTCGGCGGCGTCGGCGCCGCGGTGGCGTACTGGGCCGTCGGCCTCAAGGCCCGCTTCGGCTACGACGACGCGCTCGATGCCGTNGGCGTGCACCTCGTGCCCGGCCTCGTGGGCAGCGCCCTGCTCGCCTTCCTCGCCGACCCGGCCGCCGGCGGCGGCGCGAACACCGAGTTCGTCGGCATCCTCTACGGCGGCACCTGGTCGTTCCTCGGCTCTCAGCTCATCGGCATGGTCTCGGTCGCGATTTACACCTTCGTCATCTCGTACGTCATCGCGATCGTGCTCAAGCGCACCATGGGCCTGCGCGTGCCCGAGGCGACCGAGATCTCGGGCCTCGACCAGCCCATCCACGCCGAAACCGCCTACGTCGGCACCGACGAGCGCTAAGCCGCCCCGCCCCCACCGCTTCCAGCAAAGGACACTCCCGTGAAACTCATCACCGCAATCCTGCAGCCGAGCGTGCTCGTGCCCGTCAAGCTCGCCCTCGCCGAACACGGCGTCAAGGGCATCACCGTTACCGATGCCCGCGGCCGCGGCACGCAAGCGGGCAAAACCGAGTTCTTCCGCGGCCAGACCTACACCGTCGACTTCGTCGACAAGGTGCGCCTCGAGATCGTCGTCACCGACGAGACCGTCGACGCCGTCGTCGAGACCATCGCCGACGCCGCCCGTACCGGCGAGATCGGCGACGGCAAGATCTGGGTCGCCGACGTGGTCTCGGTCGTGCGCGTGCGCACCGGCCAGACCGGCGACGACGCCATCAACTAACCAGCAACATCCCGCACCGCCTCGCTAGGAGATTTCCCCGATGACCTCGTCCACCCGCATCGACATGCTCTACCTCAACGAACCCGACATGATCGCCGCCGGCGTCACCGACATCAACGCCTGCATCGACGTGATGGAGGAGGTGCTCGTGCTCGTCGCGAAGGGCGCGTACCGCATGGCTGGCAACACAGCCAACTCGCACGGCGCGATGATCACGTTCCCCGAAAGCTCGCCGTTCCCCGAGATGCCGACCGACGCGGCCGACCGTCGCTTCATGGCCATGGATGCGTACCTCGGCGGCCGCTTCGACGTCGCCNGTGAAGTGGTACGGCTCGAACATCGACAACCGCGAGCAGGGCCTGCCTCGCTCGATCCACCTCATCGTGCTCAACGACCCGACGACGGGCGCGCCGTTCGCGATCATGTCGGGGAACCTCGAGAGCGCCTACCGCACCGCTGCCGTGCCGGGCGCCGCCGCGCGCAAGCTCGCCCCGGAGAATGCCGAGTCAATCGGCCTCATCGGTCCCGGCGCGATGAACAAGTCGGCGCTCGACACCTTCGTCAAGGTGCGCCCGAGCCTCACCACCGTGCGCATCCAGGGCCGCCGGCGCGTCACCTCGGAGCGCTTCGCCGACTTCGTGCGCGAGAACTTCCCCCAGTTCACGACGATCGAGGTCGTCGACACTGCTGAGGAGGCCGTGCGCGAGTCGGACATCGTCAGCGTCGCGGTCACCGGCCTCGTCGGCTCGGAGAACTACCCGTACATCAACGGCGACTGGATCAAGCCCGGCGCGTTCCTCAGCTTGCCGGCGATCCTGAAGATGGACAAGGACTACACGCTCAGCGGCAAGGCCCGCCTCGTGGCTGACGCGAAGGCGATCTACGAGGCGTGGGCTGAGGAGTATCCGGCTCCCTCACACGAGACCGCGTTCGGCATGATCGGGCTCTACTGGCAAGACCTGATCGAACTCGGCGAGCTCGACGAGGCCCGCGTCGTCAACATCGGTGACGTGCTCGAGGGCACCGCCGAGGGCCGCGAATTCCCCGAGCAGCCGGTGCTGTTTAGCGTCGGCGGCATGGGCG
>NZ_JACXJG010000007.1:80005-80117 GCF_014904065.1 Gulosibacter sediminis | reverse complement strand
TCGAAGACGTCGCGTGGGGCAAGACGGTGTACGAGAACGCCCTCAAGCAGGGTCTCGGCACCACGCTCAACCTGTGGGATGCGCCGCACCTCGCGTAGCCCCACAGCCCCGC
>NZ_JACXJG010000007.1:24950-79994 GCF_014904065.1 Gulosibacter sediminis | reverse complement strand
TGCCGCCGTCCCGACCGCACCTCGGGACGGCGGCAGTGTGTTCAGCGCGAGTGTGGCCGGCGGTTGCCGATGATGAGAACGTGAACCGGCCCAGCTTCTTTGCCGCCGCTGTGCGGGTTGGAGCTCTCTGGTGCGCGCCGCGCAGGAGGCCATCTCGAACTCGTTCGGGTCGACCATTCCGGGCGTGCCGTGGAGCTTTCAGGAGATCTACCAGTCGACCCAGCTGGCGGTGGCGTATTCGATGTCGGCGATGGTCTGGTATGGCCGTCGTGGCAGCTCGTGACACGAGAGCCCTAGCCCCTCACCGGTCTCGAGACCATCAGAAACATCCACGAACCGCCCGCGCCTTACCTGGAGCCGACGAACAATCCAGGACGCGAGGCCCGTCGCCGATCACGGGCGTGCGCCTCTCCCATGCACCCTTCAGAAAACTGAGTACGCTCAGTCTTGTGAGCTTCACGCAGCAGCTGTCAGGACACGGACATCGTGCAGGCGGCGGGGAAATCGAGTCCCGTCGTGAGCAGAACATGCAGCTCAAGCGAGAGCGGATCTTTCGTGTCGTGTCTGACCTTCTGCGTGCGCGGGGGTTCTCGGCGGTGACAACATAGGAGGTGTCGGCAGCGGCTGGGGTCGGGGCCGGCACCCTATTCCGCTACGCGGCGACCGGGAGCGAGTTGATGCTCATGGTCTACAACGAGGCACTCCGGTCGTCGATGGCTGAAGGCGCCGCGCGGGCGGCGGAGAAGAGTGCTGCCTATCAGCGGGAGCTACTCTTCGGCCCACACGACGCCAAGTTCCGGGCAGAAGGCATGGAATTGATCTTCGCGCTCGAAGCGTCGCTTTCTGACACCCTGCGCCGCGCTGCACCGCACCTCAGCGACGACGAGACGCAGGCCGCGGCATCCTCGCTGTTCGCCGTCGCCCATCTCGCGATCGCTCGCATGACGGTCTCAGAGATCCCCCCGGCTGCCGCGATCGACGACCTCAGACGTCAGGTCACACAGATCGTGACCGGCGTGCTGCACCACACCCCGGCGACAGAGAGGAGGCCCAGACACTCGCAGCCTGACTGACGAGCGAATACCTCGACCACGGCAAGCTCGGTGTCGCCACCGGCATGCGCTTGCACACCTACAACTCACCCCAGTCCAGCAGCCAAACATTTCACGAGAGGACGTGCACAACAGATGTATTACAGCAGCGGAAATTACGAAGCCTTCGCTCACCCCGCAAGCCCGAGGGTGTCGAGAACAAGACCGCGTGGTTCGTCGGCGCCGGGCTCACCTCGATGGCATCGGCGGTGTTCATGATCCGGGACGGGCAACTCCCCGGAGAGAAGATCACCATCCTCGAGCGCCTCGACCTGCCCGGCGGCGCGCTGGACGGTATCAAGAAGCCAGAGAAAGGCTTCGTCATCCGCGGCGGACGCGAGATGGAGGACCACATGGAGTGCCTGTGGGATCTGTTCCGCACCATCCCGTCGCTCGAGGTCGACGGATCCGTCCTCGACGAGTTCTACTGGCTCAACAAGGACGACCCGAACTATTCACTCAACCGGGTTACTCACCGGCAGGGCGAGGAGTTCGCCACCAACAACGAATTCGGCCTGAGCGAGCAAGCTCAGAAGGAGATGGTCAAGGTCTTCCTCGCCTCGCGCGAGGAGATGGAAGGCAAGCGCATTGACGAGGTCTTCGGTGAAGATTTCCTGAGCAGCAACTTCTGGCTCTACTGGCGGACCATGTTCGCGTTCGAGAACTGGCACTCCGCACTCGAGTTGAAGCTCTACCTGCACCGCTTCGTGCACCACATCGGCGGACTCCCCGACCTTTCGGCGCTGAAGTTCACGAAGTACAACCAGTACGAATCGCTCGTGCTACCCATGTACCGGTGGCTCGTGGATCAAGGCGTGAGGTTCCAGTTCTCCACCGAAGTCACAGACATCGACTTCTCTTTCGACGGCGACCGCAAGCAGGCCACCCGGATCCACTGGACGAATGACGGCGTGCCTGGCAGCGTCGACCTCGGCCCCGACGACCTGGTGCTCGCCACGATCGGTTCGCTCACAGAGAACTCCAACGACGGAACGCACCACTCTGCCGCCAGGCTCGACGAAGGTCCCGCGCCGGCGTGGGACCTGTGGCGACGCATCGCGGCCAAGCACCCCTCGTTCGGCCGACCCGAGGTGTTCGCCAGCGACATCCCGAAGACCAAATGGGAGTCAGCGACCGTCACCACCATCGGGCCTGAGATCCCGAGGTATATCGAGAAGATCGCCAAGCGCGACCCGTTCTCGGGCAACGTCGTCACCGGTGGCATCGTTACTGCGAAAGACTCGTCCTGGTTGCTCAGCTGGACAGTCAACCGCCAACCCCACTTCAAGGCGCAAGCACCCGATGAGATCGTCGTCTGGATCTACGGCCTGTTCGTCGACGTGCCCGGCGACTTCACCGGCAAGACAATGCAGGAATCGACGGGCGAGGAGATCACCCAAGAATGGCTCTATCACCTCGGCGTACCCGTCGAGGAAATCCCGGATCTCGCAGCAAACGGGGCGAAGACCGTGCCCGTCATGATGCCCTATGTCACCTCATTCTTCATGCCACGCACCAGCGGCGATCGCCCCGACGTGGTGCCTGAGGGCGCAGTGAACTTCGCGTTCATCGGCCAGTTCGCCGAAACCACGCGCGACACGATCTTCACCACCGAGTACTCGGTGCGTACTGCGATGGAGGCCGCATACCAGCTGCTGGGCATTGATCGCGGCGTGCCGGAGGTGTTCAATTCAACGTACGATCTCAGGTTCCTGCTTAAGGCCACCTCGCGCCTCCGCGACGGCGAGGAAGTGGAGCTGCCCGGCCCGAAGTTCGTCGGCAACCGCATCATCAAACACCTCGACCACACTCAGATCGGACAACTCCTCACCGACTTCGGGCTCGTCCCAGAACTCGACCGCACGACGTCACGGCCCCGTACCGACGACGCCATCTCCTGACTCGGAAACACGGACTCATAACACCCAGCGAGCATCATCCCGTGCCGGTCTCTGACACGAGGTGATGCTCGCTGGTCAGTCCCCCGATTGTGCCGACATTGAAGCCGTCCTGGATCGCGTCCAGCTCCTCGCGTCCGACGATGTACCGTNTGCCGCCGTCCCGACCGCACCGCGGGACGGCGGCATTGTGTTCAGCGTTCGACTGCCCTAAGGTTGCCGATTATGAAGATTTCCTAGTGTCTCGGTTCGTGTGCGGCGCCCTGTTCGGGCAGGCCCGGCGAACCTTCTCGATTGGCGCATCGCGCCGACGTACGCGCGATCACGGCGCGGAAGGCACAGGCAATTGACCCACTCAACGACTCTTCATTCGCCGCGCCACAAGGGCGCCCACCTGCAGGCGCGCGAGCTCACGGTACTCCGTGGCGAGCGGCGCGTGCTCGACCGTTTCGATCTTCGGGTTAGCCCCGGCGAGCGGGCGGGCCTCATCGGGGNGCCGGCAAGTCGACGCTGCTCTCAGCGCTCGCGGGCGAACTCGAGTTGGCCGACGGTGACGTGACGGCCCCCGCCGAGCTCGGCTTCCTCCGGCAGGAGATGGAGCTGCCCGGCGATACGACGATCGACGCCGTCGTCGCGACCGCCGTTGCGCCCATCCGCCGGCTCGAGGGCCAGCTCGAAACCGCGGGTCTGGCGCTTGCCGACGGCAGTTCGGCCGCGGCCGACGAGTACTCGCGGCTGCTGGATGCGGCCGAGCAGCTCGGCCTCTGGGAGCTCGACGCCCGCATCGAGACCGTGCTCGCAGGCTTGCAACTCAGCGCGCTCGACCGCGGTCGGCCCATCTCTGAGCTGTCTGGCGGGCAGCGGCACCGTCTCTCGGTCGCGGCGCTCCTGCTCGAGCAACCGACGGCGCTGCTCNGAGCCAACGAACCACCTCGACGCGGAGGCGATCGCGTTTCTCGCGACGCAGCTGCGTTCCTGGCGCGGCCCGGTGTTGTTCGCCTCGCACGACCGCAGCTTTCTCGACGAGCTCGCAACCGTAATCATCGACCTCGACCCGGCCCCGGCCGAGGAGGGCATCCGCCACGGCATGGTGCGCGGCCGCCGCTTCGGTGGCAACCTCAGCGATTACCTCGCGACCCGGCGCCGCGACATCGTGCGCTGGACCCGAGAGTACGAGGAGGAACGGGCCGAGCGCGCCCGGCTCGCCTACGTTATCGACGTCGACGCGCGCGAGATCTTCCACACCGACCGGCCGCGCGGCGATTCTCGGATCAACGCGAAGTTCGAGTCGGATCGCGCCGCGAAGACCGTCGGCGGTCGGCTCCGACAGGCACGGGCCCGGCTCGACGCCCTCGATCGAGCACCGGTGCCGGTGCCGCCGCGGCCGCTGAGCTTTGCGGGCTTCGCACGCGGCAGCGTCACGGGCGAGGGGATGCTCGCGCAGCTCACCGAGGCGGGCGTGCGAGGTCGCCTCGCGCCGATCTCGCTCGAGATCGAGGCAGGCAGCCGCCTGCTCGTCACCGGGCCNCGGCGCGGGCAAGTCGACGCTGCTTGGGGTGCTCGCCGGCACGGTGCCGACGAGTTCAGGCGAAGCGCAGCGCGGCCGGAGCATCCGGATGCTGCGGCAGGACGACGAGTGGCCCGACCTCTCGATTTCAGCGGCGGAAGCGTATCGGCGTGCCCTGCGGCGACCTGGGCGGGCGCCGTCGCTCGAGGACCTCGGGCTGTTGGATGCGGCAGCCTCGCGGCGGTCGCTCGGCAAGCTCTCATACGGACAGCGCCGACGCGTGGCCCTCGCGCCGCTCGTGGCGGAGCCGCCGGCGCTGCTGCTGCTCGATGAGCCAACGAACCACCTTGCGATCGAACTCGTGTCGCNGCTCGAGTCCGCGCTCGACGAGTACCCGGGTGCCGTCGTGATCGCCTCCCACGATCGCTGGCTGCGCGAGCGGTGGCAGCACGGTCGGCTCGAACTCGCCCCGCCTCAGCCACGTGACAGTACTGGCAACGAGGCGGCGAGCGCAGCGCGCTACTTGAAGTAGGGGCCCGACGACGTCGGCGGCTGAAGCGCGAGGTGCACGACCTGGCTGACGATCGAACCCGAGAAGCCGCGGCGGCCAAGGTAGCCATAGAGTCGACGGCGAGCGACCTCGGGGTCGAGGTCGCTTAAGCTGCGCGCACGCTTTGTGGCGAGTTCGAGCGCGAGGTCGAACTCGCTTGCGTCGGTGGACTCGAGTGCGTCGTCGATGATGTCGCTGTCGAGCCCGCGCTGGCGGAGCTCGCGCGCCATGCCGGCACGCCCGAGCCCCTTGCGGGCGAGTTTGCCGGTAACGAGCTGCTCGGCGAGGCGTTCGTCGTCGAGATAGCCGTAGCCGCGCAGTCGGTCGAGCACCTCGCCGCGCTGAGCCTCATCGAGATCGGTGTTCACCTGCAGGTGCGCGTCGCACTCCTGCGCCGATTTCGGACTGCGCGCGAGCACGCGGGTGAGCCGCTGCACGCCGTCTTCGATCGCGTCCTCGCCCGTGAGCGGCGGGGTGGTCTCAGCGGGGTCGTCGGCGTCAGCCTCGTTGAAGCGCACGTGCTTGCCACCGCGGCCGCGCGCCCAGGCACCGCCACGGGTGCTGGTCGCAGCGCCGCGCCGACCGTCGGTGTCGGCGCCCACTCGCGGCTCGCCGCTCGTGGGGCCGAAGCTCGGCCCCACGGCGCGGGTCGCCGGCCGCTCGGTGTCCGAGAGGCGGGGCGCCGACGTCTGGGGCGCCGACTTCTGGGAGGCCGAAGGCTGCGCCGCCGACGGCAGGGCCGTCACGTTCGAGCGGGCCGCGTTGCTCGGTGTCGCCTCGGGTTGTGCCTCGCCCTGCTCGACGCTCGTGATGCGGGCGCGCAGCCGGTCGAGCTGCGTCGCCTTCTCGGCCTCGGCAAGCGCGCCGTCATCGGCGTCAGCGGACGCTTCGGCCGTCGGGCGGCTGGGGAATGCAATGACCGGGGCGAGCCCATCGGCGCCGCGGTTCTGGTCGTTGGTCATGTGAGAACACCTTCCGTGAGACTCGGCGAACGCATCGATGTGTCAGCGCTCCGATGCATCGAAGTGGGGCGGGCATCGTCACGAATGACCATGCCCGCCCCTGGGTCGACTACGCGATGCGTTCGATGATCTCGCCGGTGGCCTCGTCGTAGACGGGCTCGTCGGCTTCGGCCTCGGCGCCCTGACGGACACCGAGCTTCACGAGGATCTTGTCTTCGATCTCGAGCGCGACGTCGTCATGTTCCTTGAGGAAGCGACGCGCGTTCTCTTTACCCTGGCCGAGCTGGTCGCCCTCGTAGGTGAACCACGAGCCCGACTTGGTGACGATGCCGTGCTCGACGCCGAAGTCGATGAGCGACCCCTCGCGCGAGATGCCCTCGCCAAAGAGGATGTCGAACTCGGCCTGCTTGAAGGGCGGGGCCATCTTGTTCTTGACGACCTTGACGCGGGTGCGGTTACCGACGGCGTCGCCGCCGTCCTTCAGTGTCTCGATGCGGCGAATGTCGAGGCGCACCGAGGCATAGAACTTCAGTGCCTTACCGCCCGAGGTGGTCTCGGGGCTGCCGAAGAAGACGCCAACCTTTTCACGCAGCTGGTTAATGAAGATGGCGGTGGTCTTCGTCTGGCTCAGACCACCCGTGAGCTTGCGAAGCGCCTGCGACATGAGGCGGGCCTGAAGGCCGACGTGGGCATCGCCCATTTCGCCCTCGATCTCGGCCTTCGGGGTGAGCGCTGCGACCGAGTCGATGACGACGAGGTCGACGGCGCCCGAGCGCACGAGCATGTCGGTGATTTCGAGCGCCTGCTCGCCCGTGTCGGGCTGCGAGACGAGCAGCTGGTCGATGTCGACGCCGAGCTTTTTCGCGTACTCGGGGTCGAGCGCGTGCTCGGCGTCGATGAACGCGGCGATGCCGCCGGCACGCTGCACGTTGGCGATGGCGTGGAGCGTCAGGGTTGTCTTACCCGACGACTCCGGGCCGTAGATCTCAACGACGCGGCCGCGAGGCAGGCCGCCAACGCCGAGCGCGACGTCGAGCGCGACGGAGCCGGTGGGGATGCTGTCGACGGGGGCGCGCTCTTCGCTGCCGAGTCGCATAACCGACCCCTTACCGAACTGGCGGTCGATCTGCGTCAGTGCGCTTTCGAGGGCTTTCTCGCGGTCTTTTGGTGCTGCCATTTTGGATGCTCCTTGGAGTCGGTATGTTGGTGCCCACAGGCTGTCTTGCGCTGATGTAGAGCACTTCGACAGGGCTGCGACCGGGTTTCGAACCTGATGCCGTCAGGCTAGGTCGAGCCTCCGACATGCATCGCAGTTGCTCGCCCGCCTGTGGAAAAGATCCGCTCCACAGCTCGCACGGTTGACACTACACCCGCTCGAACAATGTTTCGAACATGTACGGGCGTGTCGCGCCCGGCTTTCGAATCTGACGAACGCGCATCCGCCCCGCTTCGCCCGCCTAGGCTGGTGCTACCAGCAGGCAACGAGCAGCAGGAGTGACCATGGCGCCCGAACCAATCGGCCACATGACCGCCTACGGCGCCGAGCACCTCATCGTGCTCGCCATCACGGTTGTGCTCGCCGTTCTGCTCACCATCTGGGCTCGACGCGCGAACGGCACCGAACGGTTCGAGCGCATCCTCACCGTCTCGGGCTGGGTGCTGCTGGGAATCGCAGTCTTCTGGCTCGCGTGGGGCTTCCTGCCCGTGAACTGGAACCTCAACGAGTCGCTCCCCTTCCACTTCTCGGACGGGCTGCGCATCTTCGCCGCGATCGCGCTTATCACCCGCACGCCGTGGGCCGTGCTCGTCTCGTACTTCTGGGGTCTGACGCTGAACCTCATGTCGGTGCTCACGCCTGACCTCAACTACTTCGTCAACCCGACCCTCGAGTTCACCCTCTACTGGGTGCTCCACGTCGCCGTGTTCCTCGTGCCGTTCGTGCTCATCTGGGGCGCGGGCTACCAACCCACTTGGAAGGGCTTCGTGCTCTCCTACCTCATCACCTGCGCCTGGGGGGCGATCGCCATGATCGTCAACGCGATCACGGGTGCAAACTATGGCTACCTCTCGCACCCGCCGCGCGGCATCTCGCTGCTCGACGCGCTCGGGCCGTGGCCGAGCTACGTGCTCTGGGAGCTGCTGCTCGTCGCGATCGTCTGGTCACTCATGACCTGGCCGTGGACGACGCGGCGCGCGGTTGCCGCCACCGGGCCCGCCGACAAGCCGGGCTTCGTGCGTCGCCGTCGCGTCCCAGTCCGCGCCGAACTCAGCTCTCAGCAGGCCGTGACGGTCTAGTTCGAGGGCGGCAACAGGCCGACGCCGTACCAGCGGTTGCGCGGCACATCCATCGCGTCGCAGAGCGCGAGCCAGACGTCGCGGGCGTCCTCCCCCTCGTCGAGCGCCTGCTTCGCGGTGCGGTCGCCGAGCGGGCCGAGCACGACGTCGCGCACGACGGACGCCCCGTAGGCCTCGCCGAACTCGTCGCGGACCGCTCGCTGAAACTCGCTCAATCGCATACCCACCAGCCTAACGACCCGATGCCGCACCACCATGGAAAACCGGCTCGGCCCCGAGCAGCGGAGCTGTTCGGGGCCGAGTGGTAGTTCGGGTTAGTGCGTCGAGACTGCCTGCTCGTGACGAGCGGGCCCGTTGAGCAGGTTGTCCGGAACGGTGTCGGGAATAACCTGCTGCACCTGCGCCAGTTGGCGTTCACGCGCGATGAGCGTTTCGCTCTTCGCAAGGCGGTTGCCAACCTCGTGATAGATCGTCGACAGCGGCGTGTCGAGAGCTTCAGCGACCGAAGCGAGAATCTCGCTCGAGGCCTCTTTCTGCCCACGCTCAATCTCGGAGAGATATCCGAGCGCCACCGATGCACGGCCTGCCACCTGTCGGAGTGTGTCGCCGCGGCGTAGACGGACGTCCCGCAGCACCTCGCCCATTTCGTGTCGAACTAGCACCATACGGAACCTCCCTTCCTCAAGTTCGTTGGCTCGCATGGATCGCGAACCATGAAGTGTACAACCGTGAACTGATCGTGCGCATTCCCGATCACGTCAGCTCGCTCGGAAAATCTTCAGCGTCGCGGCGCTTCGGCCAGGTGTTCGAGCAGATTGAAGATCGCGGCCTCGACCGTGGCGATGCGGATGCGGTGGCGCGAGCCGACCGGGTCGTCGTCGCGCACGAGGTTGCTGAAGTCGAGCTGCACGACGCGGTCGCCGAAGATCGAGTCGATGCCGACGAACACCGTGCCGGGCCGCTGGCCGTCGGCGGGCTCGGGGCCGGCGACGCCGGTCGTCGAAATACCAATGTCGACCGGCTTCTCGCCCTTGAACGAGAACTGCTTGCGCACGCCCGCGGCCATCTGCTGCGCGACCTCGGGATGCACGGCGCCGGCCGCCGCGAGCAGCGAGCGTTCGACGCCGAGCAGCTCGCGCTTCGCCGCGAACTGATAGGCGACGGTGCCGCCCTGGAACGACGCCGAGATGCCCGGCACGCGCACGAGCTCGGCCGCGAGCTCACCACCGGTGAGCGACTCGGCGACCGAAATCGTGAGGCCCGCCTCGATAAGCACCTGCCCGAGTTCAGCGGTCTGCGCCGGGATCACGTTAATCTCGGCGGGCACCGCGGGCAGTGGCGGCATCGCGTCGTCGACCGGGGCGTCGCCAGCAGGCGCGGCAGCGGCCGCCTCAGCCTCGGCACCCTCGGGCAGTGGCACGGCCTGCGCGCCGCCCTCAACGTTGATCGGGTCGATCACCTCGGCCTCCCAGTAGCCGGCCTGCTCGGTGTCGACTGGCTGGGTCGCATCGTCTCTCGAGGATGAATCACTCATGCCTGCTCCCCCACTGTCGTGGCCGACGGTGCGCCACCGTCGTGCTTCTTTGGCCAGTATGCCCGCACGAGGTAGTCGATTCCCGACCAGATGGTGAGAACGAACGCGGCCGACATAAACGCGCCGTTCACCCAGTGCATCCAGTCGCCGAGCAGCGCCGGGAACGGCGCGATCGCGAGCGAGATCGCAACCGCCTGCATGACGGTCTTGAGCTTGCCGCCGCGACCGGCGGGCAGCACGATACGACGGGCCTCGATGAGTCGCCAGACGGTGATGCCGAGCTCGCGCACGAGGATGAGGATCGTCACCCACCATGGCAGCTCGGCGAGCACGCTGAGCAGAATCAGTGCCGCCCCGGTGAGCGCCTTGTCGGCGATCGGGTCGAGCAGCTTGCCGAGGTCGGAGATGAGGTTGCGGCTGCGCGCGAGGTGGCCATCGACCGCATCCGAGCTGATGCCGACGACGAACAGCGCAAGCGCAACCCAGCGCAGGGCGCCGTGCTCGCCCGCATCCGCGAGCATCACCCACACGAACGCGGGCACGAAGAGGATGCGCACCATCGTGATGAGGTTGGGCACCGCCCAGGGGCTCACCGGCCCGTCGCCGCGTCGCCAGATGCGGGGCCGCTCGGCGGCGTTGCGGGGGTCAGTCACGACCGGTCAGCTCCCATGCGTCTTCGGATTCGGAGGACTCGACCTCTTCAAGGCCCTCGTACTTCGCCTCGATCGGGTCGTCGCCGTACGGGTCGGCGTCATCGTCGTCGCCCGAGGGCGCCGCCGGCGGCGGACCGTCACCGCGCAGCATCGCGAGCACTTCGGCGAGCTGATCCGGAGCGACGAGCACGTCACGCGCCTTCGAGCCCTCAGAAGGGCCGACGATCTCGCGCGACTCGAGCAGGTCCATGAGTCTCCCGGCCTTCGCGAAGCCGACGCGGAGCTTGCGCTGCAGCATCGAGGTCGAGCCAAACTGCGAGGTGATGACGAGCTCGGCGGCCGCGAGCAGCGGCTCGAGGTCATCACCGATGTCGGAGTCGATCTCGCGCTTCTCGGCTGGCGCCGTGACGTCGGCGCGGTACTCGGGCTTCGCCTCGGACTTCACGTGCGTGACGACCTGGTGAATCTCCTTGTCACTCACCCACGCGCCCTGCACGCGAATCGGCTTCGAGCCCTGCGGCGAGAACAGCGCGTCACCCTGACCGATCAGCGTCTCGGCACCGGTCTGGTCGAGGATCACTCGGGAGTCGGTCGAGCTCGTCACGGCGAAGGCAAGGCGCGAGGGCACGTTCGCCTTGATGAGGCCGGTGACGACGTCGACCGAGGGGCGCTGCGTCGCGAGCACGAGGTGGATGCCCGCGGCGCGCGCGAGCTGCGTGATGCGCACGATGGAGTCCTCGACGTCGCGTGGCGCGGCCATCANAGCTCGGCGAGCTCGTCGACGACGACGAGGAGGTACGGGTAGGGCTTGAGCTTGCGCTTCGACCCCTCGGGTACTTCGACCTGCCCCGCGCGGATCGCCGCGTTGAAGTCGTCGATGTGCCGGAACCCGAAGTTCTCAAGGTCGTCGTAGCGCATCTCCATCTCCTTCACGACCCACTGGAGCGCCTCGGCGGCCTTCTTCGGGTTCGTGATGATGGGGGTGATGAGGTGCGGCACGCCCTGGTATGGCGTGAGCTCGACGCGCTTCGGGTCGACGAGCACCATGCGCACCTCGGTGGGCTTCGATCGCATGAGCAGCGAGACGATCATCGAGTTCACGAAGCTCGACTTACCGGAACCGGTCGAACCGGCGACGAGCAGGTGGGGCATCTTCGCGAGGTTCGCGAGCACGAAGCCGCCCTCGACGTCTTTGCCCACGCCAATCGTCATCGGGTGGTGCGCTTTGAGCGCTTTCTGCGAGGCGAGCACGTCGCCGAGCTGCACCGTCTCGCGGTCGGTGTTCGGAATCTCGATACCGATCGCCGACTTGCCGGGAATCGGCGAGAGGATGCGCACCTGGTTCGAGCGCACGGCGTAGGCGATGTTCTTCGAGAGGTTCGTGACCTTCTCGACCTTCGTGCCGGGCGCGACCTCGACCTCATAGCGCGTCACGGTCGGGCCGCGCGAGAAGCCGGTCACTTGGGCGTCGACGTTGAACGACTTGAAGGTCTGGTTGAGCGCCTCAATGGTCGACTCGTTCGCCTCGGTCTTCGACTTCGGCGCCTCGCCGCGTTCGAGGATGCGCGTGGCCGGCAGCTGATAGGCCACCTGCTCGTCGCTCGGCTCGGCCCGGGTGTCCCAGTTCGCTGTCTCGTCCTCTTCGACCGCCGCGAGCGCGTCGGCCTCGCTCGGCTCGCTCGACGCGGCCGGCGCTGGAGCCGAGGGTGCAGCTGCGGCGGCAGCGGCGGGCGCAGTGCGCTTCGGAGTCTCAGGGATCGGCGCGGTGTCGCCGCGCATCGGCGGCAGCACCTCGGTCGGGTTCTCGAGCGGGGCGGGCACGCCAAAGTCCTGCGGCGCCGAGCCGTCGGTGGGCGCCTGCACCTCATCGAACANGTCGAGGCCGAGCACCTCGGTCTCGTCGTCGCGGCGACGGCGCTTGCGGCCCTTACGGCCCTTCGCCTCGGTGTCGAGCACCTTCGTCGCGTCGCTGCCCTCGCGGTTGCTCGGGTCGACGAGCGGCGTGTCGTAGGCCGGGTCTTCTTCGCGCCCGGTGTCGTTACGGCGCCACCACGGCACGTCGTCGTCGGCGGGCTTGCGGGCTGGTTCCTCCTGCGCTGCGGGGACATCCTGCCCCTTCGCCTCGGCCGAGCGTTCGGCGCCGACGAGCCAGTTCCAGCCCTCGACGATGCGCGACGGCAGCTGTCTCGGCGGCGTCTTCGTCAGTACGAAGAGCGAGAGTACGAAGATAAGCGCGAGCACGATCGTCGCGCCGATGATCGTGATGATGAAGCCGAGCGAGCCGCCGACCATCCAGCCGAAGATGCCACCGGCGCGGGCGAGCGAGGGCATGCCCTCGGCCGGCTGCGGCTGGCCCGCATGGAGGTGGCAGATGCCGGCGGCGCTGAACAGTGCCATCGCGAGCCCCGTGAACACTCGCCCGTTGTCGTAGACGGATGCGGGGTGCCGGTAGAGCCAGAGCGCGAGGCCAACGAGCACAACCGGCATCGCGTAGGCAACGAGGCCGAACAGTCCGCCGAAGCTGAAGGCGTTGAGGTTCTCGGCGATGACGTTGCCGGGGAAGAACCAGAGCGTGACGCCGCCGATGATGCCGAGCAGCACGAGGGCGGTCGGGAAGGTGTCGCGGCGGTCTTCTTTCGCGAGGGTGTCGCGTCCGAGCGCCCGGGCGGCCCCGCCCATGCTGTGGGCAAAACCGTTCCAGGCGCGCGCGCCGAGCCCCAGTTCCTCGTTGGTGAACTGGACCTTGGTGTCGTTTTTCGCGGTGCCGCGGGAGCGGGTGGAGTTGGACCCGGACCCCTTCTTCCCACGGTTGGAGGCAGTATTCGGCATAACTACCAGGGTAGTGCCGAGGCGCAACTACGCCCCGGCACTACCACGGAGTGGCCAAGAATTGCCCTTCGAGGGTTATTCGCCGGTGTTCGCGAAGGTGACGACGGGCACGATCATCGGGCGGCGACGCTGCTTCGTGCCGGCCCAGCGGCCGACGACGCGGCGTACCGCCTGCGAGAGGCGGTACGTGTCGCGCACACCGTCGTCGAGCGCATCCTCGAGCGCCTTGCGCACCTGCGGCACGAGCGGCTCAAACACGCGGTCGTCGGGCGCGAAGGCGCGAGCGTGGAACTCGGGACCCGCGATGATCTTGCCGGTGGCCGGGTCGATCACGGTGTAGATCGAGATGAAGCCCTCGGAGGAGAGCACGAGACGGTCCTTGAGGTCGTCCTCCGTGACGGTGCCGACGGTCTTGCCGTCGACGTAGACGAAACCGACCGGTACCTCCCCGACCTTCTTCGGCACGCCGCCCGCGAGGTCGATGACGCCGCCATTCTCGGTGACGATCGTGTGGTCGCGCTCGACGCCGGACTTCACCGCGATGTTCGCGTTCGCGGTGAGGTGGCGGAACTCGCCGTGAACCGGCATGGCGTACTTCGGCTTGATGACGTTGTACGCGGCGAGGAGCTCGTCGGCGAAGCCGTGACCCGAAACGTGCACGCGGGCGTTGCCCTTGTGCACTACGTCGGCCCCAGCCTTCATGAGGTTGTTGATCATGTTCGACACGGGCACCTCGTTGCCCGGCACGAGGCTCGAGGCAAGCACGACACGGTCGCCCGCCCCCACCTCGATCGCGTGGTCGCCCTGCGCGATGCGGTTGAGCACGGCGAGCGTCTCGCCCTGCGAGCCGGTGCAGACGAACACGACGCGGTCGCGCGGCAGGTCGAGCGCCTTCTTGTAGTCGATGATGACGCCCTTGGGCGCGTGCAGGTACCCGAGGTCGAGGGCGATGCCCATGTTGCGCACCATCGAGCGGCCGACGAGTGCAATCTTGCGGTTGTTCGCGGCAGCAGCGTTAATGACGTGCTGCACGCGGTGAATGTGGCTCGCGAAGCTCGAAACGATGACGCGGCCCGTGCTCGTGCGCACGGCCTCGTTGATCGCCGGGGCGACCGACATCTCGGAGCCCGAGTGGCCCGCAACCTCGGCGTTCGTCGAGTCGCAGAGGAACAGGTCGACGCCCTGCTCACCGAAGCGGCTGAGTGCGCGCATGTCGGTGAGTCGCCCATCCATCGGCGTCGGGTCCATCTTGAGGTCGGCCGTGTGGATGAAGCTGCCGGCCTTCGACGTGACGTGCACGCCGAGCGAGTCGGGAATCGAGTGGTTCACGGCCCAGAACTCCGCACGGAACGGGCCGAACTCCTCGACGTCGCCCTCGTGCACCGTCAGCGTGTACGGCGTGATGCGGTGTTCCTTGAGCTTCGCCTCGACGAGCGCGAGGGTAAGCGGCGAGCCGATGAGGGGAATGTCGGGCTTGCGCTTGAGCAGGTACGGCACACCGCCGATGTGGTCTTCGTGGCCGTGAGTGAGGAAGATGCCCACGACGTCGTCGAGGCGGTCGAGGATGATCTCGATGTCGGGCAGGATCAGGTCAACGCCGGGCTGCGTCGATTCGGGAAAGAGCACGCCGACGTCGATGATGAAGATCTTGCCGTTGAGCTCGAACGACGTCATGTTGCGACCGACCTCACCGAGGCCGCCGTGCGGGATGATCCGCATCGTGTCTCGGGCGAGCGGGGGCAGCTGCACCGGAATTGATTCGGTTATTTCGTTTGACATAGTTACCTGTCGGTTTGGCAACCGCAGGATGCGCGGGATGGCCCGGCGGGCGCGGTCGCAGTGGGATGACGCCTAGCGCGTCGTGCCCGCAATCTTCGGCAGAGCGCCACCGGCGGCGGCGTTGCGATCCGGGCGGAAGTTGGAAAAGTCGATGCCGTGGAGACCCTGCACCTTGGCGATGTCGTTCTCGATCATCTCGGCCTCCCACTCCTCCGGGCCGACGAGGGGCAGGCGGACGCGGGGCGTCGAGATGCGGCCAAGGCCGTGCAGGATGTACTTGGTCGAGACGGTGCCGGGGATGTGCGTCATCGTCGCGCGGGCGAGTGGTTCGAGGAGCTTGTGCTCGGCGGTCGCCGTGGCCAGGTCGCCGCGGTTTACGGCGTCGATGATGGTGCGGTACGGCTGCGGCGCGATGTTCGCGGTCACCCCGATGAGGCCGGTCGCACCGATCGCGAGCTCGGGCAGCGCCATGGCGTCGTCGCCTGCGTAATAGAGCAGGTCGGTCTCGTTGAGCACCTGCGACACCTCGGCGAGGTCGCCCTTGGCATCCTTCACCGCGAGGATATTCGGGTGCTTCGCCAGGCGCTGAATGGTCTCACGCTTCACCGGCACACCCGCGCGGCCGGGGATGTCGTAGACGATCATCGGCAGGTCGGTCGCGTCGGCAACCATGCGGAAGTGCGTGAGCAGGCCCGCCTGCGTCGGCTTGTTGTAGTAGGGCGTGACCGCCATGACGGCGTCGGCGCCGGCCTCGGCCGACTGCTTTGCGAGCTGGATCGCGTGGGCGGTCTCGTTCGAGGGGCCGCCCTGAATCACCTTTGCGCGGCCGTTCGCCACCGACTTCGTGACCTTGATGAGCTGCAGTTTCTCGGCGTCGGTGAGCGTCGAGGTCTCGCCGGTCGTGCCGGAGACGACGATGCCGTCGGCACCGTGAGATACGAGGTGGTCGACGAGGCGCTCGACGTCGTCCCATGCAACTTCCCCGTCGTGGTCCATTGGGGTAATGAGGGCGACGAGAACCTGGCCGAAGGGATTTACTGCAGTCACGGCATCCAGGGTACCGCGTGCGGAGGTCTCTGGCCGAGTCCGCCCCCGGAAACATGCGGCGGGGTCGGGTGTGGTGGGGCGGCTCGCCGTGCCGGGTTCGCGCCCGTGCGTGTTACCGCGACAATAGGTGTCATGCCAGAACAGCCTGACGCCACCGAATCGACGCCCGAGACCGCTGAGAACGCCGGCACCGGCAAGTCGTCGGCGAGCTCGCGCGCGAAGTTTCGCGTGCGCTCATTCTCGATGCGCGGCCACAACCGGATGTCGCGCGACTTCGACGAGGTGCTTGAGCAGCACGGCCCACGCTACCTCATCGACTTCCCGGCCGGCCCGACGATCGCCACGATCGCCGCGGATGCGCGCATCAACCTCAACGCCGAGTTCGGTCGCGAGGCGCCCCTCGTGGTCGAGATCGGCCCCGGCAACGGCGAGCAGCTGACCCACGCGGCCCTGCAGCACCCCGACTGGAACTTCCTCGCCTTCGAGGCGTGGCACCCAGGCGCAGCACGCTGCGTCGGCAACTTCGCCCGCGCGGGCGTCGAGAACGTGCGGGTCATCGAAGCGGATGCGGCGCAGGCGCTGCCGATCGTGTTCGGCCTCGAGGTGGCGCAGGTCGACGAGGATGTTCAGGGCGGCTACGGCGTCGGCGTCGACGGCACCGGGCGCACGACCGGGNCACCGCGACCCCGCGCATCCGAATTCGGCGAACCCGCTCGCGCACGAGGTGTGGACCTTCTTCCCCGACCCCTGGCGCAAGGCGCGCCACCACAAGCGCCGCCTCGTGAACGAGCTCTTCGCCGCGACGATTGCCGGCGTGCTCGAGCCGGGCGGTACGTGGCGCCTCGCGACCGATTGGGAGAACTACGCCTGGCAGATGCGCGACGTCATCGAGGCTTCGGAGTTCTTCACGAACCCACACGCCGGCGAGCGACCGGATCCGGCCGACCGCGAGCCCGAGCGCGGCGGCTTCGCACCCCGCTACGAGGGGCGGCTGCTCACGCACTTCGAGGAGCGCGGCGAGCTGGCGGGGCGCCCACCACACGACATCGTCGGGGTGCGCGTCTAGCTTCGGGCCTGCCGAACTTCGAGCCGGTTCGCTAGCTTGCGTCACGGCGCAACCGCGAGGCTTTGCGCAGCCCGAGCTCCGGGATGTCGTGGGTGATCGTGACGATGCCGTTCGCATCGATCGACACCTCCTCGCGCACGAGCGGGCCGCCCTCGCGGCGCTCGACCGGCACTCGCGCAAGCGCGCCGTCTGCCGCGCGGTCCTGCGCAGCGAGCTCATCGGTGAACGGCACGAGCACCTCGGCGAGCGTCGTGAGGTTGCCGACGCCCGAGGCGCCGCGGGTGAATTCGACGAAGCGGAACCAGCCGACGTTGTGCGCGGCCCGGTACTCGCGCGTCGTCGTCGCACCGGCCACGGCGTCGCCCGCCTCGACGAGCACGTCGAAGTCGACTGCGCGGCCGCCCTCGCGCTCGCGAAACACGCCGATGCCCCGCGATGAGCGGTCGCGCAGCCAGTAGTCGGACTTCGCGTCGGCGGCGATCGCCAGGCCGATCGCGGTCGATGCGGCCGGGTACGGCGAACGGTGCACGCGCCGGCCGAAGCGCTCGCGCAGCAGGCGGGGCACGAGCGGCAGGGCGCTCGCTCCGCCGACGAGGTAGATGCCGGCGATGTCGGAGTCGCTGAGATCGCCGGACTCGGCGCCCGAGGCGGCCATGCTCGGCGCCATCACTGCGATCGTGCGCTCAATGAGCGGCGTCGCCGCCTCGTTGAAGTCGGAGACCAGCACGATGACATCGTCGTCACCCCGCTCGAGCAGCAGGCGTCGGGTCTGCGGGGTGAGCCGCTCCTTCGCAGTGCGGGCCTCCGCGAGTAACCGCTCGCGCTCGGCATTCGGGAGGGTCGAGAGGTCCTCCCCCGTACCGAGCGCGAGGCCGACGAGCCGCTCGTCGAAGTCGTCGCCGCCGAGGTGTGGGTCGCCCGAAGTCATGCGCACCTCGTGCTCGGCGCCGTCGATGCGCACGAGCGAGGCGTCGAACGTGCCACCACCGAGGTCGTAGATGACCACGTCCGTGCGCCGCGAGTTCAGGGTGCGTGCGTGCCGGTGACTGTACTCGAACGCGGCCGCGCTCGGCTCGTTGACGAGCGCGAGCACGTGCACTCCGGCGCGGGCGAAGGCGTCGAGCGTGAGCAGGCGCTGCGCGTTACCCGCATTCGCGGGCACACCGACCACCGCCTCGAGGTCGCGGTCACCCGCCGCCTCACGGTCACGCACGAGCGGATGCTGGCGCAGCTGCTCGACGACGTGCGCGGCGAACGCGGCAAGCACCTCGCCGAGCGGGCGGGTCTCGTCGCCGATCGGCACCGGGGTGCCGGCCGACGCATCCGCAGTGCCAAGCAGGCGCTTGAACGAGCGGGCGTGCGCACCGGGCTGGGCCAGCGCATGCCAGCCGCAGACCATGCGGTCGCCCGCGAGCGCGACGACCGAGGGGATGTGTTCGTGCGGGTCGCCGAGGGCGTCTTCCACGCCGATCACCGGGTAGTTCCCGCGGTCGACGAGGGCGACGAGGGTGCGCGTGGTGCCGAAATCGATGCCGAGTCGCATGCGGCAGACCGTACCAAGCACGCGTGACGCGCGACCCTGCGTCGCCCGCTCGCGCCCTCGCTACTTCTTCTTCGACTCCTCGACGTCGCCCGACAGCGCAGCGATGAACGCGTTCTGCGGCACCTCGACGCGGCCGACCATCTTCATGCGCTTCTTGCCTTCCTTCTGCTTCTCGAGCAGCTTGCGCTTGCGGCTGATGTCGCCGCCGTAGCACTTGGCAAGCACGTCCTTGCGGATCGCGCGGATCGTTTCGCGGGCGATGATGCGCGCGCCGATGGCGGCCTGAATCGGCACCTCAAACTGCTGGCGCGGAATGAGCTTGCGCAGGCGCTCGGCCATCATCGTGCCGTAGCTGTAGGCCGCGTCGCGGTGCACGATCGCGCTGAACGCGTCGACCTTCTCGCCCTGCAGCAGAATGTCGACTTTGACGAGGTCGTCCGCCTGATCGCCGATGGGCTCGTAGTCGAGCGAGGCGTAGCCCTGCGTGCGCGACTTGAGCTGGTCGAAGAAGTCNGAAGACGATCTCGCCGAGCGGCAGCACGTAGCGCAGATCGACGCGCTCCTCCGAGAGGTAGTCCATCGACTCGAGGCGGCCGCGGCGCTGCTCGCAGAGCTCCATGACCTTGCCGATGTAGTCCTTCGGCACAAGGATTGACGCCTTCACCATCGGCTCGCGCACCTCGTTGATCTTGCCTTCGGGAAACTCCGAGGGGTTCGTCACGTGGTGCGTCTCGCCGTCCTCGGTCACGACGTCGTAGGTCACCGACGGTGCCGTCGTGATGAGGTCAATGTCGAACTCTCGCTGGAGACGCTCGGTGATGATCTCGAGGTGGAGCAGGCCGAGAAAGCCAACGCGGAAGCCGAAGCCGAGCGCAACCGAAGTCTCGGGCTCGTAACTCAGCGCCGCATCCTCGANTTGAGCTTGTCGAGCGCCTCGCGCAGGTCGGTGTAGTCGCCGGCCTCGATCGGGTAGAGGCCCGAGAACACCATCGGCTTCGGGTCGACGTAGCCGGGCAGGCCCTCGCTCGCGGGGTTCTTCGTGGCGGTGACGGTGTCGCCGACCTTCGACAGGCGCACATCTTTCACGCCGGTGATGAGGTATCCGACCTCGCCGACCGAGAGCCCCTTCGCCTGCTTCGGCTCGGGCGCCGAGACGCCCAGTTCGAGCAGGTCATGGGTCGCGCCGGTCGAGATCATCTTGATCTTCTCGCCGGCACGAATCGACCCGTCGACCATGCGCACGTAGGTGATAACGCCGCGGTAGGTGTCGTAGACCGAGTCGAAGATGAGCCCGCGCGGGGCCGCATCCTTGTCACCCGCCGGCGCCGGGATGCGCTCGACGATGCGGTCGAGCAGCTCGGTCACGCCCGCGCCGGTCTTGCCCGAGACGCGGAGGACGTCGGCCGGATCGCCGCCGATGAGATTCGAGATTTCGAGCGAGACGCGCTCAGGGTCGGCCGCCGGCAGGTCGATCTTGTTGAGCACTGGGATGATCTCGAGATCGTTTTCCATCGCGAGGTAGAGGTTCGCAAGGGTCTGCGCCTCGATGCCCTGTGCGGCATCGACGAGCAAGATCGCACCCTCGCACGCCGCGAGCGAGCGCGACACCTCGTACGAGAAGTCGACGTGGCCCGGGGTGTCGATCATGTTGAGGATGAAGTCGCCGGTTTCGGAGGTGTGCCACGGCATGCGCACGGCCTGCGACTTGATCGTGATGCCGCGCTCGCGCTCGAGGTCCATCTTGTCGAGGTATTGGGCGCGCATCACGCGGTCCTCGACCGAGCCGGTCAGCTGCAGCATGCGGTCGGCCAGCGTGGACTTACCGTGGTCGATGTGCGCAATGATGCAAAAGTTGCGGATGCGCTCGGCGGGCGTCGCGAGCGGCTGCAGGATCTCAGGCTGATTCGGCATGGTACCGGCCATTGTCCCATGCTCTTGGGTGCGGATGCGCGTCGTCGGGTGGTTCGTTTAGCGGGGCGGGCCCGCGGCCCGTGCCCGGCGGCGCCTCCCGAGGCGCTGCGCGCTCGAGAAAGTTAGGGGCGCGGTGAGGGTGGATTCCTGGTAAAGTTGGGCGCTGGCTTACGCGTACCCCACTCGACGCGATGCTGACGGCGGCCCCTCTACCCGCTCGAGGCGAATCCATTCATTCTCTTCACGAAAGTAGTTACGTGGCAAACATCAAGTCGCAGATCAAGCGCATCGGCACCAACCGCAAGGCGACCGAGCGCAACCGTGCCTACAAGTCGGAGCTGCGCACCGCGATTCGTCGCGTGCGTGAGGCCGTCGCTACCGGCAACCAGGAGCAGGCCGCTACCGCCCTTGCTTACGCTACGAAGAAGCTCGACAAGGCTGTTTCGAAGGGCGTCATTCACAAGAACCAGGCCGCGAACCGCAAGTCGGCCATCGCGAAGCTCGTGAACGGCGTCGAGGCCTAGTCGCCTTCACCCCGGCTTCTCGAACGCCCCGCTGTGTTGCGGGGCGTTCGTCGTTTCCGGGGGCTGCCCATCCCCGCGCTAGGCGGTTCGAGGACGAAGAGAAGCTGGTCGTGGCCGAGGTGGGNGGTACTGGTGGGCGAAGCCGAGACGCGCGTCGGACACCCACTCGCCGTCACCGGCACCTCACCGCATTGACTTGGCAGCCAAGGATGGTGAGGTGCCGGTGACGCTCGACGAGGTTGTGGCCTCAGGCAGGAAGTTTCGAACCCAGGACTTCCAACTTCTCGATCGTGGGCTCGCTGAACAGTTTTCCGGTCTGCTCGCCGAGAGCAGCCGCAACTGCGCCGGACAGGTGTGCGTCGCGGCCAGCGTCATCGGGGAACACGTCGAAGATCCCGAACGAGGACGGGCCGAAACGGACCGCGAACCATGCGACGGTGGCCGGTTCCTCGTCGACGAGCCCGCGCCCGATGCCGAGGAATTCCTCGACCTCGTCTTCCTTGCCGGGCAGAGCCTCCAGCTTGACGAGCAATCCCTTTGTCACACTCATGACATCACCTCTCCGTGGGTCGAGTTTTTTGCGAATGAGGACACGAACGTATCGCAGAACGCAGGCAGGTCCTCGGGCGAGCGGCTGGTGATCAAGTTTCCGTCGACCACGACGTCCTGGTCAACGGTGAACGTGCCTGCCGCATCCAGATCGTTCTCACGTGCCTGAATTTCACCGTCATGGATCGACAGGACTTCGGTCTGGGCACCCGCCCGCTCCAGTGCCTCGCGAGGCTTCTCAAGCTCGACTCGCTCGACACCGTCGGCGGCGAGGATCGCGACTTTCCGGCCTTGTAGCGTCTCGGTCATATCAGCTCGCCTTCGTTTCTGTCGACATGCCGGGCTTGATGAGGACCTTCGTCCACCCCTTGGACCTGGCGTCGAAGTTCTTATACGCATCAGCCGCCTCGTCCAGCGAGATCTCGTGGGAAACGATCCACGACGGCTTCGCCTTGCCAGCCGCGATCAAGTCCCGCAGTTGCCGGTTGTACCGCTTGACCGGGCACTGACCGCTCCCCATGGTCTGGCCCTTGAACCAATGCGTGCCGAAATCAATAGCCGCCTTGCCCTGTTTGGCGAGCTCATCCTTGCCCCCGGGATCCTGGGGGACAAACACGCCCACGGTGCCGATCCCCCCGGTGAAGCGGACCGAGTTGATGAGCATATTCAGGGTGGCGGCAGTGTCCTCGTTGCCTTGAGGATCGTGGGCCTGGTAGCCAACGCATTCGCAGCCACGGTCAGCTCCGAGCCCCATCGTCTCGTCGAGAACGGCTTGGACGGGGTCGACCTTGGAGTCGTCGATAGCAATCGCGCCGATCTCCTCGGCCAGTGCGAGACGGTCAGGGTGGCGATCAACCACCATCACCTTTGCGGCGCCCTTGATCATCGCGGACAGGGCGGCCATCAGCCCGACCGGACCCGCACCAGCGATCACCACACTGTCGCCGGGGACCACGCCAGCCATCTCGGTGGCGTGATAGCCGGTGGGGAAGATATCGGAGAGCATGACATAGTCGTTCTCCCGCTCCTGCGCATCCTCGCCCAGGCGCAGCGCGTTGTGGTCGCCGAACGGCACACGGAGCAATTCCGCTTGACCACCGCCATAGGGACCCATGTCGGCGAACCCATAAGCCGCACCGGCGAATGATGGTTCGGGCTGAGTGGTGAGACAGTAGTTGGTCAGTCCGCGTTCGCAGTTCTTACAGAATCCGCACGAGATGTTGAACGGCAGCACAACTCGATCGCCGACCTTGACCTTCTCTACGCCATTACCGACCTCAACGACCTCCCCCATGTTCTCGTGACCGAACGTGCGGCCTTCCTCGAACGAGGTTCGCCCCTCATACATGTGCAGGTCCGACCCGCAAATGTTCGTCGTCGTGATGCGGACCAGCACATCGGTGGGCCGCTCGATCTTCGCGTCCGGGACGTCCTTCGTGCTGACCTGACGCGGTCCTTCGTACACAACTGCTTTCATGACTACTCCGATTCGTTGATACTTCTCGATAGTCTTCTGGCGGGGCCTGCATGACGCTGGCCCGCCGTTTGCGATGAAACACCCCTACGATCCATAGGCCATCGGAGTTGCCTGAGGAGACGGTGGGGCGAGCCTCGGCCGCGGGTGCCCCACCGGGAGCGCGACTAGAGGTCGCGGGTCGCGATGCGGCGCACGAGACGCTCGACCGCAAACTCAGCGTCGCGCGAGCCGCCTTTCACCATGAAGTCCGTTTCGGCGGTGAGGCGAATCGCGCGCCCGAGCTCGGGATCGCTCCAGCCGCGCAGCTCACGCCGCGCCTGCCCAACCTGCCAGGGAGCCGCGCCGACCTGCCCGGCGAGCTGCGCATCCGAGCCGCCAAGGCCCGACACTTTCGCCATCATGCGCAGCTTCATCGCGATCGCCGAGACGATCGGCACCGGGTTGAGCCCAGTGTCGAAGCCGGCACGCACGAGCATCAGGGCGTCGGCGAGGCGCCCGGCGATCGTCGAGTCGGCGATCTTGAAGCCCGTGGTTTCGACGCGACCGCCGTAATAGCGGTTGACGATCTCGGCGGTGATGTCGGTGTCGGGCGCAATGCTCATGAGCTGCCGCGCGGCCGCTGCGAGCTCCTCGAGGCTCGTGTTGAACGCAGCGATGAGCGCCTGCGCGGCGTCGTTGTCGACGCGTCGCTGCTGCATGCGGAACTCGTCGCGGAGGAAGCCGTAGAGGTCGTTCGCCTTGAGCGGCTGACACGAGACCTCGATCGCGAACTCGCTCGCGCGCACCGCATCCAACAGCTTCTTACCGCGATTGCCCGACTTGTGGCGCAGCACGAGGGTCGTATCGTCGACGGGCGCGGCGACGAAGCTCAGCGCCTCCTCGATAAAGCCCTCGACGGCCTCGTGCACCTGGTCGACGACGACAAGGCGGGGTTCGTTGAAGAGCGACGGGGTGACCACGGTGCTGAGGTCGCCGGGCACATACTCTTTCGCGTTGAACTCGTGCACCTCGAGCGAGGGGTCTTCGGTGCGCAGGTGGGTGCGGAGCAGCAAGGTCGCCTCGCGCGCGAAGAAGTCCTCAGCGCCGCTGACGAGCACGATGGGCGCGGGGCGCACCTCGCGCCACGGAACGAGCGTCGCCTTCTGCGACTTCGTCTTCGCCGCGCCTTTTCGCTGTGCCATCGCGCTCCTTCTGCCGACTGCCCATGCTAGTCGGCACGCGCTGGCCACCGCGCCCCTGTCCACACGCTGGGTGACGCCACACGCTGCCGCGCCCCGCGCATCCGCTTTCGGGCCGCTTAGTGTCCCCAATNGAAAACTGGGATGTCGGGGACACCGTGGGGCGGGCGGGGCCGGCGCGGGCGAGGCCGGCGCGGCCGCGGCTACGGCGCGCGGCCGGCCATCGACTGGGTAAGCCGGTCGGCGGCGAGCACGACCGGGTCGACGAGCTCGGCGAGGCGGCCCGCGTCGAGGCGCAGCGTCGGCCCCATGATGCCGAGCGCCCCCACGAGCGTCGCGTTGCGGTCGAACACCGGCGCCGCGATACCGCNCGCGCCCTCGACGCGCTCCCCCGTCGTGATCGCGACGCCCTGCGCGCGCGTTTCGTCGACGACGCGGCGCAGCGCATCCGGGTCGATGATCGTCTCGCTCGTCAGCGACTCGAGCGGATGCGCGAGCACCTCGTCGAGCAGGCCCGGCGTCCAGGCGAGCAGCACGCGCGCACTCGAGCCGACGTGCAGCGGCATGATGCGCCCGAGGCGCATCTCGCGGCGCAGGCCGTGCCGGGTTTCGACGACGCCGATGCAGACGCGCGACAGGCCCTCGGCCCGAAAGAACACGGCGGTCTCTTCGGTCTCGTCGCGCAGCGCGGTGAGCGCGGGCGCGAGCAGGTCGACGATGTCGAGGCGGCGCACGGCCGGGCCGGCCCAGTAGGCCATGCGCGAGCCGATCGAATAGAGGTCGCCGTCGCGGTCGAGAAAGCCGTTCGCGACGAGGTTGCCGAGCAGGCGGTGCGCCGTCGAATTCGGGATGCCCGTCGCGCGACGAATGTCGGCGGCGGTGAGCGCATCGTTGCGCAATGAAAAGGCGTCGAGGATCGCGGTGATCTTCTCGAGCACCAACAGCGGTGCTTCCTGCATGCCACCAGCCTAGCCAGCGCGCACCCGAAGTTTCCACATGGCGGGAATCGCTCTACGATGTGAGACGTCCCGAATCTGCTACCTCAACGGAGAGGTCTCCCTCATGCCCGAATGGTCCATCTTTGCGGTGGTCGGCGTCGCGATCGTCGGCGTCGTGCTGCTCATCGTGCGTTTCCATGTCAACCCGGTCATCGCCCTCGCGATCGGCGCGGCCGCCATCGGCCTCGGCGGCGGGCTCGGCGCATCCGGCACCGTCGAAACCATGGCGACCGGCTTCGGCGAAACCATGGCTGAGGCCGGCCTCCTCATCGCATGGGGCGTGCTCATCGGCTCGATGCTCAACCGCCTCGGCGCTGTCTCCCGGCTTGTCGAGACGTTGCTGCGAGTGTTCGGGCCGAAGGGCGTGCCGTACGCGATCGCCGTCTCCTTCGCCACGTACCTACAGACGATCTTCGTCGACGTCATGATCGTCATCGCCGCGCCCCTCGCCCGCCGCATCGCTCCGCGCCTCGGCAAGGCCGGCGTTGGCATCATGAGCACCGTCTTCGCAGTGAGCCTCGAGACCGGCATCGCGCTGATGGTGCCGGGTATCGGTGCCGTGATGATCGCGGCCGCCCTCGGCATTCCGATCGGCCAGATGATGCTCTGGGGCTTCGTCGTGGTGGTGCCGACCGTGCTCATCACAACGCTCATCATGACCATCGTCATGAAGGCCGGCTTCTGGAACCCAGAAAAGGACGAGCTCGCGATGATCGACGACGAGACCGTCGTCGAAGAGGTCGCGCACGAGCACGCCCGCTCGGTTGCTGGGGCCACCCGTGCCGTGCCCGTCGCGACTGGTCGCGGCAGCGTCGACTACCCCGCCGACACCACGACCGGTTTCGACGTCGACGAGCTCGACCCCGCGATCGCCGACCGCTCGCGCACGATGCCGCTGCTCGCCCAGTTCGGCCCGCTCATCTTCTCGCTGCTGCTTATCGCGACCGGTGCAATCCTCGACATCCTCGAGGTCGAGATCCCGGCCATCCAGTTCCTCGGCGCGCCCGCGATCGCCCTGCTGCTCGGCGTGATCGGCACCGCGCTCATCTGCCGCTGGGCGCTGCCGAAGGACGAGCTCGAGCGCACCCTCGTGCACGGCTTCAAGGATGCGGGCCAGATCTTCGCGCTCACCGGTGTCGGTGGCGCGCTCGCCGGCGTCATCGCGGCGACCCCGCTCGGCGACCTGCTCACCGGCTACTTCGGCGCGAGCGCCTTCGCTCCCATCCTGCTCGTGTGGGCGATCGCCGCGATCCTCCACGTCGCCGTCGGTTCGGTGACGCTTTCGGCGATGACCGCTGCGGGCATCCTCGCACCGGTCGCCGTGCAACTCGGTATCAACCCCGTGCTCATCGGCCTCGCGGCCGGCGCCGGCGCGCTGTTCCTGGTGCACGTCACCTCGAACACGTTCTGGCTGCTGCAGTCGTTCCTCGGCCAGTCGGTGCGCGGTGCGCTGAAGAGCGTCACCGTCGGCGTCTCGGTGTCGTCGGTCGTCGCGCTGTGCTGCGTGCTCGTGCTCTCCGTCTTCCTCTAATCGTCGCGAAGGAGTCCCCGCCATGACCGACACATCCCTGCCGCTGAGCGGCTTCAAGGTGCTCGAGCTCGGCAACTACATTGCCGCGCCGACCACCGGCAAGATCCTCGCCGACTTCGGCGCCGACGTCGTCAAGGTCGAGCGACCCCGCACCGGCGACGAGCTGCGCCGATGGCGCCTCGAGGCCGGCGACACGTCGATGCTCTACCGCACGATCAACCGCGGCAAGCGCTCGATCGAGCTCGACCTGCGCTCGCCGCACGGGCGGGATGCGGTGCTTGGGCTCGCGCGCGAGGCTGACGTGCTCGTCGAGAACTTCCGCCCGGGCACGCTCGAGAAGTGGGGCATGTCGCCCACCGTGCTCGCCGAGGCGAACCCGGGGCTCGTCATTGTGCGCATCTCGGCGTTCGGGCAGACCGGCCCGATGTCGCCCCAGCCCGGCTTCGCGGCCGTTGCCGAGGCCTACGGCGGGATGCGCGAGATGATCGGCGACCCCGACCGTCCGCCGGCACGCACCGGCTTCTCGATTGGCGACACGGTCGCGGGCATCTACGCCGCGTTCGGCGCTGTGATGCGCCTGCTCGAGCGCGAGCGGGGGCGCCCCGCGAGCGCCGGTCGCCTCGTCGACGTCGGCCTCAACGAGGCAGTGCTCTCGCTCACCGAGTCGCTCGTCGCCGACTGGTCGGCCTACGGTACACGCCGCCAGCGCACGGGCGGGCGCATGGAGGGCATCGCGCCGTCGAATGCGTACCTCTGCCGCGACGGCAAGTCGATCGTCATCGCTGGCAACGGCGACGGCATCTTCAAGCGCTACATGCAGATCATCGAGCGCCCCGACCTCGGCGACGACCCGACGCTTGCCTCAAACGAGGGCCGCTGGGCGCGCCGCGACGAGCTCGACGCCGCGATCGGCGTGTGGACCGGCCAGCGCACCGCGGCCGAGGCCCTGCGCATCCTCGACGAGGTCGGCGTGCCCGCGGGCCCGATCTCGACCGCTGAGGACGTCGCGGTCGACCCACAGTTCGCGGCGCGCGACATGATTCAGCGATTCGACATTCACGACGGCGCCGGGCTGCGCGAGGGCGTCGTGATGCCCGGCATCGTGCCCGTGCTCGGCGAGCGCTCGCTGCCGGTGTCGCATCCGGGCCCCGACCTCGGCGCACACACGAGCGAGGTGCTCGAGGAGTGGCTCGGCTGGGATGCGGCACGACGTGCCGCACTTGAGGAGGAAATTCGATGACCCCGACGATTCGTGACGTGACGCTGCGCGACGGCCTGCAGCTCACTGGCAAGCCGCTGCCGACCGAGCGGAAAGTCGCNCTCGTGCGCGAGCTGCTCGCCCTCGGCGTCGAGGAGCTCGAGATCGGCTCGATGGCACGGCCCGACCTCGTGCCCGCCGTCGCCGACACCCTCGACGTTGTCGCGCAGCTCACGCCTCAAGAGCTGTCGCGCTGCTGGATCTGGGTGGCCACGCCCCGCCACATCGAGCGCGCCCGCGCGGCGGGCGCGACGCGCTTTCAGTACTGTTTCAGCGCATCCGATTCGCACAACCGNCGCGAACATCGGCCGCGACACCGAGACGTCGCTCGCCGCGATGCCGGAGGCGATTGCCGCCGCCGGCCCGGACGGCCAGGTGCAGCTCTGCATCGCGACCTCGTTCACGTGCCCGTTCGAGGGCGTCGTGCCGATCGAGCGGCTCGAGTGGATTCTCGGCGATGCGCGCACCGAGGGCGCGACCCACGTCGTGATCGCCGACACGCTCGGGCAAGCCGACCCCGCCGAGGTGCGGCGGCGAGTGGCGCTCGCGGTCGAGCGACGCGGGCTGCCGGTCGTGTTTCACGGGCACGACACGTGGGGGCTCGGGGTCGCGAACTCGTTGGCGGCGGTCGAGGCTGGCGCGGTGACGCTGGATGGGGCGCTCGGCGGCCTCGGCGGCTGCCCGTTCGCGCCCGGCGCGTCGGGCAACACCGCGACTGAGGACCTCGCGTTCGGTCTGCGGCCTTCGTGGGCGACGCCCGAGTCGTTTGCGACGCTCGTCGGACTCGGGCAGGAGATCACGTCGACGCTCGGCGAGGGCGACCGCGCGCGGGTGCTCGGCGGCGCGCTCAGCGAGAAGGCGCAAGCCTTCCCCTGGACACTTCGCTAGCCGCACTGACACTCCGCACTCGTCGGCGTTGCGTTTGGGCCCGTTTTCGGCCGATTTCGGTCGCGGTTTGGGGCCCAACGCGACGCCCATGGGCCGGATGCGCGTCCAGGGCCGGTCGGGCCCGCCTGCCTAGGATGCGGGGTAGCGGGGCCGCTCGTTCGGCTCCGTCGCCGACGCGTCGGGCGCCGGTGTGACGGGATTCGCACAAGGGAGCGTCATGACCGAGCAAGCAAGCACCGCAGCAGACTTCGATAGCGCAGGCGCAGCGGGTGCGCCGGACGCTCGGTCCGCCGATGCAGCGTCAGGCGACAGCGTGGCCTCGCGCCTCGACGCGACCGCGATAGGTGTCCACACCGACGAGGTTGCCGCGCGCTACGACCACGTCATTGTCGGCGCCGGCATGGCGGGCGCCTCGGCCATTGCGGGCATCCGGGCGGAATCGCCCGACACGACGATCGGCATGTTCGGGGCCGATGTCGCGGCGCCCATCTATCGTCCCGACCTCTCGAAGACGCTCTGGGTTGACGCCGACGCGACGCTCGAGGCCTCGCTCATGATCTCGGGCGCCGAGGGCTCGGAGTCGGCGCCCGACGCGGGCACGCGCATCCACCTCGGCGTCGAGGTCGCGGCAATCCACCCGGAGGCGCACGAGATCGAGCTCGCCGATGGCCGCCGCGTCGGCTACGGCACGCTGCTGCTCGCAACGGGCGCCGAGCCGCGCGTGGTCGACGGCATCGAGCCCGGACCGCGCGTGATCGAGTACCGCACCGTGAGCGACTACCGGCGCCTGCGCGAGCTCGCGGCGCCGGGCGCCCACATCGTCGTGGTCGGCGGCGGCTTCGTGGGCAGCGAGGTCGCGGCCGTCCTCTCGGTGAACGACGTGCGTGTCACGCTCGTCGCGAGTGTCGTGCCGGCGCTCGCGCACCAGCTTCCCGCCGCGCTCGCCGAGGCGGTCACCGCCGAGTACGGCAAGCACGACGCCGAGGTCATCACCGGGCGACTCAAGGGCGTGCGCGAGACGGATGACGGCGTCACCGTCGCGCTCGAGGACGGCTCCGAGCTCCCGGCCGATGCCGTCGTGGTCGGCGTCGGCGTGACCCCGCGCACCTCGCTCGCCGAAGCGGCCGGGCTCACGGTGCACGACGGCATCATCGTCGACGAGCAGCTGCGCGCATCCGCGGCCGACGTCTTCGCGGCCGGCGACGCCGCCCGCTACCCCGATGCCCGGCTCGGTGAGCGCCGGGTCGAGCACGCCAACGCCGCCGAGACCCAGGGCAAGCTCGCCGGCCGCAACATGGCGGGCGCGGGCAAGCCGTACCGCACCACCCCGTTCTTCTGGTCGGACATGTACGACTACGGCTACGAGGCCGTCGGCGAGCTCGACACCCGCCATACCGTGGTCGAGGACTATGCGACCGGCGACGACGGCTCCCCCGACCTCACAACCGGCGTGGTCTACTACGTCGATGACGCGGGCCACGTGCGCGGTGTGCTGCTCTGGAACGTGTGGGACTCGGTGAAGCTCGCCCGCGAGCTCGTCGAGCGCACCGCATCCGAGCCCGTTGACGATCTGGCAACGCTGCGCGGCGCGATCCCCCTGCCGTAGCCGGCCTGTCAGCGGCGGAAGGCGACCTCGCCCGCGACGATGGTTGCCTCGACCTGCGTGCGCCAGAGGGTCGACGGGTCGGCGTCGAATGGGTCGGCGTCGACGGCGATGAAGTCACAGAACTTGCCCACCTCGAGTGTGCCGGTTTCGTGCTCGAGTCCGGCAGCGAATGCGCTGCCGAGCGAATGCGCGAGCAGCGCCTCTCGCACCGAGATGCGCTCCTCGGGCTCGCGGCCTCCGGCGGGCTCGCCGTCGCGACGCTGTCGCGTGACCGCGGCGTGAATCGCGAAGAACGGGTTCGCGGGCTCCACCGGGGCATCCGAACCGAACGCGAGCGTCACGCCGCGGTCGAGCAGGCTGCGCCACGGATAGTGCTGCGTCGCGCGACCGCCGAGCAGCTGCACGCTGAGCGGATAGTCGGTGGTGCAGTGCGTCGGCTGCATCGACGCGACCACCCCGAGCCTGGCGATGCGGTCAATGTCGCGCGGCTTGAGGTGCTGCGCGTGCTCGAGCCGCAGGCGCAGGCCGGCGGCCCGCGCCGCATCCGCGACCTCCTCGAATACGTCGAGCACGCGGGTGTTCGCGCGGTCGCCGATCGCGTGCACCGCGACGGCGATGCCGGCGTCGACCGCGCGCCGGGTCAGCGCGCGCAGTTCGGCGTCGTCGGTCACGGCGATGCCGGAGTTGCCGGGCTCACCCTCGAAGTCCTCGTGGAGGTGGGCGGTGTGCGGGCCGAGCGCGCCGTCCGAAAACAGCTTCACCGCGCCGCGGGTGAGCCGTTCGTCGCCGTCGTAGCTGCGCCAGCCGTCGGCGATCGCGCCCTCGAGTTCCGCGTCGCGGAGCATCTTGTGCACGCGGATGCGCAGGCGCCCCTCGCGCTGCAGTTGCAGGTACGCGTCGCCCACCTCGAGATCGTCGATGTCGGTGAGCTGCACGAGGCCCATCGCGAGCAGCTCGGCCTGCTGCTCGTCGAGCAGGTCGGCAAGCTGCCCGGGCGTCACGCTGGCGATGTGCTCGCCGACAAGGTCAGCGGCACCCTCGAGCAGCAGGCCCGTCGCGCGGCCCGCGTCGTCGCGCACGATGCGGCCGCCGTCAGGGTCGGCCGTGGCGTCGGTCACGCCGGCGAGCTCAAGCGCGGCGGTGTTCGCCCACACGGCATGGCCGTCGATCGTGCTCAGCAGTACCGGCCGCGCGCCGAAGATTTCGTCGAGGTCGCGGCGGTCGGGTGCGCCGTCGTTCCACGGGTTCGCGTTCCACGCGCCGCCCATGACCCAGGCGTCACCCGGATGTTCCTCCGCCCACTCTCGCAGGAGCTCGAGGGTCTCGGCGTACGACTCGGTGTCGCGCAGGTCAGGCCCGAGCCGCTCGAGCACGCGCGCGCCGGAGTGGATGTGCGCGTCGTGGAAGGCGGGCAGCACCGCGGCGCCCGGCAGCTCCACGACGTCGGCGTCGGGCCCCGCGAACTCACGCGCCGCATCCGCCTCACCGACGAACACGATGCGCCCGTCGCGGGCGACGATCGCGCCGTCGATGGGCGCCTCGGCGGCCAGGGTGTGGATGCGTGGATGGCGGAACAGCGTCGTGGTCATGGGCGCCTCACTTTCTCGCGTCTCAGGCTAGCCGGGCGCTGTGGCTTCCTGAACATCCACCCGCATGGTCCGCGACATCGTGGAGACCGGGGTGTGGCGCGGCGAGCCGTCCACGCGCTGACGACCCCGTCGACCTCGAACACCGCGATCGAGCCCGCCTCGTCGGTGCGCAGCCACGGGATGCCCGCCGCGCGCAGCAGCGACAGCGCGGCATCGGTCGGGTGCCCGTAGCCGTTGTCGGCGCCGACCGAGATGAGCGCGAGCCGCGCCCCGGTGCGCTCGTAGAGTTCGGCGAGTTGGTCGCTCGAGCCGTGATGCGACATCTTCACGACGTCGACCGGCACGAGGTCGAGGTCGAGCTGCGCCTGCGCATCCTCACCGAGGTCGCCAAGAAACAGGATGCGCAGGCACGACGCGCGGCAGCTCTCGGCCGGGTCGACCCGCACCACGAGGCTTGAGTCGTTGCCCTCGAGCGTCGACGGCGCTCCCCCGTCGCCGCGGCGCGGGCCGAGTGCCGTGACCACGACATCCCCGAGCGCGAGCGTGTCGCCGGCGCCGACGAAACGCACCGGGATGTCCGCGGCCTCGAGCCGCACGGTGAGCGATTCGCCCCGCGCCTCCTCGGTGTCGGGCAGCCACACCTCGCCGACGGGCACCGACAGCTCGCCCGCGGCGCCGACGTGGTCGCGGTCGAAGTGGCTCACGAGCAGCACGTCGAGCCGCGTGACTCCGAACTCGTCGAGGCAGGCCGCGAGCGCTGCCGGATCGTCGCCAGTGTCGACGAGCACGATCGCGTCGCCCGCGCGCAGGAGCAGCGCGTCGCCCTGCCCGATGTCGCAGGCGACGAGCCGCCACGTCTCGGGCAGGTCGCGCAGGCGCACCGCGAGACGCCCGACCGCTCCCGCGACCACCACAAGCAGCGCCACCACGAGCACGACCGACGTCGCTCGCTGCAGTCGACGCCACCGCACGCCCCTCCCGCGCCGCACGACGATGACGACGCCGACGCAGGTGCACATGAAGGCGAGCGCGCCCACCCCTCCCCCGAGCCACGGCACCGACGCCGCCGGCAGCACCGTCACCGTTTCGGCGATGAGCCCGATCCACTGCGCGGGTAGCCAACTCACCCACGCGAGCGCGACCCCGAGCGGCGGCAGCACGAGCCCGACGAGGCACGCGACGAGGCCGACGATCGTCGCGAGCGGCGCCGCCGGGGCGGCGAGCAGGTTCGCGACGACGCCGTAGAGCGGCAGGCTCGGCTCGAGCAACAGCAGGATGGGCTGGCACGCGAGCTGCGCGACGAGCGGCACCGCGATGAGCAGGGCGATCGGCGGCGGTAGCCACCGCGAGAGCCACCCAGCGAGCGGCCCCGTGCCGAGCAGCAGGCCCGCCGTCGCCGCGGTCGAGAGCGCGAAGCCGTAGTCGTGACTCAGCCACGGGTCGGCCGAGAGCNAGCACGAGCACCGCGAGCGCGAGCACCGGCACCCCCGCGATCGGCCGCGCGAGCGCATCCAGCGCAATGACGATGAGCGCCATCGCACTCGCCCGAATCACCGAACCCTGCGGCGTCACGAGCAGCACGAACGCGGCGAGGCCCGCGCTCGCGGCGGCGGCGCGTACCGCCCGAGGCCAGCCCGCAAGCCGCCCAATGCCGATAAGCGCGGCAACGATGATGGCGATATTCGATCCGCTGACCGCGGTTAAGTGACTCAACGAGCTCACCTTCATCGCTGTGTCGAGGTCGTCATCGACGAGCGACTCATCGCCCACCGCGAGGCCGGGCACAAGCATCGCGCCCGGCGCGGGCAGGCCGCCTGCGATCTCGACGAAGCGCTCGCGCACGCCGTTCGAGAGCTGCAGCACCGGATGCGGCTGGCCCGTCACCTCGACCTCGCCGCGGCCGAAGGCGAGCGCGACGACGTCGTCGCCGTCCTCGGCCGCGACCACCTTCGCGTCGAGCCGCAGCCCCGTGCCGATCGGCTGCGCGGCGAGCTCGGGCGGGGTGAACAGCAGCAGCGGCGCCCCGNCGAGCGAGGTCGCGCTCGCCGAATAGAAGTAGCCGCGCACGCCCTCGCGCGGCGGGCTCGTCGTCACGACATCGAGGGTGAGCGTGGTGTCGCGCTCGAGCGCCGCCACGAGTTCCGCGGGGATGCGCCCGGCCGCCGTCACCGCCGCGAGCCCGGCCGTCAGCACACCCGCGACCGCCGCGAGCGCGAGGGTAGCGCCGAGGCCGCGCCAGCGCATCCCGCCCCGCCAGGCCCAAGCGAGCGCCACCGCCGAGAGCACCGCGAGCGCGAGGGCGATCGGCCAGGCGGCGCCCGACCACTGCGTCGCGCACCAGGCCGCGAGCCACCCGACCGCGGCGGGCGCGAGCAGGCGGTAGTCGGGCGGCGCGGGGCCGTCTCGCGCGGGCTGCTCCGGAACGTCACTCATACGGTGACAAGCTCCTTGAGCCCGTCGAAGGTCGCCTCGCCGATGCCTGCGACATCCTTGAGCTGGTCGATGCTCGTGAAGCCGCCGTTCTGTTCGCGATAGTCGATGATGCGCTGCGACATCGCCGGGCCGATGCGCGGCAGCGTCTCAAGTTCGGTCGCGCTCGCGGTGTTGAGGTTGATGAGACCGCCCGAGCTGCCACCGCCACCCGCCGATCCGCCGCCACTGTCCGAGCTTCCGACTGGCGGCGCCTCACCCGGCTCGGGCACGTAGATCTGCTCGCCGTCGACGAGCGGGCGCGCGAAGTTGAGCTGCTCGGCGTCGGCCGCGTCGGTGACGCCGCCCGCGGCCTCGATCGCGTCGATCACGCGGTCGCCGGCCGCGAGCTCGTAGACGCCGGGCGCGTTGACGGCGCCGGCGACGTGCACGAGCACGGTGCCGGCCTCGGATGCGCCGGGCTCGGCCACGACCCCGGGCGCAGCACCGCCCGTGGCCGCGGGCGTCGCTCCGTCGCCGAGCTCTTCGAGGTCGGGGATCGCGTTCGCCCGCGGTTGCAGCGCGATCGCGAGCACGACGATCGCGCAGACGACGAGCGCGAGCACGACCACGGCACCGAGGCCAAGCTTCCACCGGGGCCGCTGCGGCGCGGCAAAGAGTTGGTCGAGCTCGTCGTCGGCGAGGAGCGCGGCGGCTTTGTTCGCTTGCTCGGTGCGCTCCTCTGCGGCATCACGCTCGCCTTGTGTGTCGCCGACGCGAGCACCCGCGCGGCCGCCCGTGCCGCGTGATTCGGGGTGCGCACGGGGTACGGCTTCGCGTGCCAGCCCGTCAAACGCTTGCCCGCGGGGCGCCCTCGTCTCCCGCCCGCCACCCCAGTCCGGCTCATCCAGATATGCGTCCTCGGGCGGCTCCCCCGGCGGCGCGAACTCCTCAAGCCCCGCCCAAGGCACGCGGAGCCACTCGTCGTCGGGAACCGGGGCTGCGGAAGGAGATTCGGGGTGCACGCGCGGCAGGCTAGCCAGCGCATCCGGCCCCCGACCGCCAACGAAGCAGCGCCTGTGGAAACTCGCGTTTCCACAGGCGCTGCGGGAGTCAGGCCGCTAAGCCAAGGCTGAAAATTAGCCCTCGGTGAGCGGTGCCAGGTTCGGATCGTCGGCGTACACCTCGGCGGCGTTGTCCTTCGTCACGATGACCGGGTCGAGCAGAACGGACGGCACCTCGGTGCTGCCGTTGTCCATCGGCTCGGTCGTGGGGGTCTCACCCTGCTGGAGCTGCTGGATGAGCTCGATCGTGTCGGCCACGAGCTTGCGCGTGTCCTTGCTGATCGTCGAGTACTGCTGGCCAGCCATGATCGACTTCACCGACTCAACCTCCGAGTCCTGACCGGTCACAACCGGAGTCTCGAGGCCGGCGTCGCTCGCCGAGGCGAGGATCGCGCGAGCGAGGGTGTCGTTCGGCGAGAGCACGCCGTGCAGCTCGGTGCCGTCCGAGTAGTTCTGCTGGATCAGGTTGTCCATGCGCTCCTGCGCGTTCTCAGCCAGCCAGTCCTGCGTCGCCGTCTGCGCGATCTCGGTCTGACCCGAAACCACGTTGAGCGTGCCGTCGTCGATGAGCGGCTGGAGCACGCTCATCGCGCCCTCGAAGAACACCGGGGCGTTCGAGTCATCGGGCGAACCCGAGAACAGCTCGATGTTGTACGAGTCCTGCTCNGAAGCGCTCCTTCATGCCGTCCACCAGGGCCTGGCCCTGCAGCTCGCCAACCTTGTAGTTGTCGAAGGCGATGTAGTAGTCGACGTTCGGGGTGTCCTGAATCAGGCGGTCGTAGGCGATGACGGTGATGCCAGCGTCCTTCGCGGCCTGCAGCTGCGAACCGAGCTGCGACGTGTCAGCGGCACCGATGACGATCACCTGCGCACCGTTCTGAATCATCGTCTCGATCTGCGCCTGCTGGTCCTGCACGGCCGAGGCCGAGCCGGCGTACTGGACGTCGTCGGTGAAGCCAGCCTCCTGCAGCCCGTCGACGAACAGGTCACCGGCGAGCACCCAGTTCTCACTGGTCTTGTCGGGCAGCGCCACACCGATGCGGGCATCTGCGTCGATGGCCGCGGCGGGTGCGTCGGTCGAGTCGCCCGATGAGGCCGGGTCGCCACCACGGCCTGTGCTGCAGCCGGCGAGCAGCAAGCCCGCCACCGCTGCCAGCGCGACGGCGCCAAACAGTTTCTTCTTCATGGGGTTTTCCTTCTTCTCAGGGTGTCCAACCTCGACGGTCGTTGTCGAGGATGTGCGGGATGGAGTTGTTGAGTTAGGTGGTGGACTTCGGGTCGGATGCGGCAACTGAGTCGGATTTGGCGGCGAGCGGGTCGGCCGGGTCGGCGGGTTGTGCCTCGCCCGTCGTCGCCTCGAGCTCGACGGCCGCCTGTTTCGCCTTCATCTTCGCCATCATCGTGCCGATGATCGACGGGCCGCCGGCGCGCTTGTTCATGACGTCAATACCGACGGCGACGAGCAGCACGAGGCCCTTGATGATCTGCATGCGGTCGGTCGAGACACCGATGAGCTGCAGGCCGTTGTTCAGCACGGCCATGACGAGACCACCAATGACCGAGCCCATGACGGTACCGACACCACCGGCGACCGCGGCGCCACCGATGAACACACCGGCGATGGCGTCGAGCTCCCAGCCCGTGCCGTCGGCGGGGCCGGCCGCGCCAGCGCGGGCCGCCCAGAGCATCCCGGCGATACCGGCGAGCGTCGACATGTTCATCATGACGAAGAAGTCGGTGCGGCGGTCGTTCACGCCCGACAGCTGCGCGGCGCGGCGGTTACCGCCGACGGCGTAGATGTGGCGGCCGGTGCGGGTGCGCGAGGTGATGAACGCGTAGAACATGATCAGCACGGCGAGGATGATGCCCGAGATCGGGAAGCTCGTGCCGAGTCGGCCGGAGGCGAACAGCAGGGTCGCGTAGATCACGATCGCGACGAGGATCGCCGTGCGGGTGACCGTCACCCAGCTCGGCTCGAGCACCGCCTCCATGTTCTTGCGCTTCGCGCGGTTGCGCACCTGGCTGTAGATGATCGCCGCGATGATGATCGCGCCGAGCAGCAGCGTGAGGTTGTTGAAGCCGGTGTAGGGGCCGACCTCGGGCATGAAGCCGTAGAGCGCCTGCTTGAACTCGTCGGGCACGGCCACCGTCTGCGCCTGGCCGACCCACTGCTGCGCGCCACGCCAGATGAGCATGCCGGCGAGCGTCACGATGAACGCGGGGACGCCGACGTAGGCCACCCAGAAGCCCTGGAACGCGCCGATCGCGGCGCCGAGGAGGATACCGAGGAGGATGCCGCCCCACCAGGGCAGGCCCCAGTCGCGCATCGACGTCGCGACCACGATGCCGACGAACGCGGCGACCGAGCCGACCGACAGGTCGATGTGGCCGGCGATGATCACCATCACCATGCCCACCGAGAGCAGCAGGATGAACGAGTACGCCTGCACGAGATTGATCGCGTTACCCGGCGAGAGTGTCGTACCACCGGTCCACACCTGGAAGATGAGGATGATCGCGACGAGCGCGAAAAGGATGCCGAGCTTCTTCAGCGAACCGCGCTGGCCGAAGATCTGCCAGACGTCGCCGAATCGGAATCCGCGCTGTTCGGTCGAGTTGTCGGCCATCATGCCGGAGTGCCTTTCTTTACTGGTGCCATGTGGCGCATGAGCTCTTCTTGGTCGACGCCCTTGGCGTCGAGTTCGCTCGTGATTTCGCCCTCAAAAATCGTGTAGATGCGGTCGGCCATGCCGATGAGTTCGGGCAGCTCGGACGAGATGAGCACGATCGCCTTGCCCGAGTCGGCGAGGCGGCGGATGATCTGGTAGATCTCGGCCTTCGCGCCGACGTCGATGCCGCGGGTGGGCTCGTCGAGGATGAGCAGCTCGGGCTCGGTGAACATCCACTTNGAGCACGACCTTCTGCTGGTTGCCGCCCGAGAGCGTGTCGACCCCGACCTCGACCGAGGGGGCGCGCATCCGCAGCTCTTGCCGGTACTGCTCGGCGTACTTCGCCTCGGCGAGGTCGTCGACGACCGGGCCGTGCGAGATGCGCGAAAGCTTCGCGCTCACGACCGAGGTCTTGATCGGGTCGAGCAGGTTGAGGCCGAGCGACTTGCGGTCCTCACTCACGTAGGCGATGCCCGCGCTGATCGCCTCCTTGACGGTGCGCAGCTTCACGGGCTTGCCGTGCATGAACGCCTCGCCCTCGAGCTTGTTGCCGTAGGCCTGGCCGAAGATGCTCATCGCGAGCTCAGTGCGGCCGGCGCCCATGAGGCCCGCGAAGCCGACGACCTCGCCCGCGCGCACCGTGAAGTTCGATGACTTCGCGACGAGGCGCGTGGGGTCGACGGGATGCTGCACCGTCCAGTCGCGCACCTCGAACAGCACGTCGCCGATCGTGGGCTCGTGCTCGGGGAATCGATTGCCGAGCGTGCGGCCGACCATGCCGCGGATGATGCGGTCTTCGTCGATGGTGCCGTCGACGACGAGCGACTCGATGCTGTGACCGTCGCGGATGATCGTGATGGTGTCGGAGATCTGCTCGATCTCGCCAAGCTTGTGCGAGATCATGATCGACGTCATGCCGCCCGCCTTGAGCTCTTCGAGCAGCTCGAGCAGCGCCTGCGAGTCGTTGTCGTTGAGCGCCGCCGTGGGTTCGTCGAGGATGAGCAGCTTCACGTCCTTCTCGAGCGCCTTCGCGATCTCGACGAGTTGCTGCTTGCCGACACCGAGGTACTTGATCGGCGTGTCGGGGTCTTCGTTCAGCCCGACGCGGTGCAGCAGGTCGATGGTGCGGCGGCGCGCCGTGTCCCAGTCGATCGCGATGCCGCGGCGCAGCTCGTGGCCGAGGAAGATGTTCTCGGTAATCGACAGCTCGGGAATGAGCGCGAGCTCCTGGTGGATGATCACGATGCCGGCGGCCTCGCTCGCGGCGATGTTGTTGAACCGCCGCACCTCACCCTGGAAGACGATGTCGCCCGTGTAGGTGCCGGCCGGGTAGACCCCCGACAGCACCTTCATGNTTGCCCGCGCCGTTCTCGCCGCAGATCGCGTGGATCTCGCCCTCGCGAACGCGAAGATTCACGTTCTCGAGCGCCTTGACACCTGGGAACTCCTTGGTGATATTCACCATTTCGAGCAGGTTCGCCTGACTCGTGGACACCGGCACCTCCTCGTGCAGTGTTAGGGATGTTTCGCAGCACGTCGGCGTGATGCGTTCAATGAAAAAACCTACGGCCGTGGTTTGTTGCTGTCAACTCCTGAATGCAAACTCGTGCCGTCGGATTGCACGAGGTAGGCCAGTTCGTCGGCGCGTTCGAACGCGATTGCCGCCGCGCCGCGCGCGCCGCCGCCCTCGCCGAGCGTCGAGAGCTCGACCCGAGTGCGCTCGGCCACCGAGGGAATCGCAAACCGCGCGAAGCCATCGCGAATCGCCTCGATGAACACGTCGCCGGTCTCGCTGAGCGGCCCGCCGACGACGACGAGCCGGGGCCCGAGCAGGTTCACCGCTGACGCGATCGACTGGCCGAGCGCGGTGCCCGCATCCTGCAGCACGCGCACCGTCGCGCGGTGACGTTCGTTCGCGAGCTTGACCAGCTCATCCCGCTTCACCTCGCGGCCGAGCGCCTCGGTGAGGTGCTGCAGCACGACCGGGGTCGAGGCGACGGTTTCGAGGCAGCCGCGGTTGCCGCAGCGGCAGTGGCTGCCCGACGAGTCGACCGTCGAGTGGCCGAGCTCGCCCGCGATGCCGAAGCCGCCCGTGTAGAGCGAGCCGCCGACGACGATGCCCGCGCCGATGCCTGTGCCGACCTTGACGAACATGTAGTCGCGCTCGTCGATCGCGGCGCCCCAGGTGCGCTCGGCAAGCGCGCCAGCATCGGCGTCGTTCGCGAATTGCACGCGCATGCCGAGGGCGCGTTCGACGTCGCTCGCGGTACGCCCGAGCCACTCGGGCAGGATCGTCCCGTCGAGCACCTGGCCGCTCGCGCCGTCGATGGGGCCGGGGATTGCGACGACGATCGCGGCGACGTCGTCATCGTCGCGTTCGTACTCGGCGAGGGATGCGCTGAGCAGCTCGCGCACCCGGCGCAGCGACTCCTCGGCCGCGCTGCCGGAGGGCATCGACACCCGTCGTTCGGCGACGAGTTCGAGGCCCGGCGTCGCGAGCACGAGGCCGACGTGGCTGCGGCCGATATCGACCCCGACGGCGACGCGTCGGCTCGCGATGCGCGGCGTGACGAGGGTGGCTTTGCGACCCGACGAGACGGTGTCGCTCGTGTCGACCATCCCCCGCTCGCGCAGGGTGCGCACGATCGACGAGACACTCGCATTCGAGAGCTGCGTTCGCCGGGCAAGTTCGGATTGCGTGGCCGGGCCCGCACTGATGAGCTCGCGCAAGATGGCGCGCTCATTGCTCACCCGCAGGGCGGCGGTTGAACCTGGACGTCGATGGCCGGAACGCATGTGGCTATAGTGGTTCCTGCGGTCGTTGCTGTCAAGACATGAACACAACTGACCGAATTCACTCGAACTTCAAGGAAGAGGCTCGCGGATGTCATCGACTGCCCCGACCGAGCGCGGCAGTGTGCTCGCCATCGACATTGGCGGCACGAAAATCGAGGCGGGCATCGTCACCGCCGAGGGCGCGCTGCTGCCCGACTCGCGCGTGCGCGTCGCGACCGGCGCGGCCGCGAACTCCGCCGAGGGCTTCGACTCGGCGCTGCGGGATGCCGTGGCCCAGGCAAGCGCGCACCCCGCGTTCGACGATGTGGTCGGCGTCGGCATCGGCTCGGCCGGGCCGCTCGACCTCGGCGCCGGCACCGTGAGCCCCATCAACCTACCGGGCGTGCGCGCGTTCCCCGTCGTGCGCACCGCGCGCGAGGCGAGCGGCCTGCAGCGCGTGAGCCTCAGACTCGACGGCACCTCGCTCGGCCTCGCCGAGCTCTGGCAGGGCGCCGCGCAGGGTGTGCGCAACGCCGTGATCTTCGTCGTCTCGACCGGCATCGGCGGCTGCGTCGTCACCGACGGCCGCGTCGTCGCCGGCGCGAGCGGCAATGCCGGCCACCTCGGGCAGATGGTCGTCGACGTCGTCGACCCCGAGCATCCCGAGCGCGCGACGGTCGAGGGCCAGGCCTCGGGGATGCACACGGTCGCCTGGGCGCGCGCGCACGGCTGGTCAGGCTCGACCGGCGAGGAGCTCGCCGCCGCGCACGCCGCGGGCGACGAGATCGCCCTCGCCGCGGTCGAGCGGTCGGTGCAGGCGCTCGGGCGCGGCCTCGCGAGCTGCGCAAACCTGCTCAACACCGAGCTCGCCGTCATGGGCGGCGGCTTTGCGCACGTGACCGAGGACTACCCGGCGCGCGTCGAGCGAGCCGCGCACACCGCATCCGTCAACGAGTTCGGCCGAGCGCTACGGGTCGTGCGCGTGGGCCTCGGCGACGAGGCACCGCTCGTCGGTGCCGCCGCCCAGCTGCTCCACCCCGAGCTGCTCGCCTAGGCCCCGGGCCACGGGCCACGTGCAACCGCCCACGACCACGACCACTGGCCACGGCCAATCCCGTCGCGCCGCCAATCACAGGCCTGCCCACCGCTGACCCGCCGCACCACGTGCCCGCCACGGGCGCGCCACGCAACACCTATGTGTGCAGTACCGCGGACGGGTGCCGAGAGGGCAGCCCAGTTGTTCCTTCTTGAGCTGACTTCTCACGGATTCCGCAACCAGCCATGGACTCGGCCACAAAAAAAGCTAGCGTCGACACAGACCGCCGAAGCTGCCGCAAGTAGGAGTTCGACCGCATGTATTCAAACCAATCGTCACGCGGACTCCTCTCATCAATCGCAGCCGTCGGCGCGCTCACGCTGCTCGCTGGTTGCGCGTCATCGACGGCAATCAGCCAGGACGACTTCATCGAAGCTGCGGCTGACGCGGGGTATCGATGCACTGCGACGGCGCCAAATGACGAGCGGGTCACGACCATCACCACTTGCCGCAATGCCGACGACAAGGAGACCCTACTCGTCGTGTTCGATTCCTCCGACGACGTACAAGGCGGGGACCTCATGTTCTACCAGGACGGCGACGAGATTGTGTATGGCGACGACTGGATCGTCGTCGGCGACGACAAATCTGATGTCGATGTACTCGCCACAATCGTGAACGGTTAACGAAGCTCCAACGCCATAGGTGTTGCGTTTGGCCCCATTTCGCGGCTGATTTCAGCGAAACATGGGGCTAAACGCAACACCTATGACGTGGGACGTGGCGTCGTGGGTGCGACGGCGCCGTGCCTACTTCGCGACGATGTTCACGAACTTCGGCGCCTTGACGATCACCTTGCGGATGGTCGCGTCGCCGATCGCGCGCTGGGCGCCCTTGGCGTCGCGCGCGAGCTGCTCGAGCTCCGCATCCGTAATGTCGGGCGACACCTCGAGCTTGTCGCGCAGCTTGCCGTTGACCTGCACGATCGCGGTGACGGTGTCGGCCACGAGCAGCGCCGGGTCAGCCTCGGGCCAGGCGATGTGCGCGAGGGCACCGTCGCGGGTGTCGGCCGCGTGGCCGAGCCGCTCCCACATGTCGGAGGCGACGTACGGCGCGAACAGGTCGAGCACGAGCGCGATCGCCTCGGCACCCTCGCGCACGGCCGGGTCGGCGGCGCCGGGGCCCTGGTCGATCGCCTTGCGGATCGTGTTCGTGAGCTCCATCAGGCGCGCGATAACGACGTTGTACTTGAAGCCCTCGCCGAGCTGGCGCACGTCGTCCCAGAAGCGGGCGACGGTGCGGCGCGTGTCGAGGTCACCCTCGCCAAAGTCCACCCCGGCCGGCGAGGTGACCTCGCCCGAGATGCGCCAGGCGCGCGCGAGGAACTTGCCCGAACCGGCGAGCGACACGTCGGCCCAGTCGACGTCATCTTCGGGCGGCGAGGCGAACAGCATGGTCGTGCGCACCGCATCCACGCCGTGGCTGTTCAGCTCGTCGCCGAGCTTCACCGAGNGCCCTTCGACTTCGACATCTTTGCGCCGTTCATGATCACCATGCCCTGGTTGAGCAGCGCAGTGAAGGGCTCCTCGAACGGCACGATGCCGAGGTCGTAGAGCACCTTCGTGATGAAACGGGCGTAGAGCAGGTGCAGGATCGCGTGCTCGACGCCGCCGATGTACTGGTCAACCGGCGCCCACTTGCGCAGCTGCTCGGGGTCGAGGATCGCGTCGGCGTTGTTCGGCGACACGAAGCGCAGGAAGTACCACGACGAGTCGACGAAGGTGTCCATCGTGTCGGAGTCGCGCGTGGCCGCACGCCCGTCGGGCGTCGTCGTCTGCACCCAGCCCTCGGCGGCGGCGAGCGGGGACTTGCCCTTCGGCTTGAGGTCGAGGCCCGCGCCGTCGGGCAGGCGCACCGGCAGCTGCTCGGCGGGCACCGGAATCTCGGTGCCGTCCTCGTCGTACATGATCGGGATGGGCGTGCCCCNGGCGCGAGATGAGCCAGTCGCGCAGGCGGAAGTTCTTCGCGGCGCGGCCCGTGCCGCGCTCGCCGAGAATCTCGATCGCGCGGGCGATCGCCTCGACCTTGCGCAGGCCGTCAAGCTCGCCGGAGTTCACGAGTTCGCCGTCGCCCGCGAGGGCCTCGCCGCTCGCCTTCGGGTCGAGCTCGCCCTCCGCTTCGTCGGGGCGCACGACAACGCGCACCGGCAGGTCGAACTCGCGCGCGAAGTCGAGGTCGCGCTGGTCGTGCGCCGGCACGGCCATGATCGCGCCGTGGCCGTAATCGGCGAGCACATAGTCGCCCACCCAGATCGGCAGGCGTTCGCCGTTGAGCGGGTTGACGCCGTAGCGCTCGATGAACAGGCCCGTCTTCGGGCGTTCGGCGTTCGCACGGTCGATCGCGCTGAGCTTCTGCGTCGTCTCGAGGTAGTCCTGGAACTTCATGCGCACCTCGGCGGAGGCGCCCGCGACGAGCTCGGCCGCGAGGTCGCTGTCGGGCGCGACGACCATGAAGGTCGCGCCGTAGAGCGTGTCGGGGCGCGTCGTGAACACCGTCACCGGCTCGCTGCGGCCTTCGATCTCAAACTCGACATCGGCGCCCTCGGAGCGGCCGATCCAGTTGCGCTGCATGACGAGCACCTTGTGCGGCCAGTGACCCTCGAGCTGGTCGAGGTCGTCGAGCAGACGGTCGGCGTACTCGGTGATGCGGAAGTACCACTGGTTGAGCTTCTTCTTCTCGACCACGGCGCCGCAGCGCTCACACGTGCCGTCGGCGAGCACCTGCTCGTTCGCGAGCACCGTCTGGTCGTTCGGGCACCAGTTCACCGCCGAGAACTTGCGGTACGCGAGACCTTTCTCGTACATCTTGAGGAACAGCCACTGGTTCCAGCGGTAGTACTCCTCATCGGAGGTGCGCAGCACGCGCGACCAGTCGAAGCTCACGCCGTAGCGCTGCATCGACTCGGCCTGCTGCGCGATGTTCGCGTACGTCCAGTCACGCGGGTCGCCGCCGTTCTTGATCGCGGCGTTCTCGGCGGGCAGGCCGAACGAGTCCCAGCCGACCGGGTGCAGCACGTTGAAGCCGCGGTGGCGCCAGTAGCGCGCGCAGGCGTCGCCGAGGGCGTACTGCTCAGCGTGGCCCATGTGCAGGTCGCCCGAGGGGTACGGGAACATGTCGAGCACGTACTTGCGGGGAAGCTCGGCGTCGGCGCGGTCCACGTCGAATAGGGCAAGGTCGTCCCAGATGGGTCGCCATTTTGCCTCGAGACGACGGAAGTCGTACTCGTCTTCGCGGGTCACCTCAGTGGTCACTGCGTCCTCTTTCGAATGTGCCGGAGCCTACAAGCTCCCTATTCTAAGCCGCCGCTAGAGCCGAAGTGTGGCGGTGACGAGCGCGGGGTCAACCGGGGTGTGCGAAATGAGAATCACGGTGCGGTCGGCGGCGGCCGCGCCGAGCAGATCGGCGACGAGCGCGTCGGCCCGGCCGGGGTCGACGTTCGCGGTCGGTTCGTCGAGAATCAGCACCCGGAAGTCGGCGAGCAGCGCGCGGGCGAGCGCGATGCGCTGGGCCTGCCCGCCCGACACGAGCGTGCCGCGTTCGCCGACCGGCGCATCCAGGCCGCCGCGCTCGCGCACCCACGNCGAGGCCGACGCGCTCGAGCGCGGCCGTGAGCTGCGCATCCGTCGCCTCGGTGTTCGCGAACAGCAGGTTCTGGCGAATCGACTCGTCGAACAGGTGCGCGCGCTGCTCGATGAGGCCGATGGCGCGGCGCACCGCGTCGGGCGAGAGCTCGCGCGCCTCGACGCCGCCGATCGTGTAACTGCCGCGGTAGTCGAGGAACCGCACGAGCGCGTTCGCGAACGTGGTNCTTGCCGGCGCCCGACTCCCCAGTCACGAGCAGGCGGCTGCCGGCCGGGATGCGCAGGTCGAGGCCGTCGAGCACCGGCTCGCTCGCGCCCGGCCAGAGCACGGATGCGCCGCGCAGCTCGAGGTCGAGGGGCCCGTCGGGTAGCTCGGCGCCGCCCTCGAACTCCTGCGGCAGCTCGGCGGGCACCTCGGCCGGCGCGGCCGAGGCGACACGCTGCGCCGAGACCCGCACGCGGCGCCACGCGGCGATGGCCTGCGGCACCTGCGCGAACACCTCGAACAGCGCGAGCGGCACGAGCGCGGTGAGGGTGAGTAGTTCGGGCGCGAGTTCGCCGCGCACCGTCGGGTCGATGCCCCAGAACAGCGCGCCGGCAGTGGCGAGCCCGCCGAAGACGGTGACGGTGCCCGTGACGACGCCCTCGCCGACCGAACGGCGCACGAGGGCGCGGCGCAGCTGCGCGTCGGCGTCGCGCACCTTCGCGAGCTGCGCGTCGAGGGCGCCGTAGGCGCGCAGGGTGGCGAGGTTCGTCACGGTGTCGTGGATGCGGTCGCTCAGGGCGCTGCGCAGGGGCGCGACGGCGCGGTCTGCCTGGCCCGCGATGCGCAGCTGCGCGCCCGTCGCAACGAGCAGCGCGGCAACGAGGCACGCGAGCAGCGTCAGCGCCGCGGGCCACGAGACGAGGCCGACGCCGATGACCGCGAGCACGGCGACGGCGAGCGACGAGACGAGCGGCTCGACGACGCGGAGCGGATAGAACTGCAACTCGTCGACGTCGTCGACGAGGCGCGCGAGCAGGTCGCCGCGGCGGGTCGTGCGCAGGCCCGCGGGCGCGAGCGGGATGAGTCGGTCGAGCAGGTCGACGCGCAGTTCGGCGAGCTGCCGGAACGACGCGTCGTGGCCCATGAGCTGCCGGAGGTAGCGGAACACGGCGCGGCCGAGCGCGAAGGCGCGCACCGCGACGATCGCCCAGCCGAGCCAGAGGATGTGAATGATGAGCGACGCGCGGGTGATGAGGTAGGCGCTCGTCGCGAGCAGCAGTACGACGCTGAGGCCCCAGAGGATTCCCCAGGCGATGGCCGGCCAGATGCGGCGCGGCGCGGGCAGCGCGGCGTCGAGCACACGGGCCTCATCGGCGCCGAGGCCGGGGACAAGTCGTTCGGCGATGCTCATGCGTGCACCTCCGCGGCCGCGAGGGTGACGGTGCGGTCGGCTGCGGCGAGCACCGGCCGGCGGTGGCTCACGACGATGACGATGCGGCCCTCGTCGGCGAGCCCGCGCATCGCCTCGATAACGCGCTGCTCGCGCTCGGCATCGAGGGCTGAGGTCGGCTCGTCGAGCAGCACGATCGGGCANGTCGCGGCCCTCGGCGCGGGCAATCGTGCGGGCGAGCGAGACGCGCTGCGCCTGGCCGCCCGAGAGGCCGTCGCCGCCGACGCCGAGTTCGAGCTCAGCGCTGATGCCGGTCGCGCCGGCGCGCGTGAGCGCGGCCTGGACTGCCTCGGGCGCGAGCGCGGGCTGGCCGAGTGCGACGTTGTCGCGCACCGTGCCCTCGATCAGGCCGGCGGACTGGCCCATCCAGGCGACATGCGTCGCGGCCTCGGCGTCGGGGATGGGGGTGGCGCCGAGCGCGCGGTCGGCAGCATGTTCGCCGCGGATGAGGTNCTTGCCGGCGCCCGACTCCCCCGCGATCGCCGTGATCTCGCCGGGCTTCGCTGTGAAGTCGAGGCCCGCGAGGATCTCGCGGTCGCCGTAGCGCACCCGCGCGTCACGGATGCGCAGCTCGGCTTGGGGCCGCGGGGTGGGGCTGCTGGTGGTCGGCGGTGTGGTTGTGGTGTTGGTCGCCGCCGCCCTGGTAGTTGTGGGCGCGGCGGTCGAGGTCACGGTGCTTCCGTCTGCGGGCGCCGCGGATGCGGATGCGGACGCGGATGCGGGCAGGTTGGTGGCGTGGGCGGGCGCTGCGCTGGCCTCCGCGTCGGCGCGTTCGACGAGCTCGAAGACGCGCTGTGACACCTCGACTCCCTCGGAGGCGGCGTGGAACTGGGCGCCGACCTGCCGCAGCGGCGCGAACACCTCGGGCGCGAGGATCAGCGCGAACAGGCCAACGAAGAGCGACATCTCGTTGTCGATGAGGCGAATGCCGATCTGCACGGCCACGAGCGCGACCGACAGCGACGCGAACAGCTCGAGCGCGAAGCCCGAGAGGAACGTGACCCGCAGCACCTTCATGGTCGAGCGGCGGTAGTCATCGGTGACCTCGCGGATGCGGTCGCGCTGGCGACGCGCGCGGCCGAAGATCTTCAGCGTCGACAGGCCCTCAACAATCTCGAGGAACGCGTTCGCGAGGCGCGTCAGCGAGTCGAGCTGGGCGCGCTGCACGCGCTGCGTCGCGAGGCCGATGAGGATCATGAACAGCGGGATGATCGGGATCGTAATGATCTCGGTGATGGCCGACACCGGGTCGGCAAAGAAGGTGACGACGACGAGCAGCGGCATCGCGATGGCGGTGAGCAGCAACTGCGGCAGGTACTTCGCGAAGTAGGAGTCGAGCGCCTCGAGTCCGTGCGTTGAGAGCGTCGTTGCTTCGGCGCTCGAGACGCCCGAGCGCCCGCCGAGTCGCGCGAGCGCCGAGACGACATGGCCGCGGAGCTCCGACTTCGCGGTGGCGGCGGCGCGGGCGCCGGCCCACTCCATGCCCCACTGCGCGAGGCCGCGCACGACGACGCAGCCGACGAGCAGCCAAAGCGCCCAGGCAAGCTCGGCGAGGGGTTCGCCGGCGATCGCGCCGGTTACGCCGCGGGCGATGGCCCACGCGACGCCGACCATCGCGGCGGTCTGGAATAGCCCCAGCAGCACGCCGATGACGAGAAAGGCTCGCGACGATTTGGCGTATCGAAGCAGGCGCGGATCAAGGGGCTTCACGGTGCCCTCAGATTACCCGATCGCACCTGCGCGCCGGCCCCACACGACCACCCCATCTCCTCTCGGTACTGAGNAAAACTGACCACTCAACTGCCTGCGGCTAGCGGTTCCAGGTGGCGGTGACGAGGCCGCGCGCGAGGGTGTGGCCGAACATGTTGAAGCCGAGCGCTGCCGGCGACGCGCCCTCGCCGAGGTCGAGCGTCGTGTCGAGGGCGTGCACCGCAAAGATGTAGCGGTGGTCGCCGTGACCGACGGGCGGGGCCGCGCCGACGAAGTTGAACACACCGCCGTCGTTGCGCACGCTGCGCGCGGCGCTCGGCAGCGCATCCGAATCGGCGGCACCGGCGCCAGCCGGCAGCGACGACACGTCGGCTGGGATGTTGTAGACGGCCCAGTGCCAGAAGCCCGAGCCGGTCGGCGCATCCGGGTCCCAGCACGTCACCGCGAAGCTCTGCGTGCCCTCGGGCGCGGGGCCCCACTCGAGCGCGGGCGAGCGGTCCTCGCCCGTCGCGAGCACGCCGGCACTCACCTGCGCATCCGGCAGGCGGTCGCCGTCGGCGAAATCGGGCGACGACACCGCGAGCGCGGGCACCTCGGGAGTTGAACCGTAGACGTTGTCAGCCATTGCTACCTCCTGAAATTGGCTGCGAACATCCTCCCGCGGCCGCCTGAGCGCAATCGGCTCAGGCGATCGCGGGCGCCTCGGCGTGCGACTCGAAGTCGGTGCGCCGCAGCCGCTTGCGGAACGTCCAGAAGCTCCACCCCTGGTAGCCGAGCACGAGCGGCATGATCACGACGAACGACCAGAACATGATCGAGAGCGTCATGTCGCTCGCCGAGCCGTTCCAGATCGTGAGGTCGTCGCCGCCCGCGAGGTTGCGCATGAGCACTGGGAACAGCGCCGCGAACAGCGACCACACCGCGGTGATCACCGTGGCGCAGCCGAGCGCGAACGCGGCAGAGTCGCGGCGCAGCAGGTTGGCCACCCACGACGCCAGGAACGACACGACCGCCACGAGAGAGAGGATGAGCCCGGCGACCGAGAAGTACGCGGCAACGGTCCAGCCGAGGAACGCGAGCGCGAGCACCGCGACCGCGACGCCGACCCAGGTAGCCGCGCGGTGCGCGCGCTCCCGGAGTTCCCCATCCGTCTTGCGCGTAATGAAGGTGAGGCCGTGGTAGCTGAACAGCGCAAGCGTCGTCAGCCCACCGAGCAGCGCGTAGGGGTTGAGCAGGTCGAGCAGCGTGCCGGTGTAGTTGAAGTGGAACTCGAAGTTGAGGTCACCGACGGTCTGCTGCACCGACTCCATCGGCATGCCGCGCACGATGTTCGCGAAGGCCGCGCCCCAGAGCAACGCGGGCAGTGCCGAGCCGATGAAGATCATCCAATCGAAGCTGCGCGTCCAGCGCACGCCTTTGCCCTGGTGCCGGTACTCGAACGAGACGCCGCGCAGGATGAGCGCGAGCAGAATCAGCAGCAGCACGAGGTAGGCACCCGAGAACACCGTTGCGTACCACTCGGGGAACGCGGCGAACATGAGCGCGCCGGCGACGATCACCCAGGTCTCGTTCAAGTCCCAGATCGGGCCGATTGTGTTGATGAGGATGCGCCGGTCGGTGTCGTCCTTGCCGATGATCGGCAGCGCGATGCCAACGCCGAAGTCGAAGCCATCGAGTACGAAATACCCGATGAACATGAAGGCGATGATCCAGAAGAAAACGACCTGAAGTTCCATTAGTAGACGCTCGCTTTCACCTTGACGTCCTCGACGTTCTCGACGATGCCCTCGTCATTCACGCCGGGCACCTGGATGGGGTCGGACTGCGCCGCGCGCAGGATCAGCTTCACCTCGACGATGGCGAGGATGCCGTAGATGAGTGTGAAGGCGATGAGCGAGATGAGCACGCTCAGCCCCGACACGTTCGGCGAGACGCCGGCCTCGGTGGGCATGAGCCCGAACACGAGCCACGGTTGTCGGCCCATTTCGGTGAAGACCCAGCCGATGAGGATGCCCCAGAGCGGGAATGTCGCCGTCCAGATCGCGATCTGGTAGTGCCAGTTCTTTGTCGCGTAGTTCTTGCGCGTCACCCAAAGGCCCACGAGCGCGATGGCCATCGACGCCATGCCGAAGAACATCATCCAGCGGAACGACCAGTAGGTGACCCAGATGACCGGGGAATAGATCTGGTCGGCGCCATAGAGCTCCTGATACTGCGCCTGGAGGTCGTTGATGCCCTCGACCGTGCCGCTGAAGCTGTTCGTCGCAAGGAACGCGGAGACGTAGGGCACTCGCAGCGACCACACCTCCTCGGTGCCGTCGGGGGTTCCGATCGAGAAGAGCGAGAACGAGGCGTCGGCGCCCGACGAGGTGTTCCACATCGCCTCGGCCGCCGCCATCTTCATCGGCTGCGTTGCGGTCATTGCGAGGCCGAGCTCGTGGCCCGAGAGCATGACGGCGAAGCCCGAGATGAGCACCGTCCAGAGCCCGAAGCGCATGGCAGGGCGGAACACGTCGAAGTGTTGGCCCTTGCGCAGGTGCCAGGCCGCGACACCGACGATGATCGTGCCGGCGAGCATCACCGAGGCGGCGAGCGTGTGCGGCAGCTGCGCCAGCGCGACCGGGTTCGTGAGCACGGCCATGAAGTCGACGAGTTCGGCACGGCCGGTGTCGGGGTTGAACTCGAAGCCGACCGGGTTCTGCATGAACGCGTTCGCGGCGAGGATGAAGTAGGCCGAGACCCAGGTGCCGAGCACAGTCATCCAGATGGTGAGCAGGTGCAGGCCCGGCTTGAGCTTGTCCCACCCGAAGATCCACAGGCCGATGAAGGTCGCCTCCATGAAGAAGGCGACGAGGCCCTCGAAGGCGAGCGGGGCGCCGAAGATGTCGCCGACGAAGCGCGAGTAGTTCGACCAGTTCATGCCGAACTGGAACTCCTGCACGATGCCGGTGACGATGCCCATCGCGAAGTTGATGAGGAAGATGTTGCCGAAGAACTTCGTCAGCTGCAGGTACTGCACCTTGCCGGTGCGCAGCCACGCGGTCTGCCAGATCGCGACGCAGAGCACCACGCCGAGCGTGATCGGCACGAATAGGAAGTGGTACAGCGTCGTGAGACCGAACTGCCAGCGCGACAGAATGAGCGGATCCAATAGTGCTTCCACAAGCGCTCCCTACAATCAACATGAGTGGGAAAGTGACGTTCGGAGACGCCGTGCCGAACAACTACAAATTGTAGAGCAATTCATCAGCAAACGTTTAGATATCTCGACCTCGAGAATCTCGAACTCGAGCGTTGTAGCGCGGCAGAGCGGGCGCATCCACACCTCGTTCTCATGCTTGTTGCCTAGGCTGTCGAGATGCTCGCCGACCTGCTCAACACCGTCATCGAAACGGTGCAGGGCATGAACCTGTGGCTCGTCGCTGGCATCGCATTTCTTGGCCTGCTGCTCGAGACGAGCCTCTTTGTCGGCTTCCTCGTGCCGGGCGATGCGACGTTGCTCGTCACCGCGACGAGCGTCACGAGCTTCGAGCGCTGGGGGCTCATCGTCATCGCAGCCGTGCTCGGCGCACTCGCCGGCGAATCGATCGGCTACGCGCTCGGCCGCTGGCTTGGGCCAACGCTGAAACGCTCGTGGCTCGGTCGGCGCATCGGCCTCGAGAATTGGGCGCAGGCCGAGACCCTGCTCGCGCAGCGCGGCGGGCTCGCGGTGTTTGTCTCGCGGTTCTTGCCGGTGTTCCACTCGCTCGTGCCGGTCACGGCCGGCATGGCACGGATGCGCTACCGCAAGTTCATGGCATGGACTCTGCCCGCCTGCCTGCTCTGGGCGGTCGCCTACGTCTCGGTCGGCGCCTTCGCCACGTCGAGCTTCCAGCAGCTCAGCACGCAACTGCACTGGGCCGGGTTCATCTTCGCCGCGATCATCGCCGTGTTCGTGCTCGTGATGTGGCTCGCCAAGCGGTGGCTCTCGAAGCGAGTCGCCACCCAGCTCGCGGCCGACACGAAGCCCGACCCAAGCACGGTGCCCTAAGCTCGGCGCCATGTGCGGCAGATTTGTGGTGGCTCGCGCCACCGGCGAGCTCACCGCCGAGCTCGACATCGAACGGGTCAGCGACGACGCACCCGGTACCTCCTACAACGTGGCCCCGACCACGCGCATTCGCGTGGTCGTCGACGCGCCCGCCGACGAGCCCGTGCGGCGCCTCGAAACCGCGAAATGGGGGCTCGTGCCGAGTTGGGCAAAGGATGAATCGGTCGCCGTGCGTGCCTTCAATGCCCGTAGCGAGACGGCAGCGTCGAAGCCCACATTCCGGGCCGCGGTGAAGCAGCGCCGCGCCGTGATTCCCGTCGACGGGTACTACGAGTGGCACACGCGGGCCGACGGCAGCAAGCAACCGTTCTACGTGCATCCGCCCGGCGAGAGCTCACTCCTGTTCGCCGCCCTCTACGAGTGGTGGAAGCGCCCCGACGTAGCCGAAGGCGAGGATGCCTGGCTGCTGTCGGCGACGATCCTCACGCGGGCGTCTGCGACCGAAAGGCTGCAGTGGCTGCACGACCGCACGCCAGTGTTTCTCGACCGCGGCGACGTCGACGAGTGGCTCGACCCGGCGGTGGCCGGCAACGGCGAGCTCGTCACCGACTTCGCCGACCGTGCGCTCGCGGTCTCGGAGACGCTGCAGTTGCGGCCCGTCGGCAAGCGCGTCGGCAACGTGCGGGAGAACGACGAGCACCTGATCGACGAGGTCAAGCCCGAGGCCGCGGCGGAGTCCGCCGAGTGAGTTTCGCTCGTTTGCGTGGGCGTGCAAGGATGTCGCAGTGACTCCAGCCGCGAAGCAGCCCCGCACGCGACGCTCCACGCTGGAGCGCATTCCGTTCGTCGAACTCGCCGTAAGCAATGCGTTTCGCATCGAGGACTCGTTCAAGCAATGGCGGATGCGGCGGGCGCGACGACGCGGCGATGTCGAGCAGGTCGAGGCCTACACCGGCTACGGTTCGACGAGGCAGGTGCGCGTGCTCGGGCGCGTGCAGATGGTGCCCGAGGCGGTGCGACGGTATGGGCTGATGCGGCGGTTCGTGCTGCTGCGGCTGCGTCGCAGCAAAGAGCGTTCGGTGCGCGGCTGGCGCAGCTTCGTGCGCGTCGCGGTGCCGAATTCGACCGTGAAGGTGCGAATTGAGGGGCACGAGTTCGACCTCAAGGCCGATCGCGGCGGCGTGCTCGACGGCACCTTCGACGTACAGCTCGAGCCGGGATCGCACGACGTCGTCTTCGAGACCGTCGACGATCAGTTGTCGACGTCGCAGGTGATCGTCGCGCCGGACGATCAGCAGGTGGGCATCATCTCGGATATTGACGACACCGTCATGGTGACCTCGCTGCCGCGTCCGCTGCTCGCGGCCTGGAACACATTCGTCCTCGACGAGCATGCCCGCATGGCGGTGCCCGGCATGAACGTGCTCTACCAGCGACTCATCGAGAAGTTCGGCGCCGGGTCGACCCCGTTTATTTATCTCTCGACGGGGTCCTGGAATGTCGCGCCGACGCTGAGCCGCTTTCTCAGCCGCAACCTCTACCCCTACGGGCCGCTGCTGCTCACCGACTGGGGCCCAACGACGAAACGACTGTTTCGCTCGGGTACCGAGCACAAGCGCACGAGCCTGCGCCTGCTCGTCGAGACGCTGCCGCACGTGAAGTGGATACTCATTGGCGACGACGGTCAGCACGACGAGTCGATTTACGGCGAGTTTGCCGCCGAGTATCCCGACCACGTGCTCGCCGTCGTGATTCGCCAGCTGTCGAACACCGAGTCGGTGCTCGCGGGTGGGCGGGCNGGGCAGTTCGGCGCGGTGGCGTCGGCGCGTGCGGGTGCCGTGGGTGCACGGCCCGAACGGTGCTGCGCTCGTGCAGGAGCTCGCGAAGTACGGGATCCTCGACTACGACGAGCAGGCCGCCGAGTTGGTCGATCTCTCAAAGTCACTTGCCGACAAGCGCCTCGCGCGGCCGCTCGTGCGGCGCGAGGGTGAGGTCTAGGCGGCGCTTGGTC
>NZ_JACXJG010000007.1:24846-24929 GCF_014904065.1 Gulosibacter sediminis | reverse complement strand
GCTGGTGCTGGTGCTGGTGCGCGAGTTCTGCGCGCTGCCGTAGCAGCGCATCCGCCCGCCCTTTGATGCAGTTTTCTACAAAT
>NZ_JACXJG010000007.1:11179-24832 GCF_014904065.1 Gulosibacter sediminis | reverse complement strand
CGCGGTTACAACCGCAGCGATGGTAGAAAACCGCGTCAAGACGCAGGCGCCGCAGCCGCCGGCGCCGCCGGCAACAGCACCGTGAACACGGTGTGGCCGGGCCGAGTCGCGACCTCGAGCGAGCCGCCGTGCGCCTGCACGATCGCCTGCGAAATCGCGAGGCCGAGGCCACTCGATCCCTGGCCGGATGCGCGGGTGCGCGACGCATCCCCGCGCACGAAGCGCTCGAAAATGTGCGGGGCGACGTCGGGGTCGATGCCACCGCCAGTGTCGGTCACCGTGAGCCGCACCCAGCGGCCGCTGTCGGTGCGCGGGCCGGTCGCGCCGTCGGCGAACGACGTCGCGAGCGTCACCCGTGTGCCCGCATCCGTGTGCACCGCGGCGTTGCGCAGCAGATTGCCGAGCACCTGCGCGAGCGCCGTGCGGTCGCCGATCACCTCGAGCGACTCTGCCTCGGCGTCGAGCCGCCACTCGTGGTCGGGATACGCGACCGCGGCATCCTCGAAGCAGCCCAAGGCGACCTCGTTCGCGTCGAGCCGCACGTGCGTCGGCTGCTGGCCGGCATCGAGTCGCGCGAGCAGCAGCAGGTCCTCGACGAGCGACGACATGCGCTGCGAAGAGCCCTGGATGCGGTCGAGACTCGTGCGCTGCTGCTCGCTGAGACGCTCGGGCTCGCGGGCGGCANGCTCGGCGTAGCCGCGCACGGCGGCGAGCGGGGTGCGCAGCTCGTGGCTCGCATCCGCAACGAACTGGCGCAGCTTTGCCTCGCTCGCCTCGCGGGCGCCGAGCGCATCCTCGACGCTGACGAGCAGGCGGTTCAGGGATGCGCCGACGCGGCCGACCTCGGTGCCCGGGTCGGTGTCTTCGGCCGGCACGCGCTCGGGAATCGTGACCTCGCCAGCCGCAAGTTCCTTCTGCGAGACGCGCACCGCGGTGTCGGCGACCCGCTCGAGCGGGCGCAGCTGTCGCGCCACGAGCGCTGACGCACCGGCCCCGACGAGCGCGATGGCGACGGCCGCGACGAGCGTGTAGATCGCCGCGAGCAGCCAGGTCGTCGCGAGCACCTCATCCGTCGGCACCCCGACGACCGCGATGACGCCGGACGGCATCGAGTCTGCCTTCACTCGCACGACGCCGATGTCATCGACATCGACGGTCTCGGGCGTGCCCGGCTCGGAGTCGGCGACCGCCTGCAGCACCTGCTGCAGCTGCGCGGTCGTGAGATCGGCAGTATCGCCCGAGCCGTCGGTGTACTTCGCCTTGAGCACCGTGCCGCTGCCCGAGCCCGTGCTGAGCAATTGCACGACGATCGTGTCGAGCTGCTGGCCCGCCTGATCGAGCGGGTCGGTCTCGGGCTGCTGGCCCGACTGGTCGATGCTCGTGATGAACGGCGCGCGCAGCAGCTGGTCGAGCCGGTCGTCGAGGCGATCACTCAGGCTGCGATAGAGCACCGTGATCGAGAGCACGCCGACCGCGATCGCGAACAGCGCGACGATGCCGACGATGCTCACGACGAGCCTCCGGCGAAGGGTGCGCGGCTGGCGGGTCATGCCTCTTCGCGGATCGTGTAGCCGACGCCCCGCAGGGTGTGGATGAGCGGCGGGCGACCCGCGTCGATCTTCTTGCGCAGGTACGAGATGTAGAGCTCGACGACGCTCGTCTTGCCGCCGAAGTCGTAGCCCCACACTTCGTCGAGCAGCTGCGCCTTCGAGAGCACGCGGCGTTGATTCTGCATGAGGTAGCGCAGCAGTTCGAACTCGGTGCCGGTAAGGGTGATGCGCTCGCCCGCTCGCGTCACGTCGTGAGTCTGCTCGTTGAGCTCGAGGTCGGCGAGGCGCAGCACCGACTCGGCCTCGGCCTCGGTCGCGCCGAGGTTGCGGCGCAGCAGGGCGCGCACGCGCACGACGACCTCCTCGAGACTGAACGGCTTCGTCACGTAGTCGTCGCCACCCTCACCGATGCCTGCGATCCGATCCTCGACCGCATCCTTCGCCGTGAGGAACAGGATCGGCACCGAGTTGCCGCGCTCGCGCACCCGACGCATGACCTCCATGCCGTCGAGGCCGGGCATCATGATGTCGAGCACGACGATGTCGGGCGAGAACTCAGTGATCGCGTCGAGCGCCTGGCGGCCGGTCGCGACGACGCGCACCTCGAGGCCCTCGGCGGCAAGGGTCATCCGCAGCAGGTCGGCGAGGTATTCCTCGTCATCGGCAACCACCGCCCTGGCGGGGGTGCCGTCAGGGCGGATGAGCTGTGGGCGTGCGCCGGTTAGAGCCATGGTCATTATTTAACCTGCTCGGGCGCGGTGATGGGCGGGAGGAACACCGGCACGACCGGCTTCTTCTGGCGCGGCTTCGGGGCTGCCGGCTCGTAGTCGACGACCGGGTCGGGCTCGGGGATGAAGTCGAGCGGCAGCGTGATGGGCTCGGCGTCGTCGAAGGGCGCGTCGAAGATCGGGTCGGATGCGGGGGTTACGGAGGATGCTGCGGCTGCGGGGGTCGCTGCGGTTGCGGCGTCTGTGGTTGCGAATGCCCTGCCCGCTGATGCGGGGGTTGCGGTTCCGTACGCGGGCGCGGCGCTTGCGAAGCTTGCGGCGGCGGGTGCGGGGGTTGCGGCCGCGTAGGCGACTCGGGCGAATGCCTGGGCGGTGACGGACGTACCAACGACGACTGCGGATGCGGGCTCGGCCTCAGCCTGCGCATCCGCCTTCGCGCGGGATGAGCGGGTTGCGATCGCGAGGGCCCAGTCGAGCAGACCAGTAGCAGCGACGGTCACGAGCACCGCGGCGAGCTGCGCGAACGGCACGACCGTGGTGAGTCCGGCGGCGAAGCCGATGACGACGGCGGCCGAGGCGTAGAGCACGTCGCGGGTGCTCAGCGTTGTGAACTGAAGGTGCACGAAGCCGAGGAGGCCGGCGAGGGTCGCCGCGAGTGCGGCGATGACCTCGGCGCCCGCGGCGAGCGACGAGACCGTGAGGAGGGTGGTGGCAGCGAAGGCGAGGACGTTCACGCTGAGCAGCGGCAGGATGAGCTCGGTGCGGTGCCGACGACGGGTGAACAGGGCGAAGCTCAGCACGCCAATGGCAGCAAGGTTCGCGGTGAGAAGTAGCAGCGCGATCATGGTGAGTCCTTCCCTCGGATTTGGGGGTGCCGCTGTCGTGCGACGCTCTTAGTAAGCGGCGTGAAGCTATGCGCGAGCTATGCCGAGCGCATGGCTCGCTTAGGTGCGCATCCGGTGTTGCCCGACTCGTGCCCGTGCCCGCGATCCCCGCGCTGCCACCCCGCGCATCCGCCCACGCGTGTGATGCGGTTTTCTACGAGGGCTGCGGTTGTGGGTNGCATCGTTCGTAGAAAACTGCGTCGGAGCTTTCGCGGATGCGGCGGATGGGCGGGGCACGCAGCGCGGATGGGCGGGGCCGCGCAGCGCGGATGAGCGGGGCGGATGTGACGGGTGGGGCGGGTGTGAAAAGGGAGCCGCGCATGGGCGCGGGAGCGGCGCAGAATCGGCTAGCGGGTCGGGAGCTCGTGTCGTAGGCTACTCGTACGGTGAATCGAACAGATGTTTGAAACACTCACCCTTGGAGGACCCATGCTCATCGGCGAACCCGTCGACGTTGAACTCTCGCCGAGCGGTGCGCCCGTGCGATTTTTTTGGCGCGGCAGCACCTACGGCATCATCAGCGCACCCGAACCCTGGCTGGCCCGCGAGGCCTGGTGGCAGACGACAGACCGCGCCACCCGCGGGTCAAACACTCCCCTCGAACGTGAGATGTGGCGGGTCGACGCCGTGCCACTGCGCGGCATGCTGCAGCCCGGCGACACGAGCTTCGACCTCTGCCGTCAGCGCGACGGCAGCTGGCAGCTCGAGCAGGCATGGAGCGGCGAACTTGACGAACGGTTGTTCGCATAAGATGCCTGATTTCGTGCACCTGCACGTGGCCTCGGCGCACTCGAATCACCACGGCACCAACACCCCCGAGCAACTCGTTGCCCGGGCGGCGAGCTGGGGTGCGCCCGCCGCAGCGCTCACCGACCGCGACGGGCTCTACGGCGCGGTGCGGCACATCCGCGCCTGCATCGCCGCCGGCATCGCGCCGATCGTCGGGGTCGACCTCGCGCTCGCGCCGCAGCCGCGCGCCGAGAGCCACGGGCAGGAGCACGAACACACCCCGGCATCAGCCACCCCCACCCCCAAAACACCACCCGCCGACGCCAACCTCCCCCGCGTCACCGTCCTCGCGCACGGTGGGCTCGACGGCGCCGGCTGGGCGAGCCTGAGCCGGCTCATCTCGGCGGCGCATAAGCCGCCGCGCGGTACGCCCCCCTCGCGCGAGTGGCGGCCGAAGCTGCCTGCGTCGCGGTTCGCGCCGTTCCTCCTCGGCGAGCACGAGGTGCAGGGCACGGTGTTGCTCGGCCCGAACTCCGACGTCGGGCGCGCGCTCGTGCGCGGCGACCACGTCGTCGCGCGGGCGCGGCTGCAGCGCTGGCAGCAGCAACTGCCCGGGGCCATCGCGGTCGAGCTCGTCTGCCACCTCACCGAGCCCGGCTCCTCCGCATCCCTCGGCCACGCGGCCGCGATGCTCGAGCTCGCGAGCGAGCTGCGCATCCCCGCCGTGCTCACCAATCAGGTGCGCTATCTCGACCCCGACGACGCCCTCACCGGCGACGTGCTCGACGCGGCCGGCGCGCTGCGCCCCCTCGACGAGCTGCCCGTGCAGCCGAACGGGCAAGCCTGGCTCAAGCCGGCGAAGCGAATGCACGCCCTCGCCGAACTCATCGTCGCGCGCACCGGGCTCGGCGGCCACGCTCGCGACCGCCTGCTCGCGACCACGAGCGAGCTCGCCGAACGCTGCATGCTCGACCCCGACAAAGATGTGCGCTGGCGGCAACCGAAGACCCCCGAGCCCGAGGCGCTCGGCATCCGCGACGACCCGAACCTCGTGCTCCGGCGGCGCTGCGAGGCGGCGCTCAGCGAGCGGTTCCCCGACGCCGTCGGTGAATCTCGGCGCGTGCTCGACGTTCGGCTGCGCGACGAGCTCGGCACGATCGAAGGCTTCGGCTTCGCCACCTACTTCCTCACGGTCGCCGACGTCGCCGAACTCATCCGCGACCGCGGCATCCGCGCCCAGGCCCGCGGCTCAGGTGCCTCAAGCCTCGTGAACTACCTGCTGCGGGTGTCGAACGTGAACCCGATCGAGCACGACCTCCTGTTCGAGAGGTTCCTCGGCCACAAGCGTTCGACGCTGCCCGACATCGATATCGACGTCGAGTCGGCCCGCCGGCACGAGGTGTACCGCGCGATCTTCGCGAAGTACGGCTCGAGCCGGGTGACGCTGCTCTCGATGCACTCGACCTACCGGGCGCGTGGCGCCGCCCGCGACGCTGGCCTCGCGCTCGGCCTCGACGAGCACCGGGTCGACGAGATCGCGAAGTCGCTCTGGCGGTTCAATGCGGGCGAGTTCCGGGCCGTGCTCGAGCAGAAGCCCGAACTCGCGCAGCTCGCGACGCAGGCGCGTGGCGACCGCGACCTCAACCTACTCATCGACCTCGCCGAGCGGCTCGACCGGCTCCCCCGACATCTCTCGATGCATCCGTGCGGCGTGCTGCTCGGCAACGCAAGCCTGCTCTCGACAACGCCGGTGCAGCCGAGCGGCATCGGCCTGCCCATGAGCCAGTTCGACAAGGACGACATCGACGACCTCGGCCTGCTCAAGCTCGACGTGCTCGGCGTGCGGATGCAGTCAACGCTCGCGTACTCGGTTGGCGAGATCGAACGGCTGCACGGGCCGCAGGCGGCGGTGCGCGGCGGCCTTGCGCCCGACACCCCGTACGTGTCGGCGCAGGGCAAGCTCGTACTCGACGAGATCCCGAAAGACGACGAGGCGACGTTCGAGCAGATCCGCACGACGCACACGCTCGGCATGTTCCAGATCGAGTCGCCCGGGCAGCGGGAGCTCATCGGCAAGATGCAGCCCGACGTCTACGACGACCTCATCGCCGACATCTCGCTGTTCCGCCCCGGCCCGATGAAGGGCAACATGGTCACCCCGTTCCTCGAGGTGAAACACGGCTTCGCGACGCCGAACTGGCTGCACCCCTCGTTCCGCCCGTTCCTGCGCGAAACGTACGGGGTCGTCGTCTACCACGAGCAGGTGTTGCGCATCCTCCACACCTGCATGGGCATCTCGCTCGCCGACGCCGACGAGCTGCGGCGGCGCATGGAGAAACAGGGCGAGGACATCGAGGAGCTATTCCGCACGAAGACCCGGCGCAACGTCGACGAGCGCGGGCGACGACGCTTCACCGATGCGCAGATCGACGCGATCTGGGAGGTGCTGCGCGGCTTCGGCTCGTTCGGTTTCTGTAAGGCCCACGCGGCCGCCTTCGCGCTGCCCACCTGGCAGAGCGCGTGGCTGAAGACCCACTACCCTGCCGAGTTCTTCGCGGGCATCCTCACCCACGACCCGGGCATGTACCCGAAGCGGCTGCTGCTCGGCGACGCGCGGCGCATGGGAGTGCCGATCCTCCCCATCGACGTCAACGCCTCGACACGCGAGTTCGTCGTCGAGCGAGTGCGCGCGACGCCGCCGGGATGGGCAACGCGGCGAGGCGACCTCGGCATCCGACTCGCGCTGAGCGACATCCGCGGCATCACCGACCCCGAGATCGACCGCATTCTGCAGCAGCGCCCCTACGAGTCACTCGGCGACTTCATCGCCCGCGCCCGCCCCTCGCGGCCACTCGCCGAGCGGCTCGCGCTCATCGGCGCGCTCGACTCGCTCGAGTCACAGACGCTCACGCGCGGCGAGTTGCTCGCGGCCGTGCGCCGCGCGCCGCGCGCGAAACCGCGAGAGACCAGCCCGGATGCGCTCGAACTGCCGCTGCAACTCCACGGCTCCCACGCGGCGGTCGAGGCGAGCGGGGCGCCCGAACTCGACTCGCGCGAGCGCGTGCAGGCCGAACTCGAGGTGCTCGCGCTCGACCTGTCGGAGCACGTGATCGACGGCTACCGGCCGTTGCTCGACGAGCTCGGGGTGACGCCGGCCGAGCAGCTCGCGAGCCTGCGCGGCGGCGCCGAGGTCATCGTCGCGGGCGTGCGCGTCGCGACGCAGACCCCGCCGATGCGCACCGGCAAGCGGGTCGTGTTCATCTCGGTCGACGACGGCACGGGCTGCGCCGACGCCGCGTTCTTCGACGAGGCACAGGAGCGCAGCGGCGACGTGCTCTTCGGCACCCCCCTGCTACTCATCCACGGCACCGTGCGACGCACCGGCGAGCGTGGGGTGTCGGTACAGGCCGAGTCGGCCCGCGACCTCAAGCGAGCGTGGGAGGAGTACTCGCTGCTCGCGCAGCATCGCGTTCCATAATCGCCCGTAGCTCGCGGTCGATGATGTCGTGCACGCGGCGGTCGGCGAGCAGCAGATTGTGACCGAGCGCGCGCACCGTGCGGTTGCGGCCGTTCGGCAGCACGCCCGGATAGCCGACGATCTGGTCGTAGAGCGGCATGATCGAGGTGATGCGCGCATCCACCTCGTCGCGCATCGACAACGCGAGCTGCATCGGCGTGCCGGCGCGCAGGCCGATCATCTCGCGCGCGATCGGGTTTGAGCCGTGGATGTACCGAGCCGCCTTCGCGCCCGCGAACGGCGACGAAATCGCGACGGCGCCGATCGTGTGCTCGCCCACGAAGTCGTCGAGCAGCACCTGCTTCGCGATGAGCCCGCCCTTCGAATGGCCGACGAACAGCACCCGCCCGTACTCGGGATGCGCGAGCAGCGCCCGCTCGACGATCGCGGCGAGCGACGCGACCGACTTGAGGTTCCAGCCGAGCTGCGGCAACACGATGACGCGATAGCCGCGGTCGGACAGCGCGTCGAGCACCGGCCGCATGTATCGCCACGGCGTCGACAGACCCGCGAGCACGACGACGGCCGGGCCGCCGTCACGCCAGCCGCGTGACCGCGGCGAATACCGGGTGCGCACGCCCGCCGACGTCAGCAGCGGGGCCATGCCGAGCAGCCCATCGAGCTGGTGGAGCGTCCAAAACGCGCTGTCGACCACGACCGAAATCGTCTTCAGCCGCGCCCAGCGCAGCCGTTGCCGCCAGGGTTTCGCCACGCCTCAGTCACGCACCTCGAGGTCGAGGAGCGCGCGCTTCATATGCTCACCGCCGCCGTAGAGCCCGACATCGCCGTTCGAGCGGATCACCCGGTGGCAGCCGCCGAACAGCGGCAGCGGGTTATGTGAGCAGGCGGTGCCGACCGCCCGGGCCGCGCGCGGGCGGCCGAGCCGGTCGGCGAGCTCGCCGTAGCTGTACGTCTCGCCGTAGGGAATGTCGACGAGCGCGCGTTGCACCTCGCCGCCGAAGCCGTCGGAGGCCTGCGACCAATCGAGGGTGACCTCGAAGCGCTCCCGCTCGCCAGCGAAAAACTCCCCGAGCTGGGCGACGCCGCGCTCGAGGTGGGCCTCTGCGATCTCAGAGCCGACGTGCGGGCCGAAGCCGAGCGGTGCCGAGCCGGGTAGCCAGACGCGGCAGATGCCCGCATCCGTTGCCTCGACCCCGACCTCGCCGATGAGGCTGTCGACGACCCGCGCTGCGAACACTAGCCAGCCTCGACCTCACGGAGCAGGCCGGTGTCGACGTCGGCGACAAAGCCGCGCACGTTCTTATGCTGAATGAACGGCGACTGCATGATGCGCCGAATCGACTCGCGCACCGAGGCATCGACGTCCTTGAACGACTCGGCCTTCCAGTGCGCCCGCGCGCCGGTCTCACGCATGAGCAATTCGTCGAATTCGTCCTCGCTGAAGGTCGATAGACCGCAGTTCGTGTGGTGAATGAGCACGACTTCTTCGGTGCCGAGCATGCGCTGCGAGATCGTGATTGAGCGGATCATGTCGTCGGTGATCACGCCGCCCGCGTTACGAATGATGTGCGCCTCACCGAGGTCGAGGCCGAGCATCGGGAAGATCTGGAGGCGGGAGTCCATGCAGGCGACGACGGCGACCTTGCGCTTGGGTCGAAGTTCGCGCGGCCCCGGGTAGCCCTCACCATAGACGCGGTTTGCTTCGAGCATCTTGTCGGTTTCCGACATGAGCCTCCCTTTCGTGTGGCCGCTGGCGCGATTGACCAGTCGGGCTAATCGTACGCGACGGCTGGCGGCCGGTAGGGCTGCGCAGCCGGGCCACCGCGAGCCGGGCCGGCCAGCGCATCCGCCCGCCCTCTCGCCGTGAGCGCGGCGCGCGCTACGGGTGCAGCAGCAGCGTGACGACGAGAATCACCGGCACCGACAGGATGGTCGTGAGCAGGATGCTCTCGCGCGCGAGCGACTCGCCGACGTGGTAGTTCGCAGCGTAGTTGTAGATGTTCTGGGCGGCCGGCAGCGCGGCGGTCACGACGACGACGAGGACCATCGCGTCGTCGAGACCGAAGACAAACTTGCCGAGGAGCCACGCGAGCACCGGGTGCACGAACGATTTGAGCACCGTCGCGGTGAGCACCTGTCAGCGGTTCTTGCCGCGCATCGGCATCGCGTTGTCGTGAAGCGACATGCCGAACGCCATGAGCACGGCGGGCACGCTGATGCCGCCGACGAGCTCGATCGGGTCGAGCAGGAAGTTCGGCACGGGCACCGAGAAGATGTTGAGCAGCAGGCCCGAGAGCGCGCCGATGACGACGGGGTTCGTGAACGGGCGATAGAGCATCTGCCACCAGCGCAGCTTCGGCGCCTGCGGGTCGCGGCCCGCGATGTCGAGCACCGAGAGCATGACCGGCGCGAGGATGAGCTGCTGCACGAGCATGACGGGCGCGACGAGCGTGCCGTCACCGAGCACGTAGACGGCGATCGGAATGCCGAGGTTGCCCGAGTTCACGAAGCTCGAGGCGAGGGCGCCGACCGCCGAGTTGCCGATACCCCAGCGGAAGATGATCGCGATGACGACGAACACCGCGGCCATGACGACCATGCCGATCGCGGTGACGAGAAACTGGCCGCTGAAGAGCACGTTGAGGTCGACGCTGAACATGAGGCCGAACAGCAGGGCCGGTGTCGCGACGTTGAACGCGAGCTTGTTGAGCATTTCGCGGCCGCGGTCACCGAGTAGACCGACGCGCTGCATGATGAATCCGACGAGAATAATGAGGGCAATGACGCTGAAGCCTTCAAGTACTCCCGTCACGCACTACTCCCTGTCGATGCTGCTGCGCCGCAATTCGTCGAGTGCCGTCTTGCGGTATTGCCGCGGTGAGACACCGTATGCCAGCTTAAACGCATTCGAAAAGTGGGTCGCGTCGGCAAAGCCCCAGCGCTCGCCCACAGCGCGAATCGCGTCGGTCAGTGCCGGGTCAACGAGGTCGCGGCGCGCCATCTCGAGGCGGCGCTCGCGAATCCAGGTCGACACCGAGGTGCCCTGCTCCTTGAACAGCGAGTGCAGCGTGCGCACCGAGATGAAGTGCGCGTCGGCGATCGTCTGCGGCGTGAGGTCGTGGTCGGACAGGTGCGCCATGATGTAGTCGCGTACCTCCATGAGCTGTGCGAGCTGCGCGTTCGCGCGGGTCGGCGCTTCAATGCCGAGGCGCTCGGCGACGGCCGCCGCGATGAGGTCGACAACGGTGTGGGCGAGCGCGAGGCCGCCGTGGCCCAGCAGCACCGACATGTCTTTCGCGACGCCCGCGAGCATCGGGCCGGCGACGCGGCCGATGCCCTCATCGGCGGGCACCTTCATGCCGGCGATCTCGATGAACGCGCGCGGCGGCAGCGTGAGCAGCTGCTGCGGCACCATGATCACCATGTACGTGCCATCGGCGAAGTCGCGGTCATATGGCAGCGCAGTGTCATAAATCGCAAAGTCGCCCGCTTNCGAGCACCGAGTCGCGGCCGAGCTGTCGCAGGCGCGACTGGCCCTCGATCTGATTGACGACGGCATAGAAGGGGTCGCCACCCTCAGCGAACAGGCGCGACGATCGGCCAGAGGAGTGCGGGGTCGACGTGATCGTGAAGAAGCGAATGCCGCCGACGACCGCGGCGCGGATGCGCGCCCGATACTTCTCGGGGTCGGGCGCCGTGACGGCCATCGGTAACAGCAGCTGGGTCATGATGTGACCCCACTCTTCGACGCCGACGACCTCGAGGTCGGTGACCGATTTCTGCGTCATTGCTGCTTCCTTCTCACGTGCACTACCTGTCTATATAACCGCTTTCGTAGGCCCAAATCACAACGTGCACGCGATCTGGCAACCCAAGTTTGTCGAGAATCCGACCAACGTGGGTCTTTACGGTGACCTCCGCAAGGAACAATTCCTTCGCGATTTGCGCATTCGAGACGCCTTGCACGAGTTGCGCGAGCACATCGCGCTCGCGGTCCGTCAGGTGGGCGACCAGGGCATCCCGGTCGGCCGCCGCGGTCTGCTGCGGCCGCTCGGTGGTGAGTCGGTGCAGCAGCGTGCGCGTCATGCTCGGATCAATAATCGCATTACCGGCGGCCACTGTCCGAATCGCGCGGATCAGGTCCTCCCCCGGTGCGTCCTTGAGGAGGAAGCCCGAGGCGCCGGCGGCGAGCATCCGCACCGCGAAATCTTCGGAGTCGTACGTCGTCAGCGCGAGCACGCGGAGCTCGGAGCGCTCGCCCGAGTGTTGCAGCAGTCGCGCGGTCGCCTCGATGCCGTCCATGACCGGCATGCGCACGTCCATCAGCACGACGTCGGGCCGCAGCTTGAGGCCGAGGTTGACGCCGTCGCGGCCGTTCTCGGCTTTGCCGACCACCTCGATGTCGTCGACGGACCCCGCGATGAGCGCGAGCCCCTCGCGCACGAGCGACTGGTCGTCAACGATGAGAACTCGGATGGTCATGCTTGGCCCTTCGATGCAATGGCGGGGATGGGGATGCTCGCGAGCACCTCGAAGCTCGCGTCGCTGGTGGTGACGCGCAGCACGCCGTCGAAGAGCTCGACGCGCTCGCGCATGCCGGCGATGCCGCGTCGGTCGCTCGACGGGGCGTCGGCACCGTCGGTGCACGAGTTCACGGCGCGCAGCAGCACCTCGCGGTCGCCCCAGCGCAGTTCGATCTCGCCGCAGCAGCCGGGCGCGTGCTTGAGCATGTTCGTGACTGCCTCTTGCGCGACGCGGTAGAGCGCGAGTTGCATGCCGGCGGGCAGCTCGACCGGGGTGCCGTACTCACGGTAGGTGATGCCGGATTCGGGAGCATCACCGACGCGCACCGCCTCGACGAGGTCGCGGATGTTCGCGACGCCGCGCGCCGGGGCGTCGTCCTGGGTCGCGTCGACGTTGCGCAGCAGCAGTTTGACGTCGCCAAGGGCGCCGCGGCCGGTGTCGCTGATCTTGCCGAACAGCTCGGTCGCGAGCTCCGGCTTCTCACGCGAGGCCAGGCGGCCCCCCTCCGCCAGGGTCACGATCGAGGCGAGCGAGTGGGCGATGATGTCGTGCATTTCGCGCGAGATGCGGCTGCGCTCATCCGACACGGCTAGCTCCGCCATGCGGTGTGCATCCCGCTCCATCAATTCGGCGCGCTCCTGCGCCCGCACGACTTCGACGAGCTGCTGGCGGCGGAGCATTCCCAGGGCCCACGCCGCGATGAACGCGATGGCGATCACGACGGCGAGCAGNGAACGCCTGCAGGCGTTCGCGGAAGTTGGTGACGGATTCCGGCTGCATGCTGAAGGGCAGCGACGTCATCCACGGCGTCAAGGTCTGTAGCGCGACGACCGCGATGGCGAGCACGGGCGGCACGGCGCAGGTCCAGCGCAGCTTTCTCGCGCCGAACGCGGCCATGCCGAAGACCCCAATGAGCGTCACGCCGTAGACGATGACGTCGAAGTAGTAGGCAGCCGAGAAGTACTGAATGCCGCTGAGCACCGTCGTGCCCCAGAGGAACACGAGCGGGGCCGAGCGGCGCACGCAGAGCAGGGCAATGACCGGGTAGTAGAGCACCGTCGGCACCGACATGCCCCAGCTGCCGAAGAGCAGAAACAGGACGCCCGCCACAACCGCACCGACCGAGTCCGTGAGCAGCACGCGCATCGGCCGCTCACGGGTGGCGATAAAGGTGTCGAGCATGCCCCCAAGCCTAGGAGTAAGGGCCCTCCTCCTCGGGTATACATCCGTTGGTTGGGGGTCGTCCAACCGGACGAGACTTGCGCACCATGTGAGCCGCACCCCGCGGCTTCTACGTTCGAGTTGTCAGCAAATTCACCGCTCTGAAGGAGCTCCCATGACCACGCAACCGGCCGTCGTTTGCCGCGGCCTCACGAAGACGTACGGACAAGCGGATGCGCAGGTACACGCCGTTGCGGGTGTCGACGCCGCGTTCGCCCGCGGTGAGTTCACCGCGATTATGGGCCCCTCGGGCTCTGGCAAGTCGACGATGATGCACCTGCTCGCGGGGCTCGACTCCCCCACGAGCGGCGACGTCGCGATCGACGGCCAATCGATCGTCGGCATGCCAGATGCGAAGCTCACGAAGCTGCGCCGCGACCGGCNCGTGTTCCAGTCGTTCAACCTCGTGCCGACCCTCTCGGCGCGTGAGAACATCGAGCTGCCGGTGCGGCTCGCTGGTGGCCACGTCGACACCGCCGCGCTCGAGCGCCTCGCCTCGCAGCTCGGTATCGTGGACCGCCTGAAGCACATGCCGCACG
>NZ_JACXJG010000007.1:0-11013 GCF_014904065.1 Gulosibacter sediminis | reverse complement strand
CCGCCGTCGTGTTCGCCGACGAGCCGACGGGCGCGCTCGACCTGCGCACCGGTCGCGGCCTGCTCGAGAGCCTGCAGCGCGCGGCCCGCGAGCGCGAGCAGACCATCGTGATGGTGACCCACGACCCGGCCGCGGCCGCCTACGCCGACCGGGTACTCATCCTCGTCGACGGCCGCATCGCGCACGAGCTTTCGGGCGCCGGCTACGAAGAGATCAGCGGCGTCATGGCGGGAGTCGGCGCATGAGCGCGACGATGCGGCTGGCGACGCAGCAGATTCGTCGAGGCCCCCGGCGCGTGGTGGCGATCGTGCTTGCCGCGCTGCTCAGCGCGATGGCGATCATGGCCACCGGCACCTTCATCACGACGATGCAGCAGGGGCTCAACGTCGCCGTCGCGGCGCCGTACACGAACGCCGATGTCGTGATTCCCTCAAGCGATTCGGAGGGCGTCGTCGATGCCGTCGGCGAGGTGCCCGGCATTGCGGCGATCGAGCCGAGCCACACGGTGTACGCGCAGGCTCAGGTCGGCGGCCGCACCCACAACATCAACATTTCGAGCATCGCCGACGACGGCGACCTGCGCTGGATGACGCTCACCGGCGGCCAGTGGCCGGTCGGCACCGGCGAAATCGCCGCGACGCAGGACGACCTCGACCGCTTCGGCATCGCGCTCGGCGACTCGATCGAGATCTTCGACGGCACCGGCCAGTCGGCCAAGGTGCGCGTCGTCGGGCTCGTCGAGACGGTTGGCGGCACGGTCGCCGCCTCGACCGAGTTGTACGCGGCGCAGGACTACTTCTCGGTCGACGACGGTTCGTCGTCAGCCCTCGTCGTGCGGCTCGCGGAGGGCACGAGCGCGGCGCAGGCGATTACCGCGATCAACGAGCGGCTCGTCGATGTCTATGGTGCCGACGACGCGCCCGAGGCGGTCACGGTCGACGAGTACACCGCCAAGCTCATCGACGACCTCACCGGCGGCACGAACGCGCTCGCCGTGATGTTCCTCATCTTCGTGCTCATCGCGCTGCTCGCGGCGTCGATGGTGATTCGCAACACGTTCCAAGTGCTGCTCGCGCAGCGGCTGCGCGAGAACGGCCTGCTGCGCCTCGTCGGCGCGACCGGCGGGCAGGTGCAGCGCACGGTACTCGCCGAGGCCCTGCTCATCGGGCTCGTCAGCGCGGTCGTCGGTATCGTGGTCGGCTTCGGCCTCGGCGGCGTCATCGCGATGGTCGCCGACATGGACGGGGGCGGCCTCGTGTTCCCGTGGTTCTGGGCGATCGCTGCGCTCATCGTCACGGTCGGCATGACCCTGTTTGCGGCGTGGGCGCCGGCCGCTCGGCTGCGTTCGCTCGCGCCGATCGCGGCGCTGTCGGAGGCGAACGCCGCCGGTGCCGAGCGCAACCGCTCGAGCGTCGTTGCGTGGATCTTCGGCCTGCTCATCACGGCCCTCGGCGCGCTCGGCCTCTGGGCCGCGTCGATGCTCGGCAACCCGCTCGTGCTCATCGGGGGCGGTGTGGTGCTGGCGATCGGCCTCATCGTGCTCGTGCCGCTGCTTGTGCGAGTTGTCATGCCCGGCTTCGCGCGGTTGCTCAGTGCCTTCGGCCCGGTCGCGAAGCTCGCGGGCGAGAACCTCGTGCGCACCTCGCGTCGCTCGGGCACGATCGTGCTCGCGATCTCGCTCGGCGGCAGCCTCATCCTTGCGATGCTCACTGGCGTGCAGTCGGTGAACGCGACGCTGAACGCGCGGCTCGACGAGAACTATGCGTTCGACGCGCTCATCACGAGCCGCGCTGACGAGTCGCTCGACGCCGCCGACCTCGCGCCGATTCTCGAGTCGGAGGGGCTCGAGTCGTCCGACCGCACCTCGGCGGTGACGCTGGCGGCCGACCCCGAACATCCTTCGTCGCTCGCGGCGCTGCTCACGCTGCCCTCGACGACCGCGGATGCGCTCGAGCGGCCACTCGCCAGCGGCGAGGTCGCGCTGAGCGAGTGGGATGCGGAGTCGCTCGGGGCGGCCGACGGCGACACCGTGACGTTCACGGATGCATCGGGCGCCAGCGTCGACCTCAAGGTCGTCACCGATCCACTGCTCGACACGCTCTACAACCCGAACACCGGGAGCACCTACGGCGCCGTAACCGAGTCGACCCTCGCGGAGTTCGACGACGTTACGACGGATGCGGGGCTCTGGCTGTTCGCGGCCGACGGCAAGATCGGTGACCTCGTCGACGCGGTCTCGGCCGCGCAGGGCACAAACTCCGATCTGCAGTTGCTTGGGCCGCTCGCCGAACAGCAGCTCTACGAGCAGATCGTCACGCTCGTCGTCGCCTTCGTACTCGCGATGCTCGGGCTCACCGTCGTGATCTCGGTGATCGGTCTCGCGAGCGTCGTGGCGCTCGCCGTCTCCGAACGCCGCCGCGAACTCGCCCTGCTACGAGCGCTCGGCATGACGCGAGCTCGGGTGCGCGCCATGGTGCTGATTGAGGCGGTGTCACTCGCGCTGATTGGCGCAGTGGTGTCGATTCTTATCGGCGTGCCAATGGGAATCAGGGCGGTGCCAGCAATGATCGCCGACGGCGGCACAATTGCGATCTCGCTGCCGTGGATTGGAATTGGTGCGGTAATTGGCGGTGCGATTTTGCTTGGTGTGATGGCGGGGGCTCGACCTTCGTGGATCGCCTCGCGCATCGCGCCGGCACAGGCATTGGCCCGGGCCTAGCGCTCACGCCAAGTCCGGCACAAATTCGATATCGTCCGGGAGATTCGCGGCGCACGTTGCTGTGAATCTCCCGGTTGGATGAATTCGATTTGCGGAATACTCCCGTCGGCCTTCACACTTATAGCGATATAGATCGCCAAAACAAGGAGCGCATCCGTGGCACGCAAAGTCGTTTACCAGCTGATCGATGATCTCGACGGCACCCAGCTCGACGAGGGTCAGGGCGAAACCGTCAAGTTCGGCCTTGACGGTGTTGATTACGAAATCGACCTGAGCAAGGACAACGCGCAGACCCTGCGCGAGTCGCTCGAGGGGTACGTAAAGACGGCTCGCCGCGTCGGCGGGCGCGCCCAGCGCGGCACCCGTACGCAGCTTCCTTCGACCGGCCCGAAGCGCGACCTCGCGGCGGTTCGCAAGTGGGCTTCGGCGAACGGCTACACCGTCGCCGACCGTGGCCGCGTGCCGCAGGACGTCCTCGACGCCTTCGACGCCGCGAACTAATTAATTCCCCAGCACGCGGCGAATGATTTCTCGTCGCGCGCCCGTCCGCCCAAACGGCGGATACACGAGTCGGAGCGTATCCGGAAAACTCGGCTTTCGCAGTACCGCCCGTCGGTGGCTAAATGCGTCGAGCGAGGCTTCCCCGTGATACGCTCCGATTCCGCTTTCCCCGACGCCGCCAAATGGCAATTCAGGCACGCTCACGTGCGCGACCGTCAGACCGACCGCAAGGGCACCGGACGACGTGTGGCGAAGGAACTTTTGGCGAACCGATTTGCGCTCCGAGAACAGATACAGCGCGAGCGGCTTCTCGCGCGAATTGATGAACGTAATCGCTGCGTTTTCATCGTTCACCTGAATGAGGGGAAGAATTGGTCCAAAGATCTCTTCCTGCATGATCGGTGCTGACTCGTCGACGTCGACGAGCACGGTTGGTTCGAAAAAGCGCGTGCTTGCATCGCGCGAACCGCCCGAGTGAATTCGACCTCCTTCGAGCAGCGACTCAAGGCGTTCGAAATGCGCGTCGTGAATGATGCGGGCGTAATCGCCGCTTTCTTTGGGGCGTTCGCCGAGCATCTCCTTGACCGCGGCAGGGATACGCTCGGCGAGTTCGCAGGCCGCGCGCGGCGTCGCAAGCACGTAATCAGGCGCGACACAGGTCTGGCCGGCGTTGAGCAGCTTGCCCCAGGCGATGCGGCGGGCCGCGACGTCGAAGTCGGCGGTGTCGTCGACGAAAACAGGCGACTTACCGCCAAGCTCGAGGGTGACTGGCGTGAGGTGTTCGGCGGCGGCGCGGGCGACGATGCGGGCGACCTTGGCGCCGCCCGTGTAGAAGATCGTGTCCCAACGCTGGGCGAGCAGCTCGGTCGAGGCCGCGACGGCGCCCTCGACGACGCGCACGGCGCGGGGGTCGAGGTACTCGGCGATGTGCTTCGCGAGGGCCGCCGACGTGGCGGGCGCGTGCTCACTCGGCTTGACGACGGCGACGTTGCCGGCTGCGAACGCACCAGCGAGCGGCGCGAGGGCGAGCTGGNCGGGTAGTTCCACGGCGCGATGATGAGGGCGGCGCCGAGGGGCTCGCGCACCGTGTAGGTGACGGCCGGGGCGACCGCGAGGTTGGGGCGCACGTGCTTCGGCTTGAGCCAGCGGCGCAGGTTGCGGCGCAAGTGAGCGACCTCGCTGATGGTGACCGATGTCTCGGTCATGAACGATTCGATCGGCGACTTGCCGAGGTCGACTTCGAGCGCGTCGGCAAATTCGTGCTCGCGTTCGCGCAGCATCCGTTCGAGGGCGTCGAGCTGTTCGAGCCGCCAGCGCAGGGGCTTCGTGACGTTGGCGTCGAAGGTCGCGCGCAGTTCGCGCAGCGTTTCGGGGATGCTCGGGGTTTCAGGGTTACTCGGGCTCGGTGCGGGCACGGTCGTCACTGTGGTCTCCTCGCGGGTTGGCAGCCTGAATCGTGTCAGGCGCGCCTGGGCGGTGGATGCAGGCGGCGCGATCAGGGCAAGCAGGGTCAGGCGCGCCTGAGCGAGCGCAGCTGGCGGCGGGTCGGCCAGGTGCGCATCCGGCGTGGGAGCAGGCGATAGATCGGCGTCGCGACGGCCCAGAACAGTTCGACCACGAAGCGGTCGGCCCGCGACCAAGCTGGCTCGAACTCGCGCCGCAGCCGCGAGGGCAGCAGCTCGAGGGCGACGCGCCAAATCAGCGGCAGCGCGGCGCGGAGCCACCACNGGGGCGACGTCGGGATGCCGCAGGCGCGCGAAGGCGAGGCGGGCGTCGTCGGTGACCCGCGCATCCGCGAGGGCGGTCTGCCACCAGGCGTCGAACTCGTCGACGGATGCGGGCCACGCCTCGGCCGGCAGCTGCAGCTCGGTGCCGAGGGTGGCAAAGGTGTAGCGGAGCGCCTCGCGGTCGTCGCGGCGGAGCAGGCCGAATGCGCGCTCGTAGGACCGCTCCCCCGCCCAGAGCAGGGTCGCGGCGACCCAGAGCTGCGGCCCGGTGTCGTAGGCTCCGGGCACGTGTGCGTGGCGTCGGTTCACGTGGCGGCGCATGCGCGTGCGGTCAGTATCGTCGCCGTGGACGGCCGCCATAACGTAGTTCAGGGTCTGCTCGAGGCGGCCGAGCGGCGAGGATGCGAACGAGGAGTGGCGGGCGACGCCGGCCGCGACCGTCGGATGCGCGAGCTGCAGCAGAATCGCAGCCCCGCCACCGGCGAGCATGATGCCCTCAGACGAGAGCGTCTGCCCTCGGCGAAACCTCGACTCGGTGCGGTCGGGATTGCTAGCCTGGGCGCGAGGCTCGGCATTCGAGCCTGCGGACGAGGGAGCAGTACCCGCAGCACGACAAGACTGACTCAGTGAGGAGTCACTCATGATGTGGGTCATATTGGTCGTCTCCGGCATGCTCGAGGCGGTGNTGGGCAACGGCGCTTGGCGCGTCGCAGGGGTTCAAGAAACTCTGGCCGAGCGTAGTGTTCGTTGTTGCGATGACGGTCAGCATGGTGCTGCTCGCGTACTCCATGACCGAGCTACCGACCGGCACCGCGTATGCCGTCTGGGTCGGCATCGGCGCGTCGCTGACGGCGCTGTGGTCGATGGTGTCGGGCGCCGAGCGCGCCACGGTGATGCGCGTGGCGCTCATCGTCGTGCTCATCGGCTGCGTCGTCGGACTCAAGGTGGTGTCGTAATGCCTTGGATCGTATTGGTGTTGAGCGGGCTTTGCGAGGCCGTGTGGGCGACCNGCGCTTGGCGCGAGCCACGGGCTCTCGGAGCCCGTGGCGACCGTCGTGTTCTTCGTGTTCTGCGTCATTTCGATGCTCGGCCTCGGCTGGGCGGTGAAGCACATTCCGATCGGCACGGCGTATGCCGTGTGGACCGGCATTGGCGCCGCGCTCACGGTGACGTGGGCGATGGTGACGGGTGCCGAGGGCGTGAGTGTCATGAAGGTGGTGTTCCTGATCGGCGTCATCGCCGCCGTCATCGGGCTCAAGCTCGTGCCGAGCGCTGCTTCTACTGAGCCAACGGCAGACTCTGCGGGTCGCTCTTCGGATGTGTCAGGGGGAGGCTCGACTGCCACGTCAACGGCAGGGTCTGACGCGGAGTCCGCGGCAAAATGCGGGTCTGAGACAGGCGCCGGGGACGCGGATCCGGACGCCTCGCGGGATGCCGACTTCGGCCGGTACGACGCCTAACGCAGCCACGTCGGCGCATTCCGAAAGTTCGCTTCGAATCTCGGAACCACCTGCGGCCACCGGGATACAGTGATGGTTTGTGTGGTGCCCGTCGTGGCGACCGCACGGGGCGATTCCAGGAGGTCAGGCGTGCCGATTACCGGCAAGATCCTCGAGGTGGCGCAAGCGCATCCCGAGCGACTCGCGATCGTCGGCGCCGAGGCACGCATTACCTACGGCGAACTTGCCGAAGATGGTCGTCGCGTGCGCGCCGTCGTCGAGCATTTGCAGGATGCGGTGCGGCGAGGAAACGCTCGTCTGCGGTCGGGCGCGTTGCCCGGCAACGCCGAGTCGCCGTCGGCGCAACCGCCGGTCGGCGCGGCCATGGCCGCGGAGCCGAGCGAGCATCCCGCCGCCAGCTTCGATTCGTCGGCCCAGCCAGTCGTCGCGGTGAGCAGCACCGATGCGTTCCATACGGCGCGCATCATCGCCGGACTCGCCGGGTTTGACTGCGTAGCGGCGACGATCGACCCCCGCTGGCCGCTCGAGCATCAGGTGCGCGTCGTGCTCGGCACCGGCATTTCGGTGCTCGTGAGCGACTCGGATGCGCTGCGTGACGCCCTCGCGCGCGCCGGCTGGGCAGGTGCGCAGGTGTCGCTCGAGGAGTTTTGCCGGCTCGAGCGTGAGTTGCCGCCGGCCGAGGCGCCCTCGGTACGACCGGGTGACGAGCCGTTCCTGATGCTGTTTTCTTCGGGCACGACGAGCAATCCGAAGGCGTTCTTGAAGACGCGGGCGCAGTATCGCGCGAACTTTGCCGTGTCGAGCGCGCATCTCGAGCCGCTGCCGGGAGTCGCGACGCTCGCGCCCGGGCCGCTGAGCTATTCACTCACGCTGTATGCGCTGGTCGAGTGCCTCGCGTCGGGCGGATCTTGCCACGTCGCCGATTCCTTTGACGCGCTCGCGGCCTCGCGCCGCATCTTCGACGAGGGCGTGACGCGCATCGTTGCCGTGCCAGCCGTAATCGAGTCGCTCGCGCTCGTCGCGCGCCGCTCTCCCGCGCGGTTCACCGGGGTCCAGCTGCTCGTGGCCGGTGGCGCGAATCTGTCGGCGCGCATCCGCTCGGCCGTCGCCGAGTCGCTGCCGCACGCCCGCTTGGTGAGCTATTACGGCGCGGCCGAGATCGGCTTTATTGGCGACAGTCGCGGCGGCGACGGCACGGCGATCACGCTGTACGACGGCATCGCGGCGCAGGTGCGCGGGCCGCTCGGCGAAGTACTTGCCGACGGCGAGATCGGCGAGCTCTGGATTCGCGCCGACGCCTGCTCCGACGGCTACCTGCCCGCGACGACCGACGAGCAGCTTCGGGACGGTGAGGGCTGGGCAACGGTGCACGATCAGGCTCGGCTGCGCGGTCGGCAGCTCGAGTTGCTCGGGCGGGCCGGCGACATCGTCGTGACGGGCGGGCACAAGGTGTCGCTGCCCGAAGTGGAGCGCGCGTTCGAGCTGCTGCCCGGGGCGGATGCGGTGTGCGCCGTCTCGGCGCCCGACGCGAGTCTTGGCAGCGTCATCGCGCTCGTGCTCGAGGGTGCGGATGCTCCCGACAAGGCGGCCGTGTTGGCATTCGCTCGCGAGCGGTTGGCGCCGCAGTTCGTGCCGCGGCGCGTGTATCGCGTCGGCGAGCTGCCGCGGACGGTCGGCGGCAAGGTTCGTCGGGCGGCCACGGCCGAGCTGGTTGCTGACGGNGAGGCGGTGCGGCTATGAGTGTGATGCGGATGTTCGGCGACGGCGATCGCGCTGGTGGCGATCGCGCCGTCGCGGCAGCCGTCGTCAGCGGGGCCAGCCAGGCAACGCTCTTCAACGCGACCTGCACGGCGACAGTCTTCACCGCGGCCCTNGAGGCGGTGCGGCTATGAGTGACAAGCGCAGGGGGCGGCGCGCGGCCGCCTCGTCGGGCGGGCGGCGCGACGTCGTCGTGACCGGCGTCGGTGCCGTGACGCCGAGCGGACTCAACGCCGAGGCGACGTGGCAGAGCGTGCGCGAGGGGCGGTCGGCGATCACGCGCCTCGAGGGCGACGTGTTCGACAAGCTGCGGGTGCGCATCGGCGGCCAGGTGCGCGGCTTCGACGGCTCGAAGCTGCTGGCGCCGCGCGAGGCCCGTCGCCTCTCGGACGTTCTTCTCTGGGCGATCGCGGCGGCAGACGAGGCGACGGCACAGGCAGATCCGCCGATGCCCGCCGGCAGCGAGTACGGCTTCTCGGTGATCGCGGCCACCGGCTCGGGTCCGGTTAAGGCGATGCAAGACGCGGCCATTGCGATTGCCGAGGCCGGTCCTCGCGCGGTGCCGTCGGCGCTCGCGATGCACGGCGCTCCCGACGCCGCATCCGCCCTCCTCAGCGAGCGCTACGGAGCCCTCGGTGCGGGCGGCGCCATTTCGGCGACCTGCGCGAGCGGCGCGATGGCGCTCGGCGAGGGGCTGCGGCGCATCCGTCACGGCTATGCCGACACCGTGCTGGTCGTCGGTTACGAGGACTGCCTCAACCCCATCAACCTGTCGTCGAACGCGAACCTGCGCGCCCTCGCGAGCGGCTACGAGGATGCGCCGGAGACCGCGAGCCGGCCCTTCGATGTCGGGCGGAGCGGCTTCGTCATGTCGCAGGGGGCGNCCGCGATTCTGCTCGAGTCGAAGGATGCCGTGCTCGCGCGCGGCGGGCGCCCACTTGCCGAGCTCTCCGGCTTCGGCGCGGCGTCGGATGCGCACCACCCGACGGCGCCGCATCCCGAGGCCCGGGGCGCGATCGCGGCGGTGCAGGCCTGCCTTGCCGACGCCGGCGCGCGGCCCCGCGACGTCGACCACATCAACGCGCACGGCACCGGCACGGAATTGAACGACGAGATGGAGGCGCTCACGTTTGAGCGAGTCTTTGGCGACGCGCTCGCGGGGCTGCCCATCTCGGCAACGAAGTCGTCGACCGGGCACCTGCTCGGCGCATCCGGGGTGCTCGAGGCGGTGCTGGCCGTGCAGACGATGCGCGACGGCGTGCTGCCGCCGACGCTGAATCTGGATGAGTCGGCGTTCCCGCAGCTCGATGTCGTGACGTCGCCGCGCGACGCCGCGGTGTCGAGCGTGTTGTCGACCTCGTTCGGCTTCGGCGGCCACAACGGCGCCGTGCTGTTGCGCGCTGCCAGTAGTGACGTTGTCGGGCCCTGAGTTCGTCGAGATAGTTGCAGAGATAGAGGAGCCGAATTGTCTGATCGTGAAGCGCGCCATGCCGAGCTGGCCGAGCGGTATCTGCCGCAGGATCGCCTGGAGCGGTTCCGAGAGCGGGCCGACGTGTACGACCGCGAGAATCGTTTCTTCGCCGAGGACTTCGAGGAGCTGCGCGATGCCGGCTACCTGCGGTTGTTTGTGCCCGATGAGTTCGGCGGCCCGGGGCTCGCCCTGAACCAGGTGTCACGGCTGCAGCAGCGGCTCGCGACGGCGGCGCCCGCGACCGCGCTCGGCATCAATATGCACCTCGTGTGCACGGGGGTTGCTCGAGCGTTGCTTGAACGGGACGACCGCTCGCTGCAGTTTGTGCTCGAGGATGCGGCGGCCGACGAGGTGTACGCGTTCGGCATCAGCGAGGCCGGCAACGACTGGGTGCTGTACAGCTCGAACACCGAGGCGGCGCCCCAGCCCGACGGCGGATACCTGCTCACCGGCACGAAGATCTTCACCTCGCTGTCGCCGGTGTGGACGCGGCTGATCACCCACGGCAAGGACGCTTCGGGCGACGAGGACGCGTCGATTGTGTATGGAGTGGTGGATCGGGCCGAGGAAGGTATTTCGGTGTCGTCGCACTGGGATCCGATGGGGATGCGCGCGACGCAGAGCCGCTCGACGAAGCTGGATGCGGTGCCGCTGCGCGCCGATCGGGTCGTGAGGCGGTTGCTCGATGGGTTGAATCCTGACTCGCTGCCGTTCGCGATCAACGCGAACTTCCAGCTGCTGATCGCGTCGGTGTACGCGGGGCTCGCGGCGCGGGCACTCGAAGTCGGTGCGGCGGCACTGCGCGGCAAGTCGTCGGCGAAGGCCGAGTCGAGTTTCGCCGAGATTCCAGAGTTTCGGGTGCGGCTGGCGGATGCTGCGATGCAGTTCGAGGCCGTGCCCGCGCAGTTGGAGACCTACACGCGCGAGTTCGATGAGTTGATCGACCACGGGCGTGCCTGGCCGCGGAAGTTTGTGAGCGCGAAGCTCAACGCCACCGAGGCCGCACGCGCAACGGTTGAGGCCGCGTATCGGTGCGCTGGTGGTCGAGGTTTCGACAATGGAACCGAGCTGAATCGCCTGTATCGGGATGCGCTGGCCGGCATGTTCCACCCTTCGTCGTGGGATNGTGGCGCGGCCGATGTTCGCGTCGGCGCTGCTCGATGACTAGGGCGGGAGTTTCGCCGTGGATGTGATGGCTGATCGCTGAGGGCCGGTAGACGGCTGACAGCTGACGTGATCGCCGGTGCCAGAGGCGGCGCGAGCGACAGCGACAACGCAGGTGCTGACGTTCACGCCTACGCCGCATTCGTTCTGCCAACGCAAGTGGGGCCCGCATCGATCGACGATGCGAGCTCCAAACGCGCAGCGGCATGCTGC
>NZ_JACXJG010000006.1:121317-121400 GCF_014904065.1 Gulosibacter sediminis | reverse complement strand
TCAATGGGAGAACCGTTGTAGCAAGCATATACGCATGCACGCGTTATGGCAATAGAAATAATGTTCTATTCAAGTCGGGCGGA
>NZ_JACXJG010000006.1:119816-121289 GCF_014904065.1 Gulosibacter sediminis | reverse complement strand
GTGTTCACTCTTGCATGAGCCACCGACATGACTTCGGACGTGTGGGTTTCGTGGCGGTTTGGCGACTGGTTTCAGTTCACCACGAGCATCCGACATTGGCATGGCTGTCGGGCAGCGCGCGCTAGCGCCGGGTGGGCCCTGTGCTACTGCAATATGACGACGACCCACTGTCAAGGCTGCGATCCAACCAGTTCGCAGCTGGGCCCCGCGAATTACTCCGCAGCGATCAACGCGCGCGCCGCATCCAGCGCCCGGGCCGCATCTTCGGGGCTGATCGGCACAATCGCCATCGCGGTAATGACGTGGCTGGTGCATGACTCGGCGAGTGCCTCCACTGTTGAAGAAGAAGCATCGGGCCGCGCGGCCCGCACGCCCGCGGTCATCGCCTCACGCAGCTCCGCGGTGTAGGCCCGAATCGTCTGTGCGACCGCCTCGTCGTGGCCGATCGGCGCGCCGGCGGTGTTGACCAGCATGCATCCGTGCGTCGCTGGCAGCGAGCCAACCTGCAGTAGTGCGGCGCGAAGCCCTACAAGATACTGCTCGAGCGCATCTACCGCGACCACATCGCCCTTCAGTGGCTGCAACCGCGGCCGGATGATCTCGTCGAGATAGCTCTCAACGGCGGCGTCGAACAGCCCGCGCTTCGAGCCAAACGCGTAGTAGATACTCGAGCGATTGAGGCCGGTGGCCTGCNTCGAGCTCGGCGAGCGAGGCGTTCTCGAAGCCGTGCTGCCAGAAGACCGCGCGCGCCGCCCGAACAACCTCGGTGGTGTCAAAAGTCTGGGTGCGGCCCATGAATTCCTCCATTGCGTGAACTGACCGGTTCAGTATATTCTAAACCGGTCGGTTCAGAATGGACAGCGTCGCTCGACGCAAGGGGGAGCAGCTTCATCATGGTCATCGCAGGTCTCCTACTCGCCGGCATCGCGGCGCTCGTGCACGTCTTCATCTTCTATCTCGAGTCGATCGCCTGGACGGGACCGCTTGCCCGGAAGACGTTCGGCACCGGCACTGAAGAAGAGGCCGCCGTGCAGAAAGAGCTTGCCTTCAACCAAGGCTTCTACAACCTCTTCCTCGCCCTCGCCGTGATCCTCGGCATCATCTTCTACGCGGTCGGCCAGCCCGCCATCGGCGCGACCCTCGTCTTCTCCGGCGCTGGCTCGATGGTCGCGGCCTCGGTCGTGCTGCTCATCACGAGCCCCGACAAAGCCGCAGCGGCGCTCAAGCAGGGCGTCATCCCGGCGCTCGGCGTGATCGCCCTCGCCATCGGCGTCGCGCTCTAGCCCGTCCACCCACCCGAAGCCACCAACCGAACCAACAGAAAGCAGCAACCGCATGCCCGCAGCCGTCAGCACCCAGGTCCAGCTCGTCGCCCGCCCGCAGGGCTGGCCGACGCACGAAGACTTCCGCTACGTCGAGGTCGAGTACGCCGACCTCGAGCCCGGCCAGGTTCGGGTGCGCAACGAGTTCATC
>NZ_JACXJG010000006.1:119333-119806 GCF_014904065.1 Gulosibacter sediminis | reverse complement strand
GTACATGCGCGGCCGCATGAACGACGTGAAGAGCTACACCCCGCCGTACGTGCTCGGCGAGACGATGACCGGCGGCTCGATCGGCCGCGTCGTCGAGTCGTCGGCGGATGCNTGCCCGTCGGCACGCTCGTGCAGCACGACCTCGGCTGGCGCGACATCGCGCAGGCAGACGCGAGCGCATTCCGCGCCGTGCCCGAGCTGCCCGGCGTGCCGCACTCGGTGCGCATGGGCATCCTCGGCATGACGGGCATGACCGCGTACGTCGGCCTCACCGCGATCGCCGGCCTCAAGGAGGGCGACACCGTCTTCATCTCGGGCGCTGCCGGCGCCGTCGGCACCGCTGCGGGCCAGATCGCGCGCCTGCTCGGCGCGAAGCGCGTCATCGGCTCGGCGGGTTCGGCCGAGAAGGTCGCGCTGCTCACCGAGAAGTACGGCTACGACGCCGCCATCAACTACAAGGATGCGCCGGTGCG
>NZ_JACXJG010000006.1:118978-119201 GCF_014904065.1 Gulosibacter sediminis | reverse complement strand
CGAGGCCGCGCTCGACGTCATGAACGACGGTGGCCGCATCGCGCTCTGCGGCGCGATTGCCGGCTACAACACCGCCGAGAAGCCCGCGGGCCCCGACAACATGGCGAATATCATCACGCGCGCGCTGTCACTCAAGGGCTTCACGCTCGGCAGCTACCTCCACCTCGCACCCGAGTTCCAGCAGCACATGTCGCGCTGGTTCGGCGAGGGCAAGATCGCCTAC
>NZ_JACXJG010000006.1:70157-118882 GCF_014904065.1 Gulosibacter sediminis | reverse complement strand
ACCGGCAAGATGCTCGTGCGCATCGACCCGGAGGCCTAAGCGCTAGTCGAGCGCCTCCTGCAACTGCTCGGCCGAGAACACCGAGTCGTCGCCGAACCAGTCGCTGACGGCCGCGTCCCAAGTGCCATCCTCGTAGGTGCTCGCGAGCCAGGCGTTCACGGTCGCCGCGAACTCGGCATCGTCGAGCGGCAGCATGTAGGCGAGGGTGGCGTCGGTGAATGGCTCATCGGCGTTAACCTCGCAGAGCTCGGGATGCTCGTGCGCCGCCCAGACGACCTCGGGCGCGTCGGTGATCATGACATCGGCGTCGCCCGCCACGATCTGGTCGAAGATCGTGTTGTTGTCGTCGTAGCGCACGATGTCGGCCTCGGGCGCGTTCTCGTCGGCGAACGCCTCGTTCGTGCCGCCCACGGGGGTGATGAGCGTGGTGTCGGGCTGGTTCACCTCCTCGAGCTCGTCGAACTCGTCCTCGCGCCCGCACATCGTGATCGCGGCCTTGCCGCCGACGATGACGGGGTCGCTGAAGGCCACCTGCTCGGCGCGCTCGTCGGTGACGGAAATGCCGCCGACCGCGATGTCGCACGAGCTCAGGAAGGTCGACATCAGGTCAGACCACGAGGTCTTGACCCACTCCAGCTCGACGCCGAGGTCATCGGCGAGGTCTTCCATGAGCGCGACATCGATGCCCGTGCGCTCGTCGGTGTCGGGGTCGTCGTAGCTGAACGGCCGGTAGTCGCCGGTGTAGCAGGCCTGCAGCACGCCGTCGTCGAGGGCAGCCGACTCGGCCGTAGCCGGGGCGGTGGTGCCCGCATCCGGGGCGGCCGCGTCCGTCGAGGCGGCATCGCCGCCGGACTGGCAGCCGGTGAGCGCGAGCGCCGCGATTGCGACCGGCACGAGGTACAAACGTGGCTTCTTCATGCGTGTCTCCTTCGTCACGTAGTGCCGCCGACCCTAGCAATCGACACTTGTCGGCCCGGATGCGCCGCCTCCGCCGAGCGCGAACGGCCACCCCGCGTTTGGGCGCGGCTGCGAGGCTGGAGCCATGAAGCTGCTCCTGCTCGGTGGCACCGCCTGGCTCGGCCACGCGGTTGCCGAAGCCGCCCTCCGCGACGGCCACGACGTCACCTGCCTTGCCCGCGGCAGCGCGCCAGCGCCGGACGGTGCCCGATTCGTGCGTGCGAACCGCATCGACAGCGACGCCTTAAGAGCAGTGCGCGACGAACACTGGGATGCGGTGGTCGATCTCGCACGCGAGCCCAGACCGGTGCGCCGCGCGGTGCGCGACCTCGAGCCCGTGGCAGCGAAGTACGTCTTCGTCTCGAGCGTCAGCGCCTATGCGAGCCATACCACGATCGGCGCTGACGAGTCGAGCAAGCTACTCCCGGCCCTCGACGCCGACGAGATGGCGAGCGTGGAGCAGTACGGCGAGGCAAAGTCGGCGTGTGAACGGGCCGTATTCGACGCCTTCGGCGAGCAGCGCGCCGCGATCGTGCGCCCCGGGCTCATCGGCGGTCCCGGCGACCCGACGGGCCGCACGAGCTATTGGGTGCGCCGTTTCGCCGCGCCGTCAAACGAGCGCGCCCGGGTGCTCGCGCCCGACACCCCGGAACTCCCGACCGCCGTCATCGACGTGCGTGACCTCGCCGACTTCATCGTGGCGCTCGCGACCGGCGGCGCGACCGGCGCTTTCAACGCGCAGGGTGACGCGCATCCGTTGCCAGCGCACCTCGATGTGGCTCGGGAGATCGCCTGCAGTTCGGCGCAGGTCGTGCCCGCGCCCGAGGCATGGCTCACCGAGCGTGAGGTTGCGCAGTGGATGGGCCCGCGCTCGCTGCCGCTGTGGATCGCCGACCGCGATTGGTATGGCATGAACGCCCGCTCCACCGACCGCGCCCGCGCGGCCGGGCTCACCCTGCGCCCGCTTGCCGACACGCTCCGCGACTCCCTCCACCACGAACTCGAGCACGACATTCCGAACCCCCACGGAGCGGGCCTGACCGACGCTGAGGAGCGCGAGCTGCTCGCCGACTTCGCGAACGCCGAGCGGTGACGCGCATCGCCATCAACGGCCACGACCTGTCCGAGGAGGTCGAGGGCGACGGCTCGCTCGAATCGATGCGCCCGCAGCAGACCGGGCTCGCCGCGACCCACCGCGTGCACGCCTACGAGGGGGACGCCGTGGACCACTTCGGTGCCGCCGTATCGCAGGACGGGATTGTGGGCGTGCAGCGAGTGGGGGTCTGACCTGACTCGATGTCGTGGGGAAGGCGGCAGGGATTCTAGGTAAGCGTTGCCTAGGTGAAAGTTTTTGCGTCAGCTGTCGCGCATCGTGCAAAACTAGTCGCATGCGAGAGGCACAGGCAGCGATCATCGAAGCACTCGACGTGAAAGCGCAGATCGACCCCGGCGCGGAGGTCGAGGCGCGCGTCGCCTTCTTGCACGACTACGCCGTCGCCACCGGCAGCCATGGCTTCGTGCTCGGCATCTCGGGCGGCCAGGATTCGAGCCTCGCCGGCCGCCTCGCGCAGCTCGCAGTAGAGCGGCTGCGCGCCGGGGGCCACGACGCACGGTTCACCGCCGTGCGCCTGCCGTACGGCGTGCAGGCCGATGAAGCGGATGCGCAGCTCGCGCTCGAGTTCATCCAGGCCGACGACGCGGTGACGTTTAACATCAAGCCCGCGGTTGACGGCCTTGACCAGGGCTCCGAGGGCCTTACCTTCGCCGACTTCACCCGCGGCAACTCGAAGGCGCGCACCCGCATGGTCGCGCAGTACGCGATCGCCGCCGAGCGTCGCGCGCTCGTCATTGGCACCGACCACGCCGCTGAGGCCGTCACCGGCTTCTTCACGAAGTTTGGCGACGGCGCCTGCGACCTCACTCCGCTCACCGGTCTCACGAAGGGGCAGGGGCGACAGCTGCTCGAGCACCTCGGCGCGCCCGAGCGCCTCTATCTCAAGCAGCCCACGGCCGACCTCCTCGACGGCACGCCCGGTCGCGCCGATGAAGACGAACTCGGCCTCAGCTACGCCGACATCGACACCTACCTCACCGGCGGCGNGGTGGCCGACGAAGTCGCCGAGAAACTCGAGGGCTACTTCACCCGCACGCGTCACAAGCGCACCGTGCCGGTGACGCCCTTCGATACCTGGTGGCGCTAGCCCCGGCTACATGCGGCGCAGTGCGTCGAACGCCTCGTCAACGTCGTCGAACATGCCGAGGTCGAAGAAACCGCGCCGGTCGGCGGTCATGCGCATGACCGCGACCTCGTCGCCGCGTTGCTCGAGGTAGCCGACGATGGCGCCGGTGGGCTGCGAGACGCGCCAGCGCGTCTCGGTGAGTTGGTGGATGCGCAGGCCTGCGCGTTCGCGGATGAGGTCGGTGGTTCGGGGCAGGAGGGTGATGGTCATCGTGATTCCTTCCGCAAAGGCGCCTGTGGCGCCGCGTGCTGCGTGCTCGCACGCTAAGCCGAGCCTCCGACACGGCGTCGAACCCGCCGCACTTGGCGGCCGCGCAGCAACGGCGCCTAGCATTGACGCATGACTACGACGTACGTTCTTGCGGGTGGATGCTTCTGGTGCCTCGATGCGGTGTACCGCAACGTCAAGGGTGTTGACGACGTCATCTCCGGTTACATCGGTGGCACGGTCGAGCACCCGAACTACGAGCTCGTCTGCACCGGCAGCACCGGCCATGCCGAGGCGGTCAAGGTGGTGTTCGACGAGTCGGTGATTCCCGGCGACGTCATCCTCGATATGTTCTTCACGCTGCACGACCCGCGCCAGCTCAACCGGCAGGGCAACGACATCGGCACGCAGTACCGCTCAGCGATGTTCCCGAGTGACGAAGACCAGTGGGAGCTCTTCGAGGCCGCCGTCGAGCGGGCGAATGAGATGTGGGGCGGCGGTGTCGTCACCTCGCTCGAGGACGCCGATGTGTTCTACGACGCCGAGGACTACCACCAGGACTTCTTCGCGAAGAACCCGGGCCAGGGCTACTGTCTCGCGGTCGCCGTGCCCAAGGTGAACAAGGTGCGCGCCGGCTTTACGGAGTGGATGAAGTAGGCCGCGCCGCCTCGGCCTCGCGCACGACGACCTCGAGCGCATCGCGCACGGCCGAGATCGCGGGGTGCCCCCGACTCGCCTCCCGCGCCGCCGTGAACAGCGTGCGCTTTGGCGCGCCCTCGATCTCGAGCAGGCGCACCCGCGGCGTCGAGATGTGCACGAGCGACGGCAGCAGCGCGACGGCGTTGCCAGTTTCGATGAGCCGCACGTGTGCCTGGAGATCGGCGGTCTCGAACCGCACATCCGGCTCGAACCCCGCGATCCGACACGCCTGCTCGGCCCAGTGCCGGGTGGCGGCGTCCTGCGGCTCCATCACCCAGGGCAGTCCGGCCGCGTCGGCGATCGACTCGACCGCATCAAACTCGGCGACGCCGCTGCCGCGCGGCGGCACGGCGAGCTGGATGCGGTCGGTCGTCAGCGGCATGCGGTCGAGCCCAGGGATGTGCCGGGTCGCGTGATGCGGGTACTGCTCGGCGACGACGAGGTCGAAGCTGCGGGCCCAGGTCTCGCTCAGCGCCGCGCCGGGCTCGTACTGCACGAGCTCGACGCGCAGGTGCGGCGCTGTCTCGCGCAGGTGGCGGAGCGCCGCGGGAAAGAGCGCGAGCACCGCGGTCTGAAACGAGGCGACGCGAATCGTGCCGGTGATCTCGTCGCCAGCGGAGTGGAGCATCGCTTCGGCGCGCTCGAGGCCGTTAAGCAGGCCCTCCACCTCGCGCACGAGCGACTCGCCCGCGGCCGTGAACTCGAGCCGCCGGCCCGACTTGCGCAGCAGCGGCACACCGGCCTCGCGTTCGAGCAGCGCGAGCTGCTGCGAGACTGCCGACGGTGTGTAGCGGAGTGCNTCGGCGACGGCCGCGACGGTGCCGCGGGTGCTGAGCTCCCAGAGCAGGCGCAGGCGCTTCATCTCGAGCAAGGTCGACTCCAGTCAAATACGGTAGAAAAACTGCACCGTAATCGGTACAAGTCGTTACTCTACGTCAAGGTTTCTCGGCGGCACACTTGAGTCAATCCCGGCGACCGCGGGCCAAAGATGGTTTGACGCGGTGCCCCATTCATCGAGCCGTGCTCGATCTGTCGGAAGGCCGATTGTGCTGTCGCACCCCAACGTGACCCGTGAAGTTCGCCCGCAAGACCTCGCTGACGAGGTGGTCGCCCTCGTGCGGCGCTGGCTCGATGAATCGGAGAATCAGCCCGTCGACGCCGCGGCCGAGCGACTCGCGGGTGTGCTTCGCGACGAAAATGGCCTCGACTTCACCGTCGGCTTCGTCGACGGCGTCGTGCGCCCCGAAGACCTTTCGGCGGCCGCCGCCAACCTCGCCAAGCTCACGCCGATCACCCCGAAGTTCCTCGCTGCACCCCTGCGCGGCGCCATCGGGCTCGGCGGCGCGGCCGGCAAGGTGCTGCCCGGCGTGGTCGTGCCGATCGCGCGCACGGTGCTGCGCCAAATGGTTCGCCACCTCATCATCGACGCAACCGACGAGAAGCTCGGCCCCGCCATCGCGAAGATCAAGCGCGACGACGTCCGCCTCAACATCAACCTGCTTGGCGAGGCCATCCTCGGCGACAACGAGGCCCAGCGCCGCCTCGAGGGTACCCACCGACTGCTCGACCGCGACGACGTCGACTACGTGTCGATCAAGGTGTCGGCGACCGTCGCGCCGCACAACCACTGGTCGTTCGACGAAGCCGTCGACCACATCGAATCGCAGCTCGTGCCGTTGTTCGCAAAGGCCGCTGCCGCGACGCCGCGGAAGTTCATCAACCTCGACATGGAGGAGTACAAGGACCTCGACCTGACCATGGCGGTGTTCATGCGCATCCTCGACCGCCCGGAGTTCCGCAACCTCGAGGCTGGCATCGTGTTGCAGGCCTACCTGCCCGATGCGCTCGGCGCAATGATGCGGCTGCAGGAGTGGTCCGCCGAGCGCGTCGCGCTCGGCGGGGCGCCGGTCAAAGTGCGTGTCGTCAAGGGCGCGAACCTGCCGATGGAGCACGTCGATGCGATGGTCCACGGCTGGCCGCAGGCCACCTGGTCGACGAAGCGCGGCAGCGACACGAGCTACAAGGCCGTGCTCGACTACGCACTGCGACCCGAACACGTGCGGCACGTGCGCGTCGGCGTCGCCGGCCACAACCTCTTCGACGTCGCGCTCGCCTGGCTGCTCGCGAAGGCGCGCGGCGCCGAGACGGGCGTTGAGTTCGAGATGCTGCTCGGCATGGCGACCGGGCAGGCCGAGGTCATCAAGCGCGAGGTCGGTTCGCTGCTGCTCTACACGCCGGTGGTGCACCCGAACGAGTTCGACGTCGCCATCGCCTACCTCATTCGCCGACTCGAAGAGGGCGCGAGCCACGAGAACTTCATGTCAGCAGTGTTCGAGCTGCACGACTCGCCCACGCTGTTCGACCGCGAACGCGGTCGCTTCCTNCGCCTCGCTCGCCGAGCTCGACACGATCACCGGTGACGGCTCGGAGGAGCACTACGCGGTGCCGCTGCCGAACCGGCGCCAGGACCGCCGTGAGTTCGACGAGGCAGGCCTTGAGGCGCGCGTCGCCGAGTGGACGACCGGCGGCATCGACGGCTTCCACAACACCCCCGACACCGACCCCGACCTGCCAGGCAACCGCGCGTGGGGCCGCGGCATCGCCGAGCGAATGGTCGCGTCGCAGCTCGGTGTCGAGCTCGTCGGCAGCTCGCGCATCGCCGATGAGGCTGCACTCGACGAGGTCATCGCCCGCGGCGTCGACGCCCAGCAGGCCTGGCAAGACCTTGGCGTCGAGGGGCGCACGCGCATCCTCCACCGCGCCGGCGAACGTCTTGAGGCCCGTCGCGCGGAGCTGCTCGAAGTGATGGGCTCGGAGTGCGGCAAGACGCTCGACCAGGGCGACCCCGAGGTGAGCGAGGCGATCGACTTCGCCCACTACTACGCGAGCCTCGGGCAGGCGCTCGAGCAGGTCGACGGCGCGAACTACGCGCCGAAGCGCCTCATTGCCGTGATTCCGCCGTGGAACTTCCCGACCGCGATCCCGGCCGGCGGCACCCTCGCGGCGCTCGCGGCGGGCGCATCCGTCATCTTCAAGCCGGCCTCGGCGGCGGCGCGCACCGGTGCCGTCATGGTCGAGGCGCTCTGGGAGGCCGGCGTGCCCCGCGAGGTGCTGCAGTACGTGCAGTTCGCCGACCGCGGTCTCTCGTCGAAGCTTGTCGCCGACGAGCGCGTCGATCGCGTGATTCTCACCGGCGCCTACGAGACTGCGGTGCAGATGCGCGAGCTGCGCCCCGCGCTGCCGATCCTCGCCGAGACGAGCGGCAAGAACGCGATCATCGTCACCCCGCACGCCGACCTCGACCTCGCGGTGAAGGACGTCGTGAACTCGGCCTTCGGCCACGCCGGCCAGAAGTGCTCGGCCGCTTCGCTCATCGTACTCGTCGGCTCGGTTGCGAAGTCGAAGCGCTTCCGCCGCCAGCTGCTCGACGCGGTGAGCTCGCTCAAGGTCGGCACCCCCGACCACCTCGAGAGCCAGATGGGCCCGATCATCGCGGCGCCGAGCGGCAAGCTGCTGCGCGGCCTCACGACCCTCGGCGAGGGCGAGTCGTGGCTCGTCGAGCCGAAGCCGGTCGAGAACGCGGGCCCGCTCGCGAGCGACGCCGAGGGCAACGTCAAGCTCTGGACCCCGGGCGTGCGCGAGGGCGTGCGCCGCGGCTCCGAGTATCACCTCACCGAGTACTTCGGGCCGATCCTCGGCATCATGACCGCTGACACGATCGACGAGGCGATCGACATCGTCAACGAGATCGACTACGGCCTCACGTCAGGCCTGCACTCGCTCGACCGCGGTGACCTCGCGACCTGGCTCGAGCGCACCGAGGCCGGCAACCTCTACATCAACCGCGGCATCACCGGCGCGATCGTGCGCCGCCAGTCGTTCGGTGGCTGGAAGAAGTCGGCGATCGGCCCCGGCACGAAGGCCGGCGGCCCGAACTACCTGCACGCGCTCGGCGAGTGGGCGGATGCGCCGGTGACGGCCGCGCCCGCGGCACCCCGCCCGCGCGTCGCCGAACTGCTCGCCGCGGCGGAACGCGCCGGCGTCGCGGGCAGCGACCTTGACTGGCTGCGCGACGCCGCGAGCTCCGACGCCCACGCGTGGAACGACGAGTTCGGCATCGCCCGCGACGCGTCGCAGCTCGGCNGCGCAACCTGCTGCGCTACCGCCCCGTGCCCGTCACGGTGCGCATCGCGGCCGACGCCGAGCTGCGCGACGCCGTGCGCGTGCTCGCGGCCGCGCTCGCCGCCGAGTCGACGCCGACCGTGTCGACCGCTACCGCGCTGCCCGCCGAAATGGCCGAGCAGCTGCGCGGCCTCGGGGCGACCGTCGTGGTCGAGGACGACGACATCTGGCGTGGCCGGGTCACCCGCCTTGCCGGGCAGGAGGGGCCGCACGCCGGGGCGCGCATCCGCCTCGTCGCGGGCGCCTCGCACGCCGCCGAACGTGCCGCGATCACCGAGGCGAGCGCCGGCAAGCCCGACATCGCCGTGTACTTCGGTGACGTCGTGCGTGCCGGGCGGGTCGAAATGCTGCCACACTTGCGTGAGCAGGCGGTCTCCATCACCGCCCATCGATTTGGCACACCGAACCATCTGTCGGAGGGGCTCATTTAGCATCCGACGGCCTATCGTCCGACTATCCAGGCCGCGCCGCGGCCGCCCAATAGAGAGAGAAAGGTGACAACGGTGTCTGACCAGGTGTATCTCTACATCGCACTCGGAATCTATTTCGCCGCCATGCTGCTGATCGGCTACCTCGCGTTCCGCCGCACCAGCGACCACGAGGACTACATGCTCGGAGGGCGGGGCCTGCCCCCGTGGGTGGCGGCGCTGAGCGCCGGCGCCTCCGACATGTCGGGCTGGCTCATCATGGGCCTGCCCGGCGCGATCTTCGTGAGCGGCCTGCTCGAAAGCTGGATCGCGATCGGCCTGCTCATCGGCTCGTACCTCAACTGGCGCCTCGTCGCACCGCGACTGCGCGCCTACACCGAGGTCTCGCGCAACTCGATCACGATCCCTAGCTTCTTCGAAAACCGCACGCGCGACCGTTCGCGGCTGCTGCGCACGGTCTCGAGCATCATCATCCTCGTGTTCTTCACGCTCTACGCGTCGAGCGGCATGGTTGCCGGCGGCAAGTTCTTCGAGTCGGCGTTTGGTGGTGACTACGCGCTCGGCATGATCCTCGTCGTGGTGGTCACGCTCGCGTACACGCTGTTCGGTGGCTTCCTCGGCGCCTCGATGACCGACGTCGTGCAGGGCCTCATGATGGTCATCGCGCTCATCGTCGTGCCGATCGTCGCGCTGTTCACGATCGGTAACTTCCAAGAGACGACGACGCTCATTACCGAGAACAACCCGGTCGCGCTCTCGCTGTTTGGCGACGGCTCGCTCTCGACGTTCGCGGTCGTGATGTTCATCCTCTCGGGCCTCGCGTGGGGTCTCGGCTACTTCGGCCAGCCGCACATCATCGTGCGCTTCATGGCGCTGCGCTCGCCACAGGAGGCGGCTTCGGCCCGCCGCATCGGCACGAGCTGGCAGTTCCTCTCGCTCTTGGGCGCCGTGGTGAGCGGTCTCGTCGGTATCGCGTACTTCGCGAAGTTCGGCGACGGCCCCTCCGACCCCGAGACGGTCGTGCTGCTGCTCTCGCAGGTNCTGCTGCACCCGCTCGTCGCGGGCCTCGTGCTCGCTGCCGTGCTCGCGGCCATCATGAGCACCCTGTCGAGCCAGCTCATCGTCTGCTCGTCGGCGCTGGTTGAAGACACCTACCGTGCCCTGAAGAAGACTCCGCCGAGCCAGAAGAGCCTGCTCTGGCTGGGTCGCGCCGGCGTGCTCGTCGTCGCGATCATCGCGGGCATTCTCGCGATCAGCCCGAACGACTCGATCCTCGGCCTCGTGAGCTTCGCGTGGGCCGGCTTCGGCGCCGCCTTCGGCCCGATCGTGCTGCTCAGCCTCTACTGGCGCAAGCTCACGAACTGGGGCGCCCTCGCGGGCATGATCGTCGGCGCGGTCGCGGTGTTCGTCTACAAGGCGATCGACTCGGCGCTCGGCATCGGCCTCTACGAGCTGCTGCCCGCGTTCATCCTCGCGCTTGCTGCGGCGATGATTGTCAGCCTCGTCGCGCCGAAGCCGAACGAGGAGATCGAGCGCGAGTTCACCGAGACCGGCGCGATCGTCGCGATTCGCGACCGCAAGGAGGCCGCGGATGCGGCTGCCGCGCGGGTCGAGGCACGTCGCGTCGCGGCCGAGGAATCCAGCGGCCAGTAGGCACCTCGCACCTTCGCGGTGCGCACTCGGTTAGTCGATCGGCAGCCGGGCGCGCACCGCGAAGCCGTTTTCCGGTTCGGGGCCGGCGGCGAAGGTGCCGCCGAGCGCCTCGGTGCGGCCGCGCAGCCCCGCGAGACCGAGGCCGGCACCGGGGCTGGGCTGCACCGGCCGCGTCTCGTCGGCCGGCCCGTTCGCCACCTCGACCTCGAGGGCGTCGGATGCGCGGCGCACCTCCACGCGGATCCTCGCGCCGTGCGCGTGGCGCAGCGCGTTGCTGATGCCCTCCTGCACGATGCGATACGCGGCGAGCGCGACCGTGGCCGGAATCTCACGCGCGGCCGCATCGCCCAGCCCATCGACGAACTCGACCTCGGCGCCGCTCGCGCGCGACGCGGCGATGAGTTGGGGGAGCTCGGCGAGCGTCGGCTGCGGGGCGAGCTCGGCGTCGCCGTCGCCGCGCAGCAGGCGCAGCAGGCCGCGCATCTCGCCGAGGGCGCGGCGCGACGAGTCGGCGATGGTGTCGAACTCGTCGACGACCTCGGGGGCGAGGTCGGGCAGCCGGTACTTCGCGGTCGTGGCCTGCACGCTCGTCACCGAGAGGCTGTGCGCGACGACATCATGGAGCTCCTGCGCGATGCGGTTGCGCTCCTCGAGCTCGGCGCGCTTGCGCTGCTCCTGCGCCGTGAGCGCGCGCACCTGCTCGATCTCGCCGCGGCTCGAGCGCAGCGTGCGCGCCACCGCCGCGAGCACGGCCACGCCCGCGCCGATCGACGCGAAGGTCGTGAAGTTTGCCAGCGCGCCGCCGGTGCCGCCGCCCGTGCCGATCAGCGCGCCGGCGAGGCTCGCACCCCCAAGCACCGCCCACGTGAGCACCGCGAGATACCAGCGGTGCCGCAGCCCGACGATCGCGATGACGAGCGCCCCCGCGACGATGCCGGTCGCCGGCACGGGCCACGGCAGGCCGGGCGCCGGGGCCGACGCGAGCGCCGTGGCAAACAGGCCAGTCGCGGCGACGACCGTCGCGGTGACGGGCAGCCGCACGGCGAGCACGACGGCACCCGCGGTCGCGAGCGCGAGCGCCCCGGCGAGGGCGGCGTGCACGCCGTAGATCGCCGCGAGCACCGGCCAGGTCACGGCGAGCAGCGTGACGGCCGCGATGCCGCCGAGCAGCCACGACCAGTCGACCCGGCCGAGCACGAACTTCGTGACGTGCGCATCCAACCAGGCGAGGCCACGCAGCACCGCGGGCAGCGTCACGAGAAAGACGATGCCGAGCACAAGGTTGACGACGATGTCGAAGAGGTTGCCGTCGAACCAGGCCGCAAGCTGCGCGTCGGGGAAAACGAGACCAAACAGCTCGGCCAGGCTGCCGCCGCCCTCCGGCAACGACCAGCTCCACACCCAATAGGTGAGGCCGCCGACCGCGACGAGCGGCCAGCAGAACGCGAGCAGGCCTGTCGTGAAGCGCAGCGGCATCGTCACGAGCAGCTCGAACACGAGGTCGCGCCACGCGCCGGGTCGGCGCAGCTCGCGCAGCAGCCCGCCGAATCCTGGCTCCCGCGGCGGCGCCTCGAGTTCGGGCACCTCGAGCCCCCACGCCCGCACGCGGTCGCGCGAGCGGTTGGCGAACCAGGTTGCGAGGCGCAGCGTGATTGGCAGCAGGGCCGCGCCGACCCAAATGATGAACGTGCCGATCGAGAGCGAGAACAGCGTGATCAGCGAGGTGAACGACGCGAGGGCAAAGACGGGGCCGGGCAATAGGTAGGCGAAGTCGCGGCGCAGGGTGGCGGCGTAGTGCTGACGCGATTGCATGAGAGTCCTTTTCGTCGGCGGCGGGTCGTGCGTGTCGTGCCCCGGCAACGTACGGGCGAGTCCACCGCGTCCACGTCACTGTACGGAGTGATCGCGACCACTACCTTTGGGGGAGCCCGCGCCAGCCGCGGCCGACCTACGCTGGGGAGCATGCAGCAGAACCCGGCCGAATCCCGCATCCGCGTGCTCATTGTCGACGATCAAGCCATGGTGCGGCAGGGCTTCGGGGCGCTGCTCGACGCACAGAGCGACATGACCGTCGTCGGCAGCGCGGGCGACGGCANGAGGCGGCCGCGCTCGTGCGCCGCACGCAGCCCGACGTCGTGCTCATGGACATCCGCATGCCGAACATGAACGGCCTCGAGGCGACCCGGCAGATCCTCGCCATGCCGGGCGAGCAGCATCCGCGCGTGATCGTTCTCACGACCTTCGACGCCGACGAGTACGTGTTCGAGGCGATCCGCGCGGGCGCGAGCGGCTTTCTGCTCAAGGATGCGACGGCGGATTCGCTCGTCGAGGCCGTGCGCATCGTCGCGGGCGGCGACGCGCTGCTCGCGCCCGCGATCACGCAGAAGCTCATCGCCGACTACGCGGCCCGACCCGCCGCGCCTCGCGACTCGGCGCGGTTGAACGACCTCACCGACCGCGAGCTCGAGGTCATGCAGCGCATCGCGCGCGGCATGTCGAACGCCGAGGTCGCGGGCGACCTGTTCCTCGGCGAGCAGACGGTGAAGACCCACGTTTCGCGCGTGCTGCAGAAACTCGGCCTGCGCGATCGCACGCAGCTCGTCGTCGCCGCCTACGAGTCGGGCCTCGTGCGGGTGGGCGACGCCCCCGACTCGACCCAAAGGTAGGGTCCTAGGCCACCCGAACGGGTGGCGCGCGCCCCGCGACCGCGGCCATACGTTCCTCGCACATCGAGACGAGGAGCACCCCATGACCGTCATCACGACGAAGCCCAGCCCACCCCGAGCCAGCCACCGAGACGGCGCGATCGACCTGCTGCGCGGCGCGAGCCTCATCGCCGTGGTCACGCTGCACTCGCTCATGGTCGGCGCCGAGATCGCGGCGAACGGCGAGCTGCGCACGAGCGTCGCGCTCGTCGGCGAGTCATTCTTCGTGCCGATCACGTGGGTCACGCAGATGATGCCGCTCTTCTTCATCGCCGGCGGCTTCGCCTCGCTCAGCCAGTGGCGGCGGATGCGCGAGCGCGGCGAGGGCTGGCGGGCGTACGTCGCGGGCCGCTCGCGTCGGCTCGTCGTGCCCGCCGCCGTGATGATCGCCGTTGTCGGCGTTGCGATCACGTTCGCGGGCGAGCTCGGGCTCGCGCCCGAGCTCGTGGCGGAGGCGAGCCTGCGCGCCGGGCAGCCCCTCTGGTTCCTCGCCGTCTACCTCGGCGTCACCGCGCTCGTGCCGGTGACGAGCTGGCTGCACGAACACCACCGCGCGGCGACGCTCGTCGCGCTCGCCGGCGCGGTCGTCGCGATCGACGCGCTCGCGGCGGCGACGGGGATGCCCGGGATCGGGTACGCAAACCTCGCGTTCGTCTGGTTGTTCGTGCATCAGCTCGGCTACCTGCTGCTCGATGGCCGGGTCGGCTCGGGCGTGCGGGGGAGCGTCGCGCTGCCCGTCGCCGCGTTGATCGGCGTGCTGCTCTGCGTCGCGACCGGCTCGTCGGCCGACATGTACGAGAACCTCAACCCGCCGAATGTCGTGCTCGCACTCTATGGGGTGATGTCGTTCGGGCTTGTGCGGCTCGGCAAGCCGTGGCTCGACCGCGTCGCGGCCCGGCCCGGCGTCACCCGAGTCTCGGACGCGCTCGGTCCTCGTTCGATGACGATCTATCTCTGGCACATGCCGGTCATGCTCACGCTCGTGGGCGTCGGCTTCGCCCTCGGCGCGCCGATGCCCGGGGTGCACTCGCTCGCGTGGTGGCTCACGCGCCTGCCGTGGCTCGCGCTGGTCGCGCTGCTCGTGTTCCCGCTCTCAACTCGGCTCGCGCCGCTCGAGCGCTGGACGCCCCGGCTCGCGCTTCCTGCCTCACGCCTCGGCGACCGCGCGCTCGCGACGCTCAGCGTCACGGCCGGCATCGTCGGCATCGGCACCGTGCTCGTGCTCGGATTCGCGCAGCCCGTCGTGGTCGTCGCGGCGCTCGGCCTGCTCGCGCTGAGCATCGCGGGCGCCAACCGACTCACCTCGCCGAAACCCGCAGGTCGCGTTCAGCCGGCCCCGCAACCGGGCGAGCTGTGGATGCGCGGCTTTCCACAGCGCGACGGCCGGTAACTGCGGTGGCTGGCGCGGCCCCGCAAGCTGTGGGGGCGTCCCGGCGCGGAACCACCACCTCGCACGGCACCTCCGCGCCGGGCCGCGCACACTCTCGAACGAAGGAGCATCATGACCGACCACATCACCCTCACCGGCACCATCGGCACCGAACCCGAGCTCCGCAAGGTCGGCGCCGGCAACTCGATCGACCGGCTCACCTTCCGTCTCGCGAGCTCCGAGCGCCGCCAGAACCGCGACGGCGAGTGGGAGGACGTGCACACGAACTGGTACTCAGTCACTGCCTTCGGCAAGCTCGCGAACAACGCCAGTGAGGTGCTCGACAAGGGTCAGCGCGTCATCCTCACTGGAAAGCAGCGCGTGACGACCTTCGAGCGCTCCGACGGCTCGACCGGCAACGGCATCGAAGTCATTGCCTCGCACATCGGTCGCGACCTCGCCTATGCGCAGCGGCCGAAGCCGCAGCAGATCGAGACCCCCTCGGCGAGCGAGCCCGAGTCTGTAACGGCGCCGCCTGCGTGGGCAGGTCTTACCGACGCGGTGGTCGAGCCGACGTTCTGAGCGCGTAGCGGCGCTGCATTCTTGCTGGCCGGGCTGGAGGCAGGCCAAGTTTGGTGGCAGTTACCTCCGCAACCCGCGCGAGGCGACACCGCCAACAGAAAGTACGCGCCACCACCATGTCCGACACGACGCTGACGTCCACTCCAGACCAACTGCTGAAGCGGTGGCAGGACGCACCACGACCTGCCACCGACGCCCGCAAGCGTGACCACATCGGCGCCGCACCCCACGCTGAGGTCGCATTTTTGCAGCGCGAGGGCCTGGTCACCGTGCTCGGTCGGCAGGAGCATGATGCTGTGAAGCCGCCGTGCGCATCGGGGCGGGCAAGCTGCGCATCATCGAGGATGGACTCGACATTTACTGGCGCAACCTCCGCGCCCACAGTCGACCTGCTCCAGCTGGGCCGAGCAGTCAGCGGCTCAACGGAGGGACCGGCCATGCCGCTCCAGTAGTGTGGGTTCGTCATGGCCGCCTCCCGGCCATCGCCTCCAGAGAGTCGTTGAAAGGATGCGAGTGCGCACGTCTCGGACGCCCGGCCTGTTCCGCCTGCTTGTGACCGCGGTGGCAGCGATCGCCCTCCTCGCGGGTTGTGCCGGCAACGCCGACCCCGAACCCAATGAGACGCAGGCGACGCAGACCGCCGAGCCAACGTTTGACCCGAACGGGGGAGCCGAGGCGAACAAGGCCTTCTTCGATGCGACGCTGAAGGGCATGCTCGCCGACAACGACAAGGCGAGCTCGCACGATTTCGTCGATACCCTCGTCGACGCGGGCTTCGACAAGTCACAGATGGAGGTCACGTTCGACAAGACCACCATCGACCTCGACGCTGACTACATCATCGTGTCGGTCAAGATGCCCGACGACCAGTGCCTCATCGGGCAGCGCGGCAGCAAGGGGTACGCCTCGATGGTTGCCGAGCCCATGAGCACTGGCAAGTGCCTCATCGGTAAGACCCAAGACATCGACTGGTAAGTAGACTGGAACATATGGCCGAGTACATCTATCAAATGGTCCGCGCTCGCAAGAAGGTGGGCGATAAGCTCATCCTCGACGACGTGACCATGTCCTTCATCCCCGGCGCCAAGATCGGCATGGTTGGTCCCAATGGTGCCGGTAAGTCCACCATCCTCAAGATCATGGCCGGTCTCGATGAGCCCTCGAACGGCGATGCGAAGCTCACGCCGGGCTTCACCGTCGGCATCCTGCTGCAGGAGCCGCCGCTGAATGAGGAGAAGACCGTCCGCGAGAACGTCGAGGAGGGTGTCGGCGCCATCAAGGCGAAGCTCGACCGTTTCAACGAGATCTCGGCCGAGATGGCAAACCCCGACGCCGACTTCGACGCGCTCATGGAAGAAATGGGCTCCCTGCAGACCGAGATCGACGCGGCCGACGCGTGGGACCTCGACAACCAGCTCGAGCAGGCGATGGATGCGTTGCGCTGCCCGCCCGCCGACGAGCCCGTCACGAACCTGTCGGGTGGTGAGCGTCGCCGCGTCGCGCTGTGCAAGCTCCTGCTTGAGAAGCCCGACCTGCTGCTCCTCGACGAGCCCACCAACCACCTCGATGCCGAGAGCGTGCTCTGGCTCGAGCAGCACCTGCAGAAGTACCCCGGCGCAGTCATCGCCGTAACGCACGACCGGTACTTCCTCGACCACGTCGCCCAGTGGATCGCCGAGGTAGACCGCGGTCGCCTCTACCCCTACGAGGGCAACTACTCGACTTACCTTGAGCAGAAGCAGGCCCGCTTGCAGGTGCAGGGCAAGAAGGATGCGAAGCTCGCGAAGCGTCTCGCCGAAGAGCTCGAGTGGGTTCGCTCGAACTCGAAGGGTCGCCAGGCGAAGTCGAAGGCGCGTCTCGCGCGCTACGAAGAGATGGCTGCCGAGGCCGAGCGCACCCGCAAACTCGACTTCGAAGAGATCCAGATTCCGCCGGGGCCGCGCCTCGGCAGCATCATCATCGAGGCGAAAGACCTGAAGAAGGGCTTCGGCGACCGAGTGCTCTTCGACAACCTCTCGTTCTCGCTGCCGCGCAACGGCATCGTCGGCATCATCGGCCCGAACGGTGTCGGTAAGTCGACGCTGTTCAAGACGATTGTCGGCTTCGAACCCCTCGACAGCGNCCTCAAGGTCGGCGAGACCGTCAAGATCTCGTACGTCGACCAGGGCCGCTCGGGCATCGACTCCGAGAAGTCGGTCTGGGAGGTCGTCTCCGACGGCCTTGACTACATCCAGGTCGGCCAGGTCGAGATTCCCTCGCGCGCCTACGTTTCGTCGTTCGGCTTCAAGGGTCCTGACCAGCAGAAGAAGGCGGGCGTGCTCTCGGGTGGTGAGCGCAACCGCCTCAACCTCGCGCTCACGCTGAAGCAGGGAGGCAACCTGCTGCTGCTTGACGAGCCGACGAACGACCTCGACGTCGAGACCCTCTCGAGCCTCGAGAACGCGCTGCTCGAGTTCCCCGGCTGCGCTGTGGTCATCACCCACGACCGGTGGTTCCTCGACCGGGTCGCGACGCACATCCTCGCCTACGAGGGCACGGAAGAGAACCCATCGAACTGGTACTGGTTCGAGGGGAACTTCGAGGGCTATGAGGCGAACAAGGTCGAGCGGCTCGGCCCCGAGGCGGCCAAGCCGTCGCGGGTGACCTACCGCAAGCTCACGCGCGACTAATGTCGAGCGGCGCACAGTGCTGGTCGAGCGGCGACGTCGACGGCGAGCGTCGCTACCACGTGCCGATTCCGGTGCGCTGGCGCGACCTCGACGGCTACGGTCACGTCAACAACGCGACCATGTTCACGCTGCTCGAAGAGGCCCGCGTGCAGGCGTTCTGGGTGGTTCCGCCGGAAAGTGGCGAACCACCCAGGCCGCTTGGCGTCGTCAACGCCGGCGCGGATGCCGACACGAACACGCTCATCGCCGCGCAGTCGATCGAGTACCGCGCGCCGATTCCGCAACTGCATCGTCCCCTCGACATCGCGCTGTGGATCAGTGAGATCGGCGCGGCCTCGGCCGAGGTGTCGTACGAGGTGTGGAGCCCCGTGGGCGACGCCGAGCGCACGCTCTTCACCGTTGCGCGCAGCACGATCGTGTTCATTGACGCCGCGAGCGGTCGCCCACGTCGGCTGACCGACGCCGAACGCGCCGCCTGGCAGCCGTACGTCGGCCCCCGGGTCGAAATGCGCGCCGACAAGAAGCTGCGCGCATGACCGCGACCCTGCAACTCGGCAATCCCATCGCCCGCGCCGACCTCGCGACCTATCTCGGCCGCGCCGGCCGCATCGAGGACTCGGGCGTGCGCATCCAACAGGTCGCCGAATCCGGCATCGCGCTCTGGGTGCCGGTGCTGCGGCCCGCGGGCATCCTCACCAACTCGCCGCTCGTCATCGGCGTGCGCGCGCTGAGCGCACGGGTGACCGACGCCGACGAGTCCGACCGGCTCGACGGCTACTTCGACGCCGTCGTGCCGCTGCGGGGCATGCTCGACCGCCTCGCCCGCGAACCCGAGACCGACGCCGAGGCCCGCAGCATCCCGCTCCCGCCCGAGCGGCTGCACGAGGCCTGGACCGGTACCCGACCGCCGCTCGGCGGCTGGCACCGCGTCACGACCATCGACGCCGGTGTGCTCACTCGTGTCGCGGATGCGGGCATCGCCGAAATCACGCAGGCAACCGGCAACGAACTCGGCCAGCTGCTCGCCGAGCGGGTGCGCACCGATGTGTGGACGCGCATGCTGCCCGACGACGTGATCGCGAGCGACATCGCCGATCAGGATGCTCCTGATCGGCTTCCGCCTGCGGGCGCGGCCTTCGCGGCACACGCTCTGGGGTTTCTTCGCACCGGAGAAACTGGGACACTTTCGACGGCACCGGGCTGGTGGCGCCTCGGCTTCGCCGCGGGCCAAGTGCTGGTGCGGCGCAGAAATTACGCCAGCGCGCAGTAAGCTGCAAAGGCTAGGGACGATAACCGAGAGGATCCACACCTTGACCACAATGCACGCCACCATCGAGACGCTCAAGAACGATGTGCTCGCCCGCAACGCCGGTGAGCCGGAGTTCCATCAGGCAGTGGTCGAGGTCCTCGACTCACTCGCCCCGGTGCTCGAGACGCACCCGGAGTACCTCGATCAGGACGTCATTCGCCGCCTTTGCGAGCCCGAGCGTCAGGTGATTTTCCGTGTGCCGTGGATCGACTCGAAGGGCAACGTCAACATCAACCGCGGGTACCGCGTCGAGTTCAACTCGGCCCTCGGCCCGTACAAGGGTGGGCTGCGCTTCCACCCGACGGTCAACCTCGGCATCGTGAAGTTCCTCGGCTTCGAGCAGACCTTCAAGAACTCGCTCACGGGACTGCCCATCGGCGGAGGTAAGGGTGGCAGCGACTTCGACCCGCACGGCCGCAGCGACCGCGACATCATGGCGTTCTGCCAGTCGTTCATGACCGAGCTCTACCGCCACATCGGTGAGTACACCGACGTGCCCGCGGGCGACATCGGCGTCGGCACGCGCGAGATCGGCTACATGTTCGGCCAGTACAAGCGCATCACCAACCGTTTCGAGTCGGGCGTGCTCACGGGCAAGGGCCTCTCGTGGGGCGGCTCGCTCGTGCGCCCCGAGGCGACCGGCTACGGTACCATCTTCTTCGCTCGCGAGATGCTCGCGACCCAGGGCGAAGATTTCGACGGCAAGCGCGTCTCGGTCTCAGGCTCGGGCAATGTCGCGATCTACGCGATCGAGAAGGCGCAGGAGCTCGGCGCGGTCGTCGTGACCGCCTCGGACTCGAAGGGCTCGATCTACGACCCCGACGGCATCGACCTCGACCTGCTCAAGCAGATCAAGCTCAAAGAGCGCGGCCGCATCAGCGAGTACGCCGACCGCCGCAGCAACCGCGTTGAGTTCCACGAGAACCGCAACGACGTGTGGCAGGTACCCGTCGACGTCGCGCTGCCCTGCGCCACACAGAACGAGCTCGACGTGCACGCCGCGCAGACGCTGATCAACAACGGCCTCAGGGTCGTCGCCGAGGGCGCGAACATGCCGCTCACCGCCGACGCCGCCTCGCTCATGCGCGAGACCGAAGGCGTGCTGTTCGGCCCGGCGAAGGCCGTGAACGCCGGTGGCGTCGCCACGAGCGCGCTCGAGATGCAGCAGAATGCCTCGCGCGACCGCTGGACCTTCGACTACACCGAGACGCGCCTCGAAGAGATTATGGTCGACGTGCACGAGACCTGCCGTGCGACCGCGCAGGAGTACGGCGCCCCGAGCGACTACGTGCTCGGCGCGAACATCGCCGGTGTCACCAAGGTCGTCGACGCGATGATCGCGCAGGGCCTCGTCTAGGCCGATTCGCCCCTGCCCGCCAGCCGGGTAGGATGAACGAGAACGACAGGGGAGCGCCGAGCGGCGCTGAGAGTGCCACACTGGCAGACCCTCGAACCTGATCCGGCTAGTACCGGCGAAGGAAGTCGAGTTCTCTCCATCCGGGCGCTGTGTCGCGCGCGGATGCCCTCCATGCGAATGGAGGACTGAATGCTACGTCGATCATCTACCCGACTTGCCTCAACCGCCGCCCTCGTGGCGACCGGGCTGCTACTGAGCGGGTGCACGCTTGTCGGCGGTGCTGGGGGAAACGAGCCGAGCTCGTCCGCCCCGGGCACCGTCACGATGCTCACGCACGACTCGTTCAACGTGAGCGACGAGCTCATCGCCGAGTTCGAATCGGCGACCGGCTATGACCTCGTCATCACCTCGCCCGGCGACGCCGGCGTCGTGACGAGCCAGCTGTTGCTCGCGGGTGATGCCCCGGGCGTCGACGGCGTATACGGCCTCGACAACTACTCAGCGCAGACCGTGGTCGACGCCGACGTGCTCGCGCCGTACACCTCGCCGAGCCTGCCCGCATCCGCCGACGACCTGGTGCTCAGCGACCAGCTCACGCCGATCGACCAGGGCCAGGTGTGCGTCAACATCGACCACGATTGGTTCGAACACAACGGCGTCGACGAGCCGACGACGCTCGACGACCTCGCCACCGACGAGTACGCGCCGCTGCTCGCCGTGACGAACCCGCTCACCTCGTCGCCCGGCCTCGCGTTCCTCGTCGCGACCATCGCCGAGTACGGCGACGGCTGGCAGGACTACTGGCAGCAACTGCTCGACGGCGGCGCCAAGGTCGAGGGCAGCTGGTCGGACGTCTACTACGTCGATTTCTCGGGAGCCGAGGGCGCGGGCGAGTTCCCGCTCGTGCTGAGCTATTCGTCGTCGCCGGCCGAATCGGGCGGCACCACGGGCGTGCTCGAGGCGAGCTGCACGACCCAGGTCGAGTACGCCGGCGTCACGAAGGGCGCCGAGAACCCGACCGGCGCGCAGGCATTCATCGACTTCATGCTGAGCACGGAGTTCCAGCAAGCACTGCCCGAGTCGATGTACATGTACCCGGTCGACGACGCCGTCGAGCTGCCGAGCGAGTGGGCCAAGCACGCGAGCCTCGTCGATGAGCCACTCGACCTCGACGCGGCTGAGGTCGCGAGCAACCGCGACACCTGGCTGGAGGAGTGGAACACACTGTATGAGGCGAGCTAGCTGGGTCGCGGGCGCCGCAGTTCTCGCGTTCCTCGCCGTCTTCTTCGGTTGGCCCGTGGCCAGCATGTTGTGGCGAGGCATTTCGAGCGACTCCGGCATCGACCTCACCGGCTACGGTGAGGTGCTTACCAGCGCTCGCACCTGGCAGCTGCTCGCGAACACGATCGGCCTCGCCCTCGCCGCCGCGCTCGGCGCGGTGGTGCTGGGCGTGCCGACCGCGAGCATCCTCTACCGCCGGCGCGTGCCCGGCGGCGCGCTGCTGCGCGGCCTCATCACCGTGCCGTTCGTGCTCCCCACCGTGGTGGTCGGTGTCGCCTTCCGGGCGCTGCTTGGGTCGACCGGCCCCCTCGGTTGGCTCGGGCTCGACGGCACGACATTCTCGGTCGTGCTCGCGCTCGTCTTCTTTAATGTCGCGGTCGTTGCCCGGCAGGTGGGGAGTTTCTGGCGCGGCCTCGACCCGCGTCTCGCCGAGGCGGCGCGCACCCTTGGCGCGTCGCCAACGCGCGCGTTCCTCACCGTCACGCTGCCGCAGCTCGTGCCGGCGATCGTCGCCTCGGCGTGTCTCGTGCTGCTGTTCTGCTCGACCGCGTTCGGCATCGTGCTGACGCTCGGCACGCCCGCGCCGGGTACGCTCGAGACCGAGATTTACACCCAGACCACGGTGTTCCTCGACCTGCGTACCGCGGCGGTGCTTTCGACCCTGCAACTGCTCATCGTCGTCGCGACCTTGGTCGTCTCGGCCCGGCTGAACCGCCGCACCGAGTCGCGCCTCAAGCTTCGCGACAACCCCGAGCTGCCGCTGCGCCGCGAGGACGTCCCCGCCGCCGTGATCGCCGCATTCACGGTGTTCGGTCTCGAGCTGCTGCCGCTCGCGACCCTGCTCATCCGCTCGGTGCGCGTCGACGGCGCCTGGAGCCTTCACAACTACGCGGCGCTCTCGAGCAGCGGCGACGGCTTCTCTGGGGGAGTGACCGTGCTCGCCGCGCTACAGCACTCGCTGCAGGCGGCGGTCGACGCCACCTGGATCTCGCTGCTCTTCGGCATTCCCCTCGCGCTGCTGTTGTCACGGCGCGTGCGTGGGGTCGCGGCCGCCGGCCAGCGCGTGCTCGACCTCGCGATCATGCTGCCGCTCGGCGTCTCGGCGGTGACCCTCGGCTTCGGCTACGTGGTCTCGCTCCAGGCCGTCGCTCCGCAGCTCGCGCACTCCGGCACGCTCGTGCCGCTCGCGCAGGCGGTTGTCGCCCTGCCGCTCGTCGTGCGCTCACTCGTGCCCGCGATGCGCGCCATCGACCCGCGACTGCGTGACGCTGCAGCGACCCTCGGCGCGACGCCCTGGCGCATCCTGCGCACCGTCGACGGACCCGTGCTCGCGCGGGCGCTCGGCATCGGGGCGGGCTTCGCGTTCGCCACCTCGCTTGGCGAGTTCGGGGCCACGAGCTTCCTCGCCTCGCCCGAGCGCGCGACCCTGCCCATCCTCATCGCTCGCCTGCTCGGCCGACCCGGCGGCGACAACTACGGCATGGCGCTCGCGGCGTCGGTGCTCCTGGCCGTCATCTGCGGCACCATGATGCTGCTCAGCGAATACCTGCGCCCACGCTCGGCCCGAACCACGATCGGAGGTGCCTGGTGACCGAACCGGCACTCGAACTGCGCGGCGTGACCGTGCGCTACCCCGACGGCAGCACGCCCGTGCGCGACATCGACCTCACGGTTGCCGACGGCGAGGTCGTCGCGCTGCTCGGCGCATCCGGCCTCGGCAAGTCGTCGCTCCTCCGTGGCATCGCGGGTCTCGAGCGGGTCAGCGCGGGCGAGGTGCGGATGCGCGGCGAACTCGTGAACGAATTGCCCACCCACCAGCGTGGTTGCGGCTTCGTGTTTCAGGACGGCCAGCTGTTTCCCTACCGCACCGTCGCGAAGAACCTCGCCTACGGGCTCGAGGTCGCGGGCATGCCGAAGGCGCAGCGCCGCGCGCGCGTCGCGGAAATGCTCGAGCTCGTCGATCTACCCGGCTACGAGGAGCGCGCCGTGCAGACGCTCTCGGGCGGGCAGGCGCAACGCGTCGCCCTCGCGCGGTCGCTCGCGGTGACGCCCCGACTCTTGCTGCTCGACGAACCGCTGTCGGCACTCGACACCGAGCTGCGCGGGCGGCTTGCGGTTGACCTCCGCGACATTCTCAAATCGACGGGCACCGCCGCGATCTACGTCACGCACGACCGCCAAGAGGCGACGACGATTGCGGATCGCGTGGTCGATCTCGCAGCACTAGCGCCGCAGCCACCCCGCCAAGCGCGCCCGTGAGGTGGCCCTGCCACGAGACGCCCGCACCGGCTGCGAAGATGCCGGCGAGCATGGCGCTGCCGTAGAGCAGCGCCACGACCACCGCGACGACGCCGAAGAGCAGGCGGTGACGCATCTCGCGCACGACGAAAACTCGGGTAATTAGGTAGGCGAAGTAGCCGAACACGAGCCCGGATGCGCCGACCGTGATGGTGCCGGGCGCTGAGAGGAATAGGGGCCCCAGTGCGCCGACCACCGCGACGATGAGCGTCACGAGCCAGAAGCGCCCCGCACCCTCAAACGCCACGAGCATGCCGAGCACGAGGAAGGGCACGGAGTTGCCGATGAGGTGATTCCACTCGCTATGGAGCAGCGGCGCGAGCACGATGCCGGGGAGCGAGGAATAATCCCATGCCCGAAGGCCGAAGCGTTCCCACTGACCTGGGAAGATCCGGTCAAAGATCTCGACGAGCCACATCACGGCAAGCATGAAGGCCGGATGGAAAACGGCTGGCCAGCGGCGAGGTGTGGAATCGACGGGGGACAGCTCGTGCACGCGCATGCAGCCAGTCAAACAGAATGCGTTTTTGCATCGGTTCAGGTGTTGCTAGTGTCTAGGGGTGCAATCGAGGCGAGTAGTGGTGACAGCGTTGTCGGCGCTGGTTGCTGTGTGCCTCACTGGCTGCGCCCCGACGCTGTCGACTACCTCGAGTCAATGGAGCGCGGCCGACAGCCAGGGCGAGACGATGGCGACCGAGACGATCTCGATCGCGGCGCTCCACTGCGACGTCCCGATGAACTGGGAGGACGTGAGCCGTTCGGACGCGACCGAGGTGTATCCCGTCGCCTACTCGAGCACCGACAAGGGTGGCGAGACTTCGACGCTGCGGTTCTCGTCCGACTATCACGACGCGACGACCGTCGCCGAGGCGGTCTCACAGGTGAGTGCGCCCGACGAGGACGCCGAGACCGAGCACGGCATCACCGGCTCGACGATGCAGCCCGGCCAGCCATATCCGGGCGCGGTGACCGCTCGCACCGCCGAGCACTCCTTCGTGACCGAGGCCGGCACCGAGATGGTCAGGCACTGGTGGTTCCTCCAGGACGAGAAGACCGGCACCATCTACGCCGTCGAATTTACCGGCGCGGACACCGACGACAGCGTGGCGCTGATTGAGACGATCGACTCATCGATTCGCCTCGGCGACGCCTAACACACACATCAACGAGTCTGCATGCATTCCCCGTGCAGAAGGAGTACGGTGGCGCCTGTCAGGAAAAAGGAGAACTCATGCAAATTAGTGCAGCAGTCGTTTCGGCGGCCTCCGCCGATTTTGAAATTCAGACCCTCGAAATCGAGGACCCGCGTGCCAACGAGATTCGCGTCAAGCTCGTCGCGACCGGTGTCTGTCACACCGACGCGTTCATTCGTGACGGTGGGTACCCGACGAACTTCCCGGTCGTGCTCGGCCACGAGGGCGCTGGTGTCGTTGAGTCGGTTGGCGACGCAGTCACCTCGGTGAAGCCCGGCGACCGCGTCGTGCTCGGCTTTAACTCGTGCGGCCACTGCGACAACTGTCTCGGCGGCAAGCCGGCGTACTGCCTCGAGTTCAACGCCTACAACTTCGGCGGCGGTCGCACCGACGGAACGAGCGCCATCAGCCGCGACGGTGAGCCCGTCAGCAGCAACTTCTTCGGCCAGTCGAGCTTCGCGAGCTATGCGATCGCGACCGAACGCAACGTCGTGAAGGTTGACGACGACGCCCCGCTCGAACTGCTCGGTCCGCTCGGTTGCGGCCTCTCGACCGGAGCCGGCGCGATCATCAACTCGCTCCAGGTCGGCGCCGGCGCAAGCGTGGGTGTCTTCGGCACCGGCGCGGTCGGCTCGGCCGCGATCATGGCGGCCGCCGCCATCGGCGCCACCACGATCATCGCGCTCGACCTCAACGACGACCGCCTCGCGCTCGCGAAGGAGCTTGGGGCGACCCACAGCATCAACTCGGGTAAGGAAGACGTCGAGGCTCGCGTTGCCGAGATCACCGGCGGCCGCGGGCTCGACTTCGTGCTCGACACCACGGGCGTGCCCGCCGTGACGAGCTCGGCCGCGCCGCTGCTCGCAGTGAAGGGCACCCTTGGCCTCGTCGGTGCCGCGAAGCCCGGCGCCGAGGTGAACTTCGAGGTGGGCGCCTCGCTCATCAAGGGCTGGTCGTTCAAGACCATCGTCGAGGGCGACGCCGTGCCGCAGGACTTCATTCCGCGCCTCGTGCACCTGTGGCGCCTCGGCAAGTTCCCGATCGAGAAGATCTCGAAGACCTTCTCGTTCGAGCAGATCAACGAGGCCTTCGAGGCGTCGAAGTCGGGCGAGGTTATCAAGCCCGTGCTCGTCTTCGAACGGTAAGCACCGCACTACGAGCAACGCCCCGGTCGTCAGGCCGGGGCGTTGCTCGTTTTCCGCGTGGTGGTTATCGCTCGGGCGTCGGCTCGAATGTGTTCACCATCGCGTGCGCGGCGCGGTCGAAGTAGGCATCCATCGACGAGCGCACCATCGGCGAAAAGCTCATGGTGTCGAGGGCCGCACTCATGTGCGTGAGCCAGCGGTCGCGCGCGTCGGGGTTCACATGAAATTCGACGTGGCGCATGCGCAGGCGAGGGTGCCCGCGCATCGACGAGTAGGTGGCCGGCCCACCGAAGTACTGGCCGAGAAACCGGCTCAGGCGCCAAATCGCACCGTCGAGGTCGTCGGCCGGGTACATGGGCCAGAGCACCGGATCTTGCTGCACGCCGTCGTAGAAGCGACGCACAAGCGTTTCGAAGGTCGTCATTCCGCCGACTTCGTCATAGAGGGTGTGGAGCGGCGCCTCAGACATGGCACCAGCCTAGCCAGTTGGCGAGTACCTATGCGGCCCGCCGTAGCATCGTCCCATGAAGATTCAGGGACGAATCGTGCTGATTACGGGTGCCGCGCGCGGCATTGGTCGACTCCTCGCGCTCGGCGCCGCCACGCGCGGCGCGGCTGGGGTGGTGCTCTGGGATCGCGACCTCGCCGAGCTCGATGGGGTCGCGGCCCAGGTGCGCCGGCTCGGTAGCGAGGTGATCACCGCCCGCGTTGACGTCACCGATGAGGATGCGGTGGCCGACGCGGCGGCGCGGGCCGAGGCACGCTTCGGCGTCGTCGACATCCTGATCAACAACGCGGGCATCGCAACGGGCAAGCCCTTCGCCGCCACGAGCGGCGACGAGGTGCGCCGCACCTACGAAGTGAACGCGATCGCGCTGCACACGACGACCCGGTATGTGTTGCCAGGCATGGTGCGGCGCGACCGCGGGCTCATCGTCAACATCGCCTCGGCCGCGGGGCTGGTCGGGGTCGCTCGGCAGTCCGACTATTCCGCGTCCAAGTTCGCGGCGGTCGGCTTCACCGAGGCGCTGCGCAACGAGCTTCGTGCCGAGGGGTCGCGAGTGCGCACGCTCGTCGTGTGCCCGTATTACATCGACACGGGCATGTTCGCCGGGGTGACCACGCGCTTCCCGCACCTCCTACCGATCCAGCAGCCGCGCGCCGTCGCGATTCAGATCCTCAAGGCGATCGAGCGAGGCCGGGCGCGACTCGTCACGCCGCCGTTCGCCTCGACGATCTACGCGACACGACTCGTGCCGGTGCCCGCCGCCGAGCGCATCCTCGACGCGTTCGGTCTTAACCACGGCATGGATCACTTCCGCGGCCGAGGCACGCCGGTTTAGTCCTCCTCGGCCGGGTGGGGCTCAATGCCGTTGGGGCCGTCGAAGCGCACGAGGTTCATTGGCGGCAGCGCGATATTCTCGGCTTTGAGTGCATCCTGGATGCGCGCGCGCAACTCGCGCTCGACGCTCCACCGCTCGCCCGGTGAGGTCTTCACCGCGAGGCGCATGATGACCGCGTCGGCCGAGAGGGTCTGGAGGCCCCACACGCTCGGCTTCTCGAGCAGCTTCATCATCCAGTCGATGTCTTCGTACATGTCGCTGCCGACCTGCTCGACGAGGCGCTGAACGCGCTCGCGGTCTTCGGAATACGGCACAGGCAGGTCGATGATCGCCCGGTTCCAGCCATGCGAGTAGTTTCCGACCCGCTGAATCTCACCGTTGCGTACGTACCAGAGCTGGCCGTAGACGTCGCGCACCTGGGTGACGCGAATGCCGACGGCCTCGACCGTGCCGATCGCGTACTCCATGTCGACGTCGTCGCCGACGCCGATCTGGTCTTCGATCACCATAAACATGCCGTTGAGTACGTCGCCGACGACCTTCTGCGCACCGAAACCGAGACCGGCACCGATCGCAGCGGAAAGCACGGTGAGCGACTGGAGGAAGCTCGGGCTGATGACTCCGATACACCAGAGCACCACGATGATGACGATGACGACGGTGAGGATGTTCGACAGCACCTGCCCGATCGTGCGGGTGCGCTGCACGGTGCGCACCGACTCGAGCGGCGAGCGAATCGCGAGCATCTGGGTGTCGTCGGCGCCTCGCTTGCGCTTCACCCCCTCGACAATCTGCCGCACGAAGCGCTTGATCAGCTGTTGCAGCAACCAGTGCGCCAGCCAGGCGCCGACGATGATGAGGATGACCTGCACCAGTGGCCAGAACGGGCCGAGTGCGGTGATGACGTTGTCGAAAATCTCTTGCATATCGTCAACGAGCGTAGGGCGCCAAGCGTGAGAAATCCTGCATCGCCCGTTACCTCGGGGCAACCCCAGAGCAACGCGCCGTGGTTACAATGACGAATTGTTAGGTCACCGGAACATCTTGTAACACAGGAGCCGCCATGTCCCAGGCGAACCAATCTGGCGAATACGCCGACGTGCCGCCGAGCAACGTCGAAGCGCCGGATGCGCACGGCAAGTTTTCGCTCAACGAAGACTGGGCGGCGACCGCCGTCGGTCTCGTGATTCTCGGGCTGTGCCTGCTGCAGGTCATCCCCGACATCAAGGGGCTGTTCCTCTGATGGCGACTACGAATACGAACGAGCCCATCGTTCACGAGGACGCGCAGGAGCAGCCGCAGGGTTCTCCCTCCTGGGGCTTCGCGGGCTTCGTGCTCGTGCTCGCCCTGGGATGGCTCGTCCAGGTGCTCACGACGAACCTGCCCGAGTGGACGGAAGGCTCCTGGTTCGGCCAGGTTTCGAAGTCGATCGAGTTCCCCGTCTACGCGATCATCCTCGGTTTCGCCTTCAACGGCATCCTCTCCCTGCTCGGCATTCGTGACCGCATGTCGGGCGGCTTCCGCACCGAGTTCTTCATCAAGATCGGCCTCGTGCTGCTCGGCGCGGGCGTGAACGTCACCGTGATCCTCGACATGGGCCTGCCCGCGGTGCTTCAGGCGCTCCTGCTCATCGCCGTCGTCTTCTTCTTCACCTGGTGGTTCGCCGGCCGCATCGGCCTCGAGCCGCACCTGCGCGCGCTGCTCGCCTCGGCGCTCTCGATCTGCGGCGTCTCGGCCGCCGTCGCTGCGGCGGGTGCCGTGCACGCGAAGAAGGAGCAGCTCGCCTACGTCGCCGGCCTCGTGATCGTCTTCGCGTTGCCCGCGATCTTCCTGCTGCCGTGGCTCGCCGACCTCATGGGCCTCTCGCCGATCGTCACCGGCGCCTGGATCGGCGGCAACATCGACACGACCGCCGCCGTGACCGCTGCCGGCGCCGTCGCGGGCGACGAGGTGCTGCAGTACGCCTCGATCATCAAGATGATTCAGAACGCCCTCATCGGCTTCGTCGCGGTGGCGCTCTCGATCTACTTCACCCTGCGCGTCGACCGCCCGGCCGGCGTGGATGCGATGAAGGTCACCCGCTCGGGCTGGGGCGAGGTCTGGTCGCGCTTCCCGAAGTTCGTGCTCGGCTTCATCGCTGCCTCGCTCGTTGTGTCGATGCTCGCCGCCGCGTTCCCGGCCGCCCTCGAGGACGGCGCGTGGCTCGACAACGGCATGAGCGCCGCGAAGACGCTGCAGACGGTGTTCTTCACGCTCGCGTTCGTGTCGATCGGCCTCGAGTTCCGCTTCGGCGCGCTGCGCGACGCGGGCTGGAAGCCGGTGCTCGTGTTCTTCGCCGGCACGATCGTCAACCTCATCGCGGGCCTCGCCCTGTCATCGCTGCTCTTCGGCGTGCTGTTCCCGTAACGCGGCATCAACAACAACGCCCGGCACCCAAATGGGCGCCGGGCGTTGTTGCGTTGCGAGCGGTTACTTCGCGGCGGCCTGCACGCGCAGGCAGCGGCGGGTGTCGTCGAGGCCCTCGACGATCATGCGGCGCAGCGCGGCGGGCGCATCCGCATTCGCATCGAGCCAGGCCTCAGCGGCCGTGACGACCTCGTCGCTCGGCAGCGAAGTGGGGTAGAAGCCCTCAATGAGGTCTTCCGCGCTGTGGAAGCTGCGCGAATCCCAGATGCTGCGCAACTCGGCGAAGTACGGCGCGAGGTACGAGGCGACGAGCTGCTCGTCGTCAGCGTGCCAGAAGCCCGAGATCGTGGCGCGCACGATCTCGTTCGGCTGGTCGCTGCCGACCCACACGAGGTCCCAGGCCGCGCGCTTCGCGTCGGCGTTCGGGGCTGCGGCGCGGGCGACGGCGGCGTGCTTGTTGCCGCCCGACGTCTTGTCCTGCTCGTTGCGAGCGACGATCTCGGCCTCGCCGGCCCGACCCCCGGCGACGAGCGCGGTGAGCAGCTCCCAGCCGAGGTCGGTGTCGATCTCGAGACCCTCGAGCGCGAGGCTGCCGTCAAGCAGCGCCTGCACGGCGTCGAGCTGCGCGTCGGTCGCGGCGAAGTCACTGAACGAACGGACGAACGCGAACTGCGCATCTGAGCCTGGCTCGGCGCCCTTCGCAAGCTCGAGCAGGCGGTCGGCCACCCCCTCAACCGTCGCCTGGCGCTGCGCCTTCGGCGTGAAGCGGCGGGCGGCGACCACGAGCTGGCCGAGCTGCTGACGACGCGTCGTCGACTCGGTCTCGTGCTCGACCGAGGTGAGCAGGTGTTGGATAAAGTCGGCCACGGGCAGCTCGCCGTCGCGCGTTGCATCCCACAGGCTCGCGAGCACGAGGCCGCGCGCCATCGGGTCGCCGATGTTCGAGGCGTGCGCGAGGGCGGTCGCGAGCGACTGCTCGTCGAAGCGAATCTTTGCGTACGCGAGGTCCTCATCGTTGACGAGCACGAGGTCGCCGCGCACCTTGCCGACGAGCTCGGTCACGTCGGTCTCGGCGCCGTCGACGTCGAGCTCGAGGTGCTCGCGGCGCACGAGGTCGCCCGAGTCGCTGAGGTCGTAGAGGCCAACACCGAGGCGGTGCGGGCGCAGCGTCGGGTAGTCGGCGGTCGCCGTCTGCTCGATGACGAACTTCGTGACGACGCCCTCGGCGTCGACCTCGATCTTCGGGCGCAGCGTGTTCACACCGGCCGTCTCGAGCCACTTCTGCGACCAGTCCTTGAGGTCGCGGCCCGAGGCCGCCTCGAGCTCAACGAGCAGGTCGCGCAGTTCGGTGTTGCCGAAGGCGTGCTTCGTGAAGTACGCGTTGACGCCCTTGAAGAACGCCTCGCGGCCGACCCAGAAGAACAGCTGCTTCAGCACCGAACCGCCCTTGGCGTAGGTGATGCCGTCGAAGTTCACCTGCACGTCGTCAAGATCGCGGATCTCGGCGACGATCGGGTGCGTCGAGGGCAGCTGGTCCTGGCGGTAGGCCCAGGTCTTCTCGGAGGCGAGGAAGGTGACCCAGTTGTTCGTCCACTCAGTCGCCTCGGCGGTCGCGAGCGTCGAGATGAACTCGGCGAACGACTCGTTGAGCCAGAGGTCGTTCCACCAGTTCATCGTGACGAGGTCGCCGAACCACATGTGGCCGAGCTCGTGCAGGATGGTGACGACGCGGCGCTCGCGCACCGCATCCGCCACCTTTGAGCGGAAGACGTACGTTTCAGTGAAGGTGACGCAGCCCGCGTTCTCCATCGCGCCCATGTTGTACTCGGGCACAAACAGCTGGTCGTACTTGTCGAACGGGTACGGCACGCCGAACTCGCGCTCGTAGAACTCGAAGCCGCGCTTCGTGATGTCGAAGATGTACTCCGGGTCCATGAACTCGCCGAGCGAGGCGCGGCTGAATACGCCGAGCGGAATCGTGCGGCCGTCCGACGAGGTGAGCTCGTCGGTCCACTCCTGGTACGGGCCTGCGACGAGCGCGGTGATGTAGCTCGAGATGCGTGCGGTGGTCTCGAACTCCCACTTCNCGACGCCCTCGCCGAGCTCGGTGCGCTGCGCGATCGGCTGGTTCGACACAACCTTCCACGCCGCGGGCGCGGTGACGGTGAACGCGAACGTCGCCTTGAGGTTCGGCTGCTCGAAGTTCGGGTACATGCGACGCGCGTCGGGCACCTCGAACTGCGAGTAGAGGTAGACCTCGCCGTCGGCGGGGTCGACGAAACGGTGCAGACCCTCGCCGGTGTTCATGTAGAACATGTCAGCTTCAACGAGCAGCTCGTTGCGCTCGGCGAGGTTCGGCAGCGCGATGCGCACGCCGTCGGCGTGCTGGGCGGGGTCGAGCGATTCGCCGTTGAGCTCGATGCGGTGCACGGTCGCGGTGATGGCGTCGATGAAGCTCGACGAGCCGGCCGTGGCAGAGAAGGTGACCTTCGTGATGGTGCGGAACGTCGTGTCCGAAGTCGTCAGGTCAAGCGCCACGTCGTAGTGGTCGACCGCGATGAGGTCTGCACGCTCGTCGGCTTCGACTCGGGTGAGGTTTTCGCCCGGCATGTGCGTCCTTTCGTTCAGTTGTATTGAGTGCCGCTTTTGGCAACCCGACCAGCCTAGTGCGGTCAGTCGAGCAGGCCCTGTTCGCGCGCCCGACTCACGGCGGCCGTGCGGCTCGAGACGCCGAGCTTGCCGTAGATCGCGGCGAGGTGGCTTTTCACCGTCGTCGGGCTGAGGTGCAGGCGCTCGCCGATCGTCTGATTCCTCGCGCCGGTCGCGAGTTGGCGCAGCACGTCGGCCTCGCGCGGGGTGAGGTGGATGCGGGGCGCGCGCAGGGTGCCGACGAGCCGTTCGAGAATGTCGGCGTCCATGACGTTCTCGCCCGCCGCAGCACGCTGCACGGCGCGCACGAGTCGCTCGGGCGGCGCATCCTTGAGCAGGTAGCCGCACGCCCCGGCCTCGATGGCGGTGAGGATGTGGTTGTCGGTGTCGTAGTTGGTGAGGATGAGCACGGCGGGCGGCGAGGGCAGGGCCCGGATGCGCGCGGTCGCGTCGACCCCGTCGCCGCCGTCGCCGAGGCGAAGGTCCATCGTGACGACGTCGGCGTCCGGCGCGAGGGCGACGGCTTCGTCGGCGCTCGCGGCCTCGCCGATGACGTCGAGACCGTCGGCGTGCTCGAGCACGGCGCGCAGGCCGGCGCGCACGATCGGGTGGTCGTCGCAGATGAGCACGCGGGTCATGAGGGCCTCGATTCGGCGGCGGAGCGGGGGAGCTCGGCGCGCACGAGCGTGCCCTCGCCGGGGTCGGCGACGACCGAGACGAAGCCGCCGAGCTCGCGCAGGCGGGCCTGCAGACCGCGCAGCCCGGTGCCGCTGCCGTCGGGGCGTNGCCGCGGCGAGCTCGGGCTGCTCGAACCAGCGCTCGGCATCGAAGCCGACACCGTCGTCATCGACCTCGACGCTGACGGCGTCGTCGGCAAACTGCAGACGCACCGCGATGTGCGCGGCCTGGCCGTGGGTCTCGGCGTTGTTCAGCGCCTCCTGCGTGACCCGCAGCAGGGCGGTGCTCGCGCCGACGCTGAGCGGCCACGCGTCACCGGAGGCACGGAAGCTGACACCCGGGCGCGCCGCGGCGAGGCGGTCGAGCGCCGCCGCGAGGTCAACGTCGCGCAGTTCGGGCGGGGTGAGGTCGGCGATGATNGCCGCGCACCTCGCGCAGGGCCTCGCCCGAGGTGCGCTCGATGTCGGTGAGGCTGGCGCCGCTCGAGGCGAGCAGCCGGATGCTCGACAGGTGCTGGGCGGTGGTGTCATGGAGGTCTCGGGCGAGCCGGGCGCGTTCGGCGCCTCGGCCCGCCTCACGCTCGGTCGCGGCGAGGGCCGCCTGCGTCTCGCGCAGCTCAGTGACGAGGCTCGCGTTCTCGTCGGCAGAGCGCACGAGCATGCGGTAGCCCCACATCACCGCGATCGCGGCGATCGCGCTGATCACGGGGCCCGCGACGCCGCCGAAGCCGAGGCCGTGGTGCACTGCCTCACCCGCGACGACACCAAGCATGAGCGCCAGCACCGTGACCACGCCGAGGCCCTCGGGCAGCAGCCAGAGCACGATAAAGAAGAGGGCGAGCGCCGAGTAGGCGCCCTCGACCGAGAACGCGGTCATTGCGGCGACCGGCAGCGCGAGCAGCGCCGCGCAGACGATGCCGAGCGGGTTGAGCTGTCGCGCGGGTGCGCCGAACGCGTCGGGGCGACGCCAGGCGATGACCGCGACACCGGCGGCGATGCCCGTGCCCGCGATCGCCGAGAACAGCATCCAGCCGAGCCGGCCGCTGATCGCGGTGACCGGGTCGGCCACCGCGACCGCGATGGGCACCCAGAGCAGCACCGCGAGCAGCAGCGAGAGCGCGGCGAGCGTGGCCAGCTGTATGCGGCGGGTCGCGCTGGGCGCTGTCGGGTCAGCCATACCTCGATGCTAGGCGTCCTGCGGCCGAGCGCCTCCTCCAAACGGAGGGGATCGAATCCGACCGTTCTGCCGCTGTGCGCGGGCCCGGGCGCGAGGAATGTGGAGGTATCGGATCAGAGATCCCAGAAAGGACTTCGCATGTACCTCGCACTTCGTGACCTGCGGCACGCACCCGGACGCTTCGCCNATCGGCGCCGTCATCGCCCTCATGATGCTGCTCGTCGGCTTCCTCACCGGCCTCACCGGTGGCCTCGCGGGGCAGAACATTTCAGGCATCCTCGGCACCGGTGCCTCGTCGGTCGTCGGCGCCAACTCTGACGACGACTTCAGTTGGTCGACCGCGCAGGTCGACAAGGCCCAGCTCGCCGCCTGGCAGGATGCGGCCGCCGGCACCGACGCGACCGTCACGCCTGTCGGCGTCTCGACCACCCGTCTCGAGGACGGCGACGCGAGCGCTGCCGTCACGCTCTGGGCTGAGCCCGCCGACGCGACCCCGCTCGGCACCGATCTCGCGCCGCTCGAAACCGGGCAGATCGTGCTGCCCGAGGACGCGGCGACGAGCCTCGGCGTCGGCACCGGCGACACCATCGAGCTCGCGGGGAAGCAGCTNACCGTCGCGGCCGTCGCCGACACGGGCCAGTTCTCGCACACCGACATCGCCCGTGTCACCCTCGACGACTGGCGCGGCTACCTCCGTGACACCATGCAGCCCGAGCGCACCGCGAGCGTGCTGCTGGTCAACGGCACAATCGACCACGCTGACACCGTCGCCGCTGACAGTGACACCCAAGCGCAGGGCCTGCTGCCCTCGCTCCTCGGACTCGAAGCGTTCAAGAGCGAGATCGGCACGCTCGGCATGATGATCGGCATGCTGTTCGGCATCTCGGCGCTCATCGTCGGCGTCTTCTTCCTCGTCTGGTCGATGCAGCGCCAGCGCGACATCTCGGTGCTCAAGGCCCTCGGCGCGCCGATGGGCTGGCTTCGCCGTGACGCCCTCGGCCAGGCCGCGTTCCTGCTCATCGTCGCCATCGCCGTCGGCTCGGCCCTCGCGCTCGGCCTCGGCGCGCTCATCGCCCCCGTCGCTCCCTTCATCGTCGCGTGGTGGACGATCCTGCCGCCCGCCCTCGCGATGCTCGTCGCCGGCCTCATCGGCGCCCTCGTGTCGCTGCGCCAGATCAACCGCGTCGACCCCCTCGTCGCTCTCAACGCCACCGCCGCCTAACTCACGTAAGGAGAATCGTCATGCTCAAGCTCGATCACCTCACCCTCACCTACCAGGACGGCGACCGCCGCCTCACCGCCGTCGACGACGCGAACCTCACGGTCGCGCCCGGCGAGTTCGTCGCCGTCACCGGTCCGTCGGGCTCGGGCAAGTCGAGCCTGCTCGCGCTCGCCTCGACGCTCGTGAGCGCCGACCGCGGCACCGTCACGATCGACGGGGTCACCGCATCCAGCCTCTCGGCCGCGCAGGCCGCCCAGCTGCGCCGCGACAAGCTCGGCATCGTGTTCCAGGCCCCGAACCTCATCGGCTCGCTCAAGGTGCGCGAGCAGCTTGAGATCGTGGCCCGCATGGGTGCGAAGCCGCTCGCTAGCCTTTCGAAGGGCGAGTTGCGCGAGCGCATTGAACACGCGCTCGACGAAGTCGGCATGCTCGACCGCGCCCACTTCATGCCCTCACAGCTCTCGGGTGGTCAGCGTCAGCGCGTCAATATCGCCCGCGCCATCGTCAACGACCCCCGGGTCATGCTCGTCGACGAGCCCACGAGCGCCCTCGACGAGGCCCGCTCCGACGAGATCATGTGCCTGCTGCGCGACCTCACGCACGAGCGCAAACTTGCCACGGTCGTCGTGACGCACGACCTCGGGCAGCTGCCGCGCTTCGACGCCCAGTACGAGATGCACGACGGGCGACTGTCCGCCGCTCGACGGATGTCGGTCACGGCGGCCGACGGGGCATAATGGGCTGAATGCGGCGTTTGTGGGCAGTCACCAAACCAATTCGCGGCCGAATGCTGCTCGGCCTCGTGGTGGCGTTGCTCGCAGCCGTGACCACCCTCGCCATGCCGCAGATTCTCGCGGCGTTCGTGAGCAACGTGCTTGGCGAGGATGCGTCGGTCACGACCGTGCTCGTGGCCGGCTCGGCGCTACTCGGCATCGGCATCCTCGACGCCGTGTTCATCTGGCTCCGCCGCGTCTTCACGGTCGACCCGGCGATGGGCGTCGAGTACCAGATGCGTCGCGGCTTCTTCTCCAAAGTGCAGCGGCTGCAGATGAGCTTCCATGACGCGTGGGAGTCGGGGCAGCTGCTGTCGCGCTCGATGAGCGACCACACGAGCATCCGCCGCTGGCTCGCGTTCGGCTCGATCATGCTCGTCAACGATGTGTTTATGCTCGTGGTCGGCATCGTGCTCATGTCGTTTGCGAGCGGCTGGCTCGCACTCATCTATCTCGCCGGGGCCCTGCCGCTCGTCATCATCCTCGCGAACTTCGGCACCCGGTTCCAGAAGATCTCGCGCCTCAGCCAAGACCAGGCGGGCGACCTCGCGACCAACGTCGAGCAGTCGGTGCACGGCATCCGCGTGCTCAAGGCCTTCGGCCGGGCCGAGGATGCGCTCGACGATTACTCCGGGTACGCCGGCCGGGTGCGCGCTACCGAGATTCGCCGCGGCCGCCTCGTCGCGAGCTTCGACTCGGTCATCGCGCTCTTGCCTGAGATCGCGCTCGGCGTCGCTCTGCTCGTCGGCCTGTTCCAGGTGGCCGACGGCACAACGACCGTGGCCGCACTGAGCGCGTTCTTCGCCACCGCGATGCTCATCACGATGCCGGTTGCGATGCTCGGCATGCAGATCAGCGACCTCATCTCGACCATCACCTCGCTGCAGCGCATCAATGAGGTGCACGACGAGCCGGCGACCATCACGACGCCGGCACACGCGACCGAGCCCGAGCTCGTGCGCGGCGAGGTCGTGTTCGACGACGTCACCTTCCGCTACCCGGATGCGGCCGAGGAAGACCTGCTGCTGCAGGACGCAAACCTGCGGGTGCGCCCNGGGCGAGACGCTCGCGCTCGTCGGCATCACGGGCTCGGGTAAGTCGACGCTGCTGCAGCTCGTGCCGCGCCTCTACGACGTCACCGAGGGCAGCATCCGTATCGACGGTGTCGACGTGCGTGACTACGCACTCGACCGTCTGCGCCAGCTCACCTCGGTCGCGTTCGAGGACGCGACGCTGTTCTCGGGCAGCGTGCGCGAGAACGTGCTGCTCGGTGCGGCGGCCGGCATGAGCGAGGAGGAGCTCGACGAGCTCGCGCGCCTCGCCCTCGAGACCGCCGACGCACTGTTTGCCTACGAGCTGCCGGACGGCATCGAGACCCGCATCGGCGAGCAGGGCATGTCACTTTCGGGTGGGCAGCGCCAGCGCGTTGCTCTCGCCCGCGCGATCGCCGCGAAGCCAAAGGTGCTGCTGCTTGACGACCCGCTCTCGGCGCTCGACACGAGCACCGAGGAACGCGTCACGGCACGCCTGCGCGAGGTGCTCGCCGGCACGACCACGATCGTCGTCGCCCACCGCACCTCGACGGTCGCGCTCGCCGACCGGGTCGCGCTGCTTGACGGCGGCCGCGTCGTCGCCGTCGGCACGCACACCGAGCTGCTGCTCAACGACCCGCGCTATGGCTTCGTCATGGCCGATCTCTCGAGCTCGAGCTTCAACCTCACGGGCGCGCTCGACCTCGAACAGCTCAGGGAGGAGGAACGATGAGCAGCGACACCACGCAAGAAGACCTCGATGGCGGCCTCGCCGCCGACGCGCTGAGCGATAAGGACAAGCGCCGTCGCTCGCTTGGGCTCCTCCGCGGGCTCATCAAGCCGTACCGCTGGCAAGTCGCCTGGGTCGCGGTGCTCACGCTGCTCGTGCAGCTCGGCACCGTCATCGGTCCCGCGCTCATCGCGTACGGCGTCGACACCGCTCTGCCGCGTCTCATCGCGGGCGATGCGGCCCTCGCAGTGGGCGTCGGCGTCGCCTACATCCTCATCGCGATCGCGCGGGCGCTCGCCACCTACTGGTACCTGCGCATCTCCACCTGGGTCGGCCAGAACATCCTCTACAACCTGCGCCGCCGCATATTCCGCCACACGCAGCGCCTCAGCCTCGGCTTCCACGAGCGCTACACCTCGGGCCGCGTCATTTCGCGCCAGACGAACGACACGGAGTCGCTGCGCGAGCTGCTCGAGTTCGGCGTCGAAACGATTGTCGGCGCGCCCGTGCTCATGGTGCTCACGGTCATCACGATCCTCTGGATGGACTGGGTCACCGGCCTCATCATGCTGCTCATGCTCATCCCGGCGGTGTTCATGAGCCGCTGGTTTCAGAAGGCCTCGAGCCGCACCTACCGCGAGCAGCGCACGCACTCGGCGCGGCTCACGGTCGAGTTCGTCGAGACGATGGGCGGGATGCGCGCGGTGCAGGCGTTCCGCCGCGAGGCCGCGAACGACCGCCGCTATGGCGAGATCGCGAACGATTACCGCCGCTCGTCGCTCGCCGCCATCAGGATCTGGGGCATCTACCAGCCGAGCCTGCGCCTGCTCGGCAACGTGATCGTCGTCATCGTGCTCGTCGTGGGCGGCCTGCGCGTGCTCAGCGGCAACCTCGACGTCGGCATGCTGCTCGCGCTCGTGCTGTACTCGCGCCGCTTCTTCCAACCGATCGATATGATCGCGAACTTCTACAACGTGCTGCAGTCGGCGGTGTCGGCGCTCGAAAAGATCTCGGCGCTGCTCGCCGAAGACCCCGACATCCCCGAGCCCGCCGAGCCAAAGCAGCTGCCCGCGTCGGGCGGCGGCGCGATCCGCTTCGAGGGCACGTCGTTCCGCTACACCGAGGATGGGCCGACGGTACTGCATCCGCTCGACCTCACCATCCCTGCCGGGCAGACCATCGCGCTCGTTGGGCAGACCGGCGCGGGCAAGTCGACCGTGGCGAAACTCATCTCGAGGTTCTACGACGCGAGCGAGGGCCGGGTGACGCTCGACGGCGTCGACCTGCGCGATCTTCGCGACGAAGACCTGCGTCGAGCGATGGTCATGGTGACGCAGGAGTCGTACCTGTTCGGCGGCTCGATCGCCGACAACATCGCGATCGGCAAGCCCGGCGCGACCCGCGACGAGATCGAGGCCGCGGCGAAGGCGATCGGCGCGCACGCGTTCATTGAGCGCATGCCGGACGGCTACGACACCGACGTGCACACGCGCGGCGGCCGTCTCTCGGCAGGGCAGCGACAGCTCGTCTCGTTTGCCCGTGCGTTCCTCGCCGACCCGCGCGTGCTCATCCTCGATGAGGCGACGAGCTCGCTTGATATCCCGAGCGAGCGGGCCGTGCAGAACGGCCTCGAGCAGCTGCTCGGCGACCGCACCGCGATCATGATCGCGCACCGGCTCGCGACCGTGATGATCGCCGATCGTGTGCTCGTCGTGCACGACGGCCGCATCGCCGAGGACGGTTCGCCGCGCGAGCTCATCGCGGCCGGCGGGCGCTTCGCGCAGCTGTACCGGGCCTGGCAAGAGTCGCTGTAGCACCCAGTAGTCTTGGGGCATGGCTGAAAGCACCAAGGTTGAGTTTTGGTTTGATCCGATTTGCCCGTGGGCATGGATGACGTCCCGTTGGATTCAGGAGGTCGAGCGGCTGCGCGACGACGTCGAGATCGACTGGAACGTCATGTCGCTCGCGATCCTCAACGAGGGCCGCGACATGTCTGACGAGCACCGCAAGGCGCACGCGTTCTCGAAGCGCTCCTGCCTCGTCGCCGCCGGAGTCAAGGCCGAGCTCGGCAACGAGGCGATGGTGAAGTTCTATGACGCCATCGGCACCATCAACCACCCCGAGGGTCGCTCGGGCGAGGCGGGCACGCTCGAGGAGGCGGCTGAGAAGGCCGGCATCCCGGCCGAGATCCTCACCCGCGCCGACGCCGGCGAGTTCGACGAGGTGCTGCTCGCCTCGCACAACGGCGCGATTGACCGCGTCGGCGACGAGGTCGGCACGCCCGTCATCGCCGTCAACGGCGTCGCGTTCTTCGGCCCCGTGATTTCGCCGGCCCCGAAGGGTGACATGGCGCTGCAGCTGTTCGACGGCGTTGTCGCCGCGGCCGGCTACGAGGGGTTCTTCGAGATCAAGCGCTCGCGCACGCGCGGCCCGCAGTTCGACTAATGCGGGTCCACCTAGCGACCGACCACGCCGGCCTCGAGTTCTCGCAGCAGTTGCAGGAGCACCTGCGCGATGCAGGGCATGAGGTCGTCGATCACGGTCCCGACGAGTACGACGCGGTCGACGACTACCCGTCGTTCTGCATCAACGCCGCCCAGGCGGTCGCGAACGACTGGGCGGCGGGCGAGTTCTCGCTCGGCGTCGTGTTCGGCGGCTCCGGCAACGGCGAGCAGATTGCGGCGAACAAGGTCGCTGGCGTGCGCGCAGCGCTCGTGTGGAGCGAAGCGACCGCAAAGCTTGCGCGCGAGCACAACAACGCGAACGTTATCTCGATCGGCGCCCGCCAGCACTCGCTCGAGGAGGCCGTGACGCTCGTCGACACGTTCCTCGCCGAGCCATTCCCCGGCGAAGAGCGCCACGTACGTCGCATCTCGCAGCTGCGCGAGTACGAGCAGACCGGCGCGATCGCGGGCAAGGAGGTGCTGGCGCCGACGAACCCCGACGTGCCGGCAGTTCTTCCCATGGCGGAGGCATAGGGGTGCCCGAGGGGCATTCCGTTCATCGCATCGCGCGCCAGTTCACGAAGCACTTCGTCGGGCGCATCTGCGAGGCCTCGAGCCCGCAGGGGCGCTTCGCCGAGGGCGCGTCGGTGCTGTCGGGGCGCGAGATGTTGCGCTGCTTCGCCGTCGGTAAGCAGATGTTCGCCGAGTTCGGCGATGACCCGGCGGCGCCCGACGCGGATGCGTCTGTCTGGCTGCGCGTGCACCTCGGCATCTACGGTGCCTGGGACTTCGCGGGCGACTTCTCGACGAAGCTCGGCCAGACTGGCGAGTACGGTCGCGGCACGCGCATCGAGGATGCGGATGCCGAGGACTCGCTGTCGTCGATCGGTGCGCCGCGTCGCGCCCGCCTGCGTATGGCCGAGCAGGAGAAGGAAACCGAGCTCGACCAGGGCTGGCCGCCCGCGCCGGTCGGTGCTGTGCGGCTGCGCCTGCTCACCGAGGATGTCGTGGCCGACCTGCGCGGTCCGACCGCATGCGAGGTGCTCGACGCCGTCGGCGTGAACACCGTGCTCGACCGACTCGGCCCCGANCGCTCGTCGACGAGCTCGAGGTGGGGGAGCGCCGCTTTATCGAACGTGCGAGCAAGCGGCGCGTGCCTATCGGGCAGCTGCTTATGGACCAGTCGGTCGTCGCGGGCATCGGCAATATCTATCGCGCCGAGATCCTGTTCCGCGCCCGGCTCAACCCCTACACGCCGGGCAATGAGGTGCCGCTCGACGTCCTGCACGACATTTGGGCTGACTGGGTCAAGCTGCTCAACGTAGGTGTCGAGGTTGGCCGCATGATGACGATCGACGGGCTCACCGGCGACGAATATCAGGCGGCGCTGCAGGATGTTCGGCATCGCCACTGGGTCTACGGTCGCGCGGGCGAGCCCTGCCGTCGCTGCGGCACCCCGATCTCGCTCGCCGAGATGCAGAACCGCAAGCTCTACTGGTGCCCGAGCTGCCAGGCCTGAGTTAGCGCAGGCTGCCGATGCTCGCCGCGAGCTTGCGGGCGTCGCGCATCCGCTTTTCGTAGGTCGCCGCGACGAACACGAGTACGACGCCCGCGGCCGCGAGCCACGCCCACCATGGCACCGCGATCGGCGGCAGGAACACCTGCCACATCACGACGATGTGGAGCACCGCCGCGACGATGCCGAGCAGCAGCGGCGCCTGGAGGCGCAGCAGGGCGCCGATGAGGATCGCAGCGACGATGAGCACCGTCGCGAGCCCGATGCGCCACCAGGTCGGCTGCTGCAGCTCGGCCGCGAGCGCGATGGCGAGCGACGCGATGATCGGCGCACCGAGCGCCGCCCAGCTGCGCAGCTTCGGGAACGCGCGCAGGGCGACGGCGCCGACGGTGGCGGCGGCGAGGCAGAGTGGCTGCAGCACCCAGGCGTCGCTCGCCGTGACGCCCTGAGTGACCGTGATCGCCGCGAACCAGACGCTCACCACGCCGAAGCCGACGCCGCCGAGCCGGAGGTCGAGGCGGCGGGCGAAGAACGAGACGCTGGCGAGCGTGGCTGCGACAGCCGCGCCGACTACGGCCGCGACGCCGGCTGCGACCGGATGCTCGAGCAGCGCCGGCACCGCGGCGATCGTGAAGGCCACGGGCACCGCCACGGCGTAGCCGGCCCGTTCCGCATCGCTGCTCGCACGCTCGGCGAGGCGTAGCAGCAGCCAGAGCCCAGCGACGAAGGCGGCGAGGATGACGCCGACCGGCACGCCGATCGCGAGTTCGTCGCTGCCCTCCCAGAGCCAGAGCACCGCCGCGATGGTCGCGACGGCCGTGCCCGCCCGGGCGACCGGACCCCAGCTCGTGCGGGGCCGGGGCAGCGTGATGCCGAATGCCGCCACCAGGCCCGAGACCGCGCTGAGCAGCAGGCCGAGCTTGATGACGTCGGTGTCGAGCGTGAGGCCGGTCGCGAACAGCGGCAGCAGCAGGGTGAGCAGGTCGAGCGTCGGCGTCGCGTCGCGGTCGCGGCGGCACCGCACCACGGCGAGGATCGCGACGGCGACTGCGGGCACGCCCGCGGCGATCACGGTCCACCACAGGCCGAGCCCGGTGCCGGCGAGCGGCAGCGTCGTGAGCACGAGCCAGGCGGCGAGTGGCAGCAGCGGCCTGGCGCTCTTCAGAGTCGCGAGCGCGCCGAGGCCGATGAGCGAGGCGACGACGAGCGGCAGCTCGCTCGAGACGCCGACGGGTTCGGTGGCGATGAAGAACGCGTGCGCGCCGCCCGCGATGAGCGCGACAACGACCCAGACGAGCAGGTTGGTGCGCCGGAACATCGCGGTGAGCACGGCGACTGCCGCGGCCACACCGACGAGCGTGCCGACGAGGTCGACCCAGCGCGCGTTCGCGGCCGCGATGCCGATGGGCGCGATCGTCGTCGTGAGCAGCACCGCGGCCCAAACGCCAAGCAGCAGATTGCGGCGAAGCTCGGGGTCGATGCCGGGGGAGCTGCCGAGCACGCGGCTGATGGGCGCGAGCGAGACGAGCGGCACGAGCAGCCCGAGGGCGACAAAGAGGGTCGAGGCGAGCACGCCCGGAATGCTGCCGGTGCGCTCGATGGCGTCGAGCGGTTGGAAGCCGAGCGCGGCCATCCCGAGGGCGGCACCGAGTCCGCCGGGCGCCGCGAGCCCGAGCCGGGCCCACTCCCACACGCCGCGGGCGGGCAGCTGGATGGCCGCAACGATGGCGGCGGCACCGAGCGCGAACGCGAACCAGGCCGTGGGCGAGGTCTGCCAGTCGGCGAGCAGGGTGGCGGTCGCGAGCGAGAGCCCGAGCGACAGCGCAATCGTCGCCTGCGCGGGAGCGGCCGAGTAGCGCGACGCGCGCACCACGGCGACGGTGGCGACGATCGCGAGCGCGAGCAGGGTCGGCGCGGCAATCACGACGGCCAGCGCATCCGGCACCGCCCTAGCTACGAAGATCGGGCCAATCACGGCGAGGCTGCTCGCGCTGATCCAGGTCGCAGCGCGCGACCATCCGGGGTGAACCGCGTCGGGGCGAACTCGGGCGAGCAGCGGCGTCGCGCAGGCGATCGCGAACACGAACCAGGGCCAGAGCCGGTCCGGGTCGGCACGAATGAAGGCTGCGCCGAACGCGCCGAGAACGCCAACGAGCCCAAAGGCCTCGGCCGGCACAGTGTTGACATGACCGTTGTTAGCCCGCCGGATGAGCAGGGTGAGACCGAAGACGATGACGCCTATCAGCGCGTAGCCCCAGCCGAAGCGGAACTCGTCGGTGAGCGGCCGACCGAACGCGAACATGGCGGTGCCGACGAGCATCCACAGCGAGGTGAGTGCGATCGTGCCCTGGAAGCGCGGCGTCGGCTGCGGAGAACTGCCTCGGGCATCCCAGAGGATTGCCACGACGAGGCTCGCCACGACGAGCAGGAATAGCGCACCCAGGCACCAGAACATCCAGTCGCTGTCGCTGGTGATGTCGCTGGTGTCGAAGGTGAACAGCAGCATGCTGGTGTACGCGATCACGAAGCCGACGATGGCGACCAAGTGCGATTCACCCCGGGGCAGCTCAAGTCGAGCCCCTGCGGCGCCGACCACGAGCAGCATCGCGATGATCACCACACCCGTGACCATGCGCACCATGAACCCAGCGCTCGCCACGACTTCGAGCTCGAGCGCGATCCCCGCGATGACGCTGCACCAGGAGATCCCGGCCAGGATGATCGCGAAGATGGTGAGCGCGAGGCCCGGGGTTGCGGGGCGTAGCGTGCGCGCGACGAGCAGGATGCCCGCGACGCTCGCGAGCAGCACCGTCGGCAGCAACTCTCCGACGCCGATGAACAGCGTGATGAGCACGAGCGACGAGGCGAGCGCGGCGATTGAGGCGAACCGCAGCGTGACGGTGCGCTCGGGCGACATAAAGCGGGTCGCGACGAGTCCGGCGCAGGCCGCCGTGGTGATGACGCTGAGGCCGGCGCCGAGAGCTGCGCCGGGGAGCGCCGCGGCGGTCACCGTAGCGAGGGTGCCGGCAACAGGGGCGGCTATCGGCAGGAGATTCGGGAAGCCCTTGCCGAGGTGCGCGTCGCCGCGCCCGAACAGCGGCACGGCGCTCACGATCAGGCCGAGGAGGCTCGCGAGCAGGAGTGCGAGGTGGGCCGGCGCATCCGCACCCCGGTCGGTGAAGACGATGCCGGCGTGCGCGAGCTGGAGGAGGATGACGAGGAGGGGAATGACGGCGAGGGCGGCCGCGCTGTATGAGCCGAACGCGGCGCTGCGACGCAGCGCGGGCTGCTTGCTCGCGATCACGCGCCACGCGAGCACGCCCGCGAACAGGAAGGGGAGCGCGAAGCCGAAGCCCACGACGACCGGGCCGTCGCCGATGCCGCTCGGATACTCGGGCAGGGCACGCACGATCGCGGCCCCGGTGCGAATGCCGATGCCGAGCAGCAGCACCGCGGCGAAGGCTGCCGCGAGGTCGGCGAAGGAGGCGAACTTGCGCGCCTGCGGCTCGCGGGTCGCCCAGAGCACCATGAGCACGGCCGCGACCGCAGCGATCGCGAGCGCGAGGATCGCGACGAGGATGCCCGCATCTGGCTCGGGCGCGACGCCGAGCACCGTCGGCACCGTGAGCTGGGAGGCGACGCCGAACGTGAGCGAGATGCCCACTGGGAGCAGGTCGGTGTCGTTGCCCGATTCTGCCGTGCGCTGCCACGCGCGGGCCGCGCCCACGCTCGCGACGCTTGCCGTGGCCAGGCCGAGGGCCCAGCCGAGGTGGTCGGCGAGCGGGAACTGCGCGAGCCAAGCCATGAGCAGCGTGATGGCCGGAAGCAGCGAGATCGAGGCGAGTAGCTTGGGCGTCGCGAGCTTCGACCAGCGCCACCAGGCGCCGAAGATAGCTGTGAGTACGAGCAGCGCCACGCCCCAGTAGAGGGCCGGGTCGGCTTGGTCGAGCCCGAAGAGTTTCAGCGCCGGTATCGCCCACGCGTCGAGCGCGAGCAGCACGGCGCCGAGCACCGCGACGCCCTCCGCCGTCGCGCCGAGCTTGCGGCGCCGCAGCCAACTGGCGAGGCCGATGACGCCCGCCGTGATCGCGACCGTGATCGCCGCGCGCACCACGAGGTCGAACAGCACGAACGCCACCGTCACGAAGACGAGCGCGGCGACGGCGAGGAACCCGATGCCCGTGATGAGCATGGCGAGCTGCACGCCGGAGCGCTTTGGCGCAGAAGGCGCTGCTTGAGGCTGTTCCGGCAGCGGCGGTGCCGGTTGGTTGAGCCAGGCGCCGGCGATGGAGCCGTGTGGGTGCTGCTCCTGCGCCTGCTGGGGCAGCGCGGGCAGAGGCGGCATCTCGTTCACTGGGGCCGAGGCAGGTGCTTCGACAGGTTCCTCGACGGGCGCTGCCGCCACGAACTGCGCGTCCTGCTCCGCCCGAATCTCGGCGAGCAGGCGCCCCCGCCGCGTTATCAGCTCGGCACTCTGCGTCGAGAGCTTGAACACCTCGGCGAGCCGCGGGTTCGTGAGGTCGATGCCGCAGCTCACGCACTGCGGGGCGCCGTGCGTCGGCGTGAAGCAATAGGGGCACGTCGTCGTCGACCGAAGATCCTGCGGGCTTTCCGGAAACCGCGGTGCGTGGGTGCCATTGCCCGAGTCCATAGCCGCTCCTTGAAGTCCCGTCCTCTTCGCAGATTAGGCGAACGTGGATCACGGGTCGCCGGTTTATCCACAAAGGACACCTTCAGGACGACAACGAGTAGCCGAAAGCTGACGCAAGGTATGCGGCGCGCGGGATTCAGCAGTTTTCCGCTAGACTTGCTAAGTCGTATTGCACGACGCGGGGATGTAGCTCAATGGTAGAGCCCCAGTCTTCCAAACTGGTCACGCGGGTTCGATTCCCGTCATCCCCTCACTAATGGCGTCGCCGCTACTGCGACGTGAGGCCCTGCTCGCCGAGCCAGTCGCGCATCCGCTCGCGGCCGTAGAGGCCCTTCACGTTACCGATGCGGCGCTCGAGCGTGCGGGCCCAGCTGTAGTCGGGCTTGTCGTAGTTCGCGTAGTAGTCAGCGAGACGCGTCTCGTACTCGGCCGACGCATCCGACCAGGCATCCGCGTCATACGTCTCTTCGTGCAGCACGGCCGACTGGGGGAGGCGGGGCTTCGTGCTTGCCGCCTCGTCGGGGTCGGGCACGCCGATCGCGAGTCCGACAATCGGGAACACGTGCTCGGGCAGCCCGAGCTCCTCGACCACGCCGGGCGGGTTGTTACGGATCGAGCCGACGAACACCCCGCCGAGGCCGAGCGACTCGGCGGCGAGTAACGCGTTCTGCCCGCTGATGCCGGCGTCGACGAACGAGACGAGCGTGTTCTCGAGGTACTTCACGGTCTCGACCTCGGAGCCACGCTGCTGCGCGATCTGCACTGCGCGGTGGTAGTCCGCGACCCAGACGAGGAACACGGCGGCGTGCTCGACGTACGAGCGCCCTCCGATGGCCTCAGACACCCGACGTTTGCGGGCCTCGTCGCGGATCGCGATGATGCTCCACGTCTGCAGGTTCGACGACACCGAGCCCGACTGTGCCGCGGCGACGATGAGACGCAGCTGCGCATCCGAGATCTCGCCGGGGAGGAACTCGCGCACCGACCGGTGGGCGAGCTGCAGATCGATCGTCTCAGTACCGTCGGCGACGGGCGAATCGAGGTCGGCGCGGTAGCGCTCACTGACGAGCTGTTCGGTAGTGCGGGTGGTGTTCGCAGTGGTCATGCGTGCTCCTGATAGGCGTGCGTCGATCGTAACCAAGGGGCGCAGCGATGCTCACGAATGTGTCATTTGCGCGAAACATCCGGATATCCGGCGAGATAGAAGCGACGGGGCGTCTCCGACGCCTTGCTGATGCCGATGCGCGTGGTGACGACGATGTCGCTGGCTGGGCGCTCGGGCTCGCGCTCAAGCTGCAGCGGCGGCAAGGCGAGGTCGTGGCCCGTCAGCGAGAGGTCGATGCCGAGGGCGGCGCAGACCTTGCCGGGTCCGTTCGTGAGTTGGCGGCGCGGCGTGCCTCGGCGCGCGAGCATCACGTCTTCGCCCTCGAGCGGTTCGACGGCGCGGATGAGGAGGCCGGCGCCGTGCCCGGCCTCGCCTGCGACGACGTTGAGGCAGTGGTGGATGCCGTAGCTGAGGTAAACGTACGCGTGGCCGGCCGCGAGGAACATCGCGGCGTTGCGAGCGGTGGGGCCGCGGTGAGTGTGGCTGGCGGGATCTTCCTCGTCGTAGGCCTCCACCTCGACGATGCGCGCTCGAAGGATGCTCCCGTCGAGTTCGCGGACGACGTTGCAGCCGAGCAATCGGGGCGCAGCGACCTCAACGGGCGCGCGAAGCCAGTCCCAGGTGCCGTCGTTACTCACCACTTCAGGCTACCGAGCGCATTGGTGAACACTCTTGGGGCGTGGTAACTTCGTGAGGCTGATCTCTTCGGGGATCACACGTGTGGAAA
>NZ_JACXJG010000006.1:82-70016 GCF_014904065.1 Gulosibacter sediminis | reverse complement strand
TTCAAATCCTGTCATCCCGACCATTTTCGCTGGAGCCGTCATTCGGGCAGAGTCCTTCTCCGTCAGAAGGGCGCCGGGTCTTCGACCGGCTCGAAGACCGGGCCGACGCGCGCCGGTTGGACGGTAATGGGGTCGCCGAACGGCGGGATCCATTCCATGTCGCCATTGCCCTTGTGCCGGCATCTCCACGGCTTCTGATGTTTCAGCGTGTGGTGGCGCACGCAGAGGTGTGCCATGTTGCCGACGCTGGTATTTCCTCCGGCGGCCCATGGGTGCGTGTGATCTAGTTCGCTTTGAGTCGCTGATCTGCGGCAGCCCGGGAAGATGCACGTTTGGTCGCGAGCTTGCAGGAACCTTCGCATCTCGGCGGTCGGTTTTCGTGTGTCGACGGTGAGTGNCGGTGATCGGGTCGGTGAGGAGCCGATGGAAGCAGGATGCCGTGCCCGCGAATTCGCGGGCCTCCGCCATGCTCATCGGGTTCATGCCGTTGATGGTGGCGACATCGCGCGGTGCGTCGGGGTTGCGCAGCGACATGACCGGGATGAGGATGCTCACGTTGGCGGTAATGCGGGCCGCGCCCTCGGTGTGGGACTCGAGGATGCTCTGCGGCGTCGCAGTGAGGATCGTCTCGATGAACAGGTCGGCCCGTATCTGGTCGAGCGTCCGGGGATCCTCGACGAACTCGGCGTCGGTCGGCGACAGGGCGGTGCCAGCCTTTGCAGCCTCGCGCATGCGCTGGCGGTACGCCTGCGCATCCTCGCGGTGCTCGTCTCGCAGCACGATCGCCTGTTTCGTGAGTAGGTCGTAGAGTGCGTGCGCCTCACCGGTTCGGACGGTCGCGGTGAGCACCGTCATGCCGAAGTCGAGGTCCTCGATTGTCACGCGGCGTTCGGCGTATTCACGCTCGCAGGTCTCCTCGAACTCCGCCGCGCCGAGTTCGGCGGCGAGCTTCTTCGCGAACGTGTCGGTTTGTCCGACCGTGGCGGTGCGTGCGAACTCGCGGACGCGCTGCGAGTAGTCAGCGCGACGGTCTTCGGGGACCTTGTTTGCGTGGCGCAGGAGCGCTCCGGCATGTTGCATCGTCACGTCGACGGCCTGCAGGGGCTCGCACCAATCGGCGAACTCGCTCGTCAACCGGTGCGCGTCATAGGCACGATTGACGAGTGCGATGTCGGACATGTTCGTTGGCACACCAAAGCTCGCGAGCACGGAACGAAGGTTGAGTCGCAGTTGGTCGTCGTAGTTCGCGACATAACTGCGCTCTTCGGTTTGCAAGTTCGTGCGTAATTCCGCGCCCTCATACGCCCGAGCAAGAATCAGGGTCATCGCGAACTCGCCGGCCTTCACTGCCTTGAACACGCCAACGAACGTGCCGGTCATGTCGCTGAACAGAACGTTCAGGCCATCGGCCTCAGGTTCGGGCGTAGTGCCGTCGAGTCGGTGTTGCTTCGCGCGGCGGGGCGGCTCGGAGGAGCCGTCGGCGGGTGTCGTCTNAAGGTGCGTCAATGGGGGAACTGCTATCGCAAGTATATACGCATACACCCAGAAATGAAAGCGAACAGATGTTCTAATCCGGTCGGCGCGGATGTTCGACGTCTCGACCAGCCGCGAGCCATCCCTAACTCAACTTCACTCTCGCACGACCCTCCGACATGCGCGGAAACCAGCCGACTAACCCCGCCTCCGCCGTCGCACAACCCACGGAACCAACACGACAACAACGCCGATCAGCGAGCCAATCACCGTCTCAATGAACCGGTCGTACACGAGCCCAGTCGCGTGCACCGACCCACCGCTCCCAACCGTCGCCAGCGCGATCGAAACGAGCGCCAGGGGAGTGACGAACACCTGCCCGAGCACGTATGAGCGCAACACGAACAGCTCGGTCAGCCCTTGCAGCAGCGCGATCACGAGAATCAGTGCCCACACCGGCAGTGCCAGCCAGAGAATCAGCGCGGTGCCAAACAAGCCAAGAAACGTGCCAATAATGCGGTGAAAACCGCGATTCACCGCATGTTTGGTCGTGTGGCCGGCGAGCGGCACGACCGCCGCCAACTGCGCCCAGTAGGTGTGGCCGATGTTCCACGGCTGGCTCAACGACAGCGAGACGCACCCGGCCGCGCCCGCGGCGACGAAGTTGAGCCCAGCATCCGTGAAATACGTACCATGCGGCCGACCAACGAACGTCGCCTCCCGTGGCCAGACGATCGGCTGGCGGAAGCGCCGTCCGAGCAACCGCGACGACACCCCCATCAACACGGCCCAGACGATCACCACCAGCGTTGCGAGCGCGGCCTCCCACAGCATCGGCTGCTGCGGCACGGCAACCACCGCGCCAAATGCGAACACGTTGAAGATCGCACCGCCGGGCCGCAGCTGCCAGTACTGCGCCACGAGCGCGCTCAGCGCGGCCATGACCGAGGTGCACAACACCGCAATCCAGGCCTCGCCCGGCACCCCGTCGAGCAGCCGCGCCATGATCGTCGCGGCGATCAGCGTCGCGAACATCAGCACGCCGGCCCGCAACTGCATGCGCAGCCGCGGCCCGTGCTCAAGATTGCGCCCATAGATGCCGGGAAACGCGGCGAACGACACGAACACGACGAGGTCGAGCCGGTCGGTCAGCAGCAACACCAACAGCGGCACGATCACGGTAATCGTGCAGCGAATCGCCACCTCGTGGTCTCGATTCGCCGGGCCAATGTGCAGCACCGAAGTAAACGGGTTCACCTCGGCCCACGCACTCTCGGGCTTCCGCTCGGGATCCTGGCCGGTGTTCGGTGACGTCATCTGCGTGGCTCCCTTCGGTTCGTGCGATCGGCGGCCTCGGGCACGCATCCTCGGGATGCGCCCAGCGGCAGCGGCACCGAGGCGAGCAAAGTGACGCGACCACCGTACTGGCAGCACAACACCGCGGAATCGGTGGCAGGCAGCACGGAGACTTAACGTCTTCATAACGATAGCCCCGCACGCGCGACTTGCTTGAAAGCGCAAGGATTCGACGCCCCTCGAGGCGCCCGACATCGCCGCGAAACCGGCCGATCCGCGCTTCCCGGCGCCTGTCGGAAACACCCAAGTCGGTAGTATTGCTTTGCTATTGAGCCGTAATTCGGGCGCCCCGCCGCCTAAATTGCGCCGCGGTGAGCACTGCGCTCCCGCGCCATTTGCGGTGAAACCCGCCGAGTTTGAGACCCGATGTCATTGCTCGGCGATGTGAGTCACCGCACTGATTCAAGTGGATGCCACGGAGCATCCCTCGTGTGCGATTTGCGTGCGCGGCGACGACTAACCCAAAAGGAGCGTTCGTGCCAGACACAGCCATCTCGGTTGAGCACCTGTACAAGGTGTTCGGCAAGCAGCCTAAGGAGGCTGTAGAGCGCCTAAAGCAGGGCGCCACTCGCGATGATCTCGCGCCTGCCTCAACGGCAGCCGTGATCGACGCGAGTTTTGATGTGAAACCGGGCGAGATCTTCGTCGTCATGGGGCTGTCGGGTTCCGGAAAGTCGACGCTTATCCGGATGCTCAACGGCCTCAATCCGACGACGTCCGGCTCGGTAAAGGTGCGCGGTCAGGAAATCGTCGGGGCGAATCCGGCGACGATCCGCAAGATCCGCCGTGAGCACATCTCGATGGTCTTCCAGCACTTCGCGCTCTTCCCGCACCGCACGGTGCTCGAAAACGTCGCTTTCGGCCTCGAGGTCCAGGAAGTGCCGAAGGACAAGCGCGAGGCACAGGCCCGCAAGGTGCTCGAGACCGTCGGCCTCGACCAGTGGGCTAACTCGTTCCCGAACGAGCTCTCTGGCGGTATGCAGCAGCGCGTCGGCATCGCCCGCGCCCTGTGTGCAGAGACCGAGATCCTGCTCATGGACGAGGCCTTCAGCGCGCTCGACCCGCTGATCCGTCGCGAAATGCAGGAGGAGCTCGTCGACCTGCAGCAGCAGCTCGGCAAGACCATCGTCTTCATCACCCACGACCTCAACGAGGCCATGTTCCTCGGCGACCGTATCGCCGTGATGCGCGCGGGTGAGATCGTGCAGATAGGTACCCCCGAGGAGATCCTCACAAGCCCGGCGAACGACTACGTCGAGCAGTTCGTGCAGGATGTCGACCGCTCGCGCGTGCTCACCGCCTCGGCGGTGATGCAGCCGGCCCTCGCGGTCGTGCCGCTGAGCGTCGGCGTCAACGGCGTCGCGAAGGTCATGCGCGACATGCAGGTGTCGGGCGTGTTCCTCGTCGAGCGCAACAAGCTCGTCGGTGGCGTCACCGAGGCGCAGATCGGCCGCGCGCGTCGCCGCGGGGATGTGCACCTCTCCGACATCGTCGACCGCGAGATTCCGCGCGTGAAGCCCGACGACATCCTGAGCGACCTGTTCGAGGCGTCGGTTGACACCTCGATGCCGTTGCCCGTCGTCGACGAGCGCGAGCGCATCCTCGGCATTGTGCCGCGCGTTGCGCTGCTGAGCTCGATGACGACGAACACCGGCACGCTCGACCTGCCGCAGAGTGCGGCCCTCACCGACCCGCAGCTGCCGGTCGTGCCCGACGGAGCAACCGCTGAGACCGCCGCGGAGGCGATTGCCACCGAAGCATCGACCACCGAGCCCGGAGAGGAGGCCACCCGATGAGCGAACCGTTCTGGCGCGCACCATTCGGCACGTGGATCGAAATCGCAGTTGACTGGATTGTCCAGGTCTTCGGCGGCTTCTTCGACGTCGTCCGAGTCGTACTTGAGTTCTTCTACGACGCACTCAACACGTTCTTTAACTGGCCCCCGTTCTGGGTGATGATCATCCTCATCGCGGCCTTCGCCTTCATGATGAAGGGTTGGAAACTCGCGGTCGGGTCGATCATCGGCCTGTTCTTCATCTACTTTGTCGACCAGTGGGGCAACGCGATGTCGACGCTGTCGCTCGTGCTCGTCGCGAGTGTGCTGGCGCTGATCATCGCGATCCCGGTCGGTATTTGGGCCGCGAAGTCCGCGAGAGCCTCCTCGGTCATCCGACCGGTGCTCGACTTCCTCCAGACCATGCCCGCCATGGTCTACCTGATCCCGGCGCTGATCCTCTTCGGCGTTGGCCCGGTTCCCGGCATTTTCGCGACCGTGCTGTTCGCGGTCGCACCGGGTGTGCGCATGACCGAGCTCGGTATTCGCGGCGTCGACAAGGAAATGGTTGAGGCTGGCTACGCGTTCGGCGCGACGCCTGGTCGCATCCTGCGCCAGGTGCAGCTGCCCCTCGCCATGCCGTCGATCATGGCCGGTGTGAACCAGGTCATCATGCTCTCGCTGTCGATGGTCGTCATCGCCGGTATGGTCGGCGCGGGTGGCCTCGGTCAGCAGGTCACCTCGTCGCTCGGTACTGCGGATGTGGCGCTCGGCTTCGAGGCCGGCATGTCGGTCGTGATCCTCGCGATGATCCTCGACCGCATCACCGGCTCGATCGGCAAGTCGCGCTTCAGCGGTCTGTGGGGCAAGANTCGTCGCCATCGCCGTCATCGTCGCGGTGGTCGTCGCCAACCTCATCCCGAGCCCCGCGGAGGGCTCCGGCCCCGACAACGGGGACGACGCCGAGGTCACCATTGGTGTCTTCACCGGTTGGCCCGAGGGTGAGGCCGTCAGCGAGCTGTGGAAGGCGATCCTCGAGGAGAAGGGCTACACCGTCAACCTCGAGTACGTCGACGCCGTCGCCGGGTACATCGGCCTCTCGCAGGGCCGCTACGACCTCCTGCTCGACACCTGGCTGCCGATCACGCACGCCCAGTACATCGAGGAATACGGCGACCAGATCACGCAGCTCGGCGCGTGGAACGACGAGGCCGTGCTCACCTTCGCGGTGAACGCGGATGCGCCGATCGATTCGATCGACGAGCTCGCCGACCACGCTGACGAGTTCGGCAACACCATTTACGGCATCGAGCCGGGTGCGGGCCTCACGGCAGCCACGAAGGACAACGTGATCCCGACCTACGGCCTCGAGGGCATGGAATACATCACCTCGTCGACGCCGGCGATGCTCGCCGAACTCGACTCGGCGATGTCGTCGGGCGAGAACATCGTCGTCACGCTGTGGCGCCCGCACTGGGCCTACGACGAGTACGACATCAAGGATCTCGAGGACCCGGAGGGCACCCTCGGCGAGACGGAGTCGATCTACAGCTTCAGCTCACAGGAGTTCGGGGACACCCACCCGAACGTGACGCAGTGGATCACCGACTTCAAGATGGACTCGGAGACGCTCTACTCGCTCGAGAACGCGATGTTTAACGAGTACGACGGCAACGACTACGGTCCGATCGTCGAAGAGTGGATCAGCGAGAACCAGGAGTACGTCGACGGCTTGACCGACTAATCCTGACCTCGACCAGGCGGATGCGGTGGTTGCGCGCGAGCGCGGCCACCGCATTCGCCTTTTCCGGCAGAAAAGGAAAATTCGGGCAGTTTCACCTGCGGCGCGTAGTATTAGACGCTGTTTGTGTGCCGCAACGTGACTCGACTTCGGGTTCGGCGCCATCACCATGCTCTGGCCGCTCGTTCGGCCTCCACCTATCCGCAGGAGAATTCGCACGTGAAGACCACGGTCGACAAGATCAACCCGACCCATGCCAAGCTCACGATCAACGTGACGCCGGAGGACTTCAAGCCTTACCTTGACGGGGCATACCGGGCCATCGCGAACCAGGTTCAGATTCCCGGCTTCCGCAAGGGCAAGGTGCCGAACCAGATCATCGACCAGCGCGTCGGACGCGAGGTCGTCGTCGACCAGGCGATCAACGATGGTCTCGACACCTTCTACCAGCGCGCGCTCAACGAGTCGGGTCTGCTGCCGCTCGGTCGCCCCGAGGCCGACGTCACCGAGACCCCCGACCTCAAGGACTTCTCGGGCGACCTCATCGTCACCGTTGAGGTCGACGTGCGCCCCGAGGTTGAGCTCGGCGAGTACAAGGGCCTCAAGATCGAGGTCGACGCCGCTGAGGTTACCGACGAGGACGTCGAGGCAGAGCTCACCACTCTGCGCGAGCGATTCGGCACCCTGAAGACCGTTGACCGCCCGATCGAGAACGGCGACTTCGCCATCATCGACCTCGTCGCGAAGATCGACGACGAGATCGTCGACGAGGCCACCGGCCTGTCGCACGAGGTTGGCTCGGGCGAGCTGCTCGAGGGCACCGACGAGGCGCTGCTCACCCTCACCGCCGGTGAGGACACCACCTTCAACTCGACCCTCCTCGGCGGCGACCACGCCGGCGAGACCGCCGAGATCTCGGTGACCGTGACTTCCGTCAAGGAGCGCGAGCTCCCCGAGGTGGACGACGACTTTGCTCAACTTGCGAGCGAGTTCGACACCGTCGACGAGCTGCGCGACGACCTGCGCGAGCAGGCCGCGAAGAAGAAGACCTTCGCCCAGGTCGAGCAAGCCCGCGCGAAGGCCATCGACGCGCTCATCGAGTCGACGGAGGTGCCTGTTCCCGAGCAGATGATCGAGGAAGAGGTGGCCCGCCACCTCGAGTCCGAGGGTCTCCAGCCCGACGACAAGCACGGCGAAGAGGTGCGCGAGTCGGCCCAGAAGTCGTTCCAGCAGCAGGTGATTCTCGACGAGATCATCAAGGCCGAGTCGGTCGAGGTTGAGCAGAACGAGTTCACCGAGTTCCTGTTCCAGCAGGCGTCGCAGTACGGCATGGCCCCGCAGCAGTACGTCGAGGTGCTTCAGCAGAACAACCAGATGCCGCAGATCATCGGCGAGGTTGCCCGCTCGAAGGCGATCCTCTACGTGCTCGAGGACGCCGAGGTCGTTGACACCGCCGGCAACGCGGTCGACATCTCGGAGTACACCGCCGTCGTGAAGCAGGCCCGCGAGAAGCAGGCCGAGGCTGAAACCGAAACCGAGGCTGACGCCGAGGTCGAAACCGTCGAGGCTGCTGACGAGAGCAAGTAGTTCGCACGCGTGCGCCGGGTCGGTCATTGTGACCGGCCCGGCGCCGTCGTTTCCGGCTGCGGATGCTCGTCCACGCCCACGGCGAACAGGTGCGAATCCTCAAGGTCCCCTCGGCTAGGTTTTCCAAGAGACCTACGAAGGAGAAGCATCCGTGGCTGAACTGCAAATGCCGAATAGTGTCTTCGACCGACTCCTGAAGGACCGCATCATCTGGTTGGGCGAAGACGTTCGAGACGACAACGCGAACGAAATTTGCGCAAAGATGCTGCTGCTTTCGGCGGAAGACCCGGAGCGCGACATCTACCTCTACATCAACTCGCCCGGTGGCTCGGTCACCGCGGGCATGGCGATCTACGACACCATGCAGCTCGTGCCGAATGACGTCGTCACGGTCGGCCTGGGTATGGCCGCGTCGATGGGTCAGCTGCTGCTGACCGCGGGTGCCGAGGGTAAGCGCTACATCACCCCGAACACCCGTGTGCTGCTGCACCAGCCGCTCGGCGGCTTCGGCGGCACCTCGTCAGACATCCAGCGCCAGGCGCAGCTGATTCTTGACATGAAGCAGCGCCTCGCCGAGATCACGGCGAAGCGCACCGGCAAGACCGTCGAACAGATCAACGAAGACGGTGACCGCGACCGCTGGTTCACCGCAGAAGAGGCCCTCGAGTACGGCTTCGTCGACCACATCTCCGAGACGGCCACCTCGGTCGTCGGCGGTGGCGGCACTGACCGTCGCATCTCGAGCGACCCGGGTGAAGCCTCGAAGCCGGGCGACGAGAACTAGGCGCGAAGGAAGAAGGACTACCAAAGTGTTCAATTACCCCGCATCCGGCGCAGCCGACAACATGCCGAGCTCGCGCTACATCCTGCCGAACTTCGAGGAGCGCACGGCCTACGGCTTCAAGCGCCAGGACCCGTACGCGAAGCTCTTCGAGGACCGCATCGTGTTCCTCGGCGTGCAGATCGACGACGCCTCGGCCGATGACGTCATGGCCCAGCTGCTCGTGCTCGAGTCGCAGGACCCTGACCGCGACATCACGATGTACATCAACTCGCCCGGTGGTTCGTTCACGGCCATGACCGCGATCTACGACACGATGCAGTACATCCGCCCCGAGGTGCAGACCGTCTGCCTCGGCCAGGCCGCCTCGGCCGCCGCCGTGCTGCTTGCCGCCGGCCAGCCGGGCAAGCGCCTCGCGCTGCCGAACGCGCGCGTGCTCATCCACCAGCCCGCCGTGAGCGGCCAGGGCCAGGGCCAGGCCTCCGACATCGAGATTCAGGCCAACGAGGTGCTGCGCATGCGCAAGTGGCTCGAAGAGGCGCTCTCGAAGCACTCGGGCAAAGACCAGGAGTCGATCTCGAGCGACATCGAGCGCGACAAGATCCTTTCGGCGCACGAGGCCCTCGAGTACGGTCTCATTGACCAGGTGCTGACGAGCCGCAAGGGCGCGCAGCCGGTCATCGTCGACTAGTTCGACACCGCGGCAACCGCACTCACGATCGTCTCACTGTCTCGGCGCTACCTCAGCGCCCGCGACAGTGGGGCGATCGTTGCTTTCAAGGTGGCCGCGCGAGGCACGCGGTCAGCGCGAGGGCGAGGCCACCCGGAGATGCTGAGCACCTGCGACGCCGGGCCGGCCGCGACCGCCGTCGCGCCGTGCCGCAGGTAGATCGCGGCGCCCCAGTTCGCGGCGGCCATGCGCGCTGATGATGCCGGCGCCACCGGCGCGACGAAGGCAATGACGGAGGAATCGAGCACCGTGGCGACGCCCGCGCCGAGGCAGGCGTCGAACGTCAGGCGGCCGGCACCCGGTGCCGAGTGCGCTAGTGCTAGGTGGCGGGAGCGGCGTCGACGAGTTCGAGGCCGATCTCAGTCGGTGCGGCGTGGTTGCGCTCGAGCGGTGTCCGCTCGCCGGCCTCGACCGCAAAGTCGAGGCGGTTCTCGGCGGGCGGCAGTGGGCAGGTCGCCAGGTCGGTGTAGGCGCAGGGCAGGTTGCTCGCGCGGTTGAAGTCGAGCTGGGTGTGGCCGTCGGCGTCGGGTGCGCCCACTGCGAGCGAGCGCAGCGCACCGTAGGTGGTCACGCCGCTCGTCGCATCCTTGAACAGCACGAGCAAGCCGTCGTCGCGGCCCGGGAACGCGAGCAGGCGGTGCGTCTCGCCATCGACGGTGAACTCGAGCTCTCCGGGGGAGTCGAAGACGTGCTGAATCGTATCGACGGCACCGTCCACCGTGACGGGCCGGGGCTCGTCGAATGGCAGGAAGGTCGCGTCGAGGCGCCATTGCGCGTCGGGCTCGAAGGCCGGGGTCTGGGTGTAGGTGTCGAGGAAGCTCGCGTCGTCGCGGCGTGGGCGGATGATGTCGAAGCCGCCACGCTTGGCGACCTCGATCCAGCCGCCATCGAAGCGCACGAGCACGCCGCGGCGCTCGGGAATCGGGGCGAACTCGTACTCACCGGTGATCCGCTCGCCGTCGAGGTCGAGCCACTCGCCCTCGGCGAGGGAGACCCGCACGACGTCGTCGATTGAGGTCCAGGCGCCGGGCGCATCCGACGCCGAGATGGGGTCCTCGCCGAGCCAGAGCAGGCTCGTGATTGCGAGGAAGCCCTTCGGGTCGCGCAGGTGCTGCTCGCGGCTCGCGCGCCACTCGCGCCAGTCGTTCGCGAAGGCCGTCTCGTCGCTCGGTGCCGTCGGCGTGGTCTGCGTCATCGTCGTGCTCCTGCCTCGTCGGCCGCGGGTGGGTGTGCAGCGGCCGGAACTAGGGCCAGTATGCGCCGGGCGGCCGCCGGAATTCGCACCCGGCGAGCGCCCGACGTCACGATGCGTCACGCTCGGTAACACGTGCGGGCGCCACTCCGCTTCGCGCGATGGCGACGCAGTCGGCGGCCAAGAGCTCTGTCAACCAGGCGTACTGGGGCTCGTTCCCGAGCGACTTCGTCGACTTCCCGAATTAGACGGGGCAGCTCTCGTATTGGCTTACGTCGGGCGGTCACCGTGGCCCGTACCACCGGCACCGGACAGGGTGGAACATCGCAGGGAACGAGCATCCAAAGCAGCATGCTGCTCGGCATCGCTGGCTTGCAGTGGGCGGGCACCGCGATCTTGGGCGCAGGCTCGGCCTCGACCCATCCACGTACGTCCAGGTGCTTCGGCGCAGTTTGCTCGCGGTAGGCGAACGTAACCTGGCGTGCGTCGCTCTCGGCATTGTCGGGTGGTCGCGTTAGGCTGGGTCGCACCGCGTTGGGAGGAACTCATGGCACGAATCGGTGAGAGCAGCGACCTGCTCAAGTGTTCGTTCTGCGGAAAAAGCCAGAAGCAGGTCAAGCAGCTCATTGCTGGCCCTGGCGTCTATATCTGCGACGAATGCGTTGAACTGTGCAACGAGATCATCCGCGAGCGGATGAGCGAAGAAGTTGGCGAGGAGGTCTCGGAGCTCGAGCTGCCGAAGCCGCGCGACATCTTCGAGTTCCTGCAGCAGTACGTCGTTGGTCAGGAAGCCGCGAAGCGCGCCTTGTCGGTGGCGGTCTACAACCACTACAAGCGCATCCGTTCGCGCAGCGAGATCGCTGCGGTCGACGAGCAGCAGTCCGACGAGCACGTCGAGATCGCGAAGTCGAACATTTTGCTCATCGGCCCCACGGGCACCGGTAAGACCTATCTGGCGCAGTCGCTCGCGCGCCGCCTCAACGTGCCGTTCGCGGTCGCCGACGCGACCTCGCTGACCGAGGCCGGCTACGTGGGCGAGGACGTCGAGAACATCCTGCTCAAGCTGCTGCAGGCGGCCGACTACGACGTGAAGCGTGCCGAGACCGGCATCGTCTACATCGACGAGATCGACAAGATTGCACGCAAAGCCGAGAATCCTTCGATCACGCGCGACGTTTCGGGCGAGGGCGTGCAGCAGGCCCTGCTCAAGATTCTCGAGGGCACGACCGCCTCGGTGCCACCGCAGGGAGGCCGCAAGCACCCGCAGCAAGAGTTCATCGAGCTCGACACCACGAACGTGCTGTTCATCTGTGCCGGCGCGTTCGCTGGGCTTGAAGACATCATCTCGTCGCGCGCTGGTAAGAAGGGCATCGGCTTCGGCTCGCCCCTGCACACGCCGCACATCACCGAGGACGTCTTCTCTGACGTGCAACCGGAAGATCTCCACAAGTTCGGGCTCATCCCCGAGTTCATCGGCCGACTCCCGGTGCTCACGACCGTCGAACCGCTCGACGAGGACGCGCTCGTGCGCATCCTCACCGAGCCCCGCAACGCGCTCGTGCGCCAGTACAAGCGCATGTTCGAGATCGACGACGTCGAGCTTGAGTTCACCGAAGAGGCGCTGAGCGAGATCGCGACGCTCGCGGTCGAGCGTAAGACCGGCGCGCGCGGCCTGCGCGCGATCCTCGAAGAGGTGCTCGGGCCGATCATGTTCGATATTCCTTCGCGTGAAGACGTCGGCGCTGTCGAGATCGCGGCCGATGTCGTGCGCAAGAACGCGGCGCCGACCATCGTGCCGAAGCCGCCAAAGGCCGTTCCGAACGAGAAGTCGGCGTAGCCGGCACGACGCGGGGCGCGCGCAGCGACAGAGCGGCCAGGTAGAATTTGTCGCACCTGTTCGGCAATCCGCCTGGAGCTCCACTCATGCCGCTTCGCCAGCGTTCCGTAGCCACCGCCCTGCTGGGGGCGGCGGCGCTGTGTGCCGTGGGCCCGCTGCTCGTTGGCTGCACCGAGACAGGCGGCACCTCGAGTAGCTCGGCGTCGCCGTCGGCTCAGACGCGCGACGAGCCGAACACCGAGCCGCCGATGAACACGAGCGAGTTTGGTGGTGAGGCCGCGCCCGCGCCAACCGACGGCTCCGAGGTAGTCGTGCCGACGCAGTCGGCCGACGACGGACCGCGCGCATCCGAACTCACCACTCTCGAGGTGGGCGACGAAGACTACAGCGACCTCGATTGGCGTGTCTCCTGCTCTGGCCTCGACGCGAACCCGACGATCATCGCGTCGGCAACCGACGGCGACCTGCACCTCACGCTGGTGTTGCTCGGTTCGTCGCCCACCTCGCTGAGTTCGCTCATGCTGTCGTCGGGCGAAGCCGGCGGCAGCTCGCACACGAACACCGGCCTCACGGTGAACCCCGGCGCAGGTGAGGGCAGTGGCTCGCTCGACGTCGAATCATCGACGCTGTCGTCGACCGGGCGTGGTCTCGAGTTCGGCCCCGACGCCGCCGGCACGAATGCCGATACGATCTATTCGTTTTCGGTAACCTGCGCATCGGCATAGCTGCCGACGCCGATGGTTGGCGGTCGCCTCCGCCCACAGGCCGACGACACAAGAACGACGAGTCGGTAACTTGGCTTTCGTGGCAATCACTGCCACGAGTTACCCCCTGAAAGGACGTCATCGTGCCTCGGAACGACCGACTTCTGCAAAGTTTGTTTGCTGCCGCGATGATCCCGATGGCCGTTCTCGGCCTCACGGCCTGCGCGCCTTCCAGTTCTCCCGAAGCGGGCGACAACGATTCGTCGAGCAGTAATGAGGCGGGCTCGACGCGCCCCGCCCCACCGTTTTCCTGGGGTGAGGATTCGGCCACGACCGAACCGGAGGGCACCCCGTCGCCCATCGAACCGCCGCCCACGTTGGACGGTCCCGACGCAACTCAGGACGCCCCGGAGGCCACGACCGACACTGGCGGCTCGGGCAACTCCGGTGGTTCGGGCGGTTCGAGCAGCGGCAACGTCGTCAAGTACGGCGACGTCGACCTCTCTGACAAGGACTGGGACGTCTCGTGCACCGACGACTACGCCAATGGCTACGTCTTTGATGGGCAGGATGGCGACGACTACCACAGCGTCTCGGTCTCGCTCAACGCCGACGGCTCGGTCGATTACGTCATGATCGACTCCGACACCAACTACTCGCTCTACTACTCGGACGGTGTCACCGGTTACCCGGAGCTTGCCGCCACCGCGAGCTACACTCCGGGCGTTGAAATGCAGGCGAGCGGAACCGGTACGGTCGACTACGAGTTCACGGAGTACGAGGACTTCGAGATCACGCTCGTGTGTGACTCGTCGTTCTAACCAACAAGTAACCTGAAGAGATTCCTAGGAGAGGTGCACGCAATGCGAGCGAACCTGCGACACGCGAGCGGTGCCATCGCCGCGCTGGCCGCGATGACGCTGCTCGTCGGCTGCTCGACCTCGAACACCGATTCGCCCGAGGCCGACGCGAACCGACCGGAGTCGGACGGCAGCAACATGCCCTTCAATCTGACGGCAAGCGGCGGCGGCAGCACGACGCCCGACACCGGGCCCACCGAGACCACCGGCAGCGACTCGGGCTCGAGTAGCGACTCTGGCTCGGGCAGCGATTCGGGCAGTTCGGGTGGCTCTGGCGGTGGCGACGGCACCTCGGTCGTGAAGTACGGCGACGTCGACCTGTCGGACTCGAACTGGACGGTCACGTGCATGGATGACTACCTCATGGCGAGCGACATCGAGGGCGATGACTACTCCGCCGACTACAACAGCGTCAGCGTTTCGCTCGACAGCGACGGCAATGTCGATTACGTCATGGTGATGCCGGTGGAAGGTCCCTCGCTCTATTACTCGAGCGATCTGTCTGAGAGCGACCCGCCCAAGGTGTCATTCGAGGGCATGGACTTTGAGGTGAGCGGCGAGGCGTTCCTCGACTACGACACCTCGAACCTCGCGCAGTTCGAGATCAAGCTCACCTGCGACTCGAAGCTCTAGTCGACACAACGAGGTACTTGGGAGGGCCAGTGACTTCACGAACGCGACGCGCGCTGACGTCCGTCGGCGCGATTTCGGCGGCCCTCATGGCACTGATGGCGTGCTCGCAGCCTGGTGGCAGCGATCCCGAGCCCGAACGCCCGGAGTCCGACGGAAGTAACCTCCCGTTTGCGCTGCCCGGTAATGACGAGCCCGACCCGACGCCGACGCCGACGACCGAGCCCGATCCGACGCCGAGCAGCACCTCGGGCGGCGGAAGTGGCGATAGCGACGGCGCTGACAGCATCAAGCTTGACGGCGAAGACGTGACGGGAACCTCGTGGCAGGTCACCTGCTCGCCCGACGCGACCGGCACCTACCGCGTTACCGCGTCGAACGACGACGGCGGGTACATCTTCGTGCTCGTCGATGGCGAGGGGAAGTTCGAGCGCTTCGAGTACGCGCCTGACGACGGTACCTCGACAGTGCGGTACTGGTACTGGGTCAACGAGCACGAGGGTGAATCGACTGCCCTCGAAACGTCGGGGCCCGACTTCAAGGATGGCAAGGTGACGATCACCGGCCAGACGTACGAGTACGACGATTTCGACTACGCCACGCCCGTCAGCTACGACGTCACGCTCACCTGCGACACCACGGACTAGCGAAGACGGGGGTACGGCATGCGAGGCAAGCTTGGCAATGGGGTAGGCACGGTCGCGGCGGTCAGTGCGGTCATGCTGTTGACCGCCGGCTGCGCGCCACAGAGCAGCGCGAAGGCCGACATCGACCCTGCCGACGGCAACTGGTACCAGGTCGGTGTCGACTTCACCTCGGCGTGGGGCGAGGTTGTGACCTGGGACGGTGGGCCCGACCTGAGCGGGATGGACTGGGATGTCGACTGCCAGCCGAACGAGTACTACGCGGTCTACGCCTACGGCAACGTGAACTCAGCTGAGGAACCATACATTGCCATTCGTATCGACACCGACGGCACGGTTCAGCAGCTGCAGGCCACCCCGAGCAGTACGTCGTACGACAATTTCCTCTGGTATTCGTCAGCCGAGAAGTCGAACATGCCCTCGAATGTCGACCCGGGGAAGGTCGTGTTCGAAGGCAATGGCGTGCGTGTCTCGGGTCAGGCCTTCCAGTACTCCGACTTCGACTACGCGACTCCGCTTAACTACGAGATCCGATTGACCTGCGACTCGCAGGGCTAGCAGTCAGCAGAACTGCAATGCGAGACGACAGGCAACGCTGAAGGAACGCCGCAGCGGCGTCCGCACGCCTGCTCATCACGACCGGATGCGCGACCTCGAGCAACGCGGGCGGCACGGGCGCCGATATCGACCCAGCAGTTGCGAACGAGCCGTACGTCGGCATTCCCGTTGGGGCAAGCGTTCCAGCACCTCGACTACGACCACGAGACCGCGATCGATGTTGCGCTTCCGCTCACCCGCGATGTCTGGGACTAGACGTCCTCACCCTCGAGCAGCGCCCGGCGACGCAGCAGCGGTGCGATGCTCGGCTCCTCGCCGAGGAAGTCACGCACCATCGTGAGTTCGTCGCGCGAACCACCCGGTTGCAAAACGGCCTCGCGGAAACGGCGACCGGTGGCCGCCAGGTCGTCGGAGCGTTCGAACACGTCGACCGAGGCCGCGTCGAACACCTCCGACCAGAGGTAGCCGTAGTACGAGGCCGCGTAGCCGCCGCCGAAGATGTGCTGGAAGTATGTGATCGAGTATCGAGGGGGTACCGCGGTGAAGTCGAGCCCCGCGTCGGCGAGCACGCGCTGCTCGAACTCGGCCAGGTCGCTGACATTCGCGGCCTCGTCGGGCGAGAGCTGGTGGAGCGCCTGGTCGAGGGTGCTCGCGGCCACGTTCTCGGCGGTGAGGAAACCCTGGTTGAAGGTCGCGGCGGCCCGAAGCTTGGCCGCGACCGCTTCCGGCAGCGCCTCGCCCGTCTCGTAATGCTGGGCGTACCCGGGCAGGATCTCGGGGTGGAGCAGCCACGACTCATTGACCTGGCTCGGGAACTCGACGAAGTCGCGCTTCACCTCGGTGCCCGACTGCGCCGGGTATACCGTGTGGGCGAGCAGCCCGTGCAGCGCGTGGCCGAACTCGTGGAAGAGCGTTTCGACCTCGTCGAAGGTGAGCAGCGTCGGCGCACCCGCCGGCGGCTTCGTGACGTTGAGGATGTTGAACACGACGGTCTTGTGCCCGAACAGCTCGTTCTGCTGCAGGTAGGTCGACATCCAGGCGCCGCCGCGCTTCACGTCGCGGGCGTAGAGATCGACGATGTAGAGCCCGAGGCCGCTGCCATCTTCGTCGAACACCTCGAAGACGCGCGCGTCGGGGTGGTGCGCCACGAGGTCCTCGCGTTCACTGAACGTGATGCCGTAGAGCAGGTTGGCGGCCCGGAACACCCCCTGCTCGAGCACCCGACCGGCCTCGAAGTACGGGCGCAGGGCGGTCTCGTCAACGTCAAAGTCGCGCTCGCGCACCTGTTCGGCGTAGAACGCCCAGTCCCACGGCTCGATCGGGGTGTCGCCAGCGAGTTCCTGGAGCTTCGCCTGCTCGCGCTCGACGCTCGGGGCTACAGCGCGTCCGAGACGCGCGAGGCGCTCGTTCACCGCATCCTTCGACCCTGCGGTCGAGTCGGCGAGCCGGAGGTCGGCGTAGGTGTCGAAGCCGAGCAGGGGCGCCTTCTCGGCCCGTAGCTGCAGCAGCTCGCGCACAATCGCCGAGTTATTGTTGCCGTTGTCGCGCGCACCTCGGCTGCGCGAGGCACGGTAGATGCGCTCGCGCAGGGCCCGGTTGGTGAGCTTCGCGAGCCAAGCGTGCCCGACCGGCAGCGTCAACGTGATGCGGTACTTGCCCTCGAGCCCGGCCGCGGTCGCGGCCTCGAGCGCCGAGGCCTTGTCGGCCGGGTCGAGGCCGTCGAGCTCGGACTCGTCGTCGACGACGACCGCGAGCTCGTTCGTGTCGGCGAGCAGCTGTCGCACGAACTGCGACTGCAGGCGGGCCTCGCGCTGGTTGAGCTCCGCGAGACGCTCCTTGTCGGCATCGCCGAGGGTGGCGCCGGCGAGGCGGAATCGCAGCTCGTAGTCCTCGACCAGCTTGAGCTGGTCGTCGCGCAGCCCAAGCGCGTCGCGCTGCTCGTAGATTGACCGCACGCGCTCGGAGAGCGCGCTGTTCAGGTGAATTCGGTCTTCGTGTGCGGCGAACTTGGGGGCGTACTCCTCTTCGAGCGCCTCGATCTCGGGTGTGGCGTCGGACGACGCGAGGGCGAACAGCACCGAACCCACGCGCCAGAGTAGTTGGCCCGAAGCCTCGAGCGCCTCGAGCGTGTTCGCGAAGGTGGCGGGCTCGGGGTTGCTCGCGATGGCGTCGATCGCGGCCTCGCGGTCGCGGAAACCCTGCTCGATTGCCGGAGCGAAGTGCTCGGGCAAAATGCGCTCAAAGTCGGGAAGTTCGTAGGGGAGCGGGGAAGGGGCGGCGAACGGATTCTCGGACGACAGCGCAGCAGTCATGCGCCTCACCCTACGTGTCGCCGTCTGGGTTAACCGAGCCAGTCGTCGTCGTCGAGGTCGAGCTCGGTCTCGCCGGCCGCGAGTGTGGCGGCGGTGCCATCCTCGCGTTCGAGCACGCGGAGCCCGGATGTGTGGGTCGCGATCGCGCGCCCCTCGAGCCAGGTGAGGGTCCAGTCGCCGGCGAAGTCGCCGTCCGCCTCGAGCTTCGAGCAGGCCTCGGCCACGGGGGCCGGGATGCTGCTCGGCGCGGGCGAACCGACCGACCAGCGGGTGCCGATCTGCATGCTGCCTCCGATTCGGCGACGAAAACGAACGTGCTCGGGTGACAACTTGGCCTGCGTCGCAGAAGTCATCAGTGAGTTGTACATGAGGATAGGCGAAGCGGGTGATGGTGTCTGGACGGTGTTCCTCTTAGATTGAATTTGTGCCGCGCTCTGCGTGGCACTCCCGGTATTTCTTGCCGGGACCCTGGGGAGGGAATCGCCGGGTGGTGGTGTTCAGGGGGAACGCCGCCACCCGGTTCACTCATTTCCTGCGCCGACCGGGTGGTGCGCCGTTACGGGTTCGCGGAGAGGTACGTGTCGGACTCGTAGAGGTCGAATGCGAGCGTGCCGGTGAGGTTCTGGACAGTTCCGTTGACCGTGATCGTGCGGCCGTCGGCGGTGACCGTGGCCGAATAGTTGATCGTTGCGACGACGGTGACGGCGTCCTGGCTGTTATAGCGGTGGCTCGTGTGGGTGTCGCTGAGTTCGGGGAGCCCCTGATCGGCCCACGACGAGCCGGGCGTCTCGAGCGTCTGCGAGGTGCCGTCGCCGTAGTCATACGTGGTCGAGACGGGCGTGAAGGTGACAGTGACCTGGTGCCCGAGCACGGTCGCGCCGACCGAGTGGGTGGATGCGGTGGTCCAGAAGTTCACCGGCTGGCCGAGGATCGCCCAGCCATTCGGCTCCATGAAGAGCTGTGCCTGCGACGGGGCGACGTTCGCGAGATCGGTGACCTGGATGACGTCGGGCAGCGGCGCCGGGCCCGATGTGTTGGTGTCGACCGGGGCAGGGTCGCCGAAGTCGAGGCCGTCCAGGCAACGCTCCTCGGCGGTGCCGTTCACGCACGGACCGTCCGGCACGTATGACGTGCCACCACCCGAGCCACCAGAGCCGCCACCACCGGAGCCGCCTCCCGACCCGCCCGAGCCCCCGCCGCCCTGTGAATAGTCGATCGAAACATCCACCGACGCCCCGTCGGAACTACATTGCATGTCCCAACTGGTTGCATTCGCGCAGTCATTTGCCATCGCACCGGCTGGCGTCAGCAGAGTCGCGGCCCAGACTGTGACGACCGATAGTAGTGCTACGCGCAGAATGAGTCGTTGTCCCAATGCGCAGCCTTGTCGATTAGGAACGAATCACCGCTCCGGACTAAGTAGACTTCTTTGGCTTCGAACGCAGACGCGCGATCACCGCCGACGGGCTGTCCAGCGCTGTCGGTCAAGCTCGACTCGGAAAAGTCGAGGCACGCATAAAAGTGGATGCTGTCGTCGTCAAGTGACTGCAATTCGGCAGCTCGTACCTTGATGGTTCCAGCGGCGGTGTAATCATCTTGGCTGGCCGACTCCTCGAGCCCGACGACGTACTCAGCCATGTTGTCTGTGACCAGATTCTTCATTTCATCGATCGACTCGCCGCCGCTGTCGAACACCGCACCCTCAACCGAAAGAAACTCCTCGTAGGTCGCAACCGCGATGTCGAGGGCCTCCGACTCGGTGAGCTCGGTAGGCGCGGGCGTCGGGTCAGCCCCCGAGGTTGTTGCCGAGGCGGAGCCGGTCGGGGCCGCGTCGCCGCTGCCGGCGCATCCGCTCAGCGCGAGCAGCGCTGCGGCCGCGACCAACGCGATGGCGTGCCGGCCTTCGCTGCGTGAACCTGGTGTGCGCATCCGCCCTCCTCAAAATGAAGCAACCCGCTGAGGGTACGAAACTTTGGCAATCGCGTATCCGACTTATCCACAGGCGCGCGATCGTCGCGCGGCGGGCGAAACACCGGATAGGCTAGGGCCATGGAAATGTTCTTCGAGATTCTCTTCCTGGGTCTGCTCAGCGCTGCGGTTATCGGCATCCTGGGCGTCAGCGTCGTCGTGCTCCGCCGCCTCTTCAAGGGCCAGAGCTAAACCACATGATCGAGATTCCGGTCGGGCTGCAACCCGAACTGGTTCCGCTGGCCTGGGTGATTGGCACCTGGGAGGGCACCGGCATGATCGAATACTCGGTCGACGGGCAGCTCCGCGAGCACGCGTTCCGCCAGCAACTCGAATTCACCCACCGCGAGCTGCCGTTCCTCGAGTATCGCTCGCAGCTGTGGTTGCTTGACGACGAGTCGGGCGACGAGACGCCGCTCACCGCGGAGTCCGGATACTGGCGGCTCGNCGCGCCCGCGCACCGACGGCGACGTCGGTCCGGGCATTCTGCCGCCCTCCGGAGTTGCACCCGTTCAGGGTGTTGATGACGTCGAGGCGCTGCGCAACGCAACGGGCGGCTTCGACCTCGAGGTGACGCTGGCGCATCCGACCGGCCTCACCGAGATCTACACCGGCACCATCGCCGGCCCGCGCATCGACCTTGCGACGAGCTCAGTGCAGCTCGCCGAGGGCGCGCACGCGTACGAGTCCGCGACGCGCATGTACGGGCTCGTCAACAACATGCTGTTCTGGGCATGGGACATCGCGGCCCTCGGGCAGGAGCTCGCGACCCACGCATCCGGCCAGCTCAACCGAGTTTCGAACGAATCGGACGAATCGTGACTTCCCCCTTCCTCGACCGCCCCGGCGCGGTCGCCGTCGAGTCCGGCCCCGACGTGGGCGTCGCGGCGCACTACGGCCAGCCGCTGCCCGAGCAGCGCGCGCTCGCGGCTGGCGAGGCCATCGTCGACCTCGGCCACCTCGGCGTCGTCGAGGTGCGCGGCGCCGACCGACTCACCTGGATCAACTCGCTCACGAGCCAGGACGTCGTCAACCTCGCCGATGGCGTGAGTGCCGACGACCTGCTCCTCTCGGTGCAGGGTCGCATCGAGCACGAGTTTGGGATGCTCGACGACGGCAGCAGCGCCTGGCTCATCACCGAGGCTGCCGCGGCCACCGACCTCGCGGCGTGGTTCACGAAGATGCGGTTCATGATGCGCGTCGAGGTGCTCGACCGCAGCGACGACATCTTCCCCGTCGGAACCCTGGCCGACCGTGACCTTGGCGCCACCCTCGTGTGGCGCGATCCCTGGGCGCAGGGGGCGATCGGTGGCGTGACCTACGCCGCCACCGGCAACCACCCCGGCACCGCCTACACCCTGCAGTTGCACCTGCTCGAGGCCGACGCCTACCGCGCCGCCGCGCAGGCCGAACAGGTTGCGGGCGTCGACGCGCTTGAAGCCCTGCGCATCGCCGCGTGGCGACCGCGCGAGGGCCGCGAGTTTGACGACCGCGTGCTGCCGCACGAGCTCGACCTGCTGCGCAGCGCCGTGCACCTGACGAAGGGCTGCTACCGCGGGCAGGAGACGGTCGCGAAGGTGCACAACCTCGGGCATCCGCCGCGGCGTCTCGTGCAGCTCGACCTCGACGGCACCATCGCCCAGCCGGGCGCGCTCGTGTACGTGCCCGGCAACGACAAGCCCGTCGGCCGCGTGACGTCGTGTGCGAACCACTTCGAAGACGGTCCCATCGCGCTCGCGATCGTGAAGCGTGGCACTGATGTGGCCGCCCAGCTCGAGGTGGCCGACGGCGACGACGCGCGCATCGCGGCGGCACAGACAGTGATCGTGCCACAGGGCGCCGGCAGCACGGTCGACCTCAGCGCCTTCCGCGGCCGCTAACCAAGCCCGCGCACGCTGTGACGAATGTCACGGCGAAGTCGTGACGCTTCAGCGAGCCTGGGCGTTGGCCTGCGACGCATGCTGGTGGCATGAACACCGAACGCAGCTCCGGCACCGCACTGCAACTCACGGGCGTCACGAAATCCTTCCGTGTAGGCACCGAAACGGTCCGCGCCGTCCGAGGCATCGACCTCTCCATTCAACGCGGCGAGATCGTCGCGCTTCTCGGCGCGAACGGCGCCGGCAAGACCACGACGCTCGACATGGTGCTGGGCCTCACCCCGCCCACCTCGGGCGAGGTGCGTGTGCTTGGTGACACCGCCGAGCACGCGGTCGCAGGCGGCCGCATCTCGGCCGTGCTGCAGACCGGCGGCCTGCTGCNCCTCAAGGTCGGCGAGACCGTGAAGCTCATCGCGAGCACGTACCGCCACCACCTCGACGTGGACGAGGTGATGCGTCGCACCGGCCTCGAACGGCTCGCGAATCGCATGGTCTCGAAGTGCTCCGGCGGCGAGCAGCAGCGGCTGCGCTTCGCGCTCTCGCTGCTCTCGGAGCCCGAACTGCTCATTCTCGACGAGCCGACCGCGGGCATGGACGTCAACGCCCGCCGCGAGTTCTGGGGCACCATGCGCAAAGAGGCGCTCGAGGGCCGCACGATCATCTTCGCGACGCACTACCTGCAGGAGGCCGACGAGTTCGCCCAGCGCATCGTCATGATGGCGGGCGGCGAGATCGTCGCCGACGGCAGCGTCTCCGAAATCCGCGCCCTCGCGGGCCGCAAGCACGTGTCGGCCAGGTGGGCGGATGCGCGCGACGAGGAGCTCGCGCGGGTCGCGGGCGCCGAGCGGGTCCTTCGCCGCACTGGCGAGCGCGTCACCTTCGAGTCGGGCGACGCCGACGCGACCGCGCGCTACCTCCTCACCGAGACCGCCGCATCCGACCTCGAAATCGTCGCGGCCAGCCTCGACGACGCCTTCAGCGCGCTCACCTCGACCGACCGCACGCCAGCCACGACCAAGTAGGAGCCAGAGATGTCTGCAACTGCCACCGCCCCCGCCGCCACACCCCGCAACAGCGTCAAGGTATCTGGCACCAACATGATCGGTACGTATGTGCGCATCGAGCTCGTGCGTCAGCTCCGCCAGGTTTCGAACCTCGTGTTCATGGTCGGCCTGCCGCTCATGCTCTTCTTCATCTTCGGCGCCATGCAGGAGTATTCGACGACCGAACTCCCGAACGGCAACGGCAACGTGTCGGCGTCGATCATGGTGTCGTTCGCGTCGTACGGTGCGATCACCGCCACCGCAGGGCTGGCCGGCTCGGCTGCGATTGAGCTGCAGCAGGGCTGGGGCCGCCAGCTCGGCATCACCCCGTTCCGCGGCACGCACTTCCTCGTCTCGAAGACGATCGTGGCGATGGTGCTCGCGCTGCTGCCGGTCGGCGTCATCTTCCTCGCCGGTGCCCTGACCACGGCCCGCCTCGACGGTTGGATCTGGGTCGCGTGTGGCGTGCTTGTGCTCGTGCCGGCTGTCGTGTTCTCGCTCTACGGGCTCGCGATCGGCACGCTGTTCCGCAGCGAGACGGCGGTGGGCGCCGCGAGCGGCATGATCGTGATCTTCATGTTCCTCGGCAATGCGTTCATGCCGCTGTCGGGGTTCCTCTTCGACCTCTCGCCCTTCACCCCGGTCTGGGGGGTCATGCAGCTCGCCCTGTGGCCGCTGCAGGAGGGCACCGTGTTCAGCTCCGACAACCTCACGCAGTACGAGCTCTGGCAGCCGATCGCCAACGTCGTGGTGTGGGGCCTCATTTTCGCCGGGCTAGCCGTACTCGGGGCGCGCCGTGGCACCAGCCGCCGCTAACTCAAGCCTCTAGGCTGATGGCACTGTGAAGCGAATCCTGCGATACGAAGATCTCTACGCCGGGGTGTGGCTGGTCTTCCTACTCCTCCCGGTGCTGTTCGTCGCGCTCTATTCCGACGCCGGTGTGTGGTGGGATGGCGGGGCCTACCTCGCCATTGCCGCGTTCGCCGTGATCTACGTCGTGGTCTTCCGCTGCATGATCGCCCGCGACATGCCGTCGATCGTTGCCGGTGCTCGCCCCAACCTTGGGTCGGCGAGCATCGGCACGGTGCTGCTGCTCGGCTGCATCGCCGTCACGGTGCCCTCGCTCGGCCCGAACGCGACCGCGATGATGCCCTTCCTCGCGGCGCTGTGGATGTGGGCACTGCCGATGGGCCTCGCGATGTTCGCGGCCGCCGTGTGGTGGTTCGTGTCGATGGGATTCATCTGGCTCTTCCTCGGCCCCGATATGGCGAGCGTCTGGATCGGCCCCACCATGGCGCTCCTGTTCATCTGTTTCTTCCGCTTCTTCAACGAGCGCGCGGCGCGCGAGGAGTCGCTCGCGACCGAGCTCGCGACGGCACGTGAACGCGAGGAGATCTCGCGCGATGTGCACGACCTGCTCGGCCACTCGCTCACGGCGGTGTCGCTCAAGGCACAGGTGGCGCGTCGCTTTCTGCGCACCGAACCGGACCGCGCCGAGGCCGAGCTCGAAGAGCTCTTGCAGCTCACGCAGCGTTCGCTCGAGGAGGTGCGTGGTGTCGTGGGGCGCATGAGCACGCCCGACCTGGCGTCGCAGCTCGCCGCGGCGCGCGAGGTGCTCGAGGCCGCCGAGGTTCACGTCGAGGTGCGCGGCGCGAGCGAGCGGGTGCCCGCGCCGCGCCGCGCCCTGTTCGCCTGGGCCCTGCGAGAGGGCACCACGAACGTCGTGCGCCACGCGCAGGCCGCGAACGTGACGATCACCCTCGAGCCGGACCGCCTCGAGGTCGCCGACGACGGCCGCGGCATCTGCGCAGAGGAGGGCCACGGGCTGACCGGGCTGCGTCGCCGCATCGAGGATGCTGGGGCCACCCTGCGCCTGCGACCCACGAACGCGGCGCTCGAGCGCCCCGGCACCCAACTCATCGTGGAGTACGAGTCATGAGCATCCGCATCCTTATTGCCGACGACCAGGACCTGATTCGGGGTGCCCTCGCGGCGCTGCTCGGGCTCGAGGAGGATCTCGAGATCGTCGCGCAGACCGGCCGAGGCGACGAAGTTGCGCAGCTCGTGGAGGAGCACGACGTCGACGTGGCCCTGCTCGACATCGAGATGCCCGGACGCAACGGCATCGACGTCGCGGCCGAGCTCACGAACTCGGGCTCGGCGTGCCGCGCCCTCATCGTCACGACGTTCGGCCGCCCGGGCTACCTTCGCCGCGCCATGGCCGCGGGGGCACGGGGCTTCGTTGTGAAGGACACTCCGGCCGAGCAACTTGCGAAGACGATCCGCGAGGTCGCCGCGGGGCGCCGCGTCGTCGACCCCGTGCTCGCGGCCGAGTCGATGGGTGTGGGGGAGAGCCCGTTCAGCCCGCGTGAGGCCGAGGTGCTCGCCGCCGCGGCCGACGGGGCGAGCGTGCGCGAGGTTGCCGCGCGGGTGCATCTTTCGGCAGGCACCGTGCGAAATCACCTCTCGGCGGCCATCGGCAAGACCGGCGCCGGCAACCGTGCCGAGGCCGCGCGGATTGCTCGGGATCGCGGATGGTTATTGGACACGTGACCTCGCTACGCTGAAGTCATGAACGCACCGCTCACGCTCATCCTCGTCCGCCACGGTCAGAGTGACTGGAACGAAAAGAATCTCTTCACCGGTTGGGTCGACGTCGACCTCACGGAGCAGGGTCGCGCGGAGGCCAAGCGCGCCGGCGAGCTGATCCGCGACGCCGAGCTCGCACCCGACATCCTCTACACCTCACTGCTTACGCGCGCCATCGAGACCGCGAACATTGCGCTGAAGGAGGCCGGGTTCAACTGGATTCCGGTGAAGCGCGACTGGCGCCTCAACGAACGTCACTACGGCGCGCTGCAGGGCAAGAACAAGGCGCAGGTGCGTGACGAGTTCGGCGAGGAGCAGTTCATGACCTGGCGCCGCTCGTATGACACGCCGCCGCCCGCCATCGCCGACGACAACGAGTTCTCGCAGATCGGCGACCGCCGCTACGCCTCCCTCGGCGACGACGCGCCGCGCACCGAGTGCCTCAAGGACGTGCTCGAGCGACTCCTGCCCTTCTGGGAGTCCGACATCTCCGGCGACCTCAAGGCTGGCAAGACCGTACTCGTCGCAGCGCACGGTAACTCGCTGCGCGCGCTCGTGAAGCACCTCGACGGTATCTCGGACGACGAGATCGCCGGGCTGAACATCCCCACGGGCATTCCGCTCGTCTACCAGCTCGACCCCGAGACGCTGCAGCCCGTCGCCCCGGCCTCCTACCTCGACCCAGAGGCAGCTGCCGCGGGTGCCGCAGCCGTCGCAAACCAGGGCGCCCAGAAGTAGCGATCGCCAGTAGAGAACGGCCCGTCTCCGCTTGGAGACGGGCCGTTCTTCGTTGCGGTGTCGAGCGGGACTAGGCTTCCTGCTCGGTGCCCTCCTGCTGGTAGCGGATGCGCTTCGCAATCGACACGGCGTGGTCGGAGAAGCGCTCGAGGTAGCGGTTCGCGAGGGTCGCGTCGACGACCTGGGTCGGCGAGGCCTCCTGATTGCCGTCCTGCTCGAGCTCGCCGAGGGTGTCGAGCACCTGCTTGTGCCTCGCGTCGATTTCGTCGTCAGCCGCAACGATCTCGTCGATGAGGCGGGGCTCTTCGCTCTCGAAGAGTCGCACGAGACGCTCGGCCTGCGCAACGTCGAGCGCACCCATTTCGAGGAGGTGCTGACGCACCTGCGAGGCGCCCGACTCCTCGGGGTAGCGCATGCGGGCGAGCTGCGCGATGTGCGCGGCGAGGTCGCCCATGCGCTCGAGCGACCCACTCATGCGCATCGTCGAGACGATGAAGCGAAGGTCGTTCGCGACCGGCGCTTGCATGAGCAGGATCTCGAGAGTGAGGTCGTCAAGCTGAGCCGTCTGCTCGTCGATCTTGAGGTCATCACCGATGACCTCGTCAGCCACGGCGACGTCGGAGTGCGCGAACGAGGCGAGGGCACGAGTCATGGCCGACTGCACGTGGTTGGCAACGTTGACGAGGCCGCCCTGCACCTGGGCGAGCTCCTGCTGGAAAATTTCACGCATGATCTGTCCTTCGATGGAAGTGGAACTTAGTGGGCTTATGCCAAAAAGAAGGGCCGATGAACTCGGGTTTGGTTCTCCACGCTAGTGGCTGCCGGTGACGTGGCGGTGAACAGCACGCGCCAAACCGGTGATTGCCGAACCCAGGGCAGTGACAACCGACGGCTCCTATGCTTAAGCGTTGTGAGTCCCGGCTTGATTTTCTTCCTCGCGATCCTGACGGGCGTTGTCATCGGCATCGTCGGCACCTCGGTGGTCTTTCTCGCGCGACGAAATCGGGCTGAGGTCGCCGCGCTGCGGAACCCGCACGTGCCCCAAGGTGTTGAGGAGGTGCTGCGGGCGCTGCCGCAGACCGCGATCGTCGCCGACCCCTCGCACAACGTCGTTCGGGCCTCGGACAACGCCTACACTTCGGGCCTCGTCTCGCGACCTGGCCGGCTGACGACCGACATTCACGACATCGCGTCGCGGGCCTGGCAGACCGGCAACGCCGTCGAAGAAGTCGTGCGGGTGCCTCGCGGCCCGTTCGGCTCGGTCGAACTGACCTATCGCGTCCGCGCGGCACTGCTCGAGCCCCGCTATGTGCTGATTCTCGCCACCGACATCACCGAGTCGCTGCGCGTCGAGGCCACGCGGCGCGACTTCGTCGCGAACGTGTCACACGAACTCAAGACGCCGATCGGCGCGGTCACGCTCCTCGCTGAAGCGGTGAAGGAGGCCGCCGACGATCACGACCAGGTGCAGTACTTCTCGGACCGCATGCTGCTCGAAGCGGAACGGCTCGCGCGCCTCACACGCGAACTCATCGACCTCTCGAGGCTGCAGGCGATGGACACGCTCGAAGAGGCCGACGACGTCGAGGTGTCCGACATCGTCGAACAGGCCATCGAGCTCGCGCGCGTCAACGCCGAGCGCAAAGACATTCGGGTGCACGCGAAGATCACCGAGGGGCTCGTCGTGTGGGGCGACGAGCGACTGTTGCTCATGTGCTTCCAGAACCTCATCACGAATGCGATCACGTACTCGCCGGTCGGCTCGCATATCGGCATCGGCGCGCGCCGACTCGGCGACGTCATCGAGGTCTCGGTGGCCGACCGTGGAATCGGCATCTCGGAGGACGACCAGAAACGCATCTTCGAGCGGTTCTACCGCGTCGACGCCGCGCGTTCACGCAACACCGGCGGCACCGGGCTCGGTCTCAGCATCGTGCGGCACATCATCGAAAACCACGGCGGTGAGATTCGTGTGTGGTCGAAGCTCGGTTCGGGCTCGACGTTCACGGTGCGCCTGCAAGCGGCGGATGCGCGCCGCTCAGGCCGCGACGAGACGACCGAGAGCATCCGCTTGCCCAACAAGGTCACGTCTTAACACCCGAACATGCAGCACGCCTGCAGGTTCACGAAACGTTTCCCCGCCGTATGCACAATGGAGACGTGACACGAATCCTGATCGTCGAAGACGAGTCATCCCTGAACGAACCGCTCGCATTCCTCCTCAAGCGGGAGGGCTACGAGACCGCGATCGCCGAAACCGGCACCGACGCGGTCGAACAGTTTGAGCGCGANCGGGGCCGACCTCATCCTGCTGGACCTCATGCTGCCCGAGATGCAGGGGACCGAGGTGTGCAAGCGCATCCGCGCCACCTCGACCGTGCCGATCATCATGCTCACGGCGAAGGACTCCGAAGTCGACATCATCGTCGGCCTCGAACTCGGTGCCGACGACTACGTCACGAAGCCATACTCGACGCGCGAGCTGCTCGCCCGCGTGCGCGCCGTGCTGCGCCGCAGCGAGGTCGACTCGGAGGACGAAGACGAGAGCATCGTCCAGGTCGGTGACATCCGCATGGACATCGATCGCCACACCGTGCTCGTGCGCGGCAACCTGACGCAGATGCCGCTCAAGGAGTTCGAGTTGCTCGAGTACCTCATGCGCAACGCGGGGCGCGTGCTCACGCGCAGTCAACTCATCGACCGCGTGTGGGGACCCGACTACTACGGCGACACGAAGACGCTCGATGTGCACATCAAGCGCATCCGCTCGCGCATCGAGGTGACCCCGTCGTCGCCGAAGCTGCTCGTTACCGTGCGAGGGCTCGGCTACCGCTTCGAGGGCTAGGCGCGCCACACGCAAAGAGGGAGGGCCCCAAGCGATCGTTTGGGGCCCTCCCTCTTTGGCTGCGTGGTCTTAGCCGACCGGTGCGTTCTCGGCGCCGGTCGACTGCTGCGGCAGGAGCGTCTGGTATTCCTCGTGGACCGAAGCGGCGTCGTCGTCGCCGAGCACGGGCACCGCGTGAGTTGCTTCGACCGTCTGGCGAGCGCCGTCGGCGTCGGTGTAGGAAGCCTGGAAGGTCACCTCGACCGTCGTCCCGGTGGTGAAGTCACCCTGCACGAGCTGCTGGCCCTGGTCGCCGAAGCCGACGTCGGTGAGCTGCTGGCCCGGGGTGTAGGTGAGGGGGACGTTCACCGTCGTGCCTTCGATGTCGAGGGTGAGCTGGGCGTCTTCGGAGGTGGTATTGACTGCGGTGAAGACGAGGTTCGCCTCAGTGCCAGCGTCGTTGGTGAGCAGCAGCACGTTGCGCGCGTGCACGTCGCCGAGGTCGATGTTGACGCCATCGCTCGCCGCGTACTCCATGGTCGTGCGCTGCGGGCTGAACATGTTGCAGCCGGTCAGGCCTGCAGCAAGCGCAAGAGCCAGGGCGGATGCGGCAACGGCACGGATCTTCACGGCAGGGGCCTCCCGGTGTGGTTGCGAACCGTTCCCGGTTCGCCCAATAAAGCTGTGCCAAGCCTAGCGGATTGTAGGGGCTACACCGTGCACCGCGGCGGCGGCGCGGAATAGTAGCACTCCTCCGTGATAGAATGGGGCGTTGGAGAAAGGGGCCCATCTATGAATCTTGAGGTCGGCGAGACCGTCGTTTACCCGCACCACGGCGCGGCAACGATCGAAGAAGTCAAGACTCGCATCATCAAGGGTGAAGAGCGGACCTACCTGAAGCTCAACGTTTCGCAGGGCGACCTGACGATCGAGGTGCCGGCTGAGAACGCCGAACTTGTCGGCGTGCGCGACGTTATCGATGAGCGTGGCCTCCAGGAGGTCTTCGACGTCCTCCAGGCGCCGATCACCGAGGAGCCCACGAACTGGTCGCGACGCTACAAGTCGAACCAGGAGAAGCTCGCGTCGGGTGACGTGCTCAAGGTGTCGGAGGTCGTGCGCGACCTGTGGCGCCGCGACCAGGACAAGGGCCTGTCGGCCGGCGAGAAGCGCATGCTCGCGAAGGCGCGACAGGTGCTCGTGAGCGAGCTCGCGCTCGCCGAAGAAATTGACGAGGGTGCCGCAAACGAGCACCTCGACAAGGTGCTCGCGGCCTAGTTCCGCGGTGACAACTATGCACCTGGGGGTGCCCTGTACCGGCGTCGTAATTGTGGCGGCGGGCAGTGGCACCCGCCTTGGTTTTGGGGTGCCGAAGGCCTTCGTGGAGCTCGCCGGTGAGCCCATGCTCGCGCACACGGTNCGCGCCCTCGACGCGCTCCCCGGCCGCGTGGCCGTCGCGATTGCCACCCCGCCGGCAGATGCCGAGCGCGGTGGTTACGCCCAGGGGCTGCTCGTGGGGCTCGCCGAGCGAATCGGCAGCGACCGACTCGTCAGCGCCGCCGTCGTTGAAGGTGGCGCGACGCGCTACGACTCGGTGCAGGCGGCCATCGCGCAGCTGCCTGACGACTGCGACGTCATTCTTGTGCACGACGCGGCCCGTGCCTTGACGCCCGGCGAACTGCACGAGCGCGTCGCTGGTGCGGTGCGGGCCACCGGCCACGGCGCCGTGCCCGGCCTGCCGGTCGTCGACACGATCAAACGCATCGATGGCGCCGGACTCGTGCTCGAGACCGTTGATCGCGCACCGCTGCGCGCGATGCAGACGCCGCAGGGTTTTCCCGCGGATGCGCTGCGTCGCGCCTACGAGCGGGGGAGCGTCGCCGACACCGACGACGCGGCAACATTTGCCGCCGCGGGCGGCCGGGTCGAGATCATTCCCGGTCACGAGGACGCCTTCAAGATCACGACGCCGCACGACCTGGCGCGGGCCGAACGCGAACTCGCGCGCCGAGCGGGTGTCGCGGTCGAACTGCGCGTTGGCGTCGGCACCGACATTCATGCCTTCGACGACCATTCGCCATGTTGGCTCGCCGGGCTGCATTTCCCGGGGGAGCCTGGCCTCTCCGGCCACAGCGACGGCGACGCGGCGAGTCACGCGCTCGTCGATGCACTGCTCGGCGCTGCTCGCCTCGGCGACATCGGCAGCACCTTCGGCACCGACGACCCGCGCTTCGCGAACGCGCACGGCGAGGTCTTCCTGCGCGCGACCCGTGAGCTGCTCGAGTCGGCCGGGTGGCGCATCCGCAACGCGAGCGTGCAGGTCATCTGCCGCCGTCCCCGGTTCGGCCGCCGCGCCGAGGAGGCCTCGGCGTTCCTCAGTGAGGTGCTTGGTGCACCGATTTCGGTGAGCGCGACGACGAGCGACGGGCTTGGATTCATGGCCCGCACGACCGACGGCGGCGTGTTCGCGATCGCCACGGCGCTGCTCGACAACGAGAACCTAAGATAGAGGGCGTGACTCAGCGCCTTTACGACACTCGACTGCAATCGCTCGTCGACTTTGCTCCGCTCCGCCCGGGCGAGGTATCGCTGTACGTCTGCGGCCCGACGGTGCAGTCGGGACCCCATCTCGGGCACCTGCGCTCGGCGCTCATCTATGACCAGATTCGCCGTTGGTTCACGCACGAAGGGTACCGCGTGACCCTCGTGCGTAACGTGACCGACATCGACGACAAGACGCTCGCGAACGCGACGCCGGAGGAACCCTGGTGGGCATTGGCGTACCGCGTCGAGCGCGAGTTCGGCGAAGTCTATGGCGCGCTGCGCATCCTGCCGCCGACGTACGAACCCCGCGCGACGGGGGTAATTCCTGAAATACAGGAGCTCATCTCCCGCCTCATCGAGCGGGGCCACGCCTACGCCGTGAACGACGGCTCGGGCGACGTCTACTTCGACACCGCGAGCTGGCCGGCCTACGGCGAACTCACGCATCAGCGGCCGGCCGACATGGTCGACGCCGCGGACGGCCCCGCGCGCGCGAAGCGCAATGCGACCGACTTCGCGCTCTGGAAGGGGCGCAAGGCCGACGAGCCCGCCTCTGCGGCGTGGGCGTCGCCCTGGGGCGAGGGGCGCCCGGGCTGGCACATCGAATGCTCGGCGATGTCGACGAAGTATCTCGGCCCCGCCTTCGACATTCACGGCGGCGGCCGCGACCTGCGCTTCCCTCACCACGAAAACGAACTCGCGCAGTCGAAGGCCGCGGGCGACGACTTCGCGCAGTACTGGCTGCACAACGGTCTCGTCTCGCTCGGCGGCACGAAGATGTCGAAGTCGGTCGGCAACACCATCTCGGCGACCGAGCTGGTGCACACGCGCCGGCCCATCGTCGTGCGGTACCTGCTCGGCACCGGCCACTATCGCTCGACGATCGAGGCGGGTGACAGCGCCTACGACGAGGCGGAGGCCGCGTTCTCGCGCATCGAGAACTTCCTCGAGCGTGCGACGCGCCTCGTTGGGGAGGTGGACGCGGCGGCCGAGCTCCCGGAGGCATTCGAGGCGCACTTGCGCGACGACTTCTCGGTGCCGCAGGCGCTTGCCGTCATCTTCGACACCGTCTCCGAGGGCAACAACGGGGTCTCGGCGGGGGACACCGAGGGAGTGAGGGCGTCGGTGGCGCTCGTGCGCGGGATGCTCGACATCCTCGGCCTCGATCCGCTCGCCGACGAATGGGCGCAGGACAACGCGGGTGCGTCGCTTGAGCCCGTGCTTGACAAGCTCGTCGGCGAACTACTCGAACAGCGCACCGCGGCGCGCACAGCCAAAGACTGGGCCGCCGCCGACCGGATCCGCGACGGACTCGCCGCGGCCGGCATCACGATTGAAGACAGCCCGCAAGGACCACACTGGAGCGTGAACGAATGACTAAGTCACAGAAGAAGGGCCCCGCGAAGGGCACCGGCGGCCTCGGCCGCAAGGCCCTCGAGGGTAAGGGTCCAACGCCGCGGGCGGAGGACCGTCACTGGGCGAAGGACCGCCGGCGCAAGCAGGCCGCCGACGCGAAGAACCGCCAGGCGCGCCCGCAGCAGCGGCAGCGCCGTGCGTCGTCGAGCGGACAAAATGACGCTGAGATGGTGACCGGTCGCAACGCGGCCGTCGAGGCACTGCGCGCCGAGATTCCTGCCACGACTTTGTACGTCGCGCAGAACATCGAGGTGGATGACCGTATTAAGGAGATCATTCAGCTCGCGGCGAAGCGACAGATTCCCATGCTCGAGGTGACCCGCCAAGAGCTCGACCGGATGGTGCCGTTCGACGCCGTGCACCAGGGCGTCGCGCTCAAGGTTCCGCCGTACGAGTACTCCGACCCGGTCGAGCTCACCGAGCGCGTGATCTCGCGCGGCGATGTGGCGCTGTTCGTGGCGCTGGACGGCATCACCGACCCCCGGAACCTCGGTGCAATCATCCGTTCGGTCGCCGCATTCGGCGGTCACGGTGTCATCGTTCCCCAGCGACGGGCCGCAGGTATGACCGCGACCGCGTGGCGCACCTCGGCGGGCGCGGCCGCGCGCCTGCCGGTCGCGCTCGCGAGCAACCTCACGAACACGATCAAGTCGCTCAAGCAGCAGGGCGTTTTCGTCATCGGCCTCGATGGCGACGGTGACGTCGAGCTTCCCGGACTCGACCTCGCGACCTCGCCGCTGCTCGTCGTCGTCGGTTCGGAGGGCAAAGGAATTTCGCGCCTTGTCGCCGAGCAGTGCGACGCGATCGTGTCGATTCCGATCGACGCGGCAACCGAGTCGCTCAACGCGGGCATCGCCGCGTCCGTCACCTGCTACGAGATTTCGAAGCTGCGCGCGGCCGCCGCCGAGGCGAAGGAAGCATTGCTCTAGTTGAGGCGAGTGCCGTCGTCGAGGCGGAACCGGTGCAAGCGCTGCCGGTTCGCCTCGAGGCGTACCTCATCACCGATCTGCGGGTGGTCGCGGCCGTCAACGCGCGCGACGAGTTGGATCTCTTCACCCGCGATCTCGCCGGAGCAGAACAGGTAGCCGTCGGAGCCAAGCTCCTCGACGAGCGTGACGCGCGCCGGGATTCCGCCCTCGTTCGTGAGACGGAGATCCTCGGCGCGGATGCCGACGCGTTCACCGTTTTCGGTCCAGAGGTTCATCGCCGGTGTGCCGATGAAGCTCGCGACGAACTCGTTTACGGGGCNCAGCTTGCCCTCGTTGAGCACCGCGATGCGCGTGCCCATGGTCATCGCCTCGGTCTGGTCGTGCGTCACGTACACCGTCGTGGTGCCGAGCCGGCGCTGCAGCGAGGCGATCTGCGCTCGCGTTTGCACTCGCAGCTTCGCGTCGAGGTTCGAGAGCGGCTCATCCATGAGGAAGACCTGGGGCTCGCGCACGATGGCGCGTCCCATCGCCNGCTGGCGCTGGCCGCCCGAGAGCTCCGAGGGTCGGCGGTGCAGCAGGGGCTCGAGGTCGAGCAGCTTGGCCGCCTCGCGCACCTTCTCGTTGCGCTCGGCCTTCGAGACGCCGCGCGTCTTGAGGCCGAAGCCCATGTTCTGCTCGACCGTGAGGTGCGGGTAGAGCGCGTAGTTCTGGAAAACCATCGCGATGTCGCGATCCTTCGGCGCGACGTTTGTCACCTCGTCGTCGCCGATGAGAATGCGGCCGTCGTCGACCGGGTCGAGANCGCGAGCATCCGGAGCGTCGTCGTCTTGCCACAGCCCGAGGGACCCACCAACACCAAGAACTCGCCGTCGGCAATCTCGATGCTGAGATCGTCAACGGCGTTTCGGGTGGCGCCGGGGAAGCGGCGCGAGACACTCGCGAAGGTAACTGCGGCCATACCGAGCAATCGTAGTCGGGTGTCGTTCAGCGCGCGGTGCCACGATGAGCAGACCTCCCATCGAGAACAAAAGGGGTCATATTCATGTCATTTGCAGGTCGCGTCGCATTGGTCACCGGAGCCGGCTCAGGCATCGGCGAAGCCATCGCGAAGGAGCTCGCCGCGCAGGGCGTCAAGGTCGTCGTTTCCGACATCAACGAGGACGGCGCGAACCGCGTCGTTGAGGAGATCACCGGCGCCGGGGGAACCGCCGCTGCCTTCGTCGCGAACACCGCGGTGAAGGAAGACAGCGAGAAGTCGGTCGCGTTCGCGATCGAGACCTACGGCAAACTCAACTACGCCGTGAACAACGCGGGCATCGGCGGCGCGAATGCCCCCGCCGGTCAGGTCGACCTCGACGACTGGGACCGCGTCATCGACATCAACCTCAACGGCGTGCTCTACGGCATGCGCTTCCAGATCCCCGCCATGCTCGAGGCCGGCGCCGCCGAGAGCGCCATCGTCAACATGGCCTCGATTCACGGGACCGTCGCGGCCCTCGGCAACGGCGCTTACACCGCCGCGAAGCACGGCGTTGTCGGGCTCACGAAGAACGCCGCCGCCGAGTACGGCGCGCAGGGCCTGCGCATCAACTCGGTCGGCCCTGCCTACATCAACACGCCCCTGCTCAAGCAGATGCCCGACGAGATGTACAACGCGCTCGCCGCCAAGCACCCGCTCGGTCGCCTNGGTGAGCCCGAGGAGGTCGCCAAGGTGGTGCGCTTCCTGCTCAGCGAGGACGCCTCGTTCGTGACCGGTGGCTACTACCTCATTGACGGCGGCTACACGGCCATCTAGCTCGTTACCGCAGCATCCCATCACCCCGTAGTATGGGATGCTGTTGCCGCCTTAGCTCAGCTGGTAGAGCATCTGTCTTGTAAACAGAAGGTCATCGGTTCGAACCCGATAGGCGGCTCCACGACTTCGCAGGGTTAAGGTGAGTCGCTACCACCGCACCCAGTAAAGGAGCCAGCACATGGCAATTGATCCGCAGCTTGCCGGTACTTGGCAGATCGACAACGCCCACTCCCGCGTCGGGTTCTCGACCCGCCACGCCATGGTGTCGCGCGTTCGCGGCGCGTTCAACAACGTGCAGGGCCAGGCCAGCATCAACGCCGAGAACCTTGGCGAGTCGAGCGTGCAGGTCACGATCGAGGCCGCGAGCATTGACACTCGCCAGCCGGAGCGCGACGATCACCTGCGCAGCCCTGACTTCCTCAACGTCGGCGAGTTCCCGCAGATCACGTTCGTCTCGAGCTCGATTGACGAGATCGGCGACAATCAGTTCATCATCACGGGCGACCTGACGATCCGCGGCATTACCCGTCAGACGTCGATCCCGCTCGAGCTCATGGGCATCGAGCACGACCCGATGGGCGCAACGCGCGCGGGCCTCGAGGGCTCGCGACGCATTGACCGCCGCGACTGGAATGTTCGGTGGAACACCCCGCTCGACTCTGGCGGCGTGCTTGTCAGCGACAAGATCACGCTCGAGTTCGAACTCGCGCTGGTTAAGCAGTAGCGGGCACGAACTCCAGGCTGACCGAGTTCATGCAGAACCGGTCGCCGGTGGGGGTGCCGTAGCCGTCGGGGAACACGTGCCCGAGGTGCGAACCGCACTTCGCGCAGCGAACCTCGACGCGGCGCATGCCGAGCGTGTTGTCTTCGAGATACTCCACGGCGCCCTCACGCAGTGGCTCCCAGAAGCTGGGCCAGCCGCAGCCCGCGTCGAATTTCGTCGTCGCATTGAAGAGCTCGTTGCCGCAGGCGCGACACGTGTAGGTGCCCGGGCGCTCCTCATTCAGCAGCGCACCGGTGAACGCGCGTTCGGTTCCAGCCTGCCGCAGCACCTGGAATTCCTGCGGGTTGAGTACCTCGCGCCACTGTGCGTCAGTGCGTTCAACTTCGTACGACATGGGACCTCCTGGTTAGGCAAGTGTACGCGCGCCGTTGGGGCGAATGACCCGAGCGCGCGTAGGCTCAGGGCGAGCATTCCGCTATTAGTTCAACACCGCTGAGGAGGCGAATATGCCCGAAGCTGCAGGCGCCCTGCGACACTCGAGCCCGCCGCCGCTCCACGACGAAGACCGTGCCCTGCTCGAGTTCGAGGCGGAGCATCCTCGCCATAGCCGGGGGAAAGAGGACGCGATTCGCGCCCAGTTCGGCTATTCTACGGCTCGGTATTATCAGATACTCGGTACGCTCATTGAGTCGCCCTCGGCGCTCGTCGCGTATCCGATGCTTGTGCACCGGCTTCGGCGGATGCGCGAGGCACGTCGAGCGCACCGGTTTGGTACGGTCGACGCCCGCAACTAGCCCCACCCCTGCAGGAAGATTCAGCACACGTGAAGTACCCCAAGGATCGCTTCGACGACTTCCCCCGCACGCTCAAGCGCCGCGGGGCACACCGCGCACCGCGAACCTGGGCGTCGAAGTTCATGTCGTGGATCGTGGCGATCATCGCGTTCGTGCTGCTCGTCGGCATCGGCGTCGGCGTGATGTGGGCGATTGACAACCAGGTGCAGTTCACCGCCGACATGGGCGGGCAAGAAGAGACGACGTCGCCGACCGAGTCGAGCACCGCCGAAGCGACCCCGACGCCGACCGAGACGGGCCCCACCGCGACGGTGGATGCATCGCTCAGCGTCACGGTGCTCAACGGCATCGGCACGCCCGGCCTCGCGACCGCGGGCTCGGAGGCCATGACGAGCGGCGGCTGGACCGTCGGCACGGTCGCCGACGCCGACAGCTTCGACTACCAGACTACGAGCATTGTCGTCGCGAGCGAAGACCAGCGCGGCGCGGCGCTGGGCGCGCAGGAGACGCTCGGCTTCGGCGAGATCTCGGTCGACCCGAATATCGCCGCTGAGGGCACGCTCGTCGTGATTCTTGGCGCAGACGCAGCCGACGCGCTGCTATAACGGCCTCGTTGCCCTTCCCGTCACGCGAATTTCACGTGCCGGTTGCGCTTGCCACCTAGGGTGCCGCTATGGCTACCGGCATCGTGAAATGGTTCGACGCAGAAAAGGGTTTTGGGTTCATCACCGTTGATGGTGACACCACCCCCGCACAGGAAGTTTTCGTGCACTATCGCTCGATCGACATGAATGGTTTCCGCACTCTGCAGGAGAACCAGGCGGTCGAGTTTGAGGTGACGCAGGGTGACAAGGGGCCGCAGGCCGAGCATGTGCGCTCGCTCTAGGCGGACTCTCCTTGCACTCTCAGGGTGGGAGTGCCAACATTGGTATTAGCACTCCACGACACTGAGTGCTAATCCGAAGACCACTCAGGTCCTGAAAGGACGACACATTTATGTCGAAGATGATCGCCTTTGATGAAGAGGCTCGTCGCGGTCTCGAGCGTGGCCTGAACACGCTCGCTGACACCGTCAAGGTGACCCTCGGCCCGCGCGGCCGCAACGTTGTGCTCGAGAAGAAGTGGGGCGCCCCCACCATCACGAACGATGGTGTCTCGATCGCAAAGGAAATCGAGCTTGAGGACCCGTACGAGAAGATCGGTGCGGAGCTCGTCAAGGAGGTCGCGAAGAAGACTGATGACGTCGCCGGTGACGGTACGACCACCGCAACCGTGCTCGCCCAGGCCCTCGTGAAGGAAGGCCTGCGCAATGTTGCTGCCGGCGCCGACCCCATTTCGGTCCGCCGTGGCATTGACAAGGCCGTCGCCGCCGTCGTCGAGCACCTGCTCAACTCGGCCGTCGAGGTCTCGAGCAAGGGACACATCGCCGCGACCGCGTCGATCTCGGCCGCTGACCCGCACATTGGTCAGCTCATCGCCGAGGCGATCGACAAGGTCGGCCGCGAAGGCGTCGTGACCGTCGAAGAGTCGAACACCTTCGAGACCACCCTGGAGCTCACCGAGGGTATGCGCTTCGACAAGGGCTACCTGTCGCAGTACTTCGTCACCGACACCGACCGCCAGGAAGCGGTGTTCGAAGACCCGTACATCCTCATCGTCAACAGCAAGATCTCGAACGTGAAGGACCTCCTTCCCGTCGTTGACAAAGTGATGCAGGCTGGCAAACAGCTCCTCATCATCGCCGAGGACGTCGAGGGCGAAGCACTCGCGACCCTCGTGCTCAACAAGATCCGCGGCATCTTCAAGTCGGTCGCCGTCAAGGCTCCCGGCTTCGGCGACCGTCGCAAGGCGATGCTCCAGGACATCGCGATCCTCACCGGCGGCCAGGTCATCTCGGAAGAGGTCGGCCTCAAGCTCGAGAACACGAACCTCGACATGCTCGGTCGCGCACGCAAGGTCATCATCTCGAAGGATGAGACCACCATCGTTGAGGGCGCTGGCGAAGCCGCGCAGATCGAGGGTCGCGTCGCGCAGATCAAGCAGGAGATCCAGAACACCGACTCCGACTACGACCGCGAGAAGCTTCAGGAGCGCCTCGCCAAGCTTGCCGGTGGCGTTGCCGTCATCAAGTCGGGCGCGGCCACCGAGGTCGAGCTCAAGGAGCGCAAGCACCGCATTGAGGACGCTGTCCGCAACGCGAAGGCTGCGGTTGAAGAGGGCATCGTCGCTGGTGGTGGCGTTGCGCTGACCCAGTCGGGCTCGGCCATCGACGCCCTCGACCTCGTTGCTGACGAGGCGACCGGTGCCGCGATCGTCAAGTCGAGCCTTGACGCCGCGCTCAAGCAGATCGCCCTCAACGCTGGCCTCGAGCCGGGAGTTGTGGCCGAGAAGGTCCGCGGCCTCGAGACCGGTCACGGCCTCAACGCTGCGACGGGTGAGTACGTCGACATGATCGCCGAGGGCATCCTCGACCCGGTGAAGGTGACCCGCTCGGCGCTGCAGAACGCTGCGTCGATCGCCGGCCTGTTCCTCACCACCGAGGCTGTTGTCGCCGACAAGCCGCAGCCGGCTGGCGCCGCTGCTGCTGGTGACCCCACGGGTGGCATGGACTTCTAGTCCCTGGCACCAACTGATACCGCGAAGGCGGGCGACTCCTATGAGTCGCCCGCCTTCGCCGTTGTTAGACGGTGAACAGGCGAATCACATCGTTCTCGGTGTTGCCGTAGTGGACGCCCGCCGAGGAGAGCGCCTGATTGATCTGCTCGATCGACGTCTCGACCTGGCCCTGGGTCGACTTCCATTGGTCGACGACGCTCTGGAACTGGGCCTGTGCCTGGCCCTGCCACGAGCCCTGCAGGCTCGTGAGGTGCGTTGTGAGCTGATTGGCGGCGGTGCGGACCGACTCGATGTCGGCCTGCACCGTCGAGACCGCGCTCTGAATGATTTCGCTGTCGACGGTGAACTTTGCCATGTGGGGCTCCCTTCCTGCGGCCCCACATCCTTGGTTCATGCGAGGCACGGCCCCAAAGGTAGAGCCCGGCGTTTTGCGCGCCGGGCTCTATGTCACGATTCTGTGGAGGGCTCTTCATCCACAGGTGGCGCCATGAGCAGGGGGAAGCTCAGGCGGAATGTGGCACCGCCACCGGGAGTCTCGACCACGTCGACCGTGCCCTCGTGCGTCTGTAGGATCGCCGACACGATGGCGAGGCCGAGGCCTGTGCCGCCGGTGTCGCGCGTACGCGAGGTGTCGGCGCGCCAGAATCGCTGGAAGATCTGCGCTCGGCTCTGTTCGGGGATGCCGTCGCCGTGGTCGATTATCTCGACGATGGCGCGCTCGCGGGTCACGTCGATGACGACCCCGAGCTCGATGGGCGTGCCCTCGGGAGTGTAACGCAGGGCGTTGCCGACGATGTTCTGGATGGCCTGGCGCACCTTGTCGCTGTTGCCATAGATCATGGCGGGCACGTCGTCGTCCGACGCGAACTCTTCGCCGCCCTCGAGCGGTTCGCTTGCTGTCTCGGCGGTCGCGTCGGGCTGCTCGCTCGGGCCCCCCGGCGAGGAGCGTCGTCGCAGGCGTAGAACGCGGGCCAGGCGGCCACGCGTGGTGCCCTTGACGGGTTCGGGTGCATCGGTGTCGGGCTCGGGTTCGGTGGGGGCATCCGTCTCGACCGGCAGGTCGGTGAACGCCGTCTCCTCGGGCCGGTACGGGTGATCCTCATCAGCGACGAGCACCGTCGGATGCACGCGGATGGTGCGGTCGGGCGCCTGCGCGCGGGTGTCCATCGCCGCATCCTCGACGAGCGGCTCGAGGTCGAGCACATCCTTCGCCATCTCGCGGTTCTCGTCGAGTCGCGCGAGCTGCAGCAGGTCTTCCACCAGGCCGCCCATGCGCTTTGCCTCGCCCTCGATGCGGTCCATTGCCTGGCCGACCTTGGTCGGCTCGTCGAGCGCGCCCATGCGGTAGNGCTCGGCGTAGCCGCGCACGGTGACCAGTGGCGTGCGCAGCTCGTGCGAGGCATCGCCGACAAACCGGCGCATCTGGCTGATCGTCCTATCTCGCTCATTCAGCGCCGAGTCGATCTGCCCGAGCATCGAGTTCAGCGAGCGCGAGAGCCGGCCCACCTCGGTGTTCGGGGTGGCCTCGGGCAGGCGCTGGTCGTAGTCACCGGCCGCGAAGTTCATGGCGGTTGACTCGACCTTACGCAGCGGCCGCAGTGTCGCTGAGACGAGCATGCGGGTGAGCACGGCCGCGAAGATGAGCACCGAGAGGCCGAAGCCGAAGAAGATGGCGAGGAAGCTCGCCATCGTCGCGTTGACGCTCGACATCGGCATCGCGACGATGAGTGTGCCGAACACCTGGTTCGAGTTGTATTGGTCTTCCGGAACCACCACCGCGCGCCAGGGCGCGCCGAGCCCATCCTTCAGCTCGTAGATCGCGAAGCCAGCGCCGCTATTGCTGTCGAACTTGAGCTCCATGGTCGACAGGTCGGGCGCCACTGAACGCGGCTGCCACTCCCAGTTGTCGACCATGACCTGGCCCGAGTCATCGACGACCGCGACGTAGTACGGCTGCGGCGCCGTGCGGATGTTCTCGAAACCGAACTCGCCCGTGCTCGCGTCGCCGCCGAGCACGAGCGTCGGGTCGGCGGCGATCGAACGTAGGCTCGCGTCGAGCTGCCCCACGAGCGTGGGTCGCAGCAGCAACGTGGTGCCGCTGCCCGCAATCACCAGAGAGAGGGCGAGCAGCACCACGTTGACGATCGTGAGCTGGTTTCGGAGGGAAAACTGATCCCACCGCGAGGGGCCGGAGGTCAAACGAGTTACGCCTTGACCCCGGGAACCTTGAGCATGTAGCCGAAGCCACGCTTCGTCTGAATCAGCGACTCCGACGTGTGCGCGTCGAGCTTGCGGCGCAGGTACGAGATGTAGGACTCGACGATGCCCGCGTCACCGTTGAAGTCGTACTCCCACACGTGGTCGAGGATCTGCGACTTCGACAGCACTCGGTTCGGGTTGAGCATGAGGTAGCGCAGCAGCTTGAACTCGGTGGGGGAGAGGTCCACCGGCTCGTCGTTGATGAACACCTCGTGCGTGTCCTGGTCCATCGTGAGGTCGCCGACTCGAATGACGGCCTCCTCTTCGGTGTGCATCGTGCGGCGAAGAATAGCCTTGATGCGGGCGACGATCTCGTCGAGGCTAAAGGGTTTGGTGACGTAGTCGTCGCCGCCCGAGTTGAGGCCTTCGATCTTGTCGTCGGTGTCGTCCTTGGCAGTGAGGAAGAGGATCGGCGACACGTACCCAGAGGCACGAAGGCGCTTGGTCACGGCGAAGCCGGACATGTCGGGCAGCATGACGTCGAGCACGATCAGGTCGGGCTCCTCGTCAATGACGGCCGCAATCGCGCCCGCGCCGTTGCCTACCGTGCGCACCATGAACCCTGCAAAGCGAAGGCTCGTCGAGAGCAGCTCGCGAATGTTCGGCTCGTCGTCTACCACCAGGATTTTTGGTCCAGCATCAGTCATGCAGCTATTTTGGCGCGAGCTTGCTGAATGCCGTCTGATGCGCGGTTATGCGGAAGTTATGTGTCGATATCTTGGAGCGCATGGCTCGTTATCTGCACGGACACGCACCCTCGGTGCTCGCATCGCACACCGTTCGCACCGCTGAGAATTCCTGCGGTTATCTGCTGCCACATTTGCGGGAGGGGATGCGCGTGCTCGACGTCGGCTGCGGCCCAGCGACCATCACGCTCGACCTCGCCGCGCTGGTCGGACCGAGCGGACAGGTGACGGGCCTCGAACTGTTCGAGGAGACGCTCGAGCTCGGGCGAACTGAGGCCTCGAGGCGTGGCGACGACCGCACTCGCTTCGAGGCGGCCGACGTCATGGCGCTGCCCTATGACGACGGCAGCTTCGACGTCGTGCACGCCCACCAGGTGCTCCAGCACCTCACCGATCCGGTCGCCGCGCTCCGCGAGATGTGGCGCGTGCTCGCCCCCGGAGGCGTCCTCGCCGCGCGCGACGCCGACTACGCCGAGATGTCGTGGTACCCGCAGCCGCGCGAGCTCGACCGGTGGCGCGAGCTCTACCTCGCGGTCGCGCATGCGAACGAGGCGACGCCGGATGCGGCGCGTCACCTGCGCGCGTGGGCGCGGGCCGCGGCGCTCGAGAACATCAAGCTCGGCGCCTCGACCTGGACGTACGCCGACGAGGAGACCTGCGCGTGGTGGGGCAAGCTCTGGCAGAAGCGGGCGCTCACGTCGCGCTTCACCGAGGAGGTGCTCGAGCGCGAGCTTGCGGGCCAAGATGAGCTTGAGGCCATCTCGCACGCGTGGCAGGCGTGGGGCAGTGACCCCGACGCCATGTTCATCATGACGCACGGGGAACTGCTCGCCTTCCGTCAGGCGAACTAGCCGGCCGCGACCTAGCGCTTCGGCGACCAGCCGAGCGCTGGGCCGACGCGCGTCGCGAGCTGCTCGAGCATCTGCTTCCAGTCGGCGAGCTCCATCTCGAACGGCAGCTCGAACAGGAGGTCGTCGGCCGCCTGAATCGCGGCGTCGTTCGCGACGAACTCGAGAATGTCGTCGAGCGAGCCGAGCACATCCTTCGCGATGATCGTATTGCGGCCGACGATGCCCTCGGTGCGCGGGTTGCGGCCCTCGGCGTACGCGCGGTATTTCTCGACCTGCGCATCCGTCGCCCCGTCGGTGGGCACGATGACGCGGGCGACCGTGACACGCGAGCCGCCAGCGTCGCGATAGGCGTCGATCTGGTTGCGCTGCGCTGCGGAGAAGTTGGTGACGCCGTTCTCGGACGAGGAGATGTTGCTCACGAGCCAGTTCAGGCCCGCCTCGCCCGCCCACGCGGCCGACTTCAGCGAGCCGCCGCCGTACCAGAGCCGCTCCGCGAGCCCCTCGGAGTGCGGCTCGACGCGCTCCGAGTCAAAGTCGCCGCCGAAGCCCGAGTACGCCTCGAGCTCGCGCACCGGCTCGCCGCGCAGCAACGACCGGAGCCGCTCGATGCGGCCGTAGCCGTAGTCTTCCTCGCGCCAACCGGTGTCGAAGACGAGGTCGTTCGTCGCCTCCTCGTAGCGGGGCGGGTGCACGCTGAGACCGGGCAACACGCGGCCGCCGGTGAGCACATCCGCCGTCGCGAGGTCCTCCGCGAGCCGGAACGGGTTCTCGAACTCGACCGGAATCACGGCGTTGCCGAGCCCGAGGTGCGTTGTTTCACGCGCGAGGGCGCCGAAGAGCACCGCGGGCGAGGGCACGCCGTACTGCATGTGGCGCGTGCGCAGCCAGCCCGAGTCGAGGCCGAGCTCGTCGGCGAAGCGGAACAGGTCGATCGCATCCTCGAACCCGGCGCGCGGGGCGTCGCGTGCAAAGGGGACGAGGTGGATGAATCCGAGGTGGGTGAACGCCATGATGCTCCTAGCTTGCGGTGATGTCGTCCGCGTCGAGGATGGAGTAGGAATACCCCTGCTCGGCAAGGAAACGCTGTCGGTTCTGCGCGAAGTCCTGGTCAACAGTGTCGCGCGCCACCACGGTGTAGAACGACGCGGTGACGCCCGATGACGACGGGCGCAGGAGGCGACCGAGGCGCTGGGCCTCCTCCTGTCGCGAACCGTACGAGCCTGAGATTTGTACCGCCACCGAGGCATCCGGCAGATCGACCGAGAAGTTGGCGACCTTGGATACGACGAGGATCGGCTCAGCACCTGAGCGGAAGGCGTTGAACAGCTCCTCGCGCTCGGCGACCGGTGTCTGGCCGGTCACCTTCGGTGCGTGGAGCTCCTCGGCGATCGCGTCGAGCTGGTCGAGATACTGGCCGATGATCAGGATGCGCTCGCCCGCGTGCTTTTGCACGAGCCGGCGGGCGACATCGTGCTTCACCTCGGCGCTCGCCGCGATGCGGTAGCGGTCTTCGTCGCTCGCGCCGGCGTACTCCATGCGGGCCTCGTAGGGTAGGTCGACGCGCACCTCGAAGCACTCGGCGGGCGAGATGTACCCCTGCGCCTCGATCTCTTTCCAGGGCGCGTCGAAGCGCTTCGGGCCAATGAGTGAGAACACGTCGCCCTCGCGGCCGTCCTCGCGCACGAGGGTCGCGGTAAGGCCGAGGCGGCGGCGCGCCTGCAGCTCGGCCGTGAGCTTGAACACAGGGGCCGGGAGCAGGTGTACCTCGTCGTAGACGATGAGGCCCCAATCGAGCGCGTTGAGCAGCGACAGGTGCGCGTACTGGCCCTTCCGCTTCGCGGTGAGGATCTGATAGGTGGCGATCGTGACCGGCTTGACCTCTTTCACCTCGCCCGAGTACTCGCCGATCTCGTCCTCGGTGAGTGAGGTGCGGGCGAGCAGCTCGCTGCGCCACTGGCGCGCCGAGACGGTGTTCGTCACGAGAATCAGGGTGTTCGTGTCGGCCGCCGCCATCGCGCCGGCGCCGACGATGGTCTTGCCCGCGCCGCAGGGGAGCACGACGACGCCCGAGCCACCGGTGAAGAAGTGGTCGACCGCGTCGCGCTGGTAGTCACGCAGGCTCCAGCCGTCCTCATTGAGGTCGATCTCGTGGGGCGTGCCCGGCGTGTAGCCCGCGAGGTCTTCTGCCGGCCAGCCGAGCTTGACGAGCTGCTGCTTGAGCTCGCCGCGTGCCCAGTCCTCGACCCGCATCACGCCCGGCGCGAGCTCGCCGTGCAGCAGTGGCGCGATCTTCTTGTTTGACGAGACCTGCCGCAGCACCGATTCGTCGTTGCTGCGCAGCACGAGCCCACCGTCATCGTCACGGTCGACCGTGAGGCGGCCGTAGCGGTTCACGGTCTCGCGGAGGTCGATCGCGACGGCGTCGGGCACCGGGAACTTCGCGTACCGGTTCAGCGTGCCGAGCATCTCGTCGGCGTCGTGACCGGCCGCCCGAGCGTTCCAGAGGCCGAGCCGCGTAATTCGATACGTGTGGATGTGCTCGGGGGCCCGCTCGAGTTCGGCAAACACCGCGAGTTCGTGACGAGCCGCATCCGCGTCTGGGTGCGCGACTTCGAGCAGCACCGTGCGGTCGCTTTGAACGATGAGGGGTCCGTCAGCCATAACCTGCAAGTTTAGTCGCGTTCGGCGACCCGGGTGCCCTCGACCGCGACGATCGCGCGAAGCGGAACCGTGCGCTCGACCTCGGCTTCGGTATCGCGGGCCCGCAGCCGCTGCTCGGTGACCGAAATCGGCACGAGTTCGAGCTGCGCGGTTCGATCGCCGCCGAGCGCGATCTCGAGGCGGAGCTCAGCCCGATCGCGGCGCGCCAGCTCGAGCCGCCGGCGCAGCCAGGTCGCCTCGTCGTCGCGCTCGGGTTCGCCCGCGGTGTGTTCGGCGAGGGCGGCCGCGGCGGCGCGCAGGGTCGCGCTCGGGTCCGGCCGGTATACGGGGGCCGTGACCGGGTCGACGCCGCGACGCAGTTCGCCGTCGAGATCCTCGAGCGCCGCCGGGTAGCGCGCCTCGATGAGCGTGAGCAGCGTGGTTTCGGGGCTCGCGGCCGAGGCGAGCTCAGAGTCGGCCGGGCGCAGGGCGAGCGAACTCAGCGCGGTGTCGATGCGCAGGGTATCGAGCAGCTGCGGCGACTCGGCGCGCACTCGCGAGCTGATGCGGCCCAGATCGTCAACGTGCGCACGCACGCGCACCCGGCCGAAGCGTTCGGCGCTCGACTCGAGCAGGTAGGCGACCGGCTGCGGGATGCCCGTGAGCGAGAGTCGCTCGAGCTGCCCGCGGATGCCGGCGAGCGTGTCGCCAGCGAGCAGGGCTCGCTCGATCGAGGCCTGGGTCAGCCGAAACTGGCTCGCGAGGGCGCGGTGTTCGAGGTCGGCGACCCCGCGCAAAGCGGCATCGTCGGCGGCGCTGAGCGGGCCCGGCGCGATGATGGTTTGGTCGGGCTGCACGTAGACGCCGTGCACTGGCGGCGTGAGTTCGCCGGCGAGGAGGTCTCGGGCGTCGTCCGCGCGCCCGTCGAGCACGAGCGCGCCGAGCTTCGTGAGTGAGCCGTGTGCGGCGTCGGCGAGGCCGAGCGCAACCGCCGGATGCTCGGGGTCGCGCAGCCAAGTCGCCTCGCGCACCTCGTCGAGCGAGAGTTCGGCCAGCCACGCCTGCGCGAGCGTCAGCCACCGCTGCTCGATCGGGCGAGAGGAGAATTCGCGGCCGGATGCGGTGGGCGCCCAGATCTCACCGGCGGGACCAATGAGCTCGGCGTGGGCGAGCCAGGCGTACACGGCGGAAACGACCTCGACCGGGCGCTCGAGCTCGACGGCGAGACGCCGCAGCTCGATCGCGCTAAGCCGAACGCCGGTGCGCGCGTGCTGCACGGCTCGGCGGCGCGCATCCAATTGCCAGAGCGCGTCGAGCGCAAGTTGGGCGCCCTCCTGGGCGCGGTCACTGCCGCTGGGGGCGTCGTGCGCGAGCGCGTCGGTGTAAGTGGGCACTTCGGGCAGCAGGCGCTCGAGTTCGGCTCGTGCGTGCGGCAACAGCTCGATGTGGTCGCCGCGCACCGCGAGCTGTAGCCGGGCGGCGGCCTCGAGGGCACTCTCGTGCCCGAGTCGCAGTCCGCGCAGCAGCCGCCAGTGCAGGCGGCGAAGACCGCTCGTGACATTCGCGTCGTCGCAGAGCCACTCGGCAAGGTCGATCGGGTCGGTCAGCCCGCGCGTCGGCACCCGCCGTGCGCGCAGCAAACGGACAAACCCCGACTCATCAAGCTGTCGGAGTGCAGCGAGAATTCGTAGCGAGTCGGGGACTTGAGTCACTTGTACCTGCGGTTCGCGATGATGCGCCAGACGATCACCGCGGTGACGCCGATGAGGGCGATGGGGAAGCCCCACCAGGCGACGAGCAACGCCACGGGCCAGAACCACGTCGCGTCGGTTGCGAAATCGACGCCCATCAGCGGGGCGATGAGCACGGCGAGGAGGCAGATGAATGCCACGATCGCGAGCGTCGCGGTGGCGTTGGCGAGAACGCGCTCGCCGCGACCCACCGGAGCCTGGTTCTGGGACTTGGTCACCGAACAAGCCTAAGCCACCGCGGGCGTCGGTAGAATAGGGGTTCGTTCGATTCGACGCAGCCGCGACTGCGCTGCACAAGGAGATGTGCCATGCCAACGGGCAAGGTCAAGTTTTATGACGCCGACAAGGGCTTTGGGTTCGTGCAGGGCGACGACGGACAGGAAGTCTTCCTCCACGTCACCGCGCTGCCCGCCGACGTGACGCAGTTGCGGGCCGGCACCAAGCTCGAGTACGGCATCGCGGACGGTCGTCGGGGCCCGCAGGCCCTGTCGGTGCGTGTTGTGGAGGCGCCCGCGTCGGTGACGCGCATGAAGCGCAAGTCGGCCGATGACATGGCGATCGTGGTCGAAGACCTCATCAAGGTGCTCGACCGCTCGGCCGGGCAACTGCGCCACGGCAAATACCCTGAGGGCGCGACCGGCGCCAAGATTGCGGCCATGCTGCGCCGCGTTGCGGATGACTTCGATGCCTGACGCGCTGACCCAGCTCGCGCTCGTCGCGCTAGGTGAGGTCGCACCCGCCGAGCAGATTGGCGAGCTCATTTCGATGAGCGAGCCCAACGAGGAGGGCGTACGCACGCTTCGCTTCGCTTCGGCCGTGCCCGGCCACCCGGACTGGTTTTGGACCGTCTGGACGACGCAGGTCGACGACGACGAGCCCACGGTGCTCGAGTGCGACCTGCTGCCCGGTGAGGATGCCCTGCTCGCGCCCGCGTGGATTCCGTGGGCCGAGCGTCTGGCCGAGTTCCGCGCGACGCACGACCGCAGCGGCAAGCTCGTTGACGAGGACGACGGCGAGGATCTCGATGACGAGGGCGAAGAACCCGAACCCGGGGCCGCCGACGCCGACGCCGAGTCGGAAGAGCTCCGCAGCTCGCGCGGCAAGTCCTCGGCGCGGACACAGCGCCGCACTCGGCGTCGCCGTCGCCGCCGGAGTTCCTAGCTAGAGGCGCTCGGCGACGTAATCGATCGCGGCGGCGAGGCGCTCAACATCGGAGGTCGGCACGGATGCAAACGTGCCGACTCGAAGCTGGTTGCGGCCCAGCTTGCGGTACGGGTCGATGTCGACGACGCCGTTCTCGCGCAGAATCGCGCGGAGCTGTGCGCTGTCGACCTCGGGCGCGAGGTCGAGTGTCGCGACGACCTGCGAGCGGTACTCGGGCCGCTGCACGAACGGGGTGACCCAGTCGCGCCCTTCGGCCCAGGTGTAGATGTAGTCGCTCGAGGCCTTCGTACGCGCCGACAAGGCGGGCAGTCCGCCGAACTCAAGCATCCAGCGCAGCTGCGAGTCGAGCAGCGAGAGCGTCGCGACCGCAGGCGTGTTCAGCGTCTGCTCCTTGCGCGAGTTCGCCACGGCCTGCGTCAGGCTCAACGACTCGGGGATGTACCGCCCGGATGCGCCAACGCGGTCGATGCGCTCGATCGCGGCCGGGCTCATCAGGGCGAACCAGAGGCCGCCGTCGCTGCCGAAGTTCTTCTGCGGGGCGAAGTAGTAGACGTCCCATTCGGCGGGCGAGGTTTCGGTGCCGCCGGCGGAGCTCGTCGCGTCGATCATCGTGAGTGCGCCCGGCGCATCGACCCGCTTCGGGGTGATCATCGCGCCCGTCGACGTCTCGTTGTGGGGCGTCGCATAGAGGTCGATGCCCTCGGCAGCCTCGAGCAGCGCGACCTCGCCGCCCGGCGCTTGCCGAACATCCGGCGCTTGCAGCCAAGGTGCCGCTGCCGCCTTCGCGAACTTGCCGCCGAACTCGCCGAACGATGCGACCTGTGCGCGCGTTTCGATCAGCCCGAATGCCGCCGCGTCCCAAAACGCCGTCGACCCGCCGTTACCGAGTACGACCTCGTAACCGTCGGGCAGGGCGTAGAGCTCGGCGAGCTGTGCGCGCACCGATGCCACCAACTGTTTCACCGGCGCCTGGCGGTGCGAGGTGCCGAGCACGTCGCGGCCGCGGGCCACGAGTTCGTCGAGCTGCGCTTCGCGGATCCTCGAGGGGCCCGAGCCGAAACGGCCGTCTGCGGGCAGAAGATCGACGGGGATGCGCATGTCTGTCATGACAATAAGACTACGTGCGGCGTGAGCCTGCGCATCGCATCAGGGCAGAGCCGATATATTTGAATAACGTGCCTTGCGAACAGCGGAAGGGGGTGCATGGTGTCGAACCTGGTGGACACAACGGAGATGTACCTCCGAACGATTCTTGACCTCGAAGAAGAGGACATCACGCCGCTGCGTGCCCGAATTTCGGAGCGACTGGGACACTCGGGGCCAACGGTGTCGCAGACGATTGCGCGCATGGAGCGCGATGGCCTCGTTGAAGTAGCCGCAGACCGACGACTCGTGCTCACCACGACGGGTCGGGAAAAAGCGATTCGGGTGCTGCGCAAGCACCGCATCGCCGAGTCGCTGCTGGCGAACGTGATCGGCCTCGACCTCGCCATCGTGCACGACGAGGCCTGTCGGTGGGAGCACGTCATGAGTGACGAGGCCGAGGAACGCATCTACAAGCTGCTGGGGGAGCCGACCGAGTCACCGTACGGCACGCCGATCCCTTCGGAGGTCGACTGCGGGCTGCAGCCCGACGTGGAGTTTTTTCGAGGCGTAGCCTCGCTCGACCAGGCCGAGATCTCTTCGGGCGATGTTGCCGAGGTGCGCCGCCTCGGCGAGCCACTCCAGGCCGATCTCGAGTCGATGCGGATGTTCCGGGAGCAGGGCGTGCTGCCTGGCAGCCGGGTCGTGGTCGAGTATCTCGGCGACGACATTCGTCTCTCGCCGGTGGGAGGGTCGACGAAGGTCGACGTGCCGATCCAGCTCGCTCGCCACGTCTATATCACGGCCGAGTAGACGCGCCGTTATAATTGAAAAGTGGCTCTGACCAGGGAAACGTTATCTAAAGTATCCAAATTCGGTACATTACCGTGACATTTTCGTGATCTTTCGTTACCGTTGGTGTATCGACGAACGCACTCGCGTTCACGATGTACCGAGGCACCGCGAACCCGCCCCCTCAGTACTTCTCACCTAGATCTCGGTGGGCGGGGGAGNCCGCGGTGCGGAGGGTCGAAACTTTGCAGAACACCACCCCCACTGGCGCACTTACTCGTCGGGAAGCCCGCGAGATCGAGCGCCGCACTGGCGTCCGGCCCGTCGCGTCGACGACCGTCTCCCCGTGCCCCAGCACGTCGAACGTGTGGGACACCGGTCGCATCGATCGCAATGAAATGGCCGCGCTGCTCTCGGTGATCCCCACCGAGCTTGCTGCCGAGGCTGAGACTGCGGCCGTGTCGAGCCGTAATGGACGCGGGCTCACCGTTCGTGCCGAGCGCCCCGCCGCCCTCGTCGCCCGCGGTCGCCGCCGCACTGCCGGCGGATTCGCTGCCGCCGCATCCATCACCGCGCTCGCTGCCGTCGGTCTTACCTCGGTCGTTGGCCAGGGTGCCGTCGTGGCCGACAGCTCGAACCACGAAGCCGACCTGCTGGCCCGCGTTGGTGCCAATGAGGCCCTCAAGCAGTCCGACGGCACCGTGAAGTCGGACGACACTGAAAAGGACACCACTGCCGAATCGAGCAATCCTGCCGCTGAGTCGAGCGAGCTGACCGAGATCGAGGCGTTTGACGCCGGTTCAGTGTCGTCCGCCGCCGCGGCCACCGAGGTCGAGGAGCCCGAGGCCTCGGTCACCGAAGTGAGCGCCGAAGGCTCCAGCGAGACCGCGACCGATGACACCACGGCCGCCGCCGACTCGAGTGCCACCGCATCCGCGAGCACCTCGGGCAGCTCGGTCATGTCGATCGCCGAGCAGTACATGGGCACTCCCTATGTCTGGGGCGGCACCACGCCGTCGGGCTTCGATTGCGCAGGCTTCGTCGCCTGGGTGCTCAACGAGTCGGGCTACAGCGCTACGACCTCGATCGCGCAGCTCGCGTCGATGGGCACCGTGACGACCGATCCGCAGCCTGGCGACCTCGTGATCTACGACGGGCACATCGGCTTCTACGCCGGCCCGAACTCGATGCTGCACGCTCCGTACGCAGGCGATGTCGTCCGCTACGGCACCATTGACTGGGGCTCGCACTACTTCGTGCACCTCGGTTAAATCGGGCTCCGTGACAAATCTCGTTATCTTTTTGTGAGATTTCTGTCACATGGGCGTGACATTCCCGTGATCTTTCGTTACGCTCATTTTTGTCGACGAACACGACCGTGTTCAGGTCATACCGAGGCACCGCCAACCCGCCCCCTCGGTACACTCACCAAAGTCTCGGTGGGCGGGGAAANCCGCGGTGCGGAGGGTCGAAATTGGACAACACCACTCAGAATGGCGCAACGCTCACCCGCCGTCAGGCACGTGAGATCGAGCGCCGTACCGGCGTCCGCCCCGTGGCAAATGCCGAGCCCGGCTCGTCGTTCCACCGCGAGGACACCGGTCGCATCGAGCGCAACGAGATGACCGCGCTCATCTCGGTGCTGCCGACCGAACTCATTAACCAGCTCAGCGAGCCGGCTGCCGAGGCCGAGGCGCCCCGCGGCCTCACGGTCCGCGCCGCCCGCCCTGCAGCGCTCATCGCGCAGCGTCGCCGTCGTACCGCGGGTGGCTTCGCCGCCGCGGCCTCGGTGACCGCCCTTGCTGCCGTTGGTCTCACCACGGTTGCTGGTCAGGGTGCCGTTGTCGCTGACACGCAGCACCAGGCCGACCTCCTCTCGGCCGTAAACTCGCAGGTCACCGGCGCAACCGCCGACGCCGCGACCCAGGCTGCCGAAGACAAGAAGGCCGAAGAGGCCGCCGCGCAGGAGCAGTCGGCTCCCGCTGCCGAGTCGACCGAGGCAACCGAGATCGAGTCGTTCGACTCGGCAACCGTCGCTTCGGCGGCCGTGGCCGTGCCGACCGAAGAGCCCGAAGAGACCACGACTGCCGCCGACACGAGCTCGAGTTCGACTGAGGCCTCGTCGTCCGACAGCACCGGCAGCAGCAGCTCCGCGTCGACTCCGGCTCCCGCCCCCGCGACCGGCAACGTGCAGCAGGTCATGCTGAGCTACCTCCAGTCGATGCTTGGTTCGTACGGCATGGACTGCACCGACTACGTGCAGAACGCGCTCGCCGCGGCCGGCCTCACGACCGCTCGCCTCGACGGCGGCTACGACTACGGTGTTGGCGACTTCACGCAGTTCGGCACGCAGATCGACCCGAGCCAGGCGCAGGCCGGCGACATCATGATCAAGTACGGCTACCACGTCTCGGTCTACGCCGGTGGCGGCCAGGCCTACCACGGTGGCTGGAACGGCGCGAAGAACGACAACGTCCTCACCTCGTACCAGGGCGACCCGTACTTCTACGACGTCATCATCCGCGTCAACGGCTAGTACCGGTATCGCATGCGGGCGGGCAGCACTCTTCGAGTGGTGCCCGCCCGTTTGCGTTTTCGCCCCAGCGCGCAGTCGAGGTGTCGAACGCGTGAACTCTGCGTGACGAGCTCGCGCGTCGCCGAGGCAAGATCGGCAACTCCGGCCCGTTGGGCAGTAGCATCTTCCACAGATCACCCCGGTGACTCGAGTCCGAAAGGAGCAGTCATGACCTTGCAACGTCGTCAGGTCAGGCCGCAGGCGCGCGCCTGCTCCGGTTTCGAGCGCCATTTCCACCATGGAATAATCGCGCCTGCGTCTAGTTATGGCACTGCCTTGTGGCAGTGCCATTTTTTGTCTGCATTCCAGGAGCAAGCATGCGAACTCTCGTTTTGAACGCCGGGTACGAACCAATCGCCGTGGTCTCAGACCGCCGCGCGCTCGTGCTGGTGCTGGGTGGTAAAGCCGCCCTGCTCGAGGCCGACGATACAGTGCCGCTACGTTCCACGAACCAGGAGTTCTCCCGGCCGCGGGTGATCCTGCTCAAGCGCTACGTGCGCATCCCCATGGCGCGACGGATGCCCGTGTCACGCAAGGGCGTACTACGTCGCGACGACAACAGTTGCGCCTACTGCGGTCGCTTCGCGAACACGATCGACCACGTGCAGCCGCGCTCACGTGGGGGCCGCGACTCGTGGGAGAACCTCGTAGCGTGCTGCCTGCGTTGCAATAACGTCAAGGGAGACCGTACGCCCGAGGAGATGGGCTGGCAGCTACTGTGTCGCCCGGCGGCGCCACTGAGCCACGGCTGGCACGTGCGCGGGGTCGACCGGGACTCCTCGGAGGAGTGGGCCCCGTACCTCGCGGCTTAGCGGTCGCGGTGGCGCGCGCCGTGGGGGAGCGACCCCGCGGTCGCGCGCTCGACGAGCTCGACGTCGCGGGCGGCGGCGCGGAAGTCGTCCATGCGTGCTTCGAGCAGCGCGCGGAGCTTCACGAGCATGACTTGCTCGGCCTGCGGCCCGAACACGGGGAGTCGGTGACGGAAGGTCGTCTTCCAGGTCACTCGGGTGCCACCGTCAGTCGGGGCGAAGTGCCAGCCCTCACCGTAGCTCTCGAGCCACCACGGCCCCTTGACGAGCCGCGTGCTCGAGAGCTGGCCGGGCATCCAGTGGTCGTACTCCTGGATCAATCGCAGCCCATCGTCGAGCCGCACGAACACCTGCGCGCCGCTGCCGAGTCTCGTCGCATCGCGCAGCAGAAGCTGCTTGACGACACGCGTGTCCCACGCCGTGCGGTCGGGACCGAGCGTGTGCGCGAGCGCGAACGCTTCTTCGGGAGTGAGTGGAACGGTGGCCGTGACTTCGTACGACTGCGACATGCCCCCAGTCTACGAAGCGGCCTGCACGGGCCACCCCTCGGAGGGCTGGATCACGACAAATCCCTGGCCGTGGAAAGCCAACTGGAACGCCTCGCCGCTGCCGCGGCCGATGAGCGAGCCCATCTTGAAGTCATTCTTCAGCGTCGGCTGGAGGTTGGCCGACCACGCGACGGTGGCCTGCGGATCGGTGAACACCGGACCCTGGCTTGCGTCGAGCACGAAGGGTGTGCCGTCAGACGTCAGCGCAACCGTACCGCTGCCGCCGATCTCGAGATTGAACAGGCCGCCGGCGAGCAAGCCAGCGTTGCCGAGCATCCGCGGCTCGTACTGAAGGGTGTCGTCAAACGCGAGCAGGTGGTCGGTGTTGAGGGTGATGCCCTCGTTCTCGACCTCCATCATGAAGACCTGCTGGGCGCGGTTCGCGAACCATGCCTCGCCCTGGCCGGTCACGTGCATGAGGCCCTTGCCCTCGCCCGTGAACTGCTTCTTGAAGAACTGGCCCACCGACTTGGAGCCCTGGTGGGCGAAGTCGAGCCCGCCGCGGTAAGCAACCATGACGCCCTTGCGCGCTATCACACCGGGGCCGAAGCCCGTGCGTAGCAGTCGGCTGCTCTCGAGCACCCAACGGTCGGTCGACGGGTCGCGAAAGTTGTCCTTGTCAAAGATTGGGCTGCGCATGGTGTATTCCTTTCGTTCTGCAGCAAGTTATACACGCGTTGACCAGGTGCGCTCACTGCTTGCCCGCCGGTGCACCCCTTGCGGTGGAGGCGGATTACTCCAGGGGGCGGACATAGGCTGGCCAAACACCATCAACGTCGATGAAACGAGGGTCCATGTTCTCTACTGCTGACGAACTCATTGCCGCGCTGCAGCCCGCAAGCGGCGGTCGAGACGTTATCGATCCGAGCACCGGTGAGGCATTCACACAGGTGCCCGTTGCCGCGTCGGAAGACCTCGATGCGGCGATCGACCGTGCCGAAGCCGCGCAGAAGTCGTGGGCCAAGCTGTCCCATGCCGAGCGCAGCGACTACCTGAACAAGGCGGCGGATGCGATCGAGGCGTCGAGCGAGGCACTCGCCGTGCTCCTGTCGCGCGAGCAGGGCAAGCCGCTCAACGGCCCAAACGCCCGCTTCGAGGTCGGCGCGTGCGTGAGCTGGCTGCGCGCGACCGCGGCCTTTGAGCTTGAGCCCGAGGTCGTCATGGAGGACGACACGCAGCGTGCCGAGCTCCACTACGACCCGATCGGCGTCGTCGCCGCGATCAACCCGTGGAACTGGCCGATGATGATCGCCATCTGGCAGTTCGCGCCGTCGCTGCGCATGGGCAACACGGTTGTCTCGAAACCCGCAAGCTCGACCACGCTGTCGGTCCTCGCGCTTGCGAAGGTCATGAACGAGGCGCTGCCCGAGGACGTGCTCATCGTCGTGCCGGCGAACAGCAAGGTCGGCGCGGCGCTCACGGGCCACCCGAAGATCGGTAAGGTCATGTTTACCGGTTCGACCGAGGTCGGCCGCATCATCGCGCGCGACGCCGCCGAGAACATCGCCCGGGTCACCCTCGAGCTCGGCGGCAACGACGCGGGCATCGTGCTGCCCGATGTTGATGCCAAGGCAATCGCAGAGGACCTCTTCTGGGGCGCGTTCATCAACACCGGCCAGACCTGTGCTGCACTGAAGCGCCTCTACGTTCCGGCCGAGATCTACGACGACGTCGTTGAGGCGCTCGTCGAGGTCGCGAAGAACATGCCGATGGGTAACGGCCTCGACGAGCAGAACGTGCTCGGCCCGCTGCAGAACCAGGGCCAGTACGAGGTCGTGGACCGCCTCGTCAACGCAGCCCGCGACGGCGGCGCGACGATCAACGTCGGCGGCGACCCGGATGCGTCGGCTCCCGGCTATTTCTACCCGACCACGATCGTGTCGAACATCAGCAACGACAACCCGCTCGTGGCCGAAGAGCAGTTCGGCCCGGCCCTGCCGATCATCAAGTACGACTCGCTCGACCAGGCGATCGAGTGGGCGAACAGCCTCGAGGTTGGCCTCGGCTCGAGCGTGTGGAGCTCCGACACGGCGAAGGCCGTCGAGGTCGCCCGCCAGCTCGAGGCCGGCACGACGTGGATCAACGCGCACGGCGCGATCGACCCGCGCATCCCGTTCGGCGGCGCGAAGGCGTCGGGCTACGGCCTCGAGTTCGGCACCGCCGGTCTCAAGGCGCTCGGCCAGCCGCACGTCATCACGATCCCCAAGGCGTAATCGCCGTCACGAACAAACCGCGGCCCCACTCGTTTGAGTGGGGCCGCGGTTTCGCTGTGTGCCCTCGGCGGGAATCGAACCCGCGCGCACCCTTTAGGAGAGGGATGCTCTATCCACTGAGCTACGAAGGCGCACTGCAATCGTAGCGGGCCCGCGAATGCATGAAACTCCACGGGCACTGCGGCAATCACCGGGCAACGTCGCCTAGGTTGAAACCTGTGTGGGGCATTTTCCGGAGGCAGAACGCCAAGAACAACGACGAAGCAACCGTCGACGTCTCGGCGGAGCGCGATCGCAAGGAGGCGAGCGCGACTGAACCCATTCTCGAACGCGAGCAGCGCGAGCGAGAACTCGAGGACGGCGTCGCGGTTGGTGATCGCCCGACCGAGTGGATTAATCAGGCGCGCGCCACCCGGGCGACCAAGCCTGCCGACGAGACGCCCGAGCCGACCGACACCACCGCGTTTGCGCCGATGCCGACGCTGCCGGCGGTCGAGGTAGAGGAGCGGGAAGCAGAAGCGAGCTCCGAAGCGCCGGCCGACAGCGAGTTTGCCGCACCCGAGACGTCACCCGTCGCGGCGCAGCCGGTCAACATCGGCGACACGCACGTGCGCTGGCGCGAAGAAATTGCCGAGCTCGGCGGCACCTCGCCGCTGCGCAACTTCGCGGCTCGCCGGGGCACCTACATCGACCTGACGACGGCGCACCCCTCGGGCATCGCGACGCTGCTTGCGCGGCGCCCCGTCATGCTCTCGAGTCTCGTGCGCGAGCCGATCGCTTTCCGCACCGCCCTCGAGGCAGCGGGTCTCGTCGCGCGTCGCGGCGCCGAGCTCGAGGCGGGGCGCGGGCTGAGCTGCGTGCAACTCGCGATCGGGTTTGCGAGCTGGCTTTCGAGCGACGGGGAGCTCCACGCCCCGATCTTCCTGCGCACCGCGACCCTGCGTCGCCTCGGCCGCGACTATGAGATTCGCCTGCGGGGCAAGCTGCAGCCGAACATCGCGCTGCTGCGTGCGCTATTCGACGACGGCGTGACCGTGCGCGCGAGCGAGTTGCAGACCCGGCTCGGCGACTCGGGCTCGCTGTTCCCCGACGCCGCGTTCGAGTACGTGCGTGAGGCCGGGGCGAACCTGCCGAAGTTCGAGATTGACTCGATGGCGGCGCTCTCGACCTTTGCCGACTTCTCGGGCGCCATGCTCGACGACGCCAAGCAACTGCGGCACCCAGTGCTCGACGCGCTTGCGGGCGACCGGGATGCGCGGGCGCGGCTCGCGCGGCCGATCAGCGCCGAGACGTCGATCGACCCCGACCGCCGCGACCCAGCATCCGACCGGCTGCTGCTCGACGCCGACACCGAGCAGGAGCGCGTCGTCGACGCGATCCTCGGCGGCTCGAGCTTCGTCGTCGAGACCCTGCCCGGCACCGGTGTCACTCAGACTGTCGTCAACGCGATCGGCCACCTCGTCGACCGCGACCGTCGCGTGCTCGTCGTGACGCCTCGCATCGCCTCGATTCGGGCCATCCGCGCGCGGCTCAAGCACGTGGGGCTCGAGGGCCTCGCGGTGACGTCGCGTACGCTGCGCCGCGACGTCATCGCCGCGATCTCGCGCAACGAGCGTGCCGATCGCCCGAACACCGCCGACCTTGACGACGCGCTCGTGCGCCTGCGTCGCGTGCTCGCCGACTACCGCAGCGCGCTGACGACCGACCACCCCGAGTTCGGGGTGTCGCCGCTCGACGCGCTCGAGGAACTCAGCCGTCTCGAACTGCGCGATGTGCCGCCGTCGACGACCGCGCGCCTCGGCCACGAGCAGCTCGTCGCGCTGCGCGAGCCCGCGAAGCGCGCCGGCGTCGCCGAGCAGATGCGCGACCTCGCCGAGCTGGGGGAATTCCGCTTCTCGCACGACGAGTCGCCCTGGTACGGGCTCGGCTTCCAGAGCACCGACGAGGTCGAGCACGTGCACTCGACCGCCGTTCGCCTCGCCGACGGCCGCACGAGCGAGCTGCTGCGCTCGGGCGAGAAACTCATCGAGCAGACGAACCTCCGCGCCCCCGAGACCTTTGCTGAGCTCGGCATCTACCTGCGGCTGCTCGCAGACATTCGCGAGACGCTCGACCGCTTCACGCCCGAGATCTTCGACGCCGACCTTTCTGAGCTCATCGAGGCGACCGGCCCGCGCCGCGAAGGCAGCGACATGTCGGCCTCCCGCCGCCGCGAACTGCGCAACTACTCGCGCGAGTTCGTGCGCCCCGGCGTCACCGTGAACGAGCTGCACGAGTCGCTCAAGTACGTGCAGCGCCAGCGCATCATGTGGCACCGCTACGTGCGCGACGCCGCGCAGCCGAACGTGCCGACCGGCATCGACCGCATGCGTTCGGAGTGGCGCGACGTGAATGCGCTCGTGCAGATCGTCGACGCGCCCCTCGGCGACGCCGGCAAGACGACGCTCGCCGAAACGAAGCTCGACGAGCTCGAGGAGCGCCTGCAGCAGTTCGCCGCAAAGTCAGAGGTGCTCGACAACGCCGTGGATCGGCTCGCCCTCAACGAGCAGCTGCGTGGCCAGGGCCTCGGCGAACTGCTCGACGACCTCGGTGAGCGCCACCTCGAGCCCCACGAGGTCGAGGACGAGCTCGAACTCGCCTGGTGGCAGTCGGTGCTCGAGGAGCAGCTCGCGAACGAGAAGGCGCTGCTCAACGCGAACACGCGCGTGCTGACGCGACTCGAGAGCGACTTCCGGGTCGTCGACGAGGCGCACACCGCATCCAGCGCCGACCAGCTCGCCTGGCAGCTCGCGCAGGCGTGGAAGGTCGCGCTCGTCGACCGCGCCGAGGAGGCGGACTCGCTGCGAGAGCTGCTGCGCACGCCCGGCCTGACCTCGCGCCAGCTCGTGGACCAGGCGGCGGGCCTCTCGCGCTCGGTGTCGCAGGTGTGGATCACGACGCCCTACGACGTGCCCCGCATCGACCCGCGCGCGAAGTTCGACGCCGTGCTGCTCGTCGATGCCGCGGCCGTGCAGACCTCCGAGGTCGTCGGCGCGATCCGTCGCGGCACGCAGGTGATCGCCTTCGGCGACCCGGTGACGCAGTACCCGACCCCGTTCAGCGTGGCCGTGCTGCCGCCGAGCGAGCCGCAGCCGGGCGTGAACCGCAGCGAGGCCGAGGTCGAGGCGAGCATCGACGACACCGCACACGCGCAGCTCGCGAAGCTCCTGCCAACCATCTCGCTGACCCGGTCCTACCGGGCAGGCGGTGAAGACCTCACTGAGCTCGTCAACGAGCGCTTCTACGGCGGCCGGCTGCACTCGATGCCCTGGGCCGGCGCGTTCCTCGGGCACTCCTCGCTCACCTACTCGTATGTGCCCGGCGGCACGGGCCTGCCCGACCGCCGCACCGGCACCGTCGAGGCGACCGACGCCGAGGTGACGCGCGTCGTTGAGCTCGTGCTCGACCACGCCATCCACCGCCCGCGCGAGTCGCTCATGATTGTGAGCGCGTCGGCGGCGCACGCCGAACGCGTCGAGCAGGCGATCTGGTCGGCGGTCTCGCAGCGCAGCGACCTCGCCGAGTTCTTCACGAAGCCGCGCAACGAGCCGTTCACCGTCGCGACCATCGAGGCCTCGGTGGCGCAGGCGCGCGACCGCGTCATCTTCTCGCTCGGCTACGGCGTGACGCCGCACGGCCGCGTGCTCTCGGACTTCGGCGTGCTCGGCAGCCCCCTCGGCGAGCGCGCGCTCGCCGTCACGATGACACGCGCGCGTCGCTCGCTCGTCATCGTGACCTGCGTGCGCCCCGACCAGTTCGAGGTGTCACGCCTGACCCGCGGCACCGTCGGCCTCGCCGAGATCCTCACCGAGCTCGGTGAGCGCACCGAGCAGCCCGGCGGTTCCGACCCCGACGGCAGCGGCGACGCGCCGATGCTCGTCGACCTCGCGCGCCGCCTCGCGTCGTTCGGGATGCGCGTCGAACTCGGCTTCCGCGGCGAAATTCCGCTCGCGGCGTCGTACGGCAACCGGGCCATTGTCATCGACATGGATGTGGCGGCCGGCGAGTCGGCGCCGACCACGACGCTGCGCGAGTCGCTGCGCTTGCGCCCCGAGCTGCTGAAGCGCCTCGGCTGGTACTACCTGCGCGTGCGCGCATTCGAGCTGTTCGCGAACCCCGAGGCCGTGGCCCGGCGCATCGCGATCGCACTTGACGTGCCGATCCCCGACGAGGATGCGGCCGATCTGCCCGAGCTCACGCGCGGCAAGCCGCAGCTGCCTCGAGCGGAGGCGGAGTGACGCGCAAGCATCGGCGGGTGATCACCGAGCCACCCGCTGGCAGCGATCCGCAGCCGGCCGACACCTATCGCGAGCTCGCGGGCGAAGACCGCCCCGAGCAGTGGGGGGATGCGCCGCGCAAGGCGGAAGACTCCGCCAACGATGACCGGCTGCGCGACAACGTGCCGCCACACAACGTGAACGTTTAGGTGTCGATGAGCACGCGTCACCCCGAGCGCGACGACGAAGAACGTGAACTCGTCGCCGCCGAGACCGGGCAGATTCCACTTGATGAGATCGCCGCCGCCGCGAAGCAGGCCGACCGCATCCCGCGCGAGATCTGGATTCTCATCGGCGCGACGTTCTTCGTGGCCGTGGGCTTCGCGCTCGTCGTGCCCGTGCTGCCGCAGTATGCCGAGAGCTTCGGGGTCGGCGCGTTCCTCGTCTCGGTGGTGGTGAGCGCGTTTGCGTTCATGCGCTTCATCACGGCGCCCGTCGGTGGCATCCTTGTCGACCGCTTTGGCGAGCGGCCGATGTACATCGCCGGCCTGCTCATCGTCGCCGGCTCGAGCTTCGCCTCCGCCTTCGCGAGCAGCTATGTCGAACTGCTCATCTTCCGCGGGCTCGGCGGCATCGGCTCGGCGCTCTTTACCCTCTCGGCGTCGGCGATGGTCGTGAAGTTCTCGCCCCCGCGCATCCGCGGTCGCGTCACGTCGCTGTGGTCGGGCACCTTTCTCATCGGCAACATCTCGGGGCCGATCTTCGGCGGGATCCTCGGTCAGGCCGGTATGAGCGTGCCATTCTTTGTGTATGGCTGCGCGCTCGTCGTCGCTGCGGTGATCGTCGCCGTGCTGCTGCGCGGCGGCCGGTCGCGCGCGAGCGCTGGCGCGGTGAAGTTGCCGCCGATGACGTTCGCCGAGGCGTTGGCGATTCCGGCCTATCGCACCTCGCTGCTGTTTGGCTTTGCGAATGGCTGGGCGAACCTCGGCATGCGGGCGGCGGTAATTCCGCTGTTCGTGAGCCAGGTCGTCAATGACGAGCCGTATGCCGCGGGCCTCGTGGTTGCCGCAGCGGCGATCGGCATGGTGCTTATCCTGCAGTGGTCAGGCCGCGCGAGCGACCACCGTGGTCGTCGACCGCTTATTCTCGCCGGGCTCGTCGTGTCGTCGGCCGCGATGGTCGCCATGGTGTGGTCGCACGAACTTTGGGTGGTGCTGCTGGTCAGCTTCGTCGCCGGCATCGGCAGCGGGCTCTGCGGGCCGGTGTCGCAGGCCGCGGTCGGCGACATCATCGGGCCGAACCGCTCGGGCGGGCGGGCGCTGTCGCTGTTCCAGATGCTGCAGGACCTCGGGCAGATCGCGGGGCCGATGATCGCTGGCCTGCTCATCGACTTCGTGAGCTATGAACTTGCCTTTGTCGTCGCGGCGGTCGTGCTGTTGCTGCCTGGGATCGCCTGGGCATTCACGCGCGACACCTTGCCCGGACATGAAACTGGGCCCGGCCAACGGCCGAGCCCAGTGCGGTAAGCAGTGACTACTGCTGACGGGTTGCGAGCAGGTCGCGGATCTCGACGAGCAGGTCGGTCTCGGTCGCCACGGCCTCTTCCTCTTCTGGGCGGTGGCCGTGCTTGCGGATGTACATGGCTTCGTTCAACTTGTTCATCGGCTGGACGATGACGAAGTAGACGACGAGCGCGATGAGCAGGAAGTTGATGACGGCGGCGATGACCTGGCCGACGCCGAAGGCGACGGGGCCAACCTGCCACACGGCGCTGGCGAGCTGGTCAGCGTTGAACATTGCGGCGATGAGCGGGTTGAAGATGCCCTCAACGAGCGCGTTGACGATCGCAGTGAATGCAGTGCCGATGATGACCGCGACGGCAAGTTCGACGACATTGCCCCGCATGATGAATTCTTTGAAGCCTTGCATGGCTCCTCCTTGTGAGTCGGAAATATCGTGATGTCCGGCTACCGGGGAGAGGGCGCACCCGCCGAGTTTGCGGCCGGGCGCAATCATCGCAGCAGCGGTCTGAGCATAACCCTGCGCTGAATAAACAAGTGCGACACGCCGCACAGTTCATCGGAATTTGGGTCGCTGGCTAGCTGGAATTGGCGCGTGTATCGAGATACATCGATGGGGTCACGATGCCCGCCACGCGCACGTCGTGGGGCTCGCTGGGCAGTCGTTCGAACACCTCGTCGTCGTGCACGACCGCGATGAGGCGGGCCCGTTGCTCGGGCTCGAGCACGGCGAGGGCCCGGTCGTAGTAGCCGCCGCCCCAGCCGAGGCGCGTGCCGCTTCGGTCGGCCGCGGCCGCGGGCAGCAGCAGGAGTTCGGCGGTGTCGAGGCCGGATGCGAGGGCTGGGCCGAGCGGTTCGGGCACGCGCAGCCGCGGATGCTCGGTGAGCTCGCCCGTGTCGATGCACCACTCGAGGGTGGTTTCGGAGGAGGCGCGGGGGAGGAGCACCCGCACGCCGTGCTCGCGCGCCCAGGTGAGGAAGGCCCCGGTAGGCGGCTCGAGGGTCGTCGACGCGAAGCAGGCGACCACGCGGGTGTCGAACATGCGGGTGAGGCCCCGCAGTTGCTCGGCGAGGTTGCTGGCGAGGGCCGCGGTGGCGGTCTCGCCGCGCATCCGCCGCATGCCGCGCACCGTTGCGCGGAGCTCGTACTTGCTTGCCATGAGATAACGCTAGCGGTCAATGCGGATGGTTAGGATGCACGGTATGACGTTTGAGGTGAACAAGGCGGTCATCCCCGCAGCTGGTCTCGGCACCCGATTCTTGCCGGCAACGAAGGCGATGCCGAAGGAGATGCTTCCGGTCGTCGACCGGCCCGCGATCCAGTATGTGGTCGAGGAGGCCGTTGAGGCGGGCCTGACCGACATTCTCATGGTGACGGGGCGCAACAAGACGCCGCTCGAGAATCACTTCGACCGCGTGCTTGAGCTCGAGTCGGCGCTCGAGGAGCGCGGCGACCAGCACAAGCTCGAGGCCGTGCGCCAGGCGAGCAACCTCGCCGATGTGCACTACCTGCGCCAGGGCAGCCCGCTTGGCCTCGGCCACGCCGTGTACCGTGCCCACCAGCACGTCGGCGACGAGTCGTTTGCCGTGCTGCTTGGTGACGACATCATTGCCGAGGGCGGTCAGCTGTTGCGCGAGATGGTGCGCGTGCACCGCGAGACCGGCGCGAGCGTTGTTGCGGTGCAGGAGGTGCCGCAGGAGCAGGTGTCGTCGTATGGCGTCGTCGCCCCGCAGCTCGTCGACGGCGAGTTCAAGAGCGCCGGCGACTTCGAGTGGCCGACCTACTGGGTCAACTCGCTCGTCGAGAAGCCCGCCGTTGAGGATGCCCCGTCGAACTTCGCGGTGATTGGTCGCTACGTGCTCCGCCCAGAGGCGTTCGAGATTCTCGAGAACACTCCTCCCGGGCGCGGCGGCGAGATTCAGCTCACCGACGCCCTCGTCGAGATGGCCGCGAACCGTGAGGAAACCGGCGGTGTCGTAGCCCTCGTCTACGGTGGCCGCCGCTTCGACACCGGCAACAAGTTCGAGTACCTCAAGGCGAACGTCGAGCTCGCGATCGCGAACGCTGAGCACGGCCCCGCGGTGCGCGAGTGGATTCAGCAGTACGCGCAGCAGCTCGCGCAGCAGACGAAGAACGGGAACTAGTCATGTTCGCCGGGGTGGAGCATCCCGCGCTGAACGACGGCGAGCTCACGCTGCGCCCGCTTCGCACCCGCGATGCGCGGGAGCTCGAACGTGTGTTGCTCGAGAACCGGCCGTGGCTGCAGCCCTGGGAAGCAACGCTGCCGGGTGGCTCCGGTAATTGGAACGTGCGGGGCGCGGTGCGCTCGCTGCTCGAGCAGTCGGCGCAACGCGTTGCGGTGCCGTGGGTACTCGAGGCTGAAGGGCAGTTGGTAGGCCAGCTGACGATGTCGAACATCCAGTGGGGCGCCGTGCTGCAGGGCACGATTGGGTACTGGGTCTCGCAGAGCGTTGCGGGTCGCGGGTTCACGCCGAGCGCCGTGGCGATGGCCACCGACTACGGCTTTCGCGCGTTGGGCCTGCACCGGGTCGAGATCTGCATTCGTCCCGAGAATGGTCCGTCGCTGCGGGTCGTCGAGAAACTGGGGTTTCGATACGAGGGGCGCCGCGACCGATACATCCACATCGATGGTGACTGGCGCGACCACTACTGCTTCGGGCTCGTGCGCGATGAGGTGCCGCAGGGAGTGCTGGCGCGCTGGCGGGCGGGCCAGGTCGACGAGCGGGTCGCGGTGCGGCCCGAAACGGGACCGCTCGCGTAGTTCGGGCGGCGGCCCTGCGCGAGATTTCCGGCTCGATGCCGAGCTACGGGGCAGCGCACTGGTTGATGCTGGCATTGCTCGTCGTCCTCGTGGCCGTATGCGTGCCGCTGGCCCGACGCATCCGCGGTACTGAGCGCGAGGCGCGCGTGTATCGCAGGTGTGGGTGGGTGCTGCTCGCCTGGTCGATCGGGTGGTGGGGCTGGGGGGGTGCTGCCCGAGAACTGGAACCCGGGGGAGTCGCTGCCGCTGCACTACTCGGATGCGCTGCGGCTCATTGCCGCTTTGGCACTGATCACGCGGCGGAGGTTGTGGCTTGCGCTGCTGTTCTTCTGGGGTCTCACGCTGAACCTGCAGGCAGTCGTGACCCCGTCGCTGAACTACTACGTGTCGGCCCCGGCGGAGTTTGTCGATTACTGGAGCTTTCATCTGCTCGTGCAGCTCGCGGCGATCGTGATCGTTTGGGGCTATGGGTATCGACCCACGTGGCGCGAGTACTGGTGGGCCTTCGGCTCGGCGGTGGTGTGGGCGGTCGTCGCGGGGGTCGGGAATGTGGTTTCAGGAGGCAACTATGGGTTCCTCGCGCACAAGCCGGCGACCGCATCCGCCCTGAACGTGATGCCGGAGTGGCCCTGGTACGTGCNCGATCGTGCTGCTGCTCGTCGGGGGTGTGTGGGCGCTGATGACGTGGCCGTTCGCCCGCGGGCGCGGGAAACTGCGAAATACCTGGGAAACCACATACGTCACACCAGACACTCCCAGAACAATCCGCCGCAACGATCGGGCGGCCCCCTAGCGTGGTCGCATGCAGGAATTCGGAGGGGCAAGCAGTCTCGCGCTCGCGTTGATCGCGCTGCTTGCCGTCGGATTTTACGTGCCGACGTGGGTGCGCGAGCACAACGCTCGGGCGACCGAACGAAATGCGGTGCGACTGCAGCAGACGATTCGCGCGCTCGCGCAGACTGCCGCTCACCCCGAGGTCTACGAGCTCGAGGCGAACGCCCGCGAGGTACGCACGCAGCGCCGCGAGCTGAAGCGGGCGCGTCAGCTCGAGGCCGACGCGGTGCGCGAGCAGGCGCGCGCGGAGGCGGCAGAACGAGAGGCATCCGCCCGGCTAGAACTGGCCGAGGCGCGGGCAAGCAAGCAAGAACGAGAGGCGGCGGAGGCGGAGATGGCAGACGCAATTGCACGACGTGAGGCCGCTGCTCGGGCGCGGGCGGCAGCGGCTCGCGCGGCGCAGCGTGAGGCAGAGATTCGCGGCACGTGCGAAACTGCGCAGGAGCGCTGGGCCGGCGGCTCGTCGGGCTCGGAGCGCGCGGTCGAGCGCAAGATTACGGGGCAGGTGCCCCGGCTCGCCGGCTCGCGCGAGGCGGCGAAGCGTCGCCAGCGCGGTCGCCTCACAGCAACCGGCGTGGGCGCGTCTGGTCTGCTGCTTGCCGTGATTGGCCTGGTCGTCGGTCTCAGTGGGCTCGGTATTTCGCTGCTGGTGTTCGGCGTCACGGCGGCGGTTGGCGCTGCCTGGATGCTTTCTCGCATTAATTCGGTGTGGCTCGCGCAGCAGGACGAAGTCGTCGTGGCCGCACCTGAGGCGCAGGAGATCGCCGAGCAACTTGAGGAGATCGCGGAGGCGCAGCCGAAGCAGCGCGACCTCATCTTCTTCGATGTCGAGACGCGCACGGACGCTGCGCCGGCTCCCGCGAACTCGTGGACGCCCGTGCCGCTGCCGAAGCCGCTCTATCTTGGCCGGGCGACGTCAGCCGAGCTTGGCAGGCCCCAGGGCGGCCCCGACGGTGGGCCCGATGGCCCAGGCAGCAAGCGTGATCAGATGGATGCTGATCTCGCGCAGCTCCTGCGTGAGGAGTCGGACCGCTCGACGCAGGCCCTGCGTGACGCGCACCGCGACGTTGCGAGCCTGCCGAATGGCGTGCAGCGCATCCGCCCGATTACCGTCGGCAGTGCGAGCGAGTGGAGCCACATGGGCGACGTCGACGCGATCGTTGAAGATGCAGGCGTCGGCGACTACGACGACTTGGATGCCGTGCTTCGTCGCCGTCGCGCGGGTTAGTCAGTAGGATGAGCGGTTGACGGTTGTCGTTCGTGGCGACCGGCAACTCCCATAATCAGCAACAAGGTTGGCAGGCACTCGATGGCGCGACGCGAAGGTCCGGATCCGTTCGACCAGACCAGCGGTGATCCGGTGCAGGTTGAGTCGGGTCTGTTCACTTCCCAGGGCCGTGACCGTGGGCGCACCGGGGCGTCGAATGCCCGTGCGGCCACCGGTGGTCTGGGCGCGCGTTGGCGGAGTTCTTCGCAGCAGCGCCGCGTCAACCTCGTCACGCTGCTCGTCGTCGTGCTCGTTGTTGTGATTGTGCTGCCGATGCTCATCTCGTTTGTCGGTGCGAACCGGCGAGAGGCGCTCGCCGCGGCGGATGCCGCTGGCGTGCAGCCCGTGAACGTGGTCGTCATTGACGCCGATGTGCAGGCGGCGGCAGATTCGTCGAGCCCCGTGCTCGGTGCCTACGCGATGTCGTCGGCATTCGTTTCCAACGAGACGAGCGACGAGATGCAGAAGCGCATCGAGGCCGTATCGTCGTCGGTGATCGACAACAATGCTAGCGAGACGCAGTCGCTTTCGGATGACTCGATTTCGTACTTCACGGGCACCTATGCGCCCGAGCTCGTGTCGATGGTGCCCGAGCACAAGGCCAATTGGTCGGCGATGAACTGGGACACCTCGACCGAGATCGACACGGCCGCCGAGCAAGTCAACACGGCACTCGGTGGAGGGCAACTCGACCAGATCGCGAATGCGGTGATTCAGTTGGCGACTGCGCTGGGTGACGCTCGCGACGAGCACTACGCGAACCGTGTGACCTATGTGGCTCCCTCGCCGAAGGCGACGCAGGATCCCACCCCGAGCACAACGCCCGAGGAGACGGAAGAGCCANAGGCCCCCGAAGAGACCGAGGAGCCCGCCGAGACCGGCGGCATCGGTGGAGGTGGCAGCGACCCGGAGCCCACGTCGGACCCGGTTGACCCGGAGCCCAATCCGACCAGTGACGACACCGGTAACGGCGCCGGCAACGGCCTGGGCAACGGTTAAGACTGACTGCTCGTCCGTCGAATCGCCCGAGTCTCCAAGGGGCGCAGGACTATTGGGCGGGGTTTAGTAGGCCAACATTCCCATATTGTTCGTGCCTCGCCCGCGCGGCGCGAGCCTCTTGGCGTTGGTGTCAGTTCGCCCGGGCGCGTGGGTGGCCGCCATCGATTTCGCGCTGTCGCGAAACGGATGGTAACGTTGACTCTTGTTGTAAGGGCCTATGGCGCAGTTGGTAGCGCGTCTCGTTCGCAATGAGAANTTCGAATCCCCTTAGGTCCACGTAAGTTGAGAAAATCGAAACCTGCCCCGTCTGATGGCGGGGCAGTTTCGTGTTCGGGCCGGGATCGTCTGCGGTGCTGCCGCTGCCGGACGCGAAGACGCTGGCGGCAGGCTCTCCGAGTGTTATGGGCAGTGGTTGACGGGCAGGCTCATGGCCGTTTCGCCACCGTCAAGACCACCACCGAGTCTTCGACTGCTTCCAGCCCGTGCGGGGCATCGGGTATGAACATCAGGTCGCCCGGGGAGCCGTTCCAGCTGGCGTCGTGACCAGTGAGGGTCACTCGTCCGTGGAGTACCTGCACGGTTGCTTCGCCTGGGTTCTCATGCTCGTGAAGCTCGGAGCCGGCACGCAGAGCGATCATCGTTTGTCGGAGGATATGTTCGTGGCCGCCGTAAATGGTATGGCCACTGCGCCCGCTTGACGCGTTTCTGGCGATCTCCAGTTGGTGGCGCATCAACGCTGGTAGGGATACTTTTTGCACGGAGCCTCTTCCGTTCGGGATGGACTGTCGGTAGCCGCCTCGTCGGACTATCCGGCCCAGCAGTGTGGACTGCTATCCATGATCTCAGCACGTCGAGGGGTTACACGCAT
>NZ_JACXJG010000005.1:275601-297893 GCF_014904065.1 Gulosibacter sediminis | reverse complement strand
ACCGAGGGCGGGAAGCGTTACATCCTGGCTCATTACTTCTCCTAAAAGTGTTTCGACTCGTGTGACTAGATCGCGTGCAGCGGGCGACCGGCGAGGGCCATCATCGCTTCGCCGATGGTCTCGACCTGGGTCGGGTGCGCGTGGACGAGCTGAGCGACGTCCTCGGGGTAGGCATCCCAGTTGACGATGAGCTGCGCCTCGCCGACGAGCTCGCCGACGCGGGCACCGATCATGTGAATGCCGACGACGGGGCCGTCGTTCACGCGGATCGCCTTGACAAAGCCGGCGGTGCCGAGGATCGAGCTCTTGGCGTTGCCCGCGAGGTTGTACTCATAAGCGGTGATGTTGTCGGCGCCGTACTCTTCGGCGGCCTTCTTCTCGGAGAGACCCACCGAAGCAACCTGCGGCTCACAGTACGTAACCTTGGGCACGTTCTTGTCTTCGACGAGCACCGGGCTCTGTCCCGCGATCTGCTCGGCGACAAAGATGCCGTGCTGGAAGCTGCGGTGCGCGAGCTGGAGGCCCGGCGTGATGTCGCCGATCGCGTAGACGCCGGGAACGTTGGTCTCAAGCTTGTCGTTGACGAGCACGAAGCCGCGGTCGGTCTCGACGCCAACCTCTTCGAGGCCGATGTTCTGCGTCACCGGGCCACGGCCGATCGCGACGAGGAGCACGTCGCCGTCGATGGTCTCGCCACCCTTGTCGGTCTTGACGTGCACGCCGTACTCGTCCTGCGTGACCGACTCAAACTTCGTGCTGAGCTGGAAGTTGATGCCGCGCTTCTTGTAAGCGCGCTCGAGTGCCTTCGAAATCGCCTCGTCCTCTGCGGGAGCGAGGTGAGGCAGGCCCTCGATGATGGTGACTTCAGCGCCGAGTGCGCGCCAGAGGCTCGCGAACTCAAGGCCGATCACACCGCCGCCGAGCACGACCGCGCGCTGCGGCACCCAGTCCATCAGCAGCGCCTGATCGCTCGTGATCACGTTGCCGGTGATTTCGAGGCCGGGGATGCTCCGCGAGAACGAGCCGGTCGCGAGCACGACGTTCTTGGCGATGAGCTTGTCGTCGCCAACCTGCACCGTCTTGGCGTCAACGAGGCGACCCTCGCCCGCGAAGACGTCGATCTTCTTCGCCTTGAGCAGTCCCTGCAGGCCCTTGAACTTGCCCGAGACGATGCCGTCGCGGAACGCCGCGATCTTGGCGCCATCAATGCCCTCGAGCTTGAGGTTGACGCCGAGTCGGGCACCATCCTCAACCGCGTCGGCAACCTCACCGGCGTGGAGTATGGCCTTGGTGGGCACACAACCGCGGTGAAGGCACGTGCCGCCGAGCTTGTCCTTCTCGACGAGGGCAACCGTCTGTCCCAGCTGCTTGGCACGAATAGCGGCGGCGTAGCCTGCGCTACCGCCACCAAGGACTACGAGGTCGAAATTGTGATCGGCCACTCGGAAAGCTCCTTTGAAGTTTGGATGGGGATCCCAGCACGAGATCTGGACAGGCCTACAGGGATCTTGCAGACACAACCTTTTCCAGGGTACACCCGCGAGTTACCGACTAATTCAGTGTCGACAGCAGTTCTACGAGGGTGCGCACGGCCACTCCGGTCGCACCCTTAGCGACGTAGCCGTAGGGGGCTTTCGTCTCGGCCGGGCCGGCGATGTCGAAGTGCAGCCAGGGGATGTCATTGCCTTCGTCGTCGATGCCGATGAAGCGCTGCAGGAAGGCGCCGGCGAACAGCATGCCGCCCGAGCGGTCGCCCGGCTTTGAGTTGACGATATCGGCGATGTTCGACTCGAGCTTCTCGTCGAACTCTTCCGGAATCGGCATCGCCCACACGGGCTCGCCGACGGTCTTGCCAGCGGCAAGTGCGCGGTCGCGCCACTCCTCTTCGTTGCCGAGGAGACCCGTGGTGCGGTCGCCGAGCGCGACCACCTGGGCGCCGGTCAGCGTGGCAATGTCGATGATGAGGTCGGGCTGCTGCTCCGAAGCGAGCGAGAGTCCGTCGCTGAGCACGAGGCGACCCTCAGCATCTGTGTTCGTGACCTCGACCGTCACGCCCGAGTGCGTCGTAAGCACGTCGTCGGGCTTGATCGCGCTGCCCGAGGGCATGTTTTCGGCGAGCATGCACCAACCGCTCACATGCACCGGCAGGCCGAGCGACGCTGCGGCGCGAATCGTGCCGACGACCGAAGCTGCTCCACCCATGTCGAACTTCATACCAACCATCGACGCGGCCGGCTTGATCGATAGACCGCCCGAGTCGAAGGTGATGCCCTTGCCGACGAGCGCGATGTGCGCCACGGCGTCCTCGGGCTCGTACTCGAGGTGCACGATGCGCGGCGAGTTCACCGAGCCGGCGCCGACGCCGAGCACGCCGCCGCAGCCCTCGTCGATGAGTCGCTGCTCGTCCCAGACCTCGACTACGACGCTCTCGTCGTCGAACAGGTCGACCACCGCATCGGCGAAGTCCTCAGGCACGAGCGCGCTCGGGGGAGTGTTGACGAGGTCACGAGTGAGCACGACGGCGTCGGTGATCGAGGTCACGCGCTGCTCGATGTCATCGGTCGTGCCGGTGGCGTTCACCTGCTGCGCATCGATGACCCCTTCGTCGGTCGACTTGAAGCGGTCGTAGCGGTAGCCGCCGAGCACGTGGCCCGTCAGCAGCGCCTCGAGCTCAGCATCGGTCGGCTCGACAAGGTCGTAGACGACGCTTGCCGCCTTGCTCAGCGTGCGCGCTGCGGTGCCCGCAGCGCGGCGCAGCGCCTCCTCGTCGCGGCTGTCGCCGATGCCGATGAGCAGCGCGGCAGCTTCGCCGTCCTCGTCATCGGTGGCGACCAGGATGCGCGTGCTCTGGCCGGTCGTCCCGGTCACGCCGAGTTGCTCGAGGCGGTCGGCGTCGAGGCCGAGGTCTGCGGAAGTCAGAGGTTCCGGAACATCGCCCTTGCGCACCGGAATCACGGTGACGACATCGGAGGAATAGGGCTCGAGATCAATACGAATTTCAGCAGACGTCATGGCCACGAGCCTACGCCGAGGAAACTGGGGGAGGGCGTAGCATTGAAGCCATGCTCTCTGATCCCTCGATGTACCGTCCTGGCGAGGCATGGCATGAAATTCCTCCCGGCCTGCCACTCGTGGCGCTGCTCTCGGGGTATAGGGATGCCGGGCAGACGGTGCGCCAAGGAATCGAGGCGCTGCTCTCGCAAGACGAGGGACGCGTCGTCGCCTCGTTCGACGCTGACCAGCTGCTCGACTATCGGGCGCGGCGCCCAGTGGTGAAGCTCGAGTCGAACCGCGTCACCGAGTACCGCGTGCCGCGTCTCGACCTGCGGCTGCTCAACGATTCGCTCGGACAGCCGTTCCTTCTGCTGAGCGGCTTCGAGCCAGACTTTCGATGGGACCAGTTCACCGGCGACCTCCTTCGTCTGCATGCCCACTTCATGGTGTCAAGTACTACCTGGGCACATTCGATCCCAATGCCCGTGCCACACACGCGCCCAGCGCGACTCGCGGTCACCGGCAACCGCGACGAGTTCATCGAGAACAACTCGGTGTGGCAGACGAATATCGAGGCGCCCGCACACGCCCTCCACGAGCTCGAGTTCGAGCTCACGGCGAGCGACGAGCCGGTCGTCGACCTCGTCGTGCTGGTGCCGCATTACCTCGCCGATTCCAGCGTGCCGGCCGGCGCCATGAAGCTCCTCGAAGGCATCGGGAGCGCGGCTGGCGTCATGATCGACACCGAGCAGCTGCGCGAGCGCGACCGCGTGTTCCGCACCGACGTCGACGCCCAGATCGCCGAGAACGAAGAAATGCAGCGCCTCATTCAGGCGCTTGAAACCCAATACGACGGCGTGGTGCGCGGCACGCCCCGTGAAAATCCATTTGCCGACGCCGATGGCGAAATGCCGAGCGCCGACGACATCGCCAACGAACTCGAGCGCTACCTCTCAGCGCGCCGGAAGCCCAACGAAAAGTAGTGTCCACGGACACCCCAAACACCCACTCGCTCAGCCTGATCCCACCGCGCCTTCCCGGCATCATCTTCACCCTCGCGCTCGTCGCGTACATCGTCGCGGTGACCCAGCGCAGCTCGCTCGGCGTCGCCGGCGTCGATGCGATTGCCCGATTCGATGCGTCGGCCACCGCGCTATCAACGCTCGCGGTCATGCAGGTCGTCGTGTACGCCGCGGCGCAGATTCCCGTCGGCATGCTGCTCGACCGCTTCGGCCCCTCGCGCCTGATCATTAGCGGCGCTGCGCTGATGGCGGTCGGCCAGGTAATCGTCGCGGTCGCGCCTTCGATCGAGGTGGCCGTCGTAGGGCGCGTCCTCGTCGGTCTCGGCGACGCGGCAACCTTCGTGAGCGGACTGCGCATCATCTCGGCATGGTTCCGGCCCCGCAAGGTGCCGGTCATGCAGCAATGGTTGGGTAACCTTGGCCAACTCGGTCAGTTCATCTCGGCTGTGCCGTTCTCGACGTTGCTCCACCTCAGCGAGTGGACGGTCGCCTTCCTCACCACCGCATCCCTCTCGGTGATCGTCGTCGTCGCGGCGATTGCGGGGCTGAAGGATGTGCCCGGCTCGCGCTTCGGCGGTCAGCCAATGTCGCTTGCCGGCGCGTTCAGCACGCTCGGCGGGGCGTTCGGCCGACCCGGTACACGCCTCGGGTTCTGGTCGCACTTCACGACGCAGTTCCCGGGCAACGTGTTCGGCTTGCTCTGGGGGTACCCCCTCATGGTGCAGGGGCTCGGCTACGCGCCCCAGCTCGCCTCCGCCCTGCTCATCCTGCCGGTCGTGGTCGGCATGTTCGTCGGCCCGGTGATTGGGCTGCTGACCGCTCGCTTCCCGCTGCGGCGTTCGAACCTCGTGATCGGCATCGCGATCACGAGCGCGATCTTCTGGTCTCTCCTGTTGCTCTGGCCCGGCCAGCCGCCCCTTTGGTTCTACATCCTCGTGCTCGTGGTTACCGGCGCTGCCACCACCGGCTCGAACATCGGCTTCGACTTTGCGCGAACCTTCAACCCCTCATCGAGCTACGGTTCGGCCTCCGGCATCGTGAATGTCGGCGGGTTCACCGCCAGCGCAATCGCGTTCCTGACGATTGGCCTCGGCATCGACGCGGTCACCGGCGGCGCCGAGCCAACGTGGGACGCTTTCCGCGTCGCGATGTGGACTTTCCCCGTCCTGACAGTGATCGGCATCGCTGCGCTGCTCCACGTCCGCGGCAAGACCCGCAACTGGATGGCCGCGGAAGAGGGCGTCGTGGTCGCGCCGCTGTGGCGTGCTCTGGCCCGCCGGATGCGCCGTCGAGGCGACACATGGGAATAGTTCGGGCTCCGCGCGTGTACCATTTACTATCTGCCCCAATCTATTCCGCCTCGGCGGAACTTGACTTGGGCATTCGTTTTGCCCGCACCACTTGAGGGGGTCCGTAATGGCAGCAGGAGCAACGCCGAACGTGACGGCCGCACGTTCGAAGGAAGAGCTTTCCGCGCTCAAGGTCGCAGACCTGCGCGCGATTGCGAAGGAAATTGGCCTGACCGGCGCCTCGACGCTGAAGAAGGATGACCTCGTCGGGGCCATCATTGCGCACGAGGGCGGCGCCCCTGCGTCGGCCGCCGCGCCGAAGAAGGCGCCGGCGAAGAAGACGGCCGCAAAAAAGGCAACGCCCGCTGACGGTGACGAGCACATCGTGGTCGACCTCGACGAAGACCACGAGGTCGACGAGAAGGACATCGAGACCTCGACCGACGACGAAGAGCACGCCGAGAAGGACGAAGACCCAGACCTCGGCAAGCGCGATGACAAGAGCGAGGATCCCGAGGAGGACGCCATCAAGGCGGAGTCCGCGGTGAAGGCCGCTGGCGCCCTCGTACTCAAGAACACCGACGATGACGACACCCCGGTCTACTCGGGCACCATCACGGGTGCCACCGCCGACCCCGTTAAGGACTACCTGAAGCAGATCGGTAAGGTGCCGCTGCTCGACGCCGCCGAAGAAGTCGACCTCGCAATGCGTATCGAGGCGGGCCTGTACGCCGAGGACAAGCTCCTTCGCCAGCCCGACATCGAGGCTAAGCTCAAGCGCGAGCTCAAGTGGATCGTCCGCGATGGCAAGCGCGCAAAGAGCCACCTGCTCGGCGCCAACCTTCGACTCGTCGTCTCGCTTGCGAAGCGCTACACGGGTCGCGGCATGCAGTTCCTCGACCTGATCCAAGAGGGCAACCTGGGTCTCATCCGTGCGGTCGAGAAGTTCGACTACACGAAGGGCTTCAAGTTCTCGACCTACGCGACCTGGTGGATCCGTCAGGCCATCACGCGCGCTATGGCCGACCAGGCCCGCACCATCCGTATCCCGGTGCACATGGTGGAGGTCATCAACAAGCTCGCCCGCGTGCAGCGACAGATGCTGCAGGACCTCGGTCGCGAACCCACTCCGGAAGAGCTCGCGCACGAACTCGACATGACGCCCGAAAAGGTCGTCGAGGTGCAGAAGTACGGCCGCGAGCCGATTTCGCTGCACACGCCCCTCGGCGAGGACGGTGACTCGGAGTTCGGTGACCTCATTGAGGACACCGAGGCGGTCGTGCCGGCCGACGCCGTGAGCTTCACGATGCTGCAGCGTCAGCTCGAGTCGCTGCTCGACTCGCTCTCCGAACGCGAGGCCGGCGTAATTCGCATGCGCTTCGGCCTCGGTGACGGCATGCCAAAGACGCTCGACCAGATCGGCGAGACGTTCGGGGTGACGCGTGAGCGCATCCGCCAGATCGAATCCAAAACCATGGCGAAGCTCCGCCACCCGTCGCGTTCGCAGTCGCTGCGCGACTACCTCGAGTAAGGAGACGCGTATGCAGGCGAATGATGGCAAGGCCCTGACCTCGACGGTCGACGGCACCGAATACCACCGCATCCCGATCAAGACTCGCGTGGTCATGCCGGGTGACGACCTCCACGAGGTCGTGCGCACGTACGCCGCCGACGAGGTGCAGGACGGCGACGTGCTGTTCATCACCGAGAAGATCGTGGCGATCACCCAGGGACGTTCGATGTTGACCGGCGACATCAAGCCGCGCCCGCTCGCGAACTTCCTCGCCAAGTACGTCACCAAGACGCCCTACGGCATCGGCCTCGGCATGCCCGAGACCATGGAAATGGCGCTGCGCGAATGCGGTACCCCGCGCATCCTGCTCGCCTCGGGTGTCGCCGCGGTGACCAAGGCGTTCGGCCGTTCGGGCGACTTTTACCGGGTTGCCGGCGAGAAGGCCCGCGCGATCGACGGCCCGACCAAGAACACGATTCCTCCGTACAACGAGTCCGTCGTGCTCGGCCCGAAGGACCCAATGCGCGTTGCTCGCGACATCAAGATCCTGCTGGGCAACAAGGTCGATGTGCTCGTTGTCGATATCAACGACATTGGCGGCAACATCCTCGGCACGACGCTCGAGCGAGAGCAGAACGACACGTTCGTGCGCATCCTCAGCGACAACCCGCTGGGTCAGGGTCACCAGTCGACCCCGATGGGGATTATTCGCCGATAACCGCTCGGTAGCGCGGGAGCAGGCCCCGCCGCACACCCGACACCGAAGGCTTCGCCTGGAAGACACCGGAGTTGTAGTTGCCCTCGATCAGCACGGGACGATCCGGCGCGATCGCGACGTCCCAACCGACGTAGGGCACCTCCGGGATGCGGCGGGCGGCTGCCGCCACCAGTTCGAGCGCGCGCTCGAAGTGTGGCACCTCGAAGCCGACGATCGGCACGCCACTGAGCGGGTGGATCGAGTGGATCGCGTTGTTGTCGTCGAAGGCGGGGCACTGCGCGATGCCGGCCTCGTCGAGCATGGTGTACATGCCGCCGCCAGAGAAGTTGTCGACGTCGCCGCCCGCACCGATGCGCAGCGCGACGGCAATCACGCCGACGCGGTCGCCGTTGTTGAACGTGACGATGCGCATGGTGTTCACGCTCGACTCGTTGAGCGCCACGAGGTGGGGGTGCTGCACGAGGAACTCCTCGAGCAGAAACTGCCGGTTGCTCATCCGAATCTTGCGGAAGCGCGCGAGGTCAGTGCCAATGTCGTCCGGGCGCACGCGCTCGATTCCCTTGCCACCGAGCGAATCGGGCACCTTCGCCATGAGGTTCGGGTGCCGCTCGACGAAGTCTGCGAGTTGCGCATCGCTCGCGGTGCGCACGTCGAGCCACTCGCGGCCGAGGAGGTCGTCGAACTCGACATTGAAGTTCGACTTGTCGGCCAGCCGCAGGTTCGCCTGCTTATCGGTGTTGAAGCGGCGCGCGTAGTGGTCCGACTTCGGATGCGTCATGAACGTCGTGCGTTCGGCCTTCGACAGAATCGCGAAGTCCCAGTCTTGGTAGTCCTGGAACGCACACTCGTACTTCGCGGCCGACCAGAACATGTCGAGGGCGACGCCGATGCGCGGCTTGCGGAAGTTCTTCGAGATGTCACCGGCGAGTTGCCACACGCGCGGCAGATTGAGTGCCTTCACCCGCCCTACGAGATAGTTCACACGCAGCTTGTTCGCGGATGCACCAGGCACAAAATCCTCTTCCGTCGGCGACACAGTGGCTTCGATGCTACCGCGACAGCGGTGCGCCTTGCCGCCTGACTGCCCGGCAGTCGATAGGATTCAAGCTTGGACTAGGAGGTTCCGGTCATGGCGCAGGCGTATTCGGCTGAAGATCTGCAGGTACTCGAGGGGCTCGAGGCGGTGCGGAAGCGACCCGGTATGTATATCGGTTCGACCGATTCACGCGGGCTCATGCACTGCTTGTGGGAGATCATTGACAACTCGGTCGACGAGGCGCTCGGCGGCCACGGCGCGAGGATCGACATCATCCTTCACCAGGACGGCTCCGTCGAGGTTCGCGACGAGGGTCGCGGTGTGCCGATCGACATCGAGCCACGCACTGGCTGGACCGGCGTGCAGGTGGTTTACACGAAGCTGCACGCGGGCGGCAAGTTTGGCTCGACCAACTACGGCGCCGCTGGTGGTCTGCACGGCGTTGGCGCATCCGTCGTCAACGCGCTATCGAGCCGGCTCGACGTCGAGGTCGATCGTGGTGGCAAGACCTACGCCATGAGCTTCCAGCGCGGCCACGCCGGAGTCTTCGCCGATTCCGGCGAGCCCTCGCCCGAATCGGCCTTCACCGAGCAGCCCGGCCACGCCGAGTTGCGAGTGGTCGGCAAGGTGGGCAAAAACGTCACGGGTACGCGGGTGCGGTACTGGGCCGACCCGCAGGTGTTTGTGCGCGACGCCGCGTTCCAGCTCGAGCAGCTGCGCGACCGCGCCCGCCAGACGGCGTTCCTCGTGCCGGGCCTCGAGATTCGTCTTTCCGATGAGCGCGACCCGCAGGCACCCGAGCAGGAGTCATTCAAGTACGACGGCGGCATCTCGGAGTTCGTCGAGTACCTCGCGCCCGACGCGGCCCTCACCGACATCTGGCGGATGGAGGGGGAGGGGCACTACCGCGAAACCGTTCCCGTGCTCGACGACAAGACGGGCCACATGGTCTCGCGCGAGGTCGAGCGCCGCATGGAGGTCGACCTCGCCCTGCGGTGGGGCGCTGGTTACGACACCGTCGAGCGCAGCTTCGTCAACATCATTGCGACGCCGAAGGGGGGCTCGCACGTGAGCGGCTTCGAGGCAGGCCTGCTCAAGGTCGTTCGCGACGAAGTCACGAAGAACGCGCGCAAGCTCAAGGTCGGCAACGACAAGCTCGACAAGGATGACATCCTCGCAGGCCTCACCGCCGTCGTGACCGTGCGCATCCCTGAGCCGCAGTTCGAGGGTCAGACCAAGGAGGTGCTCGGCACCCCGCAGGCGCGCAACATCGTGCAGAAGACGATCGTCNGGCATGAAGGAGCGCTTCGGCTCGACGAAGCGGCAGGACAAAACCGAGGCGTCGATGCTGCTCGAGAAGATCGTCACCGAGATGAAGAGCCGCATCGCGGCGCGCGCCCACAAAGAGACGCAGCGCCGCAAGACCGCGCTCGAGAACTCTTCCCTGCCCGCGAAGCTCGTCGACTGCCGCACGAACGAGGTCGAGCGCTCCGAGCTGTTCATCGTCGAGGGTGACTCGGCGCTCGGTACCGCGAAGCCTGCCCGCGACTCCGAACATCAGGCGCTCTTCCCGATTCGAGGCAAGATCCTCAATGTGCAGAAGGCCTCGCTCGCCGACATGTTGAAGAATGCCGAATGCGCCAACATCATTCAGGTGCTCGGCGCGGGATCAGGTCGCTCATTCGACCTCGACCAGGCACGGTACGGCAAGGTCATCATCATGTCCGACGCGGACGTCGACGGCGCGCACATCCGCACGCTGCTGCTCACGCTGTTCTTCCGCTACATGCGCCCGATGCTCGAGGCCGGTCGCGTCTATGCCGCGGTGCCGCCGCTGCACCGAGTGGTCGTCATGAACGCCGGTAAGAAGCCGAACGAGACCATCTACACGTACAGCGAGAAGGAGCTCCAGGCGCTGCTGAAGAAGCTCGAGCGCTCGGGCAAAAAGTATCAAGACCNTACAAGGGCCTCGGCGAGATGGACGAGGACCAGCTCTGGGATACGACCATGAACCCGCAGCACCGCCTGCTGCGGCGCATGAACCTCAAGGATGCGGCCGAAGCCGAGCGGATCTTCGAGGTGCTCATGGGCAACGAGGTCGCCCCGCGTCGCGAGTTCATTGTCGACGGCGCCGAGCACGTCGTTCCCGAGCTCATCGACGCCTAGGCTGCCCCGCGCATCCGCCTTCTCCCTGGCCGCATCGCTGGGAACGCACGATTGACGCAGCCGCCGTGCGCCCCACGAGAACTAGCCGTTGAGGCTGGGGGAGACGCCGAGCTTCACGTCGATGTCGATCTGCTTCCCGTCACGGATGACCGTCAGCGTCGCGGTGTCGCCTGCCTTGAGCGTGCGCACAGTGCCGACGAGGCTCGATGAGCTCGAGATGTCCTGACCGTTCACCGCGATGATGAGGTCGCCCTTCTTGACGCCCGCATCGTCCGCCGGACCGTCGGCGGTCACTTCCTGCACCTCGGCGCCGAGCACCGTGCTGCCGTCCAACTCGGCCTGACCGTCGGTGTTCGCGGTACCGAGCCACGCGTGCTCAACCTCGCCCGTGTCGATGAGCTGCTGCGCCACGTTCTGCACGAGCACGGTCGGAATCGCGAAGCCAATGCCGATGCTGCCCGACGTGCCCGACGAGTCCGTACCAAGGGTCGCAATCGACGAGTTGATGCCGACGAGCTGGCCCGTCGCGTCGACGAGCGCACCACCCGAGTTACCCGGGTTGAGCGCGGCCGAGGTCTGAATCGCATTGGTGACCACGGCGTTGCCGCTCACCTCGCCGGTGTTCACCGGGCGATTCAACGCCGAAACAATGCCGGTCGTGTACGAGCCTGAGAGGCCGAGGGGCGACCCTATCGCCATGACACCGTCGCCGACCTCAAGCGCGGTTGAGTCACCCACCGTCATCGGCACGAGTGTGTCGGGCGCATCGGTGACCTGAATCACCGCGAGGTCGGTCGCCGGGTCGGTGCCGAGCACGGTCGCCTGGTAGCCGCGGTTGCCGATCGTGACGGTGACGGCAGAGTCGCCAGAGGCCCCCTCGACGACGTGATTGTTCGTGACGATGTGGCCCTCGCCATCCCAGACGACGCCCGAGCCCTGGCTCGTGCCCTGTGACGTCTCCACCTGAATCGAAACGACCGAGTTTTCAAGTTCGGCCGCCACGGCAGTCCAGTTCGTATCGTTCGCATCCGCCTGCACGACCGTGCCGGAGGAGGACGTGTTGATGCCACCACCCGCGGGCAGCAACGCCCACGTGCCCACGGCGCTACCCGCACCGACGATGAGTGCAGTAGCCGCTGCGACGCCGATGACACCGCCGGTGCTCAGGCCGCGCTTCTTCGCGGGCTTCGCCGACGACGAATCCGCGGCTGCTCCTGCTGGCTGATATTCCGGATGCATGGTCGCCGCGAGCGTCGGCCCACCAGGAAACTGCTGCGTCGGCGTGCTCGGAAACTGCTGGGTCGGCGCGTCGGCCTGGTTCGGTCCCGCCTCCTGCTGGCCGGGCGCCAGGGGGATGCCGTAATTCACCTGCGTCGTCGGCGCGGGCTCTGCTGCGGCAGGAGCGGGCTGCCCGAACTGCGTCGTCGGCGCGTCCTGCGCACCCGCGGCGGGGGAGCCGCCGGAGGGGGAGTAGCCCGCACCCGAGTCGGTGCTCGAGGGTGCGGTACCTGGGGTATTGGGGGCGCCAAGCGGCGGAAGCGAGGGCATGTGACCGTGCTGCTTGGCTCCGGGCTGTTCTTCGGACATGAAGGAATCCAATCACCGCAAGGCTGAGCGTTCTGCGGAAAGTTGTCGAATTTCAGTGGTGAGGTTCATGCGAGCACGCTGATCCCAGAGCTTGGATGCGCTCGGGGTATGAAATAGTTCCCGCCGAGCCAGAAAGTCCTGCAAAATGTGCAGTCGCCCCTCGACGAAGTCGGTCGCCGGCACGTGCGCGTACTCGCGACGAATTCCCTCGACATACGCGCGGTACCGGGCATCTGGCGCCGCGAGAATCGCGAGGTCGGCGTCGCGGAGCAGTCCCGCCGCATCCTCATCACCGGGTTCGAGCACCGCCCCAACTACGGCGCTCGGGTCGGTGCTGAGAATCAGCCGAGCAACCTGATCGGCCACCATCGACCCCTGGCCAAGCGCCAGCAATTCGGCACGTGCCAGCTCGGCCGAAGCGCGCTCGTCGGCACCCGGCGCGCCTTCGTACACGGCGTCGTGGTACAAGGCGGCAAGCAGCGTCGCACGGGGCATCTCTGCGCCGGATGCCCAGAGCAGGTCGAGGTGGAGGAGCACGTCATGCAGATGTTCGGCGTCGTGATAGCCGCGGTGCGGCTCCTGCCAGCGCGCGAGGAGCCACTCGCCAGCATCCGCCCAGGCGGGGGAGCCGTTACCAAGCTCTGCCCACCACGCGCGCAGCTCGGCCAGCCGGGCCCGCGGCCGCTGCGCATCCCGCTGCGCCTGGGGGATGCGCAGCCCCGAGGCCTCGAGACGACGCACGAGTTCGTGCCCGGTCACGGCCACCGCGCCCGCCGTGACGAGCCCGGGGAGTTCGTCTTCGCGCACGTCGTAGTGGTCGAGGTCGAAGCGCCGCCGCGCGAGCCGTTGGCTGTGGGCGAACGCGTGCAGTTCGGCGAGGGAGTGGTCAGACACGAGGTGCGCCCAGCGCAGGCCGTGGGCCGGCCAGCGCGCGGGATCTACGAGAATTGTCACCTGGCTGACGATAATTGCCCATATGGAAGATCTGCCGTGGCTTGACGCAATTGTGTCGCGAATTGTGCCACCCGAGACCGCGCCGAGCATCGATGCGACCGTGTTGTGGTGGGTGCTTGCCGCGGCACTCGTCGCCTGCGCCGTGCCGGTCGTCTGGCTGCGCGTGCGGCTCGGCGTCACGCTCGTGCACGAGCTCGGGCACGCATTCGTCGGCGTGATGGTCGGCCGCAAGTTCAACGGCTTCGTGCTGCGCGGCGACATGTCAGGCGCAGCGGTGACGCAGGGCAAGCCCAGGGGATTCGGCAGGGTAGCGACGACCTGGGCGGGGTATCCGGCGCCCGCGATCCTCGGCGCGGCCCTCGCGTGGTTCGCCGGCCGAGGATGGGCCGCGCCGACCGTGACGCTGCTCATGCTGCTGCTCGCGATCGCGATGATCCGCGTGCGGTCGTGGCTCACCGCGGGTGTCACCTTGATCTCGCTCGCTGGTTTCGCGGCGCTCTGGTGGTGGCGCGACGACGAGATTCAGTCGCTCGTGCTCATCGGCATTGCGATCGTTCTCGTCGTTGGTGCCTGGCGACACCTCGGCGCCGTCGTGGCGCAGCCGAGCACGAGCAGCGACCCGGGCGTACTGACGCAACTCACGCGGGTGCCGGCGTTGCTGTGGAACCTCAGCTTCGCCGTCGTGTGCGGCCTCGCGACGTGGGGAGTGGCGCAGTTCTTCCTGCCGTAGTTCGCGAGCGGAGCCGACTTCGCGATAATGACATAATGTGCATTATCGGATAACGCCACGCTTCCCGCGGTGCACCGAGGATCCCCAGGCATCGCGTAGTATTACTCGCAGTGGCTCCGGCCCTTCTAGCTCGCCAACCTTAGGGAGAAACGCAGTGAACGCGCTCATCGCCATCTTCAGCATCCTCGTCTTCGTTGCAGGACTCTGGTGCTACGGCCTCGCGTTCCAGATGCCGACCGACACGCTGTCACTGCTCGTGTTCATTCTCGGCGTCCTGCTCAACACGCTCGCGTTCTTCATTCCCTGGCAGATCGTCGGCCACGGTCGAAAGTAACAACTTCATAACAGCCGCAATTGCGCCCTTGGTTCCACCGAATCAGGGGCGTTCTGCTTATCAGGAGGACCGCGTGGCCTACACGCCTTCGCTCGACATTTCGGTGCGCTTCACTGCGCCGGTCGAGCGTGTCTGGGATGCGATCGTCGATCGCAACGAGTTCGCGACTTGGTGGCCCGATGGCGGCCACATCGAAGCCCGCAAGGGCGGCGAGCTCAAGCTGACCACGCCGCGCCCAAAGAAAAAGCGCGACCGGATGCTCACCGGCAAGGTGGTGAGCGTCGAGCCCTACGCGAAGATCGTGATCGAGGTCAACGCGCAGCCGCGCGACCGCGACACACGCCTGACGCTGCTCTTCAGCCAGCTCAAGCACAAGTCACGCCTACGCCTCATCGAGGAGGGCTCCGACAGCCCGGCCTCCGGTGTCATCCTGCAGGAAGCCCGCGAAGGATGGCGCGAGGTGCTTGCCGAACTCGACAAGCACCTCGCGGAAAAGTAGTTCGCCGCGTCGCTATTCGACGCCAAAGCTCGACACGTCACCGACGAGTCGAAGGTGGTCGGCGGGCACGGGCTCGAAGGCCGCGGCAGCCACCTCGGCGGCAAATTCGGCCACGTTATAGAGTTTGCCAGCCTCCTCGCGGCGTGCCTCGATGGCACCCGGGTTAAGTCGGTTGAGCAGCGTCGCGGTGATCGTGCCCTCGATCATGTCGCCCGAGACGATGACGAACTCGATGCCATCGGCCTCAAGGGACGGCACGAGCTCCAGCAGGGCGTCCTCCCCTGCGCGCTTCGACTGCGCGACGGCCTCGTACTCGGGCATCGTCTCGGTCGTGCGGATGAAGTGGGCCTGGTGGCTCGTGACGAAGACGACGCGCGAGCCGGCGCCGAGCAGCGGGCGAGCCGCGTTGAGGGTGTTCACCTGGGCGTCACGGTTGAGGCGCAGGGCATAGTTCTCGCCAAGGTTCGCCTCCATGCCGCCGGATGCATTGAGCACGAGCACGTCGAGACCGCCGTAGGTTTCGCCGATCGTGGCCATCATTGCGGCCAGGCTGGCGTCGTCGGTAAGGTCGGCGGCGACGGCAATCGCGGTGCCACCGGCCTCCTCGATTTCCTGGACGAGCTTGTCGGCGCGAGCGGCCTTGTTGCGGTAGTTCACGACGACCTTGGCGCCGGCATCGGCGAAGTAGCGGATCGTGTCGGCACCCACGCCACGGGACGAGCCAGTGACGAGCACGCGCATACCGGCGAGCGAGCCGGGCGCAAACGGATTCAGCGATGAGTCAACCATGCAGGTAATTCTAGTGGGGTGACGTACTTTGATCCGCCCGGCCCCCGCATCCTTGCCCATCGTGGGCTCGCACTCACTGCCCCCGAGAACACCATCGCGGCGTTCGAGGCAGCGTCCGAGGTCGGCGTCACACACATCGAGACCGACGCGCACGTCACGGCCGACGGCAGCGCAGTGCTCTGGCACGACCCGACGCTCGCCCGCTGGAATGGCGAGGACACCCCGATCATCGACCTCAGCGCTGCCCAGCTCGACGAACGACAAGTCGAGGGCCACCGCATCCCGACCCTCGTTGCGACGCTGTCCGAACTGCCCCGACTCCACTTCAACATCGATGTGAAGACCCCGACGGCCGCACGAGCGGTCATTCGGGCGGTGGATGCCGCCCACGCGTTCGACCGCGTGCTGCTCACGTCGTTTCACGAACGAACGGCAGGGATGCTTCGGTCACTCGCGCCCGCGGCCACCCAGGGTGCGCCAACCGAGCGAGTCACACTGGCCCTCGCAGGAATACGCCTGCGCTCTCGGGCGTTGGTATCGAGAACGCTGGCACCGGTCGATGCGGTGCAACTGCCCTGGCGTGCAGCAGGAATTGACCTCGTGACTCCCCCGCGCCTCGCCTGGTGGCACCGGTACGTGCGCGAGGTGCACGTGTGGACAATCAACGACGCGAGCGAGCAGCTCGAGCTACTTCGTCGGGGCGTGGATGGCATCGTGACCGACCGATCCGATATTGGGATGCGCGTGCTCAGGGAATACCTGGCAGAATAGAGATTTGGCATGTGCGCGTTGCGCGCTCACGCCAGTCGAAGACCACGAAAGGAACCCAATGGCAGATCGTAGCCTGCGAGGGATGCGCCTTGGTGCGCAGAGCCTGCAAAGTGACGAGGGCGTGGTGCTCGTCGATCACCAGCTCCGCACGTACCAGACCGAGGACGGCGAGCGCTTTGTGGTGACCTTTGCCGCCGACGCCGAGGCACCGCAGGTGTGGCCGTCGCCGAAGACTGGCGTCGAGGGCCGCCTGCTCGACACCGAGGGCGACATTGTGCCCTACGACGCTCCCGAGGCGAAGGCACAGCGCACCCACTGGGACATGCTGCTCGAGCGTCGCACCGTTGAAGACCTCGAAGAGGTGCTGCAGATTCGCCTCGACTACCTGCGTAAGCGCCGCGGCACCAACACCGCGCGCCGCGAGCCAACCGCGGGCCTGCCGCAGAACGCCGCGGACGCGCCCGAGATTGAGATCGAGGGTCGCGCGAAGGCACAGACGGCTGCCGAAAAGGAAGCCGCCGCGAAGGAAGCCAAGAAGAAGAAGCCGGCCGCGCCGAAGAAGAAGAAGTAGCGACCGCGGGCGCCGCCGGCAAGCGCTAGTCTCGCCGTCGCGGCGCCGCGACCACGATCGCAAGGCCGACTCCACCTGCCAGCAGATCGATCGCGTCACCGAAGACGGTCGCGGGGGTCTCCCCCACACCCGTCGTCACCTCGGCAACAAATGCGCCGGGCTCGTACCAATCGAGCCCGGCGATTTGCGTTCCATCCGCCGCGAATGCGGCGCTCCAGCCCACCGTCGACGCCTGCACGAGCGGTCGACCCGACTCGACCGCACGCAGGCGCGCCGTCGCGAGCTGCTGCGCGGACTCCTCGCTGTAGCCAAAGTCGGCGTTGTTCGTGGGCGCGAGCAGCACCCCGGCGTCGCCGGCGACGGCCTCACGCACGAGATTATCGTCGACGATGTCGTAGCAGATGAACACGCCGTACCGCGTGCCATCGATGTCAAGCACGTTCGACCGGATGCCGGGCGTGTACTCACGCTGAATCATGCCGATGAGTTCGGGCGCGAGCGCCTCGAAGACCTCGCGGTCGGGCACATACTCGCCGAACGGAATCGGGTGCGCCTTGTCGTACTGCTCCCCCGCCTCGCCGTTTTGCCACACGATCTGCGAGTTGAAGTACTCGGTGTCGGGGTCGTCCCAGTCGCCCGTCATCGTCACGGTATTCATGAGCACGGGGGCACCCGCGCGCTGCTCGACATAGCTGATCAAGTCTGCCGAGTACGAGTTCAGCAGCGGGCTCACGTCGACCGAACCCTCGGGCCAGAGCACGAGGTCGACCTGCCCCGCCTTCCCGAGGGCATCGAGGGTCACCTGGGCGTGCGACTCAAGAATTTCGCCCGGGTCTGACGGGAAGAAGTAGCTCGCCCCGGGGGTATCCCCTTGCACCGCGAGGATGCGCACGGTCTCGCCCTGCTGCGTGGGCCAGAGCGGCCACACGAGCAGCGCGGCACCCGCCGCGGCCACGCCGGTGAACTGGGCCGCGCGGCGAAGTACGAACCCGGCCCGCGGGCGCGGCGAGACCTGCGCATCCCGAGGGTGCAGCACGACCTCGATCGTAAACGCGACGAACCAGACAACGAGGAACGCGACGCCGGCGAATCCCACCCACGACACGAGCTCGAGCAGCGGCGAGTTCGACTGCGACTGCGCAATGCGCCCCCAGGCAAAGCCGCCGTACGGCACGTTCGAGGCGAGCGTCTCGCGCAGCGTCCAGAGACTCGCAACCGCCACGGGCAGCGCGCCGAGGGATCGCGTGCGCCCGGGGCGCGTCGGCAGCCGCCGATACGCGATGGCGATGCCGATCGACCCGAGCATCCACCACAGCGCCATGAGCGCCGACAGTGCGGTCCACGGCACCGCGCCGAGGAACAGCGACGTCCAGGCGACGTGCATGAGATAGAACGCGAGCCCGCCGAGAAAGCCGAGGTAGGCCGCAATGCCTGGCCGCTGCCCGCGAATTGCGAGCAGGTTGAGCGCGACGCCAATTGGGGCAGCCCACCACCAGCCGCGTTCCGGAAACGACAGCGTCAGCGCAAACGCGCCCGCCAATATCGCGGCGAGCGCGGCAACAAACGGGAGCGGCTGGGGCGCAGCGGGCCTCACGACTCGTTGCCCTCGTACGCGACGATTCCACGATGGATGAGCTGGCGCGCCTGGTCGGCGTTCGTCGCGATCCTGCCGCCGGCCGCCTTGCCGATCTGGTCGAGCACGTCGAGTACCTGCCGCACCTGTCGCACAAAGTCGCCCGCCGCCAGGTCGGTGCGCTCGAGCACTCGATCGAGCGGCACCCCACTCGCCCAGCGATACATTGCCGGCGCGAGCCCCGTCGCAAGTTCCGAAGTGCGCGGCACACGGTGCAGCTGCTCGAGTTCGTCGAGCTCGACCCAGAGCTCCTGCATCCGCTCGAGCGCGGGGCGAAACTCGCCCTTCGGCATGTGCCCCATCTGCGGGTTCTCCTCTTCTCGTCGCGGCTCGTAGGTCAAGCAGCTCGTAATCGCGGCGAGCTGGGCCGGGTCGAGGCCGAGCCAAACCTCGCGGCGCAGGCACTCGGCGGTGAGCAGGTCGCGCTCNGCCGTAGATGCGCTGCAGCATACGCCCGGTGCCGGTCACCTCGAGCTGGTCGCCCTCGCCCGCGCGGAGATAGCCGCGCTGCAGCAGCAGCTCGGTCAGGCGATCAAAGGTCCGGGCAACAGCGCCGGTGCGGTGCTCGATATCGCGCACGAGGCGGTCGGTCTCGCGCTCGAGTCGCCAGTAGCGTTCGGCCCAACGCGCGTGATCCTCGCGCTCGCGGCAGTCGTGGCAGGGGTGGTGCTGGAGTTCCTTGCGCAGCGCATCCAGACGCTTGCGTCGCTCCTCTCGCGCGCCATGGCTGCCGGGGTCCTGTGCGTGAATCTTCTGCTTCTCGACGTCGCTGAGCTGCCGGCGCAGCGCGGAGTACTCGAGGAAATCGCCCTTGTCGCAGCGCATCGCCTCGAGGTAGCCCTCGAGTGCTTCGCGCTGCTGCCGCACGGTGCGCGCGATATCGACCACCGAGCGGTCAGCCTGGAACTGCGCAAACGAGGTCTCGAGCAGCTGCCGCGTGCGGTCACGCCCGAAGCGGTCGAGCAAGTTGACAGTCATGTTGTACGTCGGGCGGAAAGACGAGTTGAGCGGATACGAACGGCGGGATGCGAGGGCCGCGATCGCCTCGGGCTGCACGCCATCGCGCCAGAGCACAACGGCGTGGCCCTCGTGGTCGATGCCGCGGCGACCGGCCCGGCCGGTGAGCTGCGTGTACTCGCCCGGCGTGATCGGCACCCGCGAGACTCCGTTGAACTTTTCGAGCCGTTCGAGCACGACGGTGCGCGCCGGCATGTTGATGCCGAGAGCGAGCGTCTCGGTCGCGAAGACCACCTTCAGCAGGCGGCGCTGGAACAGCTCCTCGACGATTTCCTTCCACGCCGGGAGCAGCCCGGCGTGGTGGGCGGCCACGCCGCGTTCGAGCCCGTCGCGCCACTTCCAGAAACCGAGCACGGCGAGATCCTCGTCGAGCATGTTCCGCGTGCGCTCCTCGACAATCTCGCGAATCTCCTCGCGCTCCGCGCGCGTGTTGAGGTTGATACCCCAACCCGTGACTTGGTTGACCGCGTCATCGCAGCCGGCCCTCGAGAAAATAAAGAAGATCGCCGGCAGCAGCGCGGCATCGTCGAGCATGTTGACGACGGCGCCTCGATCGACGCGCATGTTGCGCGGCCCACGGCCACTCTTGCCTCGCCCGCCGCGCCCCTGCCGCTCCCCCTTCGTCACGCGCACGAGCTCAGGATTGACCTGGTCAGTGATGCGGTCGTTCTTCGTGCGGAAAAGGTCGAACATCCGCGAGCCCACGAGTACGTGTTGGTAGAGCGGCGTCGGTCGAACCTCCGAGACGATGACCTCGGTGTCGCCGCGCACGGCCTGCAGCCAGTCGCCGAACTCCTCGGCGTTCGAGACGGTGGCCGAGAGCGAGATCATGCGCACCTCGCTGGGCAGGTGAATGATCACTTCTTCCCACACGGCGCCGCGGAAGCGGTCGGCGAGGTAGTGCACCTCATCCATGACGACGAAGGCGAGGTCATCGAGCAGCTCGCTGCCCGCGTAGATCATGTTGCGCAGTACCTCGGTGGTCATCACCACGATGCGTGCGCGCGAGTTGATGTTGACGTCGCCCGTCAGCAGGCCGACCTCGCTCGCGCCGTAGTCGGCCACGAGCTCCTGGAACTTTTGGTTCGACAGCGCCTTGATAGGCGTCGTGTAGAAGATCTTTGCGTTCGGGTCGCGCATCGCGAGAAACACCGCGAACTCGGCGACGACGGTCTTTCCCGCGCCCGTCGGGGCAGCCACGAGCACCGAGCTGCCCCGGTCGAGGGCCTCGCACGCTGAGAGCTGGAAGGCGTCGAGGTCGAACCGCTGCAGGTCACGAAAAAGCTCGAGATTCGGATGCGCGGCTCGCGCAGTTGCGCGGGCGTACCGCTCGGTAGGGCTCGAATCGGTCATGCGTCCAGCGTAGCCGCCGCTTCCGCAGCATCGCGCTTACGACGCCGACGATCGTTCAGGAGCGAAATTCCGACCGCGAGGAAGTAGAGCACCACTATCGGCACCATGAGCAACAGCATCGAGAGCACGTCGGCCGCCGGTGTCGCGATGGCACCGAACAGGGCACAGATGAGGACGGCAACGCGCCACGCTTTGAGGATGGCGCGACCCTCCAGCACCCCGGCGAAGTTGAGCATGACGAGCAACACCGGCACGACGAACGCGATGCCCACGGCGAGGCAGAGCGTGAGCACGAACGAGTAGTAGGTCTTCGCGTCGTACCAGATCGTGTCCTCGGTCGGCGCGAACGTCGCCATGACCTCGATGATGCGGGGCATGATGATGATGCCGAGTACGACGCCTGCGAGGAACAACGGGATCGCGGCGCCGAGGAAGCCCAGCACGTACTTCCGCTCGCCCTTGCGCAGCCCCGGCATGAGGAACATCCAGGCTTGGTAGAGCCACACGGGCGAGGCGATGACGACGCCGAGGGTCAGCGCCATCTGCAGGCGCAGGTCGAACGCGGTCGTGACGTTGCCGAAGTTGATCGACACTCCCCCGCCGCGCGACTCATTCAGAGCGTCGATCGGCTGGCGCAGCACCTCGAAGGCGGCGTCGGTGAGTAGGAAACCGCCCACCATCGCCACGATGATGGCGACGGCACAGATGAGGAAGCGATTTCGAAACTCAATCAGGTGGTCCGCAAGGCGCATACGGCCCTGCGGATTCACCTTCCGCGAGTACTTCTCCCGCTTCCGCTTTTGTTGTTGCGGAGCGGTCATGGGCTATCTCGGCGAAGCGCCCGTGGTGTCGGTGTCGTCGGTGCGCGGCGCCTGGCTCGTGTTGTCGACCGTGCCGGGCTGTGGTTCGACAGCCGGCGTGTCGGCGCTCTTCGTCTTCGAGTCTTTGTCTTCGTCGTTCATCGTGCGTACTTCACCACGGAAGATTCGCATCGACTCGCCCAGGCTGCGGGCAAGTTTCGGCAGGCGGGGCGCGCCGAAGAGCAGCAGGATGATGACGAGGATGATGACCAGGTGCCATCCGGAGAGGTTCGGCATAGGGGCTATCCCTTCTTGGGGTGGTGAATCAGGTGGGCGTACTGCAGGGGGTCGGCATGGGTCAGTGCGCGGCCGCGTGCAACGCGCGCCTCCCGCCGCTCGAGCGCACGCGCTCGGCGCAGTTCCCGTTGCTGTTCGTGGTGGTCGCGAACTTCGTCGCTGTGCCGGCCAAATGCGATCGGTTGTCGCGCGGCGACCGCCTCTCGTTCGCGCAGTTCG
>NZ_JACXJG010000005.1:263983-275496 GCF_014904065.1 Gulosibacter sediminis | reverse complement strand
GCAAGGCGGCACGCGCCTTCCGGAAGAGCCAAATCGCGCCGACGGCAAGCACGGCAATGAGTAGGGCGACGAGCCCCACCCAAATCACTACCCACGACCACCACGGCATAGTCAGCTAGCTTACGTTGTCACCCTGATCGCCCGCGGCAATCAGCGCACCACGAAGCCAGTCGGCGACGAGTTTACGGACATCGCTTGGCCCCGTGACGACAAAACCGCCCGCGTGCTCGGCGGCGAGCCGCGCCGCAACTTCGGGCCCGCGCAGGCGGAGATCCGCGCGAATCCAACCATCGGGGCCGATTTCAGGCACCTTCGCGGTGCCGAAATACGGTCTGATCGCCGCGACCGCGCCGGCGCGAATCGCGACGCTGACGGTCAGCAGCGATTTTCCCGTGACCTCGAGGGCGCGGTCGCGCTCCGCCTCACTGTGGGGTTCGGCAGGGGTGTCGAGCAGCTCAATGTCGAAGATGCGGTCGCTCCGGAACCACCGAAGCGCCTGCCGTAAGTGGCAGTACGTGTTGAGGTAGATGAGCCCGCTGCGAGACTCGAGTCGCAGCGGGTCAACGATCCGCTCTTCGGGTGCCGACGATGACTCGCCGATGTAGCGCATGCGCAGCTGGCGTCCCGAATCGATTGCTTGGCGGATGAGCTCGAGCTGCGGATCGCGGTTCGACGGGGCCTCCGTCGTCGTGGCGCCGCGAAGCTTCGCCTGGAGCTCATTGATGCGAGTGGCGTCGCTTATTGTCGCGGTCTCCCGCAGCACGTCGAGTCCCGTAAGCACGAGGGTGAGCTCGTCGGCGTTGAAGCTCCGAGGCGCGCCGTCCACGGGTACGCTCGTCAGCTTGACCCACGGCTCCTCCGCCTCCAGCCCGTCCGCGTCGAAGTCGAACATTCGCGACGGATCGACTTGGCCATCACTGTCATACAGTTCGAGCGACCAGACGTAGTCGATCAGTGCGCGCATGCGGGTCGGCGTTTGCCGGAAGGTCGCGGCGAGCTCGCCCAGGTCAAAGCCGTAAGGATGCTCGCGCAGCAGGTCGACGAGTGACGAGACGAGCAGCACATCGTTCGCGTTGGCTGCGGCGGTCATACGGATTGCCCCTCGTGCAGTTCAAGGGCACGCCGCAGGCGGTCCCGCACGCCCTCACGAATAGTCTTCGGCGACTCCACCACCAGAAGGTGGGCGAGCCCGGCAAACTCATCGCTCAGCACGCCGAGGTCCCAGTCGAAGACGTCGAACGTGACCCACTCGTCCGTGCGGCAAAGCTCGGTGCCGCGGCCGCGCATCCTCGCCTCGGCCTCGGTGCCCGCACGCGCCCGCACCCGCACGGGGCGCTCAGCGGCAAGCGCATCGAGCTTTGCCTCAAGGCCTGGCTCGGCCGTATGGGAAGCGTCGGCAGCGCCCGCGATACGAATCTCAGAAACGATGCGGTTCACGAGATAGGTGCGGTGCGCGTCACGCTCGACGTCCCAGGCGTGCAGCAACCATCGACCCGACTTTACGATAAGCCGCAGCGGATCCACCGTTCGTGGCCAAGGGTCGCGGCTGTCCTGGTTCACATAGTCGAAGCCGATGCGCTTCGCGTTTGCGATCGCCGAGCGCAGCTGCGCGAACACCGGATGCGTCGACACCTTCGCCGTGGGCTGCGATGCGGCCGCTTCGCCGCCGCTCGCGCCGCTCGGCAGCAGCTTCAGGTAACCGCGGCGCGCATCCTCGTCGAGGCTACGATCGAGCCAGACCTGCGTGGCGGAGTCGATGAGCAGCGTTTCCTGCGCGTCAAGACGCACGACCCCGACCGACGCGGTGCTGCTCTCGAGCTGGTAGCGCCACTGCGCACGGTCGCCCGGGTTCTCGGGGTCGGGCACGGTCTCGACCCGAAAACCGCTCGCTTGGAGCTCGGCACGATCTCGCTCGAATTTCTTCTCGAGTGCGTCGTTGCGCTCACCACCGTTGCGCTCGAGCTGCACGCGATACTCGGGTACCTTGCCGAACAGCTCGTCGCTGGTCAGCGGATGCGCGCTGCTCAAGAGCGCAAGTAGGAGTTGGCTCTGTCGAGCGTGCTGGGGTTTCAGCGGAGCTACCATATTTACACCAGGGCAATGATGTCGGCGACGAACACGAGCGTGCTGCCACCAGGAATCGGACCGTATGTCTCGTCACCGTAACCCAGGTCAGACGGGAACACCGTGACGACGCGCGAGCCCACCTGCTGGCCGACGAGTGCGTCGCGGAAGCCCGCCACGACCATCGAGGTCGGGAATGCTGGCGGCAAGCCGGTCTCCCAGCTCGTGTCGAACACTGAGCCGTCGCTGAGCAGGTAGCCCGTGTACTGCACGATCACCGTATCGCCGTCGGCGACGGTTTCGCCGTCGCCGCGCAAGATGACGGCGGTCTGCTGCTCGCTCGGCTCAGCCGCGTCGGTGCTGATCGTGACATCGGGTTCGCCCTCGCCGTCGGAGACCTCGGCGTACTCGAAGGTCTCGCCGGTTGGCGTGCCGGTGGCGGATGCGCCGGGCGTCACCTTGACGACGTCGGCGACCATGAGCACGGGGTCGCCGGCGTTGCCCTCGCCCGCAACCAGGCTGATCGGCACTGATGCGACGACGCGCGAACCCGCATTGACGCCGACGAAGAGCGGCTCGACAAATGCCGGCAGCTCGGTGTTCGAAAGCTGGGTCGCGGGGCCGAGCGAGCCGTAGGCACTCAGGGCATCGCCGTCCTCGGCGTAGTAGCTCCCGACCACGACCACGACCGTGTCGTCGGCCGTGAGCGGTTCGCCGTCACCCTCGGCCACAACGGTTCGCTGAATGTCTGTTTCTTCGCCGGTCAGCTCGGCCGGTGCGGTGATCTTGACGACCGGTTCCCGCCCAGTCTCACCCGAGACCTCGACGCCGTCGAGACGGTCGCCGCCGTCGACGACCGTCACCTGAGCCGCGGCGTCACTCGAAGCCGACTCGCTCGGCGCCGGGTCGGACGCCCCCGCGCAGCCGGTGAGGCAGAGCGCCACGACGATGGTGAGCGACAGGGCGCTGCGGATTGGCCGGCGCATTACTGCGCTGCCGGTGTGCTGCCGAGCACGTCCATGACCACGACGATCGCGTCGCCGCTGCCGACGGGCACCTGACCGTCGGCGGTGTAGGCCGCGACCGTCGATGCCGGCAGCACGACCACGCGCTGCGAGCCGACCTCAATGCCCTGCAGTTCGGCGGTCGCGCCGAACATGCCGTCATCGGTGTCCCCGACGGTGGTCTGAACGGGGCCCTGACCGCCCCAGGTCGTGCTGATCGTCGAACCCGACGTCCACTCGAACGCTGAGAAATTCATGGTGACCGTGTCGCCCGCGGCGAGCTTCGGCCCGCTGCCCTGGATCGTCGTCGCGCTGCGCAGCTCGGTCGGCGCGACCTCGCTCGGCATGGTTACGCCGGGCGTGCCATCGGGCGCGGTGACGACGGCCGGGATGCCGTTGTGCTGGGGCGCGATGCTGCCGGTCGCGGCCGAGTGGTAGACGCGGTTCACCTTCAGGGTGACCGTCGCCTCCTGCTGCAGCTGCGCCTCGGTCAGCTGAAACTGATCAGGCGAGAAGATCTGCTTCATCTGCATCGTCGCGGTGATCGTTTCACCGCCCTGCGCACACTGGAGCGCATCCTTGACGCCGACCATGCCGTAGTCGTCGAGGATGCCGACGTTAACCGGCGCAGGGTTGCCCTGAGCATCCTGCTGCAGCGATGTCTCGGGGTAGATCTCGGTGCCATCGGAACTCGAGATCGCGAAGGTGAACTCGGCGACGCCGTCACCGTTAATGACGGGGCCGCTGCCACCGCCCTCGCGCTGCGTCTGCACGGAGTCGGCGGGCGCGCACGAACTCACGTTCTCGCTGGCTGGAATCTGGGCGCAGCCGGCGAGCACGGTGCCGGCGAAGATCGTGGCGCCCGCGAGCAAAGCGCGGGTGTGGCGGCGGCGAGCAATCACAGGGAGTCCTGTCCTTCCGTGGCGGTTGGGTCCATTATCTCGTGCGATTCGCGCGTCGCGTGCTCGGCGCCACGTTGGGCGTCGCGGCCGCGCTTGCGGAGGACCTTGTCGCTCACGGTTCGCTCGCCGACCGTGGCTTCGGTCCACGCCTCAGGGTCGCTCGGTGTCCACGCCTCGCGATCGGCGTCAGTGCCCGCCACCTTCGAGGTCTTGCGCTTCTCGGGCAGCGTCGTGCCCGGGGCAAGGCGACGCGCGGTGAGCAGGAATCCGGTGTGCGCCACCATGCGGTGGTCTGGCCGCACGGACAGGCCCTCGACATGCCAGCCGCGCACCATCGTTTCGTCGGCCTCGGGCTCCGTGAAGCCGCCGTAGTCGCGAATCGCCTCGGCGACACGCGATAGCTGTGTCGCGGTGGCCACGTAACACACCAGCACGCCGCCGGGAATCATCGCCTCCGCGACCGCCGGCAGGCATTCCCAGGGCGCGAGCATGTCGAGAATCACCCGGTCGACTGTGCCGGGTTCAAACTCGCGCGGCAGCGCATCCTGCAGGTCGCCGATCGCGATGCGCCAGTTGTCGGGCTCACCCCCATACACGCTCGCGACGTTGCCTCGAGCAACCTCCGCGAACTCCTCCCGGCGCTCGAAACTCACGAGCTCGCCCTGCCCCGCAAGCATCCGCAGGAGCCAAAGCGAGAGCGCACCCGAGCCGACGCCGGCCTCGACCACGCGGGCGCCGGGGCGGATGTCGGCCTTCGCGAGGATCATCGCGGAGTCCTTCGGGTAGATGATCGCGGCGCCGCGGGGCATCGACATGATCACGTCGGTGAGCAGTGGGCGCAGCGCAAGGTACTCCATGCCGCCGGTCGACGTAACAACCGAACCGTCGGGAATGCCGATGATCGCGGCGTGGTCGATCGTGCCGTACTGCGAATGGACCTGTCCGCCCTCAGTGAGCCAAGTGGTCGTAAGTCGACCCTTCGGGTCGGTCAGCTGCACGCGTTCGCCGGCGCGGAAGGGGCCGGACGGTGGCGACTGAATCATTCGGTGGGGACTCCTCGTGTTCGGAAGGTTGAGTAGAGAGCGCGAACCTGCGGCCAGTCAAGGCCGACGAGGCTGTCGCGCCGGATGTAGTCGGGGCTCGGTGGGATGTCGACGCCGTGAGGCACCGCGATGGTGACGCAATCGGCGGCGAGCGCGCCCCGGATGCCGTTCATCGAGTCTTCGATAACAATGCAGTCGGTGACCGCCACACCCAACTCCCCCGCCGCATAAATAAAGGAGTCGGGTTCGGGCTTGCCCGGGCGCACGTCCGAGCTCGTGACCGTCAGCGTGAACTGGCAGCCGGGTAGGTGCCGGAGGACCGCATCCGCCAGCGCCCGATTTGAGTTGGTGACGAGAGCCGTCGGTACCCCGTGGTGATTGAGGTCGGCGAGGAGTTCGACGGCGCCGGGTCGCCACTGGATATCGTCGGTGACGCTGTCGCAGACGTCGGCAAAGACCTCGTCGACGATCTCTTCGAACTCGTCAGTCACGCCGAGCGACTGGAACAGGGTTACGACCTGCTCGGAGGATGCGCCGACCAGGTCGATCTCCTGCTGCCGGGTCAGGGTCGGCAAGCCGCGACGGGACAACAGCGCCGACTGCGCCCGAATCCAGTGCGGCTCGGTGTCGGCAAGCGTGCCATCCATGTCCCAGAGGACGGCTACGGGTGCGCACTCGCTCATAGGAGAACATCCTACCGGCGACCGTCATCGCAACGTCGTAGGCTAGGCGGAACCCAATTTCCTACGGAGAAACCGCGTGACCTCACAGCTTCCCCTGCCGAACTTCGACTCGAACACCCCCTTTGCAGAGGGCAACACCCTAGTGATTGCGCTGCAGGGCTGGAACGACGCCGGCGAGGCGGCAAGCTCGGCAGCGAAGGAACTCCAAGAGCAGCTCAACATCGACCTGCTCGTTGAGCGCTTCGAGTCGGAGGATTTCTTCGACTACAGCGTGGCGCGCCCTCGGGTCGAGTTCGCGGGCGACGGCCGCAAGGTGATCCGCTGGCCGGGCGCGACCCTCGCCGGACCGGTGCGCGGTGGGCGTATCTACACGCTTACTGGCGTCGAACCGAACTTCCGCTGGCGCCGCTACGCGAGCGAGGTCGTAGCTGCAAGCGAGCGCATCGACATTTCGAGCATCGTGCTCGTTGGCGCACTGCTCGCCGACGCACCACACACCCGCGACATCCAGGTGTCGCTGAGCAGCGACGACGAGGGCCCGCAGCACGAGCTCGGCATCGAGGCGTCGTCTTACGAGGGGCCCACGGGAGTCCTTTCGGCCATCGCCGAGGAGGCGCATGGCGCGGGCATCCAAATCGTGTCGATGTGGGCCTCGGTGCCTCACTACGCGCAGACGCCCGAGCTGCCGAACCCGAAGGCGACGCTCTCGCTCGTGAACGAGCTTGCAAAGCTGCTCAAGGTCGACATCAAGTCGGATCACCTGCGCGAGGAAGCCACCACGTGGGAGGAGCGCGTCTCTGAGGCGGTCGAGGCCGATGACGAGCTGCGTGGTTACGTTGAGTATCTCGAGCAGACCCGCGACGTGGTCGACTCGGAGGAGGCGACCGGCGACGCCATCGCCGCCGAGTTTGAGCGCTTTTTGGCCGATGGTCGCAACAATCCCAATCGTGCCGGTGGCCATGCGACGCGCGGCGACACGGGCTCACTGCCCCGCGTTGAGCCCGGCGACTCGAAGAACGGCGGAACCGACGAATCCGGTGCCGAGGGCTCGGACGACGAGGGCGACGGCTCGAAGTAGGCCGCGGCGGTTGGCGCAGCGCGCCTGGAACTACCTAGCTTGCGAGTAGGTCGATGCCCAGCAGCGCATCGACCGCAGCGACGACCTCCATGCCAGGTGTCGCCTCGGCGGCCCAGGCGTCAACCGCGGCGATCGCACCGGCGGTGTCGAGGTCATCGGCGATACGCGCACGCATTTCCGATACGGTTTCGGCACCACCCGAGGTCGCGCGGCCGGCGGCCTCACGCCAGCGCTCGAGGCGCGCCTCGTTCTCGCAGAGTTCGCCCTCGAACCACTCCCAGTCGCTGCGGTAGTGGTGCCCGAGCACGGTGAGCCGCACCGCGGCCGCGTCGCGACCGGCCTGCGTGAGCTTCGAGACGAGCACGAGGTTGCCGAGCGACTTCGACATCTTGGTGCCCTCATACCCGACGAGGCCGGCGTGGGCGAAGTGGCGGGCGAACGGCTCGCCCGTCAGCGCCGTGGCGTGGGCGCAGGTCATTTCGTGGTGCGGGAAACGTAGGTCGCGGCCGCCCGCCTGCACTGTCACCTGGGGACCGAGCTCGCTGGTGGCGATCACGGCGCACTCGACGTGCCAACCCGGGCGACCGGCGCCGACACCAGCATCCCAGCTCGGCTCGCCCTCGCGGTGGGCGCGCCAAAGCAGCGGGTCGAACGGCGAACGCTTGCCGGGGCGATCGGGGTCGCCGCCGAACTCAACGAATGCGCTCGCGAGTTTGTCGGGTGAGAAGTGGCTCATCTCGCCGAGGCCGTACCGACCGGTGGCCTGCACTGCGGCGACGTCGAAGTAGATGTCGTCACCGTCGGCGTCGTTGGTGGGCACGGCGTACCCGAAGCCGTCTGCGACGAGGCGGTCGACCGCCTCCGCAATCTCGTCGACGATGTCCTTGACTCGCACGTACGCGTTCGGCGGAATCACGCGCAGCGCAGCCATGTCGCCCCGGAAGAGGTCGGTTTGCGACTCGGCCAGGTCTTCCCAATCGACGCCGGTCTTCGCCGCCCGCTCGAGCAGCGGATCGTCGACATCGGTGACGTTCTGCGCGTACTCGACCTCGACGCCGGCCTGCGAGAGCGCCCGGATGAGCGTGTCGAACGCGAGATACGTCGCCGCGTGGCCGAGGTGCGTCGCGTCGTAGGGCGTGATGCCGCAGACGTAGAGGCGCACTCGGCCATCCGCATCCGCCTCGAGCGGGAGCACGGCGTCAGCGGCCGTGTCGAACAGCCGAACCGGGGCCGCTTCGCCTTCCAGCTGTGGAACTGCAGGACGCGGCCAAGACTCGATTCGCTTCACCCCGACAGTCTACCGGGGCGCGGCGCGTTAAGCGCTCCCGGCGAGCGGGTCGACGACGCCCGTAATGAGCAGGATGATCAGCAGCGTGCCGAGCGCGATGCGGTAGATCACGAACGGCATGAAGCTGCGGGTCTCGACCCACTTCATCAGGAACTTAATGACTACCCAGCCGACGAGGAACGAGATGACGGTGGCGAGCAGCGTGGCACCCCAGTTGAGCGGTGTGCCGGTGGTTTGGTCTTCAGTGAGCGCGCCAAGTAGCTCATACCCACCCGAGCCGAGCACGGCCGGGATCGCGAGCAGGAATGCGTAGCGTGCGGCCGAGGGACGGTCGTAGCCCATGAGGCGACCCGCGGTAATGGTGCCGCCCGAGCGCGAGACGCCGGGAATCAGCGCGAGCGCCTGGGCAAGACCGTAGAGCAGGCCGTCTTTCCAGTTGAGGTGCTCAAGAGTCTTCGCACGCCGCGAGAGCACGTCGGCGAGACCGAGAATGATGCCGAAGACGATGAGCGAGATCGCGATGATCCAGAGCGAACGGAACTGCGTGCGGATGAGGTCCTGCAGCAGCACACCGAGTAGGACAATCGGCACCGAACCGATGATGATGAGCCAGCCCATGCGCGCGTCGGGGTCGTTGCGCGGCACCTTGCCGGTGAGTGATTGCACCCACTTCGTGATGATGCGCACGATGTCGCGCCAGAAATAGACGACGACGGCGAGCTCGGTGCCGATCTGGATGATGGCGGTGAAGGTCGCACCCGGGTCGTCCATGCCCATCGCGAGGCCCGCGACGCGGATGTGCGCGCTTGAGGAGATCGGCAGGAACTCGGTGAGCCCCTGCACGATGGCGAGAACGATCGCCTCCAACCAGCCCATGTGCGTTGTTCCTTTCGCTCGCCTAATGCCAGCCGTTGATATTACGCCCAGGCTTCCCGAGAAGCCGTGGGAGACGCGCGGTGGCTAGTAGGTGCGCAAGAAGTGCTCGAGCACCTGGCGACCGAAGACGAGTGATTCGAGCGGCACTCGCTCGTCAACGCCGTGGAACATCGCCGGGAAGTTGAGTTCGGCCGGGAGCTGCAGCGGTGCGAAGCCGTAGCCGTTGATGCCGAGTCGGGCGAGCGACTTGTTGTCGGTGCCGGCGGGCAGCAGGTACGGGATGATCTTGGCCTCGGGGTCGTACTCGCGCAGGGATGCGAGACTCGCGTCGACGAGCGGGCCCGTTGAGGGTGCCTGGGCGCCGATTGCCTGCCAGTCGATCTCGACCTCGATGCCCTCGCCGACAATCTCGCGAATCTGCTCGAGCACCGCATCCTCTTCGCCCGGCAGCGGACGCACGTCGATCGCGACCGACGCGGTCTCGGGGATCACGTTGTGCTTGTAGCCGCCATCGAGCATGGTCGGGTTCGCAGTCGTGCGCAGGGAGGCGCGCAACCAGGCCGCCGCGAAGCCGCCACGGAGGGCGAGCTCGTCCGGTGAAACCTGCTCCGCATCCGCGCCGGTGGCCTCGCACAGCGCGGCGATCATCTCGGAGGAGGTCTCGTTGAGCTGCACCGGCCACTCGTGTTCGGTGAGGCGCACGATGGCGCGGGCGAGCTCGGAGATCGAGTTATCGCTCGTCGGCACGACTTTCGAACCGTGGCCGGAGGGGCGGCGCGCACGCAGGCGCAGCCAGATCATGGCCTTCTCGCCGGTCTGTAGTAGGTAGGCCCGCTGGCCGTCGATGTTGATCGAATAGCCGCCGACCTCGCTGATCGCCTCGGTCGCTCCCGCGAAGAGCTCGGGCTTGTTGTCGACCGCCCAGTGGGCGCCGAGCTTGCCGCCGTCTTCCTCGTCGGCAAAGAACGCGACGATCAGTTCGCGCTCCGGCAGCTCGCCCGAGGCGATGATGTTGTCGAGGGCCGTGACGATCATGGCGTCCATGTTCTTCATGTCGACGGCGCCGCGGCCCCAGATGCAGCCGTCGCGCACCTCGGCGGCGAACGGGTCGACGCTCCAGTTGGAGGCGTCGGCCGGCACGACGTCGGTGTGGCCGTGCACGACGAGTGCGGGCTTGTCGGGGTTACGGCCTGGGATGCGCGCCACGACGCTCGTGCGATTCGGCTCGGACTCGAACAGCACCGGCTCGGTGTTCAGCGCGCGGAGGCGCTCGGCGAGGAACCCCGCGGCCTCCCGCTCCCCCGAGCTCTTGCCATTGCCCCAGTTCTGCGTGTCGATGCGGATGAGCTCGCGCGTGAGGCTGACGGTCGGATCGGAAGTAAGCGGGTGTTCCTCAGTCATGAAATCAAGCCTAGGCCGGTGGATGCGCGGGCGGGGCGCGCTTGACGCTGTTTGACGGTGCGGCCGGCGCGTCAGTGGTTCGTGCACCAGCGGAATAGGCACGCGCGAAACATCGTTGGGCAAGTCATGGGTTCTGCGCTTGTTCTGGATCAGTTCGGTGACACCAATCACCTGAGACTCGCGCGCATCGAGACGCGACCGCTACTGGCAACGGAGGTGCGCATCGGTGTCACCGTCGCGGGCCTCAACCCCGTGGACTGGCAGATCGTCGAATCTCGCGCCCTCGCCACCGTGTTCGGGCTCGAGCTTCCGATGGGATTCGGCAACGACTTCGCCGGGATCGTGGTCGAGACCGGCCCCTACGTGCGCCGCTGGAGCGTCGGCGACCGTGTCTTCGGCGGGGCCCGCGGCCGTGCCGTCGCGACCTCGATCGTCCTCGATGAAAATCATCCGAGTCTGCGCCGCACGCCACCGACGGTCTCCGACCTCGAGGCTGGAGTGCTGGACATCGCGGGACGGACGGCGTCTGCCGTCGCTGACGCTCTGTCTGTGCAGCCCGGCGAGACCGTCCTCGTCGGCGCGGCGGGCGGAGGCGTTGGTTCGATCCTCACGCAGCTACTCGTTCGGCACGGCGCCAACGTCATTGGAACCGGGTCACTCGCTTCGACCGACTACATTCGGTCGCTCGGCGCGCGGCCCATGAGATACGGCGACGAGCTGGCCGCCGACATTGCCGCGAGCAACATACCTATCGCTGCGACTGCGGACCTGCATGGAACGGACACCGCTCAGGCTGCGATCCGCTCGGGCGTCCCGCCACACCGCGTGGTCACCATCGAGGCGGACCAACCGCCCGCCGGTGTTGTTCGGGTCAATGGTTCCGACGCGTCGCCCGATGCGCTCGACCGGCTCTTGGAGCTGATCTCCACCAAGTCCTTGCGCATCCCCATCGCCGCGACCTACACCCTCGACCAGTTCCATCTCGCGATCTCACACCAGCGCAGCCGCCACGTCCACGGCAAGATCGCAATCAGTACTTCCTTGAGCAACGCGAGCTAGATCTACGCCGACGAAGTAGCCCGGGCACCAACCGTCACTAACCGAGTCACTCATGCGGCCAGTTGATGTCGGTGGCTCGTGCGAGAGTGAACTTGTCTCAGAAACCCGACCGCGG
>NZ_JACXJG010000005.1:263761-263875 GCF_014904065.1 Gulosibacter sediminis | reverse complement strand
ACGGGCTCAATGACGCGCTCGCGGCGATTGAGGGCATGGTCCTCAACGGGGCGAAACTTGAGCAAGTCGGCGCGTACANNCCGGCCAGACGGCACCACCCCTCCACCTGAGACT
>NZ_JACXJG010000005.1:262798-263579 GCF_014904065.1 Gulosibacter sediminis | reverse complement strand
CCTGCTGCGGTTGAACCTGCGGTCGATCGTGGCGGAGTTCGGGATTCACACCAACGAGTCCGACACCGCCCTCCTGAACCGCGCATACGACGCGCACCGGTTGGGTACTGACTTTGTTGTGTGGCTCGACCCACTGCGCGAGGCTGCGGTGACGATGCGGCATGCTCGCGCGTTGCTGCGGCATGCGGGCATCGTGCCTGACGCGCGCCGCGATGAATACGCGAACAAGGTGCTCGAGCTCGCGAAGGGCGAGACCGTCGCCGCAACCGACGCATTCGCACGCAAGCTCGCCGCCCAACTGGGTGCTGAGNCGAGGCGGCGTTCGAGCACGAATACCAGGCCCGCCACGTCACGATCGAAGACCGCGACTTTGGCATGTCGCGCATCACTGCCGACGTTCCGACCCTGCAAGCCCACGCGATGTATGACCTCATGTACCAGCAAGCGAAAGCTTTGCGTGAGGAGCACGTGAACGAGGCTGACGAGCACCGTCGCCGCGTCCGCGACGCACAGGCACGTGGGGAAGCACTCTCCGCTGCAGACGCCGAGTTCATCGAGGATCCCCGCACCGTCCGCCAGCTCATGGCTGACCTGTTCGTGGAGACGTTCCTGACCTCGACGCCGCAAAGCGTGCGCGAATACGACGCCAAGGGCCGGCCGCGCGTTNACGGTGAGCATCGTCATCCCGATCATGAATCTCCTGAACCCGGACGCACCGCGCGATGTCGCGACGATCAACGGGATGACGCCGGTCAGCATGACCGAGGCCCACGAAATGGCA
>NZ_JACXJG010000005.1:262444-262634 GCF_014904065.1 Gulosibacter sediminis | reverse complement strand
GCCGATCTTCAAACCCGTCGAGGAACAGGGCTACGACGCCGTCAACGATCCGGCACCGTTCTAGGTCGGATAACCCGTCTGCACGCGACAAAAGTGGGCAGATCGGTTGGGCAACTGGGCCGATTTGCGCTGCACCGAATGAAGCATTAAAGTAGTCATTCGTGCCCACGAGCACAAAACACCCGCGCGG
>NZ_JACXJG010000005.1:164324-262428 GCF_014904065.1 Gulosibacter sediminis | reverse complement strand
TCAAGTCCCCCCTCGCGCACGCGAATGAAATGGCCCCTGACCTGGGATTTAGTTCTCCGGGTTGGGGGTCTTTCGCGTCGGAAGTGCTAGAAAAAGTGCTAAGCCTTGCCGAGGTGGGCGGCGAAGCGGGTCACGGCCGACCGTTGCATGGTCGGGGTGACGTGGGAGTAGATGTTCATCGTCGTGGTGATCGTTGAGTGACCCAAGCGCTCCTGGACGACCTTGGGATGCTCGCCGAGTTCGAGCAGCAGGGTCGCGTGCGTGTGACGCAGGCCCTTGATCGTGACCCGGTGCATGGTGTCGTACTTCTTGGTGAGCCAGTTCATGCGGCGATCCCATCGGCTGGTCATCGCATCGGGTGAGCGCAGCTTCCCATCGTCGTCGCCGAAGATGTAGGCGTCGGCCTTGGCGAGCGTGAACGAGAGTTCCGCGCGGGCGACCTTGTAGGAGGCGAGCACTTTCAGGGTGTCCTCGTCTACGTCGATCACCCGAGCGTGGCCGGTCTTCGGGGGCTTGGTCTTCGTCCAGTCGTCGGTATCGACCGCGCGGCGGATGCTGACCCGCATTGCCTTGGTGCTGAGGTCGCTCCACTTCAAGGCGAGGGCTTCACTTCGGCGCATGCCCGTGTACGCGATGAGTCGCCACATGGGGAACAGCTCGTCTTTCAGCTCGTCCTCGTTCCAGGTGAGGAACAGGACGAGCTGCACGGCTGTCCAGGTGACGATTTCGGGCTTTTGCGCCCGCACCTCGCTCGTGGTCGGAGCTTTCACGGTACGCTTCTTCTTCGCCGGGTTCACTGTCACGTGCCCGTCGTCGATCGCGGCGTCGAGGATCGCGCCGAGCACGACGTGCACCTTACGGACGCTGTTTGCCGACAGCGGCTTGCCCTTGCCGTATGTGTCTTTACGGCCCGACTTCTCCAAGTCTCGGTAGTGGCGGGCGATCCTGGTCGCGGTAAGTTTATCGAGCCGGATCATGCCGAGCTGCGGCTTGATGTGGTTGCGTATGATCTTCTTGTACCCCTTGATCGTGGATGCCGCGAGCTTCAGCCCCGCTGCCCACTCGTCGGCGTAGACGCCGAGGGAGGGAACTTTGCTGCCGAACTTCTCGTTCTGCTTGCGCTGCTTCAACGCCTCCTGCAAGGCATCGTTGGCCTCGTCGGTGCTGGTGAACCCGGAACGGGTGAGACGCCGCATCCCCATCTCGGGGTACTCGGGGTCTTTCAGGACGTAGATCTGGAACCGCCACCGCTTGCCCTTATCGGTGTCGTAACCCTGGATCGAGCCGGGCTGCCGAGAGCGGGAGCGTCGCGCCGGTTTCACCCCCTCGCCTGCGGGGTCTGCGCCGGGGTCGTGCCCGGCGGCTGCGGCCTTTCGTGCCATTGCCTAATCCCTTCTGCTGGGTGAGCGGTTTCGCTGGGGTGTGCGCGGACTACTCAGTGCCGCCTGGGGCGAGGCGGTCGAGGAAGTCAGGGCCGCTGAATACGCGCCCGCTCGGGTCGATCTGCTCGCCTCGCACCCGGATGAACCGTGCACGTTCCCGCTGCTCCGCGAGACGCTGCATATAGGTCTCGGTGCTGGGGAGCTGGTCGCTGCCGGGGATGCTGAGGGAGGACTCGTAATACTGGATGCGGTTCTGGCAGGCGAACCATTCCTGCTGCCAATAGGTCAGCAGCCCCTCCGGGGTGAGCGTGAGCCAGCCCTGCATCCACTTCTCGATCTCTTCCGTCAGATACTCACCAGGCACCCCCGTCACGCCGCTTGCTGCTTCGGGCGGGGTGAGGAGCGCGGCCGGGGTGGTGCGCAGCAGGTAGGCGATCACGGTGAGGTCGTCCACGTCCACGCGGCGATCCCCGGCTTCGAGCTTGCTGATCCCCGATGGGGAGAGTTTTCGCCCCGCGTCGGTCAGCAGCTTCGACATGGTGCGCAAGTCCATGCCGATCGCTTGACGAGCCGCACGGATGTTTACGGCGACGTACTGGTTGGTGTGTCCTGGCGGGTTGCCCCGCACCCTCTCTGTTTCCATACTAAGAACATACATGGTTGTACTTGACACAGCAAGGTTTGGCTTCTACCGTGGTAGGCACCCCTCAATCTCCCTGTATTGGATCGGACGGTGACCTCATGCGGCAGAGCACCCTGGACATGGACGACCTCCGCAAGCGGCGCAGCCTGGTCATCACCCGCAAAGAAGCCGCCGAAGCGCTCGGGGTTGATCCGCGCACGATCACCACGAGCATCAACGAGGGCACGATCCCGTATGTGAAGCTCGGGCGGCGCATCGTGATCCCGCGCGAGAAGTTCCTCGCCCTCTTCGCCGACACCGCGAGCGACAACAGTGAGTCCTGACCTCTCCACTGCCCGCTGTGCCGAATCGGCACCCCCGTGCCCGGCTTCCATGTGAATGTCGGCCAAGCGACGTAAACTAGCCCAAGAACGCCAACCACAAGGAGGCACCCCGAATGGCACTCAAGACTCCGGTATCTGAGGCCCATGTCCGGCGTGTGCTTGCGGAGGTTGAGGCCGGTCAGGAGACGGCCGGTGCGGTCGTCTCGGACGCGGATCGGGAGATTGCCCGCCGACAGGTGCTCGGCGAACTGTCCGGGGATGAGGCGGTGCGCGAGGCAATCGCAGCAGCCCTCGACCGCTTCCCCGAGAAGTAACCCGCTCGGGCAGGAGCACTAATGCCCGACCGCTACAGCTACCCGAACAGTCGGGTTCTTATCAACAAGCTCGGCATCACCGACTACGACCGTTGGAAAGCCGTCGAGACGGCGGCGATCCATCAGCGCATGGTCGAACTCGCCGAGCACCCGATCCCCGGCTGCTTCGACCTCGCCCACCTGCAGGCGATCCATCGGCACCTGACGCAAGACCTGTATGTGTGGGGTGGTGACCTCGGCGACACCGACACCCATCCGGGCGGCACCGGCATCGCGCACTGCCGCCCGCCGTTCATCGCGCCCGAGGCCGAGCGCGTCTTCGGCGCTCTCGCAGAGCGTGAATACCTGCACGGGCTGGAAGCGGATGCGTTCTCCGATGGGCTCGCCTGGGTGTGGGGCGAGACGACCGCGATTCATCCGTTCCGCGACGTGAACACGCGCAGTCAGCACGTCATGTTCAACCAGCTCGCCCGCGACGCCGGATGGGGCATCGACTGGTCGCAGATTCCCGGCGACGTGTTCGCCCACGCCCGCACCCTCGCCATCGTGGAAGACCACTCCGGGCTCGATGCCCTGATTCGCCCAAACCTCGTCACCGTCGAGGACGCCGCACGGCACGACCGGCTGATGGAACTGTTGAACGAACACACTCAGGGCTTCACGACACGCAAGGCCGTCCGCGACCCTGCCATGCTTGACCGGGAGTTGGACGCCGCACGCGAACGCCGCCGTGCCCTGCCTCCGCTGGATGCGTTCGGATACGACGCCCCACCTGACAGCGGGCGCAGCGGCCCGAGCCTCGGCCTGTAGAAGCTCAGCGGCAAGCGAAGAGTTGCGTCTACGCCTTGTTGCCGGTCAGCGCGAGACCACCGCCGAGTCCGATCATCAGCCCGCCGCCGGTCGCGCGAATCCCGCTGAGTCGGCGGGGAGACTTCGCGAACCAGGCTTGCGCTGTTCCAGCGAGAATCGCCCAGACCGCATCGCAGATGAACCCGATGGTGACGAACACGAGCCCGAGTACCATCATCTGCAACGGGATCGCCCCGGCCTCGAAGCTCACGAACTGCGGGAGCACGGCGACGAAGAACACGATGGTCTTCGGGTTGGTCACTCCCACGATGAAGCCCTGCCGAAGCATCACTGCGGGCGTCAACGACCGCCGCGCTGAATCGGTGCCGTCTGTCACGCTGTCTTTGCGGTGGCGGATCGCCTGCACTCCGAGATAGACAAGGTATGCGGCACCGAGCAGTTTGATGATCGTGAACAACATGATCGACTGTGCGACGATGGCACCTACTCCGAACGCGACCGCTGCGACGAGCGGCAGCGCGCCGAGGCCGTTGCCGAGCACGCTCATCAGGCCGCCGCGCCGACCGTAGGAGAGCGAACGGCCGATCACGAAGAGCACGCTCGGCCCAGGAATGACGATGAGAATCACCGACGCCAGAGCAAAGGCGGCGAGGGCTTCGAGCGTAGGCATAGGTCAAGCATACTCAGCGCCCACATATCGGCTGCTTACAGGCCTAGCGTCGGGCCGTCACGCCGGGGTGCGCTCCGGTGCTGCTCCTCATAGTCGTGCGACATGGCCCGCTCCCGCTCGGCACGCTGAGCTTCCCGCTCGGCCTGCGCTGCGCGGGTCTGCTCGATCCTCTCGGTGGCCTCGGCCGGGGTGAGCGACCGTAGCAGCTCGGCTTCCTCTCGCGCTTGCTTCGCAGTTTTCGCTGCTCGTGTGGCTTGTTGCATGGGGTTCGTGGTGAGGTACGCCTGCTGATTGCGGATCACGGTCTCCGCGCCGAACACTCGCGCGAACGCCACGAGTCGTTCGGTCTGTGCCCGCTCTGGCCGGTGCAGCAGCGCGTCGCGTGCCGCCCGGTGCTCCTGCTCGGCATCGATCACGCGCGGGTCGCTGTCGATTCTGGGCCGGGTGACTCGTTCCACCCACGCATCGGCACGTTCGTCCCACCTCGGCGGCTCGCCCCACTCGCTCGTCACCTGCTGGCGCGCTTCGGCGGTTCGCGCTTGGGCGTTCTCGTGCTCGTCGCGGGCGCGGCGCTTCCCGAACCACGACGACGCCCGCACCTGCTCGCCTGCCGTGTGCTCGGTGGCCTCGGCCTGGTTGTCGGCGAAAACCGCGAGCCCGCCGGCGTGCGGGGTGAACCCGGCGTTCCCGAATGCTGAGATCGCGTAGAAGATGCCGTGCCACAGCCCCGGGCCAAACGACTCGCCAGAAGCGATGAACGCCGGTACCAAGAAGAGCGCGAGAACGCTCTCGATGATGAAGGTGGTCGTGACGACAACGCGCAGGAGTCGCCCGACGCTACCGATGCCGTTGGCGCCGATGCTCTCTTTCGCGAACACGCGGCTCGACACGCCGAGTTTGCGGGTGACCATCATCGCCAGCAGCAGCGCGATGGTCACCACGCCGAGCGCGCCGGTCTGGATTGCGACGAGGATCACAACCTGCCCGAACATCGACCAGTGCTCCGCGGTGTCCACGGTGGTGAGCCCGGTCACGGTCACCGCCGACACCGCCGTGAATAACGCGTCCGAAAGTGCGGTGCGCGTGCCATCCGCAGAGGCTACCGGGAGCATGAGCAGACCCGTGAACAGGAGCGTGGCGGCGGAGAAGACCAGGAGCGCGACCCTAGCCGGCGCATGCCCGGCCGCATAGCGGGCACGTCCGCGCAACCGCAGAGCGAGGTCGCGGGCCCGGTGCAGGGCATTGCTCTGGGAACCGGTGTTCATCTGGGTTGCCTTCGGTTGCTTCGACGCCGCCTCGGACTCGAGGTGGCGTGTCGACCAGACTTCCCGACGCACCGCACCGATGCTACCCCATCCGATACCCGAGGCCCAGCGCCAGTGCCGGCAATCGTGCGGATTTCCGGGCGACGGCTGCGAGAACACCCTCTAACGGCATAGTATGGGGACTCGTTGCGGGGCCTGCCCCGATGACGCATGGTGTGCCGGGAAGTCTGGTCGGCGAGAGACGAACGAATCAGAACCCGAAAGACCACTCACCATGAATGCACCATTTCTGATACGCGGAGATGCGCTCCCGGCGCTCGCGAACATCCCGGAGGCTCCGCGCGAGGATCGCCCGCACGGCATGCTCTGGGGCGTCGACCTCACCGAGTGCGCGACCCGGAAGCAGGCACGCACCGTCTGGCACGACGCAATCGCCAATCTGAAGGCCGAATTCGACACGGTGCTGGGCATCCGGCGCGTGTGCGTCGCCTGTCTGCGACCGAGAAGGTTTCCGCAGCAGGTACTCGTCCGCGTTCCCGCCGGCCTCGCCACCCAGCTCCACAATGACCTCGAGCGGGACCGTGCCCGCTATGTGAACATCCTCGTGCTCGATGTCACCGACTGCGACGACCCCGCCCTGCTCCGGGCCAGACTCGGGGAGGCGCTCACCGAACCGCCCAAATGGGGCGATCTCACCCTCACCTGGGACGACGTTGCCGAATCGACGCTCCACGAAGCGTGGGCCCGCGAGTCGCTCTGACCGATCCCCGACACTTCGTCACCCATTCACCGGCCGACACGGCCTCACTCCGCCTTCAGAAAGCTCCCATGACAGACCCCACCACCCGAACCTCCACCCTGTTCCCGCGCTACGGCTCATTCGCCGAAGCGCGACGCATCGGCGAGATCCTCCGCAAGGAGACCGTCGGCGGCATCCTCCTCGTCATCGCCGCGGCGATCGCGATCATCTGGGCCAACACCCCGCTCGCCGACTCCTACTTCGCGCTCCGCGACTTCGAGATCGGCTACGAAGCCTGGCACCTCCGGCTCAGCCTCGGCGCCTGGGCGGCCGACGGGCTGCTCGCGATATTCTTCTTCCTGGTCGGCCTCGAACTCAAGCGCGAGTTCGTCGCCGGTGATCTGCGCAGATTCAGCACGGCAATCGTTCCGATCGCCGCCGCAGCTGGTGGGGTGCTCGTCCCTGCGCTCATCTACGCCGGCATCGTGCGGGGGCAGCCGGAGTTCGCCCACGGGTGGGCGATTCCCACCGCCACCGACATCGCTTTCGCGGTCGCCGTGCTCGCGATCATCGGTTCCCATCTGCCCTCGGCGCTGCGCATCTTCCTACTTACCCTCGCCGTGGTGGACGATCTCATCGCGATCAGCATCATCGCGATCTTCTACACCGACCAGATCGAGATCGTGCCCCTGCTGCTCTCTCTCGGAACGATCGTCGTCTATGGGGTCATCGCGCAGCTGTACCGCCGATTCTTCGGCCTTCACCCGCTCGCGGCGTGGCTCATCCTGCTCCCGATCGGTGTCGTCGCATGGGCGCTCATGCACGCGTCAGGCATCCACGCCACCATCGCGGGGGTGCTGCTCGGCTTCACCATCCCGGTGATCCATCGCAAACGCCATCGCCATCTTCCCGATATGTCGACCGGGCTCGCCGAGCAGTTCGAGCACCGCTTCCGTCCACTCTCGGCCGGGTTCGCAGTGCCGATCTTCGCGTTCTTCGCCGCCGGCGTCTCGCTCGGCGGCTGGGACGGTGTACAAGCGGCAGCATCCAGTCCGGTGACCCTCGCAATCATCGCCGCGCTCGTGCTCGGTAAACCGATCGGCATCGTCGCCACGACATGGGTCACGACCCGGCTCATGCGCAGCCGCCTCGATCCCGAACTGCGCTGGATCGACCTCGCCGGGGTCGGACTGCTCGCGGGCATCGGCTTCACCGTATCCCTGCTCGTGGCCGAGCTCAGCTTCGAGCCCGGCTCACCCGCCCACGACTACGCGAAGGTCGCGATCCTCTCCGCCTCGGTGCTTGCCGCGCTGCTCGCGACGCTCGTGCTCGGCCTGCGGAACCGACAGTACCGTCGCATTCGAGAGCGGGATGAGATCGACGCCGATGCAGACGGCATTCCCGACATCTACCAACACGAACGCCGCGACGAATGGTTCAGACCTGCTCCGGGGCAGCGCCAGAACCCGGCATGACGGTCTGGCGTTGTCAGTTGGATTTGCAAAAGCTCGGTGAGGCAGCATGACCGCTGAGTTGTTCATCGCCCCTTGGCGCAGCTACTTGACCGCTTATCTCTAGCTGAGCCGCGTACACTGCGAAAAGTGCTAACGAAAGTGCTAAGTAACCTGTATGTCGGGGTATCGCGGCGGAGTTATCCACAGGTCACATGTCGTAGATCGTTGATTTTATGCGGCAGAACACTCGGCCCAGATTCGCGGCGCGAGGGNTTCAAGTCCCCCCTCGCGCACAGTAACGAAAAGGCCCCTGACCTGGAATTCAATCCGGTCAGGGGCCTTTCGCGTTGGTGCACAGCCTATAATTGAACGACAATCAATTCTTCCGATTTCGGTGAGGAGGCTGCCGCATGCACGATCTCTCAGACCGCGCTGACGTCGAACGGCTGGTATCTACCTTCTACTTGTCCGCTTTCGAGGATCCTTTGATCGGCCCGATCTTCACTGACGTGGCCAAACTCGACCTCGACCACCACTTGCCGATCATGTGCGACTTCTGGGAGACGGTGCTGTGGAACGCCGGCAAGTACCGCCGCAACGCGCTCCAACTCCACTTTGCGCTACACACCAAGCACCCGCTCGGTGAGGAACACTTCGAACGGTGGCTCGACCTCTGGACGAATAACCTCGACGCCCAGTTCAGTGGGCCGATCGCCGACCGCGCAAAGCTCCAGGCCACCCGGATCGCAGGCTCGATGCAGCGACGACTCGCCGGCCGCTCCGGCAGCGACTTCGAAACAATCCGCCGCAGAGAGCTCTAGGAGCGCGACCCCACGACAGTGAGCAGGACGGCGGCATCCTCCAGCGCCAACAGGCCGTGACGCTGCTGCGGGATCACGATGTGTTCGTTCGCGCTCAGATCACAGCGCTCATCGCCAGCCGTCAGCCGCACCCGCCCACGCAGGACGTGGAGCAGTGCTTCGCCCGGATTCTCGTGCTCAGAAAGTTCGCGGCCGTCGCGCAGCACGAGCAGCACCTGCGAGAGCTGGCCGCCCGGCACGGCCCGAAACACGCGGGTCGCCCTGCCGCTGCCCGTCGCGCCCGCGGCCGCCAACAGCTCATTGATCAACTCGTTCAGGTCGACGCTGCTCATCGCTTCGGACATGATGTGGCCTCCTCAGTAGCTAGTCCTGGCCCGGTAGTCGAGCAACTGGTCATACAGCGATTGACGAAGACGGGTCTTCTTCTCGATGTTCTCGAGCATCGAGCGGCCGCCCTTGTCGACCGTAGCAAGGTCGAGCTTGCTCGAGTCGATCAGCGCCGAATAGAACGGCTGGAACGTCCCGTCTGGATACTTAAACGTCGCCAATGGCTGAAGAGCAGGTGCAGTGCCCCGACGTTGTCCTCTTGCAACACAAAGCCCGCGTCCGCGCCGCGGTCGAGCAGTGCGTTCGCGATTTCGAGCCGATCTGCCGTCGATCGATTCGTCAGCGCGCACGCAAGCGCCGTGCGGTCATGGCTTCGCCACGACTTCGCGTCGTCCGGACCAAGCCAGGCGAGGACCTCAGGCAGGGTGCCTTCCCTCAGCGTCTTGAGTTGCTCTTGAACTTCGCTCGCCATGTGCTCCGCTCCCCCGGTCTCGGCATTGGCAGGACAAAACACCAACAGCCTACGGTTGAACCAGGCAATCACACTCACAACGCGATGGAGCGAAATGAGCACCACAGCCGACCACGCCGCCCTCCAAAAGAAACTGCAACTCAAGCCCGGCACTCGCCTCTGGGTCTGGCCCGAGACGCACACGCACCCGCCGGAGCTCACCGCCGACACGATCGAGGCCACCGACCTCGCCGACGCCGACGTGGCGGTGCTCTTCACCAACTCCCTCGCTGACGTCGACGCCGCGCTCGACCAGCACATCCAGGCACTCGCGCCGCTGCGCGCCGTGTGGTTCATCTACCCCAAGGGCAACGCGGCCGATTTCAATCGCGACACGCTCTGGAACCGGCTGCTGCGCGACGGCTGGCGCGCGAACTCGAACGTGTCGTTCGACGAGACCCTGTCGGCCATCCGAGCTCGACCACTCAAGCCTGGCGAGACGGTGCGACAGGCCTAAACGTTCAAGCCAGGGGCTGAGTCACAGGCCCAGTCCAGCGCTGCTTTTTACGCTCGTCTCAGTGCCCGCCGACCAGCGCAGGCCGAATCACCAAGGAGCAAATCATGGCTACTGGTCTTCACCCCTACCTCAACTTCCCCGGCAACACGCGCGAGGTTATGGAGTTCTACGGGCAGGTGTTCGGCGTCGAACCCCGCCTCTCGACTTTCGGCGAGTTCAACGCAGTACCCGCCGACAGCGAGCACGCCGACAAGGTGATGCACTCGAGCCTCGAGGTGACCGACCTCATCCAGCTCTTCGCCGCCGACCACCTCGAGGGCATGGCCCCGTACGACTACCAGCCCGGCAACAACATCAACCTCTCGCTCATGGGCGACGACGAGGACCGAATCCGCGGCTACTTCGACGGCCTGGCCGCGGGCGGTAACGTGATCATGCCGCTCGAACGACAGGTCTGGGGCGACCTCTACGGCGCGCTGATCGACAAGTTCGGCATCTCCTGGATGTTCAATATCGGCCCGGGCGAGAGCGCCTAGCGCCAGACTCTTCGGGTCGCACCTCCCGCCTCACGTAGGGTGGACGAGTGCGACCCGATCTATTTTTCCCTTTGCAACAGGCCGCCGCAGAGTCCGGCAGCGCCTTCGGCGTCATTGGCGACTGGGCCGTCGCCGTCATGAACTTCCTCGGCGCCTTTGGCGTCGGACTGCTCGTGCTCGCCGAGAATCTCTTTCCGCCCATCCCTTCCGAGGTGATCTTGCCGTTGGCCGGCTTCAGTGCAGCCTCGGCCGACGGCACCTTCACCTGGGTCGAGGCCCTCATCTGGGCCACGATCGGCTCGGTCGCCGGCGCCTACTGCCTCTACGGGCTCGGCGCGTGGCTCGGCCACGACCGCACCGTCAGGCTGCTCTCGTACCTCCCGCTAGTCGACCGCGACGAGATCGACGCAACCATCAAGTGGTTCAACAAGTACGGCTACTGGACCGTCTTCTTCGGTCGGATGATCCCGATCTTCCGATCGCTCATCTCGCTGCCGGCCGGCGTCGAGCGCATGTCATGGTGGCGCTTCGGCATCTTCACGCTGCTCGGCTCGGGCATTTGGAACACGATCTTCGTCTACGGCGGCTACCTGCTCGGCAACAACTGGCACGTGCTCGAGGAGGCGGCCGGCTGGTTCCAGTACGTCGTCATCGCCATCGTGCTCATCCTCATCGCACTCTATGTGTTCTACAAGCTGCGCAAGCAGGCACGCCAGCGGCGCGCTAGTGCAGACGGCGACGAAGCTCGTTGATGCGCTGCTGAATCTGGTGCGAGGTGGCCTGGCCCACGGCCGGGCCACCGCAGATGCGCCGCAGCTCGCCGTGCACCTTGCCGTGCGGCATGTGTGATTGCCGGGCGTAGAGCCCGACGAGCGAGTTGAGGAGCGTGCGCTGCTCCTTGAGGCTGCGATGCAGCGGCTGCACCGTCTGGTGGCCGTCGTGCACCTCATTGCGGGCCCGCGCATCCTGAATGCGCGTCTGCTTCTGCGCCCGCGACTCGAGCACCTGTGCAACCTCGTCGTGGTTGAGGATGCCCGGCAGCCCAAGGTACTCGAGTTCCTCGAGCGACCCGACCTCGGCGCTGTAGCCATAGTCGCCCCCGTCGTAGACAACCCGCTCGAACTGCGCCTCCGACGAGATCGCCGTGAACTTGAACTTCGTGAGTTCCTCGCTCGCACGATCTTCGGCCTCGGCCGCAGCGAGCTCGCGCTCCTCCTCGGTCATGCCGTCGACCTCGGAGTCGCCGTTGCCCTCGCGTCGGTCGAGCGCGTGGTCACGCTCGAGCTCGAGCGCCTCGGCGAGCGACGCGAGCTTTGGGACCGAGGGGATGAACACGCTCGCGGTTTCGCCCCGGCGACGGGCGCGCACGAATCGGCCGATGGCCTGAGCGAAGAACAGCGGCGTGGACGAGCTCGTGGCGTACACGCCGACCGACAGTCGAGGAACGTCGACGCCCTCGGACACCATGCGCACGGCGACCATCCACCGCTCGTCTGAGTCAGAGAACGACTCGATGCGGGCAGATGCGCCGGGGTCATCGCTGAGGATCACGGCGGGCTTCTGGCCGGTGATGTGCTCGAGCAGGGCCGCGTAGCCGCGGGCGGACTGGTGGTCGGTCGCGATCACTAGCCCGCCCGCATCGGGCACCTCGAGCCGCACCTCACTCAGCCGCTGGTCGGCGGCCTTGAGCACTTGCTGCATCCAGTCGCCCTCGGGGTCGAGCGCCGTGCGCCAGGCCTGCGAGATGATGTCCTTCGTGTTGTCGTCGGCGAGACCAGCCGACATTTCCTCGCCCGAGGTGTCGCGCCAGCGCATGCTGCCCGCGTACGTCATGAAGAGCACGGGGCGCACGACGCCGTCGCGGAGCGCTCGCCCGTAGCCGTAGGTGTAATCGGCCTTTGACACGCGGATGCCGTCGTCGTCGCGCACGTAGCGCACGAACGGGATGGGCGCGGTGTCGGAACGGAACGGCGTACCCGTCAAAGAGAGCCGCCGCTCGGCGTGCTCGAAGGCGTCACGCAGGCCATCACCCCACGAGAGGTTGTCGCCACCGTGGTGCACCTCGTCGAGAATCACGAGCGTGCGCGCCGACGAACAGAGGTACTCGTGCACGTACGGCTTCATCGACACCTGCGCGTAGGTGACCGCGATGCCGTGATACTCGCGCGAATAGGTGCGCTGGTTGTTCGAGAACTTCGGGTCGAGTCGGATGCCCGCCCGCGCCGCCGACGCCGCCCACTGGGTCTTCAGGTGGTCGGTCGGAGCGACGACGATGATGCGGTTGACGGTGCCCGCGTGCAGCAGCTCTGCCGCGAGGCGAAGCGCGAAGGTCGTCTTACCGGCGCCCGGGGTGGCCGATGCGAGGAAGTCCTTCGGCTCCTTCTCGAAGTAGGTCTGCAGCGCTTCCTGCTGCCAGGCACGCAAGTTACCCGCCGTACCCCAGGGCGCGCGCTGCGGATACGACGGCGACAGGTGCTCAGCCGCATACAGGCCCACCTGTGCTCCAGCACGCTGTGATTCAGACATCTGATCCACCATACGACTCACCTCCGACATGGCTTAGTTGTTCAGTAACGCGTAGAGCGCAACGGCACTGGTCGCGGCGACGTTGAGCGAGTCGACGCCGTGCAGCATCGGGATGATGACGGTGCGGTCGGCCGCCTCCAGCGCGCTTCGGGTGAGTCCGTCGCCCTCGGTGCCGAGCAGCAACGCGACCCGCTCGGGCCGCTCACGCGCGTAATCCTGCAGCGGCGCGGCGTGCTCATCGAGGGCGAGCCCGGCGATCTCGAAGCCGTGCTCGTGGAACAGTTCCCGACTCTCCTGCCAGCTCGGCAGCCGGGTCCACGGCACCTGCAGCACGGTGCCCATCGACACGCGCACACTGCGCCGGTAGAGCGGGTCGGCGCAGCGCTCGGTCACGAGGACGGCGTCGGCGCCGAGGCCCGCCGCATTGCGAAACGCCGCACCGACGTTCGTGTGGTCGACGATGTCCTCGAGCACGAGCACCGTCTTCGCGTTCTCGAGCACCGACGCGGCCGACGGCGGCTCGGGCCGGTGCATGGCCGCCAGCACGCCCCGGTGCATCCGATATCCCGTCAGCTGCTCGAGCAGCTCTTCGCTGCCGACGAACACTGGAGTGTCGGGGTGGTCGACGAGCAGCCGCTCGGCCTGCGGCAGAAACTTCTCTTGCAGCAGCATCGACCGCGGCACGTGCCCCGCAGCGACCGCGCGCGCCACGACCTTTTCTGACTCGGCCATGTAGAGCCCACCGGCCGGCTCGAGCTTGCGGCGCAGGGCAACATCAGTGAGACGCGAATAATCTTGCAGGTCCGGATGTTCGAGAGAAGTGATGGGGAGAATGCGCACCGAGCAAGTTTGCCACTTTCCGCGGCCAGAGGCGTCGACCGACCGCGGAGGTATCCGGTGATCGCTCCCTACGAGGCCGCGGGGGCCGAAGAGATCGCGGAGATCCTCGCGACACAGCCCGCCGCCGTGCTGACGGGTGCCGGTATCTCAACCGACTCGGGCATCCCCGACTATCGCTCCCCCGGCGCGCCGAAGCGCAACCCGATGACGTGGCAGCAATTCCTCGAGTCGGAGGCGGCGCAGCGGCGCTACTGGTCGGGCGCGGCCAAGGGCTGGCGGCGGATGGGCCGCTTCGAGCCGAATGCCGGTCACCTCGCGCTCGCCGCGCTCGAGGCCGGCGGCTACGTTGTCGGCGTCGCAACCCAGAACGTCGATAGCCTGCACCGTCGAGCCGGTTCGAAGCACGTGATCGAGCTGCACGGGCACCTGCGCACGGTGCACTGCCTGCCCCACGGCCATGTCGAAACCGCCGACTCGCTGCTCGCGCGCATCCGCGCCGACAACCCGTGGCTCGCCGACGAGCGCGTCACAGAGGGGCCTGACGGCGACGCCGCGATCGCCGAAGAACTCGTCGACACCTTCGTACTGCCCCGCTGCCTTGAGTGCGGCGGTGCGATGGCGCCCGACGTCGTCATGTTTGGCAACTTCGTTAGCGCCGAGAACAACCGCGCGGCGACGCAGCTCATGAACCGGGCCGACGCGCTGCTCGTGGTCGGCACCTCGCTCGTGGTCAACACGGGCGTGAAGATGGTGCACCGCGCGCGCCGCCAGGGCAAACCCGTGATGCTCGTGAATCGCGGCGCAACCCCGGTGGATGCACTGGCCCAGTTCCGCGTCGACGGCAGCACCTCGGCGGTGCTCGAGCGCGTCGCGGAGCTGCTCGGCGTCGCTACGCCTGCGGCGTAGCCGCCGCGACGGCCGCGTCGATCGCGTCAGCGAGCGGGGCGTCGCCCTCGACGAGACAGATGTCCTTCCACACCGTGCGGCTATCGGCGAGGGCGAGTCGGATCAACGCCGCAACGTCGGCCCGCCGAGTCTTCCCTCCGCGATCGATCGGCGCGAACGAGACGAGCCCGCGCCCCGTCGCCGGTTCGTCCGTGAGGCCGCCGGGCTTCACGATGGTCCAGTCGAGCGCGACCCGGCGAAGTGCCTCGTCGGCCTCGCGCTTCGCGTCCCAGTACGCGGCGAACACTTCATCGTCACTCTGGCTCGGCTGCTCAGCGCCCATGAAGCTGATCTGCACGAAGCGCATGGCACCCGAAAGAACCGCCGCCTCGGCCGACTTGATCGAGCCGTCGCGGTCAACCGTCCTCTTGCGCTCGGCGCCCGAACCGGGGCCAGCGCCCGCGGCAAACACCACCGCATCCGAGTGGTCGAACGCGTCGGCGAGCTCGTTCGCCGACGCCGACTCGATGTTGCAGACGACGGGAATCGCGCCGAGCGCCTCGAGTTCGGCCGCGTGGTCGGCAATGCGCACGAGCGATCGCACCTCGACGCCGTCGGCGACGAGCAGCTTGGTGAGGGCGAGCGCGATCTTGCCGTGGCCGCCGACGATGGCGACGCGTTCGGGCAACGACAGGGTGGACTCAGTCATGCTGGGCACCTTTCTCGGCAAGAAAGCCGGCGAGTATCCGCGCGAGCGCGGTCGGGGTTTCGTAGTGAACCAGGTGGCCGACGCCTTCGATAACGTGCAGTGTCGAACCCGCCATCTCCTCGTGGAGCCGCTCGCTGCCAGAGGGCGGCGCGATGCGGTCACGCTCGCCGGCGACGAGGTGCACGCCCTCGGGGAACTCGGCCGCGTGGCTGATGACATCGTCGCTGACCGAGGCGCGGAAGGATTCGAGCAGGGCACGCCGGCTGGTGAAGTCAGAGAAGTGCTGCTCGTGCTCGTCATGAATCCAGGCGCGAAGGGCTCGCGATCGAGTCACGGCCATCACCTCGCTCATCACCCGCGTGATGAGCGGCGACTTGAGCAGCACGCTGCCCGCGGCCTCAGGCAGGGCCGCGCCGAGCCGGTAGTAGCCGACCGCGACGGCGGTGGGGATGCGCTCGGGGCCGGAGAGCGCGTTCTCGGAGATGGGATTGACGAGCACGATGCGGCGGTCGCCGAGCGCGGCCACGTTGCGGGCGACAACCAGCGAGCCGAACGAGTGACCGAGCACCACGGCGCGCGCCTCGGCGTCGACGACCTCGAGCAGTTCCGCGAGCCACGCCGCGTACGCGTCGAGCGTGTGCTCGCCCGCGAACTCCCCCGACTCACCGAAACCCGGCAGGTCGGGCGCGATGAAGCGTACGTCAGGCAGAAGCGCGACGAGGTTGAGTAGCCCATGGTGGGTGCCACGAAAGCCGTGCACGAGCACGACGGTATCTTCGGCGTCGGGCGGGCCGTACAACCACACCGCAGTGCGCGTGCCCGCGACGTCGACATCGATCCGGCGAGTCCGGATCTGCTCGAGCTTGTGTTCCAGGGGGTTATTCGGCCGCATCGTGGAAGAGTGTAGGCGACCCACATCCCTCCGATCTGAAGCCGAGGCACCATGAGCTGGACGAATCGCGTCGCCGTGTTCGACACCGAGACCACCGGAACGAACCCACTCGAGGCGCGGATCGTGACCGCCTTCATCGGCATGCTCAACGCCGAAGGCGAGCTCGAGCGGGGTACCGACTGGCTCGCGAACCCCGGCGTCGAGATTCCGGAGCCCGCGGTGGCCGTGCACGGCATCACCACCGAGATGGCGCAGGCCGAGGGCGAGCCCGCGCCGCAGGTGCTGCAGAAAATCATCGCGTCGCTCGAGTGGATCGTGCGCAACAACATCGCGCTCGTCGTCTACAACGCGCCCTACGACCTCTCGCTGCTCGCGGCCGAGTGCGCCCGACACCAGCTCGCGATGCCCGAGCTCGGCAAGGTCGTGGTCGACCCGCTCATCATCGACAAGCAGGTCGATCGCTACCGCAAGGGTGGCCGCAAGCTCGGCACCACGGCTGAGGCATACGGCGTCGAGCTCTTCGACGCGCACGACGCCTCGGCGGATGCGGTGGCGGCCGGCCTCGTCGCCATCGCGATCGCCCGCAAGTTCCCGAACGAGGTGGATGTGCCCCTCGCCGAGCTCTTCGACGCGCAGGTGCGCTGGCACGACGAGCAGGCCGCCGACTTCGAGTCGTACATGCGCCGCCAGCGCGACCCGAACTTCACCGCCGACCGCGGGTGGCCCGTTCGCGTCTAACGCACTCGGAAAGGCGAACGAGGCGGATGCTCCGGAAGGAGCATCCGCCTCGTTGCCAGTTGGCGTCGGGCCTTAGGCCTTCTTGCCGAACTTCGCGTAGCGGTTCTTGAACTTCTCGACGCGACCGGCCGAGTCCATGATGCGCTGCTTACCGGTGTAGAACGGGTGCGAGGCGCTCGAGATTTCGACGTCAACGACCGGGTAGGTATTGCCGTCTTCCCACTCGATGGTCTTTTCGCTGGTCACCGTCGAACGGGTAATGAACTTCTCACCCGAAGCGAGGTCGTTGAACACCACGTAGTGGTAGTCCGGGTGGATGTCTGTCTTCATCGCGGTTCCTTCTTCGACAAGTGGATATGCAAGATTAAGTGCCCGCGACCGACGGGGCGGGCAAGCCAAGCAGCAAGCCTAGCATGTGGTTCGCCGGTTACGCGATAGCACGCGCGTTGAATCGACCGTGTTGCTGAACCAGTTCGAGCGGAAGGCCGAATGTAGCCTCGAGGCTCGCCGACGTGAGCGTCTCACCGATGGGACCAGCGGCCACGATCTGACCGTCGCGCAGCAGCAGCGCGTGCGTCACCCCGGTCGGGATCTCCTCGACGTGGTGCGTGACCATGATGATTGCCGGCGCGAACTCGCTCTGGGCATACTCCGACAGCGATGCAAGCAGGCGCTCGCGTGCCCCGAGATCGAGGGCGGCACTCGGCTCGTCGAGCAACAGCAGCTCAGGGTCACTCATGACGGCCCGCGCGATGAGCGTGCGCTTGCGCTCCCCGTCCGACAGCGTGCCGAACTCGCGGTCGGCGAGCCCCTCGAGCTGCCACTGCGCGAGCACGTCGTTCGCCTGCGCGTCGTCGATCTCGTCGTACTGCTCATTCCAGCGGCCGGTGACGGCGTAGATGGCGGTCATGACCGCATTGCGCACCGTCTCGTTGTCGGGAATGCGCTTGGCCATCTCCGAGCCGGCGATGCCGATGCGCGGGCGCAGCTCAAAGACGTCGGTGCGACCGAGCCGCTCCCCCAGCACCTCGACGGTGCCGGTGGTCGGGTGCAGGTTCGACGAGGCGAGGNCGACTTGCCGGCGCCGTTCGGGCCGAGCACCACCCACCGGTCGGTTTCACCGACGCGCCATTCGGCGATATCTAGAATGTTGCGGCCACCGCGGCGCACGCGGACGTTCTCGAACTTCACGACGTCGGTCATGACATTCAGGGTATCGGCTCAGTCGGCCAGGATGCTGCGGTACAGCTCGAGTGTCTGCGCACCAATCTGTGTCCAGGTGAATTCGCGCTCGACGCGCTCGCGCCCGGCTTCGCCATACTGCTTCGCGAGTTCGGTGTTGCCGAGGAGCTCGGTGAGGGCCGCGGCGAGGTCGGCGACGTACTTGTCGGCGTCCTTCGGCGTGCCGGTGCCGTCCTGCTCCTGGTCGATCGGGACGATCGTGCCGGTCACGCCGTGCTGCACGACCTCGGGGATGCCGCCGGTGCCCGAGCCGACGACCGCGGTGCCGCAGGCCATCGCCTCGAGATTCACGATGCCGAGTGGCTCGTAGATCGAGGGGCACACGAACACGTCGGCCGAGGTCAGCAGGGCCTGCAGCTTCGGCCGCGGCAGGTGCTCTTCGATCCAGTGCACGCCCGTGCGCTCGGTCTGCAGCTCGCCGACCAAGTCGCGAACCTCGCGCTCGATTTCCGGCGTGTCGGGCGCGCCTGCGCAGAGCACGACCTGCACCTCGGCGGGCAGCTCACGAATGGCCCGCAGCAGGTACGGCAGGCCCTTCTGCCGCGTGATGCGGCCTACAAAGATCAGCGTCGGCGCGTCGGGGTCGACGCCGAGCTCGCGCACGACCGCCTCGTCGTGCACCGGCTGCCACTGCTCGGTGTCGATGCCGTTGTAGATGGTGACGACCTTCTCGGGGTCAAGCTGCGGATAGCTGCGGAGGATGTCCGCGCGCATCCCGTTCGACACCGCGATGATGCGGTCGGCGTTCGCATACGCGTCGCGCTCCATCCAGCTCGACAGACGGTAGCCGCCGCCGAGCTGCTCGGCCTTCCACGGCCGCAGGGGCTCGAGCGAGTGCGCCGAGATGACATGCGGGATGCCGTGGAGCAGCTTCGCGATATTGCCCGCCTGGTTCGCGTACCAGGTGTGCGAGTGCACGACATCGGCGCCCTCGGTGTCGTTCGCGATGCGCAGGTCGCCCGCGAGGAAGCCGAGCGCGGCGTTCGCCTTCGCGAGGTCGCCGGGCACCTCGTACCCGGTCGTGCCGGGCTCCTCGACCGGCTCGCCGAAGCAGCGGACGCGGACATCGGCATCCGCCCGCATGGCTCGAACGAGCTCGGTGACGTGCACCCCCGCTCCGCCGTAGACGTGCGGTGGGTATTCACGAGTGATGACATCGACGCGCATGGTTACACATTAGATAGCGAAAGGTACAACTTCATTAATCTGTTCGCCCTAGAGTGTGAACCATGGCAAAGGGGCAGAAAAAAATACTCGGAATTGTGCTCGCTGGTGGCGAAGGCAAGCGGTTGATGCCGCTCACCGCCGACCGCGCCAAGCCGGCGGTGCCGTTCGCCGGACAGTATCGACTCATCGACTTCGCCATCTCCAACCTGGTGAATTCCGGGCTGCAGCAGATCGTGGTGTTGACGCAGTACAAGTCGCACTCGCTTGACCGCCACATGTCGCAGACCTGGCGCCTGCCCGCGATCCTCGGCTCGTACGTCTCGAGTGTTCCGGCGCAGCAGCGCCGAGGAAAGCACTGGTTCTCAGGTTCGGCCGATGCCATCTATCAGTCGCTCAACCTGATTCAGGACGAGAAGCCCGACATCGTCGTCGTGGTCGGCGCCGACCACGTGTACCGCATGGACTTCTCGCAGATGATCGACCAGCACATCGAGTCGGGCCTCGGTGCCACGGTGGCCGCCATCCGCCAGCCCATCGAGATGTCCTCCGCCTTCGGCGTCATCGATGTCGACCCCGACAACCCGGCCCACATTCGCGAGTTCCTCGAGAAGCCCGAATCGACGAACGGTCTGCCCGACAGCCCCGGCGAGATCCTCGCGTCGATGGGTAACTACGTCTTCGACGCTGACAAGCTCGTCGAGGCGGTCATGTCTGACGCGAACCTCGATGACTCGAAGCACGACATGGGCGGCGACATCATCCCCGCCTTCGTCGCACAGAACGACTGCGGCGTCTACGACTTCATTCAGAACGACGTGCCGGGCTCGACTCCGCGCGACCGCGACTACTGGCGCGACGTCGGTACGATCGACTCCTTCTACGACGCGCACATGGACCTCATCCAGACGCTGCCGGTCTTCAACCTCTACAACGAGGAATGGCCGATCATCTCGCAGACGCTCAACTCGCCGCCGGCGAAGTTCGTGCGGGATGCGCGGGGCTCGACCGGCACGATGATCGACTCGATCATCTCGCTCGGCTCGGTCATCTCGGGCGCGCACGTCGAGCGTTCGGTGCTCGGCGCCTGGACGAAGGTGCAGTCGGGCGCCCTCGTCGTCGACTCGATCACCTTCGACCGCGTCACCATCGAGCCCGGCGCGCAGGTGCGCTCCGCGATCCTCGACAAGAACGTGGTCGTGCGTGCCGGCGCGACGATCGGCATCGACCGAGAGCACGATCGCGCCCGCGGCTTCACCGTCACCGAGTCCGGCCTGACCGTCGTGCCGAAGAACGGTATCGTCGAACGATGAGCATCTCCGACCTCACCCTCACCCCCGTCCACGGCACTGGCCGCGTCACCGCGGGAGCCCGCTTCCTCGTCGTCTTCGACGTGGATTCGACGCTGATTGAGGATGAGGTCATCGAGCTCATCGCCGACTACGCCGAGGTGCGCGACCAGGTGGCCGAGGTCACCGAGCGCGCCATGCGCGGCGAGCTCGACTTCGACGGCAGCCTGCGCGAGCGGGTTGCCCTGTTGCGAGGCATCTCGCTCGACCAAATTTCACGAGTGCGGGAGCGCATCCGCGTCACCCGCGGGGTGCCCGAGACCATTTCCGCCATCCACGCGGCTGGTGGTCGCGTCGGCGCCGTCTCGGGCGGCTTCCACGAGGTACTCGACCCACTCGCGGAGGAGCTCGGCCTTGACCTTTGGCGGGCAAACCGCTTCGAGGTCACCGAGGACGGTGACCTCACCGGCGAGGTGTCGGGCGCGATCATCGGCCGCCAGGCCAAGCAGCACACCGTGCGCAGCTGGTCGCAGTCGCTCGACGTGCCCATGGAACGCGTGATCACCGTCGGCGATGGTGCGAACGACCTCGGGATGATGGAAATCGCTGGGCTCTCGGTCGCCTTTGACGCGAAGCCCATCGTGCGCCAGGAGGCAGCTGTGTCGCTGCCCGGCCGCGACATGACCCAGTTACTCGCGATGCTGGGTCTGCGCGGCTGAGCGCCGCGCGGGCCTAGTGGCCCATGCCGAGGCCACCGTCGACCGGGATCACGGCCCCCGAAATATAGCCGGCATCGTCACCCGCGAGCCATCGCACGGTCTTTGCGATTTCGCTGACCTCACCGAAGCGCCCCGCAGGAATCGTCGAGAGGTACTGCTTCTGCGTGGCCTCCGGCAGTACTGCGGTCATCTCAGTCTCGATGAAGCCGGGCGCGACGACGTTCGCGGTGATGCCGCGGCTGCCGAGCTCACGAGTGAGCGAGCGCGCAATGCCGACGAGGCCCGCCTTCGAAGCGGCGTAGTTGATCTGGCCAGGCGAGCCGTAGAGGCCGACGACCGACGAGATCAGCACGACGCGGCCCCACTTCGCCCGCAAAAGGCCCTTCGTCGCGCGCTTGATGACGCGGAACGCACCGGTGAGGTTCGTGTCGATGACGTCCGCGAAGTCGTCCTCGCTCATGCGCAGCAGCAGGGTGTCCTTGGTGATGCCCGCGTTCGCGACGAGCACCTCGACAGGCCCGTACTCGGCCTCAATCTGGGTGAAGGCGGCGTCGATCGACGCGCCGTCGGTCACGTCGGCAGCAACGGTGAGTGCACCCTCGGGCCCGCCCTCGCCGGAGCGCGACGTCACGGCCACCCGGTGCCCCGCGGCGAGAAACTCCTCGGCGATCGCTCGACCGATGCCGCGGTTTCCGCCGGTCACGAGAACGGTGCGCTGGGTCGTCATGTTGCTCCTCAGGAAGGGTTCGGAATATCGGCGTCGCAGACACGCCCCGTTCCCCTATCCTACGGTCGCCTCGGGGGTACGCTTGAAGCAGCCACCGCGAGACGAATCTTGGGAACCATGAACGCCAAAGTCACCAACGTCACCTCGATGACGATGAGTGAAGAAGAAGAGCGCAGGGCGCGCCTGCGCCAGTACATGTTCACTATGGCGATTCGCACGGCCTGCTTCCTGCTCATGATCGTGGTGCGAGGCCCACTGCTCTGGGTGCTCGCTCTCGGCGCGATCTTCCTGCCCATGATCGCCGTCGCGCTCGCGAACCACGTTCGCGCCCGGCGACAGCGAGGGGTAGAATCTCCTGATGCGGGGGCGATTATCCTCCGCTCGGCAAAGGAGACGGAATGAGCAGCGGTGAGTTTGACCTGCGCAGCCGCCTCCGTGGCTTCCTCGGGTCGAGGGACGAACGGCCCCAGTGCTCCCGCGCCCAGTGCGACGCACCGGCCGTGCACCGCATCGAGTGGCGCAACCCGCGCATCCACGACGCCGACCGCGTGAAGATCTGGCTCGCCTGCGACGAGCACCTCGATTTCCTCCTCGGCTTCCTCGAGTCGCGCCGCTTCCCGGTACGCCTTGCCCGCATTGATGACCCCGTCAACGAGGAGCCCATCGAGTGACCCAAACTGGCACTCGACCCTCAAAATCCAACACGCGACAGGGATGGAAGTTCTTGCTGAGCCGACGCTGGCTCAGCTATTTCATTCTGCTCATCGTCTTTGCGATCGCCTGCGGATTCCTCTCACACTGGCAATTCGAACGCCGCGACGAGAAGGTCGCCGAGAACGACCTCGTCACCGCACACTTCGACGCCGACCCGCAGCCCCTCGACGAGGTGCTGTTGACGCTCGACGCCTACGACCCGAATCAGGAGTGGACGGTGGTTGAAATGACCGGGCACTACCTGGCCGAAGACCAGCTACTCGCTCGCGCACGCCCGTTCGACGGGCAGCCCGGCTTCGAGATCCTCACGCCGTTCGAGACGACCTCGGGCGAGGTCTTCATCGTCAACCGCGGTTGGATCCCCACCGGCAACGAGCAGGACTCCCCCGATTCCGTGCCCGAGGCGCCGTCGGGCGAACTCACCGTGACGGCCCGACTGAAGCCCGGCGAGCGCGAGATTCCCGGCCGCACCGCGCCCGAGGGGCAGATCGCGACGATCTACCTGCCGACCTTCGCCGAGGAGCTCGGCACCGATCGCACCTACACCGGCGCCTACGGGCTGCTTCGCAGCGAGTCGGTCGACGCAGAAACGGGCCAGCTCACGCCGAAGCCCGAGCTCACCGAGGGCAACCACCTCAGCTACGCGTTCCAGTGGATCATCTTCGCCGTGATTGCCGCGGTCGGCCTCGTCTACGGGCTGCGCGAGGAGTTTAAGGAGCGCAACGAGGACGATCCCCGCGTGCTCGCCGCCAGCGCCCGCGCCGAGGAACGGCGCCGCAGCCGCGGCCGCAAGACCGACGCCGAAATCGAAGACGAACTGCTCGACGAGTAGGCGGGGCCTAGTCCATCTCGATGAGCTCGAAGTACTCCGGGTTCCAGTGATCTTCGATCGCCTCGGGCATGATCAGCACACGCTCGGGGTTGAGGGCCTCGACGGCACCCTCGTCGTGCGACACAAGCACGACTGAGCCCTCGTAGTGGGCGAGCGCGTCGAGAATCTCCTCGCGCGAGGCGGGGTCGAGGTTNCGTCGGCTCATCGAGCAGCAGCACGTTCGCGCTCGAAACGACGAGCATGGCGAGCGCGAGGCGGGTCTTCTCGCCTCCCGAGAGCACGCCCGCGGGCTTGTGCACGTCGTCGCCCGAGAACAGGAACGAGCCGAGCACCTTGCGCGCCTCGGTCTCGGTGAGGTGCTGCGACACCGACACCATGTTCTGCAGTACGGAGCGCGCGACGTCAAGGGTCTCGTGCTCCTGCGCATAGTAGCCGACACGCAAGCCGTGGCCTGCGATGATGTCGCCGGTGTCGGGCGCATCGACGCCGGCGAGGATGCGCAGNAGCGTCGTCTTGCCGGCGCCGTTGAGGCCGAGCACGACGACGCGTGAGCCGCGATCGATCGCAAGGTCGACGCTCGTGAAGATCTCGAGCGAGCCGTACGACTTCGACAGGCCTTCGGCCTTGATCGGCGTCTTGCCGACAGGGGCCGGTGTCGGGAACCGCAGCTTCGCCACGCGGTCGGCTTGGCGCACGTCTTCGAGCGAGCCGAGCATCCGTTCGGCGCGGCGCTGCATCTGGTGCGCCGCCGCGGCCTTCGTGGCCTTGGCGCCGAAGCGGGCGGCCTGCTGCTGCAGCACGGACGCCTTCTTTTCGATGTTCGCGCGCTCCTTCTTGCGGCGTTCCTCGTCGGCCTCGCGCTGGCGCAGGTACTGCTTCCAGCCCATGTTGTAAACGTCGATCATCTGCCGATTCGCGTCGAGGTAGAACACGCGGTTCACCGTCTCGCCCACGAGCTCCACGTCGTGCGAAATCACGATGAGCCCGCCGCGGTAGGTCTTGAGAAACTCGCGTAGCCACACGACCGAGTCGAGNGTGGTTCGTTGGCTCGTCGAGAATCATCGTCTCGGCATCCGAGAACAGGATGCGCGCGAGCTCGATGCGCCGTCGCTGGCCACCCGAGAGCGTCTCGAGTTCTTGGTCGAGGATGCGGTCGGGCAGGTTCAGGTTCGACGCGATTGCCGCGGCCTCGCTCTCCGCCGCATAACCGCCGAGCGTCACAAACTCGTCGTCAAGCCGCGAGTAGCGGCGCATCGCCTTGTCCTGCTCCGCGTCGGTCATCGCCTCGGCCATCGCGGTGGCCGCCTCGGCGAGTCGCTGCCGCACCGAGCCGAGCCCGCGCGCATCCAGGATGCGGTTGCGGGCGGTCTGCTTCGGGTCGCCGGTGCGGGGATCCTGCGGCAGGTAGCCGAGCTCACCCGAGCGGTCGACCTTGCCGTCACTCGGTAGCGACCAGCCGGCGAGCACCTTGGNGGTCTTGCCGGCACCGTTGCGCCCGACGAGGCCGATCTTGTCGCCTGGCTGCACGCGGAAATTCACGTCGCTCATGAGCGTCCGCGCCCCGACGGTGATCTCGAGATCCTGAACGGCAAGCACTACTCGGCATCCTCATTTCGCTTCGGCAAGTGTTGTTCGTCGACCTGGGCCGGGGCGATGGGAAGCTCGATCGTTCCCGTGTGAAGATCGCGTGCCGGCAGGTCAACCTCCACGATCTTACGCGCCCCCATCGTGATTCCCACGCTCGCGATCACCACGAGCGCAATTGCGCCGAGTCGCCAGACGCTCGCGGTCTGGTCGAGGATGAGCCACCCGGTGAACGTGGCAATGGCGGGTTCGACGCTCATGAGCACGCCGAATACTCGTTTCGGCACCCGTTTCAGCGCGAGGAACTCGAAGGTGTAGGGAATGATCGCCGCGAGGACGCCCACCAATAACGCGAGCCCGAGCAGGTGCACGTCGCTGATTACGGTGGCCACGCTCCCGAACCCAAACGGCAGCGCGAGCAACGCCGTCACGGCAAAGGCCACGGCCAGGCCGCCCTGGCCCTCGGTCACCTCACCCACTCTAGCGGCCGCAAGAATGTAGAGGGCCCAAAAGACGCCCGCCGTCGCGGCGAGCACGATGCCCCAGAGGTCGAGGTGGTCGGCGGCCAACGCCGATTCGATGCCCATGATCGCGATGCCGCAGAGGGCCACGCCGATCCACACGAAGTCCCACACACGGCGCGAGAGCAAGGCAGACAGCAGAAGTGGGCCAAGGAACTCGATCGACACCGCGACGCCGATCGGCAGCCGTTCGATCGAGAGATAGAACGTCGAGGTCATCCCGAACAGCACGACACCGAGCAGCAGTGCCGGACGAAGCTGCGACCAAGTCCACTTCCACGGCTTCGGTCGCACAATGAGCCCCATGGCGACAGCCGCGATGAGCGCCCGGAACAGGTTCGCGGTCGCCGGATCAGACGAGGCGACGAGCAGGCTGGCGAATGCCGAGCCGAACTGCACCGAGAACGTCGAGATGAGCAGCATGAGCAGCCCTGTCCGCACGGCCTACGCCTCCATTTCGGGGTCAAGGCGCGCAAGGCCGGCCGCGAAGCTCGCGTCGCCCGCAGCAAGCGGATGCGGTCGCACCGCCACGCCAGCGGCCGCGGCCTGCGCGCGCTGCTGTTCGTGCGACACGTAGCCGAGTACGAAGTGAAGCGCGGTGCTCGCGAGTTCCTCGGCCGCCGCCCGCGAGAGACCGCAATCCTCCCCGGCGAGTTGCAGGCGCACGAGCGCCACGTCGTCGGCGAGGCCGAGCGAGATCGACGAAAGCAGGATTTCCGCGCCGTCCATGTGCGCAAGCAGCGCACTGCGCAGGGCCGCGGCCGCTTCCGTCAGCGTCTCCCCCGCCTGTCGTTCCGGCATCGAGGCAACGATTTCGTCGGCGATCGCCGCAAGCAACGACTGTTTGTCCGCGAAGTGCCAGTACAGCGCGCTCGGCTGCACCTCGAGCTCGCGCGCCAGCGCCCGCATGCTGAATGCGGGCAAGCCGCCTCTCGCGAGCATCCGCATCGCCGTCGATACGACATCGTCGCGCGTGTTGCGAGTGCGCGACGATTCAGAAGTTGCGTTCGGGCTCATCCGCACTATCGTATAGCCTGAACACCGTTCAGGAAGCGATCGACAAGGACAAACATGACCGACGTTGCAGTCCGGCAGCCCGCCACCACCACTACCGACCTCGCCAGGATTGCCGTGATGGCGGCCCTCATCGCGGTGCTTGGCTTGCCGGGCACGATCATGCTCGGCGGCGCGGTACCGATTACGGCACAGACCCTTGGCGTCATGCTCGCCGGCGCAGTGCTCGGCTCGTGGCGAGGTGCCGCGAGCGTGCTCACCGTGCTCGCGCTCGTCGCGCTCGGCCTGCCGCTGCTCGCGGGAGGACGTGGCGGCCTCGGCGTCTTCGTGGCTCCCTCGGTCGGCTACCTACTCGGTTGGCTCGTCGGCGCGTTCCTCGTGGGCGTCATCGTTCGCGCCGGTGCCTCGAAACCGCAATGGTGGCGCGTCGCGCTCGGCTGCCTCGTCGGCGGCATGCTCGCCGTCTACGCCGTCGGCATTCCGCTGCAGTCGCTCATCACCGGCCTCGGCCTGTGGGAGACCCTGCTTTCGAGCCTCGTCTTTGTGCCCGGCGACCTCATCAAGGTCGCGATCGCCACCGTCATCACACTGGCTCTGTGGCGCGCCTACCCCCGCGCGTTCGCGTGGCCCCAGCGAGACGCCGCGTGACCGATCGTGAGCTTCGCTTCGACCGCGTGCGCGTCGTGCGCGAGGGCCGCGTTGCCCTCGACGACGTCACGTTGACGCTCGAGGAGCATCGCATCGCCGTCGTCGGCGAGAACGGTTCAGGCAAGTCCACCCTCGCGCGCCTGCTCAACGGCCTCGTCACGGCGACGAGCGGCGAGGTGCGCGTGCACGGCCGGAATCCGGCGCGTGAGGGCGCCAAGGTGCGCGCGCAGACCGGGTTCGTCTTCCCCAACCCGGCGGCCCAGGTGATTATGCCAACGGTGCGGGAGGACCTCGCGTTCTCGTTTCGCGGTCGCAAGCTCTCGCGCGCCGAGATCGCCGCGAAGGTCGACGCGACGCTCGACTCGGTCGGGCTGAGCGAGCTCGCGGATGCACCCGCCCACTCGCTCTCGAGCGGCCAGCAGCAGTTGCTCGCCGTGGCCGCGGTGCTCGCGTCCGAGCCGGCCCTCGTGATTGCCGACGAACCGACGGCACTGCTCGACCTGCGCAATCGATCGCGCATCGCGGAGCTGCTGCTCGACCCTGCTCTCCCCCATCAGCTCGTGCTCGTCACCCACGACCTCGAGGTCGCCGAGCGCTGCGATGTGCTCGTGTGGGTGCAGGATGCGCGGGTCGCGTCGGTCGGCCGGCCCGCCGACATCATCGCGCGCTACCGGGCGAGCGTCGCGTGATCTCGCTCTTCGTGCCCGGCACGAGCCTGCTGCATCGCGCGCCGGCGTGGAGCAAGCTGCTCGGACTCGTGCTCGCGACGCTCTTGCTGTCGGTGTGGGGCGGTGACTGGAGGGTCCTGACCTCAGCGGCATTCGTGACGATCACGGCCTTCTTGCTCAGCGTCGGTCCCGCCGCACTGTGGCGCCAGCTGTGGGGCCTGCGCTGGCTCCTCATCATCATGCTCGTGCCGCAGTTCATCTTCCTGCCGTGGCAGCTCGCGATCACGAACACCGCAAGGGTCGCCATCGTGGTGTCGCTCGCCGCGCTCGTCACGAGCACGACGCGCATGACCGAGCTGCTCGACGCGCTCGAGACTGGGCTCCGTCCCCTGCGCGCTCTCGGCGTGCGACCGGATCGCATTGCGCTTCTGCTCTCGCTCACCATTTCAACGGTGCCACTCATTGCCACGCTCGCCGCGCAGCTGCGGGAGGCGCTCATCGCGCGCGGCCGCCGCGGCACGTCGCCGCGCATCCTGTTCCCGCTGCTCGTGTTGACGCTGCAGCACGCGGATGAGCTCACCGACGCGCTTCGGGCGCGCGGGCTCGACTAACGCGAGCGGGGCCCGGCACCGAAGTGCCGAGCCCCGCTCGATCGCGTTTCGCTAGATGTTGAACCCGAGGGCGCGCATCATTTCGCGACCGTCGTCGGTGATCTTCTCCGGACCCCAAGGCGGCATCCAGACCCAGTTGATCTTGAATCGCTCAGTGTGCCCGTCGAGCGCCTTCGCGGTCTCGTCTTCGATCACGTCGGTCAGCGGGCAGCCGGCCGAGGTGAGCGTCATCGAGATCACGAGGGCGTCGAGCTCGTCTTCCCAGTCAAGACCGTAGATCAGGCCGAGGTCGACGATGTTGACGCCGAGTTCGGGGTCAACGACCTCTTTGAGCGCCTCTTCGATTTCGTCGTAGCGCGCGGGTTCGAGTGAAACGAGTGCCATGTTGGCCCTCCTCCAGTTAGTTAGGCCTGCGCGGCCTGCAGGTAGCTGTCGTAGCCCTCGTTCTCGAGCTTCTCAGCGAGCTCGGCGCCGCCCTCGTCGGCCACACGGCCGTCGACGAACACGTGCACGAAGTCGGGCTTGATGTAACGAAGGATACGCGTGTAGTGCGTGATGAGCAGGACACCCATGCCGGTGTCGCCCTTGACGCGGTTGACGCCCTCCGACACGATGCGCAGCGCGTCCACGTCGAGGCCCGAGTCGGTCTCGTCGAGCACGGCGAACTTCGGCTTGAGCAGCTCAAGCTGGAGGATCTCGGCGCGCTTCTTCTCGCCACCCGAGAAGCCCTCGTTCACGTTGCGCTCGAGGAACTCGTTGCCCATGCGGAGGTTGTCCATCGAACCGCGGACCTGCTTGAGCCAGCCACGGATCGCGGGCGCTTCGCCGTCGATCGCGGTCTTCGCGGTGCGGAGGAAGTTCGAGAGGGTCACGCCCGGGATCTCGACCGGGTACTGCATCGCGAGGAACAGGCCGGCCTTCGCGCGCTCGTCGACCGACATCTCGAGGACCTCTTCGCCGTCGAGCTTGACCGAGCCCTCGGTCACCTCGTAGGCGGGGTGGCCGGCGATCGACGACNCGTCGACTTGCCCGAGCCGTTGGGGCCCATGATGGCGTGGATCTCGTCGGAGTTCAGGGTGAGGTCGACACCCTTGAGGATCTCCTTGGGGCCCTGGTCGGTCTCGACCTGGACGTGAAGGTTGCTGATTTCAAGAACGGACATTGCTAGTTGTTCTCCTTGTAGATCGGAGTCGGGTCAATGAAGATTGCGTCGTCTTCGACCTTGACGGCGAAGACTGGAACTGGTTCAAACGCGGGCAGCGACTTGGGCCACCCGGTGCAGAGCGAGAATTGCGAGCCGTGTGCCCAGCACTCGAGGGTGCCGTCTTCGACGAAGCCCTCCGAGAGCGAGATGTCGCCGTGGGTGCAGCGGTCGCCGATTGCGAAGACGTCGCCAGCCGAGTCGCGCACGAGCGCGATCACCTGGTCGGCGAGTTCGACGCGCATCGGCGAGTCAACCTGGACGTCGTCGACGCCGCAGACTCGTTCGAAGCTCATACGGCGCTCGCCGCCATCATCGCTTCGGTGCTCGCCTCCAGTTCACGCTCGAGGGTTTCGCGCATGCGCTCCTGCACCTCGGGCACGCTGATCGACTGCACGATCTCGTTCAGGAAGCCGTGCACGACGAGCCGACGGGCGGTGAGCTCGTCGATGCCGCGGGCCATGAGGTAGAACAGCTGCTCCTGCTCGAACCGGCCGGTCGCCGAAGCGTGGCCGGCACCTGCGATGTCGCCGGTCTCGATCTCAAGGTTCGGGATCGAGTCGGCGCGCGCGCCGTTCGACAGCACCAGGTTGCGGTTCTGCTCGTAGCTCTGGGTGCCGACCGCGGTCGGGCGGATCAGCACGTCGCCGATCCAGACGGCGCGAGCACCGTCGCCCTGCAGGGCGCCCTTGTAGTTCACGTCACTCGTGGTGCGCTCGCCGGCGTGGTCGATGTAGACCTGGTGCTCGAAGTGCTGTCCCGCATCCGAGAAGTAGAGGCCCTTCGCGATGCCCTCGGCGCCAGCACCGTTGAGGTGCAGCGACGGATTGACGCGCACGACGTTGCCGCCGAACGTGACGAGCGTGTGCTTGAGCGTCGCTTCCTTGCCGATGGCCGCCTGGTGGGCGCCGGTGTGCACCGCGTCGTCGTCCCACTCGTGGATCGCAATGACGTCGAGGTTCGCACCGTCTTCGACGAGGATCTCAACGTTCTCGCTCACGAGCGCCGAGCCCGAGTGCTCCACCACGATCGTGGCGGTCGAGTTCGACTCGGCCTGGAGCACGAGGTGGACGAGATCGCGGGTTTGCGCGCCCGCGCCCGTCACGCGCACGTACACGGGCGCGTCGAGGGATGCGTCGGCCGGGATCACGATGTGCGTCGCGGTCGCGTACTTCGAGGCGATGGCCTCGGCGCGGCCCTCGGGGGTGAATCCGGTGCCGCGGGGCGCCTCGCCGGGGGCGAGGGTGCCGGTGCGCACCTCGCTCGGCCCGGCGACCTCGACCGTGACGCTGCCGTCGCCGGCGGCGTCCTCGAAGAGCGGCGCGAGCTTCTTGATCGGCGCGTACTTCCAGTCAACCTCGCGACCGGTGGGCTGAGGGAAATCCTCGGGCGCAAACGAAGCTGGTCGCTCCGAACGCGTCTGGACAGGGACGAACTTTCCGGCGCTCTCGGGCAGGCGCGGAGTCACAGTGATCGTCATATTGCTTAGCCGACCGATCCTTCCATGTTCATTTCGATGAGCTTGTTCAGCTCGAGCGCGTACTCCATCGGCAGCTCGCGCGCGATCGGCTCAATGAAGCCGCGCACGATCATGGCCATGGCTTCGGTCTCTTCGAGGCCTCGGCTCATGAGGTAGAAGAGCTGCTCCGCCGACACCTTCGTGACCGTGGCCTCGTGCCCGAGCTGCACGTCGTCAACACGGATGTCGATTGCGGGATAGGTGTCGGAGCGCGAGATGTTGTCGACCAGCAGCGCGTCACACACGACCGAGTTGGCCGAGTTGTGTGCGTTCTCAGCGATGCGAACCTCGCCGCGGTAACCGGCACGGCCACCGCCGCGGGCGATCGACTTCGAGACGATCGACGACTGCGTGTGCGGTGCCATGTGGATCATCTTGGCGCCAGCATCCTGGTGCTGGCCAGGGCCCGCGAACGCGACCGAGAGCGTCTCGCCCTTGGCGTGCTCACCGGTGAGGTAGATCGACGGGTACTTCATGGTCACCTTCGAGCCGATGTTGCCATCGACCCATTCCATGGTCGCGCCCTCTTCTGCGATGGCGCGCTTGGTCACGAGGTTGTACACGTTGTTCGACCAGTTCTGGATCGTCGTGTAGCGAACGCGCGCGTTCTTCTTCGCGATGATCTCTACGACGGCCGAGTGCAGCGAGTCGCTCTTGTAGATCGGGGCGGTGCAGCCCTCGATGTAGTGCACGTAGCTGCCCTCGTCGGCGATGATCAGCGTGCGCTCGAACTGGCCCATGTTCTCAGTGTTGATGCGGAAGTAGGCCTGGAGCGGAATCTCGACATGGACGCCCTTGGGCACGTACACAAACGAGCCACCCGACCACACCGCGGTATTGAGCGCACCGAACTTGTTGTCGCCGGCAGGGATCACGGTGCCGAAGTACTCCTCGAAGTACTCCGGGTGCTCGCGCAGCGCGGTGTCGGTGTCCATGAAGATGACACCCTGGCGCTCGAGCTCCTCGTTGATCTGGTGGTACACGACCTCGGACTCGTACTGGGCCGCGACGCCCGCGACAAGGCGCTGCCGCTCGGCCTCGGGGATGCCGAGACGCTCGTACGTGTTGCGAATGTCGTCGGGGAGGTCTTCCCACGTTTGGGCCTGAGCCTCCGACGCACGCACGAAGTACTTGATGTTGTCGAAGTCGATACCGCTGAGGTCGGCGCCCCACGTCGGCATCGGCTTGCGGCCGAACATTTGCAGTCCCTTGAGACGACGCTCGAGCATCCATTCGGGCTCATTCTTGATGCGCGAGATGTCACGCACCACGTCTTCGCTGAGCCCGCGTTTCGCTGAGGCCCCGGCTACGTCAGGGTCGTGCCAGCCAAACTCATACTGACCAAGGTCATTAAGCTCGGGGCGGTCGATGAGCAGATCAGACATCCCTACCTCTTTCTTGTCGTCATCGGTTCAGATTCGCGGCTGGATCGTGGGGACCCGCATAGAATGAAACAAATTCCAGCGCCGATTCCTTCCCGTGGGTTCTCCGGGAGGCCAAGATCGCGCGAACTGAACACCATCCTCGAGTCTAAGCCACCACCCATGGTTCTCGGGCGTGTTCGCCACAAACTGAGAGGTGCCCCTGTGCCACGGTCCAAATTCATGCTGCCGGAATCGGTTCAATCGTTCCTGCTGCCGGACTCGGTTACCGCTTGGACTCGGGGGCTGGCTTGGGCCAACCTCGTCGTGAACATCCTCATCGTCGGCACCGGCGGCCTCGTGCGACTCACTGGCTCGGGCCTCGGGTGTCCGACGTGGCCGCTTTGCACGACCGAGTCGCTCGTGCCGACGCAGGAGATGGGCATCCACGGCCTGATCGAGTTCGGCAACCGCACGCTGACCGGTCTGCTCGTGATTGTCGCCCTGCTGACCTACCTCGCCGTGCGCAACGCCCCGAAGCAGCTCGGCCTGCGCATCCCGGCGTTCCTCATCGGTGTGCTCATCATCGTGCAGGCAATCATCGGCGGCATCACCGTGATCTTCCACCTCGACCCGCGCATCGTCGGCGTGCACTTCCTCTTTTCAGCTGCCATCGTCGCCATTGCTGCGCTGCTGCTCCAGCGCGTCCGCTACGCCGAGCCGCTACCGGCGGCGGATGCGCCCCGTGCCCCGCGCGGCCTGTGGGTGAGCCTCATCGTCGTCACGGTGCTGACGTGGATCACCGAGGTCGTCGGCGTGCTCACCACCGGCGCCGGCCCCCATGCTGGCGACACAATTGCCGCGCGGAACGGGTTCGACCCGGTCGTGATGCAGCACGTGCACTCGTGGCCGGCCTACGCCCTCGCCGCGGCGCTCGTCGTAATGATGGTGTTCGTCCTGCGCAGCAAGCTCGCGCGCACGAAGGCGTCAAGCGTGACCCTGCTCATCCTGGTGGTCATACAGATCGCCTTCGGCGTCTACCAATCGCGAGCCGGCCTGCCGGTCTGGTCGGTCGGCACCCACATGATCCTCGCGGTCACCGTTATCGCGGTGCTCACTGTGAACCTGGTCAACGCCCGCCGCGCGAAGTAGCGGGCCGCGCGTCCGCCCAGCCCCGCCGCAGTTTCCTGGCGTCGATGCGATTTTCCATCATCGATGCAGCCACAACCGCATCGTCACGAGAGAACCGCGACGACCGGCAACCGGCCCGAGGGCCAGGCGGATGCGCGGCTATGGAACCAGCGGCAGGTAGACGAGCGCGTCGACGCCGACCGCGAGGAACACGACGGTCAGGTAGAGGATCGACAGGTGGAACACACGCATCGGCTGCGCGAGGCCGGTCTGGCGCACGACGTGGCTGTAAACGCGGTGCGCCTCAATGACGAACCAGGCCCCAGCGGCTAGGGCGGCGATCGTGTAGATCCAGCCCATCGGCGCGACCGGCACGAGCAGCAGGCTGCCGACGACCGTGGCCCACGCGTAGATGACCGACTGCAGGGCGACCGACCCCTCGCCCTCGGTGACCGAGAGCATTGGCACGTCGGCGCGGTCGTAGTCGGCTGCGTACTTGACCGAGAGAGGCCAGTAGTGCGCGGGAGTCCAGAGGAAGATGAGCAGGAACAGCAGCAGCGGCTCCCAGCTCAGCGAGTTGGTGACCGACGCCCAGCCGATGAGCACGGGCATGCAGCCGGCGACGCCACCCCAGACGATGTTCTGGTCGGTGCGGCGCTTGAGAATGAGCGTGTAGAGCACGACGTAAAGCAGGATGGCCCCGACGGAAAGCGCTGCGGTGAGCAGGTTGGCGACGAGCCACAGCACCGCGGTCGACACGACGCCGAGCACCCACGCGAACACGAGCGCCTCGCGGTCGGCGAGTTCGCCAGTGACGAGCGGCCGCTTCGCGGTGCGCTTCATGACACGGTCGATGTCACGGTCGAAGTAGCAGTTGAACGCGTTTGCGCTACCGGCGGACAACGCGCCCCCCACGAGTACGCCGAGCATGAGCCAGACCGACGGGATGCCCCGGGCTGCGAGCAGCATGGTCGGCAGCGTCGTGATGAGCAACAGCTCGATGATGCGGGGCTTCGTGAGCGCCACGTAGGCGGCCAGTTTGCGCTTCAACCCAATCGATGTCGCCTTCGACGCGCCGTCACCGGCTGCTGAAACTGCGCTTGACATGCCTGTCAATCGATCGGTTGTCACAGATACCTGCCCTTTACTTGCTCAATAGCTGCAAGTCTACCCGTTTGGCGCCAGACTTCGAGGACACGACTAAGGTTTCGCGCGATCCCGCGGCGCTAGTGTGGAGACATCGCCGATCGGCGTGCCTTGACCTCGTTATTGCTATCTGGAGGACACCTGTGCCCAACGTCATTTGGACCGACCTCGACCAGCGTGCTGCGGACACCGCCCGACTCTTGGCGGCTGACGCTGTCGAGAACGCGGGTGGCGGCCACCCCGGCACCCCGATGAGCCTGGCTCCGGTGGCAACCCTCCTCTATCAACACATCATGCGGCACGACCCCGCAGACCAGGACTGGCTCGGCCGCGACCGCTTCATCCTGTCGAACGGCCACGCGGGCCTCACGCAGTACACGCAGCTCTTCCTCGGCGGCTTCGGCGTCGAGCTCGACGACTTCAAGCACCTTCGCCAGTGGGGATCGCCGCTTGCCGGCCACCCCGAGTACCGCCACCTCGCACACGTCGAGATGACCACGGGCCCGCTCGGCCAAGGCCTCGCTACCGCGGTCGGCTTCGCGTACGCCCAGCGCTACGAACGCGGCTTGTTCGACCCCGAGGCTGAAGAGGGTGCGAGCCCGTTCGACCACTACACCTATGTGATCGCCGGCGACGGTGACCTGCAGGAGGGCATCACCTCAGAAGCCTCGTCCCTCGCGGGCCACCAGCAGCTCGGCCGCCTCATCGTCATCTACGACGCGAACCAGATCTCGATCGAAGACGACACCAACATCGCCTTCACCGAAGACGTCGCCGAGCGCTACGAGGCGTATGGCTGGCAGGTACTTGAGGTGAACTGGCTCGGCGAAGACGGCAAGGTCACCGAAGACATCGACGACCTCGCAGAGGCGATCGAGACGGCGCAGGGCGAGCTTGCCCGCCCGACCCTGATCATCCTCAAGAACCACATCGCCTTCCCCGCCCCGCACGCACAGAACACCGGCGCAGCCCACGGCTCGGCGCTCGGCTCCGACGAGATCCGCGCGATCAAAGAACTCCTCGGTTTTGACCCGGAGGCCACATTCCAGGTCGAGGACGAGGTGCTCGCTCACACGCGCCAGCTCGGCGAGCGGATGCGCGAGGTTCGCGCCGCGTGGGAGGCCGACTTCGCTGCGTGGGCCGAGCGTGAGCCCGAGCGCAAGGAGCTGCTTGACCGGCTCGAGGCCGGCGAGCTGCCCGAGGGCATCGAGGATGCGCTGCCCGACTTCGCCGGCACCGCCAAGGTCTCGACCCGCAAGGCCTCGGGCAAGACCATTAACGCCCTCGCGCCGCTGCTTCCGGAACTCTGGGGTGGCTCGGCCGACCTCGCCGGCTCGAACAACACGACCATCGACGGCGCCAAGTCCTTCGCCCCCGTCGAGCACTCGACGTCGACCTGGACCGCCGAGCCGTACGGCCGGGTGCTCCACTTCGGCATCCGCGAGCACGCAATGGCGGCGATCCTCAACGGCATCGTGTTGCACGGGAAGACNGCGCCTTCGGCGGCACGTTCCTCATGTTCAGCGACTACATGCGCCCGGCAGTGCGCCTCGCCGCGCTCATGAACATCCCCGCGATCTATGTCTGGACGCACGACTCGATCGCCCTCGGTGGCGACGGCCCGACCCACCAGCCGGTCGAGTCGCTCACCGCGCTGCGAGCCATCCCGAACCTCACGATCATCCGCCCGAGCGACGGTGCGGAGACCGCGCAGGCGTGGCTCGCCACGCTGCAGCAGCACGAGGGCCCGATTGGTCTCGTGCTCTCGCGCCAGGACCTCCCCGTGCTCGAGCGCGGCGACGGCGACGCGAGCGGCGACACGCTCGCCGCGGCGAGCAACCTTGCGAAGGGCGGCTACATCCTCGCCGAGGCCCGCAGCGGCGCCCCCGAGGTCATCCTCATCGCCACCGGCTCGGAGGTCTCGCTCGCACTCGACGCTCGTGCTGTGCTCGAGGACGAAGGCACTCCCACCCGCGTGGTCGCGATGCCGTCGCAGGAGTGGTTCCTCGCCCAGCCTGAGGAGTACCGCAGCGCGGTGCTGCCGGCGAGCGTCACCGCCCGCGTCAGCGTCGAGGCCGGCCTCGCGTTGACCTGGGCGCCGTTCCTCGGCACGCGCGGCCGCTCGGTCTCGGTCGAGACCTTCGGTGCCTCGGCCGACGGCGGCGAAATGCTCCGCCGTTACGGCATTACCACCGAGGCCGTCATCGAAGCCGCCCACGACTCGCTCGCGGCCAACTAAGCACCGCGTTTTCTGAAAGGGACCTCATGCAGAACCCCAACACCCAGCAGCTTTCCGACCAGGGCGTCAGCATCTGGCTCGATGACCTCTCGCGTGACCGCCTCGAATCGGGCTCACTCCAGACCCTGATCGACGAGCGCAACATTGTCGGCGTCACCACGAACCCGTCGATCTTTGCCGCAGCGCTGAAGAACGGTGAGTCCTACGCCCCGCAGGTGAAGGAGCTCGCCGAGCGCGATGCCACCACCGACGAGGCGATCACCGTGATTACGACGACCGACGTCCGCAACGCCTGCGACCTGTTCGCGCCGCTGGCCGAAGCAACGGATGGGCAGGACGGCCGCGTCTCGATCGAGGTTTCGCCGCTGCTCGCGAACGACACGGATGCCACCATCGCCGAGGCGAAGCAGCTCTGGGAGCTCGTCGACCGCAAGAACGTGATGATCAAGATTCCCGCCACGAAGGAGGGCCTCCCGGCCATCACCGAGGCGATCGCGAACGGTATCTCGGTGAACGTCACGCTCATCTTCTCGCTGCCCCGCTACCGCGAGGTCATCAACGCCTACCTCACCGGCCTCGAGCAGGCGCGCGCGAACGGCATCGACCTCTCGACCATCCGCTCGGTCGCCTCGTTCTTCGTCAGCCGCGTTGACGTCGAGATCGACAAGCGGCTCGACGCCCTTGGCACCGACGAGGCAAGCGCCCTCAAGGGCAAGGCCGGCATCGCGAACGCACGCCTCGCCTACCAGGTCTTTAAGGAGTCGTTCGCCTCCGAGCGCGCCAAGCTGCTGCTCGACGAGGGCGCACACGCGCAGCGTCCCCTGTGGGCATCGACCGGTGTCAAGGACCCATCCCTCCCCGACACGCTCTACGTGACCGAGCTCGTCGCCGACCAAACCGTCAACACCATGCCCGAGGCCACCCTCGACGCGGTCGCCGACCACGGCGAGATCCGCGGCGACTCGGTCACCGGCACCTACCACGACGCGAACATCCTGCTCGATGCGATCGATGACCTCGGAATCTCGTATACCGAGGTCGTTGACTTGCTCGAGGTCGAGGGCGTCGACAAGTTCAAGGTCTCCTGGTCACAGCTCCAGGACACCGTCACCGAGCAGCTCGAACAGAGCAAGTAGCCCGCCGCGAAGGAGCACCCCATGAGCATCAAGGTATCTACGTCCGGCGCCGCAACCGAAGCGGTGCAGCGCCACCTCGAGTCGCTCATCGACTCGAAGTTCGCGAGTCGTCTGTTCGCCAAGGATCACGCCCTGTGGGGTGCCGCGGCAGAAGACGAGTCGTCGAAGCGCCTCGGCTGGGTCGACGCGGCCGAGGTCTCGGCACCGCTCGTGCCCGAGATCGTGCAGCTCCGCGACGAGCTGAACGGCAAGGGCGTCGACCGAATCGTGCTCTGCGGCATGGGCGGCTCCTCCCTCGCGCCGGAAGTCATGACTCGCACCGCGGGCATTCCGCTCGTCGTGCTCGACTCGACCGACCCTGAGCAGCTGGCCGCGTCGGTCAACACCGACCTCGAGCGCACCGCCGTCGTTGTCTCGTCGAAGTCCGGCTCGACGCTCGAGACCGACTCGCAGCGCCGGGCGTTCGTGGCAGCGTTCACCGCCGCGGGCATCGACCCGACCGAGCGCATCTTCATCGTCACCGACCCGGGCNCGCCGCTCGAGGCGGCGTCGAAGGAGGCCGGCTACCGCGTCTTTCTCGCCGACCCCACCGTCGGTGGCCGCTTCTCGGCCATGACCGCGTTCGGGCTCGTGCCCGCAGGCCTGGCGGGGCTCGACTTGGACGCCTTCCTCGCCCCGGTGGCGGCCGTGAAGGACGACCTTGAGGCCGACTCGCCCCAGAACCCGGGCCTCGTGCTCGGCGCGGCGCTTGCTGGCGGCGAGCCGGTGAAGACCTACATCGGCATCGTTGAGCAAGGCACCGACATCGTCGGCTTCGGCGACTGGGCCGAGCAGCTCATCGCGGAGTCGACCGGCAAGGAGGGCAAGGGCCTGCTGCCCGTCGTCCTCCACCAGGATGCTCCCGAGGTCGGCCTGCCAATCCCCGACCTGCAGGTGGTTCGCCTCGTCGCGGATGCTGCTGCCGAGCCCGCGCTCGGCGACGAGATCAACGTCTCGGGCTCGCTCGCCGAACAGATGCTGCTTTGGGAGGTCGCGGTCGCGGTCGCCGGTAAGCTCCTCGGAATCAACCCGTTCGACCAACCCGACGTCGAGTCGGCGAAGGCTGCGGCCCGAGCACTGCTCGACGCCACGCCGGCCCCCGTCGATCCCGCATTCTCGGAGGGCGACATCGAGGTGCGCGGCTCCGCCGAGCTCACCGACGGCCAGAGCACCGTGCTCGGCGCGATCGAGGCACTNTCGCGCAGCTGCCCGAGGGCGGTTACGTCGCAATCCAGGCCTACGCCGACCGGCTCGGCCTCGCCGATCTCGCGCAGATCCGCGATGCCGTGGCGCACCGGGCCCGTCGTCCTGTGACCTTCGGCTGGGGCCCGCGATTCCTCCACTCGACCGGCCAGTTCCACAAGGGCGGCCCACGCGTCGGCGTGTTCCTGCAGATCACGACCGACTCGGCGACGCAGTTCGCGATCCCCGACCGCCCGTTCAGCTTCGGCGAACTCATTCACGCGCAGGCCGCGGGCGACGCGTCGGTGCTCGAGGACCACGGTATGCCGGTGCTGCGCCTCAACCTGACCGACGCTCGAGGCGGCGTGCAGCAGCTCCTCGGACTCCTCGGAGACATCTAGATCGTGCCAACCTCTTTTTCCACTCCAGCGAATCCGCTGCGTCCGGTCGGCGAACGGCGGCTCGACCGCATCTCCGGCCCGAGCAACCTCGTGTTCTTCGGCGTCACGGGTGACCTGAGCCGCAAGAAGCTGCTGCCCGCAGTGTACGACCTCGCGAACCGCGGTCTGCTCTCGCCCTCGTTCGGCATCGTCGGTTTCGGCCGCCGCGAATGGAGCGACGACCAGTTCCGCGAGTTCATGCGAGAGAGCGTCGTTGACCACGCGCGCACCGAGTGGAACGAGGATGTCTGGCTGCAACTCGCAAAGGGTCTGCGGTTTGTCAGCGGTGAGTTCAATGACGCGGAGGCGTTCACGCGCCTCCGCGACACGCTCGCCCGCCTCGACCTCGAGCGGGGCACCCGCGGCAACTACGCGTTCTATCTCTCGATTCCGCCGCGCTCCTTCGCCGAGGTGACCGGGCAGCTGCGCGCCTCCGAACTGACCGAGGCGCCGCACGGTTCGTGGCGCCGGGTCATCATCGAGAAGCCGTTCGGCCACGACCTCGAATCGGCGCGTGAGCTCAACGGCATTGTCGAGGGCGTGTTCCCGAGCGACTCGATCTTCCGCATCGACCACTATCTCGGCAAAGAGACAGTGCAGAACATCCTCGCGCTGCGCTTCGCGAACACGATGTTCGAGCCGCTGTGGAATTCGAACTGGGTCGACCACGTGCAGATCACGATGGCCGAGGACATCGGCGTGTCCGGCCGCGCCGGGTACTACGACGGCGTTGGTGCAGCGCGCGACGTAATTCAGAACCACCTGCTGCAGTTGCTCGCGCTCACCGCTATGGAGGAGCCGCTGAGTTTCGCGGCGAACCACCTGCGCAACGAGAAAGAGAAGGTGCTGTCGGCCGTGCATCTCGGCCACGACCTCGCAAAGAGCACCGCACGGGGCCAGTACTCGGCCGGCTGGCAGGGCGGCCTCTACGTGCCGGCGTTCCGCGACGAGGACGGCATGAACGCCGAGTCGACCACGGAAACGTTCGCAGCCCTGCGCCTCGAGATCGACACTCGCCGCTGGCTCGGCGTGCCGTTCTACCTGCGCACCGGCAAGCGCCTCGGCCGCCGCGTGACCGAGATCGCCGTGACCTTCAAGGATGCTCCCGGCTATTTGTTCTCCCCCACCGACCGCGTGTCGCTCGGCCCGAACGCGCTCGTGATCCGCGTGCAGCCCGATGAGGGCGTCACGATGCGCTTCGGCTCGAAGGTGCCCGGTTCGGGACTGCGCGTGCGCGACGTGACGATGGACATGGGCTACGGCCACGCGTTCACCGAGTCGAGCCCCGAGGCCTACGAGCGCCTCATCCTCGACGTGCTGCTCGGCGACCCGCCCCTCTTTCCCCGTCACGAGGAGGTCGAGCTCTCCTGGCAGATTCTCGACCCGGTCGAGGAGTACTGGTCGTCGCTCGGTGCGCCAGAACTCTACGCGCCCGGCTCGTGGGGCCCCGCATCCGCCGCCGAACTACTCGCGCGCGACAACCGAACCTGGAGGCGCCCATGATTGTCACGCTCGACGACACGAATTCTTCGGCGATCGCTCGCGAACTCATCCGCATGCGCGAAGAGGGCGGCGCGATCGCCCTCGGTCGCGTGCTCACGCTCATCGTCGTCGCCACCTCGGACGTCAACGAAGATGCGATTGAGGCGGCGAACGAGGCCTCTGGCGAGCATCCGATGCGCGTCATCGTGGTGCACACCTACCCCGACGGCGACGGCGCGAAGCTCGATGCGGAGATCCGCGTGGGCTCCGACGCCGGCGCGAGCGAGGTCGTAGTGCTCCACGCCTCCGGCCCCGCCTCGGAAGAGCCGGCGTCGCTCATCCAACCGTTGCTGCTGCCGGACACGCCGGTTGTGACGTGGTGGCCCGACTGCTCCGAGACACATCCGGCCCAGAACCCGCTCGGCGAGCTCGCGCAGTTGCGCATCGTCGACAGCTTCAAAGTCGCCGAACCCTTCGCCANCCCTCGCGCAGCTCGCCGAGGGCTACGAAAGCGGCGACACCAACCTCGCGTGGGCCCGCATCACCCGCTGGCGTGCCCAGCTCGCCTCGGTGCTCGATCAGCCACCCTACGACCCGATCACGGGCGCCGAGGTCAGCTACCGCAAGCTCACCACGAGCACGCTGCTCATGGCGGGCTGGCTGGCGCACTACCTCAAGGTGCCGGTCACCCTGCAGTTCTCCGACGACGACCTCGCGGGCAACCTTCGCGCCGTCAAGCTATTCCGCCACGACGGCGTGATCGAACTCCGCCGCACGGCGAAGGACACCGCGATCCTGAGCCAGCCCGACCAGCCCGACCAGATCGTGCCGCTGGCGATCCGTAATCGGTTCTCGGTGCTCAGCGAGGAGCTGCGTTCCTTCGCCGCCGACCCGATCTACGCGGCAGTTCTGCTCGAGGGTGTGCCCGAGATCGCCGCGTCGAATCGTGAGCTCACGGAGCAGGAACGATGACCTCGACGTTCGCCGATGCCGACCTCATCGTTGGGTCCGACGCCGCTGAGTTGGCGAAGATCCTCGCCAGCGACGTCGTCGACGTGCTGGCGAGGGCGATCACCGAACACGGAGCCGCGAACCTCGCAGTGTCGGGTGGTTCCCTCGCCACCGTCGTCGTGCCGGCGATGGTCGAGCTCGGCAATGCCCGCGACCTCGACTGGTCGCGCGTGCATGTCTGGTTCGTTGACGAGCGGTTCGTCAATCGCGGCACCGACGAACGCAACGCGACGCCGGTCGTCGCGGCCATGCGTCAGGCGACGGACTTTCCCGCCAGCCAACTCCACATCGCTGCCGCGCGGGACCTGGGTATGTCGCTCGCCGAGGCGGCCGCGGAGTACGAGCAGCGACTCATTCGGCACGTCCCCATCCGCGAGTCGAACGGCGTGCCAAGCCTCGATCTTGCGCTGCTCGGCATGGGGCCCGACGGGCACACCGCATCCCTCTTCCCCGGCCGTCTACCGGCCGAGACTTCTGCCCTCGCGGTTGCCGTCGATGACGCTCCCAAGCCGCCGCCCATGCGCGTGACGCTCACTTTCCGCATGCTCGATGCCGCCGCCCGCTGTTGGGTTTTCGCCACGGGTGCGGAAAAGCAATCGGCGCTCACACTTGCCCGAACGGGCAGTGCAAGCGCCGAGGAGTCACCGGTGTCGCGCGTCCGCGCACGCCTCGAGGTGCGCGTCTACGCCGACGCCGCCGCTACGCGACAGGCGTGACGAACTTCGTCAGAATGCCGATCACGACGATCGCGAGGGCCCAGATCACCATGGTCCAGACGGTGAGTCGGTTCAGGTTCTTCTCGGCCACGCCAGAGGACTGAGCGCTCGTGGTCACGCCTCCGCCAAACATATCGCTGAGTCCGCCACCCTTGCCTCGGTGCAGCAGGATAAACAGGATGAGCAGCACGCTCGTGATCGCGAGCACCACCTGCAAAATGACCAGCAGAATGTCCACGGTGTCCTCTCGACAACAATAAAAACTCGGACGGAGCCGATAAAGGCCCCGTCCGAGTATAGGCGACGACGTCTGATTAGATGCCGACGTGGCTGCGATAGCGCACGATCGACGCGAAGTCGTCGATCTTCAGGCTCGCGCCGCCGACAAGGGCGCCGTCGATGTCGGGCTCGCGCATGATGCTCGCGACGTTGTCAGGCTTCACCGAGCCGCCGTAGAGGATGCGCGTCGACGCCGCGCGCTCCTCACCAAGCTCCTCGATGAGGGCCGTACGCAGGGCGGCGCAGACCTCCTGGGCCTGCTCCGCGCTCGCCACCTTACCGGTGCCGATCGCCCAAACTGGCTCATAGGCCAGGACGATCTCGGCGTCAGCCGGCAGCTCGGCCAGGCCAGCTCGAAGCTGCGCAACGGGGACATCCCACGGAGTGTCGGTCGCCTCGCGCTGCTCAAGCGTCTCGCCGACGCAGAGCACTGGAATGAGGCCGTGCTTCAGCGCGGCCTGCACCTTCGCCTGGCATTCGGCGTCGTCCTCGCAGTGGATCGTGCGACGCTCCGAGTGACCGACGAGCGCATACTTCGCGCCGAGGGCCGCGAGGAACTCTCCCGAGATGTCGCCGGTGTAGGCACCCGAGTCGTGCTTCGAGAGATCCTGGCCGCCGTAGACGAGCTTGAGCTTGTCGGTGTCGACGAGGGTCTGCACACTACGAAGATCGGTGAACGGCGGGAAAACCGCGACCTCAACCTGCTCGTAGTCGTGATCGGCATCCTTCAGCGTCCAAGCGAGTTTCTGCACGAAGGCGATCGCCTGAAGATGCGTCATGTTCATCTTCCAGTTGCCCGCCATGAGCGGCGTGCGGGTGGCTACCATCCGAGTACCTCCAGGCCGGGCAGGCGCTTGCCTTCGATGAGCTCGAGGCTGGCGCCGCCACCCGTCGAGACGTGACCGAATTCGTCGTCGGCGAAGCCGAGGGTACGGATCGCCGCGGCCGAGTCGCCGCCGCCGACCACAGAAAGGCCGTGGACCTCGGTCAGGGCCTGGGCTACCTGCTGGGTGCCATCAGCGAACGCCGGGAACTCGAACACACCCATCGGGCCGTTCCAGAACACGGTCTTCGACGTGCGAATCGTCTCGGCGTAGGCGCGCGCCGAGTCGGGACCAATGTCGAGGCCGATGCCCTCGGCACCGAACTTCGAAGACTCGATCGCCGAAGCGTCAACCACCTCATGCTCGGCGTCAGCGGCAAATCCCGCCGCCACGACGATGTCGCTTGGCAGCAGGAGTTCGACGCCGCGCTCCTCGGCCTGTTCGATGTAGCCACGCACGGTGTCGATCTGCTCGGACTCGAGCAGCGACTTGCCGATCGAATGGCCCTGTGCTGCGAGAAAGGTGAACAGCATGCCGCCACCAATGACGAGGCGATCGACCCTCGGCATTAGGTTCTCGATGACGCCGAGCTTGTCGGAGACCTTCGACCCGCCGAGCACCACGGTGAACGGCCGCTCGGGGTCGTTGATCACCCGGCCGAGCTTCTCAACCTCGTTCTCGACGAGGAGGCCGGCCGCCGAGGGCAGCAGCTCCGCGAGCTCGTACACCGAGGCCTGCTTGCGGTGCACCACGCCGAAGCCGTCAGAGACGAAGGCGTCGCCGAGCGCGGCGAGCTGCTCGGCGAAGGCTCGACGCACGGCGTCGTCCTTGCTCGTCTCGCCCTCGTTGAAGCGGAGGTTCTCGAGTACGACAACCCCACCGTCTTCCAGGGCGGCGACGAGCCCAGCTGCGCTCTCGCCCACGGTGTCACCGGCGAGCGGAACATCCTGGTCGAGCAGCTTCGCGAGGCGCGCCGCCGCCGGCGCAAGGGAGAACTGCGGGTCGGGCTCGCCCTTCGGGCGGCCGAGATGCGAGATCACGATGACCTTCGCGCCCTGCTCAGTGAGTCGTTGGATCGTGGGCAGTGACGCCCGGACGCGACCGTCGTCAGTGATCTCGCCGTCTCGCAGCGGGACGTTGAGATCACAGCGGACGAGGACGCGCTTGCCCGCGAGATCGCCGAGCGATTCGAGTGTGCGCAGAGGCATAGTGGTCTCCCTCAGTGTGCGTGGTGGGTGTGTGGTTACAGGTTCTCAGCGACGTACGACGAGAAGTCGACGAGGCGCTCGGTGTAGCCCCACTCGTTGTCGTACCAGCTCGACACCTTGACGAGGTCGCCGATCACCTTGGTGAGCGGTGCGTCGTAGATCGACGAGTGGTTCTCGCCGATGATGTCGCGCGACACGATCGGCTCCTCGTTGTACTTGAGGATGCCCTTGAAGTCGCCCTCGGCGGCTTCCTTGAATGCCGCGTTGACCTCGTCAACCGTGACCTCGCGGTCGAGCTTCACCGTCAGGTCGGTGATCGAGCCGGTCTCAACGGGCACGCGCAGTGCGAAGCCGTCGAGCTTGCCCTTGAGCTCGGGCATGACGAGACCGATCGCCTTCGCAGCACCGGTGGAGGTCGGGATGATGCTCAGCGCAGCGGCGCGGGCTCGGCGGAGGTCGGAGTGCGGCGAGTCCTGCAGACGCTGGTCGGCCGTGTAGGCGTGCACCGTCGTCATGAGGCCCGACACGATGCCGAACTTGTCGTTGAGCACCTTCGCCAGGGGGGCGAGGCAGTTGGTCGTGCACGACGCGTTCGAGATGACGTGCTCGGTCTCGGGGTTGTAGTCGGTGTGGTTCACCCCGAACACGTACGTCGGGGCGTCGCCCTTGGCGGGTGCCGAGAGCAGCACCTTCTTGGCGCCTGCGTCAATGTGCGCGTGCGCCTTGGCCGGGTCGTTGAAACGGCCGGTGCACTCGAGCACGAGCTCGACGCCCAGCTCGGCCCAGGGCAGCTTCGAGGGGTCGGCCTCGGCGAGGGCGTGGATATGGTGACCGTCGACGGAGATGCTGCCCTCGTCGTGCGTCACCTCGTTCTTCAGTACGCCCGAGGTCGAGTCGTACTTCAGCAGGTGTGCGAGAGTCGCGTTGTCGGTGAGGTCGTTAATCGCGACGAGCTCAAGATTCGGGTGACTGTTGTCCAGCAGGGCGCGAGCGTAGCTGCGTCCGATGCGGCCGAAACCATTAATGGCGATCTTTGTCACGGTTGCTCCTTCAATAGGTGCGCGATGGAGACGGAAATCTGCGGAATTCCATCAGGTCAACGGTACCCAGTTTGGGTGAGCGCGCCTCCCAGAATCGGCGCCGTGACGCGTTAGTCGAGGAGTTCGCCCTCGGGCACGCTCGACGCGGTGTCGGGAATGCCCTGCTGCGACGCCTCGCGGTCGGCGAGCGCGAGCAGACGGCGCACCCGGCCGGCCACGGCATCCTTCGTCATTGGCGGGTCGGCCCGCTGCCCAAGCTCGTCAAGCGAGGCCTCGCGGAACGCAAGGCGCAGTTCTCCGGCCTGGCGCAGATGGTCGGGCACCTGATCGCCGAGGATCTCGAAGGCGCGCTCCACGCGGGCGCACGCCGCGACGGCCGCCTGCGCCGAACGACGCAGGTTCGCGTCGTCAAAATTAACGAGGCGATTCGCCGTGGCGCGGGTCTCGCGACGCTGGCGGAGCGCCTCCCACTCCTGCAGCACATGCTTTGCGCCCATGACTGAGAGCGTCTGGTTGATCGCCTCGGCGTCGCGAATCACGACGCGGTTCACGCCGCGAACCTCGCGCTGCTTCGCAGCGATGCCGAGCCGGCCGGCCGCACCAACGAGCGCCATGGCCGTCTCGCGGTTAGCGCAAACGATCTCGAGCGATGCCGAGCGGCCCGGGTCGGTCAACGATCCGGCAGCGATAAACGCACCCCGCCAAATGGCCGCGAGCACATCGGCGGTGCCGAGCGTGAGCCGGTTCGGTAGCCCGCGGACAATGCGTCCGCGAGCATCCATCATCCCCGTCTGCCGGGCAAGCGTCTCGCCCTGGTCGAGCACCCGCACGAGGTAGGTGTGCGAGTCGCTCGCGGCGCCGCCCGCACTGCGCGCGATGCGGGGGCGAACCCCGTAGATGGCCGCGAGCTCGTGGGCGAGTCGCTTCGCGAGGGTCTCGGTGTCGAGTTCAGCTTCGATGACATAACGCCCAGAGATCATCTGCAGCGCACCGGCAAAGCGAAGGATGCTCGAAATCTGGGCAGCACGCGCCAGGTTCGATCCTGGGTTAACTCCGTTGAGTTCCCGCTTCACTTTCTCGGTCAACGTCACGTAGACATCCTTTCATTGCGAAAAAACCAATCTTACCCCTCGGCTCACTCGCGACCGAGGTCACGGTGCTTCACCGAGACCGCGACGTCACGGCGCTCGCGCAGCTTCGAGGCGAGGTATTCGGTCATCGCGACTGAGCGGTGCTTGCCGCCGGTGCAGCCGACCGCGATCATTGCGTGGCGCTTGTTCTCGCGAGCGTAGCCCGACAACACCGGGTCAATCATGGCGAGAAAGCTTTCGGCAAATTCCTTCGCGCCGGGCTGGTGGACCACGTACTCCGAGACGCGCTTGTCGCGGCCGTTGTAGGCGCGCAACTCGGCCACCCAGAACGGGTTCGGCAGAAAGCGCATGTCGAGCACGAGGTCGGCGTCGACGGGCAGCCCATATTTGAACCCGAAACTCATCACCGTCAACCGGATCTTGTCTTGGTCTGGAGCGCCGAAGCGCTCGCTGATGCGTCGGGCAAGCTCGTGCACGTTGAGTTCGGAGGTGTCGATGACGATGTCTGACATGCTGCGGATCTCGCGCAGTCGGGTGCGTTCGCGGTGAATCGCGTCGAGGATCGTGTCACCGTCTTCCTGCAGCGGATGCGGGCGGCGCGATGACTCATAGCGGCGGACGAGCGTGTCGTCGGTCGCGTCAAGGAACAGCACGTGCACCTCGTGCGTCTTGCGCAACTCGGCTGCGAAGTCCTCAAACTCGTCGATGAGGCGGCCACCACGAATGTCGACCGCGACCGTCAGCTTGGGCAGCGAGTCTCGCGCCTTGGCCGCGACCTCGATGAGGGGGCGAATCATTTGCGGCGGTAGGTTGTCGACCGCGAACCAGCCGAGGTCTTCAAAGCCCTTGAGCGCGGTCGAGCGCCCCGCACCGGACATGCCGGTGACGATGGTGATCTCCTGGCGCTCCTGCGCGCCAGGCACGGTCAACCCAGTTCCATTAGCTCCACCAAAAGTCACGCTGTGCTCCTTGCTCGCAAGACGGATCTCACGGCGCCCCGTCGACGACTAGCCTAGCGACCATCGCCTGAGCTTCCGGCGGACAGCGCAGTTCGGATCGCCGCCGCGGTCGCCGTGCCAATGCCCGAAACCTCGAGCAATTCATCCTCGCCCGCCGCCCGCAAGCGCTTCACCGAGCCGAAGTGTTTCAGCAGCTCGCGGATCCGCGCGGGGCCAAGACCCGGCACATCGGCCAGCTGCGAACGGATGTCGCGGCTTCGCGACTTACGCTGCGCCGTGATCGCGAAGCGGTGGGCTTCGTCGCGCAGTCGCTGCACGAGGAACAGCGCCTCAGAGGAGCGCGGCAGGATCACTGGGAAGTCGTCGTCGGGCAGCCAGAGCTCCTCGAGCCGCTTCGCGATGCCAGTAATGGTGATCTCCCCTACCCCGGCGTCGTCGAGCGCCCGCTTGGCCGCCGCGACCTGGGGCTGGCCGCCATCAATCAGCAGCAGCTGCGGTCGGTACGCGAACTTGTCGCCCTCCTTCGGCGCCTCCTCGGCATTGAGGTACGCGAGGCGCCGCGTGAGCACTTGGTAGATCGAGTCTGTGTCGTCAGTGGTGTTCGCGATATTGAATCGACGGTAGTCACGCTTCTTCGGGAGGCCATCTTCGAACACCACCATCGACGCGACAACGCCCGTTCCCTGCAGGTGCGAAACGTCATAGCACTCGATGCGCAGCGGCGCTTCGGCCATGCCGAGCGCCTCGCGCAGGTCGTTCAGGGCATCGGTGCGAGAGACGAAGTCGGCGGTACGCTTGAGCTTGTACTGCTTCAGCGCTTCGGTCGCGTTGAACTGGGCGGTCTTGAGCAACTCGCCCTTCACGCCGCGCTGGGCGGTGCGGAGTTGCACCCGTGAACCGCGCACCTTCGTGAGCACCTCCTCGAGCGCGACATGGTCATCGGGCAGCGACGGCACGATCACCTCGCGGGCGGGATGCTGCTCCTGTGCCCCGTACACATCCTGCAGCACCTGCTGCATGAGCGTTGCGGTGTCGACGTCGAGTTCTTTGTCGAGCACCCAGCCGCGCACGCCGCGGATGCGGCCGCGGCGCACCGAGAACAGCTGCACCGACGCTGCCAGCTCGTCTTCCGCGAGGCCGTAGACATCGGCGTCGGCCTTGTCTGGCAGCACCACGGCGGACTTCGCGAGCACCGCCTCGAACGCGCTGATGCGGTCGCGAATCGTGGCCGCATCCTCGTACCGCATCTCGATGGCGGCGAGTTGCATCTGCGCTGTCAGGTCGTCGAGGATCGAGCGGTCATACGTCTCCATGATGCGCACGAACTCGTCGACGCGCGCACGATGCTCCTCGATCGACACTTGCTGCGAACAGGGCCCGCCGCAGCGGCCGATCTGGCCTGCAAAGCATGGCTTGCCGGTTTGCATCGCCCGGCGGTAGTTCGTGTCGTTGCACGTGCGAATCGGCAGCACCCGAATCATGAGGTCGATGGCCTCGTTCACCGCCCAGACCTTCGGGTACGGCCCGAAGTACCGGGCGCCCTTGATGTGGGTGTTGCGGGTCACCATGACGCGCGGGGCCTCGTCGGCGAGCGTGATCGCCATGAACGGGTACGATTTGTCGTCCTTCAACCGCACATTGAATGGCGGCGAGTACTCCTGAATGAGGCTGTACTCGAGCTGCAGCGCTTCGATCTCGTTCTGGACGACGGTCCACCGCACCGTCGAGGCCGTCGTGACCATGCGCCGCGTTCGCTCGGGCAGCGTCTCGAGCGCCGCGAAATAATTCGCGAGTCGCTGCCTCAGCCGCTTTGCTTTGCCGACGTAGAGGATGCGGCCCGAGGCGTCGAGCCAGCGGTACACGCCCGGTTTGTCGGGAATGTCCGCCGGCTTCGGCCGCCACTCGAGGTAGGTGCTCACGAGCGTCGGGCGATACCGAGGATGTCGGCGAGGAACTCGCCTGTCGCGCTCGCCCCGACCGTTGCCACCTTCTCTGGCGTGCCTTCGGCCACGACTGTGCCGCCGCCGGCTCCGCCCTCGGGTCCCATGTCGATGACCCAATCGGCGCTCTTGATGACGTCGAGGTTGTGCTCGATCACGATGACCGTGTTGCCCTTGTCGACGAGGCTCTGGAGCACCATGAGCAGCTTGCGGACGTCCTCGAAGTGCAGACCCGTCGTGGGCTCGTCGAGCACATACACGGTGCGGCCGTTCGAGCGCTTCTGCAGTTCCGTCGCGAGCTTCACGCGCTGCGCCTCTCCGCCCGAGAGCGTCGTCGCCGCCTGGCCGAGGCGAACGTAGCCGAGCCCCACATTGACGAGGGTCTGCAGGTAGCGGTGGATCGCGCTGATCGGCGCGAAGAACTCCGCCGCCTCCGAGATGGGCATCTCGAGGACTTCGGCGATGTTCTTGCCCTTGTAGAGCACCTGCAGCGTCTCGCGGTTGTACCGCTTGCCGTGGCAGGTCTCGCACTGCACGTAGACGTCGGGGAGGAAGTTCATCTCGATCTTCAGCGTGCCGTCGCCGTGGCAGGCCTCGCAGCGGCCGCCCTTGACGTTGAACGAGAACCGACCGGCCTGGTAGCCGCGCACCTTCGCCTCCGGCGTCTCGGCGAAGAGATTGCGGATGCGGTCGAACACCCCCGTGTAGGTGGCCGGGTTCGAGCGCGGCGTGCGACCGATCGGTGCCTGGTCGACGTGCACGACCTTGTCGAGTTGGTCGACGCCGTTGACTCGCGTGTGCTTGCCCGGCACCTGGCGGGCGCCGTTGAGCTTGTTCGCGAGGACTTTCTCGAGCACGTCGTTGANACGACTTGCCCGAGCCCGAGATGCCGGTCACTGCCGTGAGCACGCCGAGCGGGAAATCGACCGTGACGTTCTGCAGGTTGTTGGCCCGCGCGCCCACAACCGTGAGCTTCCGCTTCTTGTCGAGCTTGCGGCGCTTCGACGGCGTCGTGATCTCGCGGCGGCCGGCAAGGTAGTCGCCGGTGATCGACTGGCGGTTCGAAATGAGCCCCTCGTAGCTGCCCGAGTGCACGACCTCGCCGCCGTACTCCCCCGCGCCGGGCCCGATATCGACGATCCAGTCGGCCGTACGAATCGTGTCTTCGTCGTGTTCGACGACGATGAGCGTGTTTCCGAGGTCGCGCAGCTTTTCGAGCGTCTCGATCAGGCGGCGGTTGTCGCGCTGGTGCAGGCCGATCGACGGCTCGTCGAGCACGTAGAGCACGCCCGTGAGGCCGGCACCGATCTGCGTGGCGAGGCGGATGCGCTGGGCCTCGCCCCCCGAGAGGCTGCCGGCCGAGCGCGCGAGGTTGAGGTAGGTGAGCCCCACTTCGGTGAGGAACTCGAGGCGAGAGCGAAGTTCGCGCAGCACCTGGGCGCCGACCTTCGCCTCGCGCTCCGAGAGGTCGAGGTTGGTGAAGAAGTCGAGCGCATTGTCGAGCGACATGAACGTCGCGTCGGCGATGGACTTGCCGGCGATCGTGACCGCGAGCACCTCGGGGCGCAGGCGCGCGCCGTCGCACGCTGGGCAGGGCACCTCACGCAGGTACTGCGACCAGCGGTCCCGCTTCGCGTCGGACTCGGCCTCGGCGAACTGCCGTTCGATGTAGGGGATGACGCCCTCGAAGCCCGAAGAGTACGTGACCTGACGACCGAAGCGGTTGCGGTACTTCACCCGTACCTTGAAATCCTTGCCGTGCAGCAGCGTCTGCTGCACGTCCTTCGGAAGCTTGCGCCACGGCGTGTTGAGGTCGAAACCGAGCTCTTCGGCAACGCCGAACAGCAGTCGCTCGTAGTACTGGTAAAGCGACTTACCCTGCGACGACCACGGCAAAATCGCACCCTCGACGATCGAGGCGTCGGGGTCACCAATCATCAGGTCTTCGTCGACGGCCATGCGAATACCGAGGCCATCGCAGGCGGGGCATGCGCCGAACGGCGCGTTAAACGAGAACGTGCGCGGCTCGATCTCGGACAGCGCGAGGGCGTGGCCGTTCGGGCACGCGAGGTTCTCAGAGAACGACTCTTCAGCGTCGTCGCCCTCGGCATCGACGTACTGGATCGTCACTCGACCCTGCGCCAGCCGTAGCGCGGTTTCGAGCGAGTCGGTGAGCCGACCGAGCAAATCATCACTCGCGACGAGGCGGTCGACGATCACCGAAATATCGTGCTTGTACGACTTCTTCAGCGTCGGCGGGCTCGCGAGCTGCACCCGCTCGCCATCGACCACCGCGCGCACAAAGCCCTGCTGCGAGAGCGACTGCAGCAGGTCGACGAACTCGCCCTTCTTCTGCTGTACGACGGGCGCAAGGACTTGATAGCGGGTGCCGGCCGGCACCTCCATGAGGGTGTCGGCGATCTGCTGCACGGTCGAGGCTTGGATGCGCTCGCCGCACTCGGGGCAGTGGGCGATGCCGATGCGCGCCCACAGCAGGCGCATGTAGTCGTAGATCTCGGTGATCGTGCCGACCGTCGAGCGCGGGTTGCGGTTCGTCGACTTCTGGTCGATCGAGACGGCCGGGCTCAGGCCCTCAATGATATCGACGTCGGGGCGATCGACCTGCCCGAGAAACATGCGCGCGTACGACGAGAGCGACTCGACGTAGCGGCGCTGCCCCTCGGCAAAGATCGTGTCGAAGGNACGACTTGCCCGAGCCCGAGAGCCCGGTAAACACGACCAGGCTGTCTCTCGGCACCTCAACATCGACGTTTTTGAGGTTGTGCACGCGTGCGTGCTGCACGCGCAGCGAGGTGAGCTGGCTAGTCTTCGCAGATAATTTCGGCACCCGACAAGAGTACGTCGCGCCAGCGACATGGTTCGCTGGATTCGCTGGCGGCGCAGTGCCTAGTCGTTCGCCGCCGCGAGCTGACCGCAGGCTCCGTCGATCTCCTTGCCGCGGGTGTCGCGCATGGTGGTGGGAATTCCCTTTGCTCGCAGTCGCTCGACGAATTCGGCAGCGACCTCGGGCTCGGACGACGTCCAGATCGAACCAGGTGTCGGGTTGAGGGGAATCGGGTTGACGTGCACCCAGCCGCGCCCGCGTTCGTTGAGTTTGTCGGCAAGCAGGTCGGCGCGCCAGCCGTGGTCGTTCATGTCCTTGATGAGCGCGTACTCGATCGACACCCGGCGGCCGGTCTTGTCGAAGTACTCGCGAGCGGCGTCGAGCGCCTCATCGACCTTCCAACGGCTGTTCACCGGAATGAGGTCGTCGCGCAGTTCGTCGTCAGGGGCGTGCAGCGACAGGGCAAACGTCAGCGGCAGCTCCTCATCGCTGAGCTTGCGGATCGCCGGCACGAGGCCGACCGTTGAGACAGTGATGCCGCGCGCCGACATGCCGAGGCCCTCGGGTGTCGGGTCGACCATGCGGTGCACGGCGTTCATGATGCGCTTGTAGTTCGCGAGCGGCTCGCCCATGCCCATGAACACGATGTTGTGCACGCGCTCCGGCACGCCGTCGGAGCGGGTGCCTCCGAGTTCGCCCGCGGCAATCGCGCGGTTCGCCTGCACAATCTGGTCGACAATCTCGGCCGTTGACAGGTTGCGCGTCAGCCCGTTCTGGCCGGTCGCGCAGAAGGGACAGTTCATGCCGCAGCCGGCCTGCGACGAGACACAGAGCGTGATGCGGCCTGGGTAGCGCATGAGCACCGACTCGACGAGCACGCCGTCGAAGCACTTCCACAGGAACTTGATGGTGTCGCCGTTGTCGGTGCGCAGGCGCCGCACCTCGGTGAGCAGCGGCGGCATCGTGTCGGCGACGAGCTGCTCGCGGGATGCGGCGGGCAGGTCGGTCATCTCGTCGGCGCTCGCCGTGTGGTGCTGAAAGTAGTGCGTCGACAGCTGCTTCGCGCGGAACGCCGGGTGCCCGAGCTCCTTGAGGCGCTCCTGGCGCTCGGCCATCGACAGGTCGGCGAGGTGCACCGGGGGTTGCGTGCGCCGCTGCTTGGCGGCGAACTGCAGCTGGGGTCGGCCATCGGCGCCCATCGGCTGAATCCAGCCCTCGGCGGTGGGGCGAACCTGCGGGCGTGCGGCTCGCCGCTCGCGAAGTCGTTTGCTCGTCTGCTCGCTCATCTGCCCAATTATCCCCTATGCCACGCAGGAATGCGCGAATCGAGTTCTGCGGTGATCGCACTACCCCGCAGCAGCAGCTCATCGAGCTGGGCCCGCTTCGCGACACTCGCGCCGGGGTGCATGAGAATGAGCTGAGCGCCGTTGAGCTCAATGTCGTGGCCGAGCCCGTGGACGGAGAACACCTGCATGATGTCGGGCGAGATCACCTCGAGCATCTCGCGCTCACGACCGCGCTCAGTGAACGTGCGAAACTGCGTCGGGAAGTGCCCCTCGAGATCCCAGCGCACGAGGGTGCCGGTCCACCTTCGCCACTTGCCGTTCTGTGTCGCGTCGAAGAACGTGTGTGGGATTCTTAGCGGCATGCCGGCTGCGAGGTAGGCGAAGCGCGTGACCGTGACGGTGCGCTTGCGGCCCTTGGCGGAACGCTGTTCTTCGGTAACCTCGAAGTCGCCGAGCTCGAACGGGTGCCCCTGGGCGACGCCGCGAACCACGTGCGAGTGCCAGCGAGCGTCACCGGGTGCCTGGAAGCCCACGCCGCGCAGGTGCGCGCCGGAACGGTAGCCTACGAATTCGAGCCCGTTCGCCCGTGCCAGCGCCGCCACGCGCTGCTTGCGGAAGGCGTCGCGAAAGAAGCGGACAATGAAGAACACCGCGACCCCAAACATCACGAGCGCGAAGATCAGACCCGGCACGGCGGTGAGCCGGGCCGACGTCGGCGTCGCCGCATCCGTTCGGTCGATGCCGGTGATGAGCTGCGTGAGACCGCTGATGACCGCAAAGAGGGTAATCGCGCCGATGATGGCGCCGAACACCAGCACGAAGATGGCCGTTGCCCGCGCAGATCGAAACGCCTCCCGCACTGATCCCGCGCGGCCGGCAAGCGCAGAGGTAGCAAGCTGACTGAAAGAAGCGTGCATCTGCGCCACTATGCGTGCCCGGCCCGTTCCATGTTGCGCAGGTCTTTCTTGAGCTCCGCGAGCTCGTCGCGCAGCCGCGCCGCGAGCTCGAACTTGAGTTCGCCGGCGGCCGCGAGCATCTGCTCGTTGAGGTCGGCGATCATCTGTTCAAGTTGGTCGGCCCCCTCGGCGGCGATGCCCTCGTGGCGCAGGTTCGGCGGCGCCTTGCGGCGCGGGTCGGTCGCGCGGTCGCCGAGGAGCTCCTGCGTGTCTTGTCCCTCGCGCATGAGCACCGCGGTGATGTCGTTGATCTTCTTCCGCAGCGGTTGCGGGTCGATGCCGTGCTCAGTGTTGTAGGCGATCTGTCGCTCGCGCCGCCGCTCGGTCTCTTCGATCGCGAAGCGCATCGCCTCGGTCTCCTTGTCGGCGTACATGTGCACCTCGCCCGACACGTTTCGGGCCGCGCGGCCGATTGTCTGGATGAGCGAGGTCGCCGAGCGCAGGAAGCCCTCCTTGTCTGCGTCGAGGATCGCGACGAGCGAGACCTCGGGCAGGTCGAGGCCCTCGCGCAGCAGGTTGATGCCGACGAGCACGTCGTAGACGCCCGCGCGCAGCTCGCTGAGCAGCTCGACGCGCTTCAGGGTGTCGACGTCGGAGTGGAGGTACCGCACCCGCACCCCGTGCTCACCGAGGAAGTCGGTGAGTTCCTCGGCCATCCGCTTCGTCAGCGTCGTGACGAGCACGCGCTCGTTGCGCTCGATGCGCTCGCGGATCGTCTCGAGCAGGTCGTCGATCTGCCCCTCGCTCGGCTTGACGACGATCTTCGGGTCGATGAGGCCGGTGGGGCGAATGATCTGCTCGACGACGCCGTCGGCCTGCGCGAGCTCGTATTTGCCCGGCGTGGCCGAGAGGTAAACCGTCTGGCCGACGCGCTCCTTAAATTCGTCCCAGCGCAGCGGCCGGTTGTCGAGCGCGGAGGGCAGGCGAAAACCGTAGTCGACGAGGGTGCGCTTGCGCGAGGCATCGCCCTCATACATCGCGCCGATCTGCGGCACCGTGACGTGCGACTCGTCGATGACGAGCAGGAAGTCGTCGGGGAAGTAGTCAAGCAGGCAGTGCGGTGGCTCGCCAGGCTGCCGACCGTCGATGTGCAACGAATAGTTCTCGATGCCCGAGGTGAAGCCGATCTGCTCCATCATCTCAAGGTCGAACGACGTGCGCATCTCGAGGCGCTGGGCCTCGAGCAGCTTGTTCTGCGAGTTGAGTTCGTCGAGTCGCCACTTCAGCTCGTCACGAATGCCATCCATCGCCCGGTGCATCACGTTCTCGCTCGCCGCATAGTGCGAGCCAGGGAAAATGCTCACCGAGTCGGTCTGTCGCACCACGTTGCCGGTGAGCGGGTTGAGCATCGAGATCGCGTCGACCTCGTCACCAAACATCTCAATGCGCACCGCGAGCTCTTCGTAAACCGGGATGATCTCGATCGTGTCGCCGCGCACACGGAACGTGCCGCGCTGAAAGGCCACGTCATTGCGCGTGTACTGCATCGAAATGAAGCGGCGAATGAGGTCGTCGCGCGCGATCACATCGCCGACGTGCAGCGCCGCCATCTGGCTGTAGTACTCCTCGGGCTTGCCGAGACCGTAGATGCACGACACGGTCGACACCACGACCACGTCGCGCCGCGACAGCAGCGAGTTCGTCGCCGAGTGGCGCAGGCGCTCAACCTCATCGTTGATCGAGCTGTCCTTCTCGATGAAGGTGTCAGTCTGCGGTACGTAGGCCTCGGGCTGGTAGTAGTCGTAGTACGAGACGAAATACTCGACCGCATTGTTGGGCAGCAGCTGGCGAAACTCGTTCGCAAGTTGTGCCGCCAGCGTCTTGTTGTGCGCCATCACGAGCGTCGGCCGCTGCACCTGTTCGATGAGCCAGGCCGTAGTGGCGGATTTACCGGTACCAGTGGCGCCGAGCAGCACGACGTCGGTCTCGCCGGCGTTAATGCGACTCGTGAGTTCGGAAATTGCCTGCGGCTGATCGCCGGCCGGCTGATACTCGCTCACCACTTCGAACGGGCGCACGCTGCGTGTGGGTTCCATGCCTTCAACCCTACGTCGGGCCACCGACACGAGCCGCGGAGCGCATCCAGGCACGCGCGGGCACCGCTGAAGGCCTGATCCGAGCGATTAAGCTACGCAACGTGGCGGATGACTCTCGATACGGTGTGCTGGCGGCAAGCGCCGAGCACGAACTCGAGATCAAACGATCCCGCTTTCTCGGCTATGCCGAGCGCGTCTCGACCGAGTCCGAGGCCCGCGACTACATCGAGCTCGTTCGCGCCGAACACCGGCTCGCCCGCCACCACTGCACCGCGTTCACGCTCGGTCCGGAGCGCCNGCATCCAGCGTTCGAACGATGACGGCGAGCCGAGCGGCACGGCGGGCGTGCCCATGCTCGATGCCCTGACGAAGTTTGTGCGGCCGGGCGCGCCGAGCCCCGATCTCTCCGACATCATCATCGTCGTGGTGCGCTACTTCGGCGGCGTATTGCTCGGAGCCGGTGGCCTCGTTCGTGCCTACTCCGACACCGTCTCGCAAACGCTCGCGTCGGCCAAGTTTCTGACGCGCGAACGGCTCGCCCGCTACGCCGTCGACGCGCCCATCGCGCAGGTAGGCCGCTGGGAAAACGAGCTGCGGGCCGCGGGAGTCGAAGTGCTCGGCACCGACTACGGACCCGCCAGCGCGACTCTTCGGCTCGCGGTACCCGACCAGCAGGATGCCCGCGAGCAGTTCCTCACCCGCCTCGCCTCGATCACCTCGGGCGAGGCTTCACCGACCGAGCTCGAACCGAGCTGGGTCGACGTTAGTCGTCGCTGATGCGCTCCTCGCGCGGCGTGGTCACCGGCATGCCGTCGTAGCTGATCTCGTCGTCGTCGAGGCGATCCGTGATGCGCAGGCGCGAATAGAGTTCGTCGACGAGCTCGATCGTGTCAGAGATCGGGCGGGTCGTGTCGAGCACGACGTCCGCGATCCGCCGTCGCTCTTCGTCGCTCGCCTGCGCCTCGATCCGTGCCAGCGCCTCCTCGCGCGTCATGCCGCGGTCGGCGATGAGCCGATCGACGCGCACCTCTGCGGGGGCGTCGGCCACCCAGATCTCGTCGTAGTCGTAGTTCGAGCGGGTCTCGGCGAGCAGCGGAATGTCGTGCACGAAGATGGTCGAGGGATCAGCCGCGCGCTCCGTCTCGATGCGCTNCCTCGGTGATGCGGCGAATCTCAGGATGCGTGAGGTCATTCAGCGCGCGGCGAGCGTCCTCGTCCGCGAACACGATGTCAGCGAGCGCGGCACGGTTGAGCGAACCATCGGCCTCGAGGATGCCCTCTCCGAACTGCTTCGCGATCGCCTCGAGCACTGGCTGTCCCGGCTCGACAATCTCGCGAGCGATCTCGTCGGCGTCGATGATCACGGCGCCGAGCTCGCGCAGCCGATTGGAGATGGTCGTCTTGCCGGAGGCGATGCCGCCGGTGAGCGCGATGGTGGTCATGTCGCTACCTCCTCGAATCAACGGTGACTCCCGTTCTGTCAGACTACTGCCACAGGAGGTTCAATTGCTGGAACTACTCACCGGAACGGGACTCGCCGCCGCGGCCGGGCTCGGTGCCTTCCTCCCGATGCTCATCCTCGGGCTGCTCGATCGGTTCACCGACCTCATGACCTTGCCAGCAGCGTGGGACTGGCTTTCGAGCGATATCGCGCTCGTCGTGATCGGTGGGCTGACGGTGCTCGATCTTGTCGCCGACAAGATTCCCGCCATCGACACCGTCAACGACATCGTCCAGACCGTCGTTCGCCCAGCATCCGGCGGCATCGTGTTTGGCGCCGGCACCTCGGCGCAGACCGTGAGCCTTGACGAACCGTCGCAGTTCTTCTCAGCGCACCTCTGGGTGGCGATCGCGCTCGGCGCGATCATCGCCCTCGTGACGCATCTCACGAAGACGTCGACTCGGGCCGCCGTGAACGCGATGACGGTCGGCGCATCCGCCCCGCTGCTCAGTACCGGCGAGGACGCGATGAGCTTTGGCCTCGTGGCGAGCGGCGCCGTGCTCGCGCCGGTGCTCGTGCTTGTGCTGCTCGCCGGGCTGTTCGTCATGGCCGTGGCGGTGACGCGGCGACTGCGTGGGATGCTCGCGCGGCGCAATGCGCGCTCCGCCACGGGGAACGGCTGAGGCGGGCCCCGCCAACAAGGAAACGGCCCGGCTCGATTGAATCGAGCCGGGCCGTCTACTGACTACCGGGAATTAGTTACCCGAGAGCTTCTCGCGAAGCGCGGCGAGCGAAGCGTCGTCGGCAAGGGTGCCGAACGCGTCTTCCGACTCGCTCGAGAAGGCCGAACCGCCCTGCTCGGTAGCCTCGGGGGCGTTCGCCTCGGCCTCGATCGCGCCGCGGACCTGCTCCTTGTGAGCTTCCCAACGCGACTGGGCGAGCGCGTACTCCTGCTCCCAGGCCTCACGCTGTGCCTCGAAGCCCTCGATCCACTCGTTGGTGTCGGGGTTGAAGCCTTCGGGGTACTTGTAGTTGCCCTGCTCGTCGTACTCGGCGAGCATGCCGTAGGTGGCGGGGTCGAAGTCGGTGCCCTCGGGGTCAACGCCCTCGTTCGCCTGCTTCAGCGACAGCGAGATGCGGCGACGCTCGAGGTCGATGTCGATGATCTTGACGAAGAGCTCCTTGCCAACCGAGACGACCTGGTCGGCGGTCTCGATGTGGTGGTTCGACAGCTCCGAGATGTGCACGAGGCCTTCGATGCCGTCGGCGACGCGAACGAACGCACCGAACGGAACGAGCTTGGTGACCTTGCCGAGCACGATCTGACCGATCGCGTGGGTGCGAGCGAGCACCTGCCACGGGTCTTCCTGCGTCGCCTTCAGCGAGAGCGAAACGCGCTCGCGGTCCATGTCGACCTCGAGCACCTCGACGGTGACTTCCTGGCCAACCTCGACGACCTCCGAAGCGTGGTCGATGTGCTTCCAGCTGAGCTCCGAGACGTGGACGAGGCCGTCAACGCCGCCGAGGTCGACGAACGCACCGAAGTTCACGATCGACGAGACAACACCCTTGCGAACCTGACCCTTCTGGAGCTGGTTGAGGAAGTTGGCGCGGGTCTCCGACTGGGTCTGCTCGAGGAGCGCACGGCGCGAGAGCACGACGTTGTTGCGGTTCTTGTCGAGCTCGAGGATCTTCGCCTCGATTTCCTGGCCCAGGTACGGGGTGAGGTCGCGGACGCGACGAAGCTCGATGAGCGAAGCGGGGAGGAAGCCGCGGAGCCCGATGTCGACGATGAGGCCACCCTTGACGACCTCGATGACGGTACCGGTGACGACGCCGTCGTCTTCCTTGATCTTCTCGACATCGCCCCAGGCGCGCTCGTACTGTGCGCGCTTCTTCGAGAGGAGGAGGCGACCTTCCTTGTCTTCCTTCTGGATGACAAGTGCTTCGATCTCGTCGCCGAGCTCAACAACCTCGTTGGGGTCGACGTCGTGCTTGATCGAGAGTTCACGCGAGGGGATGACACCCTCGGTCTTGTAACCGACGTCGAGGAGTACCTCGTCACGGTCGATTCGAACGACGGTACCGGTGATGAGGTCACCGTCGTTGAAGTACTTCATCGTCTCTTCGACCGCGGCGAGGAAGTCCTCAGCAGTGCCGATGTCGTTGACGGCGATCTGCGATTTAGCCGATTCGGTCGTGGTGTTCGTCATGTAGTTGGTACTCCAGCTGGATAATTGTGTCGGCCCGATTCGACGCCAGCAGCTCGCGCCGCTGTCCTGTGCCGAATGGGAAACGGATAGTTGTAGACGCACAAAAGTGCTCTACAAGCCTACCTGAGAATCCGCCGGAATTCCAATTTGGTACGCCCTACGAAATCACCTAGGAGTCGAGCAAAGTCGACCGTATCAGGAACCGTTTTCCGGTCGGCCCCTCGAGCGAAAAACCGGCGCCGCGGCCGGGCACAGCGTCGACGAGCAAGCGAGTGTGCCGCCAGTACTCGAACTGTTCCCTCGACATCCAGAACTCGAGCTCGCTCGAGCCATCACCCGAGCTGTTCGGAAGCTCGAACACGCCGAGCAGCACGTCGGCATCGCCGGTGAGAAAGTCGCCCGCCGGGTAGCACATCGGGGCTGAACCATCGCAGCACCCACCGGACTGATGAAACATTAGCGGGCCATTGCGCTCGGCCAGCTCCTGCAGCAGCTCGACCGCCGTCGCAGAAAGCCCGACCCGCGACTGGGTCTCGCCTTCAATCACCGGGCGCGCTTCGATCGCCGGGCTGATCACAACTTCTTCGTTGATCTCGGACATGTCGTCCTCCCTGAACTGGTGACGGGGCGGGAGGCGACCTACGGTCGCCTCCCGCCCGCGCTCAATCCAATCTAGCGGTAGTCGATGACTACGCGGCCATCGATCTTGCCTTGGCGCATTTCGTCGAAGACCTCGTTGATCTCCTCGAGCGGCCGGGTCGCAACCGTCGGGTGAATGAGGCCGCGCGCGTAGAACTCGAGCGCCTCCTTGAGGTCGCGGCGGGTGCCCACGATCGAGCCTCGAATCGTCAGGCCCTTGAGCACGACCTCGAAGATCGGTGCCGGGAAGTCGCCGGCCGGCAGGCCAACGAACACGATCGTGCCACCGCGGCGGGCGAAGCCGATTGCCTGGCCGAAGGCGGCGGGATGCACGGCGGTCACGACCACGCCGTGCACACCGCCCGTCGCCTTCTGGATCGCCTCGATCGGATCCTCGTTCTTGGCGTTAACGGTGATCTCGGCGCCGTGCTTGCGCGCGAGCTCGAGCTTCTCATCCGCGATGTCAACCGCTGCGACCCGCAGGCCGAGCGCCTTCGCATACTGAATCGCGATGTGGCCAAGGCCACCGATACCGGTAATGGCGACCCACTGGCCGGGGCGGGCCTCGGTGCGCTTGAGCGCCTTGAGCACCGTGACACCGGCGCAGAGCACGGGCGCGACCTCGACGGGGTCGGCGCCCTCGGGAATACGTGCCGCGTAGCGCGTGTCGACGATCATGTGATCGCCGAACGAGCCGTCGACCGAATAGCCACCGTTGCGCTGCTGCTCGCACAGGGTCTCCCAACCCGTCTCGCAGTACTCACACGAGCCACACGCGCTCCACAGCCAGGCGTTGCCGACCATGTCGCCGACCTTGACGTCGGTGACACCGGGGCCGACTGCGACGACCTCGCCGACGCCCTCGTGACCCGGCACGAACGGCGGGCTCGGCTTCACCGGCCAGTCACCCTCGGCGGCGTGCAGGTCGGTGTGGCAAACACCCGACGTGACGAGCTTCACGAGGGCCTGGTTGGGCCCGGGCTCGGGCAGTTCGTAATTGGTTTCGACGGACAGGGGCTGCTGGAATGCCGTGACGACCGCGGCCTTGATCTGGGTGTTCATCTTCAGGTTCTCCTTTGAACGTTCAGCGAATGATCTTGTTGCGGGGTCGGTCGGCTTAGAAGAAGCCAAGCTTGTTTTCGTCGTAGCTCACGAGCAGGTTCTTGGTGTTCTGGTAGTGCTCGAGCATCATCAGGTGGTTCTCGCGGCCGATGCCCGAGGACTTGTAGCCACCGAACGCCGAGTGGGCGGGGTACGCGTGGTACTGGTTCACCCAGACGCGACCAGCCTGAATCGCGCGGCCGGCGCGGTAGGCGGTGTTCTGGTAGCGCGACCAGACGCCCGCGCCGAGACCGTAGAGCGTGTCGTTGGCGATGCGGATGCCGTCGTCGAAGTCGTCGAACTTCGTCACCGCGACGACGGGCCCGAAGATCTCCTCCTGGAAGATGCGCATCGAGTTGTCCCCCTCGAAGATCGTCGGGTTGACGTAGTAACCGCCCGCGAGGTCGCCGCCGAGGTCGGCGCGCTCGCCACCGATGCGCACCTTGGCACCCTCCTGTTTGCCGATGTCGATGTAGCTCAGGATCTTCTCGAGCTGGTCGTTCGACGCTTGCGCACCGATCTGTGTGTTCGTGTCGAGCGGGTTGCCCTGCACGATCTTGCTCGTGCGCTCGGTAACGGCGTCGAGGAAGTTGTCGTAGATCGACGCCTGCACGAGCGCACGCGATGGGCACGTGCAGACCTCGCCCTGGTTGAGCGCGAAGAGCGTGAAGCCCTCCTGTGCCTTGTCGAAGTACGCGTCGTCCTGCTGCATGACGTCTTCGAAGAAGAGGTTCGGCGACTTGCCGCCGAGTTCGAGGGTGACGGGGATGATGTTCTGCGAGGCGTACTGCATGATCAAGCGGCCGGTCGTCGTCTCGCCAGTGAAGGCAATCTTCGAGATGCGCGGGTTCGAAGCGAGCGGCTTACCAGCCTCGACGCCGAAGCCGTTGACGATGTTCACGACACCGGCGGGCAGCAGGTCGCCGATGAGCTCGAACAGGTAGAGGATCGAGGCCGGCGTCTGCTCGGCAGGCTTGAGTACGACGCAGTTACCCGCCGCGAGCGCAGGGGCGAGCTTCCACGTCGCCATGAGCAGCGGGAAGTTCCAGGGGATGATCTGGCCGACGACGCCGAGGGGCTCGTGGAAGTGGTAGGCCGTCGTATTGTCGTCGAGCTGCGAAAGCGTGCCCTCCTGTGCCCGAATCACGCCGGCAAAGTAGCGGAAGTGGTCGACGGCGAGCGGAATGTCGGCGGCGAGAGTTTCGCGCACGGGCTTGCCGTTGTCCCAGGTCTCGGCGACGGCGATCTTCTCGAGGTTTTCCTCGATGCGGTCGGCGATGCGGTTGAGTACGAGCGAGCGCTCGGCGACGGAGGTCTTGCCCCAGCCCTCCTTCGCGGCGTGCGCGGCGTCGAGGGCGGCTTCGATGTCTTCCGCGGTGCCGCGGCCGACCTCGCAGAAGACCTGGCCGTTCACCGGCGAGATGTTCTCGAAGTACTCCCCCTTGACGGGGGCCACCCACTCACCCCCGATGTAGTGCTCGTAACGGCTGCGGTACTCCATCACGGCGCCCTGGGTGCCGGGGTTCGCATAAACGGTCATGATGCTCCTTGACTTCGTTGTCGTGGATCTCCGATTCGTGCAGCTGAAATGCACGTGTCATGACCGTAGCGAGGGGAAGGTTGCAGTTGGGTTGCACGCCTCCTAGCGCGCGCCGAGTTGCGCGACGAGGCCGGCGCGCTTCGGCGAGCGCGGCGGCAACAGGCGCAGCAGTTCGAGTTGCACCTCGGCATCGTCGTCGTTCCCCGGCACCTCGAGCCAGGCGAGCAGGGCTTCGGCGCTCGCGAATTCGAGCAGTGCCTCGCGCAGGGTTGCGCGCGTGCGTTCACGCAGCGCGACGATGCCCGGGGCGTCGGAAGCCGGCAGCACGGCGCCGCGGTAGTCGCGCAGGGCCTGGCGGTGCGCGCCTCGGTCGACGGCGTCGAGCACCTGGCCTGCGTCGGTGCCGAGCGGCACCGAAAGCCGGTAGGGGCGCGACTCAAGCTGAACCCCCGGCAGCGCCGTACCGAGCACCTGCCGCAACCTTACGAGTTCGGCGCGGAGCGTGACGGCAGGGATGCCCTGCTCGTGCATGAGATCGGCCAGTTCGCCGCTGCGCAGGCCCTCGGGGTGGGCCGCGAGTAGGGCGAGCAACTCGGAATGCCGGCGGCTCAGCTCGACCGGCGCGGCGTCGGGCGACTCGAGGCGGGCAACGTCGCGGCCGAGCAGCCGCAGGCACGGGCGCGACGGCGCCGCCTGTGTGGGCGCCACGCGCATGCCGGTGCGGAAGTGGCGCAGCTGCTCCTCGGTCTCGATCGCGCGCGCCGTGGCGCGCAGCATCGCGAGGCTCGCCGAGCTCACGGCGGCGGCGCCACCCGTGATGTCGAGCACGCCGAGCACCTCGCCGGTCGCGAGGTTGTGCACGGGCACGGCGGTGCAGCTGAATGGATGCACGGTCGGCGCGAAGTGCTCGTCGCCCGCCACGAGCACGGCTCGGTTGGCGATGAGGGCCGTGCCCGGCGCGCTCGTACCCACGGTGTCCTCCGACCAGTCGGCGCCGGGAACGAAGCCCATGTCGGCCACGGCGCCGCGCATCCGAGGATCGCCGTCGACCCAGAGCAGGCGGCCGGCCGCGTCCCCGAGCGCGACCACGAGCCCGCTCTCGCGCAGGGGTTCGCCGAGCAGTTCGGTAACCATGGGCAGGTACCGCGCGAGCGGGGTCTCGCCGCGCCATTCGCGCACGTCGTCGAGCGCGATGGCCGCGCGCGGCATCGCGTTGTCGGGCGAACCGAGCGCACGCACCGAACGGTCTCGCGACGCCGCGATGACCTCGCCCATGTAGGACAGTTGCAAACTCACCCTGACCTCCTTGTCACGGTGCTGCGAGCATACGCCAGCCGCCTGGTGTCGTTCTGAGGCTTCGCCGCCGCGATAGTTACAGCACGGAGCCCGGCAGCTCGGCGCCGGACTCTCGGCCAGTGAGGCGTCGAACCAGCGCGAGCCCGTGCCCCTGCGCGAGGGCGAGGCCGCGGACGAGCTCGGTCGCCTCGGCGAGCGCCGCGGCGGGCGGCTCGTAGCTCACCCCGGCGGCCTGCGCGATGTCGCTCGAGTGCACGACAAGTTCGAAGGTTCGCGTGGGCAGGTAGGTGTGCAATCGCATCCCGCCCGCGGCAGTTTCGATGACCGGGTCGGTGTCGCGCACGCGGCCGAGGGCGGTGACCACGTCGTCGAACGCGAGTCGCACGCCGGCCGGAACGTCGTCGCCGAGCTCGCGGCCGGAGGCGACGCCGCGCGCCGCGACCACCGGCGCGTTCGCGGGGTCGCGGCACGCTTCGAAGTACTCGATCGCATCAGCACGCTCGATGCGATCGGCCGGGCGGTCGAGATAGATGGCAACCGTGCGCAGGGCTCGCGTCGTGTGGCCGATGAGGTCGCGGAGGTTCCACGTGCCGAGCGCGGGCTCGGCGAGCATGCCCGCCGGCACGCGATCGACCAGCTCGACGAACGCGGCGGCCGCGGCGAGAAAGCTGGCGTCGAGTGCCGGCGGGACGAGCGTCATCGCGAAGCACCGTCCGCGTAGAGCCGCCGCACCGCGGTGCGGAGCGTGTCGAGGCCGCAGCCGCCGATAGCGAGTGCGCGGCGGTGGAACTCCTTGAGATCGAAGCTCTCGCCCTCAATCTGCGCGATCTCGTCGCGGAGGTCTTCCCACACCCGCTGGCCGATCTTGTACGCCGGCGCCTGACCCGGCCAGCCGAAGTAGCGCTCGACCTCGAACTTCACGAACGGGGCGTTCATGTTCACGTTCGCGCTCATGAACTGCAGCGCGGACTCGAAGGTCCACGCGCCGCCACCTGGCATCTGCTTGCCGAGGTGCACGCCGATGTCGAGCACGACGCGGGCCGCGCGCATCCGCTGCCCGTCGAGCATGCCGAGCCGGTCGGCCGGGGTCTTGAGGTAGCCGAGGTGGTCCATGAGCTGCTCGGCGTAGAGCGCCCAGCCCTCGCCGTGCCCGCTCGTCCAGGCCTCGCGGCGCCACGAGTTGAGCGAGTCGCGCAGGTACACGGCCTGACCGATCTGCAGGTGGTGACCCGGCACGCCCTCGTGGTACACGGTCGTCAGCTCGCGCCAGGTGTCGAACTCGGTGACGCCCTCGGGCACCGACCACCACATGCGGCCCGCCCGCGAGAAGTCGTCACTCGGGCCCGTGTAGTAGATGCCGCCGGTCTGCGTCGGTGCGATCATGCACTCGATGCGCTGCACCGGCTCGGGAATGTCGAAGTGGGTGCCGTTCAGTGCGGCGACGGCCTCGTCGGCGGTGCGCTGCATCCACCGCTGCAGTTCGTCGGTGCCGTTGAGTCGGTGTTCGCCGGCCTGGTCGAGGTGCGCGATGGCCTCCGCGACGGTGGCGCCCGGGAGGATCTCGCGGGCGATCGCCTCCTGCTCGACGCGCATTCGCTCGAGTTCCTCGGTGCCCCACTCGTAGTACTCGTCGAGATCGACGCGGGCGCCGAGGAATTCGCGCGACGCGAGCTCGTAGAGGTCGCGGCCGACCGCGTCGTCGGTGCGAGCCTCGGGGGCGAGCTCGTCGCTGAGGAATCCGCGCAGGCGCGCGAACGCCGCCGTCGCAGCCTCGGCGCCGGACGCAAGCGCACTCGCGTTGACGCCCGACGCCGCCGCACCGCGGCCGGCAAGGTCGTGGAAGAACCCGGCGCCGGGAGCGAATTCGTCGAGCTGGCGCGCACCGATCTCCACCTGGCGGGCCGCCGGCGTGTTGCCGCCCCGCAGCCCCTCGCGAAGCGACGCGATGTACCCGTCAACCGCACCGCCGACGTTCGCCATGCGCCCGGCGATGTCGTGCCAGTCGTCGTCGCCGTCGGTGGGCATCAGGTCGAAGATGTCGCGGATCTCCTGCAGGGGGCTCGCAAGGTTGTTGAGGTCGCGCTGGTACCAGCCCGCGTCAATGCGCTGGCCGCCGAGCTCGAGCACGCGGTCGAGGTCGAGCTTCGTGACGACGTCAACGTCGTCGACCGCGTCGAGGGCGACAAGCTCGCGCCGGGTCGCCGCGTAGAGCTCGCCGAGGGCGGCCACGCCGTTCGGCGAGTAGTCCTGGTACTCGGTCTTGTCGCCCTCGCTCCCCCGGTACACCCGCGACTCGGGTTGGAGGGCGGTCGTCGCGTCGACGAAGCGTTCGGCAAGGGCGTCAATTTCGGTGGGCTCGCGGTGCGTCATGCCGCTACCCTACCGACGCGCCTCCGTGGGCTCGCCGCGGAGCTCGCGCAGCAGCAGGGTGCCGCCGACCGCTGCCGCGGGTGTGCCGACGACGGCGCCGAGCGGAATGAGAAACGAAAGGTACACCGCGACGCCGAAGCCGAGCGACTTGGCGCGGTTCGAGGAGAGCAGTTGCTGCCGCACGGTCAGCGGGATGCCGCGGGCATCCCCTGGCGTGCCCGTAAGATCGACGGCGAACGCGCGCCCGGCAAAGTACGCACCGAGCAGCCAGCCGATGAGTGAGCCCACGAGCGGCAGCAGGCCGCAGACGAACACGATCACTGCGGCGAACAGGCCCATGCCGAACAGCCGCACCCCGTCGCCGATGCCCCGGCGTACCGAGGGCCAGAACCCTTCGTCGATGGGGTCGACGCCNCCGAGCTCGCGGTCGACGCGCTCCTGGATGTTGTCGATGAACGGCGCCGCGATCGTCAGCGTGACCGCGGCAAAGGTGAACACCATGGCCGCGAAGCCACCCACCAGGAACGCACCCGCGACGGCGACCCGGATGATCGTCTGCCATGGCTCGGCCCACGACTCGGCGAAGGGTGTGAGCCGCACCGCGAAGTCGTCGACGCTGCTGAACAGCCATACGAGCGCGATGCCGTAGAGCACCGTCGTAATGAGGGCGGGCACCGCGCCGATGGCCAAGAGCTTCGGGCGCCGGGCCCAAAACCCGACGCCCCGGAAGAAGAGGCCGATACCACTCGCGAACTCCCCCACGCTAGTGGCCCGCGGTCTCCCAGTTGGCGCCGCGACCGACCGAAACGTCGAGCGGCACGCTCAGCGTCGCGGCGCTCGCCATCTCCTCGCGCGCGATGGCCTCGAGGGCGGTCTCTTCGCCGTGAGCCACCTCGAACACGAGCTCATCGTGCACCTGCAGCAGCAGGCGCGACTCGAGTTGTTCAGCCCGCATCCGAGCATCCACGCGGAGCATCGCGAGCTTGATGATGTCGGCCGCAGACCCCTGAATTGGCGCGTTGAGCGCCGCCCGCTCGGCGTTTTGCCGCGCGAGCCGGTTCGTCGAATTCAGGTCGGGGAACGGCCGGCGGCGCCCGAAGATCGTTTCGGTGTACCCGGTGCTGCGCGCCTGCTCGACCGATTCGCGCAGGTAATCGCGCACCTTGCCGAAGCGCTCGAAGTAGCCGTTCATCAGTTCGCGGGCCTCGGCCACCTCGATGCCGAGCTGTTTCGAGAGCCCGAACGCGCTCAGGCCGTAGACGAGGCCGTACGACATCGCCTTCACCTTGCTGCGCATCGTCGGGGTGACCTCGCTCGGGTCTACACCGAACACCTGCGAGCCGACGAAACGGTGCGTGTCCTCGCCCGAGTTGAACGCGGCGATGAGCGCGTCGTCGCCCGAGAGGTGCGCCATGATGCGCATCTCGATCTGCGAGTAGTCGGCCGTGAGGAGGCCCTCAAAGCGCTCGTCGCAAGTGAAGGCGCCCCGGATGCGCTGGCCCTCGGCCGAGCGAATCGGAATGTTCTGCAGGTTCGGATCGGTCGACGCGAGCCGCCCGGTGGACGAGCCCGTCTGCAGGTAGGTGGTGTGGATGCGCGTGTCGTCGCCGACCGCGCGGATGAGCGCGTCGATGATCTGCTTGAGCTTCGTGGCGTCGCGGTGGTGCCGAAGCGCGCCGAGGAACGGATGCGGTGCCTTCGCCTCGAGTTCCTCGAGCGACTGTGCGTCAGTCGAGTAGCCGGTCTTGGTGCGACGGGTCTTCGGCATGTCGAGCTTCTCGAACAGCACGGTCTGCAGTTGCTTCGGCGAGCCAAGGTTGATCTCCTCGCCGCCGATCGCCGCGAAGGCCTCCTGCGCGTACTGCGCGACCTTCTCGCCCTGTTCCGACGAGAGCTGCTCGAGCAGTGGCACGTCGATGTGGATACCCGTGTACTCCATATTCGCGAGCACGAGTTCGAGTGGCGACTCGATGTCGGTGAACACCGGGGCGGTGGGCTCGGGCAGCCGTGCCTGAGCGGCGAGACCCCCGCGGAGCGCGTACCAGGCCTCCGCCGCGAAGCCGGTGCCCTGCTCATCCTCAACCTCGAGAAGCTGGTTCGGGTCGGTCTCGGGCATCGACTCGCCGAGGTACTGCTGCACGAGCTCCGACAGTCGCTTCGGCGGGCTAAGCGGGTTCACGAGGAACGCGGCGAGCTGTCCGTCGAGAATCGGTCCGCCGAGCGTGACACCGGCGGCGCGGGCATGCTTCAGGGTCGGCTTCGCGTCGAACATCCACTTTGCTGCGTCACTCTCGAGCCACGCGACGAGTGGCTCATTCGCCGCCACGTCGTTCACCGACACGGCAGACTGCTCGGTCGCCAGCGCCGCATCGATCTGACCCGACTCACCGATGCGCAGGACCAGCCCGAGCGGCTGGTCCTGCGCATCCCTCAGCCAGGTCGTGAGTTCGTCGCCCGCGAGCTGCTCGCGCACCTCGACGTCGTCGAGCGCACCGTCATCGTCACTCGTCGCAACCGCGCCGTCGCGTTCGGACGCGAGCTTGAGCACGCGGTCCTGCAGCGTGCGGAACTGAAGGCGGGTGAAGACCTCGCGCACCGCATCCACGTCAATTGGGTGAATGTCAAGATCGTCCGGCTTCAAGTCGAGCTCGACGTCGCGCAGCAGCTGGTTGAGCTTGCGGTTGCGGATCGCGTTCTCGCGGTGCTCGCGGAACGACTCGCCGACCTTGCCGGTGAGCTCGTCCTCGTGCTCGAGGATTCCTTCGAGCGAGCCGAACTGATTAATCCACTTCGCCGCCGTCTTTGGCCCGACCTTGGGCACACCAGGCAGGTTGTCGGCCTTCTCTCCGACCATCGCCGCGAGGTCTGAGTACTGGTGCGGCAGCACACCGTACTTCTCGAACACCTTCTCGGGCGTGTAGCGCGTGAGCTTCGAGACGCCCTGCACCGACGGGTAGAGCAGCGTTGTCTGCTCGTTGACGAGCTGGATCGCGTCGCGGTCGCCCGACACGACGAGCACGTCGAATTGCTGTTCCTCGCCCTGGTGCGACAGCGTGGCGAGGAGGTCGTCGGCCTCGAAGTCGTCCTTCTCTAGCCAGTCAATGCCCATCGCCGTAAGGGCCTCCTTGAGCAGGCCGATCTGGCCACGGAACTCTGGCGGCGTCTCGTCGCGGCCGCCTTTGTAATCCTCGTATTCGCGGTTGCGGAACGACTTCGAGCCTGCGTCAAATGCGACGGCGATGTGGCTCGGATTGTGGTCACGCAGCAGCGAGAGCAGCATCGAGATGAAGCCGTGGACGGCATTCGTGTGCTGGCCCTCGGAATTGACGAAACTCTCGACCGGCAGCGCGAAGAACGCGCGGAATGCGAGCGAGTGGCCGTCGATGACCATGAGCGTAGGCTTTGGCTGAGTTGCAGTCACGCAACCAGCCTACGTCGACGAGAGATTGCGATGCCCGAGTCTCAGCCATCTGTGCACCTGGCCCCGGTGCCCGAGCCCGTCATCAACGGCCTCGAGATTCCCGACCAGTTGGCCGTGACGGGCGGACTGGGCGTCGGCGCGCTCGGCGCGGCCATGGGGATGCTCATGGTGCAGCTTTCGCCCGAGCACTCGATTGCGGTCATGCCGGTGGCGCCGAACACGCAGCCATTCGGACTGCTCCACGGCGGCGCCAACTGCGTGCTCGGCGAAAGCCTCGGCTCGGTTGCCGCCTCGCTGCATGCCGGCGAGGGCCGCTACGCGGTGGGCATCGACATCAACGCGACACACACGGGCTCGGCCACATCGGGTTGGGTGACCGGCGAGTGCCGCGCGATTCACCTCGGCGGCAGCATGACCGTGCACGAGGTCGTGATCACCGACGCGAACGGGCGCCGGTGCTCGACGGTGCGCATCACCAACATGCTGCGCACCCGTCGTTAGCGGCTACTTCTTCTTCGGCGCGAGCTGCTCGACGACCGCCTGCGCGACTTCCTGCATAGTGAGGCGACGGTTCATCGACGCCTTCTGAATCCAACGGAACGCCTCGGGCTCGCTCAGGCCCATCTTGTCGGTGAGGAGGCCCTTCGCGCGGTCAACGAGCTTGCGAGTCTCGAAACGCTCCGCGAGGTCGGCCACCTCACGCTCGAGGGCGACGATCTGCTGGTGACGCGCAAGGACGATCTCGATGGCCGGCAGGAGGTCGTTCTGGTTGAACGGCTTGACGACGTAGGCGAGCGCACCGGCCTCGGTGGCGCGTTCCACGAGCTCCTTCTGGCTGAAGGCCGTCAGCAGCACGACGGGTGCGACGTTGTCCTCCGAGAGCTGCTCCGCAGCAGAGATGCCGTCAAGCTTCGGCATCTTCACGTCCATCACGACGAGGTCGGGGCGGAGTTCCTTGGCCAGCGCTACCGCGGTCTCACCGTCGCCGGCCTCACCGACAACGTCAAAACCGTTGTCGCGAAGCGTTTCAACGATGTCGAGGCGGATGAGCGATTCGTCTTCAGCGACGACTACTCGGCGGGGTGCGGAAGCGGTTGTGTTCTCAGTCACATTGCCAGATTACGCTACTGTGGTCGAGGCAAGCAGGCCGGCTTGGCGGAACGGTAGACGCGGCGCACTCAAAATGCGCTGTCCGAGAGGGCGTGGGGGTTCGAGTCCCCCAGCCGGCACACTAGGAAGTGACCGTTTCGGACGCCCAGTAATAGGTCGCCAGCTTGTGTCGCCCGATCTCGTGGATCGGAATGTGCATGTCATAGATCTGGCTCAGAATGCCCGAGTTCATGATGAGATCAGGCGAGCCCTGCGCGATCACCTGACCGTCGCGCATACCAACGATGTTGTCGGAATACACCGAGGCGAAGTTGATGTCGTGAATCACGATGACGATCGTCTTGCCGAGCTCGCTGGCGATGCGGCTCAGGTGCTGCATCATGTTTACACTGTGCCGCATGTCGAGGTTGTTCAGCGGTTCGTCGAGCAACACGTAGTCGGTGTCCTGGCAGATCACCATCGCGACATAGGCGCGTTGCCGCTGGCCACCCGAGAGCTCGTCAATGAAGCGGCCCTGCAAATCCGCGAGCCCGAGAAATTCGAGCGCGGCGTCGATGTGCCGCTCGTCCTCGGCGGTGAGGCGACCTTGCGAGTGCGGGAAGCGACCGAACGCGACCAACTCACGCACCGTGAGCCGCACCACGAGGTGATTCTCCTGGCGCAGGATGGCGAGTCTCTTCGCGAGCACGGAGGATTTTGTCGCGCTGACGTCGAGCCCGTCGACCGTGACGATGCCGCTCTCGAGCGGCTCGATTCGACTCATGAGCCCGAGCAGCGTCGACTTGCCAGCACCGTTCGGTCCGATGATCGAGGTGATGCCACCCGCGGGAATCGTGAGAGAAACGTCGTCGACGACTACGTGGTCGCCATATCGCTTCGCGACGGAATCCAGGGTGATCACGCAGGGGCCTCCGGGGGTGTTGCAACGAGTAAACATGGCGAGCTGTCACCCAACTCACAAGTTGAGCACAACAAGCCTTTAGGTTAGCCTAACCTCTGGACCAGCTCCCGCGGGGCCTCCCCCTGCCTCGCGCCATCGATACGAAAGAAGCTCGTACCCATGCGAACCCCTCGACTGCGGTTGCTCGGCGTCGTTAGCGCGATTGCCGCATCCCTCACCCTCGCCGCTTGCAGCACAGGCGCCGCCGACACCGACGCGACCTCGGCCGCGGGCGCCGAAGGCACTATCACCGTTGAAGACAACAACGGCACGCAGACGGTCAAGATGCCCGCGCAGTCGATCGTCTCCCTCGACAACCGCACGTTCGAGACGCTGCAGTCCTGGGGCGTCGAACTCGCCGCGGCTCCCCTCGACCTCATGCCCGAGACCATCGACTACAAGACCGACGAGTCGATCGTGAACATCGGCAACCACCGCGAACCGAACCTCGAGGCAATTGCCGCCGTCGAGCCCGAGCTCGTGATCATGGGCCAGCGCTTCACCGACTACGAGGACGAGATCGCTGAGCTCGTGCCCGACGCAACGATCATCAACCTTGAGCCCCGCGAGGGCGAGGACTTCGCCGAAGAGCTCAAGCGCCAGACCACCGTGCTCGGCGAGCTGTTCGGCATGCAGGACGAGGCCACCGCGCTGAACAACGAGTTCGACGCCGCCTACGACCGCGTNCGCCGAGGCGGCTCCGGCCGACGCGACCTTCATGGCGGTCAACACCTCGGGCGGCCAGATCGGCTACCTCGCGCCGCACGTCGGCCGCACCCTCGGCGTGCTGTTCGATTGGTTCGACTTCACCCCGGCGCTGGTCGTCGAGGGCGCGAGCGACGACCACGAGGGCGACGAGGTCTCGGTCGAGGCAATCGCCGAGTCGAACCCCGACTGGATTCTCGTGATGGACCGTGACGCTGCCGTCGCGGCGGACGAAGAAGGCTACCAGCCCGGTGCCGACCTCATCGCCGAATCCGAGGCCCTGCAGCAGGTGCCCGCGGTGCAGAAGGACCAGATCGTTGTGATGCCTGCTGACACCTACACCAACGAGGGCATCCAGACGTACACCGAGTACCTGAACCAGCTCGCCGACGCGTTCGACGCCGCGTCGTAAGGCCAACTCACCCTTCATGACCAACCCCAGCTCAACCTCGACGGTCGCGGCCGCTCCAGTTCGCCGCGACCGTCTTGACTGGAAGCTGTATCTGGCGACACTCGCTGTGGTCGCCCTCCTTGGCGCCTCACTGTTCATCGGTGTGTACACCCTGGATGGCCACGGCGAGGGGTCGCCAGACATGTTTTGGATCACCCGCGTGCCACGCACCCTCGCGCTCGTGCTCGCGGGCGCGGCGATGGCGATCTGCGGGCTCGTGATGCAGCTACTCACGCAAAACCGCTTCGTTGAGCCCACCACCACCGGCACCACCGAATGGGCCGGCCTCGGACTCCTTGCCGTGATGATCTTCTTCCCGACCGCGAGCCTGCTTGGTCGCATGGTCGGTGCGATCATCGCCGCCTTCATCGGCACGACGATCTTCTTCGCGTTTCTGCGTCGGGTTTCGCTGCGCTCTTCGCTCATCGTTCCGATCGTCGGCATCATGCTCGGCGCGGTGGTGAGCTCGGTCTCGACCTTCTTCGCGCTGCAGACGAACATGCTGCAGCAGCTCGGCATCTGGTTCGCCGGCAGCTTCGCGCCGATTCTGCGCGGCCAGTACGAGGTGCTCTGGATCGTCGCGATCGTGCTCGTGGCGGTATTTGTGCTTGCGGACCGTCTGACGGTGGCCGGGCTCGGCGAGGAGATCGCGACGAACGTCGGACTGAACTACAACCGGATGATGCTCATCGGCACCTCGCTCGTCGCGGTCGCGACGGGCGTCGTCACGGTCGTCGTCGGCAACTTGCCGTTCCTCGGGCTGATCGTGCCGAACATCGTCTCGATGTTCCGCGGCGACAATCTGCGCAGCAACTTGCCGTGGGTGTTCCTGCTCGGTATCGCGACCGTCACGGTCTGCGACATCGTGAGCCGCACGATCATCATGCCGTTCGAGGTGCCGGTCTCGCTCATCCTCGGTGTGCTCGGCTCGATTGCATTCGTGCTCCTATTGCTGCGAAAGCGACGTTATGGCTAGCACCACCGCATCCCCCACGCTGCCCCGCCAGCGCAGCGGCTCGGTTGCCTTCCAGAACGACCGAGCGCGCCGACGCTACTGGCTTACCCTCGGCGTCTGCGTCACGCTTGCCGTGCTGTTCGCGATCGGCCTTCTGACCTACAACATCCCCGTCGCGTTCGGCTCCGACCCCTTCTGGGTGATCGCCCGTCGCCGCGCGAGCAGCGTGCTGGTCATGCTCATCATCGCGGTGTGCCACGCGACCGCGACCGTCGCGTTCCAGACGATCACGACGAACCGCATCATTACGCCCGGCATCATGGGATTCGAGTCGCTCTACGTCGCGATCCAGACGGGCGTGATGTTCTTCCTCGGCTCGACCGGGCTCACTGCGTTCTCGGGCATCGGCCAGTTCCTCGCGCAAATCGCCGTCATGGTGGCCCTCGCGGCGCTCCTATACGGCTGGCTGCTCTCGGGCCGCTTCGCAAACCTCCAGATCATGCTGCTCGTGGGCATCGTGATCGGAACGGGCCTCGGCAGCGTCTCGAGCTTCATGCAGCGCATGCTGAGCCCGAGCGAGTTCGACCTGCTCACCGCTCGCCTCTTTGGCTCGGTGAACAACGCGCGCGAGGAGTATCTGCCGGTCGCGATTCCCATCGTCATCGTCGTCGCGGCGCTGCTCTACCTGCGCTCGCGCCGGCTCAACGTCATGGCGCTCGGCAAGGACATCGCCACCGGCCTGGGCCTCAACCACACCCGTGAACTCATGACGACGCTGACCCTCGTGACGCTGCTCATGGCGGTGTCGACGGCGCTGGTTGGCCCGATGACCTTCCTCGGCTTCCTCGTCGCTACGCTCGCGTACCAGTTCGCGAACACCTCGGATCACCGCTTCGTGTTCCCGCTTGCGATCACCTTCGCCTTCCTCGTGCTCACGAGCGCCTACTTCATCATGAACCACGTGTTCTATGCGCAGGGCGTCGTGTCGATTCTCATCGAGTTCGTGGGTGGCACGGTGTTCCTCTGGACCATCCTGCGCCGCCGCGTGCTCTAACTGCTCGAACTGCTCCCCNTGGCAGCCCTGTTCGTACGCGCGAGCCGCTAGCCCTTGCGGGAGTGGCGCCCCTCGTAGGCCGGCGCCACCGCGTCGAGGGCGTCGCCCACGCGGTGCACGCGCAGGTCGTTCGTCGAGCCGGGAACTCCAGGAGGCGAACCGGCAATGACGATGACTTTGTCACCGCGCTGCGCCTTGCCGGTTGAGATGAGGTACTCATCGACTTGGAGGAACAGCTCATCGGTGTGCTTCTTGCGCTCGACGATGATGCCGTCGACGCCCCAGTTGAGGTTCATGCGGCGACGAATCGCCGCGCTCGGAGTGAAGCCGAGCATCGGGATCTGCGGGCGCAGCCGCGACAGGCGGCGCACCGAGTCGCCTGACTCGGTGAAGACGCAGTAGTACTTCGCGCCGAGGAACTCACCGACCTCCGTCGCGGCGAGGGTGATGACGCCGCCCTGGGTGAAGGGTTGGGTGCCGAGCGGCGGAATCATGCTGAGCCCGTGCTCCTCAGTCGACTCGATGATGCGCGCCATCGTCTCGACCGTGATGATCGGGTACTCGCCGACGCTCGTCTCGCCCGAGAGCATGAGCGCATCGGCGCCATCGAGCACCGCGTTCGCGCAGTCCGAGGCCTCGGCACGGGTCGGGCGCGGGCTCGAAATCATCGATTCGAGCATCTGCGTCGCCACGATCACCGGCTTCGCTCGCCGGCGTGCGAGCTCGATCGCACGCTTCTGCACGATCGGCACCTGTTCGAGGGGAAGCTCGACGCCGAGATCGCCTCGGGCCACCATGATGCCGTCGAAGGCATCGACAATGTCGGCGAGGTGGTCGACCGCCTGGGGCTTCTCAACCTTCGCGATAACGGGCAGGCGAACGCCCTCCTCGTCCATAATCTCGTGCACCCGAGTGATGTCCTCGGGGCCACGCACGAACGAGAGCGCGATGATGTCGGCGCCGATGCGCAGACCCCAGCGGAGGTCGTCTTCGTCTTTCTCGCTCAGCGCCGGCACGTTGACCGCAACGCCGGGCAGGTTGATGCCTTTGTTGTTCGAGACGGGGCCGCCAACCTCGACGACCGCCGTGACGGTCGTGTCGGTCACCTCGGTCGCGCGCAGCGCGACGCGTCCGTCATCGATGAGAATTGGGTCGCCGGGGCGCACGTCGCCAGTGAGCCCTTTGAAGGTGGTGCTGACGATCTGCTGGTTGCCGACAATGTCGTCAACCGTGATCTTGAAGGTGTCTCCCTTGTCGAGCTGGTACGGGCCGGCCTCGAACTTGCCAAGGCGGATCTTCGGGCCCTGCAGGTCGACGAGCACCGCCGCCGGCAGGCCGAGTTCTTCGGATGCGTCGCGCACGTAACCGTAATTGGTTGTGTGCACCTCGTGGTCGCCGTGGCTGAGGTTAAATCGCGTCACGTTGACGCCGGCCGTCAGCAGGCTTCGGATGCCCTCCGGTGAGGACACCGCGGGGCCGAGCGTCGCGACAATTTTCGCGCGTCGTGTCATGTTGACCTCTTCGTAGTTCGCGAGAACGAGTCGATTACTTCGACTCGTCGGAGCCATTCTTGTCGGTAGTGGTTACAGCTTCGTTGACGCCGGCCGTGACCGCCGCGGGAGATTTCTCGCGCGCGGGCGTCTCGGCCTCGGCTTCCGCCTCGTCGCTCCAGACATGGTCATCGGCGTAGATGGACCTCTCGTCGGTGCGGTATCGCCGCGTCTGCACGACGAAGAGCACGACGCCGATCAGTGCGAGCACGAGCGCGCCGAACACGTTCGAACGCAGGCCGAGGATGACCTCGGAGTAGTCGACGCGGATCGACTCGATCATCATGCGACCCACGCCGTACCAGATGAAGTAGATCGCGACCGTCTTGCCCCAGCGCATCCGGAACATCCGCTCGAGCACAAGGATCACACCGATGCCGACGAGATTCCAGAGCATTTCGTAGAGGAAAGTCGGGTGGAACAGCGTGCCGGCGGGCAGCCCCTCGGGGATCGCGGCGTTCGGCTGCGGAATCTCGAGGCCCCAGGGCAGGTCGGTCGGCCAGCCGAACAGCTCGTGGTTGAACCAGTTGCCGATGCGCCCGATGGCCTGCGCCGCGAGCAGCGCCGGGGCCACCGCATCCGCGAAGCTGAGGAAGCGGATGCCGCGCATGCGGCAGACGATGTATGCGCCGATCGCGCCGCCGATGAGGCCGCCGATGATCGCGTTGCCGCCCTCCCAGATGGCGAACACGCGCCACCAGTCGGCGCCCTCGTAGAAGTAGTCGGCCGGGTGCGTCGCCACGTGGTAGAGCCGCGCGCCGAGCAGGCCGAGGATCACCGCGGGCACCGCAATGTCGATGATGATCCACGGCTCGCCGCCGCGCGCGGTCAGACGCCGGTTCGTCCACCACACGGCGAAGACGATGCCGAGCACGATGACGAGGGCGTAGACGTGCAGCGTCAAGGGGCCGATCGAGAAGGCCGCCCACTCGGCGGGCGGCGATGGAATCGAGGTCAGCGCGGGCACTAGCGCTCCGTTCCCTGTGCGAGTGAGCGGGCGGTGTCGGTGAGCGAGTCGAAGCCCTCGCCGAGCGAGCGCACGAGCGCCGAGCCGACGATCGCGCCCTCGGCGTAGTCGAGCACGTCGCGAACCTGCTCGCCGGTCGAGATGCCGATGCCAACGCAGGCCCGCTCGCAGCCGGCCGCGTGGAGCCGGTCGGCGAGCACGCGCGCCGCATTGTCGACGTCGGCGCGGGCACCGGTGATGCCCATCGTTGAGACGGTGTAGACGAAGCCGCGCGACGAGGCGATGATCCTCTCGAGGCGCTCGTCGCTTGACGCCGGTGCCGCGAGGAACACGCGGTCGAGGTCGTGCGTGGTGGCCGCCGCGAGCCACTCGTCGGCCTCGTCGGGGATCAGGTCGGGCGTAATCGCGCCCGCGCCGCCCGCCGAGGCGAGGTCGGCCGCGAACGCCTCAATGCCGTGCTGCAGCATGAGGTTGATGTAGCTCATCACCAGGATGGGCGTGTCGACCTCAGCGCGCACTCGCTCGATGGCCCGGAACAGATCGCTCACCCGGAAGCCCGAGGCAAGCGCCTGCTGGCAGGCAGCCTGGATCACGGGGCCGTCCATCACCGGGTCGGAGTAGGGAACGCCGAACTCGATCACGTCGGCGCCAGCGCGCGACAGGGCGATGGCCGCGTCGACGGAGGCGTCAAGGTCGGGGAATCCTGCCGGGAGGTAGCCGATGAAGGCACCGCGGCGTTCCGCGCGGGCCGCGTCAATCGCGCGTTCGACCTGCGACGTGCTCACTTGTCGCCCCCGATCACGCGGCTCGCGTCGCTGAGCTCGAAGTAGTTCATTGCCGTCTCCATGTCTTTATCGCCGCGGCCCGAGAGCGACACGATGATCGTTGCCGACGGGCCAAGCTGCTGCCCGATCTTGATCGCGCCGGCGAGCGCGTGCGCCGACTCGATCGCCGGAATGATGCCCTCGGTGCGCGAGAGCAGGCGCATGGCCTCCATCGCCTCGGTGTCGGTCGCGCCCGAGTAGCTCACGCGGCCCGCTCTGGCGAGCCACGAGTGCGCGGGACCGACGCCCGGGTAGTCGAGGCCGGCGGAAATCGAGTGCGATTCGATCGTCTGTCCGTCCTCGTCCTGCATGAGCAGCGTCTTGGCGCCGTGCAGCACACCGGTGCGGCCGGTGCCAATCGTCGCCGCGGTGCGCGGGGTGTCCTCGCCTTCCCCCGCCGCCTCGATACCGTGCAGCGAGACGGTCTCGTCGTCGAGGAAGGCCTCGAACATGCCGATCGCGTTCGAGCCGCCGCCGACGCAGGCAACCACGGCATCCGGCAGCACGCCGGTGAGGTCGAGGCACTGCTGACGTGCCTCGACGCTGATGACCTGCTGCGTGTCGCGCACGAGGGCCGGGAATGGGTGGGGCCCGGCCGCGGTGCCGAAAATGTAGTTCGTCGTCTCGACGTTTGCGACCCAGTCGCGGAACGCCTCGTTGATGGCGTCCTTCAGCGTCTGCGAGCCCGAGGCCACGGCAATCACCTCGGCGCCGAGCAGGCGCATGCGTGCGACGTTGAGGGCCTGGCGCTCGGTGTCGACCTTGCCCATGTAGATGGTGCAGTCGAGGCCGAATAGCGCGGCCGCGGTCGCGGTCGCGACGCCGTGCTGGCCCGCGCCGGTCTCGGCGATAATGCGCGTCTTGCCGAGGCGCTTGGTCAGCAGCGCCTGGCCGAGCACGTTGTTGATCTTGTGCGAGCCGGTGTGGTTGAGGTCCTCGCGCTTGAGCAGGATGCGCGCCCCGCCCGCCGACTTCGCGAAGGTCGGCGCCTCGGTGAGCAGCGAGGGCCGCCCAGCATAGTCACGCAGGAGGCGCTGGAACTCGCCCCAGAACTCCGGGTCATTCTTGCCGGCCGTCCACTCGCGGTCGAGCTCGTCGAGCGCGGCGATGAGGCTTTCGGGGACGAAGCGTCCACCGAACTCGCCGAAGTATGGTCCCTGCGCGTTCCGGTACTGAGTCACGTTATGCCTGTAGGTATTCCTTGATGGTGGTTTCTGGATCGTCGCCCGTCACGAGCGCTTCGCCGATGAGCACGGCGTCGGCGCCAGCGTCGCGGTAGGCGCGCACGTGTTCCGGGCGCAGCACCGCCGACTCGGCAACCTTGATGACGCCCTCGGGATAGCTCGGGGCAAGTTCGCCGAAGAGCTCGGGATGCATCTCGAACGTCTGGAGGTCGCGCGCATTCACGCCGAGCACCTTGGCGCCCGCGTCGAGCGCGCGGTTGAACTCCTCGCGGGTGTGCGCCTCAATGAGTGCCGTCATGCCGAGGTCTTCGGCAAACGACTTGAGTCGCGTCAGGGTCGCCTGGTCGAGGCTCGCCACGATGNAGCAGGATGAGGTCGGCCCCGGCCGCGCGGGCCTCGAGCAGTTGGTACTCCTCACCGATGAACTCCTTGCGGAGCACCGGGATGTCGACGGCCGCGCGCACGGCGCGGAGGTCGTCGAGCGAGCCGAGAAACTTGCGCTCCTCGGTGAGCACGCTGATGGCCGCGGCTCCCCCGCGCTCGTAGCGACGAGCGAGGTCGGCCGGATCGGGGATGCCTGCCAGGGCGCCGCGCGAGGGGCTCGCCCGCTTCACCTCGGCGATGATGTTGACGGTGTCGCGCGGAGACAGCGCAGCAATCGCGTCGAGCGCGGGCGACTGGGCGAGCGCAAGACGCTCGACCTCAGCAGTTGGCACTTCGGCGCGACGGCGCGCGGCGTCCTTGAGCGACCCCGCAAGAAGGTCGTCGAGCATCATGGCTTAGTGGTGTTCCTTGGGCCCGAGGCCAGCCGCCTGCATGATGACCCAGGCAAGCGCACCGATCGGGATCAGCGCAACGCCGATCCAGAGAATGATGTCGATGTTGAGGAAGAGACCGACGGTTCCGATCAAGAACCCGAGGCAGATCAGCGTGAAGCCCGTCCAGCCCGCAACCGAGTTGCCTTCGTCTTCGACGTGGTACTTCGAGAAAACGACGTCCTCGTTCGACATCCCATGACTCCTTGTGTCGCTGCCAGATACCTGATCAGTCTACCTGGCGAGTGGGCGATTCTTCGTCGGTCGGGTCATCGCCCGCCGAGAGCGCGTCCCACTGGCTCACGCGCGTGTCGCCGACGGCCTCATCGGCCTCCTGTTCGCTGCTCGCATCCCGATCGAATCGACGGCCGCCGCTCGCCCAGCTGCGCGAGGTGATCGCCGCGAACGCGCCGGAGATCGCCACCCCGACGCCGCCGATCGCGGCGATGAGTGGCCACGCGGTGCCGCTCACCTCTCCGGTCGCGATGACCTGACGAATCGCGTTTTCGCCGCCGATCGCGGTCGCCTCACCGACCGGGGCGAGGAGGCCGGCGGCGGGATCGCCATAGGCGAGGCTCGCGGTGACCGCGATGCCCGCGCCGAGCAGGACGAGCAGGATCGCCAGGATGAGCCGCCAACTGCGCTGCGCCATCGCCATCGCGGCGGTGCCCGCGAGTGCCGCGAGCGAGAGCGCCATGACGGGCAGCGAGGCATCGCTGCCCGAGGCCGTGATGTCGGCCGAGGTGCCCTCAACGTCGAGGACGAGGTGCGCCCACGGTTGCGTCCACGCGATCATCGCGAGCGCGGCGAACACGACCGGGCCAAGGAGGCTCAACCGTTTGCTCAGGCGGGGGCTCACGAGAAATGCACCGCGTTCGGGTCGGAGTCCCAGCAGGTGCGCGTGCCAAGGTGGCACGCGGCGCCCTCCTGGTGTACGCGCAGCAGCACGGTGTCGGCGTCGCAGTCGACCGCGAACGATTTCACGGCCTGCGTGTGGCCCGAGGTATCACCCTTGCGCCAGAGTTCGTCGCGCGAGCGCGACCAGTAGACGGCCCGACGCTCGGTGAGCGTGCGTCGGATCGACTCGGCGCTCATCCACGCCATCATGAGCACCTCGCCGGTGTCCCACTGCTGCGCGATCGCCGGGACGAGGCCGTTCTCAGCGAACTGCACCTGGGCGATGATCTGTTCGATCTGCTCGGTCGTGAGGTCGGGCTGCTCAGACATCGCGCACCACCGCACCCGAGTCGCGCAGGGACCGCTTGACCTCGGGGATCGTGATCTCGCCGTAGTGGAAGACGCTTGCCGCGAGCACCGCATCGGCGCCGGCAGCGACCGCGGGCGCGAAGTCGTCGACCCTGCCCGCACCGCCCGAGGCGATGACGGGCACGGTNGCGAGCTCGCGCATCCGCTCGATCAGCTCAAGATCGAAGCCCGCCTTCGTGCCGTCGGCGTCCATCGAGTTGACGAGGAGTTCGCCGGCGCCGCGCTCGCTGGCCTCGCGCGCCCAACCGAGCGCGTCGATGCCGGTGTCGGTGCGGCCTCCGTGGGTCGTAACGACGAACCCCGACTCGGTCGAGTCGCTGCGGCGAATATCGAGCGAGAGCACGAGCACCTGCGCCCCGAACTTCGCCGCGATCTCGTCGATCAGGCTCGGCCGCGCGATCGCCGCCGAGTTCACGCCGACCTTGTCGGCGCCCGACGCGAGCAGCTGCGTGACATTCTCGACGCTGCGCACCCCTCCGCCAACGGTGAGGGGAATAAAGATGTTCTCGGCCGTGCGGGTGACGAGGTCAAACGTGGTAGCCCGGTTCTCGTTCGTCGCGGTGACGTCGAGGAAGGTAATCTCGTCGGCGCCCTGTTGCGCGTACGCGATCGCGAGTTCGACGGGGTCGCCGGCGTCGCGGAGGTTGAGGAAATTGACGCCCTTGACGACGCGGCCGTCGGCCACATCGAGGCACGGGATGACCCGAACCGCGAGCGAGTCGGTGGTGGAGCTCGTCATGGTTACATCCGTGCGGCCTGGAGCGCGGTCACGAGGATCGCGCGGGCGCCGACGTCGGAGAGCTGGTCCATCACCTGGTTGAGCTCGCGGTTCGGCACGAGCGAGCGCACGGCAAACCACGTCTCGTCGTGCAGCGGCGAGACGGTCGGCGACTGGAAGCCCGGCGTGATCGCCATGGCGGCCTGCAGCTTCTCGGCGGGGATGTCGTAGTCCATGATCGAGTAGCGTCGCGCGACGAGCACACCTTCGAGGCGCTTGAGCAGCGTGCGCGTGTGCTCGACCTTGGCTGGCCTCGAGATGAGCACTGCGGTCGACTCAAGAATGACGGGGCCGAAGATCTCGAGCCCGGCCTGGCGCAGCGTCGTGCCGGTCGAGACGACGTCGGCGACCGCGTCGGCGACGCCGAGCTGAATCGACGATTCGACGGCGCCGTCGAGCTTCACGAGTTCGGCGTCAACTCCGTGCTTAGCGAAGTAGGCGCCGAGCAGGCCGACAAAGCTGGTAGCGACCCGTTTGCCGTTGAGGTCGGCGAGCTCCGAGAACTCGCCGGGCTTCGCGGCAAAGCGGAAGGTCGAGCCACCAAAGTCAAGCGCGCGAATTTCGCTCGCCTTCGATTCGGAGTCGAGCAGCAGGTCGCGGCCGGTGATGCCGGCGTCGAGCACGCCCTCGCCGACATAGGTCGCGATGTCGCGCGGGCGAATGTAGAAGAACTCGACCTCGTTGACGGGGTCGAACGCGACGAGTTCGCGGTCGCCGCGGCGGCCACGGTAGCCCGCCTCGATGAGCATCTCGTTGGCGGTCGCCGCGAGCATGCCCTTGTTGGGCACAGCAATGCGAAGCATGTGTGGGGGTCTCCTAGAGGTGCTGGTAAATGTCTTCGAGCGAGTAACCCTTGACGAGCATCATCACCTGCAGGTGGTAGATGAGCTGGGACATCTCTGCCTGGCACTCGGCGTCGGATTCGTATTCGGCTGCCATCCACGTCTCGGCAGCCTCTTCGACGAGCTTCTTGCCGATGAAATGGACCCCGCGATCCAGCTCCGCGACCGTACCCGAATCCTCGGGGCGCGTGGCGGCTTTTTCGCTCAATTCGGCAAACAGATCTTCAAAGCTCTTCACGGCTCCACCCTAGTGGGTTGCGGTGTCAGCAGCGTGCACGTGCGCGCTCGCGAGCTCGCGCAGGCGGGCGATTTCGTCCGCCGGCTCGCCTCGGAATACTGCCGAGCCCGCCACGAACGTGTCGGCTCCGGCCGCGGCGGCAATCTCGATGGTGTCGGCCGAGATGCCGCCGTCGACCTGCAACCAGAGTTCGGCGTCGTGCGCGCGGGCCCACTCGCGCGCCTGCCGAAGCTTCGGCATCGTCTCGGCCATGAACGACTGCCCGCCGAAGCCCGGCTCGACCGTCATGATCAGCAGCTGGTCGAAGTGCTCGAGCAGCTCCTCGATCTGAGCGAGCGGTGTGCCGGGTCGCAGCGCCACCCCCACCCGTGCGCCGCGATCGCGGATCGCGCGGGCAAGGGTCACGGGCGCGGTCGCGGCCTCGAGGTGGAATGTCACCGAGAAGACGCCGAGCTCGGCAAACTGCGGCGCCCAGCGGTCTGGATCTTGGATCATGAGATGGAGGTCGAGCGGAATCGGCGAGATCTGCTGCAGGCGCTCCACCATCGGCTGGCCGAACGTGAGGTTCGGCACGAAATGGTTGTCCATGATGTCGACGTGAGCCGCATCGGCAGTGCGGATGCGGTCGAGCTCGCCAGCGAAGTTCGCGAAGTCGGCGGCGAGGATCGACGGGTTAATGCGGACGTCAGCCACGAGGGGGCTCCTCTTCGTTCGGGGTGCGCAGCAGCGCGAGGAACATCGCGTCGGTGCCGTGGCGATGTGGCCACAGTTGCACCGCGGTGCCGGTGCCAACGCGGATCTCGGCAAGGTCGAGATCGGGCGCGAGCTCACCGCAAATCGCTCGAGTGTCGAGGGGAGATGCGGCGCCAGCGGCGACGGCGCGTTCGACCACCTCGGTCGTCTCTGCCGGATGCGGTGAGCAGGTCACGTACGCGACGAGTCCTCCCGGCGCGGTCGCCCGCAGCGCCGCGTCGAGCAGTTCGCGCTGCAGCACCGCGAGTTCGCGAACATCCTGCTCGGACTTGCGCCAGCGCGCCTCGGGCCGACGCCGCAGAGCGCCGAGGCCCGTGCACGGTGCGTCGACGAGGATGCGGTCGAAGCGGCCGGCTCGCTCGGCAAATTCACGACCGTCGAGTTCGTTCACCTCGAATTCCCCGAGCGGCTCGAGCGCCTGTCGCACGAGACCGGCGCGCGAGGGCGTCACCTCGTTCGCCGTGAACTCGGCGCCGGCGACGAGGGTCTCTGCCGCGACGAGCGCCGACTTACCGCCGGGCCCGGCGCAAAGATCGAGGAGTCGCTCCCCCGGCCGCAGCGCTTCGGCTCGGGTCAGCGCGAGCGCGACGAGCTGCGAGCCGGCGTCCTGCACTCGCGCCCGGTGCGCTTGCACGGCCTCGAGCTTGGCGGGGTCACCCGACTCGAGTTCGAGCGCGGTCGGCGCCGCGGGCTGCGCTCGGAGTCGCGCGGACTCGCTCGCGAGCTCATCCCTGCCGGCTCGACCGGGAAGGGCAGCCAGTTGCACGTGCGGCGCCACGTTGTCGGCCTCGAGGAGCGCGACGAGTTCCCCAGCGCGGTCCTCCCGTTTGAGCGCCGCCGCAAACGCGTCGACAATCCAACGCGGGTGCGCGTGCGTGATCGCGAGCCGCTCCCGCGCATCCGAAACCTTCGTCTCGATTTGCGCGAGCCATTCGCCGCGGTCTCGGCGCGCGATGCCCCGCAAAATCGCGTTGACGAAGCCCGCGGGCCCACGGCCCGCCCGCCGTCGCACGATGTTCACGGTCTCATTGACGGCGGCGTGGGCCGCGACGCGGGTGTCAAGCAACTGGTGTGCGCCGAGCCGGAGCGAGGCAAGCGCGACGGCGTCAATCTTGCGTAGCGGCCGGCCCGAGACCTCGGCGATGATCCAGTCGTAGAAGCCGAGCGCGCGCAGCGTGCCGTGCGTCAGCTGGGTCGCAAACGCGGCATCGGTGCCGTGGAGATCGGCCGATTCGAGCCGCTTCGGCAGCAGCAGGTTGGCGTAGGCATCGTCCTCGATCACCGCGATGAGCACGTCAAGCGCGACCTCGCGCGGGGTCCGCGAGCGGCTCATCCGAGGCGCACCGCGGCGCCGCGCTGGCCCCGCCACCAATCGGCGGCCGACATCGGCTTCTTGCCGGCGGGCTGCACCTCGAGCAGTTCGTAGCTGCCCTCGCCGGTCGCCACCAAGATGCGGCCCTCGCGCTCGCTCACGTCGCCGGGCGAGCCGGCCGCGTGCGTGGTCTCGGCCACGGCGCCGCGCAGCAGTTTGAACCGCTGACCGTCGCGCTCGCTGGCGGCGCCCGGCTCGGGCGTCACGCCCCGCACGAGCGCGTCGATTTCGGCCGCGCTGCCGTGCCAGTCGACAAGCCCGTCGCGCACCGTGAGCTTGGCCGCGGTGGTCGCGTGCCCGGTCTGGGGCGTCGCCTCGGCGGTCCCTGCCTCGATCTCGGCGACCGTCGTCACGACGTCGGGCGCGCCGAGCTCGGCGAGCCGCTCGAGGAGCTCGCCGGCGGTTTCGTGCGTGCCGATATCAACCGATCGGTTCACGAAGGTCGGCCCCGTGTCGAGGCCCGCCTCGAGCTGGAACACCGCGATACCGCTCGCCGCGTCGCCGGCCATGATCGCCCGCTGCACGGGCGCGGCACCGCGCCAGCGAGGCAGCTGCGAAAAGTGCAGATTGATCCACCCGTGGCGGGGCGTGTCGAGCAGCGGGCTGCGCAGAATGCCGCCGTAGGCCACGACCACACCGAGGTCGAAGCCACGGTCCAGCAGCTCGGCGGTGGCCTCGTCGGTCACCCGGTTCGCGCGTACCACGTGCAGCCCGAGTTCCTCGGCCCGCGCGGCGACCGGCGACGGCGTGAGCACGCGCTTGCGGCCGACGGGCGCATCCTCGCGCGTCAGCACCGCGACGACGTCGTGCCCGGCGGCGACGAGCGCCTCGAGCGTCGGCACCGCGGCCTGCGGTGTTCCGGCAAATGCGATTCGCATGGATCCTCCTGAAACGATGCTACTGACTAGAACACGTCGGGTGCGTCGAGCTGAACGCGCAGCGTCGATGACGGCGTTCCCCGCCCGCCCGCGCGACGTCGACTCGCCGATGCCTGGGCAATGAGCTCGGACTTCAACGCGGCCGCGACCGTGACACCGTCGCGATAGCTGAAGCGAATCACGGCCCGCGCCCGGTCGTGCTGTTCGGGGTCTGGCACCGGACCGAGCACCTGCACTTCGACCGCGTCGAGGTCGGTGAGTCGCCGCACCGCGGTGTCGACCTCGAGTTCGTTACCGGTGATCACCCCGACCCGCACAGCGGGCGGGAAGTGGAGTTCGCGCCGCTCGGCCAGCTCGGCACTCGCCCACTTGGTCTGCTGCCAATCGCGCAGGGCGATGAGCGGAGGCGACGGCTGCCCCGCGAGAATCACGGCGCCGTCGTCGGCGACGAGGGCCGCCGCGTTCGACCAGGCGCGCATCGCCGCCTCCGTAGCGCCGAGCGACTCGCGCGCGAGGGCGCCCTCGACGTCAAGCAGCAGCACCGCCCGATAGCCACCCTCGGGCACCGGCTCGGCGCCGCGGGTGGCCACGACGAGCTGCGGCGTCGCGTCGACGGCGACGAGGCGCTCCTCGCCATCGGCCAGCACGATGCGCGCGCCAGGAAACGCACGGCCGAGCTCCTCGGCCGTGCGCTGGTGGCCGATGCCGCCGGAGCGCAGCTTCGCCTCGCCGCACTCGCGGCACGTCCAATCGGCATGTGGCCGACCGCAGACGGCGCACGAGGGCACGCCGCCAGGGCCGTGCTGCTGTAGCCGACCGCCGCAGAATGAGCACGAGGCCGGCGTGCGGCAGCTCGCGCACGCGAGATACGGGCGATATCCGGCCCGCCCGACTTGCACGAGCACCGGGCCACGGTCGAGTCCCTCGCGCGCGGCGCGCCAGGCCGACGAGGGGATGCGCGCCTCGCGCTGCGCCGACTCGTCACCGAGCGTCGCGGCAGCCGGGATGACCTTCGGCCGCTGGGGCCGCAGCGGCCGGACTTCGTGCAGCCAGCCGGTCGAGAGCAGCCGCGCCGCCTCGAGCGAGGGCGCATGGCCCGCAAGAATCACGGCGCAGTTCTGCTGTTGCGCACGCATGAGCGCCACCTCGCGCGCGTGTGCGTACGGCGCGTGCGGCTCGCGGAACGATTCATCATCGTCGTCCCACATGAGGATGCCGCCGAGCCGATGCGCGGGCGCGTAGACCGCCGCCCGGGTGCCAACCACGAGCTGGGGTACCGGCTCAAGCGCCCGCAGAAATTGTTCGTAGCGCGGCATCGGCTTGAGTCGTGAGTCGAAGCGGCGCACCGACGCCGTCGGCAGCACCTCCTCGGCCGCAGCGATCGCGAGATCGAGGTCGCGGTAGTCCGGCACGAGCACGATGGCCGAACGGCTCATCGCGACAAGTTCGGCGGCCATCTCGACGAGCGTGCGCAGCGCGCGCGGAGTAGCGCCAGCGACCCCGACGGGGACGCGCAGCGACCACCGCACCGGCGTGTCGCCGCGCAGCGCGTCAAGGAGTTCGGGGCCGTAGCTGGCTTCGAGCGAGGTGTGCGAGCTAAGCACCGGTGCGGCTGCGGCGGCGCGGCCGGCTCGCTCCCCCGTTTCGTCGTCGAGCCAGCGACCCTCGAGCCGCGCCGAGCGGGCCGGGATCGCGAGGCGCAGCACGTCGGACATCGTGCCGGCCTGGCGATCGGCCACGGCCCGCGCAAGGCGGGCGAGCTCGGGCGGCAGCACCCGCGCCCCCGATACGAGCTGCTCGACCTTCGCGAGTCGTCCCGTGTACTCGGGGTCGTCGGTCAACTCGACGACGTAGCCGCCCACGACGCGACCGCCACTGCGCAGCGGCACCTTGACGCGCATCCCCTCGCGGAGTTGACCACGCAACTCGACCGGAATCTCATACTCAAAGACCCGGTCGAGCTGTGGCAGCGGCGACTCGAGTACGACTCGAGCGACGGCGTGGGTCATTCGAGGCCGGCGGCCTCGCGCAGCGCCTCGGCTCGGTCGGTGTGCTCCCACGTAAACTCGGGCAAATCGCGACCGAAGTGACCGTAAGCGGCCGTCTTCGAGTAGATCGGGCGGTGCAGCTCGAGGTCACGGATGATCGCGGCGGGGCGGAGGTCGAACACCTGGCGCACGGCCGCGAGGATCGTCTCGTTCGAGACCTTTTCGGTGCCGAAGGTCTCGCAGTACAGGCCCACCGGCTCGGCCGTGCCGATGGCGTAGGCGACCTGGAGCTCGGCGCGGTCGGCGAGGCCCGCCGCGACGATGTTCTTCGCGACCCAGCGCATGGCGTACGCGGCAGAGCGGTCGACCTTCGATGGGTCCTTGCCACTGAACGCGCCACCACCGTGGCGGGCCATGCCGCCGTAGGTGTCGACGATGATCTTGCGACCTGTGAGGCCCGCGTCGGCCGCGGGGCCACCGAGCACGAAGTTGCCGGCCGGGTTAATGAGGATGCGCAGGCCCGACGTATCGAGTTCGCTCACTCGGGCGAGTACGGGCGTGACGACCTCGCGCACGACGTCGTTCTTGAGCTGCTCGAGGGTGACGTCGGCGTCGTGCTGGGTCGAAATGACGATCGTCTCGACGCTGCGGGGCTGGTGTTCGTCGTCATAGCCGATGGTCACCTGCGTCTTGCCGTCGGGACGAAGGTGGCCGAGCACGCCGTTCTTGCGCACCTCGGTGAGGCGCTCGGCGAGGCGGTGCGCAAGCCAAATCGGCAGCGGGAGCATGTCGGGCGTCTCGTTGCTGGCGTAGCCGAACATGATGCCCTGGTCGCCTGCGCCGAGCTTCGAGATCTCGTCGTCGCTTGACCCCTCGCGATGCTCGAGCGACTGCTCGACGCCGCTCGAGATCTCGAGCGACTGCTCGCCGATCGACACCGAGACGCCGCAGAGGTTGCCGTCGAAGCCGTAGTCGCTCGAGGTGAAGCCGATTTCGGTGATGGTCTTGCGCACGATGCCCGCGATGTCCGCGTAGCCCGAGGTGCGCACCTCGCCCGCTACGTGCACCTGGCCGGTTGTCACCAGGGTCTCGACGGCGACGCGCGCCGAGGGGTCTTGGGCGAGGAGGTTGTCGAGGATGCGATCGGAGATCTGGTCGCAGATCTTGTCGGGGTGCCCCTCGGTGACCGATTCGGAGGTGAAGAGTCGGAGATTTGACATGATTGGCTCACTTTCCCTAGGAGTGCGCGGCGCCGGGCGCCGCGTGGGAGGACTTGTGTGAAGTGCGAACGCTAGTTCGCGGTGTCGTCGCCGCGTTCGGCCACGACGACGTCAAGGATAGTGTTGGCCACCGACAGCTTGTCGCCGACGTCCTCAGCGAGCACGTCGCCGGCGAGGTTGAGCACCTGAATCTCGGTCTCCTCGCGGCCGAAGGTGTGATCCCAGCCGACTCGGTTGAGCACGAGCAGATCGCTGCCCTTGCGCTTCACCTTGGCGCGCGCGAGTTCGAGCCGGGCCGCGTCGTCGGCCTCGGTCTCGGCCGCGAAGCCAACGATGAGCTGACCTTCGGGTCGCACCTCGACGAGGTTGCGCAGAATGTCGGGGTTCTTCGTGAAGGTGAGCGTCAGGGTGTCGCCCGTCGACTCCTTCTTGATCTTGTCATTCGAGACGCGATCGGGCCGGAAGTCGGCGACTGCCGCGGCCATGATGATGACGTCCTGTTTCGGCGCGAGCTCGGTCGCGGCCGCGGCGAGCTGCTCGGCGCTCGAGACACGCACGAGCTGTACGTCGTCGGGGGTGGCGACCTCGACGTTCGCGGCGATGAGAGTCACCTCGGCACCCCTCGCCGCCGCCCGGGCGGCGAGGGCGACGCCCTGCTTGCCCGAGGAACGGTTGCCCAGATACCGCACTGGGTCGATCGCCTCGCGGGTGCCGCCGGCGGTCACGAGCATCCGGATGCCCGCCAGGTCGCGACCCTGCGCGGCCGCGGCCCGCTCGCGCTCGGCGGTGCGAGCGGCGGCGAGGATCGCCGCGACGATGTCGTCGGGATCGGCGAGCCGGCCAGGGCCCTCGTCGGTGCCGGTGAGGCGCCCGGACTCGGGGCCAACGATGGTGACCCCGCGCTCGTCGAGCCGGTGGACGTTCGCCTGGGTCGCGGGGTGCTGCCACATCTCGGTGTGCATCGCGGGCGCTACCACGACCGGGGCACCGGTCGCGAGAATCGTGTTGGTGAGCAGGTCGTCGGCGAGCCCGGCGGCCATCCGCGCAAGCGTGTTCGCCGTCGCGGGCAAGACCGCGACGACGTCGGCGTGCTGGCCGACCGCGACATGCTGCACCGCATGGACGTTTTCGAACACGTCGCGGCGCAGCGGGTTGCGGCTGATCGCCTCGAACGTCGGCGCACCGACGAACTCGAGGGCCGAGGGCGTGGCGATCACCTCGACGTGGTGGCCGAGCAGCACGAGCTGCCGAATGACCGAGACGGCCTTGTAGGCGGCAATACCACCCGAAACACCAACGACGATGCGCCAGCTGGCGGCCGCGTGCTCGTTCGCTGTCGTCATCGTCGCGGTGCGCCTGAGGCTATTCGGACTCGGCGGGGGTGACGTCGTCGTCACCGAAATCGATGATGTCGTCGTCACCGGGCAGAACAATCTCGGGCGCTGCCTGGGGCTCGCGCATGACGAGCTTGTTCTGGTTGATCTCGCGCAGGGCGATCGACAGGGGTTTGTCGTCCACGGCCGAGTCGACGAGCGGGCCGACGTTGTCGTAGATCGCACCGTCCTGCAGGTCGGTGTAGTAGTCGTTGATCTGTCGAGCGCGCTTCGAGGCGAAGATCACGAGCTGGTACTTGTTGTCGACGCGCTCGAGCAGGTCGTCGAGCGGCGGGTCGATGATGCCCTTGGGCTTGTCAATCATGGTGCTTCCTTGTATTCAGTCGGCTTCGTGCGTCAGCTTGCGTCGTCTCGGGGAACGTCGAATCCCATGAGGCGGACGACTTCGCCGGCGGCCCTCGGAACGGTTTCGTTGACGACTCGGGCGTCAAACTCGTGCTGCGCGGCCAGTTCCACCTTCGCGGTCTCGAGCCGGCGCTGCTGCTCCTCGGGCGTTTCCGTGCCGCGTCCGATGAGTCGGCGAACCAACTCATCCCATGACGGGGGCAACAAAAACACCAGTCTAGCCTCTGGCATCGCAGCTTTCACCTGTCGCGCGCCCTGAAGGTCAATTTCCAGCAAGACCGGATGCGCGGCCGCGAGCTCGCGGCGGATCGGCGCGGCCGGCGTGCCGTAGCGATACGAGTTGTGCACGGTCGCGTATTCGAGCATCTCGCCCGACTCGACCATGCGGTCAAACTCGGCGTCGTCCACGAAGTAGTAGTCCCGCCCCTCGACCTCACCGGGACGAGGGCTGCGGGTCGTCGCCGAGACCGAGATGTGCACGTCGGGGTAGTGCTCGCGAATGTATCGCGACACCGTGCCTTTGCCCACCGCCGTCGGCCCGGCGAGCACGACGACCCGGGGCGTCGCACCGCTCGCGTGTTCCCATTCCCCGAGCCAGGCGCGCAGCCGCTCGCGCTGATTGCGACCGAGACCGCCGAGGCGCTTGACGGGTGCGATCTGCAGCTCAGCGAGGATGCGTTCGGTCTTCGTGACGCCGATGTGCGGAATCGACCGCAGGAACTGCGTGATGCGCAGCGTCGAGGCCGGATGCTCCCGATCGCCCGCGGCGTCGAGCACGTCGATGGGTCGAGCGGCGCCCGACGAGATGCGGTTCTTCACCTCGGCCCGGGCGCGCCGGGCGGCGACCGCCGCTTTTGAGGCGGCGGAGCGGTCAACGGGAGGCGGGGTCAAAGTCATACGGCGAAGGCGTTCTTCAGGGTGTCGAGTTTCGAGGTGATCGCGTCGTCCAGGCCGGCGAGGCCGCCGTCGAGCATCGAGCGCGATGAAGTAACTATGACATTCTTGGCCGATTTCCCGAAAATCTTCGTGACGTCCTCGAACGCCGCACCCTGCGCGCCGAAGCCCGGCGCGAGGATCGGGGTGTCGGGTTCGGTCGCCAGGTCGTCGACATCGATATCGAGCAGCTGCATGTCGACGGTGGCGCCAAGGACGACACCGACCGAGCCCTTCGCGCGCCCCACCGAGTGCTCGCGGTTCCAGAGCGCCGCGCGCGCGGCGATGCCGCCGGCGACCGAGCGGCCCTCCTGCGAGCCGCGTACGCGGCGAGCGGTCTGCACCGACGCCGACTCGGGGTTCGACGTGGCGGCGAGCACGAACACACCTTTGCCGTACTGCTCGGTCATCTCGAGCGGCTTCCGGAAAGTGTCGAAGCCCTGGTACGGGTTGATCGTCATGGCGTCGGCCTCGAGGGGCATGCCAGGGGTCAGCCACGCCTCCGAGTAAGCCTCGAGGGTCGTACCCACATCGCCGCGCTTCACATCGGCGATCACGATCAGCCCGGCCTGGCGTGCCGCCTCGAAGACATCCTCGAGCACGCGGTACCCGCTCGCGCCGAAGCGCTCGTAGAACGCTACCTGCGGTTTGACGATGCCGACCCGGCCCGCGAGCTTCTCGATGATGCGCAGGCCAAACTCGTGCGCGCCGACCGCGCTCACGGGCAGGTCCCACTTCTGCAGCAGGTGCGTGTGCGGGTCGATGCCGACGCAGAGCCGACCGTAGCGGTCCATCGTGTCGGCGAGGCGCTCACCGAACGAAGGGCCGGTCGATGCCGGTACGGCCGGCTGGGTGGTGTCGCTCATGAGATTGCCTTCCTACGTGCGTTGTAGTCCTGCAGCGGGGTCACGTCGTAGCCATCACGCAGCGCCTGGAAGCTCGCGACCGCGGCTTGCAGCTCCGACATCGTGGTGAAGATGGGGAGGTCGGCCGAGACTGCGGCGGTCCGGATCTCGTAGCCGTCGCCCCGGGAGGCTCCCCCCGAGGGCGTGTTGATGACCATATCGATCTCGCCAGCGTGAATCATGTCAACGATGTTCGGGCGCTCCGTCGGCATCGTCGAGTGCTCGTCGGCGGTGAATTTGCCGACGAGTTCGGCATGGACGCCGTGGCGCGCCAACACCCGGGCGGTGCCCTCGGTGGCGTAGAGCTCGTAGCCGAGATCGACAAGCCGCATGATCGGCGCGACGATGGACCGCTTGTCGCGGTCGTTCACCGACACAAACAGCTTGCCCGACTCGGGAAGTCCGCCATAGGCCGCGATCTGGCTCTTCGCAAAGGCGCGGGGGAAGTCGTTGTCGATGCCCATGACCTCGCCCGTCGAGCGCATCTCGGGCGAGAGCAGCGCGTCGACGATGCTGCCGTCACGGGTGCGGAAGCGCTTGAACGGCAGCACGGCCTCCTTGACCGCGACCGGCGCATCCATCGGCTGGATGGTGCCATCGCCCTCGGCCGCGAGCATGCCCTCGGTGCGCAGCTGCGAGATCGAGTCGCCGACCATGACCCGGCTTGCCGCCTTCGCGAGCTGCACACCGAGCGCCTTCGACACGAACGGCACGGTGCGCGATGCACGCGGGTTCGCCTCGATGACGTACAGTCGGCCGGCGCTAATCGCGAACTGCACGTTGAGCAGGCCCTTGACGCCGATGCCCTCGGCGATCTTCAGCGTGGCGTCGCGGACCTCCTCGAGCACGCGGTTCGAGAGCGTGATCGCGGGAAGCGTGCAGGCCGAGTCGCCCGAGTGGATACCGGCCTCTTCGATGTGCTCCATGATGCCGCCGATGTAGAGCTCGGTGCCGTCGTAGATCGCGTCGACGTCGATCTCGGTGGCGTCGTCGAGGAAGCGGTCGACGAGCAGCGGGTGCGACTTCGAGATGATGACCTGGTTCGCGGTGCGCACGAAGTAGTCGTTGAGCTGCGCCGAGTCGTAGATGATCTCCATGCCGCGACCGCCGAGTACGAAGCTCGGGCGAAGCAACACGGGGTAGCCGATCGACTCGGCGACCTCGTGGGCGGTGGCGGCGTCGACGGCGGTGCCGTTCGCGGGCGCCGCGAGCCCCGCGTTGTCGAGGATCTCAGAAAATAGCCCGCGCTCCTCCGCGAGGTCGATCGCGGCGGGGTCGGTGCCAAGGATCGGCACGCCCGCGGCCTCAAGGCCCTTCGCGAGGCCANAGGGCCGTCTGGCCGCCGAGCTGCACTATCACGCCGAGCAGCTCGCCGCTCGCCCGCTCTGCGTCGACGATCTCAAGCACGTCCTCGAGCGTTAGCGGCTCGAAGTACAGGCGGTCGGAGGTGTCGTAGTCGGTCGAGACCGTTTCGGGGTTGCAGTTCACCATGATGGTCTCGTACCCGGCATCCGAGAGCGCGAAGCTCGCGTGCACGCACGAGTAGTCGAACTCGATGCCTTGCCCGATGCGGTTCGGCCCCGAGCCCAAGATAATGATCTTCTTGCGGTCGCTCGAGGTCACCTCGGTCTCGCTGTCGTAGCTCGAGTAGTGGTACGGCGTGAAGGCCGGGAACTCACCCGCGCAAGTGTCGACCGTCTTGTAGACAGGCACGACGCCGGCGTTGCGGCGGATGGCGCGCACCTCACCCTCGCCGAGCCCGCGAAGCTGCGCAAGCTGGGCATCCGAAAAGCCGTGACGCTTCGCGAGCCGCAGTGTCGGCGCATCCAGGCCCTCGGCCTGCCGCACGTGGTCGGCGACCTCGTTGATGAGCGCGATCTGGTCGATGAACCAGGGGTCGATCTTCGTCGCCTCGAAGACCTGCTCAGGCGTCGCGCCCTTCGCGAGGGCGATCTGCACGTCGACGATGCGGCCGTCAGTCGGAATCGCGATGCTCTCGAGCAGCTCGTCGATGCTGCGCGGATCGTCGCCCCAGGTGAACGACGAGTCGCGCTTCTCGAGCGAGCGCAGCGCCTTTTGCAGCGCCGTCGTGAAGTTGCGGCCGATCGCCATGGCCTCGCCGACTGACTTCATGGTCGTCGTGAGCAGCGGGTCGGCGGCCGGGAACTTCTCGAAGTTAAAGCGCGGCACCTTGACGACGACGTAGTCGAGCGTGGGCTCGAAGCTCGCCGGCGTGACGCGGGTGATGTCGTTCGGAATCTCGTCGAGGCGGTAGCCGATCGCGAGCTTCGCGGCGATCTTCGCGATCGGGAATCCGGTCGCCTTCGAGGCGAGCGCCGACGAGCGCGAGACGCGCGGGTTCATCTCGATGACGATGATGCGACCGGTGGCCGGGTCGATGGCGAACTGGATGTTGCAGCCACCGGTGTCGACGCCGACGCGGCGGATGATGTCGATGCCGATATCGCGGAGGTTCTGGAACTCGACGTCGGTGAGCGTCAGCGCGGGCGCGACGGTGATCGAGTCGCCCGTGTGCACACCCACCGGGTCGAAGTTCTCGATCGAGCAAATGACGACGGTGTTGTCGAAGTTGTCGCGCATGAGCTCAAGCTCATACTCCTTCCACCCGAGGATCGACTCCTCGAGCAGCACCTCGGTGGTCGGCGATGCGAGCAGGCCCTCGCCGACGATGCGCACGAGCTCCTCCTCGGTGTGGGCGAAGCCCGAGCCGAGGCCACCCATCGTGAACGAGGGGCGCACCACGAGCGGGTAGCCGAGGTCGGCCGCGGCCACCTTCGCCTCGTCGATGGTGTGCGCGATGTGCGAACGCGCGACGTCGGCGCCCGCCTCGACGACAAGCTCCTTGAACACCTGGCGGTCTTCACCGCGACGGATCGCGTCGACCTTCGCACCGATGAGCTCGACGCCGTGCTTCGCGAGGATGCCGAGCTCGTCGAGCTCCATGGCCGCGTTC
>NZ_JACXJG010000005.1:152543-164200 GCF_014904065.1 Gulosibacter sediminis | reverse complement strand
TCTTCTCGATCGCCTCGGGGGTGATCGGCTCGATGTACGTCGCGTCGGCGAAGTCCGGGTCGGTCATGATCGTCGCCGGGTTCGAGTTCACGAGGATGACGCGGATGCCGTCCTCGCGCAGCACGCGGCACGCCTGGGTGCCGGAGTAGTCGAACTCCGCCGCGATGCCGATGACGATCGGGCCGGAACCGATGACAAGGACGCTATTAATGTCGGTGCGCTTTGGCATGTATTCGTCGGCTCCTAGTTGTTCGTCGCGGGGGTCGTGTTGCCGAGCACGAGGTCTCGGAAGCGGAGGAAGAGGGCGGCCGCGTCGTGCGGACCGCTCGCGGCCTCGGGGTGGAACTGCACCGAGAAGGCGGGGATGTCGAGGCAGCGCAGGCCCTCGACCACCTGGTCGTTGAGGCCAATGTGGCTCACCTCGACGCGGCCGAAGCCGGCGGGCGATTCGACGGGCTCACCAATCGGGATGTCGACCGCGAAGCCGTGGTTCTGCGCCGTGATCTCGACGCGGCCGGTCTCGGTGTCGAGCACGGGCTGGTTGATGCCGCGGTGGCCGAACGGCAGCTTGTAGGTGCCGAAGCCGAGCGCGCGCCCGAGCAGCTGGTTGCCGAAGCAGATACCCATGAAGGGCAGGCCATCCCGCAGCAGCTCGGCGAGCAGCTCAACCTGCTGCTGATTCGCCTCGGGGTCGCCGGGGCCGTTCGAGTAGAAGAGCGCGTCGACGCCGAGCGCGCGCACGTCGTCGGCCGTCACGTTCGCCGGCAGCACGTGCACGTCGAACCCGGCCGTGTTGAGGTTGCGGATCGTGGCGAGCTTGATGCCGAGGTCGAGCAGCGCGACCTTGCCGAGCGCGTCGCCGTCGTTCGTGTGCTCGCTCAGGTACGCGGCCTCGGTCGTCACCTTGTCGGAGAGGTACTGGCCGGCCATCGACGGCTGGGCGCGCACCTGCTCGAGTTGGGCCTCCGGCGAGTCGTTGTAGGCGTCGCCCGAGAAGATGCCCGAGCGCATCGCGCCCTCGCTGCGGATGCGACGCGTCAGGGCGCGAGTGTCGACCTCGGAGATGCCGACGATGCCCTGCTCGTCGAGCGCGTCCTCGAGGTCGCCCGTCGCGCGCCAGTTCGAGACGACGCGGCTCGGGTCGCGCACGACGTAGCCCTCGACCCAGTAGCGGTCGGATTCCATGTCGGTGGGGTTCACGCCGGTGTTGCCGATGTGCGGCGCCGTCTGCACGACGATCTGCCCCGCGTAGCTCGGGTCGGTCAGGGTCTCCTGGTAGCCGGTCATGCCGGTCGTAAACACGAGCTCTCCGAGTCGTGCGCCCCGTGCACCGTAGGCCAGGCCCTCGTAACGGGCGCCGTCTTCAAGAACGAGTACGGCAGGTTCGGTGGTGATCATGCGGTCTCCTGGGTGGTGGGTGCGGGTTCAATGAGGTCGCCGATGCGGGCGATGAGCTTTTCGCGGTGCTCGGGGTTGACGACGCGCAGGTACGTCTCGACCGAGTGGTCCGGGTCGAGCAGCCAGCGCACGACGATCAGGCCATCGCGCTCGACGGCGCGGTCGATCGTCGCCTGCGCGACCGCAACGGTCTCAAGCTTGTTGACGGGGATGAAGAAGGCGTCCTCGCCGGCGATACCGACCGCGAGGCCGTCGGAGTGCACCTCGACGGTGGCGCGGCCGCGGTAGGCAAGCGGGCGCACCGCGATGCGGTCGAGTGCGTTGCCCGTCGTCGAGGTCGCGACGTAGTGGGCGTCGTCAACCGCGAAGCGCGGCTCGCCGAGGCCCTCGGGTAGGGCATCCGGAGTGCCGAGGGCGGTCTGCGTTCGCTGTCGTCGTCGCCAGCCGAGGGCCATGGCACCAACGATGATGGCGCAGACCGCAAGGATGCACGAAGTGGCGATGATCGGACCGGGCATTAGGACTCCTCCCCCGGAATAACGACGTTGCCTTCGCGCAGCGTGGGGACGCCGCGGAAGATCGTGGTGGTGACCGCGCCCGGCAAGTGCATGCCAAGGAACGGCGAGTTGGTGGACTTGCCCGCGAGGTCAGCCTCGGTGAATTCTCCCCCGGCCGACGGATCGAAGGCGGTGAGGTTCGCGGGCTCGCCGACGGCGATGGGGCGGCCGGCGTCGTCGGCGCGGCCGATGCGAGCCGGTGCCTCGCTCATGATGCGCGCGACGTCCTGCCACGTGATGGTGCCGGGCTCGACCATGGTCGCGTACACGACACGCAGGGCCGACTCGAGGCCGACCATGCCCATCGCGGCGAAGTCCCACTCGCGCTCCTTGGCATCTCGCGGATGCGGGGCGTGGTCGGTCGCGACGGCGTCGATCGTGCCGTCAGCGAGGGCGGCGCGCAGCGCCACCACATCGGCGTCGGTGCGCAGCGGCGGGTTCACCTTGAAGCGGGCGTCGAAGCCGCGCACGCGCTCCTCGGTCAGGATGAGGTGGTGCGGGGTCACCTCGGCGGTGATGTCGATGCCGCGGGCCTTCGCCCAGCGCACTACCTCGATCGCGGCCTCGGTCGAGACGTGGCAGACGTGCACGCGGGAGCCGGTCTGCTCGGCGAGCAGCGCATCACGCGCGATGATCGACGATTCGGCGACGGCGGGCCAGCCGCCGAGGCCAAGCTCGGCCGAAACGGCGCCTTCGTTCATCTGCGCGCCGACCGTGAGCTTCGGCTCCTGGGCGTGCTGCGCGACGACGCCGTCGAAGGCCCGCACGTACTCGAGCGCGCGCCGCATGATGAGCGGGTCAAACACGCAGTCACCGTCGTCAGAGAACACGCGCACGCCGGCACGCGAGTCGGCCATCGAGCCGAGCTCGGCGAGCTGCTCGCCCGCGCGGCTCACCGTGACCGCGCCGATGGGACGCACGTCGGCCAGGCCGGCGTCTCGGCCGAGGGCCCAGACCGCCTCAACGACGCCCGCGGTGTCCTGCACCGGTGAGGTGTTCGCCATCGCAAAGATCGTGGTNAAGCCGCCCTTCGCGGCGGCGCGGGAGCCCGTGGCGACGGTCTCGGAAGACTCGAAGCCGGGCTCACGCAGGTGCACGTGGAGGTCGACGAGCCCGGGCAGCAGCACCTGACCGCGGAGATCGATCGTCTCGGCACCCTCGGGCGCGGTGATGGTGCCGGGCTCGGCCACCTCGCGGATCACACCGTCGACGATGAGCAGGTCGCGCGGTTGCTCGCCATACGGCTGCGCCCCGGTCAGCAGAAGGGTCATTTGTCGCCAGCCTCTCGAGCTCCGGAGCAAAGTAGGTACAGTGCGGCCATCCGCACGCTCACGCCGTTTGCGACCTGCGCGAGCACGGTCGACTGCGGCGAATCCGCGGCGACCGAGGAGATCTCGAGGCCACGGTTCATTGGGCCCGGGTGCATGATCAGCGTGTCGCCACCGAGCCGCTCGAAGCGGGCGGCGTTCAGGCCCCACATCCGAGCGTACTCGCGTGTGTGGGGGAAGTAGGCGTCGCGCATCCGCTCGCCCTGGATGCGCAGCAGCATCACCGCGTCGGGGCGGGTCGCGAGCACGGCGTCGAGGTCGTAGCTGACCTCGGCTGGCCAGTGCGAGGTGTCCGACGGCAGGAGCGTCGGCGGCGCGACGAGCGTGACGCGCGCGCCGAGCGTCGTGAGTAGCCACACGTTCGAACGCGCGACGCGGGAGTGCAGGATGTCGCCGACGATGACGACGTGGACGCCGTCGAGGTCGTGCCCCCGCGCGGCGTCGCCGTGCAGGCGCTCGCGGAGCGTGTAGGCGTCGAGGAGCGCCTGGGTGGGGTGCTCGTGCATGCCGTCGCCCGCGTTCAGCACGGGCGCGTCGATCCAGTCACGGTCGGCGAGCAGCTGCGGTGCGCCAGAGGAGGGGTGGCGAATCACCACGGCGTCGGCGCCGATCGCGTGCAGCGTCTGGGCGGTGTCCTTGAGCGACTCTCCCTTCGAGACGCTCGACCCCTTGGCGGCGAAGTTAATGACGTCGGCACTGAGGCGCTTTTCGGCGGCCTCGAAGGAGATGCGCGTGCGCGTTGAGTCCTCGTAGAACAGGTTGACGACCGTGATCCCGCGCAGGGCAGGCAGCTTCTTCACCTCTCGACGCTGGGTCGCGGCCATGTCGGCGGCGGTGTCGAGCAGCAGCAGGGCGTCGTCGCGGCTCAGGTCGCGGGTCGAGATGAGGTGCTTCACGCGCGACCCCCATCGGTGATGACGACGCGGTCGGCGCCGTCGATTTCGCGCAGCTCGACCGAGATGCGCTCGCTGCGCGCGGAGGGCAGGTTGCGGCCGACAAAGTCGGCCCGAATCGGCAGCTCGCGGTGGCCGCGGTCGACGAGCACCGCAAGCTGCACCACCCGCGGGCGGCCGAGGTCGCTGAGCGCGTCGAGCGCGGCTCGCACGGTACGGCCCGAGAACAGCACGTCGTCGACGAGCACGACGGTCTTGCCGTCAATGCCGCTGAGCGGGATGCGCGTCGGGTGCGACTCGGTGAGGGGCCGGCTGCGCAGGTCGTCGCGATACGGGGTGATATCGATCTCGCCGACGAACTCGTCGACGGAGCCCTCGCGGTGCTCGATGCGGGCGATCAACTCGCCGAGACGGCGAGCGAGGGGCACGCCGCGAGTGGGGATGCCGAGGAGGATGACTTCCTCGCCACCAGCGTTGGCTTCGAGAATCTCGTGTGAAATCCGTTTCAGGACACGTTCGACGTCGTCGGACTGGAGCACTTCGCGTTCCGTCACGTTCGACCCCCTTCTCCGCCTCTCTGGACGGCTCATTAAAGGACGATCTACCGGCGTCTATCTTACCTCGAATGCGAACGCGCCGTGCCCCGAGCCAGACTCGGGTGCACGGCGCGGTGAAGGGATGCGCTGGTTACGCGGTGGCGTTGCCATCGGCGATCGTGCCGAGCACGCCGCTAATAAAGCGCGAGGAGTCGTCGGTCGAGTACTCCCCCGCCGCCGTGATCGCCTCGTTGATGGCGACCTCGGCCGGCACCTCGCCGTTATAGATGATTTCCCACACGCCGATGCGCAGGATCGCGGCGTCGACGCTCGGCATGCGCTCGAGGGTCCAGCCGTTCGCCGTCGCCTCAATGCGTGTGTCAATGTCGTGCTCGTGCTCGAGGTAGCCCTCGATGATCTCGCGCGCATAGCGCCACGAGGCCTCGCGTTCGGGCTCGTGCAGCGCCTTGGCCTGCTCTTCGGCGAGCACGTCGCGCAGCTCGCGCTCCATGACATCGGCCACGAACAGCATGTCCATGGCCCGCTTGCGGGCCTTGGTGCGGGCGCTCACTAGTCGTTCACGCGGCCCAGGTAGTCACCCGTGCGGGTGTCCACCTTGACGCGGGTGCCCTGGTTCACGAACAGAGGCACCTGGATCTCGGCGCCGGTCTCGACGGTTGCGGGCTTCGTGCCGGCGTTCGAACGGTCGCCTTGCAGGCCGGGCTCGGTGTAGGTGATCTCGAGCACGACCGAGGCCGGCATCTCGATGTAGAGGGGCTCGCCCTGGTACATGGCGATCTGAACTTCCTGCTGCTCGAGCAGGAACTTCGCGCCGTCGCCGACGATCGTCGACGGGACGGTGAGCTGGTCGTAATCGGACTGGTCCATGAAGACGAAGCCATCGCCGTCCTGGTAGAGGTACTGGAAGTCGCGGCGGTCGACGATCGCGGTCTCGATCTTCGAACCTGCGTTGAACGTGCGGTCGACCGTCTTGCCCTGGACGATGTTCTTCAGCTTCGTGCGCACGAAGGCGCCACCCTTGCCGGGCTTGACGTGCTGGAACTCGATTACCTGCCAGAGCTGACCGTCGATGATCAGCACGATCCCGTTCTTGATATCAGCGGTGGTTGCCATCTGAGTTTCCTTTCAAATTTTCGACGCTCTAGCATAGCGCGCCCGTACCCGCGACCGTTCGCCGCGCGGTTGCGCCCTCGAGCGGTTAGGAGGCGATCTCCTGGTAGGCCGCAAAGAGCAGGCTCTCGTCGGGCGCGGTCATGATCGTGGGGTGGCCGATGTCGTCGAGCACGACGAAACGCAACAGCTTGCCGCGCGCCTTCTTATCGCGGTGCATCACCGACAGCAGGGTCGCCCAGCGGTCGGCCGGGTACCCGGTCGGCAGGCCGAGCAGCTTGAGGATGCGCAGGTGCCGGTCGGCTGCCGCGTCGCTGAGCCGGCCCGAGAGCCGGGCAAGCTCGGCCGCGTAGTGCATGCCGATCGCGACGGCGGCGCCGTGGCGCCACTGGTACCGCTCGGTGTGCTCGATCGCGTGTCCGAGCGTGTGCCCATAGTTGAGCATCTCGCGGCCACCGCTCTCGCGAAGGTCGGCCGCGGTCACCTCGAGCTTGTACTGGATCGACAGCTCGAGGATGCGCCGGAACTCGTCGCTCGTCGGGTCGGTCGCGCGCTCGGGGTCGGCCTCGATGAGGTCGAGGATCTCGGGCGAGTGAATGAAGCCGACCTTGACCGCCTCGGTAAAGCCGGTGACGAGCTCGTTGCGCGGCAGCTGGTCGAGCACGTCGAGGTCGGCGACGACGCCGACCGGCGGGTGGAACGCGCCCACCATGTTCTTGCCCTCGTTCGTGTTGATGCCGGTCTTGCCGCCAATCGAGGCGTCGACCATGCCGAGCACCGTGGTGGGCACCTGCACAACGCGCACGCCGCGCAGCCATGCGGCCGCGACCCAGCCGGCGAGGTCGGTNGTCGCGCCGCCGCCGAGGCCGATAATCGCGTCGGTGCGGGTGAAGTCGCTCTGGCCGAGCAGCTGCCACAGCCACTCCGCGACCTGCGCACGCTTCGCGTCTTCCGCATCCGGAATCTCGGCCATGAGCACGCGTCGAAAGTGCGGCGTGAGCTGCATCCGCAGTTGCTCGGCGATCGCGCCAAGCGACGGCTGGTGGATGATGAATACCTGCTCAGCCGTGTCGCCGAGCAATTTCGGCAGGTGTTGGTCAAGATTCGCGATCAGTCCTCGCCCCACGAGCACGGGCCCGTGCGGGCCCTCGACCTCGAGCGTGGTGATGTCGTTGGTCACGAATTCTCCTAGTTGTCGGCTTGTGCGGGGCTGGAATTGCGGATGAGCGGCGAACCGATGCGCTTGAGGTAGCGATGCACCTCGTTCGAGACCTGCCACATGGGGCGAAAGCTCGTGTCGACCGTGAGGTGCGCGAGCCGCTCGTAGATTTCGCGGCGGGCCTCGTAGGTCGCAACCCACGAGTCGATGCCGTTGAGCAGCGGCCGGTTCGTCTTGCCGCTGATGCGCTCGCTGATCGCCTCGGGCGAGGCGATCAGCAGTACGACGGTGTGTTCGCCGCTTGCAAGCTGCGCCTGGGTGTCTTCGTTGAGGATCGCACCGCCGCCGAGTGAGACCACCTCGTAGGCCGCGAGTGCCGCGTGCACAGTGTTGCGCTCGATGCGGCGAAACTCTTGCTCGCCGTGTTCGGGAATGAACTGGGCAATCGCGCCGTGCTCGCGTGCAATGAGTTTGTCGGTGTCGGCATAGGTGGCCCCGAGCTTGCGCGCGAGCCGCTTGCCGACCCGGGTCTTACCGGCCGCGGGCGGCCCGATGAACACGAGGCTCATACGCGCCACTCGCTGCGCGAGTCGCCCATCGGCGTCTCGTCGACCTCCTCATCGACCGCGTCGGGGTCGACGAGTTCGGGGTTCGTGTGCAGGTGTTCGGGAATCGACGCGAGGTAGCTGCCGAGGTTGCGGCGCACCTCCTCGAGCGAATCGCCGCCGAACTTCTCGACGACGGCGTTCGCGAGTACGAGCGCCGTCATGGCCTCGGCGACGACGCCCGAGGCGGGCACGGCCGTGACGTCAGAACGCTGGTGGTGCGCGGTGGCGTTCTGGCCGGTGGCGACATCGACGGTGTGCAGCGCGCGGGGCACCGTCGCGATCGGCTTCATACCGACGCGAACGCGGAGCACGCCGCCCGTCGTCATGCCGCCCTCGATACCGCCGGCGCGGTCGGAGGAACGGCGAATCTCACCCTCGACCGCGTAGAGCGGGTCGTGCGCCGCGGTGCCCGGGCGGCGGGTCGTCTCGATGCCGTCGCCGACCTCGACCGACTTGATCGCCTGGATGCTCATGAGCGCTCCTGCGAGGCGACTGTCGAGCCGGCGGTCCCAGTGCACGTACGAGCCGAGCCCCGGAGGCAGGCCGTAGACGAGCACCTCGGTGAGACCGCCGATGGTGTCGCCCGTGTGGCGAATCTCGTCGATGCGCGCCACCATGGCGGCACTCGTCGCCTCATCGACGCAGCGCACCGGGTCGCCGTCGAGCCGCTCGACGTCGTCGGGCAGTGGCCGGGGTGCGTCATCGGGCAGGGCGACGTCGCCGATCGAGACGGTGTGGCTGACGGTGCTGATGCCGAGCTCGGCGAGGAACTTCTTCGCGACCGCCCCGAGGGCGACGCGGGCGGCGGTCTCGCGGGCGCTCGCGCGCTCGAGGGCGGGACGCGACTCCTCGAAGCCGTACTTCTGCATGCCGACGAGGTCGGCGTGACCGGGTCGGGGGCGGGTGAGGCGCGTGCCGCGGCCGGTCTCGAACACCTCGGGCCCGACAGGCTCGGGGCTCATGACCTCGGTCCATTTCGGCCACTCGGTGTTCTGAATGCGAATGCCAAGGGGCGACCCGATCGTCACGCCGTGCCGCACGCCCGACGAGAGCGTGAGTTCGTCGGCCTCAAACTTCATGCGGCCGCCACGGCCATAGCCGAGTTTGCGGCGCGCGAGGTCGGCCTGCACCTCGGCCTTGGAAATGGGGACGCCGGCGGGCAGTCCCTCAAGAACAGCGAGCAGTTCGGGGCCGTGAGACTCCCCCGCGGTCAGCCAACGAAGCATTCCCCCATTCTCTCACGACAGCGCGGCGCGCATTGCCTCGACGACCTCGGCCTCGTTCGGCAGCGGCTCGTCGATCGCGTCGCCGCCGAATAGCCGCACTTGGAGTACCGCTTGGTGGAGCAACATGTCGAGGCCGGTGACCACCGGAGCGCTGGCGTCCTGCCACCGCTCAGCGAGCGGCGTTGGCCAAGGGTGATAGGCCGCCGAGAGCAGCGCGGCGCCCGCGGGCACGGCACCGATGTCGTTGGCCAGCGCGTAGCCCCCAGGCACGGTATCGCCGACGAACGCCGTGTCGTCACCGAGCACCCAGTCCGCGAGCGTGCGGCCGGTGACGCCGTCGCCGAGGCGCTCGGCGAGGGCCTCCGCCCGCTCGGGGCGACGCGCGTAGACCTCAACCCGCGAGGCGCCGAGGCGCTGGGCGGCAATCGCGACGCTCGCCGCGGTCTCCCCCGCGCCGAGCACGTGGGCGACACCTTCAATGCGCTCGAGGTCGCGTTCGCCAAACGCCCGGACAATACCCGGGATGTCGGTGTTCTCGCCCCGTGCGGGGGCGCCCGGCTCGAGCGAATCGAAGACGAGCGTGTTCACGGCGCCGCTGCGCCGCGCATCCGCACTCACCTCGCTCGCGAACGCGAGCGCTTCGGCTTTGAGCGGCGCCGTCACCGAGAAACCGCGCCAGCCCTGGCTGCGCGCGTCGAGCGCAGCCGCGAGCTGTCCAGCAGGGATGCGCCACCGGGAATACTCCCACCGGCGCCCGAGCGCGCGGTACGCCGCGAGCTGCAGCTGCGGCGACCGCGAATGGCCGACGGGGTCGCCGAGCACGGCGAGCCGCTGCGAACCGATGCCGCGCGGTGGCTCGCTATCGTTGAAACCCTCGGGCACCACGGGGTAGCGTTCGTTCGTCATGCGGGCTATCCGTAGTCCGGGTGCTCTTCCATCCAGGCGAGCCACTGGTTGACCGCCTGCTGGTGTTGCTCGTAGGTCTCCGAGAACACCGTTTCGCCCGTCTCGAGGTTGACGGTGACGAAGTAGAGCCAGGGGCCGTCGGCCGGGTTCATCGCGGCGTCGATCGCGGTGTCGCCCGGGTTCGAGATCGGACCGGGAATCATGCCCGTGTGCACGTAGGTGTTGTACGGGTTGTCCTCATTGTTGCGCTCGTCGTCGGTCGTCGCGGCCCGGTCGTACTCGCCGGTGCCATACGTCACCGTCGCGTCGGACTGGAGCGGCATGTCGATGTCGAGGCGGTTGTAGAAGACGCGCGCGACCTTGTAGAAGTCCTCGGTGATGCGCGCCTCCTTCTCGACGAGTGAGGCCATGCGGATGATGTCCCACACCTGGTCGTCGGGCACGCCGGCCGCGTCGAGTGACTGGTAGGTGCGGTCGACCATCGTCTGCAGCACCGTCGTCGCGTCGACGCCGGGTTCGAACGTGTAGGTGGCGGGGAATAGGAACCCCTCCAAGCTCTCGGCCTCGTCGGGCAGGCCGAACGATTGGGGGTCTTTCGCCGCGGCTTGGAGCTCGTCGACCGAGATGCCGACGTTCGACTCGACGAGGGTATAGATGTCAGACGCGACCGTGCCCTCGGGAATCGTCACGGTGTTTTCGATGCGCGCCGTGTCGTCGGTGAGCACCTCGAGCGCCGAGGCCGCGCTCATTTCCTCCTCGAGCCCGTAGGTGCCCGGGTAGAACTGCGGCTCTTCGGTCTGCGACGTGACTTCGCGGATGAACGCGGTCGACTCCTTGATCACGCCCTTCTCCTGCAGCCGGGTCGCGATCGTCGTGCCGGTGTCGCCCTCAAGAATGCTGAAGTCGACCTCGGTGCCGTTGCCGGTGCCCTCAAAGTCGTCATTGTGGATGCCAAACATGCCGAGAATGCGGTCGCCGACGAGCTGCCAACCCCAGAACGCGCCGCCGACGAGCACGAGCAATGCCACGAGCATCGCGATCCAACCGCGTCCACGGCGACGCCGACCGCGACCGCGACCCTTCGACGACCGCTCGTCGATCGTCGAACTGAAGATCTCGGCAACGGGGTCGTGGTCGGCTGCCTCAGCGCGCGAGGGCGGCGTTGACGAGGGCTGCGGTGCGCCAGCTGGCTCGGTTTGCGACCCTGCCGGGGCTGATGCCGCAGCCTCCGAGACGTCGAGCGGCCCGGTGTTCTGCGCCTTCAGCTCACGCGCGAGTCGTTCCCGCTCACGCTCTCGAGCCTCACGTCGCGTGATCGGCTGCTGATCATCGGCAGGCTGCTGGTGATCTTCGTTGGTCACGAGGCTCCTCGCGGATTAGTCGAGTGCGGCGCCCGGCGGCATTCCGCTCGAGCGTTCCCGCTCAAGTGCGTCTTGCAACAGTACTACTGCCGCGGCTTGGTCGATTTGGTCACGCGAGCGCGACGCCTGTTTGCCGCTCGCGCGGAACTGCTTCGCCGCCGACACCGTCGTGAGGCGCTCGTCGAGCAGCCGCACGGGTGCTGTCATCGCGGCCGCGAGCTCGCGCGCAACGCCGATCGCATCCTCAGTCGAGGGCGTCGACTCGCCGCGCAGGTTAAGCGGGTGACCGACGATGACCTCCATCACCGAGTACTCGTCGACGAGTTCGACGAGTCGGCGGATGTGCGTGTCACCCTCGAGGTCGCGCTTCACCGTTTCGACGGGCACGGCGAGCAGCCCATCGGGGTCGCTGCGGGCGACCCCGATGCGGGCTTTGCCGACGTCGACGGCGAAGCGAACGCCGCGGCGCACTAGTTGGCCTGCAGGGCCGCGCGGATCGCGGCGAGCGCGTCCTCGTGCTTTGACGCATCTTGGCCGCCGCCCTGGGCGACATC
>NZ_JACXJG010000005.1:137520-152406 GCF_014904065.1 Gulosibacter sediminis | reverse complement strand
CGCGCCGGCGTCGCGCGCGGCTTGGTTCGTGGCGACGACGACCGAAGGCTTCTCGCCAGCTTGACCGACGAGCGCCACGACGACAGCTTCGCTGCCGGCGCGCTCGCGCAGTTCAAGCGCGAGGGTGCGCACGTCGTCGGCGCTGCCCACAGCGCCGATCCACGCGCCGATGAACGTCACATTGCCCACTCGGGTACCGCCTGCGAGGAGTTCGGGGATGCGCGCGCGCAGCTGCTGCGTCTCGAGCTCGGCAATGCGTTTCTGCGCCTGCTTAAGGTCGGCGAGCAGGTCGTTGACGCGGGTAGTCACCTGCTCCCGCGGCACGCGCAGGCCGCTCGAAAGTTCGCGGACGAGCGCGCGCTCGGTCGCGAACTCGGCAAAGGCGTTGCGGCCAACGAGCGCCTCGACGCGGCGGTTCGTCGCGCCCACGCTTGACTCACCGATGAGGTTGACGATGCCAACCTGCGCCGACGTGTCGACGTGGGTGCCACCGCAGAGCTCGCGCGACCACGCGCCGCCGATCTCGACCATGCGCACCCGGTCGCCATACTTCTCGCCGAAGAGGGCGCGGGCGCCGAGCTCCTTCGCCTCGTCGAGCGCCATCTCGCGGGTGATGACCTCGTAGTCGCGGCGCACGGCGCCGTTTGCGATCTCCTCGATCTCGCTACGCGTCTCGATCGAGAGCGCGTCGTTCCACGAGAAGTCGAGGCGCATGTAGCCGGCTTTGTTATATGAACCGGTCTGGTGCGCATCCCCGCCGAGTGTGTCGCGCAGGGCGGCGTGGATGAGGTGGGTCGCGGTGTGGGCCTCGGAGGCCTGGCGGCGGTAGACCGCGTCGACGACGGACTCGACGCGCTCGCCGACCCCGATCGTGCCCTGCGTCACCTCAACGGTGTGCGCGATGAGGCCCGGCACGGGCTTCTGCACGTCGAGCACGCGCGAAGTGAACCCGCCCGAGGGCGAGCGCAGCCAGCCTTGGTCGGCGTCCTGGCCACCGGCCTCGGCGTAGAGCGTCGTTTCTCCGAGGATGAGCTCGGCCGTCTGGCCGGCCGCGGCCTCCTGGACGCTCACGCCGTCGACGATAATGCCGAGCACCTCGGACTCGGTCTCGAGCTGGTCGTAGCCAACAAACGCGGTCTCGCCGAGCGCGCGGAAGTCGCTGTAGACGCTGAGGTCAGCAAGCGCCGAACGGCGCGCACGAGCATCCGCCTTCGCGCGCTCGACCTGCGCGCGCATCAGCTCGTCGAACTTGTCGCGGTTCACGCGCAGGCCCGACTCCTCGGCCATCTCGAGCGTGAGATCGATGGGGAATCCGAAGGTGTCGTGCAGCTTGAACGCGGTTTCTCCGTCGAGCACCGACGAACCCGCCTGGCTCGCCTTGGCCACGGCCTCGTCGAAGATCGTGTTGCCCTGCGCGAGGGTGCGCAGGAACGTGACCTCTTCGCCATAGGCGATGCGGCTGATGCGGTCGAAATCGGCCTCGACCTCGGGGTAGGCGTCGCGCATGGCTTGCATCGACACCGGGAACAGCTCGGGGAAGGTCGCCGTCTCAACGCCAAGGAGGCGCATGTTGCGCACGACGCGGCGCAGCAGGCGGCGCAGGATGTACCCGCGGCCCTCGTTGCTCGGCTGGACGCCGTCGCTGATGAGCATGAGCGACGAGCGCACGTGGTCGGCGACGACGCGCAGGCGCACGTCGTCCTCGTGGTTCGCGCCGTAGCTTCGGCCGGCCATCTCGCTCGCGCGGTCGAGCACGGGGCGCACCTGGTCGGTCTCGTACATGTTGTCGACGCCCTGCAGCAGGAACGCGATGCGCTCGATGCCGATGCCGGTGTCAATGTTGCGCTGCGGCAGCTCGCCGCGCAGCTCGAACGTGCCGTCACCGTTGTCGGCGCCTCGCTCGTACTGCATGAACACGAGGTTCCAGATCTCGACGTAGCGGTCGTCATCGGTCGCGGGTCCGCCGTCGACGCCGTAGGCGGGGCCGCGGTCGAAGAAGATCTCCGAGTCGGGACCGGCGGGGCCGCCGGGCTTACCAGCAGACCAGTAGTTCGTGTCCTCGCCGAGGCGCTGGATGCGGTCGGCCGGGATCTCGGAAAGCTCGAGCCAGGCGTCGTACGCCTCGTCATCGCCCTTGTACACGGTGACCCAGAGGTCTTCGTGGTTGAAACCAAAGCCGCCCTCGGACTGGGGCTTGGTGAGGAGCGTGTAGGCGAACTCGATCGCCTCGCGCTTGAAGTAGTCGCCGAACGAGAAGTTGCCACCCATCTGGAAGAAAGTGCCGTGGCGCGGCGTCTTGCCGACTTCCTCGATGTCGTTCGTGCGGATGCACTTCTGCACGCTCGTCGCACGCGGGTACGGCGCTGGCACCATGCCGGTCATGTATGGAATGAACGGCACCATGCCGGCGATCGTGAACATGACCGTGGGGTCGTCGCTGACGAGCGAGGCGGAGGGGACGACGGTGTGGCCGCGCTCCTCAAAGTAGGAGAGGAAGCGGCGCTTGATTTCGGCGGTGAGCATGGCTGTGCGGGACTCTTACTTTTCGTTAGCTTCGATGGCGGCGTAGATGGCTTCGGTGCGGGCCTCGTAACCCTGCTTGACCGCCTCGGTGAAGTCGGCGGTGAACTCGTTCACCGCGGCGAACGCGGCGCGGCCTCGGGGCGTCGAGTTCATGAAGTGGGCAAGGGCGAAGCCAGCGGCGACGCCTCCGACGACGAGAGCGACGGAACGAACGACGTTACGCATAGTGCGATGAGCTCCTTGAAGGGACGACGGAGGAAAGTGACTACTTCTTGCGCGAGCCGCGCTGCGGCTTCAACGCGCGGAACCCGGCCGCCGCGGCGGCGGAGAAGCCCGCCAGCTTGATGAGCGGGCCACCGACCGTGGCGGCGGTAAGCGCGACAAGCGAGTTCACATTACTGGTGGTCTCGTGCACCTGTTCGGTGATCGCGTCGACCTTCGCGAGCTGGCGGTTCGTCTCACGCATGGTCTCTTGCGTCTCAACCAGCGTCGGCGTGATGCTGTCGACCGAGTCGCCGACACCGCGGCGAACTTCGTCGAGCACTCGACCGAGCTTGATGATCGGCACCGCAAGCAGCACGACGAGTAGCAGGAACGCGCCCGCAGCGATCAGCCCGGCGATGTCACCACCTGACATAGCGAAATTCTCCTGAACCTGAAATGACGAGAGCGGATCGCCGGTGGGCGATCCGCTCTCTATGCTAGCGGGCGGTCGAGGACCGCTCGGGACGCTTAGCGGCCCGAGTAGTACTCAACGACGAGCTGGACCTCACAGGTGATGGGCACCTCTTCGCGCTTCGGGCGACGCACGAGCTTCGCCTGGAGCTTGTCGAGCTGCACCTCGAGGTAACCCGGCACGACCGGGAGCACCTCGGCGTGGCCACCGGCAGCGGCAACCTGGAAGATCTCGAGGTCTTCCGAGCGCGACTTGACGCCGATGGTCTGGCCCGGCTGCACGCGGAACGAGGGGCGGTCGACGATCTTGCCGTCGACGAGGATGTGGCGGTGCACGACGAGCTGACGCGCCTGCGCGGTGGTGCGGGCGAAGCCGGCACGCACGACGAGGGCGTCGAGGCGCTGCTCGAGCAGCTCGACGAGGTTCTCACCGGTCAGGCCGGCGCTGCGGCGAGCCTCCGAGAAGACGATCTGAAGCTGCTTCTCGCGCAGGCCATACTGGGCGCGCAGACGCTGCTTCTCGCGCAGGCGGACAGCGTAGTCACTGTCGGTCTTGCGGCGGGTGCGGCCGTGCTCACCGGGAGCGTAGGGACGCTTCTCCATGAGACGGGCGGCCTTGGGGGTAAGTGCAACGCCGAGGGCGCGCGACAGACGCACCTTCGAACGGGTACGCGACTTCTTCGACACGAAGTCTTCCTTTCTGATGTTCGCATGACACGCGTGAGCGTGCAGACAAATAGTGCTCTCCGCCTCTCCCTGTGGACGAGGCGTCAAATGAACCGAATTAGCTTACCACGGCACGCGCTTAGCCCGCGTCCCCGCGGGTGATGCGGCGCAGTTTGTCGAGCCGCTGCGTGATTTCCCGCTCCCAGCCGTGCTCGGTCGGTGAATAGTAGACGCGATCCCGCAGCGTGTCGGGCAGGTATTGCTGTTCGACGACGCCGATTGGGTCATCGTGCGGATACGCGTAGCCCTTACCGTGGCCGAGCCGCTTCGCGCCCGGGTAGTGGGCATCGCGCAGGTGCATCGGCACGCGCCCCGCGTTGCCTGCCTTCACGTCGGCGATCGCGGCGCCGATGCCGGTGTACGAGGCGTTCGACTTCGGCGCGGTCGCGAGATAGACGGTCGCGTTCGCGAGCGGAATCTGCCCCTCTGGCATACCGATGAGCGCGACGGTGCTCGCCACCGACTCCGCGATCACCATGGCCTGCGGGTCGGCCATGCCGATGTCCTCCGAGGCCGAGATCATGAGGCGCCGCGCGATAAAGCGGGGGTCCTCCCCCGCGACGATCATGCGCGCGAGGTAGTGCAGCGCCGCATCCGGGTCAGAGCCCCGAATCGACTTGATGAACGCCGAGATGACGTCGTAGTGTTCGTCGCCCTGCCGGTCGTAGCGCAGCAGTGCCTGGTCGCTCGCGCTCTCGACGTCTTCGGCGGTGATGGTCGGATGCTCGGCGGCCTGCGCGCCGGCGGCCGCGGCTTCCAGCGTGGTCAGCGCGCGGCGCGCATCCCCGCTCGCCATGCGCACGATCGCGGCGCGAGCATCCTCATCGAGGCCGACGGCGCCGTCGAGGCCGCGCTTGTCGCTCACGGCGCGATCAAGCAGCCCGGCCAGATCGGCATCGTCGAGCGAGCGCAGCGTGAGCAGCAGCGAGCGGGAGAGCAGCGGCGAGATCACCGAGAACGACGGGTTTTCGGTCGTCGCGGCCACGAGCGTGACCCAGCCCTGCTCGACCCCTGGCAGCAGCGCATCCTGCTGTGCCTTAGTAAAGCGGTGGATCTCATCGAGGAAGAGCACAGTGCCTTCGTCGTAGAAGTCGCGCTGACGCAGGGCCTCGTCCATGACGGCCCGAACGTCCTTCACCCCCGCCGAGATCGCGGAGAGCTGCACGAACCGCCGCCCGCCGCTGTTGGCCAGCGCCTGCGCGATCGTCGTCTTGCCGGTGCCGGGCGGTCCCCAAAGAATCACCGAGGTGCCAGCGTTGTCCGCCACCTCGGCGCTCGCGAGCCGCCGCAGCGGCGACCCCGGCCGCAGCAGGTGCTCTTGCCCCACTACCTCATCGAGATCCCGCGGCCGCATGCGCGCAGCAAGCGGCGCGACACCGTCGCTTCCAAGCGTCACCTGACCAGTCATCGTCACTAATGTTAGTAAGCTGCATGGGTCGAATGCCCAGCCGAAGGAGAACCGTGGCAGAGAACGCGAAGGAATTGCGGCGCCGTCAGCGCGAGCACGAGGCACGAATTGTCGTGCATGACGTGCAGACTGACCGTCGCCGCACCGACAACCGCAAGGGCATCATCGCCCTGGTCGTCGCCGCCCTCGTCGCCGTCGGTGGGCAGGTTGCGTTCACCACCACCGGCGGATTCGCCGCCTCGCCGGCCGCTGAGACGACCGCGCCGGTCGAGACCGCGGCGCCGGATGCGGCGGTGCCCGACGCGTCGATCGCCGAGGACCGCGAGTGGACCGGCACGATCGACTTCAACGACGGCGCCTTCGAGCTCGGCATCACCCTCGACGGCGTCAACGCGCCGCAGGCGACCGCGAACCTCATCGACCTCGCGCAGAAGGACTTCTACGACGAGACCTCCTGCCACCGCCTCACCACCGAGGGCCTCTACGTGCTCCAGTGCGGCGACCCGAGCGGCGACGGCACCGGCGGCCCCGGCTACCAGTTCGGTCCGCTCGAGAACATCCCCGAGGACGGCGTCTACCCCGCCGGCACCATCGCGATGGCCCGCGGCCAGGCCGAGGACTCAATGGGCTCGCAGTTCTTCATCGTCTACGAAGACACCGAGCTGCCCGCCCCCGGCTACTCGGTGATCGGCCAGGTCACGAGCGGCCTCGACGAGCTGCAGGCGCAGATCGTCGACGAGGGTGTTGACCCCTCGAGCGGCCCGACCACGGACGGCACGCCCGTCGCGCCCGCCGTCATCACCGACATCACCGTCGAATAGCCAACAACGCGGGGTCAGGCCCGCCCACCGCCATGCAATAGCATTGCCGTACCGCCAAGACTCTGTTGAGTCTCCATTCCATCGATGACGATCAAGGAATTCCCCAACATGACTGGACTGCCCGAGCACCCATTTGGCCGAGTAGAAGCCGACGGGACGGTTTTCGTAACCGAGGACGGACAGGAACGCCAGGTGGGTCAGTACCCCGACGGCACCCCGCAAGAAGCACTCGACTACTTCGTGCGCAAGTTCGACGACCTCGCCGCACAGGTGTCGCTGCTCGAGCAGCGCTCGAAGGCCGGCGCCAACCCGAATGACATCGCCCGCTCGGTGAAGGCACTGCGCGGCCAGCTCGACGGCGCGAGCGCCGTCGGCGACTTCGCCGCCCTGCGCACCCGCCTTGACGCCCTCGGCGGCGAGGTTGCCGAGCTCGGCGAGAAGCAGCAGGAAGAGCACCGCGAAGCAGTGAGCGAGGCGATGACCTACCGCGAGTCGATCGTCGTCGAGGCCGAGACGCTCGCCGCGCAAGACCCGAGCTCGATTCAGTGGAAGCAGACCTCGGCGAAGGTCGAGGAATTGTTCGCGAAGTGGCAAGACCACCAGAAGACCGGCCCGCGCCTGCCGAAGGCCGACGCGAACGCCCTCTGGAAGCGCTTCCGCGTGGCACGCACGACCCTCGACACCGAGCGTCGCAAGTTCTTCGCCCACCTCGACAGTGAGCACCGCGCCGCGCGCGACGCGAAGCAGGACATCATCGCGCGCGCCGAGGCGCTCGCGCCGAAGGGTGCCGACGGCGTGCAGGAGTACCGCCGACTGCTCGACGAGTGGAAGACCGTCGGCCGGGCCGGCCGCAAGCACGACGACGCGCTCTGGGCGAAGTTCAAGGCCGCCGGCGACGTGCTCTACCAGGCGAAGGCCGAGGTGGATGCGCAGGACGACGCCGAGTACCAGGAGAACCTGACGCTCAAGCTCGCGATCCTCGACGACGCGAAGCCGATTCTCGACATCACCGACCGCCGTCAGGCGCGCGAGCGCCTCAACCACGTGCAGGACCGCTGGGATGCGGTTGGCCGCGTGCCGCGCGACCGCTTCCGCGACGTCGAGGAGCAGTTGCGCCGCATCGAGGCGCACGTGCGCAAGCTCGACGACGACCACTGGGCGAACTCGAACCCCGAGAAGCAGGCACGCCAGTCGGGCATGACCTCGCAGCTCCACGACGCGATCGCGAAGCTCGAGGCCGACGTGGCCGCCGCGAAGGAGTCGGGCAACCCGAAGCGCCTCAAGGATGCAGAGGAGGCGCTCGCCGCCCGCCAGGCGTGGCTGCGCGCCATCGAGGGCTAAGCTCCTCGCTCAACTCGACCGTGCCGGGCTGTGGACAACGCAGCCCGGCACCATCGTTTTCCGGCAGGATGCCGGCATGGAAACCATCTCCCCCGCCGAACTCGACGAGTTCACCCCGACCGAGCTGCAGCACATGTGGCGCGCGGGCGAAATCTCGCGCCACGGCATCCCGGGCTTCGAGTTCTATCTGCCGCTCGACGAGCCGCCGACGCTGCGCGACCGCGCCCGCAGTCTCTGGTCGGTACGTCTCGAGGGCCGCGTCGTGAGTGGCGCCGCCGCACGCTGGGTCTATCTCGGCGGTTCGGCGCCGGGCGTGGTCGAAATCACGCGGCGCAGTTGGCGCGCGACCCTCGACCTGCCCGGTGTCGCGCCCCGCTACGGCACCTACGCGCCGCGCGAGGTGCGCCGCCTCGCAGGGCTGACGATCACCAGCCCGGCGCGCACGATCCTCGACGCCCTCGAGGCCGGCGAGTTCGCCGCCGCGCTCGAGCTGATCGCCGGGCTACCCGTTGTGCACGCGATAGACGTCGTAGATGCCGTCGATGTGGCGCACGGCCCCGAGCAGTCGGTCGAGATGCGTCGTGTCACCCATCTGGAACGAGAACTTCGAGATCGCCAGCCGGTCGCGTGACGTGTGCACCGTCGCCGAAAGGATGTTCACGTGGTGCTCCGAGAGCACGCGGCTGATGTCGCTGAGCAGGCCGCCCCGGTCGAGCGCCTCGACTTGGATGTTCACGAGGAACACGGCCTTCGAGCTCGCCGCCCACTCGACGTCGATCATGCGTTCGGGCTGCAGCTCGAGCGAGGTGACGTTGCGGCAGTCGGTGCGGTGCACCGACACGCCCTGGCCGCGCGTGATGAAGCCGACAATCTCGTCCCCCGGCACTGGCGTGCAACACTTCGCGACCTTGACGAGGATGTCGGGTGAGCCCCGCACGAGCACTCCGGAGTCGCTCACGGCCGGCTGGCTGATCGGGCTGCCCGTGATGTGGCGGTCGCCGAGCTCTTCGTCGACTTCCTGATCGGCGCTGAGTTCGTTCTGGATCTTCTCGATGACCGACTTTGCCGACACGTGGCCCTCGCCGACGGCGGCGTAGAGCCCCGAGACGTCAACGTACCGCAGGGTCGAGGCGACGGTCTCGAAGGCCTCCTGCACGATGTCGCGGGTCATCGGCATGTTGACCTTGCGCATCTCCTTGGCGACCTGCTCCTTGCCGAGCTCGATCGCCTCGTCACGGCGCTCCTTCGAGAACCACTGGCGAATCTTATTGCGGGCCCGCGGCGACGCGACGAACCCAAGCCAGTCCTGCTTGGGCCCCGCATCCGGGTTCTTCGAAGTGAAGATTTCGACAGTGTCGCCGTTCTGCAGCTTCGTCTCGAGCGGCACGAGTCGGCCATTAACTTTCGCGCCCATCGTGCGGTGCCCGACATCGGTGTGAATCGCGTATGCGAAGTCGACCGGCGTCGCCGACTGCGGCAGGCCGATGACCTTGCCCTGCGGCGTGAATACGTAGACCTCCTTCGCCCCGATCTCGAAGCGGAGTGAGTCGAGGAACTCGTCGGAGTCGCTCGTCTCTTGCTGCCAATCGTTGATGCGCTCGAGCCAGGCCATCTCGCTCGTCACACCCGAGCCTCGCGCCGACTGGCCGTTCTGCATGTTCTGCTTGTAGAGCCAGTGAGCGGCAACACCGAATTCGGCGCGCTGGTGCATCTCGTGGGTGCGAATCTGGATCTCGACGGCCTTGCCGTCGGGCCCGATCACGATCGTGTGGAGCGACTGGTAGAGGTTGAACTTGGGCGTCGCGATGTAGTCCTTAAACCGGCCAGGCATCGGGGTCCAGCGGGCGTGGATCGCGCCGAGCACGGCGTAGCAGTCGCGCACCGTGTCGACGATGATGCGGATCGCCACGAGGTCATAGATCTCGTCAAAGTCGCGGCCGCGCACCACCATCTTCTGGTAAATCGAGTAGAGCTCCTTCGGGCGCCCGTTCACCTGGCCACGTACCCGCATATCGCGCAAGTCGCCGCGGACCTCTTTCATCACTCGGTCGAGGTAGCGCTGTCGTTGCGGCTGGCGATCCTTCACGAGGTGTTCGATCTCGGAGTAGATCTTGGGGTGCAGCACCGCGAACGAGAGTTCCTCGAGCTCGTTCTTCATCGCCTGAATACCCATGCGATGGGCGAGGGGCGCGTAGATCTCGAGGGTCTCGGTGGCCTTCTTCTGTGCCTTCTCGGGAGGCATGAAGCCCCACGTGCGGGCATTGTGGAGCCGGTCGGCGAGCTTGATGACGAGCACGCGAATGTCTTTCGACATCGCGACGATCATCTTGCGGACCGTCTCCGCCTGCGCAGCGTCGCCATAGGTGACTTTGTCGAGCTTCGTGACGCCGTCGACGAGCATCGCGATCTCGTCACCGAACTCCTCGCGGAGCTGATCGAGCGAGTAGTCGGTGTCCTCCACCGTGTCGTGGAGGAGGGCAGCGGCGATCGTGACGGGGCCGATGCCGAGCCCCGCGAGGATCTCGGCGACGGCGATGGGGTGGGTGATGTAGGGCTCGCCGCTGCGGCGGAACTGCCCCTCGTGAAAGCGAACGGCGACCTCATAGGCACGTTGCACGAGGCCGATATCGGCTCGCGAGTCGTGGCCCCGCAGGACGCGCACGAGCCGCTCAATCGCGGGCGCTGACGCCGACTTCGTAAAGATCCGCGGCACGAGCCGACGCATCGACAGCGAACTCGCTTCGCTCATCCCGCCCGCCTTTCCTCACCACCCCGCCACCGCGAGGTACCTAGAAGTGCGAGTTTATACCTGAGCGCCGTCGTTCTCGCGCTCGGGGCGGGCCGGTTCGCCGTCGGCGTCGTCGTCCTCATGCTCGGGCTCCGCGTCGGGCTCGATGCCCGCGTCGCGTCGGCGGCGAATCTCGGCGTCGGTCTCGCGGATCTTGGGCTCACGCGCACGCAGGGCCGAGTAAAGCGGGCCCGCCAGGAAGATCGTCGAGAGCGCGCCGACGAGGATGCCGATGAACAGCGCGAGCGAAATGTCGCGAAGCGTACCGGCGCCCATGACAAACGCACCGATGAAGAGAATCGCCATGACGGGCAGGAGCGCGACGACCGAGGTGTTGATCGAGCGCACGAGGGTCTGGTTGATCGCGAGGTTCACCGACTCGGCGAAGGTGCGGGCGCTGCCCGGACCGTAGTTCGCCGTGTTCTCGCGCACCTTGTCGAACACCACGACCGTGTCATAGAGCGAGTAGCCGAGGATCGTGAGGAAGCCGATGACCGCCGCCGGCGTGATCTCAACGCCCGTGAGCGCGTACACACCTGCCGTCACGATGAGGTCGTGGAACAGCGCGAGGATCGCGGCCACGGCCATCTTCCAGGTGCGGAAGTAGAACGACATGAGCGCCGCAGCCAGCAGGAGGAACACGATGATGCCGATGACCATTTGACGCGTGATGTCGGCGCCCCACGACGGGCCAATCGTCGACACCGCGACGTTCTCGACCGTCGTGCCATACGACTCCGCGAGGTCGGCGCGGAGCGCGTTGTTCTGCTCCTGCGTCAGGGTGTCGGTCTGTACGCGAATCGAGCCGTCGCCGAGCTGCTGCACGCGCGCGGGCGTTTCGCTGTATGCGGCGACGTCGTCGGTCGCGAGCGTCTGGTCCTGGCTCGTCGGCGCGCTCACCTGGAACTCCGAACCGCCGGTGAACTCGATGCCGAAGTTGAAGCCACCCCGCAGGAACGGCGATGCCACCGAAAGGCAGATCAGCACGATCCCGATGATGAACCAGGTGTTGCGGCGGCGGACAAAGCCAATCGAGGTCTCGCCGGTGTAGAGGTCGTTACCCCACTGCGTGAAGCGCTTCATTACTTCTCCCCCTTCGCGGCGGCCTCTGCGGCCTTGCGTTCCGCCAGTGACTGGCGGCGCTCGGCTTCCTTGGCGGAAGCCTGAACCTTCGTCTTCTTCACCTGGCTCGAACGGCGGAACTCGCCGCGGCCGCGGTAGACGGCACCCAGGGCGCGCGGGTCGAGACCCGAGGCCGGGTGCCCGCCGCCGAAGAACTTCGTGGTCGCGAGCAGGCGCATGAGCGGATGCGTGAACAACGTCACGACGAAGAGGTCGATGAGCGTGGTGATGCCGAGCGTGATCGCGAAGCCGCGCACGTTGCCGACCGCGACGAAGAACAGCACGATCGCGACGAGCAGGTTCACCGCATCCGAGGCGAGGATCGTGCGGATCGCGCGCGACCAGCCGCGCTCGACCGCCGAGGGCAGCGAGCGGCCCTCGCGCAGTTCATCCTTGATGCGCTCGAAGTAGACGATGAACGAGTCGGCGGTAATGCCGATCGCGATGATGAGGCCCGCGACGCCGGCGAGCGACAGGCGGTAGCCCTCCTGGTTCGACAGCAGCGTGACGACGAGGTACGCCACGACCGCGAGCGACACGAGCGACGCCATCGTCACGAGGCCGAGCAGGCGGTACTGCAGCAGCGAGTACAGCAGCACGAGCAACAGGCCGATCGCGCCCGCGATGAGGCCGGCCTGCAGCTGCCAGGTGCCGAGGGTCGCCGAGATGGTCTGCGTCGACTGCGTCTGGAAGCTGAACGGCAGCGCGCCGAACTTCAGCTGGTCGGCGAGGTCCTTCGCCGACTGCTCGGTGAAGTTGCCGGTGATCTGCGCCTTACCGTCGGTGATGATCTCGTTGGCGGTCGGGGCGACGATGACGTTGCCGTCGAGGGTCACGGCGAAGCGCGAGCGGGTGGTGTCGGCCATGCCCGTGGTCGGGTCTGGCGTCGCGCCAATCGCGACGAGGCGCTCGGTCACCGCACGGAACTCGGCGGTACCGGTGGCGTCGAACTGCAGGTTGACGCCCCACTGGCCGGTCGCGACGCCCTGCTGGTTCGTCACCATGCTCGAGGTGGCGTCGCTGATGTGCTCGCCCGAGATCTCGACGGGGCCAAGCACGAATTTCTCGGTGCCGCTCTCGTCGCAGGCGATCATCGGCTCTTCGNGGTCGGCGACCTCGGGGTCGTTCATGACGTCGGCGCAGTCGAACGCGAGGAAGTCGGCGAAGAGCTGGTCGGTCAGCTGGGCGACATCGGAGCCATCGGTCGGCTCGATGGTCGGGGTCGCGTTGAAGCTCTCCATGCCGAAGTCTTCGGGCTTGACGACCTGCACGTTCGAGGCCGAATCCGTGTACAGCACGGGGCGGAATTCGAGCTTGGCACTCGACTCGATGCGATTCTGGGTCTCGGCATCGAGCTCGCCGGGAACCGACACGACGATATTCGTGCCGCCCTGGGTCGTCACCTCGGCCTCGGAGATGCCCGAGGCATCCACGCGCTGTCGGATGATCGACGCTGCCTGCGCCATCTGGTCGCCCGAGGGCGCGGCGGCACCCTCCTGGAGCTGCGCCGCGAGCACCACCTGGGTGCCACCTTCAAGGTCGAGGGCGAGCTTCGGGGTCCACTGTCCATTCTGGAACGCGACAGAGGCCCAGTTCAGGCCGCCGAGCACGATGAGAATGATGCCGAACCAGAGCAGGGTGGATTTGGCTCCCCGCACCGCCTGCGAGGATCGTTTCGAGGTTGCCAAGAATCGTGCCTTTCACGCCGCGGACGCGGCGCTGAATTTCGTGGTTAGAGCTTCGAACGGCCGTCGTCGGCAGCGTCGTCGTCGGTCGACTCCGGGTCGACGTCGTAGCGCGAGTCGGCCTCGAGCGAGGTGTCGGCGTCGGTGGGCGAGACAGTCTCTGCGTCCAGCTGCTCGCTGAAGTCGTCGGCCGACTCCTCACCGGTGAGCGACGAGGCGTCGTCGGGCACGGTCGGCGTCACGACGTTGACGATGGTCGCCGAGTGCACGCGCAGCTGGGTGCCCGGGCCGCTCTCGATGGTGACGACGTTGTTCGCTTCGTCCATGTCGACAATGGTGCCGTAGATGCCGGCCTGGGTCATGACCTCGGTGCCGGGCACGAGCTGCTGACGCATCTCCTGCTGCTGCGCCTGCCGCTTCTTGTTGCTCCGCCACATGAAGACCATCATGACGACGAGCAGCAGCAGGGGAAGGACGAGCATGAGATCCATAAAGTGACTCCAGAAGTGTTCGTGTGGGGTGAGGGATCGCGCAGCGAGCTGAAAGCTCGATAAACGTGACGATTATAGGGCACCTGGCCGTACGCCAAGGTGCTCGTAGGCGGCAGGTGTTGCGATACGGCCGCGCTGGGTGCGCGCAATCAGCCCGGTGCGCACGAGGAACGGCTCGACGACGGCNTCGACGGTGTCGGCCTCCTCGCCCACCGTGACGGCGAGCGTGCGCACGCCGACGGGGCCGCCCTCGAAGCGGCGGATGAGCGTGTCGAGCACCGCGCGGTCGAGCCGATCGAGGCCGAGGCCGTCGACGTCGTAGAGGGCGAGCGCCTCGCCCACGGCGACGTCGTCGATCGGGCGGTCGTGGACGAGCGCGTAGTCGCGCACGCGACGCAGCAGCCGGTTCGCGATGCGGGGCGTGCCCCGCGAGCGCGACGCGAGCACGTCGAGGGCCCCGGGCCGAGCATCCAGGTCGAGCAGGCGCGCCGTGCGGGTCAGCACGCGCTCGAGCTCGTTGTCGGCGTAGAACTCGAGGTGCGCCGTGAAGCCGAAGCGATCGCGCAGCGGCGCGGGCAGCAGGCCCGAGCGGGTGGTGGCGCCGACGACGGTAAACGGCGCAAGCTCAAGCGGCACCGACTGCGCTCCCGCACCCTTGCCGACCATGATGTCGATGCGGAAGTCCTCCATCGCGAGGTAGAGCATTTCTTCGGCCGTGCGGGCCATGCGGTGAATCTCGTCGATGAACAGCACCTCGCCCGGCACCATGCTCGAGAGCACGGCCGCGAGGTCGCCCGCGTTCTGCAGCGCGGGCCCCGAGGTGAGTCGCAGCGCCTGCCCTGTCTCTTGGCCCACGATCATCGCGAGGGTCGTCTTGCCGAGTCCGGGCGGACCCGCAAGCAGGATGTGATCTGGCGTGCGGTGCTGCAGCTCCGCGGCCCGCAGCAGCAGGTGCAGCTGCTCGCGCACCTTCTCCTGGCCGATGAATTCATCGAGCAGCCGCGGACGCAGCGTCGACTCAAACTCGAGTTCGCCGTCGTTCCGTTGCGCGTCGAGCGGGCTCTGGGTCATCGCGCACCGCCGAGCTCTCGTAGCGCGGCGCGAAGCAGCATGGGCACGTCGACCCCGGCGGCGCCCTCGCTCGCACGCTCGACGGCCTCCTGCGCCTGTTTCTGTGGCGTGCCGAGTCCGATGAGCGCCTCAACCACGTCGTCGCGGGTCGAACCGGAGACCGTGGCTCCCCCGGTGGTCCCCGAAACGGTGACACCCGAGAGCTTGCCCTTGAGCTGCACCGTGATGAGCTTTG
>NZ_JACXJG010000005.1:126930-137511 GCF_014904065.1 Gulosibacter sediminis | reverse complement strand
CCGTCTTCGGGCCGACGCCCGAGACCTTCTTGAAGACCGCGAGGTCTTCGTTCTCGACCGCCGTCGCGAGTTCGTCGGGTCGCAGCTGCGCGAGCACGCCCATTGCCGANCTTCGGGCCGACGCCCGTGACCGACGTGAGCAACCCGAAAACTTCGCGCTCGCGCGCATCCCGGAAACCGTAGAGCGTCAGCGAGTCCTCACGCACGATGAGCGTGCAGGTCAGCGTGAGCTCGGCGCCGACGCGCAGCTCGAGCGCGTGCGTCGCGGTGACGAGCACATCGAATCCGACGCCACCGACCGTGATGATGGCGCGCGTGGCGCCGACGTAGGACACCGTTCCGGTGAGCTGAGAAATCACTAATTCAGCGTAGGCGTCGGCGACCCGAATTCGCGGAACGCTCGGCGGCGAGCCAAGCTTCCTGCGCCGGCGTGGCGCCACTGACGGGCTTTACCTGCCCGAGCCCGGAGCCGTGGGTGCGCTGCTCTGGGCGCACGCGGGCGAGCGGTGACTGCCACGCGGCGCAGATGGCGAGCGCGAGGGCGTCGGCGGCGTCGGCGGGCTTCGGCGGCGCATCCAGGCGCAGGATGCGCTGCACCATGCGCTGCACCTGGGCCTTGTCGGCGTTGCCGTAGCCCGACACGGCCGCCTTGACTTCGGATGGGGTGTGCAGTTCGGCGTCGATGCCACGGCGGTGCGCCTCGCGGATCACGATGCCGGTCACCTGTGCAACGCCCATGACGGTGTTGAGGTTGCGTTGCTCGGCGAAGACGCGCTCGATCGACACCGCCTCGGGACGATACTCGTCGAGTAGCCGCTCGACCGCGACTCCGATGAGCCCGAGCCGCGGCTGGAGCTCGGCGTCGGTGGGCGTGCGGATGACCTCGACGTGCACGAGGTCGACCCGACGCGCCTGGCCAACGTCGACGATCCCGGCCCCACAACGGGTGAGACCGGGATCGATGCCGAGGATGCGTTGGGCCACGCGGGATCGCTCGCCGCTATTCAGCGTCGAGCTGCTCCTGCACGTCGCTCGGGATCTCCATGTTCGTGTAGACGTTCTGCACGTCGTCGAGGTCCTCGACCGCGTCAATCACGCCGAGCACCTTCTTCGCGGTCTCGAGGTCGACCGGCACGAGCACGTTCGCGACAAATTCCGCCTCGGCCGACTCGTAGTCGATGCCGGCCTCCTGCAGCGCGGTGCGGACGGCGACGAGGTCGGTGGCCTCGGTGCGCAGTTCGAACGCCTCGCCGTGGTCGATGACCTCTTCGAGGCCGGCGTCGAGGCCGGCGAGCAGGATGTCGTCTTCGCTCGGCTCGCCGGAGCGCTTTGCGACCTCGATGACGCCCTTGCGCTCGAAGTTGAACGCGACCGAGCCCGGGTCGGCCATGGTGCCGCCCGACCGCGTCACGGCGAGTCGCGTTTCGGCGGCCGCACGGTTGCGGTTGTCGGTCAGACACTCGATGAGCATTGCGACGCCGCCCTGAGCGTAGGCCTCGTACATGATGCTGTCGTACGAGACGACTTCACCGGTAAGGCCGCCGCCGCGCTTGACGGCACGGTCGATGTTGTCGTTCGGCACCGAGATCTTCTTGGCGCGCTGAATCGCATCGGCGAGCGCGGGGTTGCCGTCGGGGTCGGGGCCGCCAGTACGCGCGGCAACCTCGATCACCTTGATGTACTTAGCGAAGGCCTTCGCGCGCTTGGCGTCGATAACGGCCTTCTTGTGCTTGGTAGTTGCCCACTTGGAGTGACCCGACATTGGTTCCCCCTGAATCGATTGCGCTTGCTGAACGCTTTATTTTAGCGGGCCGAGCCCACCCTCCGCTTACGACTGGCCCAAGAACTCGCGCAGGACACGCTCAAGGCCGAGCACATCCTCGAGCGAGGCGAGCTCGCGTGCCGAGTGCATCGACAGGATCGGGATGCCGACGTCGACGGTGCGGAAGCCGAGCCGGGTGGCCGAGATGGGGCCGATGGTCGACCCCGAGGGAATCGAGTTGCGCGAGACGAATCGCTGCACCGGCACCCCGGCGCGCGTCGACAGTCCGTGCCAGAGGGCCTCGCCCGCCGCGTCCGTCGTGTACCGCTGGTCGGCGTTGATCTTGAGGATCGGCCCACGGCCGGCGTGGGGGCGCACCTCGTCGTCGTGATGGCTCGGGTAGTTCGGGTGCACGGCGTGGCCGACATCACTCGAGATGCTCCAGCTCGCGGCGTTGGCGCGCTTCACGGTCTCGACCTCCGCGCCGAGGCCAGCGCGGATGCGCGCGAGCACGTCCTCGAGGAACGGCCCGGCCGCGCCCGTGCGCGAGGCCGAACCGACCTCTTCGTGGTCGAACGCGGCGAGCATCGGGATTGCGCCCTGGGGGTTCGTCGCCGACATGAGCGCGCGCAGCCCGGCGTGCACGCTGACAAGGTTGTCGAGTCGGCCCGACGCGAGCAGGTTCGACTCGAGGCCGATGCGCGCGGGCGCCTGCGCGTCGACCACAAAGCCGTCGAGCGCGACGACCGCGGCGGGGTCGACCGAGGCCGATGCGGCGAGCGCGTCGACGAGCTGGCCGGCGGTGTCGAGGCCGACGATGGGCCGGGTGTGCTGCTGGCGATCGAGCTTGACGCCGTCGGCGTTGACGCCGCGGTCGAGGTGCACCGCGAGCTGCGGGATGCGCGCGACCCCGTCGGCCGTGTGGGCGAGCACGGTGCTGCCGTCGGCGAGGGCGAGCCGCGCCCCGACGCGTAGGTCGCGGTCGAGCCACGAGTTGAGCAGCGGGCCACCGTAGACCTCAACGCCGACCGTCTGCCAGCCCTCGCGGGCGGATGCGGGGCTCGGCTTGAGCCGGAAGCCGGGCGAGTCGGTGTGCGCACCGACGAGATGCACTGGCGCGGCGGCCGCACGGTGCTCGGGAAGCACCCAGGCGATGACGGCGCCGTCGCGGACGACGACGTAGCCGCCCGCGGCGAGGTGCCACTCGTCGGTTTCCTCGAGCCGGGTGAACCCGGCCAGCGTCAGCTGCCGGGCCACCTCCTCGGCAGCGTGGAACGCGGTGGGTGACGCGCTTACGAGGTCACGAATCTGGGTAAACGTGGTATCGATCGTCGGCGTCACGCGCGGCTCCTCGGGGTCGGTTAGCGGGCCTCCTCGACGAGTTCGAGGAAGTGGCGGTGCCAGCTCGTATCGCCGGTCACCTCGGGATGGAACGAGATGCCAAGCAGATTGCCCTGCCGCACCGCGACGACCCGATCGCCCGTAACGCTAGCAAGTGCCTCGGCTCGCTCGCCGACCTCGACGACGATGGGCGCCCGAATAAAGGCGACCGTCGCGGGCTGCTCCCCCTCGATCGGCGAGACGACCTCGGCTTCGAACGAGTCGAGCTGCGAGCCGAAGGCGTTGCGCTGCACGGTGACGTCGAGGCCGCCAAACGTCTGCTGCCCGGGGGCCGCGTCGGTGATGCGGTCGGCGAGCAGGATCAGACCGGCGCAGGTGCCGAACACGGGCATCCCCTCGGCGATGCGCGCACGAATCGGCTCGGCCACCTCGAAGATGCGCGAAAGCTTGTCAATCGTGCTCGACTCGCCTCCCGGCAACACGAGCGCGTCGACCTCGGTGAGCTCGGCCGGGGTGCGCACGAGCCGCACCCGCACGCCGAGCTGCTCGAGCATCCGGGCGTGCTCGCGCACGTCGCCCTGCAGCGCGAGCACGCCGATGATCGGCGCGGGGCTCACCAGCCGCGCTCGGAAAGGCGGTGCGGCTGGGCGAGGTCGGCGACGTTGATGCCGACCATCGCCTCGCCAAGACCGCGCGAGACCTCGGCGATGACGTCGGCGTTCTCGAACAGGGTCGTCGCCTTGACGATCGCGGCAGCCCGGGCCTCAGGGTTGCCCGATTTGAAGATGCCCGAGCCGACGAACACGCCGTCGGCGCCGAGCTGCATCATCATCGCTGCGTCGGCGGGGGTCGCGACGCCGCCGGCGACGAACATCACGACGGGCAGCTTGCCGGTTGACGCGACCTCCTCGACGAGGGCGTACGGGGCCTGGAGCTCCTTCGCGGCAACGTAGAGCTCGTCCTTCGAGAGCGACGAAAGGGCGCGGATCTCGGAGCTGATCTTGCGGATGTGCTTCATCGCCTCCGAAACGTCGCCGGTGCCGGCCTCGCCCTTCGAGCGAATCATCGCGGCGCCCTCGTTGATGCGGCGCAGGGCCTCGCCGAGGTTGGTCGCGCCACAGACGAAGGGCACGTCAAACTGCCACTTGTCGATGTGGTTGACGTAGTCAGCCGGCGAGAGCACCTCCGACTCGTCGATGTAGTCGACCTTGAGCGACTGGAGCACCTGCGCCTCGACGAAGTGGCCGATGCGGGCCTTGGCCATGACGGGTATCGACACCTCGGCGATGATCGCGTCGATGAGGTCGGGGTCGCTCATGCGGGCGACGCCGCCCTGGGCACGAATGTCGGCGGGAACGCGCTCGAGCGCCATGACCGCGACGGCGCCGGCATCCTCAGCGATGCGGGCCTGCTCGGGTGTGACGACGTCCATGATCACGCCGCCCTTGAGCATCTCGGCGAGACCGCGCTTGACGCGGTCGGTGCTCGGGCTGGCGTTGGTGGGGGGAGTTGCAGAAGTGGTCATGTCCTCCATCCTGCGAGGTCAATTGGCCCATTGGAAGATCCACTATCGCTGGACTTTGTTAGACCACTTCGGCAGACTCGAGCCATGCGCTCTCCCGAAATCGCCGAGCTTTCCGTGTCGCTCGACCGCGCGCATCCGCTGCCACTGCCGCAGCAGCTCGCGGGTTCAGTGCGGGCGCTCATCGACCGCGGCGTGCTGCGAGCCGGGGATGCGCTGCCCTCGTCGCGGGCGTGGGCCGCGCGGCTCGGAGTCTCGCGCGGCACCATCGTGACCGCCTTCGAACAGCTGACGGCCGAGGGCTATCTCACGTCGCAGANCTGGCGCCGCGACCACCGTGAACCCCGCGCTTGGGCAGACGCACCCTGGCCGGCATGATGCGGCGCGAGGTGCAGCCGGCATCCCCTCGCTCCCGAGTACCGGTGGCCGCGCACCCGAGACCTCCCTCGACCCCATTGACCTCCTCCCAGGTCAACCCTCGACCGGCACCCTGCGCACGCCCGCGTGGCGGCGCGCGTGGCGCAACGCGGCCGACGCCGACCTCGCGACGCTGCCGCTCGCGGGCGACCCGCGCTACCTCGCCGCCGTGAGCGAGCACTTTCGGCGGATGCGCGGGCTCGCCCGCGACGCCGGCACCTTTCTCGTCACGGCCGGGGCCCGCGAAGGCCTCGCGCTCATCGTGCAGACGATCGCGGCCGAGCGGACCGGCGCCGCGCCGGTGCGTGTCGGTGTCGAGTCTCCCGGCTACCCCTCGCTGCGCCGCGTGCTCGCGCGCCTCGGCTGCGAGCTCGTGCCACTCGAGGTCGACCGTGACGGGCTGCGCACCGACCGGCTCCCCCGTGGCGCGGCGAAGCCCGACCTCGTGATCGTCACGCCGAGCCACCAATACCCGTTTGGCGGCTCACTGCCTATCTCCCGCCGCCAAGACCTGCTCGCGTGGGCGCGCACCGAGGGCGTGCTCATCGTCGAGGACGACTTCGACTCCGAACTCCGGTACGTCGGCCAGCCATTGCCGACACTCACCGCGCTCGACCGCACGGGCGACGGCACCGTCGCGCTCCTCGGCACGTTTTCGTCGACCGTCGCGCCGACAATCGGCATTGGGATGCTCGGTGCGCCGGCGCCGTTGCGGGAGCGGCTGCTCGCGACGCGCGCCGACCTCGGCACCCCGGTCTCGGCAGTGACCCAGCGGGCGTTCGCCGAGTACCTCGCCTCGGGTGAACTGGCTCGACACGCCGCTCGGATGCGCCGCAGTTATCGCCAGCGCCGCGCCGCGGTGCTCGCGGTGCTCGGCGACCTGCCTCAGGTCGAGGTCTCCCCCATGGATGGCGGCCTCCACGCCGTGATTCACACGCGACGCGATGAGGCCGAGCTCATGGCGGCGTGCGAGCGGGCTGGCGTGCGGGTGTCGCCCGGCGCCGTGTACTGGCGTGAGCCGAGCGGTGCGTCACCGAGCGGCCCGAGCGGCGCGAGCAGCGCATCCGCCTCGGGCAGCATCGTCATCGGCTACGCGCACCTCTCGGAGGCGCAACTCGCCGAGGGACTCGCGCGGCTCCGGGCGGCGCTCTAGCGCGAGCGCGTGCGAGCTACTCGGCGTCCCAGAGGGCCGCGATCTCGGCGCGCTGCTCGCCGAGCAGACGCGGCATCGGCTTCGTGCGGCCGATGATCGGCAGGAAGTTCGCGTCGTTCGGCCAGCGCGGCACGATGTGCTGATGCAGATGCCCAGCAATGCCGGCGCCGGCGACCTCGCCCTGGTTCATGCCGATGTTGAAGCCACCGACGCCGCCCTGGTACTTCAGCACCGTCATCGCGCGCTGTGTGAGGTGCGCCATCTCCATGACCTCAGCGTCGGTCGCGAGGTCGTAGGTGGCGATGTGACGGTACGGGCAGACAAGCAGGTGCCCCGTATTGTAGGGGTACAGGTTCATCACGACGTAGCAGAGTTCGCCCCGCTTGACGATGAGGCCGTCCTCGTCGCTCTTGTCGGGCGCCGAGCAAAAGACGCAGGCATGGTCGGGCTTGCGCCGTTCCTCGCCATTGTCGATGTACGCCATGCGGTGCGGCACCCAGGTGCGCTCGAAGCCGTCGGGCACGCCGACGAAGTCGTCGGCCGGCTGCAGTTCGTAGGGTTCGCGCTCGCCCGTCATTACGCCAGCACGTCGGCGTCGGAGCTCACGAGCGTGTGCTCGCGGATGGCCGAGGTGATGAGCGCGATCGCTTCGTCGACGGGCACGCCGTTGCGCTGCGAGCCGTCGCGGAAGCGGAACGAGACGGCGCCCGCTTGGCGGTCGTCCTCACCCGCGATGAGCATGAACGGCACCTTCGCCTTGGTGTGCGTGCGAATCTTCTTCGGCATGCGGTCGGCCGAGTCGTCGAGCTGCGCACGAACGCCCTCGCGACGCAGGCGCGAGATGACCTCGCCGAGATAGTCGGCATACTCATCTGCGACCGGAATGCCGACGACCTGCTCGGGTGCAAGCCAGACCGGGAACGCGCCCGCGTAGTGCTCAAGCATGATCGCGAAGAAGCGCTCGATCGAGCCGAGCAGGGCGCGGTGAATCATCACCGGCTGCTTGCGCGTGCCGTCGGCCGCCGCGTACTCGAGTTCGAACAGCTCAGGCTGGTTGAAGTCGAGCTGCACCGTCGAGAGCTGCCAGGTGCGGCCGATGGCGTCGCGCGCCTGCACCGAGATCTTCGGGCCATAGAACGCGGCGCCAGCCGGGTCGTCGACGAGGTCGAGCCCCGACTCCTCACCGACCTCGCGTAGGGTCTGCTCGGCGATCTCCCACTGCTCGTCGGTGCCGACCGACTTCTTGGGGTCGCGCGTCGAGAGCTCGAGGTAGAAGTCGTTCAGTCCGAAGGCGCGCAGCGTCTCGAACACGAACTCGAGCTGGCGCTGAATCTCGCCCTTGACCTGCTCATCCGTCACGTAGATGTGCGCGTCGTCCTGCGTCAGGCCGCGCACGCGGGTGAGGCCCGAGAGCGTGCCGCTCTTCTCGTAGCGGTAGACCGTGCCGAACTCGGCAAGGCGCAGTGGCAGTTCGCGATAGCTGCGGGCGCGGGCGCGGAAGATGAGGTTGTGGAAGGGGCAGTTCATGGGCTTCAGGTAGTAGTCCTGGCCCTGCTTGGTGACGTTGCCTTCGTCGTCGGTGACCTCGTCGAGGTGCATCGCGGGGAACATGCCGTCCTTGTACCAGTTGAGGTGCTGGCTTGTTTCGAACAGCGCGCCCTTGGTGATGTGCGGCGAGTTGACGAGCTCGTACTCATGCTTGAGCAACTGCTCGCGCATGAACGACTCGATCTCGTGACGGATGATGCCGCCTTTCGGGTGGAACACCGCGAGACCCGAGCCGATTTCGTCGGGGAAGCTGAACAGGTCGAGCTCGGCGCCGAGCTTACGGTGGTCGCGCTTCTGGGCCTCTTCGATGCGGGTCTTGTAAGCGACGAGCTCGTCCTTCGTCGGCCACGCGGTNGCCGTAGATGCGCTGCAGCATCGGGTTCTTCTCGCTGCCGCGCCAGTAAGCGCCCGAGCTGCGCATGAGCGACCAGCCGTTACCGATGAGCTTTGTCGACGGCAGGTGCGGGCCGCGGCAGAGGTCGTACCAGACGGTGTCGCCCGACTTCGGGTCGACGTTGTCGTAGATCGTGAGCTCGCCGGCGCCGACCTCGACGTTTTCGCCGGCGTCGCTGCCCGCGTTGCCCTTGAGGCCGATGAGCTCGAGCTTGTACGGCTCGCTGGCGAGCTCAGCGCGCGCATCCTCGTCGCTCACGACGCGACGGGCGAAGCGCTGGCCCTGCTTAACGATGCGCTGCATCTCTTTCTCGACGGCCTTGAGGTCGGCCGGGGTGAAGGGCTCTTCGACGTCGAAGTCGTAGTAGTAGCCGTCAGTGATGAACGGCCCAATGCCGAGCTTCGCGTCGGGGTGCAGCTTCTGCACGGCCTGCGCGGTGACGTGCGCGGCCGAGTGGCGCAGGATGTTCAGGCCATCTTCGCTGTCGATGGTTACCGCCTCGGCGGTCTGGCCGGCTTCGATCTCGCGGAAGAGGTCGAGCAGCTGACCGTCAACGCGCAGCGCGACGATCGCGGGCTGCTTCGGGGCGTCCGCGAAGAGTTCGGTGCCCGTCGTCGTCGTGCTGGCCTCGAGTCGCAGGGGTGCTGGTGCGTTCTTGAGGTCTAGTGCAGACACGTCGTCTCCTACTTGCGCGGATGCGGTGGTTAAGTTGCCGGCGCACGGCGCGTCGGCTATCGAACGATTCTAGGTGGTGCGGGTTGCCCTAGCTGACCGTGGTGCCGCCGAGGGCGTCGACGAAGTCCTGCGGGTTGTCAACGTTGAGCAGCCAGTTTTCGCCGACGAGCAGGTGCGTCTGCACGGCGAGGTTCTTCGAGCGATCGACCGCGGCCGCGAGTTCTTCGGGGTTCGCGTAGACGGCCATGACGACGGTGTCGGAGCAGCGCCCAGCCTTGGCGTCGTAGTCGCCCGGGTCGATTTCCTCCCAGGCCTCGCAGGTGCCGCCCGCGGCGACATACGCGTCGCGCAGCTCCTCGACAGTCGAGAATTCGGTCGCGTCACCGGTCACCGCGGGCACCGCTTCCCCGCCGCCCGAGCAGCCGGCCAACACTGCGCCGACCGCCGCCGCGATGCCGATTCCCTTGACCCGACGCATGCTGCTGCCACTCACCTGATTCACCGGGCCATCCTATCGACCCGGGAAGCCCGCAAGTGTTTCGTACGATGTCGGCGTCGCCGCTTCGAGCACGTCAGCGATCTCGTCGTTGATGGGCAGCCGGCGAATGAACGCCCCCATCGCCGCACAGACAGGCGCGGCGACGAGCAGCGTCTATGGCCCGACGGAACCCTCGGCGCGGCCCGCGACCGACGCGATGGCTGTGGCCACGAACGGTATTTGCCAGTCGACGTTCTCTACGACGAGCGCGCTAATCGGCACAGCGAGCGACGAGGCGAGCAACATCACGCTGACCCGCCAGGCGGTCTTCAACACACCCACGCCGAGCAGCCTGGGCAGCTCGCCCTGAATCGGCGTATGGATAGCTTGCGTGAAGAAGGCGCTCACGTCTGCGAAGGCGAGCACTCGAGCGGTCCTTCGCGACGCTCGCCGCCGCATCCCAGCCGTCGCCCGGGTTGCAAGCGTGCTCAGTCGGCGAGCGTGATGCCGAGGTGGTCAGCGAACGTTTCGGTGAGGTCAACGGCCTGGTGAAACGTCAGGACCGTGCCACGCATCGACGTTAGGCCGCGCACGCGGCTCAGTTCAGCGCCGCGCAGATCGAAGTGCTGCAACCTGGCCTGATCGAGGATGAGTGTGCGCACCGTGCACTCGTGGAACGCGACCCGGTCTGCGCGGGCCAGCGTCAAGTCGAGTTCGTCGATGACGCAGTTCTCGAAGCGAATATCGCGTAGCGTCGCGGCACGAAGGTTCACAAACGACATCTTGGATGCGGTGATTCGCACCCCGCGGAGGTCGGCCTCAGCAAGGTCGACGGCGCCGAGCCGGGAGCTTTCGATGTGCACGTCGCGCCAGTCAGAGCCGGCCGCTTCGAGCTCGGGTGCGCTGACTCGCTCGAGCCGAGTCTCAGCGATGCTGACGTTGCGGAGCTGCGCCGCGTGCACCTCGAGCCCGAGGAACTCGCACTCGCTCACGCTCACGCTCGAAAGTTCACGACCCCCGAGGTCTGCATCGACATACCGACGTGCCTCGTAGTAGCCGGCAGCGACGATCTCGAGCGCACTGGCGTCGGTGAGCTCTGGCAGACGCAGCTCGTCAACCATCGGCGCCACAATCTTTGGGGTTCGATTCGCTGTCACGTCCGCTCCTATTCGTCGGCCTGCAGCCTACCGAGAGGCGACGACAAAGGGCCCGTTCGCGCTCCGAAACATCGCCCCAGGTCACTGCCTAACGAAGAAACCCCCTGATTACTCAGGGGGTTTTGCTCGTGCGC
>NZ_JACXJG010000005.1:115789-126915 GCF_014904065.1 Gulosibacter sediminis | reverse complement strand
ACTGGGATCGAACCAGTGACCTCTTCCGTGTCAGGGAAGCGCGCTACCGCTGCGCCAATCGCGCTCATCTCTTTCGAGACTTGCATTGTGCATCCCGTACAGGATACCGAGGTGACGNGATTCGAACCCGTGTAAACGGCTTTGCAGGCCGCTGCCTCGCCTCTCGGCCACGTCACCGTACTGGGTCTATGCCCGTGCTCTCAAGACGTGGTCTTGTTCACACTCGAGCGGATGACGAGACTCGAACTCGCGACCCTCACCTTGGCAAGGTGATGCGCTACCAACTGCGCTACATCCGCGTGACCTTGGCTTCCTTTCGGCGCCTCAGCACTCGAACTACATTAATGCAAGCATTCCGTGCAATGCAAATCGAGACGGCGGGGAATTTAGAAATCCCAGATCAACAGCATGAAATTCGTTCCCAGCAGCGTGTCTCGAGGGAGCCGGTTTGCGCGACATAGCTCGCGTGTGCCAAGATAGACCCTTGTTGCGGGTGATTAGCGCAGCGGTAGCGCACTTCCTTCACACGGAAGGNCACTGGTTCGATCCCAGTATCACCCACCTCACAGGGCCTCCCACGGGAGGCCCTGATTCGTTTCCCCGACTCCCCCGTCGCCGGCCATCCGTCCGGTCTATGCCGCGCATCCCGCGCGGGCGTGTCTGAGTGCGACCCGTACTGCCCCGGTCCGTCTCCTCAACGCGGGTAGACGTGTCGGCCCAGATTCGCGAAGGTGGTAATTGCATGCAAACAATCTCGTGCGAGGGACACCGTCAAGCAGGCGAAGGTGCTCGCACAAACGAACTGATTGGAGCGGACCATGCCACGTCAACGTCGATCATCGTTAAAGGACCCGGAACTGTACGAAAGCTTGCGCGCCGAGGGAAAGTCTGAGGAACAGGCAGCGCGGATCTCGAACGCAGCAGCGAAGGAAGGCAGGACCGCAGTGGGCAAACGCGGCGGAGCCGCTGAGAACTACGAGGACCGGACCGTGCCGGAGCTCCGCGCGCGAGCGCGAGAGCTGGGCATCACAGGAGTGTCCAGATCTACAAAGAGCGAACTCATCACGCGACTCCGAGAGCACTAACCGGTGATCCCTGCAGTTTTCTACTAGCGCTGCGCGTACAACCGCATCAAACGTAGAAAACCACATCGACTGCGGCGCGATCTGGTGCGAGTGCGAATACGCGGGCACAGGTGCGCACGCACGGCCACAACGCTCGTAGCGGCCGCGCAGGGCGCGCAACGGGAGAATTAATAAGGGCCCCGGAGTCGATGACTCCGGGGCCCTGGTGGTTGGTGTGGTCGGCGGCTTCGTAATCACTCACACAGCATTACGCTGGCCCGCAGTGAGTGCTTCCGGCACCGCCATCCATTCGTCGTAGGACGATCAGTGGCCTACGCCGCACCAACCTGGTTGAGCTCGCCGGTGCGCTGGTAAGCGCGTTCGCCGTGGACACTTTCGTCCACACCTGCGAGCTCCTCCTCGCTCGTGATTCGGAAGCCGATGGTCTTCTGAATGACCATCCCCACCACATACGCAACCACGAACGAGTAGATCAATACCGCCACAGAGGCGACAACCTGCAGGATCAGCTGCTGGACACCGAAGCCCATGAACAGTCCCGAGGTAGTTCCGAACAGACCGGGCCAGATCGAGCCGATGAGGCCCGCGACCAGGTGGATACCCACGACATCAAGCGAGTCGTCGTACTTCGCGGCCCACTTGAGGTCGCAAGCGTACTCAGCGGCAACACCACACACGAAGCCGAGGAGCAGAGCCCATCCGGGAAGAATGTCGGCACACGCGGGGGTGATACCCACGAGGCCAGCGATGACACCAGAGGCAGCGCCAACCGCGGTCGGCTTCTTGCCGCGAAGTCGATCGATCGCGAGCCAGCCGAGGATACCGGCAGCCGGGGCCACGATCGTGTTGACCGTGATCAGGCCGGGGATGCCGTCGACAAGGTTGCCCGTGCCCTCGGCGCCGACATTGAAGCCGAACCAGCCGAACCAGAGGATTGCGGTACCAACGAGCACGAGCGGCACGTTGTGCGGCTGGTTGAGGCTCTTGCCGAAGCCCTGGCGGCGACCAAGCACCAGCGCAAGAGCGAGGGCAGCAGCACCCGCGTTGATGTGCACCGCAGTTCCACCGGCGTAGTCGATGACGCCGAGGTCGCCGAAGCCGAGCGCCGTGCCGAGCTGTGAGATCCAGCCGCCGCCCCACACCCAGGCCGCGACCGGGAAGTAGACCAGCGTCGCGAAGATGCCCGCGAACAGCAGCCAGGAGCCGAAGCGTGCACGATCCGCGATCGAGCCCGAGATGAGGGCCACCGTGATGATCGCGAATGTCGCCGAGTAGGCACTGCCCATCATGGCTTCGTTATCGCCCGAGGTCGCCACCATGCCGAAGTCCGTGAACGGGTTCCCCGCGAACTGGAAGAAGGACGAGCCGTCGACCGAGATCATCGCGTGTCCGAACAGCACCCAGAGCACAGCGACCAACGCGAGCGCGCCGAAGGACATCATCATCATCGAGATGGCGCCCTTCTCGCGAACGAGGCCACCGTAGAACAGCGCGAGGCCCGGTGTCATAAACAACACCAACGCCGTCGCAGTAATGAGCCAGGCCGCACCACCTGTATCCATTGAAGTTCTCCTCTCAATCACACCCGGCGGGTCAACCGCTCGACCCGAAACCGTTGGTGTGTGGTTCCTGAGAGTAGACCGAACGGCAAAAATAAATGGCGTTTTTAGCGCATATTTTGAGTAACTTTGCACTCTCAACAAATTTTAACTTTCGTGCAACCTTGTTGAAGATTGCGCAAAATTGCAAAGAATCAGCCCGTAACCCGGGAATTTTCCGGGGCTACGGGCTGCGACGAACGCGGCGCGCGCTACGCGCTGGCGGCGCCGGTGGATGCGATGAGTCGCGACACCGAGCGAAGGTACTTTTTGCGGTAACCGCCGTCGACCATGCCGCCACCAAAGATCGCGTCGAGGGGCACGCCCGAGGCGACAATCGGGATTTCGGCGTCGTAGACCCGGTCAATGAAGGCGACGAAGCGCAGCGCCTCGGACTGATCGGTGAGTTCGGTCACATCGGTGAGTGCGAGCAGGCTGATGCCGTCGACGAGGCGCACATACTTCGAGGGATGCACGGTGGCAAGGAAGTCGATGAGGGTGCGGAAGTCGTCCTGCGCGACTGTCTTGCCCGCGCTGATGCACGCATCCACCGCATCCTGCACCTCGGCCGGCGAGCTCACGATCGCGTGGCCCTCAACCGCGCGCCGACGGTAGTCGACGCCGTCGATGCGCACCGTCTTGAACACGTCGGCAAGCTTCGTGATCTCGCGGAGGAAGTCCTGCGCCGCGAATCGTCCCTCACCGAGCGCATTCGGCGGGGTGTTCGAGGTCGCCATGACGTGGGTGCCCTTCTCGACGAGCGCGCCGAGGAAGCGGGTCATGACCATGGTGTCGCCCGGGTCGTCGAGCTCGAACTCGTCGATGGCGAGCAGGCTAGCGCCGGTGAATGCCTCGACGGCCTTCTGGTAGCCGAGTGCGCCGACGAGCGAGGTGTACTCGATGAACGTGCCGAAGTACTTGCGACCGCTAAAGGCGTGCCATGTCGCGGCAAGCAAGTGGGTCTTGCCGACGCCGAAGCCACCGTCGAGGTAGACGCCGGGCTTCACCGTCGGTGCGCGCTTGAACATCTTTGACATGAAGCCGCGGCCGCTCGAGCGGTCTCCCCCGGCCTTCGCGAAGTCGCGCGAGATCTCGACCGCCTGCATCTGCGACGGATAGGACTCATCGGGCACGTAGTTCTCGAAACTCGCGTGCGCAAACTGCGGCGGCGGCACCAGGGCCCGCACCATCTCATCCGGCGTCATCTGCGGAACCTGTTCGGTGAGATGTACGAGGGTGCCTACGGTCACAGAGGTCTCCTTTTGCGCAGGAATAAGCTGGGTCAAGACTACGCTGACCTAGGTACGAACGCCGCAGTATTCGAGGAGTAGTCATGTCCGTCGTCTTCGACGAATCCCGGGAATTCGCGCAGTACGCGCAGCCCCACCGTCTTGTCTCGACCGAGTGGTTGGCCGAGCACCTTCACGATGACGGCCTCGTGGTCGTCGAGTCTGACGAAGACGTACTCCTCTACGACACCGGGCACATTCCGGGTGCAGTCAAGGTCGACTGGCACACCGACCTCAACGATCCCGTCGTACGTGACTACGTCGACGGCGAGGGCTTCGCCGAGCTGATGAGCCGCCTCGGCATCAGCCGCGACACGACCATCGTGCTCTACGGCGACCGCTCGAACTGGTGGGCCGCCTACGCCATGTGGGTGTTCGAATTGTTCGGCCACGAAGACATCCGCCTCGTCAACGGCGGCCGCGAGAAGTGGGTCGCCGAGGGTCGGGAACTCACTCGAGAGGTGCCCGAGCGTACCGCCTCGGACTACCCCGTCGTCGAGCGCGACGAGACCGGCCTGCGCGCCCGTCGCGACGACGTCGTCGCGCACCTGAGCGAGGGCAAGCCGCTCATCGACGTGCGCAGCTTCCCCGAGTACACGGGCGAGCGCACGCACATGCCCGATTTCCCGCAGGAGTCGGCGCTGCGCGGCGGACACATCCCCTCGGCCCACTCGGTGCCGTGGGCGCGCGCCGCGAATGAGGATGCGACGTTCAAGTCGCGTGAGGAGCTCGAGCAGATCTACCGCGGCGAACTCGGCCTCGGCGACAGCGACGATGTCATCGCATACTGCCGCATCGGCGAGCGCTCGAGCCACACGTGGTTCGTGCTGAAGTACCTCCTCGGTTTCCCGACGGTGCGCAACTACGACGGCTCGTGGACCGAGTGGGGTTCGCTCGTTGGCGCCCCGATCGTCGTCGGCGAAGAGCCCGGCACCGCGCCCACCCGATAGAGGCAATGATGTCTGCAATTCCTGCTCAGCTCGCGGAGATCCGCGACGACTTCCTCGCGATCCCCGAGCGCGAGCGGCTCACGATGCTGCTCGAGTTCTCTGATGAGCTGCCCGACGTGCCCGAACGCTTCACCGACGTCGAATTCGAGCGCGTCATTGAGTGCCAGTCACCGGTCTTCATCACGACCGAGGTCGACGACGGCACAGTGCACCTGTTCGCCAAGGCCCCGGCCGAGGCGCCCACGACCCGCGGCTTCGCCTCAGTGCTCGTGCAGGGCATCGACGGGCTCTCGACCGACGAGGTGATCGGCATCCCCGTCGACTTCCCGTTCGAGCTCGGCATCACCAAGCAGGTCTCGCCGCTGCGCCTGAACGGCATGGTCGGCATGCTCGGTCGCGTGCAGCGTCAGGTCCGGGAGGCCACGAGCGCGTAGGTTGGTTGATGTGCCCGACACTTCGCAGCCGTTTGATCTCAGCCGCATGCCGGACCCGGCCTGGCTCCGCCAGCTCGGCGGTGCCGGCAACCTGCTCGACCTGACCGGCGATGGCATCGGCGCCGCCGAGTCGTGGCTGCGCGAACACTATGCGCCGCCGCGGCCCGACTGGGTGCGCATGAACATGCTCGGCTCACTCAACGGCCGCATCACCGGCGGCGACGGCACCTCGGACAGCCTCTCGAACCGGGCCGACCGGCGCATCCTCCGGCTCATCCGTGAGATGAGCGATGTGGTCGTGGTCGGCGCGAACACGGTGCGCGAGGAGCGCCACACCGCGACCCGCCCCACCTGGCTCTGCATCATCTCGGAGTCTGGCAACCTTACGGGCCACCGCATCAGCGAGGCGGATGCGGCTGCCTCGGTGCTCGTGTGCGGGCCGGCTTCGGCGCGCGACCGCGCGGCCGAGACGATGCCCGGCGCCAACTTCGCCGAGTTCGACACGTCGGGTGGCCGGGTGCCGCTGGATGCGGTGCTCGCGGAGCTGCGCGGCCGCGGGCTACACCAGATCGTCGTCGAGGGCGGCACGACCCTGATCGGTCAGTTCCTCGACGGGGCGCTCCTCGACGAGGTGTGCCTCACGCAGGCGCCGGTGTTCGGCCCCGACACCTCCCCGGCGCTCCCCTCCTCGTCGCGCAACTCGGCTTTCCGGCGCGAGCTGCTGCTCGAGGACGAGTTCGGCTTCCTCTATCAGCGGCTCGTGCGCGACGACGCCTGAGCCTCCACGCTGAGCCCGGCGAACCAGTCGTCCACCGCCGTCTCCCAGCTCTCGCGGTCGACGTTCCAGAGCCGTGTGTGCCGCGCACGCGTGAACTCCACGTAGTCGACGAGGTCGGGCCGCGCCTGCGCGAGCCGTTGGCTCGAGGTCACCGGCACGACGGTGTCGGCGGTCGAGTGCAGCAACAGAATCGGCACCTCGAACTCGTCGGCCCGCGCCACGAGGTCGAGCTGCGCGAGGTCGAGCGGCTCGTCGGTGCCGAGCAGGCCCCGGTGCAGGGGCGAGTTGAGCAGCCACATGCCGAGCTTTGCTACCGGCGCGGGGACGCGCATCTGCGCCGCCTGGTACTCGAGGGTGTCGTGCCAGTTCACCGCCGGCGACTCGAGCATGAGGCCGACGATGCGCTTGCGGAAGCGTGAGTTGAGGTAGGTCTGCCCGACGATGCCACCGCCCATCGACCAGCCGGTGAGCACGATTCGCTCGGCACCGCGCGAAATTGCCCACTCGAGCGCCGCATCGACGTCGTGCCACTCGGTGAGTCCAAGGCCGTACTTGCCGTCGGCCGGCGAAGGCACGCCGAGGTCGTTGCGATAGCTCACGATGAGCGAGTTCCACCCCTGCGCCCGCACGAGCGGCACCGCGCGCAGCGGCTCGGTCATTGCCGCGCCGCGCCCGTGCACGTGAATGACCCAGTCGTGGCTGCCCTCGCGGTCGGCCGGCACGAACCAGGCGGGCATCGGGCCGAGTTCGCCGGGCACCTCCACCTCGCGCCAGTGCAGGCCGAGGTCGCGAATGTCGCGCTGCGGGGCAGAGGCCACCCGCACAGTACGAATGCCGACAATGGGCGTACCGATCGCTTCGCTGAAGCGCCGCGTCACCGTCCGCAAGTCGGCGGTGACGATCTCGCCGAGGCGCGCGCGGCCCCGGGCCGAGTCCCACAACAGGGTGTACTCCCCCGACGTCTCCGATTCAATCGTGCGCTCAAGCGTGATCGTGCCCGCCGTTGCCTCGGGATTGTGCAGGTCGCACTTGATGACCCGCACCGGCCCGCGCGTGCTCCGCGGCGGGTTCACCACCTGGCGCGCGAGCATGGTCGCCGCGGTTGCCGCGAGCGAGCCAAGAAACACGGTGGCACCGGCCGCAAGCGCGGTCGCGTTCCTGAGGGGTCGTTCGGTCATTTTCCTCCGTTCGCGGCAAGTCGGCGCGCCGCAGCTCACAGGCCGCACCACCCGGCCTAACCTTCAGGCGTGGTGGTCAGCTTGCATCCGGTGCCCGTAGCGTTCGACATGGCAGTCGAGTCAATTCGAGCTGTCGAGTTTCGCAGCGACCTACGGGTGCAGGAAATCCGTTCACCCGAGGGTCTGGCCCCTCATGCGTTGGCGCTCGCAGCAGATGTTAGTCCTGGCAACCTGGAGGGCGACTCCCAGCTCGGCACGGGCCGCTTCATCCTGCTGCACGACCCCTCCGAGCCGGATGCATGGCGCGGTGATTTCCGCGTCGTCTGCTTCGCGCAGGCCCCGCTGGAGACCGACATTGGCGGCGACGCCATGCTGCCGGAGGTCGCCTGGTCGTGGCTCGTCGACGCGCTCGACGAGAACGGCGCCGACTATCGCTTCCCCTCGGGCACGGTCACAGTGGTGAACTCGAAGGGCTTCGGTGAGCTCACCGAGCAGGGTGAGGGCTCCCAGATCGAAATGCGCGCCTCGTGGACGCCGCAGAATTCCGACCTTGCCACCCACGTCGAGGCGTGGTCAACGCTGCTCTGCATGCTCGCTGGACTTCCGCCGGTCGATTCGCAGGACGTCGCGATCCTGCGGCACGCGGCGCGTGAACATGGCCGCGGTTGACGGCAAGCGCCTCGAGCGCGGCGGACTCGAGGTTATCGACACGCATATTGCCCTGAGCGACGCCCTGGGCCGGCTCGAAGAGGGCACCGGACCCATCGCCATCGACACCGAGCGCGCCTCGGGCTACCGGTACTCCGACCGGGCCTACCTCATTCAGATTTTCCGTCGCGGGACGGGCACCCTGCTCATCGACCCGATCCCGTTCGGCTCGCTGAAGTCAGTGACCGAGGTGATCGCCGACGACGAGTGGATCCTCCACGCCGCGACGCAGGATCTCCCCTGCATGCGCGACATCGGTCTCGAACCAACGCGGATGTTCGACACCGAGCTCGCCGCGCGCCTGCTCGGCATGGATCGCGTCGGGCTCGGCGCGGTCGTGCAGGAATTGCTCGGCATCGAGCTCGCGAAGGCGCACTCGGCCGACGACTGGTCGGTTCGCCCGCTGCCGAAGGAGTGGCTCGCATATGCGGCCCTCGACGTCGAGCTGCTCGTGGATGTGCGCGACGAGCTCGCGAAGCGACTGACGGATGCGGGCAAGGCCGACTGGGCGCGCGAGGAGTTCGCGGATGAACTGCGCCGGCCCCTCAATCCGGTCAAGCACCTGACGCTCGAGCCCGACGCCGACCCCGAGCGGTGGCGTGCGCTCTCGGGCGTGCATCAGCTTCGTTCGCCGCGCGCGCTCTCGATCGCCCGTGAACTCTGGCTGAGCCGCGACGCCTACGCCCGCGAAACCGACACGGCGCCCGGTCGCATCGTTCCCGATCGCGCCGTGCTCGCAGTCGCCAAGGCGCAGCCCCGCTCTCGTGGACAACTCAGCGCGATGAGCGACTTCACGGGCAAGCAGTCGCGCTCGCAGCTCGATCGCTGGTGGGCTGCCGTCGCCGCAGGCCGTGAGAACCCCGTGCCGCCAAAGCGGGCAGCCCCGGATGCGAACCGCGTGCCGCCTATCAAGGCCTGGGAGCAGAAGCGTCCCGAGGCGTTCACCCGGGTCAGCGCAGCGCGTCCCGCCGTTGCCGAACTCGCCGAAGAACTGCACCTGCCGACCGAGAATCTGCTCACGCCGTCGCTCCTGCGACAGCTTGCTTGGGACGGCACGGCCGAGACTGAATCCGAGATTCGGACTGAACTCAGTAATTTGGGAGCGCGACAGTGGCAGGTCGACATGACGGCCCCCGTAATCGCGAGGTCATTTGTCGAGGCTGCCCAAGGCGCTACGGATTCCGACATCTCCTCTCGATAGGCTCGCCCTGATCACAACGGTCCGTAACGATGCGGACCACGAGGAGGAACAGTGACCGGATCAGAGGTCCATTTCATTGACGGCACGCGCACGCCTTTTGGCCGCGCTGGCGAAAAGGGCATGTACTGGGGAACTCGTGCCGACGATCTGGCGGTGAAGGCGATGAAGGCCCTCATCGACCGCAATCCGCAGATTCCGGTCGACCGCTATGACGACGTCGCAATCGCGGCGACGACGCAGCAGGGCGACCAGGGGCTCACCCTCGGCCGCACGACCGCGATCCTCGCGGGCCTGCCGCTGAACGTGCCCGGCCTCGCCATCGAGCGCATGTGCGCCGGTGCGCTCACCGCCTCGGCGCTGATGGGTTCGACCATCGGCTTTGGGCAGAACGACGTCGTCATCGCGGGTGGCGTCGAGCACATGGGCCACCACCCGATGGGTCAGGGGGTCGACCCGAACCCCCGTTTCCTCTCCGAGCAGCTCGTCGACGGCGAGGCTCTGAACATGGGCAACACGGCCGAGCGCCTGCACGACCGCTACCCCCAGTACACGAAGGAGCGCGCCGACCGTTTCGCGCTCGCCTCGCAGCAGAAGGCCGCCAAGGCGTACGAGGACGGCAACTTCACCCGTGACCTCGTTCCGGTCGCCATCGAGAGCGAAGCCGGCTGGGGTCTCGCCGACCGCGACGAGCACCTGCGGCCCGACACCACCATGGAGGGCCTCGCCGGTCTCAAGACGCCATTCCGCCCGCACGGTCGCGTGACGGCTGGTAACGCCTCGCCGCTCACCGACGGCGCCACCGCGTCGATCCTCGTCTCCGACGACGCGCTCAAGGAGTTCGGCCTCAAGTCGCGCATGAAGATGGTGTCGTTCGCGTTCGCGGGCGTCGAGCCCGAGGTGATGGGCCTCGGCCCGATCCCCTCGACCGAGAAGGCGCTCAAGCGCGCGGGCCTCAAGATCGACGACATCGGACTGTTCGAGCTCAACGAAGCGTTTGCGGTGCAGGTGCTCTCGTTCCTCGACCACTTCGGCATCGCCGACGACGACGCCTCGGTCAACCGCTTCGGCGGGGCAATCGCCCTCGGCCACCCGCTCGCAGCGAGCGGCGTGCGCCTCATGATGCAGCTCGCGAACCAGTTCGAGCAGTTCCCCGAGGTGCGCTACGGCGTTACCGCGCTCTGCGTCGGTCTCGGCCAGGGTGGCACGATCATCTGGGAGAACCCGTCCTGGAACGGCAAGAAGCACGCGCGAGCAGGAAAGTAGGCAGAACAAGTGAAGTTCCCCAAGTTTGACCGCAGCAAGTATGCGGCGCTGCTCGAGCCGGCCGCCGATGTCGAGGTCATCACCGAGTCGAAGGTGCGCGACGTACGCCTCGCATCCGGTCGCACCCTCGCCCTCATCACCCTGGACAACAATGAGGACTACAAGCGTCCGAACACGCTCGGCCCGAACACCCTCGCCGCGCTCGGCGAGACGCTCGAGTCGCTGCGCTCGCGTGCCGCCGCCGGTGAGATCGACGCTGTCGCCATCACCGGCAAGCGCTTCAGCTTCGCGGCCGGCGCCGACCTCTCGCTCGTCGACCGCATCCCGAGCCGCGACGTCGCACGCCTCATGGGCGAGATCGGGCACCACGCGCTCGGACTGCTCGGCGACCTCGGTGTGCCGAGCTTCGCGTTCGTCAACGGCCTCGCCCTCGGCGGCGGCGTCGAGGTCGCGCTGCACTCGACCTACCGCACCATCGACGCCTCGACCCCGGCCATCGCGCTGCCCGAGGTCTACCTCGGCCTCGTGCCCGGCTGGGGCGGCGCCACCCTCGTGCCGAACCTCATCGGCATCGAGAACGCCCTCAAGGTCATCATCGAGAACCCGCTCAAGATGAACCGCACCCTCAAGCCGACGCAGGCC
>NZ_JACXJG010000005.1:69784-115783 GCF_014904065.1 Gulosibacter sediminis | reverse complement strand
TCGAGCTCGGCCTCGTCGACCGTCTCATCGCGCCGGTCAACTTCCTCGAAGACTCGCTGAAGTTCGCGGATGCGGTGCTCGGCGGCGAGACGGTGAAGCGCCCGAACGAGCCCGGCAAGATCGAGCGAGTCACAAAATGGGACATNCGGTGAAGATCGCGCGCAAGTCGGTCGAGGAGCGTCTCGGCACCGTGCCGCAGGCACCCTACCGGGCCCTCGACATCATCGCCCTCGCGAAGCATAACGACCTCGCGCGCGGGTTCGAGGCCGAGAACGAGGCGCTCGCCGACCTCATCTCGGGCGACCAGTTCATGGCATCAATGTACGGCTTCGACCTCGTGCAGCGCCGCGCGAAGCGCCCCGTCGGTGCGCCCGACAAGTCGCTCGCAGGCAAGGTCACCAAGGTGGGCGTCGTGGGCGCCGGCCTCATGGCCAGCCAGTTCGCGACGCTGTTCGTGCGACGCCTCAAGGTGCCCGTCATCATGACCGACCTTGACCAGGAGCGCGTCGACCGCGGTGTCGCGAACGTGCACGCCGAGCTCGAGAAGCTGCGCGACAAGGGTCGCCTCGACAACGACGAGTTCAACCGCCTCACCGCCCTCGTGACCGGCACGACCGACCGCAGCCAGTTCGCCGACTGCGACTGGGTGATCGAGGCCGTGTTCGAAGAGGTTTCGGTGAAGCAGGACGTCTTCGGCGACCTCGAGAACATCGTCTCTGAAGAAGCGATCCTCGCAACGAACACTTCCTCGCTCTCAGTGGACGAGATCGGCTCGAAGCTCCGCCACCCGGAGCGTCTCGTCGGCTTCCACTTCTTCAACCCGGTCGCCGTCATGCCGCTCGTCGAGGTGGTCAACGCAGCGAAGACGAACGAGGCCACGCTCGCGACGGCGATGCAGGTCGCGAAGAACCTCAAGAAGACCGCGGTCATCACCAGCGACCGCCCGGGCTTCGTCGTCAACCGCGTGCTCGCCAAGGTGCTCGGTGAGGCGATGCACGCCGTCGACACCGGCACCCCAATCGCCGTCGTCGACCACGCCTCCGACCCCATCGGCCTGCCGATGACCCCGTTCGAGCTACTCGAACTCGTTGGTCTCAAGGTCGGAGCGCACGTGCTCACCTCGCACCACACGCCGTTCCCCGACCGCTTCTTCGAGTCGAAGAACCTGGATGCGCTGGCCGATTCGGGCGCGAAGCTCATCGAGCGCGACGGCAAGGGTCGCCCGAAGGGCTACACGAAGGAGTTCGAGAAGGTCGTCGGCACCGAGGGCAAGACCCCCATGACCGCCGAGCAACTCCGTGAGCGCCTCGAGACCGGGCTCGCCGAAGAGATCAAGATCATGCTCGACGAAGGCGTCGTTACCGCCCCGGAGGACATCGACCTGAGCCTCATCCTCGGCGCGGGCTTCCCGCTGCTCGATGGCGGCATCACGCCGTACCTCGACCGCGTGGGCGCCAGCGANGCGCCTTCGGCGGCACGTTCCACACCCCGACGATCCGCGGCGCCGCACAGCGCTAAGGAACGCCCGAACGCGGGCCGACTCCCCCACCGGGAGCCGGCCCGCTTCGTTTTCCCGACTCAGTTTTGCGGCCACTGCCGTCGGCTAGCGTCGTGGCATGCGTGAATACCTCATCGACTCGCCCCGCCCGACCGACTCGGAGTCACTCCATGCGCTCCTGCGCGACATCATCGCAGAGGATGGCGCCCTCACCCGGGCCCAGGTCGACGCGATTCGCATGACGAGCCAGGTGCACGACGAGGGCACCCGCATCGAGCGGCTCGACCTCGACCTCTCGGGCACACAGCTAAGCCCGCGCCAGCTCGTCGAGCAGGCGAAGGAGCGAGAGCAGGAGGTGCCGGACGAGCCCGCGAAGCCAGTATCGCCCACGATCGTGCAGGTCGACGCGGCATCCTTCTCGGCGCAGCCGCTCAAGCTGGGGCCCCTCGAGCTCAGGGCGACCGGCTCGGCAGAGAACATCCGCTACGCCTGGCTCGAGGACGCGAAGGGCGGCCTCTGGGTCGAGCACCTCAAGTCGGCCGACGGCAAGCCGGGGCACGCCTCGGCGCAGTTCGAGGTCGACACACGCGACTTCGAGCCGCTCGCGCGCGAGGTGCTCGAGCGCGCCGACGCGAAGGTGAAGCTGCTCGAGTTCACGCCCGAGGTCGAGGCCCCGAGCGACCGCGAGGCCCACGTGCGCATCGCCTTGCGTTGCGGCTACGGCATCGTGCGCGCGAGCATCATCGTCGATGCGCAGGCGAGCATCGACGATGACATGGTGTTGCACATCAAGCAGGTGAAGTTCTCGAGCAAGAACCCCGTGCTCGCGCTCGCCTACAAGGCGGTCGAACGCATCGTGCTGCGCGACGGGCGCATTCCCGAAACCATCGCCATCAACGAGCAACTGCCCTCGGGCATTGAGCTCACGGATGCGCGCATCCGTGCGGTCGGTACCCGGCTCACGATCACTGGTGAGGTGCTTGCCGAGGGCGAAGCAGACTTTCCGGCGTAGTCGAGCCGCCAACGCGTTCGGGTCGCGCGTGCGGAATGCGTGACCCGAGCACCTGTGCCACGACGTTTCGCGCGATCTGCTGGGGCGTGAGCCCCGCATCCTCAAGAATCTGGCCGCGGCTCGCGTGGTCGATGAACTCGTCGGGCAGGCCGAGCTCGGTCACGGTCGTGTCGACCTCGGCCGCGCGCAGGTCTTGTCGCACCCGGGTGCCGATGCCGCCGACGACGATGCCGTCTTCGAGCGTGATGACGAGCCGGTGTTCGTCGGCGAGCGCGATGATGCTCTCGGGCACGGGCACGACCCAGCGGGGGTCGACGACCGTGACGCCGATGCCCTGGGCCTCGACGTGCTTCGCGACCTCAATCGCGGTGCCCGCCATCGACCCAACCGCGACGATGAGGACATCGGAACGGCTGCCGACATGCAGCACGTCGACGCCATCCTCGAGCCGACGTAGCGCCTCGATCTCGTCGCCGACCTTGCCCTTCGAATACCGCAGCACGGTGGGTCCGTCTTCCACGGCAACCGCCTCGCGGAATTCCTCGCGCAGCCGCGTCGCGTCGCGCGGCGCGGCGAGCCGAATGCCCGGCACGATCTGCAGCAACGCCAAATCCCACATGCCGTGGTGGCTCGGGCCGTCGGGGCCGGTCACGCCGGCGCGGTCGAGCACGAAGGTGACCGGCGCGTGGTGGAGGCCCACATCCATGAGCACCTGGTCGAACGCCCGATTCATGAACGTCGCGTAGATCGCGACGACCGGGTGCAGACCGCCGAAGGCCATCCCGGCGGCCGAAGTGACCGCGTGCTGCTCGGCAATGCCGACGTCGTGCACGCGCTTCGGGTACTTCTTCGCGAACGGTTCGAGGCCGACCGGGCGCAGCATCGCCGCGGTGATGCCCACGACGTCCTCGCGTTCGTCGGCCACCTTGACGAGTTCGTCGCCAAACACGGCCGTCCAGGACTGCCCGCTTGACTCGGCCACCGGCTCGCCCGTGATCGGGTCGATCTGGCCGACCGCGTGGAACTGGTCGTTCACGTCATCGGTGGCCGGCTTGAAGCCGTGCCCCTTCTCGGTGATGACGTGCACGATGACGGGCTGCCCGTAGTCGTGGGCCTGGCGCAGTGCCTCCTCAACGGCACGCTCGTCGTGGCCGTCGATCGGGCCGAGGTACTTGACGTCGAGGTTCGAGTAGAGCGACTCGTTGTTCGTGAAGCGCGAAAGGAAGCCGTGTAGACCGCCGCGCACCGCGCGATAGACGCTGCGGCCGAACTTGCCGCCGAAGCGCGAGAAGGCACGGTCGGAGGACTTCTGGAGACTCGTGTAGGTGCGGTCGGTCCGCACGCGGTTGAGGAAGCGGGCCATGCCGCCGATGGTCGGCGCGTACGAGCGGCCGTTGTCGTTAACGACGATGACGAGGCGGCGCGAGTTGTCGTCGCTGATGTTGTTCAGCGCCTCCCAGGTCATGCCGCCCGTGAGCGCGCCGTCGCCGACGACGGCAACGACGGCGCGGTCGCGCTGGCCGGTGACCTGCCAGGCGCGCGAGATGCCGTCGGCCCAGCTCAGCGAGCTCGAGGCGTGCGACGACTCGACGATGTCGTGCTCAGACTCGGCGCGCTGCGGGTAGCCAGCGAGGCCGCCGCGTTCACGCAGCTCGTCGAAGTTCTGGCGCCCCGTGAGCAGCTTGTGCACGTACGACTGGTGCCCCGTGTCGAACACCACGGCGTCCTTCGGTGAGTCGAAGACGCGATGAATCGCGAGCGTCAGTTCAACGACGCCGAGGTTCGGGCCAAGGTGCCCGCCGGTACGGCTGACGTGCTCGATCAGGAACGCGCGGACTTCTTCCGCCAATTGCTCGAGCTCCGCCTGCGAGAGACGGTCAAGATCTCGGGGCCCCTTAATCGATGGCAAGAGCTGCTCCGCCATTCGGACTCCCTTCTTCACGTAAGCAGTAATTCTACCGCCCGCGCGCGGAAAACCGCGTCGGCGGGCAGCCCTTAAGGCTACCCGCCGACGCGGTCTGCGGTGAACTACTTGTTCGCGACGAGCGAGCGCAGCACGTACTGCAGGATGCCACCGTTGCGGTAGTAGTCGGCTTCACCGGGCGTGTCGATGCGCACGACGGCGTCGAACTCGACCGGCTCGCGACCGGCCTCCGAGTTCTCGGTCGGGGTTGCCACGACGTGCACGGTCTTCGGGGTCGTGCCGTTGTTCAGCTCTTCGAGGCCCGTGATCGAGAACGACTCGGTGCCGTCGAGGCCGAGCGATGCGGCCGACTCGCCAGCAGGGAACTGCAGCGGCACAACGCCCATGCCGATGAGGTTCGAGCGGTGGATGCGCTCGTAGCTCTCGACGATGACCGCGCGAACGCCGAGCAGGCTGGTGCCCTTAGCAGCCCAGTCACGCGACGAGCCCGAACCGTACTCCTTGCCGCCGAGCACGACGAGCGGAGTGCCCTGCGCGGCGTAGTTCTGCGCCGCGTCGTAGATGAACGACTGCGGGCCGTCGGTCTGCGTGAAGTCGCGGGTGTAGCCGCCCTCGACGCCATCGAGGAGCTGGTTCTTCAGGCGAATGTTCGCGAAGGTACCGCGAATCATGACCTCGTGGTTACCGCGGCGCGAGCCGTAGGAGTTGAAGTCACGACGCTCCACACCGTGCTCGGTGAGGTACTGACCTGCCGGGCTCGCGGCCGGGATCGAACCCGCGGGCGAGATGTGGTCGGTCGTGGTCGAGTCGCCGAGCTTGACGAGCACGCGGGCATCGGTGATGTCGGCCACCGGGGTGAGCTCAAGCGTCATGCCGTCGAAGTACGTGGGCTTGCGCACGTAGGTCGACTCCGAGTCCCACTCGAAGGTCGAGCCGGCCGGGGTCGGCAGCGAACGCCAGCGGTCGTCACCCTCGAAGACCGAGGCGTACTCGTTCGTGTACATCTCAGTGTCGATCGACTCGTCGATTACCTGCTGCACCTCGGCCGCGTCGGGCCAGATGTCGGCGAGGAAGACGTCCTTGCCGTCCGAGTCCTGGCCGAGCGGCTGGTTCTCGAAGTCGAAGTCCATCGAGCCGGCGAGGGCGTAGGCCACGACGAGCGGCGGCGACGCGAGGTAGTTCATCTTCACGTCGGGGTTGATGCGACCCTCGAAGTTGCGGTTACCCGACAGCACCGCCGTGATGGCGAGGTCGTTGTCGTTAATGGCCTCCGAGATCGGCTGATCGAGCGGGCCCGAGTTACCGATGCAGGTGGTGCAGCCGTAGCCGACAAGGTAGAAGCCGAGGTCGTCGAGGTACTTCGTGAGACCCGACTTGTCGTAGTAGTTCGTGACGACCTTCGAGCCCGGTGCGAGCGTGGTCTTCACCCACGGCTTCGACTGCAGGCCCTTCTCGACCGCATTACGGGCGAGAATGCCCGCGGCCATCATGACCGAGGGGTTCGAGGTGTTCGTGCACGAGGTGATCGCGGCGATGCCGACGTGGCCGTGGTCGAGCTCGAACTCGGCACCGTTGTTGCTGACGGTGACGGGCTTCGAGGCCTCCGAAGCGTAGTTGTTCAGGTCGCTCTCGAACTGCGTCTTCGCGTTGTCGAGCTCGATGCGGTCCTGCGGGCGGCGGGGGCCGGCGATCGACGCGACGACGGTCGAGAGGTCGAGCTCGAGGTACTCCGAGAAGTTCGGCTCGTTGGCGGCGTCGTGCCAGAGCGTCTGCTCCTTGGCGTACGCCTCAACGAGCTTGACCTGCTCTTCCGAGCGGCCGGTGAAGCGGAGGTAGTTCAGCGTCTCGTCGTCGATCGGGAAGACCGCGGCGGTCGAACCGAACTCGGGCGACATGTTGCCGATGGTGGCGCGGTTCGCGAGCGGTACCTGGCCGACGCCCTCACCGTAGAACTCGACAAACTTGCCGACGACGCCGTGCTGGCGCAGCATGTCGGTGATCGTGAGCACGACGTCGGTCGCGGTCACGCCGGTGGGGATCGAGCCGTTGAGCTTGAAGCCGACGACCTTGGGGATGAGCATCGACACGGGCTGGCCGAGCATCGCGGCCTCGGCCTCGATGCCGCCAACGCCCCAGCCGAGCACGCCGAGACCGTTCACCATGGTGGTGTGCGAGTCGGTGCCGACGAGGGTGTCGGGGTAGGCCTGCTTGACGCCGTCGACCTCGCGCACGAAGGCGACGCGCGCCAGGTATTCGATGTTCACCTGGTGCACGATGCCGGTTCCCGGGGGGACGACCATGAAGTCGTCGAAGGCACCCTGGCCCCAGCGGAGGAATTGGTAGCGCTCACCGTTGCGCTGGTACTCGATCTCGACGTTGCGCTCGAAGGCGTCGTCGCTACCGAAGAGCTCGGCGATAACCGAGTGGTCGATCACGAGCTCGGCGGGTGCGAGCGGGTTGATCGTTTCGGGGTTGCCGCCAAGGTCCTTCACGGCCTCGCGCATGGTGGCAAGGTCGACGATGCAGGGCACACCGGTGAAGTCCTGCATCACCACGCGGGCCGGGGTGAACTGGATCTCGGTGTTCGGCTCGGCCGAGGCATCCCACGAGCCGAGTGCCTGGATCTGCTCGGCCGTCACGTTCGCGCCATCTTCGGTGCGAAGGAGGTTCTCGAGCAGCACCTTGAGGCTGAAAGGCAGCTTCTCGTAGCCGGCAACCTTGTCGATGCGGAAAATCTCGTAATCCGTGCCCTCGACGCTCAGAACGTCTTTGGCGCCGAAACTATTGATAGCAGTCACGATGCTCCTTATCTTTGACTTGCCGGAAGATATCTCGACTTAGAGAGATCTTACCGTATTTGCGGGTGCGACGAGTTCATTCGTCGGCCAGGTTCTGCTTAGGTTCGCCTGACTTGGCGGGGTCGGATGCGGTTTGGTATACGGCGCGAACAAAGAGCACAGTGAGCACGATCACGAGCGCGAACAGGGGCGCCCCCATGACCAAACGGGCAACCCCGAGGGCCTCGACGGCGCCAGCAAAATAGAGCGGCAACTGCACCGCGAGGCGAGCCAGGAAAAACACGACCCAGACGCCAGTCGCCAACTGCATCCACCACATCAGCCGCCGCGAGGCGCGCCACTTGGTGCCGTCGCCAAACAGGAAACCCGAGATGACGCCGATGATCGGCCAGCGGACGAGCATCGAGAGCAACAGCCCGGCCGCGTAGGCACCGTTGGTCCAGAACCCGACAACGAAGTACTGCGCACCCTCGCCACTGCGCAGCGCGAGGAACCCCGAGACGACGAGCCCGAGCAGGCCGCCGACCGCGGATGCGGCCGGCTCGCGGCGCACCAGGCGCACGATCACGAATGCGAGACCGATCACGGCGGGCACGCCCACCGAGAGCCAGAGGTCCTGCGTGAGCACGTAGAGCACGAGGAACGCGATCCCCGGCAGCAGCGCCTCGACGAGGCCGCGCCAGCCGCCCATCGCGGTGAGCAGCGCTGCCGACATCGAGTCGGTCTCGGCGACGCGCCCGAGCGCCGAGTTGCGCGCGGCGGCGCCAAACTTCTGCTGCAGTTCGTCGCCGCTCGGGCCCTCAGCCGCCGTGTCGCGCTCGCGCGGTTCGTCGCTCATGTCGTCACTGTTCCGTTAGGCCTGAAGCTTGCGCTTCGCCGCCTGCGCGGCGGCCTGCTTCTGCATTTGCTCGGCCATCGCCTTCGGCACCGTGAGCTCGAGCAGGTCGCGGGGCGGCGCAGCACGGCCGCCACGCACCACGATGACGCCGCGGAACAGCGCGAGCATCTCTTCGAGCTTCTCGTCATCGCGGGTCGCGGCACCGCTCACGACACCGCGGAGGAACCACCGGGGGCCGTCGACACCGTAGAAGAAGGCGCCGCGGCGCGGCGCGGCGCCCTTCTGGTTCGCCACCTGTGGCAAGAATGTGTGCAGCGCCGTACCGAGATCCGACTCGACCTCGGTCACCTCGCCACCCTGCTGCGTGACGGTCGTCTTGAGCTTGCTGCGCACATCCGCCCAGATGCCCGACGAGCGCGGAGCGGCGAACGCCTGCACCTGCAGCGTCGAGCCGTTGAGGTCGAGTGCAACGGCGATGACCCGGCGCGTCTTCTCGAGAAACTCGAGGCGCAGCGCGAGCCCCTCGCGGGCAGGGATGCGCAGGGCGCCAAAGTCGATGTAGCCGCTCGGGTTCGTCGCGGCGTCGGCCTCAGACTCGTCGTAGGGGCCCTCCTCAGCACGGTCGGCCGGGGCCTCCTTCTCGAATTCCTCGGGCTCCACCTCGTCGGTCTCGGCGTCGACCTCGAGCTCGTCATCCTCGACGACGAGCTTCTCCGCCTTCGGCACATCCTCCTGCTTGCGGAACATGTCAAACAGACCCATTCACGGGCTCCTCTCCTGCCTGCGTCGCGGTCGCGCCGTGCGCGTATCCGCTCGAGCCGAATCCTGCTTCCCCGCGCTCACCCTCGGGCAACACATCCACCTGCGAGAACACGACGGTGGGAATCGGCACTACTAGTAGCTGGGCGATGCGGTCGCCCACGTTGATCGTGTACGGCTCGCGAGCATCTGTATTCAGCAGCGAAACCTTGAGCTCGCCACGATATCCCGCGTCGATGACGCCCGGCGCATTCACGATCGTGATGCCATGCTTCGCGGCGAGACCCGAGCGTGGTGCGACGAGTCCGACCGTACCGGTCGGCAGCGCGATCGCGGTGCCGGTGCCAACGAGCGCGCGCTCGCCCGGTTGCAAGGTCAGCTCCTCGGCCGAGAGCAAATCGGCGCCAGCGTCGTTCGGATTCGCCCGGTAAGGCCGGGTACCGGTAAAGGGGATGTCGTAGTGGCCACTCACGCTACGTAGGCTAGTCGACCGGGGAAAGCTCTAATGAATCGAGCACCGAGAACTCAGGAATCCACGCGGTGACGGTGATTGCATAGCAGGGTGAATTACCGCGAACGAGTCTCCCCGTCCCTCTGGATGTACATCGCCGGGGCACTCATTGTGCCGGCGATGATCGTGGTATTTCTGCCGATCAACACCCTCGTCGGCGTGATCCTCGGTATCGCCCTGTACGGCGGGTACGTCGCCTTTCTCGTCAGCAGCTCCCCCGTCATCGAGGTCAGCGACGCGACCCTGCGCGTCGGCGCCGCCCAGATTCCGCTGCGCCATGTCGGCGCCGTCACCGCCAACGAGACCATGCCAGCGGCCCGCCACGCAGCGGGTCCAGGCCTGGATGCGCGGGCATGGACGAGCCTGCGCGGCTGGGTCCGCACGAGCGTGCGCGTCGAGATCACCGACGAGCGCGACCCGATCCCTTACTGGCTGTTCTCGACCCGCCGCCCCAAGGAGCTTGCGAAGGCGCTGGATGCGGCAGTGGCTCAGCTTCCGAAGCGAAGCTGAGCCACTGAGCGCGCGGGCGGTGAGTTAGCCGGCGCAGTCCTTACAGACCGGGTTGCCCTGCGTCGAGTGCGACGAGAGCTGCGAGCGGTGCTTGATGAGGAAGCACTCCATACAGGTGAACTCGTCGGCCTGCGGCGGAATCACGACGGTCTCAAGCTCAATATCACTGAGATCGCTGTCCGACAGGTCAAACCCGTGAACACCATCACCCTGGTCGATGTCGACATTCGCGGAAGCCGAGGCGGGTACTCGTTCCTTCAGCGCTTCGATCGAGTCGGTGTCTTCTTCTGTTTTACGAGGGGCATCGTAGTCAGTTGCCATTACCATCCAATAGCTCAAGAACGTGGCAGGGAAACACCCCTGCTGGCGCGCAATTATGCACGACATTTGCAGCCCGCGCAACGCGACCTTGGGCGGAACTCGCTGAGAGCGAATATTTCGGCGGCGCGCGAGCCATTTGCCGCACTCTTTCGGGCTTATCTGTGAAGCTTTTTGGCGATAGAGGAGGCTCAAATGCAGGAACTGCGGTTCGTCAGCGTCGAGGACGGCTGGATGCTCGCCACCAACGAAAACGGTGACCGATTCCGCCTTCGTGTCGACGACACGCTGCAGGCCGCACTCCGGCCGCAACGCCAGGTGCGCAGCGCCGGCCCGAAGGTGCCGCCACGTGAGATCCAGCAGCTGATTCGCGCCGGCCACACGGTCGACGAGGTCGTGGCCGAGACCGGCGCCGACCGTGAGACGGTCGAGCGCTTCGAGGCGCCGATCATTGCTGAGCGCGGCTACATCGTCGAACAGGCGCGAGGGGTGCCGGTGCGACTACAGCAGCAGGTTGACCCGCTCTCGAGCGAGGCCACGAGCTTCGGCGTCGCGATCGACGCGCGCCTCGAGCAGCTCGAGGCACGGCAGGTGCGCTGGGATGCCTGGCGCGACCCCGAGACCGGCTGGCACGTTGGCCTCAACTTCGTCACGGGCGACGTCGAGCGCCACGCGCTGTGGAAGTTCGACACGAAGGGCCACGCGCTGCGCCCCGACTCCCCCGCGGCCGTCACGCTGTCGCAGCAGGGCGAGGTGCAGGGCATGCGCGGGCCGCACCTGCGCGCTGTCGCCCACGAGCATCCCGAGGGCGTGATTCCCGTCGCCGAGAAGGACGCCCCCGCGGCGCCCGAAGCGAGCGAGGCCACGAGCTCGGCCACGACCTACGAGACCGCCGACCTGCTCGAGCAGCTGCGCCGCCGCCGCGGCGAGCGCCAGCACACGGTCTACGACGAGATGGCCGAGTACCAGGACGACGACGAGCTCGTCATCGACGGCCCGGCCGACGCGTCCGAGCCACAGGCGCGCGTGACGCCGTTCGCGGCCGCGAGCGCGCAGCCCGACGAGTCGCCGGCGGAGCCCGAGGCTGAGGTCGACCCCGAGCACGATCCGGTCGCGCTCGACGACGACGCGAACCAGCTCGACCTCGCGGTCGACGAGGCCGAGCAGGCACCGTCGCAGTCGCGCAAACGCACCGGCGCGCGCCCGGCGATGCCGACGTGGGACGAAATCGTCTTCGGTACTCGCACTGACGACTAGCNCCGACTCGCGCGCGAGTCGGCTAGCGCACGAAGGCCCCGAGGCGTACGAGCGGCACCGTTGTCTCTTCCGGTGTGACCGAGCCGTGCTGGCCGATCATTTGGCGCATGCTCGCGGGCATGGGGCGCACGTAGTACGAGACATCGCCGACGGCCGCGAGCACGACGTCGCCAATGCGGTCGAACACCTCTGGGTCGACATCGTCGCCGTACCAGCCGCGCGCGATCGCCTCGTCGCGGGTGAGCGCGACGGCGAGGTCGCCCTCGGCCGCTCGCAACCGGCTCGCGAGCACCTCGCGGTCGAGGTCGGTGGCGTCGTCGGGCAGGTAGATGTGCCGCAGCCGCGGCTCCCCCGCGACGGCAACCACGTCGCTCGGCAAAGCGTCGTCAATGTCGCGCTGTCGCTCGCGAGCGACATCGACCATGCCGTGGTCGGCGAGCAGCAGAATGCCGATGTCGTCGGGTACGAGCTCGAGCAGGCGGTCGATCGACGCATCGAGCTCCTCGAGCCGGGCCGTCCACGCATCCGACTCCCAGCCCTGCGAGTGGCCCGTCTGGTCGAGCTCGGCGTGGTACAGGTAAATNGAGCGGATGCGCGAGCTCGCGCGCCGCCTGCGCGGCCACCTCACTGCGCTCGCGCATCGTCTCGGCACCGAGGTAGTCGGCGCCGCGCAGGCTCGCGAGTGTGAGCCCGGAGTCACGGTAATCCTCGACCGAAACGACAACGGGGCTCGCGCCACGAACCGTCTCGAACACGGTGTCGCGCAGCTGCCAAGTGTCGGGCGGCATGTTCGTTCCCCAGCCCGAGAGCTGGTTCAGGTACATGCGCTGCTCGCGGTCCCACACCGAGTACGCGACCATGCCGTGGTCACCAGCCCGGCTCGCGGTCGTGAGCGAGGTGATGCCCGAGACCGTGGTTGAGGGGAAGCTTTGCGCGGTGCCGTCGTTCCAGGCACGCGTGATCGTGCGCGCATGCCCCGAGCGGGCCCGGAGCTGATGCGCCCCGAGGCCGTCCACGAGGATGACGATGGCGCCGCGAACTTCGGGGAGGTCGAGCCGCCCCGTCGCGTCGGGCGACGGCACGCCCATCGCGGCAAGGCAATCCGGCAACACGTCGGCGAGGAGCGGCTGATCACCCGGTGATTCCACTAACGTAAACGGCATCTGAGTATCTTTTCACACTCGCAATGCCCGGCCGGAACGCCGTTTTGGCGTGCGACAAGGCAGGTGGATGCAACAAATGGCGACGGGCGCAAACGGCGAACGCATTGAAGACGTTGACGTCTCGGGCGAGATGCAGGGGTCGTACCTCGAGTACGCCTACTCCGTCATCTACTCTCGCGCGCTGCCCGACGCCCGCGACGGCCTCAAGCCCGTGCAGCGGCGCATCCTCTACCAGATGACCGAGATGGGTCTGCGCCCCGACCGCGGGCATGTGAAGTCGGCCCGCGTCGTCGGCGACGTCATGGGCAAGCTGCACCCCNGGCGACTCGGCGATCTACGACGCGCTCGTGCGCCTCGCGCAGCCGTTCGTGCAGCGGGTCCCGCTCGTCGACGGCCACGGCAACTTCGGCTCGCTCGACGACGGCCCCGCCGCGCCCCGCTACACCGAGGCCCGCCTCACCGCCGCGGCCCTTGCTCTCACAGACTCGCTCGACGAAGACGTCGTCGACTTCGTGCCGAACTACGACAACTCGCTGCAGCAGCCGGAGGTGCTGCCCTCGGCGTGGCCGAACCTGCTCGTCAACGGCGCCTCGGGCATCGCCGTGGGCATGGCGACGAATATGGCGCCGCACAACCTCGGCGAGGTGATCTCGGCCGCGCGGCACCTGCTCGCGCATCCCGACGCCACGCTCGAGGACCTCATGGAGCACGTGCCCGGCCCTGATCTGCCGGGCGGTGCCCGCATCGTCGGCCTCGACGGTGTACGCGACGCCTACGCGAACGGGCGTGGCTCGTTCACCATGCGCGCGACGGCATCGATCGAGCACGTCACCGCCCGCCGCCTCGGCATCGTCGTCTCCGAGCTTCCGTACCTCGTTGGCCCTGAGAAGGTCATCGAAAAGATCAAGCAGGGCGTGCAGTCCAAGAAGCTTGCCGGCATCTCGCAGGTCACCGACCTCACCGACCGCAAGTCGGGCCTCAAGCTCGTCATCGAGCTGAAGACGGGATTTGCGCCCGAGGCCGTGCTCGAACAGCTCTACCGGCACACCCCGCTCGAAGATTCCTTCCACATCAACAACGTCGCGATTGTCGACACCGCGCCGAAGACGCTCGGCCTACGCGAGATGCTCGACGTGTATCTCAAGCACCGCATCAGCGCGGTGCGGCGCCGCAGCCAGTTCCGCTTGAACAAGCACAAGGACCGTCTGCACCTCGTCGACGGCCTGCTCATCGCGCTCGTCGACATCGATGAGGTCATCGAGATCATCCGGTCGTCCGACGACGCTGAGGCCGCCCGGAGCCGGCTCATGCTCGTCTTCGACCTTTCGGAACGCCAGGCCGAATACATCCTCGAGTTGCGCCTGCGTCGCCTCACGAAGTTCTCGCGCATCGAGCTCGAGACCGAAGCCGACGAGCTGCGACGCAAGATTGCCGACCTCGAGGCGCTCCTCGCCGACGAGCAGTTGCTGCGCCAGGCCGTCAGCCAGGAACTCAGCGACACGTCTGACCAGTTTGCGACGCCGCGCCGCACCGTGCTCATCGCCGACGACACCGAGATTCGGGCGGCAAAGCAGAGCGCGAAGTCGGGCGAGGCGTCGCTGCAGTCGAGCGACGACCCGACCCGCGTCATCTTCTCGGCGAGCGGACGCATCCTGCGCGTCAACGTGGCCGAGGGCGAGACGTTCGTGCGCCCGAAGCGCCGCACGAAGCACGACGCGATCCTCGCCGAGATCGCGACCACCACGCTGAGCGACATCGGTGCCGTAACGAACCGCGGCATCGTCTACCGCATGACCGCCGTCTCGCTGCCCGCCTCGCCGGCTAGCTCAGTGCTGCTCACCGGTGGCGTCATGGCGCGCGACTACTTCGGCATCACCGACAAGGCAGAGCGAATCGTGGGCCTCGTGCCGTTGAGCGTATCGACGCCGCTCGCCATTGGCACCCGCAACGGCGTCGTCAAGCGTGTGAACCCCGCCGAATGGGGCAAGCAGCACGAGCTCTCGGCCATCGCGCTCAAGGGTGATGACGAGGTGGTGGGCGCCGCCCGGGCCGACGACGCGGACGACCTTGTGTTCGTCACGTCCGACGCCCAGCTGCTGCGGTTCGAGGCGTCGAACGTGCGTCCGCAAGGGATCGGCGCCGGCGGCATGGCCGGCGTGCGGCTCAGCGACGGCGCGCGGGTCATCGGTTTCTCGGTCGTTACCTCGGCGCAGCGCGACGACGCGGTCGTCGTGACCATCGCCGAGCCACCGAGCGACGAAGCGCTGTTCGCCGACGTCGAGGGCAGCGCGAAGGTCACCCCGCTCGCCGAGTACCCGACCAAGGGCCGCGGCACCGGCGGCGTGCGCGCGCAGCGCTTCGTGCGCGGCGAATCGGCCCTTGCGATCGGCTGGGTCGGCCCAGGCCCCGCGCACGCGAATGCGAAGGACGGCGCGATTCGTCAGCTGCCCGAGCTGGTCGCCCGCCGGGATGCGTCGGGCACCAAGCTCGAGGGCACGGTCGCGTACGTGGGTCGCGCGATGGGCCAACCCGCCTAGGCGGGGCCGGTCAGCGGCCTGTGAATGTGGGCTTGCGCTTCTGCTGGAACGAGGCGAAGCCCTCGCGATAGTCTTCGGTCGCGCAGAGGTCTGCCTGCGCGTGGTTCTCGGCCGACATCGACTTCCACAGGCCAACTCGCTGATCGCGGATTTGCTGCACAAGCTCCTTCGAGGCGTTGAACGCGAGCTTGGCTCCCGAGGCCGCCTTCGCCGCGCGCACGCGCGTGAATTCGAGCAGTTCATCGTCGGCGACCCAGCGGCTAAACAGCCCCTGATCGACCGCCTCGCGGCCGCTCATGAACTCGGCCGTGTAGATGAGGTCGAGCGTGCGATGCGGCCCGAGGCGCTCCGTGAACAGCCAGTGCCCGCCCGAGTCAAGCGTCGCCCCGAGGTTCGCAAACGGCGAACCAAGCTTCGCCCGTTCGGCGACGTAAACGACGTCGCACGCGAGCGCGAGCCCGAGCCCGACCCCGAGGCAGGCGCCCTGCACCGCCGCGAATGTCGGCGCGGGAAACTCGCTGAGCGCGCGCATGACCGTCTCGACGCCACCCTCGAGATAGCCGATCACGTCGTCCTCGGCGGGGTCGACGCCCGAGATGTCGCGGCCAGCGCAGAATGCGCGGCCCTCGCCTCGCAGCACCAGCGCTCCAATCTCGCCCGAGTCGACGGCCGAGGCCGCCGCTCGAATCGCCGTCGCGAGCTCCTCAAGGTCGCCGAAGCCGAGCGAGTTGAGCCGCTCGGGCGCATCCAGGACAATCTCAATCACCCGGTCGGTCACCTGGGTCGTAATCACGGCGTGCCTCCTAGGCGTCGAAGTCCACCGCGACGCGATCGCTCGTCGGTCGCGACTGGCAGGTCAGTACGTAGCCGCGCTCGACGTCGTCGGCCTCGAGCGCGTAGTTCTCGGCCATGTCGACGGTGCCCTCGGTGACTTTCGCGCGGCAGGTGCCGCAGACCCCGCCGGCGCAGGCGAACGGCACGTCGGCGCGCACGCGCAGCGCCGCGTTGAGCACCGTCTCGCGGGCGGTCTTCGGCGACTTCACGTCGCCGGTCAGGCCGTCGAGCTGGAAGCTGATCTCGAAGTTCTCGCCCTCGGGGTCGACCTCGACCGGTCGCCCGGCGCTGCCCTGGGCGCCCTCGCCCGGCTGGCCGGTCGAGAACAGTTCGAAGCGCACCTTCGCGGCCGGCACATTGCGGCCATCCAGCTCGTCGCGGATGAGCTGCACGAGTTCGAACGGCCCGCAGAGGAACCACTCGTCGACCTTGTCGACATCGATGAGGTGCGTGAAGATCTGGCCGAGGCGGTCGGCGTCGATGCGCCCCGAGTAGATCGGCGCCTGGCGCTGCTCGCGCGAGAGCACGTGGTGAATCGCGAGCCGCGACGGGTAGCGGTCCTTGAGGTCAGCGAGCTCCTCGAGGAACATCACCTCGCTCGCGGAACGGTTCGCGTAAATCAGGTCGAGCGTCGTCTCAGGATGCGCGAGCAGGGTCTTCGCGATCGCGAGGATGGGCGTGATGCCCGAGCCGGCTGCGGCCGCCACGAAATGCGTGCGCCCCGCCGCGAGCGCCTCGCCCGAAACGGCCTCGGCATCGTTCATGCCGGTGAGCCGGTGCTGCGAGATGAACGCACCCTGCGGACTCATCACCTCGAGCGTCTCCCCCGCCTTGAGGTCTTCGTTCGCCCAGGTCGAGAAGACGCCGCCGAGGTCTTTCTTGATGCCGACCTTGAGCACACCCGGGGTGGGCGCCTCGCAGATCGAATAGCTGCGGCGGATCTCGGTGCCGTCGATCTCGGTGCGCAGCGCCACGTACTGGCCCGCCACATAGTCGTATTCGTCCTGCAGTTCGGCGGGCACGGCGAAGCTCACCTCGACCGCGCTGTCAGTAAGCCTGCGCACCTGCGACACCTCGAGTGGGTGAAACGTCGCACGACGCTTGCCCATGCCAGAGCCTTCGCCGGCCGATGAGTCGGATTTGTTCAGATTCGTAGCAGTCACTAGTGCACCTTGAAGTAATCGAAGGGCTCCTTGCATTCGGCGCACTGATACAGCGCCTTGCAGGAGGTGGAGCCGAAGCGGCTGAGTTCGTTGGTCTGGATGGACCCGCAGCGAGGGCAGCGTACCGAGAGCGAGAGGCGAGTCGCGCCGCGCTGCGCGCCGACGGCCGAGCGGCCGGAGGGCGGCGCGATGCCGTACTCCTCGAGCTTGCGCTTGCCCTCGTCGGTAATCCAGTCGGTGCTCCAGGCCGGCGCGAGCACGAGCACAACCTCGGGGTCGGCGTAGCCGGCCGACTCGAGCGCGTGCAGGAGGTCCTGCTTAATCGTGCCCATCGCCGGGCAGCCCGAGTACGTCGGCGTGATGATCACCTGCGCCGTGCCGTCGTCGGCGACGAGCGCATCGCGGAGGATGCCGAGGTCGGCGATCGTGAGCACGGGAATCTCCGGATCGGCAACCTGCGCGGCGACGTCCCACACCGCACCCGCCCGGGCGTCGCTGGGCCGCGTCGACGTGTGGGGATGCACCTGCGTGTTCATGCCCCCACCTACCAGCTCGCGCCAGGGTGCTTCCGTGCCAGCACCTGCATCTCGGCGAGGAGGTAACCGAGCGACTCGCGGTGCTCGCCGCGGCGGCCTCCGGTGAGGGCCTGGGGCACCTCGGGCAGCGTGAGTCCGGCCTCGGCTAGCACCGAGGTCACGCGCGACATCACCGGCTCGCGCAGCGCGGATGGGCGCGGCGCGATGCCGTCGAGGCGATCGTGCAGCTCCTCGTTGTCGAACAGTTCGTCGAGGTAGGGCGCGATGTAGTCGAGCCCCGCCTGCAGTCGAGCGTTCGCCGCTTCGGTACCGATGCCGAGTCGCAGCGTCCACTGCTCGGCGTGGTCGACGTGGTAGTCGTACTCCTTCGCGGCCTTCTGCGCGATCGCCGCGAGAATCTCGTCCTGCGAGTGCGAGAGGCGCGAGAAGAGCTCGAAGCCGTAGTGGGCCCAGACAAGCTGCCGGGCGATGGTGCGACCGAAGTCCTCGCTCTCGAGCTCGACAAGGTGCAGGCTGCGGAACTCCTCTTCCTCGCGGAAGTAAGCGAGGTCATCCTCGCTCTTGCCCCACGCGCTGCCCGCATAGGTGAGCAGTACGCGCGCGTGGCCGAGCAGGTCAAGCGCGATGTTGCTCAGTGCGATGTCTTCCTCGAGCTCGGGCGCGCGGGCAACCCACCAGAGGTTGCGCTGCGCGAGAATCAGCGCGTCGTCGCCGAGTCGCAGCGCGTACTGCGCGACATCCTCGCTGGCGTGCACATCGCGCTGGATGAGCTCCTCGCTCGTAAGCGCGTAGCCGGCCGAGATGAGGGTCGCGGAATCGAAGCCCGAGCCGCTCACAGGTGCTTCACCCCTTCGGACTTCGTGTAATAGGTCGCGTGGCGAAAGTTCTTGCCCTGCGACGACTCAAAGTAGGAGTCCTTGTGGTCGGGGTCGCTCGCGGTGATGTCGGTGCTGCGCACCACCCAGAGCGAAACGCCCTCGTTGCGACGGGTGTACAGGTCGCGCGCGTTGCGCAGAGCCATATGTTCGTCGGGCGCGTGCAGCGAGCCGGCGTGTACATGGCTCAGGCCACGCGACGAACGGACGAACACTTCCCAGAGCGGCCACTCGTTGCGGCCCGCGGGCTGAACGGATTCGGTCGTTTCGGACATTTCACACTCTCCATCGAGTCGTCGCGGTGCTCCACCGCAACGAGAAAACTAGTACGGGCTACGCCACGCGGGTGGCGACGTCGGCCTGCTTCGCGGCGTAGGCCGCGGCAGCCTCGCGCACCCAGGCGCCGTTCTCGTGCGCTTCCTTACGGCGGGCAAGGCGTTGCGCGTTCGCGGGGCCGTGGCCCTTGATGACGTCGAAGAATTCGGTCCAGTCGAGCTCGCCAAAGTCGTAGTGGCCGCGCTCCTCGTTCCACTTGAGCTCGGGGTCGGGCAAGGTCAGGCCGAGCCCCTCGGCCTGCGGCACGATCATGTCGACGAAGCGCTGGCGCAGCACGTCGTTCGAGAAGCGCTTAATGTTCCAGTCCATCGACTGCTGCGAGTTCGGCGACTGGTCGTCCGGCGGGCCGAACATCTGCAGCGCGGGGCCGTAGAGGCGGTTCACGGCCTCCTGCGCCATCTGCTTCTGCGCGGGCGTGCCGTTCGAGAGCGAGTAGAGGATCTCCCAGCCCTGGCGCTGGTGGAACGACTCTTCCTTGCAGATGCGCACCATCGCGCGGCCGTACGGTCCGTACGAGCAGCGGCACAGCGGCACCTGGTTGCAGATCGCGGCACCGTCGACGAGCCAGCCGATCGCGCCCATGTCGGCCCAGGTGCGGGCCGGATAGTTGAAGATCGACGAGTACTTCGCCTTGCCCGAGATGAGCTGCTCGGTCATGACGTCGCGCGGAGTGCCGAGCGTCTCAGCGGCCGAGTAGAGGTAGAGGCCGTGGCCGGCCTCGTCCTGCACCTTGGCGGTGAGAATCGCCTTGCGCTTCAGCGACGGGGCTCGGGTGATCCAGTTCGCCTCGGGCTGCATGCCGATGATCTCGGAGTGCGCATGCTGGGCCATCTGGCGCGTGAGGGTCTTGCGGTAGGCGTCGGGCATCCAGTCGGCCGGCTCGACGCGCGTGTCGTCGGCGATGAGCTGGTCAAAGTACGCCTGCGCCCGCTCGAGGTCGAGTTCGTCGCGGCCGGGCAGCTCGGTCACATTGTTCGTCACTGTGTGTCTCCTTCGACTTGGCGGTGGCCGCGTGGGCGCACGCGACTACACGTCAGCAATTACAGAACGTGCGTTCAGTATATGTGTTCCACTCGAAAGGTCAAGCAACCGACTCTCAGCGATATTTCGAATTTTCTGTAAGACTGTTCAGGAATTCACGAAGGAGTGAACCCATGACCCAGGCACCGTCGCCGACCACCAGGAATTCCGCTGTCGAATCCACCCCCACGTTCGACGAGCTCGCATCCTCCCACCGCATCCTGCAGGACGATTTTGCGAGCAAGTGGATGGGCATTCGCGTGCGCTCGTACGCGCCCGGCAAGGTCGAGATCGAGATGGAGCTTCGCCAGGAGATGCTCAACGGATTTGGCATCGCCCACGGTGGCATGGTGTTCGCGTTCGCCGACACGGCGTTCGCTCTCGCGTGCAATCCACCCGAGGACGACGGCACCATCACGGTCGCGCAGGGAGTCGACATCAACTTCCTCCGCCAAGCGACGCAGGGGCAAACCCTCACCGCTCGCGCCGAGATGCAGCACCAGGCCCGAAGCGGCATCTGCGACATCGAAATCTTCGCGCAGAGCCCCGACGACACCGAGGCACAACGCATCGCCCTCTTCCGCGGCCGCTGCCGGACCATCCGCAAGCCCGAGTAGCCACCGACTCCACTCCCCCACCAATCGATCTGAGAAGGCAACGATTTCCCGTGGACCAGAAATTTGATCTCGACACGCTCGACCCCGAAGAGCAGATGAGCCGTGAGGAGCTCGACGCACTGCAGCTCGAGCGCCTCAAGTGGACCGTGCGTCACGCGTACGAGAACGTGCCGATGTACCGCAAGAAGTTCGACGAGGCCGGCGTCACCCCCGACGATCTGCAGGAGCTTGCCGACCTCGCGAAGTTCCCGTTCACGACGAAGGAAGATCTCCGCGAGAACTACCCGTTCGGCACCTTCGCCGTGCCGATGGAGCAGGTGCGCCGTGTGCACGCATCGTCGGGCACGACCGGGCGCCCAACCGTGGTCGGCTACACCGAGGGCGACCTCGACCGCTGGGCCCGCGCCGTCGCCCGCGTCATGCGACTCGCCGGTGCCCGGAAGGGCGACATCGTCCATAACGCCTACGGCTACGGCCTGTTCACCGGCGGTCTCGGCGCCCACGCCGGCATCGAAGCGGCCGGCCTTACGGTCGTGCCGATGTCGGGCGGCCAGACCTCGCGCCAGATTCAGATGATTCGGGACTTCACGCCACGCATCATCATGTGTACACCCTCGTATCTGCTGACGATCCTCGACGAGATGCATCAGCAGGGCCTCGATGCCCGCGACACCTCGCTCGAGATCGCGATCCTCGGCGCCGAGCCGTGGAGCGAGCAGATGCGCGCCGAGATCGAGCGCGGCTTCGACCTCAAGACCATCGACATCTACGGCCTGTCGGAGCTCATGGGTCCCGGCATGGCGGGCGAGTCGGTCGAGCATCAAGACGGTGCGACGATCTGGGAGGATCTCTTCCGCCCCGAGATCGTCGACAAGGACGACCTCACGAAGGTGCTGCCAGACGGTGAGATCGGTGAGCTCGTGTTCACCTCGCTCACCAAAGAAGCCATGCCGATCATCCGCTACCGCACGAAGGACCTTTCGACGCTGCTGCCAGGCGACGCCCGCCCGAACATGCGCCGCATGAAGAAGGTCGCAACCCGCACCGACGACATGATCATCCTGCGCGGCGTGAATATGTTCCCGTCGCAGATCGAGGAGCTCGCGCTCGGCCAGCGCGCGCTCAGCCCGTACTACCACCTCGAGCTCACGCGCCCGAAGCGGATGGACGAGCTCACGGTCGTGATCGAGCGTCGCCCCGAGTTCACCATGGCTGAGGCCCAGGCCTGCGGCGAGCACCTGCGCCAGGACATCAAGATCCGCATCGGCTCCTCGGTGCGCATCCACATCGTCGACCCGAACACCGTCGCCCGTTCCGAGGGCAAAGCGAAGCGCATTTTCGACTACCGCGACCGGCCGCAGTCGGAGCTACCCGACCACTACCGCCCGCTCACGCGCTAACGCGACCACCGCATCCGGGACCCGCCACACCAGCGGGTCCCGTTTGCGTACGTGCCCGTCGCTCCCATTCCCGCCTAGGATTGCCCCAGACATGAGTATCTCCAGCACCAAGCCCGACGCGCCCCGCCGCGGCCGCCCCGGCAACGATCGCGACGACGTCATTTCAGCGGCCGTGCGCCTGTTCAACGAGCACGGCTACGAGGCCACGACGATCGGCATGATCGCCGACCAGCTCGGTGTCTCGAAGTCGGCGATCTACCACCACGTGCGCAGCAAGGAAGAACTGCTCGCCGCCGCGCTCGACCATGCCATGGGCGCGCTCGAGGCCGTGCTCGACGACCCGCAGGCCGTGACCGGCGACGTTGTTGACCGGCTCGAGTTCGTCATGCGCGGCACCGTCACGGTACTAACAGGGGAGCTCGCCGAGGTGACCCTACTGCTGCGGCTGCGCGGCAACACCGAGCTCGAGCGCCGCGTGCTCGAGCGCCGACGCCACTTCGACCGCGCGGTCGCCCAACTGATGCAGGACGTGGCCGACGAAGAGAACATTCGCGCCGACATCGACCCTCGCGCGGCGACACGGCTCGTCTTCGGCATGATCAACTCGATCACCGAGTGGTACCGCACCGACGGCCCGCTCAACGGACAGGCCCTGGGCGACCTCGTCGTGCGGTTGGTCTTCCAGGGCCTGCGTGCGCGAAGCTCATAGCTTCGCGCACGTCGCCTAGCCGAGCGCCTGTTCCTCGCGCTTCGCGACGAGGGTGAGCACGTCGTAGGTTGCGACGAGCTCGTCGTCTTGGTTGCGGAGCACCGCATCCCACACGACCTCGGCGTAGTCCTCGGTCTCACGCGGGGTGATGCGCTTCGCCGTGAGCTCGACGCGCACCGAGTCATCGACGCCGACCGGGGTGATGAACCGCAGCCGCTCCATGCCGTAGTTCGCGTAGACGGCGCTGCGACCGGGAGCGACAAAGAGGCCGGCTGCCCAGCTGATGAGCAGGTAGCCGTGCGCGACGATGCCTGGGAAGAACGGGTTCGCCTCGGCCGCCTCCGCATTGGTGTGTGCGTAGAAGATGTCGCCGGTCGTGTTCGCGAAATCGGTGATCTCCTGCAGCGTCGCCTGGCGCAGCTCCGACACGAACGCATCGCCGAGGCGCAGCGTCTCGAGCGACTTGCGGAACGGATGCACCGCCCCGTTCTCGCCCTCGGGCGTGCCGCCGTAGCTCGGCGCGCCGACACGCTGCTGGGCCGCGCCGGTGTGCCACTGGCCTGTCACCGCGGTGAGCAGATCGGGCGAGCCTTGGATCGCACTGCGCTGCATGTAGTGGAAGATCGAGCGCACGCCGCCGAGCTCTTCGCCGCCACCGGCGCGGCCCGGGCCGCCGTGCACGAGGTGCGGCATCGGCGAGCCGTGCCCGGTCGAGGTCTTCGCCGTCGTGCGGTTGAGCAGGTGCACGCGACCGTGGTAGCCCGCGATGCCGGTGGTCAGCGTGCGTGCCACCTCGGGGTCGTTCGTCGCAATCGTCGCAACGAGCGAGCCCGCGCCGAGCGCAGCGAGTTCGACGGCCTCGTCGAGCGTGTCGTAGCCCGTGACCGAGGTGACCGGCCCGAACGCCTCGGTCGCGTGGAGTGCCTCCGCGCGGTTGTCATCCCACTTGAGCACGACCGGCGACATGAAGGCCGCAGTGGCCTCCTCATCGCGCTCGTTCGAGCCGTAGACGATTTCGCCGCCGCCCGAGATCAGGCGGTCGACCGCATCCTGCACGTCGTGCAGTTGCTCGAGCGACGCGAGCGCGCCCATCGTCGTACCCTCGGCGCGGGGGTCGCCCACGCGGACCTTCTCGTCGAGGCGCTGCGCGATCGCGTTGATGACCGGCTCGACAAGCGCGTTCGGCACAATCACGCGACGAATCGCGGTGCACTTCTGCCCCGCCTTCGCCTGCACCTCGGTCACCACAGAACGGACGAACGACTCGAATTCGGGCGAGTCGGCCGTCGCGTCGTCGCCGAGGATCGCCGCGTTGAGCGAGTCGGCCTCGGCGTTGAAGCGCAGGCCTCCCTCGGCAACGTTCGGGTGCTGTCGCAGCTTGTCAGCCGTCGACTTCGAGCCCGTGAAGGCGACGGAATCGCGGAAGTCGAGGTGGTCGAGCAGCTCACGAGCCGAGCCCGAGACGAGCTGCAGCGAACCGTCGGGCAGCAGCCCGGACTCGACCATGATGCGCACGCAGGCTTCGGTGATGTACCCCGTTGGCGTCGCGGGCTTCACGATCGACGGCACGCCCGCGATGAACGCCGGGGCGAACTTCTCGAGCATGCCCCAGACGGGGAAGTTAAAGGCGTTGATCTCGGCGGTGATGCCGGGCGTGCGGGCGTAGATGTGCTCGCCGACGAAGGAGCCGTCTTTCGACAGCTGCTCGAGCTGCCCGTCGATGACGACATTCGAGTTCGGCAGCTCGCGTCGTGCCTTCGAGCTCATCGTGAAGAGCACGCCGATACCGCCGTCGATGTCGATGAAGTTGTCGACCTTGGTCGAACCGCTGCGCATCGAGAGTTCGTAGAGCTCGGGTTTGCGCTCGGTGAGCAGCAGCGCGAGCTGCTTCAGGATCATCGCTCGCTGGTGAATCGTGAACGCGCCAAGCCCGGCCCGACCGACCGTGCGCGCGTACTCCACCACCTCGGCGAGGTCGAGGCCGTCGGTCGAGACCTGCGCGATCACGTCACCCGTCGCGGCATCCCGCACGAGCTGCCCGGCGGTTTCGCCGGACGGCGTCCACCATTCACCGCGCACGTAGCTCGGCACAAAGTCGATGGTGTTGCTGACCTGGGTCATGGTTGCTGTGTCCTCTCCGCGGCGGCGACGGTGCCGACGCGCCTAATTCCAGTCGTAGAAGCCGCGGCCGCTCTTGCGGCCGAGTTCGCCGCGAGCCACCTTGTCGCGCAGCAGCTGCGGCGGGGCGAAGCGCTCGCCGAGGTGCTCGGCGAGGTACTCGGCGATGCCGAGGCGCACGTCGAGGCCAACGATGTCGGTCGTCTTCAGTGGCCCCTGCGGGTGCTTGTACCCGAGCTCCATCGCGGCGTCGATGTCCTCGGCGCTCGCGACGCCCTCCTCGACCATGCGGATGGCCTCGAGTGCAATCGCGACGCCGAGGCGCGACGAGGCGAAGCCGGGCGAGTCCCGCACGACGACCGGCGTCTTGCCGAGCGCGCGCACCCACTCGGGCGCCGCCTCGCGTAGCGCCGCCGACGTGGCCGAGGCGATAACGACCTCGATCAGCGTCGACGCGGGCACCGGGTTGAAGAAGTGCAGCCCGAGGAACTGCTCGGGGCGCTTGAGTTCGGCCGCGAGGCAGTCGAGCGAGATCGACGAGGTGTTTGACGCGAGCGTCGCGTCGGCGCGCAGTTGCGCCTCGGCCGCGCGCAGCGCATCCCGCTTCACCGCGAAGTCTTCAAACACCGCCTCGACGACCAGGTCGCGGTCGGCGAGCGCCGAGTTGTCGACCGCCGTGCGGAGCCGCGCGGCCGTGACCTCGGCGTCGAGCTCAAATCCACGCTGGATCGACTTCGCGACGCTCTCGACCACGCGATCGTGCGCCGCTGCAGCGGCGGCCTCGTCGCGCTCAAGTACGACGACGTCGGCGCCGTTGATGAGGAAGGCGTGGGCGATGCCGGCGCCCATGCGCCCGCCGCCGATGACGCCAACGCGGGCGGGAAGCACGGATGTGCTCATGACTTGCTCTCCTTGCTCTCGTTTTCGGCCGCACTGGCAGCTCGCTTCGCCTCGCGTCGGTCGAGGAAGGCCTGCATGCGATCGAACTTCTGCTGCGATTCGAACAGCATGCCCTGGGCGAGCGTGTCGACGACCGGGTGGGCCTCACGAGGTAGGTGAAAGACCGACTTCGAGATGCGCACCGCGAGCGGGTCTTGCTTCACGATGCGGTCGGCCAGCACGTTCGCCGCGTTGAGCAGCGACTCGGCCTCGTGCACCTCGGTGATGAGATGGCAGGCGAGCGCTTCGTCAGCGCCGAGCTGACGTCCCGCGAGCAGGATCTCCTTCGCGAGTGGCTCCCCCACGAGTTCCTTGAGCCGCCAGGTGGCGCCCGCCGCGGCCATGATGCCGAGCGCGGTCTCGGGGTTGCCAAGCTTCACATTGGGGGTCGCGATGCGGAAGTCCGCCGCGTACGCGAGCTCCGCTCCGCCGCCCAGGGCGTAGCCCTCGATCGCGGCGATGACCGGCATCGGCAGCTTCGCGATGCGGTCGAAGATCGTCGAGTTGATGCCCGCGAGGGCATCGTCGCGGCGACGCTCGCGCAGCTGCGCGATGTCGGCGCCCGAGGCAAAGATGCCGTTGGCGCCGGTGATGATGAGGATGCGTGGCTCGCGCTCGAGCTCGCCGCACAGGACGTGCAGCTCATCGACCATCTGCTGGTCAATCGCGTTGCGGGTGGGCGCGTGGTCGAGGGTCACGATGACGCGGTCGGCGGCAACGTCGACGCGAAGCCGTTCGAATGCGGCCGCGCGCGCGACGAGGTCGGAAATCGTCATGGAGGTGCTCCAGTTCTTCGATAGCGGGCGGCTACGGGCGCTCGAGCAGCACGGCGGTGCCCTGGCCAACGCCGATGCACATCGTGGCGAGGCCGCGGTCGGCCCCCTCCTGCTCCATGCGGTTCATGAGGGTCACGGTGATGCGGGCACCGGAGGAACCGAGCGGGTGACCGAGCGCGATCGCGCCACCGTTGCGATTCACCCGGCCTTGGTCGGCACCGAGTTCGCGCAGCGTGGCGAGCGATTGCGTCGCGAACGCCTCGTTGAGCTCGATCGCGCCCACCGAGTCGAGCGACCACCCAGCGCGGTCGAGGGCCTTGCGCGTCGCAGGCACCGGGCCGACTCCCATGATCTCGGGCGCTACACCGGCCGAGCCAGAGCCCGCAATGCGGGCGCGAGGCGTGAGACCGAAGCGCTCGATCGCGCGGTCGGAGGCAATCACGAGCGCGGAGGCGCCATCATTGAGCGACGAAGAATTGCCGGCGGTGACCACGCCGCCTGGCCTCACCACCGGGCGAAGCCGGCTGAGGACCTCCAGCGTCGTGCCCGCGCGCGGCCCCTCGTCGGTGTCGACGACCGTCACGTTGCCCTTGCGGTCGCGCACCTCGACAGGCACGATCTCATTGTCGAAGCGGCCAGCTTCGATCGCCGCGAAGGCGTTCTCGTGCGAGCGCACCGCGAAGGCATCGGCGTCCTCGCGGCTGATGCCGAAGACCTCGGCGACTTCCTCGCCGGTCTCGGGCATCGAGAAGGTCATCTTGCCGTCGCGGGCGAGCTCGCCGTCGACGAAGCGGGGGTTCGGGAAGCGCCAGCCGATCGACGTGTCGTAGCTCTGGCCGGGCTTCGCCCAGGCGCTCCCCGGCTTTTCGACCACCCATGGCGCGCGCGTCATCGACTCAACGCCGCCCACGACGACGAGGTCAGCGTCGCCCGAGCGCACCATCTGTGACGCCGTAACAATCGAAGTCATGCCGGATGCGCAGAGCCGGTTGATCGTGAACCCCGGCACCTCCTGTGGCAGCCCCGCCAGCAGCCACGCCATGCGGGCGACGTTGCGGTTCTCCTCGCCAGCACCGTTCGCATTGCCGAACACGACCTCGTCGACCGCGGCGGCATCGATGCCACTGCGGCGCACGACCTCGCCGATCACGAGTGCGGCCAGGTCGTCGGAACGGACCGAAGCGAGTGCCCCGCCGTAGCGCCCCACGGGGGTGCGGACGCCATCGATGATGTATGCCTCAGCCACTTGGCCAACTCCTTTGTTCACACACGTGCGGACTTCGCGGTTCACTTTACTGTATACGCCCTGCAGTATTTCGAGAGCGGCGAAACTCACGCGAANTGCTTCGGGCCCGCCCTCGTTCTGCGGCGTTAGTGCAGTTCACCGTGGTGGTGTTTGCTTGCCTCGATCTCAGCCTTCGTGACCGGCTCGATGCGGTCGGCGAAGAACCAGCGCGACAGGCGCGCACGCAGCTTGCCCTGCTTCTTGCCATTTGCATCCGTGTAGGGCTGCACCGGCACGAAGTTGTCGTACTGCAGCTCGAACTGCTCGTCGTCAGTGAGGGGCACGTGGACTTCCTGGAACTCACCGTGCGGCAGGCGCACGACGCGGCCCGACTCGTGGCCGTGCAGCGCGAGGTTGCGGTCGGCCTTCTGCAGCGCGATACACGCGCGGTGCACGACGAAGTAGACGATGAACGTTCCGATGATCAACCAGAACTGTAGGAAGTGGATGACGTGCTCCATCGCCATGTGGAAGTGCGTGGCGATGAGGTCGGACGACGCGGCCGCCCACATTGTGGCGTAGAAGCTGATCCACGCGGCGCCGAGCGCGGTGCGGAACGGCACGTTGCGCGGTCGGTCGAGCAGGTGGTGCTCGCGCTTGTCACCCGTGATCCACGACTCGATGAACGGGTACACGAACAGGCCGATGACGAACAGACCCATGAACGCGAACGGGATGAGGATCGCGAACGTGATCGTGTAGCTCGTGCCGATCGGAACCTCGAGGCCCGGCGGGATCAGTCGCAGCATGCCGTCACCGAAGCCGATGTACCAGTCAGGCTGCGTACCTGCCGAAACCGGCGACGGGTCGTACGGGCCATAGTTCCAAATCGGGTTGATCTGGAACGTCGACGCGATGAAGAAGATGAGGCCGAGCACGAGGAACATGAAGCCAACGGCCTTGCCCGCGAACACCGGGAGTACCGGGTTGCCGACGACGTTGCCCTCGGTCTTACCGGGGCCAGGCCACTGCGTGTGCTTGTTCACGACCATGAGCAGCAGGTGCAGCACGAGGAACACGATGAGCAAGGCCGGCAGCAGCATGATGTGCAGTGAGTAGAGGCGGCCGACGATCGCGTCACCAGGGAACTCGCCGCCGAACAGCCAGAAGGAGATCCAGGTGCCGAGCACTGGAACGCCCTTAATCATGCCGTCGACGATGCGAAGACCGTTACCCGAGAGCAGGTCGTCAGGCAGCGAGTAGCCCGAGAAGCCCTCGAGCATCGCGATGACCCAGAGCACGAGGCCGATGACCCAGTTGAGTTCACGCGGCTTGCGGAACGCACCGGTGAAGTAGATGCGGGCCATGTGCAGCATGATCGACGCCACGAACAGCAGCGCCGCCCAGTGGTGCACCTGGCGCATGAGCAGACCACCGCGGACATCAAACGAGATGTCGAGCGTCGACGCCATGGCTGCCGACATACCCATGCCCTGCAGCGGCACGTACGAGCCTTCGTACTCGACGTGCGCCATCGACGGGTCGAAGAAGAAGGTGAGAAACGTGCCCGAGAGGAGGATCGCGATAAAGCTGTAGAGCGCGACCTCACCGAGCATGAACGACCAGTGGTCGGGGAAGATCTTGCGGCCGAGCTCCTTCACGGCGCCCGAGACGCTCGTGCGCTCGTCGAACCAGACGGCCGCCTTCGCGACCGCGCCGGTCTCGGCGGCAGGTGCCTTAAACGTTGTAGTCATGGCGACGCTCCCAGAAGGTCGGGCCGACAGGCTCGTGGAAGTCACTCTGAGCGACCAGGTAACCCTCGCTGTCAACGGTGATGGGCAGCTGCGGCAACGGACGGCCCGCCGGGCCGAAGATGACGCGGCAGTGGTCAGTCACATCGAACTGCGACTGGTGGCAGGGGCACAGCAGGTGGTGGGTCTGCTGCTCGTAGAGCGCGACCGGGCAACCGACGTGAGTACAGACCTTCGAGTACGCGACGATGCCGTGGTACGACCAGTCCTTGCGGTCCTCGGCCTCGTTGAGGCTTTCCTCGGGCAGACGCATGAGCAACACGACGGCCTTTGCCTTCTCGTTGAGCATGCCGTGCTCGACCTCGAGCAGGCCGTCGGGGATCACGTGGAACGCGGACCCGATGGTGACCTCGGACGCCTTGATGGGCGTGCCGGTGGGGTCGCGTACGAGGCGCACGCCGGTGTCCCAGAGCGTTTCGTGCATGAGTTCAACGGGCTTCGGGTTGTTCGCGTTGTAGAAGTCGCGCAGCATCACGATGCCGGGCAGCGGCAGCGCGAGCACCGAGGTGATGAGCGAGTTGCGTAGCAGCTTGCGACGACTGAAGCCCGACTCCTCATCGGCTTGCTTGAAGATCTCGGCAACGCGCTTCTTGGTCGCCGGCGAGCCCCCCGTCTTGTGACGGGCCTCGGCCATCTCCTCGTCCTTCATCAGGTACTTCGACCACGCGACCGCGCCGAAGCCGATCGAGAGCATGCCGAAGGCAATGCCGAGGCCGACGAACATGTTGTTCCAGCGAACGCTCGTGATGTCTTCACGGTCGATCGGCCAGATGAAGTAGGCGAGCACCGCAAAAATCGTGGACGCGAGAGAGATCCAGAACAGCAGCGTGATGACGCGCGCCGTGTTCTTTTCCTTAGCGGAATCCGTGTCGGTCACCTTGTGGTGATGCGCCGGCAGACCCGGATTCTCGAGCGGCTCGGCGGGCTCTACGAGCGTGCCAGAGCTGACCTCACGGTCCGACGAATTGGCGGTGCGAAGCTCGCCGCCGTGTTCGTCTTCAGCCATGGTGATGCCTTTCTGGAGTGTGGAGGAGTAAAAACGTGACGAATCGAACGGCTAGTTAGGCCGCGAAGTGATCCAGATGGCAAAGCCGGTGGCAGCACCGAGGCCGAAGATCCAGATGAACAGACCCTCCGCGACGGGGCCGATCGACCCGAGGTTGTAGCCGCCGACCATCGAGGTGTTCTGCGTCATCCACTGAATCGAGGTGATGATGTCGGCCTTGTCCTGCGGCGTGAGGTTCGTGTCGCTGAAGACCGGCATGTTCTGCGGGCCTGTGACCATGGCCTCGTAGATGTGCTCGGGCGCGACCGTCTGCAGCTCGGGAGCGAACTTGCCCTCGGTGAGCGCACCGCCGGCAGCGGCGACGTTGTGGCACATGGCGCAGTTGATGCGGAAGAGTTCTGCACCGCGGGCGGCGTCGCCGTCACCCTGCAGGTACTCGTCGTCCGGAATCGCGGGGCCGGGGGCGAGCGATGCGACGTAGGCCGCGAGCTGCGCAGTCGCTTCGTCGGTGAACTGCACGGGCTTGGCGGGCGCCTGCGGCGCGTTGTTCTGCATCGGCATGCGGCCGGTGCCGACCTGGAAGTCGACGGCGGCGGCGCCGACACCGATCAAGCTCGGGCCTTCGGTGGTGCCAACCGCGTTCATACCGTGGCAGGTGGCGCAGTTCGAGTTGAACAGCGTCTCGCCGGCCTCGATGGTCTGCGCGCTGTTCATGTCGACCTCGCTGCCACCCTCGGCAGCGTTGGCCACGACGGTGTCAATGGCACCGTAGGCGCCACCCGTCAGCAGCAGGCCGATTCCCAGCAGGGCCGCGGTCGCGAGCGGGCTGCGACGTGCGCGCCCTCGTGACTTCCGCTTCGCGGCCGAGCGGTTCGTTGTGGTGAGAGACATGAGCGAACTTTCTCCTCGGCTCGGCTACTGAATGAACGGCAGGATGTAGATGACGAAGAACAGGCCCACCCAGACGACATCAACGAAGTGCCAGTAGTAGGAGATCGCCATGGCGCTCTGCATCTCGCGCTTGCCCATCTTGCGGACGGCGTAGAGGCGCACGATCACGATGAGGAAGGCAAGAATGCCGCCCGTCACGTGCAGACCGTGGAAGCCCGTGGCCATGAAGAAGGCACTCGTGTACGAGTTCAGGTTGAGCACGTAGCCCTCGCTGACCAGCGTGGCGTACTCGAAGACCTGACCCGCGATGAATATCGAACCGAGGATCGCGCTGAGGTAGAACCACTCAATGGTGGCCCAGCGACCGCCGTTGTCCTTGCGGCTGCGACGGCCAGCCTCAGCGTGCGAAACGCCGATCTGGCACGTGAACGAGCTCGAGATGAGGACGATCGTGTTGCCAACGGCGAAGGGGATGTTCAGCATGGCGTGCCCGGCATCGAACTGCGCCGGGGCCATGGCCTGAAGCGTGAAGAAGATGGCGAACAGGCCAGCGAAGAACATTACTTCGGAGCCAAGCCAGACGATCGTGCCAATCGCCACAGTATTGGGGCGATGGACCCGCGGTGCAGTCGGAGTGGGAGATGCAGAAGTCACATGACCATTATGACCGATTTCCCAGGTTCGCAAAGTTGACAGGCGGGGCGGCATTTCTTCGCCCGCTACTCTTTTTGTTATGACTTCGCTGCAAACATGGCCCGAAATGCTTGATTCCCTGCTTCGCGGCGAGGACCTCTCAGTTCGCCAGGCAACCTGGGCCATGGAAGAAGTCATGGCTGGCAACGTCACCGACGCTCGACTTGCCGCATGGCTCATCGCGCTGCGGGCCAAGGGCGAGACCGTCGAAGAGGTCATTGGCTTCCGGGATGCCATTCTCGCGAAGGCCGTGCCCACCAAGCTCCCCGCCTGGGGCGTCGACATTGTCGGCACCGGCGGCGACATGATCGGCACCGTCAACGTCTCGACGATGTCGTCGTTCGTGATCGCTGCCACCGGCACCCCTGTGCTCAAGCATGGCGGCCGCGCCGCCTCGGCGAAGTCAGGCGCCTCTGACGTGCTCACTGCGCTCGGCGCCGTGCACAGCACCGACGCCGAGGCCCTCGAGCAGATCTTCGCCGAGACGGGCCAGGCATTTCTCTACGCCTCACTGTTCCACCCGGGCTTCGGCTACGCGGGCAAGGTGCGCAAGGAGCTCGGTGTTCCGACCGTGTTCAACTCGCTCGGCCCGCTCTCGAACCCGACGCGAGCCGAGGCATCCGCCGTCGGCGTCGCCCGCCGCGAATCGATCCCCGTGATCGTCGGCGTGTTTCGCACGCGTGGCGCCGCCGCGCTCGTGTTCCGCGGCGACGACGGCCTCGACGAGCTCACCGTGACCGGCTACTCGCACATCTGGGAGGTCTCGGGCGGCGACGTCGCCGAGCATGACCTGCACCCCCGCGATGTGGGCCTCGGCACCTACGACCTCGAGGAGCTGCTCGGTGGCACGCCCGAGTTCAACGCCGAGATTGCCCGCGAGACGCTGCGCGGCGACCGCGCTGGCGCCGTGCGCGACATCGTGCTGCTCAACTCGGCTGCTGGTCTCGTCGCGTTCGACCTCGCCAAGTCGCCCGAGTCGATCGAGCGCCCGATTCGGGATCGCCTCGCCGAAAAGATCGAGGTCGCGGCAGCGGCGATCGACAGCGGCAAGGTCATCGAACAGCTTGACCAATTCGTGGCCGCATCCCAGAAGTTCAACACCGAAGTTTGAGTACGGTAGAAGCCGTCCGCCGCACGCCAGTGCATCACCGCGAGGAGTAACTATGTCCGATCAGATCAGCCGCAGCGTCACCCTGAACAACGAAACCGGGCTGCACGCCCGCCCCGCCTCGGAATTCGTCAAGGAGGCCTCGAAGTACGACGCGAAGGTCACCGTCAACGGCGTTGACGCGAAGAGCCTCCTCGGCATCATGGCCATGGGCGCCACCAAGGGCACCGAGCTCGCCCTCGTCGCCGAGGGCCCCGAGGCCGAGGCCGCCGTGAATGGTCTCGTCGCGCTCGTTGAGTCGAACTTCGGCGAATAGTCGATGCCGCGAAACACCCCGGCGGGGGGCGCCGCAGCGCACGACGACGATGTTCGCGTGTTTGCTTCGGCGATTCGTGGCCCGGTGCGCCCGACGGCGGTTGCGATCGGTGTCACCACCTTCCTCGCCTGGGGTGTTTCGTTTTTCCTCTTTCATTACGCCACCGAGACCGGCCGACAGAATCTCGCCGCCAGCGGTTTCCCGGCGCTCTTCGGCAGCTGGCTCATCGTCAGCGCGCTCGTGTCGGTCGGCTACGCGCTCGGCTATGTCGTGATGCGTTCGTTCGTGCCCGGCACGAAGGACTTCACCGAGGCGCGCGTGGCCCGCCTCTCGGCTGGCGACGCCGCCGCCGCGATGGCCGGCGGGTACGTCGTCGGGTTCATCCCCATGACTCTGACCGGCGACGTGCTGACGCTGCTCGCCTGGACTGCCATCGTCGGCATCCTCTTCAGCTTCGTCGCGATCCACCCCGGCAACGTCCGGCGCTTCCGCGACGCCGTGACCGCGGGCGAGATCGTGCGCGACCACTACGGCGACTAGCGCGGCTGAGCGCTACTCCCCCGCCGCATCCGGCTCTGGATGCGGATAGCTCGCGAACGCGCGCGCGAACTCGGCCCGCGCCGCCTCCGACACCGACTCGGCGAACGATTCGAGCAAGAACTCGCGGCCCGCCGCCCGCTGCTTCGCGCTCCAGGTGCCGAGAATCGCGCCGCGGCGGACCGCCGAGGGGCGAAAGACGCCGTTGTTGCCCGGCACGAGTCGGGCGTGGTGCTCCGCTGGCACGATGTAGTGGCGGTCGGGATACCCGAGTACCAATTCGTCGAACGGGGGCAGCAGGCGGCCAACGGCGAGCGTCTCGGCGCCGATTCGCTCGCGCTCCTCGCGCAGGCCGGCGCGACCCCACCGGGTCTCGCCCTCGAGCTCGCCGTACGCTTCGAGCTCGGAGGTGGCCTCGGCCTCGGCGGCCCGGATGCGCCCAAGCGGCAGCTTCGTCCACCACGCGAAGTCGCGCAGCGTCGCCGGACCATGCCCGGTGAGGTACGCCCGAAGCCAGTGCCCGAGCGCGGCACGCTCGTCGCTGTTGAAACGCGCCTCGAGGGACGAACTGCCCGGCAGCCACTCGTGCGCGTCGACGAGCAGGTGGTCGCTGCCCCGCAGCGGCCCGTACGCGACGTCGCCCCGGGCCATGAGTGTGAACACGAGGTGGTAGAGCCGGCCGGAATCGGTCGGGATGTCGTTGGCCTCCCACGCCTCGCCGAGGGCTGCCCTGGTGATGGCTCGGTCGGGCGACGCCGCGATCGCCGCCCGGGCGAGCTCGGCCGCCTGCGGCACCAACTCATCGAGCCCGTGCTCGATCCGCCGTCGCCTGGCGGAGGCGAGCTGGCGGGGCCCGGTGAGTGCGAGCTGCCAGGCGAGGTCGTCGGCGGCGACGGCAAACACAGTTCCGCGCATCGGATAGCCGCGCACGATCTCGCCGCGAGCGAAGGCCGACACAACGTCGGCGCGCGCCCCGCTCGTCGTGCGGAGTGCCAGGGAAGCAATGACACCGCCGAGGTGCTGGCCCTGGGACGCCGAGAGGTGTGCCGCGGCGACGGCCGGAGTCGCGAAGGGAGCCGTGACGAACCCTTGGGCAATCATGCGCAGCTCGACGAGTTCGTTCGCGGTGACCATCACCCAATTATCGAGCATCCGCCTGAACCGAACGAAGCCCTGCAACCGTGAGATTGCAGGGCTCCGTTCAGCGAATCGCTAGTGCGCGTACTTGCCGCGGTAGAACTCGAACATCCAGCCGAGCAGACCGACGACCCCGATCGGGGCAAACCAGAAGACCGGCCACCAGCCGAAGGAGATCGACGCGAACACGGCAGCGATGGCCGCGGCAAGGATCACGGGCCACATGGAGTGGGGGGCGAACACGCCCAGCTCGGGGTCAGCCTCGCTGATTTCGGCCTCCTCGCGGTCCTCCGGCAGGAGGTTACGAGCGAATGGCTTGTTCTCGAGACCCATGTACCACGCGATGAACGCGGAGAAGAGGCTCATGAGTGCGAAGGCGACGATACCGACCCACTCAGCTTCCTTCTCGATAACCGCGGTCCACACGGTGTAACCGACGAACACTGCGAAGTAGAAGGCGGTGAGGCCCCACAGAATATTGCGTGTGGTTTTCATCTTGGACTAGTGCGCCTTTCCGCTCGCAACGGTGTCGGACTCCAGGTGGGCACCCGGCGCCGCGTACTCGGGGTGGTTGAGGTCGAACGCCGGACGCTCCGAACGGATGCGCGGGATCTCCGTGAAGTTGTGGCGCGGCGGCGGGCAGCTGGTCGCCCACTCGAGCGAGCCACCGTAGCCCCACGGGTCGTTGACCGTGACCTTCTTGCCGTTGCGGTGAGTCAGGTACACGTTGAGGAAGAACGGGATCATCGAGATCGCGAGCACGATGGCGCCGATGGTCGAGACCTGGTTGGCCCACGTGAAGTTGTCCTCGGCCTGGTAGGTGTAGTAGCGACGGGGCATGCCGAGGACGCCGAGCCAGTGCTGCACGAGGAATGTGAGGTGGAAGCCGACGAACAGCAGCCAGAAGTGAACCTTGCCGAGGCCCTCGTTGAGCATCTTACCCGTCCACTTCGGCCACCAGAAGTAGAAGCCCGCGAACATCGCGAACACGACGGTACCGAAGATGACGTAGTGGAAGTGCGCGACCACGAAGTAGGTATCGGAGATCGGGAAGTCGAGCATTGGCGACGCCAGGATAACGCCGGTGAGACCACCAAAGAGGAAGGTGACGAGAAAGCCGAGCGACCAGAGCATCGGTGTCTCGAACGTGATCGAACCGCGCCACATGGTGCCGAGCCAGTTGAAGATCTTCACACCCGTTGGCACAGCAATGAGCATGGTCATCAGCGAGAAGAACGGCAGGAGTACCGAACCAGTGACGTACATGTGGTGCGCCCACACCGAAGCCGACAGCGCGGCGATCGAAATGGTAGCGAGCACGAGCGTCTTGTAACCGAAGATCGGCTTGCGGCTGAACACAGGGAAGATTTCGGAGACGATACCGAAGAACGGCAGCGCAATGACGTACACCTCTGGGTGGCCGAAGAACCAGAACAGGTGCTGGTAGAGGATCGCACCGCCCAAATCCACGTCGTAGATATGGGTACCAAATACGCGGTCCATCAGCACGCCGAACCAGGCAACGGTGAGCACCGGGAAGGCGAACAGGATGAGGATCGAGGTGATGAGGGTGTTCCAAGTGAAGATCGGCATGCGCCACATGGTCATACCCGGCGCGCGCATCGTGACGATCGTCGTGATGAAGTTCACGGCACCAAAGATGGTGCCGTACCCCGTCAGGGCAAGGCCTGCGAGCCAGAGGCTGCCACCGACGCTCGGCGAGAACGTCGTAAGCGAAAGGGGCGTGTAGGCGGTCCAACCGAAGGCGGCCGCACCACCCGGGGTGAGGAAGCCCATCACGGCAGTGATCGCGCCGAAGGAGTAGAGCCAGTACGCGAAGGCGTTCAGGCGAGGGAAGGCAACGTCGGCCGTTCCGATCTGCAGCGGCAGCAGCACGTTGGCGAATCCCGAGAACAGCGGGGTCGCGAACATCAGCAGCATGATCGTGCCGTGCATCGTGAAGAGCTGGTTGTACTGATCCTTCGTCGCGATCATCTCCATGCCAGGGGCAAAGAGCTGCCCGCGGATGAGGAGCGCCATCACGCCACCAATGCAGAACCACACGACCGATGAGACAAGGTACATGTACCCGATCTTCTTGTGGTCGGTGGTGGTGAGGAGATCGATGATCAAATTGCCCTTGTTGCCCACCTTGCTCGGCGTCAAATCGGGCTCTGCGGCCTGCGGCGACTGCGCTGCCGCGGGTCTGTTCTGCGTAGTAGTCATTTCACCCTGCCCTAGAGATTATTCAGCTTCGTCGTGCTCGATGACCGGAACCTTGGTGCCAGGGTTCTGGTTGTTGCGGTTAGCCTCGTCGCCGACGGCACCGGTGTTGCCTTCGTCGCGCAGCGACTGGATGTACTCGTTGTACTCGGCCTGAGAGACGACCTCCACCTTGAAGAGCATCATCGAGTGGTACTCACCGCACAGCTCGGCACACTTACCGATGTACGTGCCTTCGCGCTCCGCAACCAGCGAGAAGTGGTTGGTCTTGCCCGGGATCGTGTCTTCCTTGTAGTGGAACTCCGGTACCCAGAAGGAGTGCGCAACGTCTCGGGACTTGAGGTCAATCGTCACCTGCGCGCCAACCGGCAGGTAGAGCGTGGGAAGCTCGTCCTCGTTGATTTCGCCGGTCGTGTCGCCATTCTCGTCGCGTACCTCTTCGGCCTGAACGCCCTGGTAGTAGACGTTGCCGTCGTACTCCGAACCATCAACGGGCAGGTAGTTGAAGTCCCACGCCCACTGCTTGCCGTACACCTCAATGTGTACGTCCATCTCACCCTCGGTGTAGACCTCTTCGGCGATGGCCTGGTCACGCGCGGTGAATGCGAAGAAGCCGGCAACCAAGATCACTGGCACGATCGTGAAGAGCATCTCGATCGGCATGTGATAGCGGATCTGTCGCGGCATGCCTGTGTCGTTCTTGCGGCGGCGGTAGACGACGGTCGCCCAGATGATGAGTCCCCAGACAAACACACCGAGGGCAAGCAGCACGATCCACGAGTTCACCCAGAACGTCGAGACCATGTCGCCCAAGTCGCTTGTGCCAACTTCGCCGGGCATGAAGCCATTGAGCTCCTGGGCAGTACATCCGGCCAGCGTCACCGAGGCGAGGGCAGCAAGCGCCAGTGATGCCGCGATTTTCCGGTGGTTCTTCCGCACGTTGGACCTTTCGAGAAGATGCATACAGACAACTCTCAGTGTAGACCCTTCGCAACGGGCGGGCGGCCAGACACGGGTTCGCCACGGAAACGAACGGCGGGCCCGCACCGGTATCAGTACGGACCCGCCGTGCGCGGTTCTCAGGAGACTCAGTGGAACGAGTCACCACAGGCGCAGCTGCCGCCCGCGTTCGGGTTGTCGATCGCGAAGCCCTGCTTTTCGATCGTGTCGGCGAAGTCGATCGACGCGCCATCGAGGTAGGGCGCGCTCATTTCGTCGACGATGAGTTCGACGCCGTCGAAGTCGACCGACGCATCGTTCGCCATCTCGCGCTCGTCAAAGTAAAGCTGGTAAATCAGCCCCGAGCATCCGCCCGGCTGCACCGCAACGCGCAGACGCAGGTCATCACGACCCTCCTGCGTGAGCAGCGACTTCACCTTGTCGGCGGCCGCCTGCGTGAGCGTCACGCCGTGCGTGTTTTCGGTGATGGTGATGCCATCGAGTACCTGTGTCATGTCTTCTCCTGCCCTCGCCGCGCCGTCACAGCGCCAGCGCTCTGACGTTCAGAACGTCGCTTCGAAAAATTCTATTCCCGTTCGGCCGATCCGTCACCAAGCGGCGGATTCTCCGCGAGGTCGGCAAGGAACCACGCCTCGGTGAGGATCGCGCGGTGCAGCACGCCGAGATGCTGCGACTCGTTGGGCGAGTGCGCCCGGGTTGCTGGGTCCTCGACACCCGTCACGAGAATCTGCGACGCCGGGAAGCGGTCGACCAGGTCGGCGATGAACGGGATTGACCCACCGATGCCCGAGAGCTGCGCGTCCGCGCCCCAGCATTCGGCCATCGCAGCGCGCATCCGCTCGACACCATCGCCGTCGACGTCGACGAGGAACGGCCGGCCGGTATTCAGCGAATCGAACTCGAGCTCGGCACCGAACGGCGCATTCGCCCGCAAGTGTGACTGCAGCGCCTCGGCCGCGGCCTCGGCGTCCGTGCCCGGAGCGATGCGAGCCGAGATACGCACGCGCACCTCGGGGATGAGCGTGTTCGAGGCGTTCGCGACGTCGGGCGCGTCGATGCCGGTGACGGTGACCGACGGCTGGTACCAGGTGCGCGCGAGCACGGGGCCGCTGCCGAGCAACTCACCGCCGATGACGCCCGCCTCCTCAACGAGCTGCGACGCCGGCATCTCTGGCACCTGCGCGTCGTGGCTATCGACACCTTCGACCGCGACCGAGCCGTCGGCGTTCCAGAGGGTGTCGAGCAAACGCACTGCCGCGAGCATCGCATCCGGTGCCGCGCCGCCGAACATGCCTGAGTGCGAGGCGTGGCGCAGCGTGCGCACCGTGAGGTTGAAGGTGACATTGCCGCGCAGCGCGACGGTGAGCGATGGCACGTCGATTGCCGCGTTATCGCTGTCGGCGACGATGATGTAATCGGCGCCGAGCGCCTCGCGATGGGCATCGAGGAACTTCGTGAAGCTGCCCGAGCCGTTTTCCTCTTCGCCCTCGACGAAGATCGAAACGCCGAGCGGGAAGCGCTCGCCGTCGGCCTCCCAGAGGTCGTGCAATGTCTCGAGCGCGGCAACGTGCAGCAGCACGCCGGCCTTGTCGTCGCTGGCGCCGCGGCCGTAGAGCCGCTCCCCCACAAGCGTCGGCTCGTAGGCCGGGGTGTCCCAGAGCTCGTCGCGTCCGGGCGGCTGCACGTCGTGGTGGGCGTAGAGCAGCACGGTCGGCCAGCCCTCGCTCGCCTCGCGGCGAGCGATCACGCCCGGCTGCCCAGGCGTCTCGTCGTCGATGTCGTACTGGTGGATGCCCACCTCGTCGAACATGCCGGTACCCGCGAACAGCTCGCGCACGCGTTCGGCGCTCGCGCTCACGTGCTCGCGGTCGAACGCATCCCACGAAACCGAGGGGATGCGCACAAGGCGAGCGAGGCGGTCAATGGTGTTCGGCATACNGAGCTGCACGCGGTCGCGCAGCTGCTCGGCAAGTTCGGCTGGATCGAATTTGCTCATGCCGACCAGCCTAGGCCGTGCGCTAGCGCGTCGACTCGGTGTCGGGCTGGAAGTACGCGGCCCCGTCGAAGATCTGCTCAAGCTCGGTGTCGGAGGCGCCCGTGTGCACGGTCGAGTGGTCACCCGCGCCGCGAATCTCGACGAGCTCGCCAAGAATCGCCCGCGCGACCCGATCCCAGATACGGAACGAGAGCGCGTTCGTGTGCGGTCGCGCGAACGCGCCGCCCTGCGGCGTGCTCGTGCCGGGCCCCACTGCGTAGCGGCGGGGATGCACGCCACCGCCAGCGCGGATCAGCCGGCCGTCGCTGAGTCGCACGTCGACGTAGCCACTTGGCGTCGAGCCGACGACCTGCTCGCGGCCCGCACCGGAGTCGATGAGATCGCGCAGCACCGCGGAATCGGTAGTGCGGATGCTCGGGTCGGGCAGCCACGCGTCGATGAGCGTGTCGCTGCGGCGTTCGCCGGGCAGGCTCGGGCTCGTGGCCACGAACTGCCCCGTCTCACCGTCGGCGCGCACGTGCACGTCGGCACCGGCGAATTCGATCACGCCCGCCTCGCTCAGCGCGATGAGCTGCTCGATGCGCTCGCCGGGAGGGCCCGAGGCGATGTAGCTAAAGAACTTGTACCAGCGGCGCTGGAAGTCGTTGAGGTACGACTCGGGCTGCCAGTTGCGCGCCGTCGCGAGCTCGGCCACGGCGAGGTAGATCCGGAAGAGTGCCACGAACAGGCCGGTGTTTTCCGAGTAGCGGTGGTCGGTGCGGCGCAGCAGGTCGTTGCGCATGTGCTCGCGCACGCGCGCCTGCAGCTCGTCGGCGCTCTCGAAGCGTTCGCCAGCGAGTGGCCGGTCGAGCGCATCCACGTCGAGCCGGTCGGCAGCATCCGGCACCGCGCGCTCGACGAGCGCCCGGTAGTCCTCGCCGTGGAGGTCGAGTGTCTCGAGCCCCTCGAGGAACTCCGACCACGGCAGCGAGACGCGGCGGGGCGAGCCCGTGAACAGCTCGAGGTAGTACCCGTGGTGGAGCTCACGTTCGATGTGCGGCCAGAGGTCACGGTAGAACTGCAGTTCGGCGACCGAGTCGGCGAGTTGCTGCGCGATCTCGGGCGTGAAGAAGCGCGGCTCGTAGTGGCTGCCGCGCAGCGGGGCGGCGACCTTCGAGCGATACGGCACGCCGCGACGCGAGCTCAGCAGCAGTTTCGGCTCGCGACCGCTCGGAACATACTGCAGCTCGCCGCGGTCGCGCACGAACTCGCCGCCACGGCCAAGGGTGAGCATGACGACGAGATCGATGGCAGCGAGGCCGAGTCCGCGCACGAGCACCTCGTCGCCGGGCGCAATGTCGCCGTAGTCGAGGTCGGCGGTGAACGCCGGCGCGTAGTACCGCGCCTGCTTCGCCTGCGCGAAGTCGGTGAAAAACTTCGCCTCACCGCTCACGTGCGAGCCAAGGTGGCCGAAGGTGTAGATGACGAGATCGGTCGTGAGTTCGTCGCCCGAGTCGAGTTCGACGACCTGCGCGCCGGTCTCGGTGTCGGTCACGCTCACCACGGCCGCTCGGTGCCACATCACCTTCGAGCCGGGCTGCAGTCGGTCGGCGCTGCGCTCGAGGCACCAGGTCATGTAGCGCTCGTGCAGGCGACGCGTTGGGAAGCTCTCGGGCCGCAGTCCGTCGAGCTCTGCCGCGAGCTCCGGGTCACGGTCAACGTCAATGTCGACGTCGGTGATGCGGCGGGTGCGCACGAGCTCGGCCCAGGCCGCCAGGTCGGGACCCGGCTCGATCGCTCCGTCGATCGTGCTTGAGTCGTCGGTGAACATCGTCACATCGCCGGCCATCGAGTTGAGCTTGAGCAGCCCCGACTGCTGGTCGCGCCAGATCCGCCCCGCGCCGGGTGGGTAGGGGTCGACGAGGTGGATGATCAGCGGCCGGTCATCGATCTCGGCCTGGTTCGCGGCGATTCGTTCGACGACGCCCGCAGCAGCCGGCCCGGCACCAACGAAGGTGATGCAGCGGGTCGGCTGGTGGGCGTCGCGGTCGACGAGACGGATCGCGCGATTGTGTCGGCTCATACTCGTTCCGGGGTCTCCAACGGTACAGAAGGTGCGGCCGCGCTGCCGAGCAGCTCGCGCAGGGTGGGGTTCTCAGGGTATTCGGTACGGTAGGCGCCGCGCTCCTGCAGGATCGGCACGACTCGGTCGACGAACTCAGCGAGGCCGTCGGGCACGATGTCGCCGACGAGGGTGAAGCCGTCGCAGGCGCGCTCGTCGACCCGGCGAATGATCTCGNTCGGCGATCTGCTCGGGCGTGCCGATGAGGCTCGGGCGACCGTATTCGCGCACCGCGAGGTCGCGCAGGCTGAGACCCTCGGCCTCCGACTCGGCGCGCCAGCGGTTCACGAGCGCGGTGCGCTCCTCGACGTCGCCGTAGTGCGGCACACGGCCGGTCGCGTGCGTCGGCGGCACGGGGTCGAAGTCGGGCAGCGGGCCGTCGGGGTCGACGCCGCTCAGCTCACGCCCCCAGATCTGTTCCATGAAGTAGATCGCGTTCGGGCCGCTCACCTGCGCGTGCCGAATCGCCTGCGCGCGCTCCTGTGCCTCGGCCTCGGTGTCGCCGATCGCGAGCGTGATCGCCGGCAGAATCTTGAGGTCTTCGGCGCCCCGGCCGAAGTGCTCGAGTCGCTCGTCGAGGTCGGTGCGGAACTTCTGGCCCTCGGCGAATTCACCGAACATCGAGAACACGACGTCAACGTTGCGGGCCGCGATGTCGCGCCCCTCGCCCGAAGCGCCCGCCTGCACCAACAGCGGTCGGCCCTGCGGGCTCGCGGGGAGCGTCTGCGTCGCGGTGGCCTGGAAGTACCGGCTGTCGAGCGTCGTGGTCTCGCCGAGCTCGGTCTCCCAGAGCTGCTCGAGCGCGCTAATCATTTCCTGCGCGCGCAGATAGCGCTCGGGGTACGGCAGGTGATCGCCCTTGCGGAAGTTCGCTCCGGTGAAGGCGTTGGTCGTCGTGACGACGTTCCAGCCCGCGCGGCCGTTCGACAGCACGTCGAGGCTGCGCAGCTGGCGCGCGAGGTCGACGGGTTCGTTGTACGTGGTGGTCAGCGTGCCGACGAGGCCGATGTGCTTCGTCACAGCGGCGAGCGCCGCGAGGATCGAAACCGTGTTCGGGCGGCCGAGCACGTCGAGGTCGAGGATCTCGCCGTTGCGCTCGCGCAGACGCAAACCCTCGGCGAGGAAGATGTAGTCCATGACGCCGCGCTCGGCGATTTCCGCGAAGCGACGGAACGACTCGAACTCGATCTGGCTGCCCGCATTCGGGTCGCTCCAGATGGTCTGCTGGTTGACGCCCGGGAAGTGTGCGGCGAAGTGAATCTGACGGTGCTGCTCGCTCATGCGGAGACCTCCTGGGTGCTGGCAGTGACTGCGGCCGCGTTCGCGGTGAACGGCGGGGTTGCCACGAAACGGTTGGCGGCGGGCGCGAGTCCGAGCCGCTCGCGCAGGTTGGCGCCCTCGGCGGGTTCGACCCCGGCGTCGCGCAGCTTCGGCAGTACCTCCGAGATGAACGCCTCGGTGTCGCGGTCGGTCACGAGGGGGCGCACGCGGATGCCGTCGATGCCGGCGTCGCGCAGTTCGAGGATGCGTGCGGCCACCTCATCGGCGGTGCCGGTAATCAGCGCGGCGTCGCTGGCGAGCTCACCGGCCGCGGCCTCAAGCTCGGCGAGGCGAGCCGCCGCGTCATCGGCGATGAGGATGTTGTAGTCGACCCAGACCTTGAGCGGGCTGCCCTGCCGGTCGACGGCGCTCGCGCCCTCGGCGAGCGACGCGAGAATCTCCTCAAGCGTGCCCTCGGTCTCGGGCGTGATGAGCACGACGTCGGCGGTCACCGCGGCGAAGCGGTACGGCGTGTGCGTGTGCGCGAGCGAGAACACCGGCGGCTGCCCCTGTGGCGGGCGCGGCGTAATCGACGCGCCGAACACCGAGAAGTGCTCGCCCGTGAACTCGGGGTTGTGGATGCGCTCGCGGTCGATGAAGCGGCTCGTCGCGAGGTCGCGGATCTCGGCGTCGTCCTCCCACGAGTCCCAGAGCAGACGCACGACCTCGGCGAACTCGACGCCCTCGTTGAAGCGATCGGCGATGAGTCGCTCGAATTCCTGCGGGGGCAGCGCGCGGGCCTCGCGGATGTTGCCGAGTGTGTCCTCTCGACCGACCGCGGCGCTCTCGTCCGCGAAGCCACCGGTGCGCAGCCGCACGGCGGCGCGCCCCTCCGACGTGTAGTCGAGCGTTGCCACGGCGGTCGCGGTGTGGAACGGCTCGAGCAGCGACGTCGTCGCGGCCGGCACGAGGCCGATGCGCGTCGTCTGCGGCGCAAGCCAGTTCGTCAGTATGAACGAGTCGAAACTCGCCGAGGTGCCGAGCGGCGCCAGCGAGTCTTCGATGGTGAGCACGTCGATGCCGGCCTCGTCGGCGCGCTGCGCGAGCTTGGCCCACGCGGCCGGGTCCTGCGGCGCGAAGCCGCCCACCGCATCCGCGCCGGCATGCCAGCCGGCTCCCTTGGCCGCGAGTCCGATCGAGAACTTGCTCGTCACTGTCATGCTCCTAGTCGTTCGATTCGTTCGCGCCGGTGAGCTGCGAGGCCCCGGCAACGTTGAGATTGGTGCCCGGAATCGCCTGCACGAGTGCCCGCGTGTATGCCTCGGTTGGGTGGTCGAGCACCTCGGTCGTGTACCCGGTTTCGACCATCTGGCCCTGTCGCAATACTCCCACTCGGTCGGCGAGTTCGCGCACGACGCCTAAATCGTGCGTAATAAACAGGTACGCGACCCCGGTCTCGCGCTGGAGGCGCGCGAGCAGGTCGAGCACCTGCGCCTGCACCGAGACATCGAGGGCCGAGACGGCCTCGTCAAGCACGATGCACTCGGGCTCGGAAGCAAGCGCTCGGGCGATCGCGACGCGCTGGCGCTGGCCACCCGAGAGCTGCTCGGGTCGGCGCGAGGCAAACTCCGGCGGCAGCGCGACGGAGTCGAGCAACTCCGCGACCCGCGCATCCCGCTGCTTCGGTGCGACGACCGAGAACTCGCGAAGCGGCTCGGCGATGGTCTGGCCGATGGTGCGCAATGGGTTGAGCGAGGCGAACGGGCTCTGGTGCACAAGCTGGAACCGGCGGTGCAGCTCGCGAGCGGCCTCGCCGCGGGCGCCCGTCACGTCCACTCCCCCGAACCTGACGCGACCCGACGTGGCCGGTTCAAGCTGCAGCGCCACGCGCGCTGTCGTCGTCTTGCCCGAGCCCGATTCGCCGACGAGCGCATACGTTTCGCCCTTGTGGATGTGCAGGCTCACGCCGCCCACGGCGTCGAGGGTCTCGCCTCGGCGAATGCGGTACGTCTTGTGCACGTCCTCGAGCTCGAGCAGTGGCGCGTCGCTCTCGTCGACGAAGTGCCGCTCGCGCACGACGGTGCGGCCGAGGCCCGGAGCCGCCGCGACCAGCGACTTCGTGTACTCGTGCTTCGGTGCCCGCAGCACGTCCGCGGCCCTGCCGGTCTCGACGACCTTGCCGTGCTGCATCACGACCATGCGGTCGGCGCGGTCGGCCGNNNGACGCCGAGGTCGTGGGTAATGAGGAGCACCGCGAGGCCGCGCTCGCTGCGCAGTTGCTCGAGCC
>NZ_JACXJG010000005.1:69340-69739 GCF_014904065.1 Gulosibacter sediminis | reverse complement strand
CCGAGGTCGGCTCGTCGGCGACAAGCAGCTCGGGGTCACCCGCGAGAGCGGCGGCGATGAGCGCGCGCTGGCGCAGGCCGCCGCTGAGCTGCGAAGGCAGCTGCTGCGCACGCACCTCGGGCTGGTCGACCCCGGCCTCGGCAAGCAGCTCGATCGCGCGCTTCGGCGCGGCCGACCGCGAGGCAAGGCCGTGGATGCGCAGGGTCTCGGCGACCTGTCGACCAACCGGCAGCAGCGGATCGAGCGAGAGCGTCGGGTCCTGCGGNCACGAGCGCGAGCTGCGCGCCGCGCACGCGGTGCCACTCGCTGCGGCTCAACCCGGTGAGGTCGAGACCATTGAACGCGAGTTCCTCGGCGCGCGACGTGGCGTTGCTCGCAAGCAGGTGCAGGACGGCTCGG
>NZ_JACXJG010000005.1:499-69329 GCF_014904065.1 Gulosibacter sediminis | reverse complement strand
CCGACGATCGCGACGATCTCGCCGCGGTTGACCTCGAGGTCGATGCCCGCGACACCGGCGACATCGCCGCCGTCGGTCTGGTAATCGACGTGGAGCTGGCGTACCCGCAGCAGCGGCGTGGTTGTTGCAGTCGTCATCACTTACCTGCCCGTGCGATTCGGTTCGAAATGTAGGAGGCGGCGAGCACGACGATTGCGATCACGAGTCCCGGCAGCACCGTCAGCCACCAAGCGGTCGCCATGTAGTCCCGGCCGGCCGAGATCAGCGCGCCCCACTCGGGCACGTCTGGCGGCGCACCGAAGCCGAGGAAGCTCAGCGACGAGATGGCGAGCAGCGCGACGCCGAATTCGAGCGCGATGAGCGAGATCACCGGCGTGATTGAGTTCGGCAGGATGTGGCGCCAGAGCACGGTATACCAGCGGGCGCCGCTCATGAGCGCGGCCTCGACGTAAACGGCCTGCGCGTTCTGCAGCACCGACGAGCGCATGACGCGGGCGAAGGTCGCCATCGACGTGATTCCGACGGCCANCGCCGATCTCGACGATGCCGAAGCCGAGCGAGGCGACAATGGCGATCGAGAGGAGGATGGCGGGGATCGAAAGAAACACGTCGACGAGGCGCATGATCACCTCGTCGACCCAGCCGCGCAGGTAGCCCGCGAGCAGGCCGAGCACCGAGCCGACCCCGAAGCCGAGCCCGACCGCGAGTGCAGCCGCCGAGAGCGTCACCGAGGCGGCGTAGACGGTGCGGGCGTAAACATCTTGCCCGAGTTGGTTTGTGCCGAAGGGATGCGCGCCCGAGGGCGCCTGAAGCCGGTCGGCGGTGTCGACCGCAGCCGGGTCGGTCGCGGTGAACAGGCCGGGCCAGATGGCCCACGCGACGACGACGAGCACGATCAGCACGGCGACGCCGAGGCCAATATTGCCGGCGAGGCCGACCTTGCGGCGAGCGCCAGCGTTGCTGGTGACTTGGGTGAGCGAGGTCACTATGCCGCCACCTTTCCGGTCAGGGCGATTCGGCGGTCGATGAGCGGGGTCACGAGGTCGACGATGAGGTTGATCACGACGAACACGAGCGCCGCGATCGTGACGATCGCGAGTACGACCGAAATCTCGCTGCTCTCGACCGCGCCGATCAGCTCGCGGCCGAGGCCGTTGCGCGAGAACACCGTCTCGGTCACGACGGTGCCACCGAGCATGCCGGCGACGAGGATGCCGACCATGTTGAGGGAGGGCAACGCCGCGCCGCGCAGTGCGTGGCCGAACACGATGCGGGGGCGGGTGGCACCCTTCGCCCGCACCTGCTCGGCGTAGGCGCTCGCCATTTCGATGCGCAGGCTCGACGCGAGCACCTGGGCGAGGTACGCACCGGTCGTGATCGCGAGCGAGAGCGCAGGAAGCACGATCGAGGCGAACGTGCCGGTGTTGTAGGCGGGGAACCAGCCGAGGCCGAACGAGAACGCCTGCAGCAGCAAGAGGCCGAGCCAGAACGACGGCAGCGAGATCGCGATGGGCGGCAGCGCCGAGAGCAGCCCGCGCAGCCAGGCGGCGCGGGGGTACACCGAGGCGATGCCGACGACGAGGCCGATGATGAGCGCGAACACGAGCGCGACGCCGACGAGTTCGAGGGTGTTCGGCAGCGCGCGAGCGATGATCTGTGAGACGGGCTCACCAGTGCCGACGGTGACGCCGAAGTCACCGCGCACGGCACCGAACAGGGCCGCAACATACTGCACGTACCAGGGTCGGTTCAGGCCGAGCGCCTCTCGGCGGGCTTCGAGCGCCGCCGGGTCGGACGCATCCACGCCCGCGGCCGCGACCGCGTCGCCGGGGAGGAAGAAGAGGATGAGCCAGGCCGCGGTGAACGCGGCCCAGATGATGAGGACGCCGAAGCCGATGCGGCGCAGAAGGTAGGTCGCCATCGTTACTGCTCCGTCCAGGCGCTAGCGAAGTCGACGCGGCTCGAGGCGTCAAACGTGATGCCGTGCGTGGTCGGCGACGACACGATCGTGGTCGAGAGCTGCATGACCGGAATCACGGCGCCCTGCTCGAGGATGAGCGCGACGGCCTCGTCGACCGCCTCCTGCCGCTGCTCGGGGTCGGAGATCTCGTCGATGCGCTGGAGCGCCTCGTCGATGCTCGTGTCGGGGCGGTTTTCGTTGAAGAGCGCGTTCGGACCGATCAGGCTGCTCATCGCGCTCGGGTCGGCCCGGGTCGAGTTCACCCACCACAGGGCACGCGAGCCGTCCCCGATGGTGCCGGTCTGCTGCGCGACGGTGGTCTGCTTGAGCTGCATATCGACGCCGATGTCCTTGAATTGCTGCTGAATCAGCTGGAGCGCGTCGCCCGTCGGCTGCCAGTAGTCGAGGGTGAAGCTCAGTCGCTCGCCGTCCTTCTCGCGCACACCGTCGGCGCCGAGCTCCCAACCGGCCTCGTCGAGCAGCTGGTTCGCGAGGTCGACGTCATACGCAAACTCGTCGGAGACGTCGTTGTAGAGCGGCGTCGTGTCGCTGAGCACCGAGGTGGCCGGGCGGTCGTTCGGCGTGAGTAGCGAGTTGACGGCGTCGCGATCGATCGCGTGCATGAGCGCCTGGCGCACGGCCGGGTCTTTGCCCACCGTGCTGTCGAAGTTGACGAGGAAGCCGTAGACCTGGCCCGGGTTCGCCCGGTTGTTGAGCTCGAAGCCGCGCTCCGAGAAGATCTCCTGGTCGAGCGCCGAGATGTTGTTCGACGCCTGAATCTGGTTGCTCAGCAGCGTGCCCGTCAGGGTCGACGACTCAGGAATGACGGCGAAGCGAAGCTCCTCGAGGTAGGGCGCACCCTGGTTCTCGACGCTCGGCGGCGCCCAGGCGTAGTCCTTCCGACCCTTCAGCACGGCGATCGTGTCTGGCTCGTAGCGATCGAGGGCGAACGGGCCAGAGCCCGCGAAGTCGCCGGCGCAGCGGTCGGCCTGCGACTTCTTCGTCGACTCGGTTGAGATCATCCCGAGTGCCTGCGACGCGGAGGCCTGCAGGAAGTCGCCGCGGGGCGACGCAAAGGTGAGCTGCACCGTCATATCGTCGGGCGTCTCGACCGATTCGAGGCCGGTGGTGTACCGCGCGCCAAGCACCGCGACGGCACCCATTTCGAGGATGCTGTCGAAATTCGCCTTGACCGAGGCCGCATCGACCGGTGTGCCGTCGGAGTAGCTCGCGCCGTCGGCGAGGTGGAAAGTGAACTCGGTCGACTCGTCATTGATCTCCCACGAGCTTGCCAGCCACGGCTCAATCTCGCCCGTGTCGGGGTTCTGCCACGTCAGCGACGCCACGAGCGGCTTACTCATGACGATCGCGTCGTTCGACGAGACCTGTTGCGGGTCGATGCAGCCGAGGTCGTCGGGCAGTCCGTACACGAGCGTGCCACCCATCTGCGGTGTGGTGGCATCGCCGCTGCTCGTCGTCGTGGTGCTGGCCGCGCAGCCGGTAAGCGCGAGCACAGCTGCGGCGAGCATCGGAACGATGCGGATGCGCGAGGCCATAGAGCTCCTTGAGCGGGTTGGATCGGTTGCCTCGGAAACATATGCACGTGCACCAAAGCCCCCACGAACTTAGTGAACAGTGAGCCGATGTCTCGCAGCGCCACGATCCACGTCGTCACGATTCGTCACGTGTCGTCATTCCCCGTCACAGTCGCGATTCGCCGTTGTGCCGACGTCGACAGATTTGCTAATTGCGAACGTCGCGGCCGATTCTTGCGGGACCTGCGCCCGACGCATCCGCGTCGCTTAGAATTGGCGGATACCGCAGTCAACGTAGAAGGACACCATGGCGAAGAATTCGGCGAGCGAGCAGAACGTCCCCGAGTCGAGCGACGAGGCCGCTCAGGCCCCGGCCAAGAAGGGACCAACGCCGCGCCGTAGGGACGCCGAGGCGGCGAACTTCCGCCCGCTCGTGCCCGAGGACCGCAAGGAGGCTAAACGCCAGTCGAGGGCCAAGATGCAGGTCGAGCAGCAGAAGGCGCGCGAGGGCATGGCCCGGGGCGACGACCGCTACCTGCGCCCGAACGAGCGCGGTCCGCAGAAGCGCTACCTGCGCGACTTCATCGACGCGCGCATCACGCTCGGTGAGTGGCTCCTCCCCCTCATGTTCCTCGTGATCTTCGCCACATTCATTCCGCAGACGAACGCCGCAGTCTGGGCGATGATGTTCATCTGGGTCTACCTCGCGCTCTGCGTCGCCGAGGGTCTGCTCTACGGCGTAATGATTCGCCGCAAGGTGCGCGAGGTCGTCGGCGACGACAAGGCCGAAAAGGGCTTCCTCTTCCAAGCCATGGGCCGCAGCATGCAGATCCGCATGCTGCGCATGCCGAAGCCGCAGGTGAAGCGCTTCGACAAGGTCGAGTTCACCGGCCGCTAGCGCGCCAGCTCGCGGTTGATCGCCGCGGCCCACATCGGTCCCTCATAGAGGAACGCCGTGTAGCCCTGCACGAGCGTCGCCCCGGCGTCGAGCCTCGCGCGCACATCGCCGGCGCCAGTGACGCCGCCGACCGAGATGACGCANGAGGTCGTCGCCGAGCGCGGCCCGCACGAGGCGCAGCACTTCGAACGAGCGGTTCGCGAGCGGCGCCCCCGAAAGGCCGCCGGCGCCGTACGCCTCGACGACGCGGGCGGGGGCGCGCAGGCCAGCACGCGAGATCGTCGTGTTCGTCGCGACGACGCCCGCGAGCCCGACACGTCGCACGAGCTCGCCGATGCGCTGGATCGCGTCGTTCTCAAGGTCGGGCGCGATCTTGACGAGCAGGGGCACACCGTCGGCCGCATCGAGGGTCTCGCGCAGGATCGGCTCGAGCGCGTCAAGCTCCTGCAGACCGCGAAGGCCCGGAGTATTCGGCGACGACACGTTGATGACCAGGTAGTCGGCCTCGTCGCGCACGGCCTTCGCCGCGGCAACGTAGTCGGCGACCGCATCCTCATCACGTGTCAGCTTGTTCTTGCCGATGTTGACACCGACGATGGCACCGCGGTTGCGGCGCGCGCGCAGCGACGCCGCGGCCCCCTCGGCGCCGTCGTTGTTGAAGCCCATGCGGTTGATCAGGCCACGGTCGCGGGGCAGACGGTACATCCTCGGCTTCGGATTGCCCGGCTGCGCGAGCGGCGTCACGGTGCCCACCTCGACGTGGCCGAAGCCGAGCGCCGCGAGGCCGTCAACCATGTCGGCATTCTTGTCGAAGCCGGCCGCGAGGCCGAAGGGCGAGGGGAACTCGAGTCCGAGCGCGCTCGTGCGCAGCCGCGCATCCGGCTTGGTGAAGCGACCGAGCACCGCCGCGAGCGGTCGCAGCGACCCGATCCAGCGGATTACCGTGGCACCGAAGTGGTGGGCCTTCTCGGCATCCATGCGTCGAAAGACGCAGTTGAAGACAACGCGGTAACCGGCTCGAGCGAGTTGCAGTAGCACTGGGATTCCTTCGCTATTCGGACTGGTCGAGCGGCTCGCCGTCGACGGTCTCGTCGGAGTACTTCGGCACGATGTCGTCGTGCTTGAGGTGTTGGATCGCCTGCTCGAAGTCGTTCAGCGAGGCAAAGCCCTGATACACACTCGCGAAGCGGAGGTACGCGATGTCGTCGAGCTCGCGCAGGAACGGCAGGATCGCGAGGCCGATCTCGTTCGCCTCGACCTGCGAAGCGCCAGACTGCCGGATCGTCTCTTCGACCTTCTGCGCGAGCTGCGNGAGGTCGGCATCGGTGACCGGGCGGCCCTGGCACGCCTTGCGCACGCCCGACATCACCTTGTCACGCGAGAACGACTCGGCGACGCCTGAGCGCTTGATCACGCTGAGGCTCGCGGTCTCCAGCGTCGAGAAGCGGCGATTGCAGTTCGGGCACTGGCGACGACGACGAATCGCGTAGCCGTCATCGGTGGTGCGCGAGTCGATGACGCGCGAATCGGGGTGGCGACAGAAGGGGCAGTGCACGGCGCTACTCCCCCGTCGTCGCGCGGGCGGCGACCGCCGCGGCGTGGGCCGGCAGGTCTTCCGCGAGCGCCACCGCGCTGAGGCGATCGGCGACGTCGGCGAGCGCCGCGGCGTCGTAGCGAATGATCTGTTGGGCGCGCAGGAACGTGTAGGCGCCGAGGCCGGCCGAGTGCGCCGACTGGCCGCCTGTGGGCAGCACGTGGTTCGATCCGGCGATGTAGTCGCCGAGCGGCACGGGCGAGTTCGGGCCGAGGAAGATCGCGCCCGCGTTCGTGATGTTGTGCAGCGTCGCGTCGTCGTCGGCGGTGTGAAGTTCGAGGTGCTCGGGGCCGTAGACGTTCGACACGGCGCAGGCCGCGGGAAGGTCGTCGACGAGCACGATCGCCGACTGCTGGCCCGAGAGTGAGACGTTGACGCGCTCGGCGTGCTTGGTCGCGGCGGCGATGGCCGCGAGTTCGGTCGCCACCGCGTCGGCGAGAGTCTGGCTGTCGGTGACGAGCACGGCCGCGGCCAGCTCGTCGTGCTCGGCCTGGCTGAGCAGGTCGGCGGCGATGAGCCGCGGCTGCGCGGTCTCATCGGCGATGATGAGGATCTCGGTGGGGCNCGGCCTCGGCGTCGATGCCGACCTGGGCACTGACGGCCCGCTTCGCCGCCGCGACCCAGACATTCCCCGGGCCGGTGATGACGTTGACCGGCGCAAGGTCGAGCTCGGCGACACCGTAGGCGAGCGCGCCAATCGCGCCCGCGCCACCCATCGCATACACCTCGGTGACGCCGAGGATGCCCGCGGCGGCAAGGATGGTCGGGTGCGGCAGCCCGCCGAACTCGGCCTGCGCGGGCGAAGCGAGGGCGATCGACCGCACGCCAGCCGCCTGGGCGGGTACCACGTTCATGACAACGCTCGAGGGGTACACGGCCTTACCGCCGGGTACGTAGAGCCCGACGCGGTCGACCGGCTGCCACCGCTGCTCGATGATGGCGCCGTTCCCGAGTTCGGTGCGCGCGGGCGGCGGCACCTGGGCCGCCGATCCGAGCCGCACGCGGCGAATCATTTCGTCGAGCCCGGCACGCACCTGCGCATCGAGCCCCGCGACGGCGTCATCAATGGCCTGCTGCGGCACCCGGAGGTGCTCAGGGCGCACCCCATCGAACTTCTCGGCCTGCTCGCGCAGCGCATCCGCCCCATGCTCGCGCACGTCTTGGATGAGCTGGGTCGCGCCGGCGAGCGCACGGCTCACGTCGACCTCGGGGCGGGGCAGGGCGTCGCGCAGCTGCGCGGCCGAAAGGTCGCGGCCGCGCAGGTCAATGAGCTGGATCATAGTGACCCCATTCTAATGACGAGCGCGCGGTGCCCCGCACCCCGAACCCGTCGCTAGCTGACCGAGCCGGGGCCGAGCAGTGCAGCGAGCTCCGAGTAGATCGCCGACCCGAGCGACACCCGGTGCGGCAGCTCGAACACGCGCACCGATTGCTGCGTCTCGAGGTGCAGGCGCACCTCCGACTCGCCTATGTTGCGGCGCAGGAGTTCATCTAGTTCGGTCACGACCGTCTCGGTCGCCCGCACATCGGGCAGCGTCAGGGTGAGCGGCGGGTTGTCGCCGACCGACAGGTGCGGCACCGTGATTCCCTGCGCCGTGATGTTGATGCCGTCGTCGCGGTGCTGCGCCCGGCCACGAATCACGGCGATCGTGTCGCTCTCGAGCTGATCGCGGTATTCGAGGTAGGTCTTGCCGAGGAACATGACGGTGATCTCGCCGCCGAAGTCCTCGAGCGAGACGAGGCCGTACGGGTTGCCCGAGTTGCGCGCCACGCGGTGCTGCACCGTCGTAATGAGCCCGGCGATCTGCACCTGCTCGCCATCGCGTACCTCGGTGTCGCCGACGAGGTCGAGGATCGGCGTGGCCGAGAGCTTCGACAGCTCGACCTCAAGCCCCTTGAGCGGATGGTCAGATACGTAGAGGCCGAGCATGTCCCGCTCGAAGGCGAGCTTGTCCTTGCGCGTGAACTCTGGGCGCTCCGGCACCACCTGCTCTTCTTCCTCGAACTCCATGAGCCCCGCGAAGAGGTCGACCTGGCCATGGGCCTCGTTGCGCTTGCGGCTTACGGCCGCGTCGATCGCGTCCTCGTGAATCTCGAGCAGCGCGCGGCGCGTCGGGCCCATCGTGTCGAAGGCACCTGCTTTGATGAGCGATTCGACGGTGCGCTTGTTCGCGACCGAGATCGGCACCTTCTTGAGGAAGTCGTGGAACGAGGTGAAGTCACCCTGGTCCTCGCGCGCCTTGATGATCTNGGCGACGACCTGCTCGCCCACGTTCCGCACGGCGCCGAGGCCGAAGCGGATGTCGTGGCCGACAGCGCGGAAGCGCAGGGTCGACTCGTTCACGTCGGGCTGCAGCACCTGGATGCGCATGCGGCGGCACTCGTTGAGGTACTCGGCGAGCTTGTCGCGCGAGTCACCCACCGAGGTGAGCAGGCCGGCCATGTACTCGGGCGCGTAGTGCGTCTTGAGGAACGCGGTCCAGTACGAGATCACGCCGTACGCGGCCGAGTGCGCCTTGTTGAACGCGTAGTCCGAGAACGGCAGCAGGATGTCCCAGAGCGCCTTCACGGCCGCATCCGAGAAGCCGTTCTGATTCATGCCCTCCGAGAAGATCGCGAACTGCTTGTCGAGCTCGGACTTCTTCTTTTTACCCATCGCGCGACGCAGTAGGTCGGCCTGGCCGAGCGTGTAGCCAGCGACCTTCTGCGCGATCGCCATCACCTGCTCCTGGTAGATGATGAGGCCGTACGACTCCGAGAGGATGTCGGCGAGCGGCTCTTCGAGCTCGGGATGGATCGGCGTGATCGGCTGCTGGCCGTTCTTGCGCATCGCGTAGTTCGTGTGCGAGTTCGCGCCCATGGGACCGGGGCGGTACAGCGCGATGGTCGCCGAAACGTCGTCGAAGTTGTCGGGGCGCATGAGGCGCAGCAACGAGCGCAGGCCGTTGCCATCGAGCTGGAACACGCCGAGCGTGTCGCCGCGGCTCAGGAGTTCGTACGTCGCCTTGTCGTTGAGTTCGAGGGTCTCGAGGTCGATCGTCTCGCCGCGGTTCTGCGTGATGTTCTCGAGCGCATCCGAGATGATCGTGAGGTTGCGCAGCCCGAGGAAGTCCATCTTGATCAGGCCGAGCGACTCGCACGAGGGGTAGTCGAACTGCGTGACGATCTGGCCGTCCTGCTCACGCTTCATGAGCGGGATCACGTCGATGATCGGCTGCGATGACATGATCACGCCGGCCGCGTGCACACCCCACTGGCGCTTCAGGCCCTCGATGCCCTTCGCGGTCTCGAACGCCTTCTGGAAGTCGGGGTTCGACTCGATGACGGCACGCATCTCCCCCGCTTCCTTGTAGCGCGGGTGCGTCGTGTCGTAGACACCGGCGAGCGGGATGTCCTTGCCCATAATCGCCTCGGGCATCGCCTTCGTGAGTTGGTCGCCGACCGAGAAGGGGTAGCCGAGCACGCGCGAGGCATCCTTTAGCGCCTGCTTCGACTTGATCGTGCCGTACGTAACGATCTGCGCGACGTACTCGTCGCCGTACTTTTCGGTGACGTAGTGGATCACCTCGGAGCGGCGACGGTCGTCAAAGTCGATATCGAAGTCGGGCATCGAGACGCGGTCGGGGTTGAGGAAGCGCTCGAAGATCAGGCCGTGCTCGAGCGGGTCGAGGTCGGTAATGCGCATCGCGTAGGCGCACATCGAGCCGGCGCCCGAGCCGCGGCCCGGGCCGACGCGCACGCCGTTCTGCTTCGCCCACTGGATGTAGTCGGCAACAACGAGGAAGTAACCCGGGAAGCCCATCTGGGTGATGATGCCGATCTCGTAGTCGGCCTGCTTGCGCACGTCATCGGGGATCGTGTCGCCGTAGCGGTAGTGCAGGCCGCGGTCGACCTCTTTCACGAACCACGTCGCCTCGGTCTCGCCCTCGGGTACCGGGAACGCGGGCATGTAGTTTGCCTCTTCGTCGAAGGCGGCCGAGCAGCGCTCGGCGATCAGGAGGGTGTTGTCGCAGCCCTCAGGGAACTCGCGGAACTGGTGCCGCATCTCCTCGGCGGTCTTGAGGTAGTACCCCTCGCCGTCGAACTTGAAGCGATTCGGGTCGTCGAGGGTCGAACCCGACTGCACGCAGAGCAGCGCCGAGTGTGCGACGGCGTCTTCCTTGTGCGTGTAGTGGAGGTCGTTCGTGATGACCATCGGCAGGTCCATGTGGTCGCGCAGCTTGAGCAGGTCATCGCGCACCCGGCGCTCGACGCCGACCCCGTGGTCCATGAACTCGAGGAAGAAGTTGTCCTTGCCGAAGATATCGCGGAACTCCCCCGCGGCCTCGACCGCCGCATCCCACTGCCCTAGCCGCAGACGCGTCTGCACCTCGCCCGAGGGGCAACCCGTCGTCGCGATGACGCCCTTGGCGTAGCGCTGCAGCAGCTCACGGTCCATGCGCGGCTTAAAGTACTGCCCCTCAATCGACGCGTACGACGAAAGTCGGAATAGGTTGTGCATGCCCTCGGTGGTCTCGGAAAGCATCGTCATGTGGGTGTAAGCGCCACCACCCGAGACGTCGTCACCGCCGCCGTTGCCCCAACGCACGCGCGAGCGGTCTGAACGGTGTGTGCCCGGCGTGAGGTACGCCTCGGTGCCGATGATCGGCTTAATGTCGTAGCGCTTCGCTGTGCGGAAGAACTCGTACGCCGAGAACATGTTGCCGTGGTCGGTTGTGGCGATCGCCGGCATACCGAGTTCGGCCGCGCGTTTGATCATGTCCTCAATCTTCGCCGCGCCGTCGAGCATCGAATACTCGGTGTGGTTGTGCAGGTGAACGAACGAGTCTGATGCCGCCACGGTGTTCCTCCAAGCTCTTGCGAAGCCTCGAGTCTACTCGGGCTGACCTGCCCGGAGGAGTTCGAGGGCATGTTGCAGATCGGCCGGATACTCCGAGCTGAACTCGACGTAGCCGCCACGCTCGGGATGCTCGAAACCGAGTTTCACGGCGTGCAGCCACTGCCGCTCGAGGCCCAGCGCGGCCGCGAGCTTCGGGTCGCCGCCGTACAGTGGGTCGCCCATGCACGGGTGGTGCTGAGCCGACGTGTGCACGCGGATCTGGTGTGTGCGGCCCGTCTCGAGGTGCACTTCGATGAGCGAGCCGCGGCGGAACGCCTCAAGCGTCTCATAGTGGGTAATTGACGGCTTGCCGCCAGCGACCACCGCGAACTTCCAGCTCGAGCCGGGATGCCGGCCGATCGGCGCGTCGATCGTGCCCGAGAGCGGATCGAGCAGCCCCTGCACGACCGCGTGATACGTCTTGTCGACGGTGCGGTCGCGGAACGCCTGCTTGAGCACCGAGTAGGCGCGCTCGGTCTTCGCCACGACCATCAGGCCGCTCGTACCGACGTCGAGGCGGTGCACGATGCCCTGGCGCTCCGGCTGCCCAGAGGTCGAGATGCGGAAGCCCGCCGCAGCGAGCGCGCCGAGCACAGTCGGGCCAGTCCAACCCACCGAGGGATGCGCGGCGACGCCGACCGGCTTCATCACCACGACGAAGCTCGTCTCGTCGTGGACAATCTCGAGCTCGGGCACCTCGATCGGCTCAACCTGGAGGGGCCGCTCGGGTTCCCACTCGACGTCGAGCATCGCGCCGGCCCGCAGGCGGTCCGATTTGCCGACGACCCGGCCATCCAGGCGCACCGTGCCCCGATCTGCGATCGCTGCAACGCGCGAACGGCTGAGCCCGAGGAGCTTCGAGACCCCGGCATCCACCCGCTCGCCGTCGAGGCCATCGGGCACCGGAAGCATGCGTGATTCCATGCCTAGGCTCGTGTGCTTCCGTCGGGCGTCGACTCGACGTCATCCGCCGGCTCGTCGTCGCTGCGCCTGCGACGACGACCGTCAAGGCCGACGTCGAGAATCGTGAGCAGCACGAACAGGCACATCCCCACGACCACGCCGATGTCGGCGACGTTGTAGATCGCCGGCATCATCCACGGCGTCGAGATGAAGTCGACGACGTGTCCCTCACCGAACGACGGCGGCCGAAACAGTCGATCCACGAGGTTGCCGAGCGCACCGCCGAGCACGAGGCCGAACACGAGCGCCCACCACTTCGACTGGATGCGCCGGGCGAGCACGACGATGACGACGACGACCGCGGTGGCCACGACCGTGAGGATCCATGTCATGTCGGCGATCATCGAGAAGGCCGCACCAGGGTTGCGCACGAAATACCACTGCAGGGCGCTGCCGAGCACCGGCACGACCTCGCCTTCCGTCAGGTTGGTTTCGACGAGGTGCTTGGTGAATTGGTCGAGGGAAAACCAAACAACAGCGATTCCGGCCAGGAGTGTAAGGACTCCTGGCCGGACTCGCCGTTTGGGGAATTCATCGCTCACGCGGTGCTAGTTCTTCGCCTCGCCACCGTCGAGCTCGTTGCTTGAAGCAGTGAATTCTTCGAGCTGACCCTCGATGTAGCTGCGCAGCTGCGTGCGGTAGCTCGCCTCGAAGCCGCGCAACTCTTCGATGCGCTCCTCGAGTCGGCTCTTCGTGTTCTCAAGGCTCGTCGTGATCTCGCGCTCGCGGGTCTCCGCATTCGTGATCAGCGTCTTCGCCTTGTTTTCAGCCTCGCTCACCAGGCGGTTCGCGTTGGTCTGCGAGTCCTGAGTGCGCTTAGTCGCGGCGGCCTCGGCCTCCTGAACAAGCTTGGTCGCGACCGCTTCGGCGTCGGCCTTGCGCTTCTTCGCCTCGGCCTCGGCATCAGCAACGAGCTTCGACGCCTTCGTCTCGGCTTCCTTGATGAGCTGATCGCGGGTGCGAGTACCTTCGGCGATGTGCTCGTCATGGAGCCGACGGGCAAGGGCAAGGAGCGAAGAGCTCGACGCTGCCTCGTCTTCGCCAGCGCCGAGCGCGGCGGCAGGTGCAGCGGCCTGAGCTGCGGGAGCCGGAGCCGCGGGGGCCTCCTGCTTGGCCGGTGCCTCGGGTTGGGCCTGCGCTGCCGCCGCGGGTGCGGACGCACCCTCCGACTGCAGTCGCTCGTTTTCAGTGCGCAGTTCGTCGTTCTCGGCGATCAGGCGACGCAGTTCAACAACAACTTCATCAAGGAAGTCGTCTACTTCGTCCTGGTCGTATCCCTCCCGGAACTTCGTCTGCTGAAAACGCTTATTGACCACGTCTTCCGGAGTCAGTGCCATTTCCGACCCTTTCGTTTCGACAAGAAGTTTGGTACCGATCACACTACGGTACTTGTGCCACGTTCGTCACATTCCCTAGCGGTGAACCCGTCCACGATAGCGGGCAAGTCTTAGAAGAAGATGCTCCGCACGACGATCGAGAGCACGCTCAGCGCGATGATCACGACGATCCAGGCGAGGTCGAGCGCGACAGGACCAACCCGCACCGGCTTGATCCAGCGGCGCACGAACTTCAGCGGTGGATCGGTCAGCGTGTAGACGAATTCGGCCAGCAACAGCACGAAGCCGCGCGGCCGGAAGCTCGGCACGAGCACAACCACCCAATCGAGGATGAGCCGCGCCCACATGACGAAGTTGTAGAGCTGCAGGGCGATCAGCAGGATCGTGCCAATGAGAGCCAAAGGGGGCGCGCTTTCTGTGAGGTTCAAGCGGTCGGGCGAGCGACCACCTAGTTATTCTGCCAGGCTCTGGGAAAACAGCCATCGGCGGCGCACCGTATTCGGTGCACCGCCGAGGTGATCACACCTGGAGGCCCGAGGCCCTACCGCCTAGGCGAAGAAGGTCGGGTCGTCGTTGCGAACGTGCTGCTCGTCACCGTGCACGTTGACGTGCTCGGGCGTGAGCAGGAACACGCGGTTCGTGACGCGCTCGATACGACCGTTGAGACCCTGGGTGAGGCCCGACGCGAAGTCGATGATGCGGCGCGCGTCGGCGTCGGTCATCTGCGAGAGGTTCATGATGACGGGCACGCCGTCGCGGAAGCTCTCGGCGATGAGCTGGGCGTCCTTGTCGTAGGCCTTCGGGTGGACGGTGAGGATTTCGTTCATCTCTCCAACTGCTGTGGTCGAGGGCTTCGGAGCTGGCGCGGGGGTCATCGTCGGCTTGATCGGCGTCACGGGGGCCGAGAACTCTTCCTCCTGCACCGCCTCGACGCGGTCGGTCTGCACGGCCCCCGGCGCCGGTGCCGGGCGTGCGGATGCGGTCGTCGCAGTGGTCTCTTCCTGCTCCTCGGCGAGGCCGAGGTAGACCATGGCATTGCGAAGGGGGTTAGCCATTGTTGCCTCCTGTGATTGGTGTTACTCCACGTTATTGCTGGCCGGACCGTTTTCCGGTGATTGCCTCGCCGATTCGCAGGTGTGTTGCTCCCTGTGAAATTGCTGAATGGAAGTCGTGAGACATGCCCATCGACAGCCAATCTGCGTCGGGCGCGAGGGTGCGGATGCGCTCCGAAGTTTCGCGCGCCTGCGCGAACGCGGCCTCGGGCTCCATGTCGATCGGGGCGACGGTCATCACGCCGCGAAGCCGCAGCGTGTGAGTTGCGAGGATGCGCTCGGCGAGCGACTCAGCCTCGGTCAGCGGCACGCCTCCGCGGCTCGTGTCGCCATCGATCGAGAGCTGAATCGTCACATCGACCGTCACGTCCTCGAGCTTCCCGAGGGCCTCGACGAGGTCCTCGCGGTCGATGGACTCGATGACGTCGGCGTAGCGCGCGACCTGCCGGGCCTTGTTGCGTTGGAGCTGTCCGATGAAGTGCAGCTGGGCGTCCGCCACCTCGTGGGCAACCTCGGCCTTGAGCCGCGATTCTGGGTGGCGGTTCTCACCGAAGTCACGCACGCCGAGCTCAGCAAGGGCGCGCACGATTTCGGGGTCGTGGAACTTCGTGACAGCGACGAGCGTGATCTGTTCCGCAGAGCGGCCGGCTGCGTCCGCGGCAGCAGAAATGCNGTCTCGAGACGGTGCGCGAGCTCTGCGTCACTCCCCCACGAGGGCGAAACGGGCGTAGTGGTCACGACGATCTAGCGCAGAAAGTCGGGGATGTCGAGGTCGTTCTCGTCCTCACCGTACGAGGCGTCGGCATAGGGCGACTCGGTCTGGCGCGGCGAGATGGTCGGCGCCTCGGCGGTCGACCACGCGGGGCTCTCGCCGAGACGCGGGGCCGCCTCTTCAGCGGGCTTGCGCTCGGCCGGCTGCTCGGTCGAGCCTGCCGCGTTGGCCGAGTTCGAGGCGTTGGTCGAGGCGTTGGTCGAGGCGTAGGCCGGTGCCTGCGGCTCCTCCTGCTTCGCCGACTGGTTGCGCGCGGTGGCCTCTTCGAGCGAGGGCAGCGGGCTCGGCGCCGACTTCGGGATCTCTGCCTCGTCGAGCGGACGGGGCTGGCCACCGTCGAAGCCGGCGGCGATGACCGTCACGCGCACCTCGTCGCCGAGAGTGTCGTCAACCGCGGTACCGAGAATAATGTTCGCGCCCTCGTGCACGGCGTCGCGTACGAGCTGCGCGGCCTCGGCGACCTCGAACATGCCGAGGTTCGAGCCACCCTGCACCGACAGGAGCACGCCGTGCGCGCCCTCGATCGAGGCTTCAAGCAGCGGCGACGCGACCGCGAGTTCGGCGGCCTTCACCGAGCGGTCAGCGCCGCGCGAGGTACCAATACCCATGAGGGCCGAACCGGCACCCTGCATGACCGACTTCACGTCGGCGAAGTCGACGTTGATCACGCCCGGATTGGTGATGAGATCGGTGATGCCCTGCACACCGGCGAGGAGCACCTGGTCGGCTGTGGCGAACGCCTCGAGCATGGAGATGCCGCGGTCGCTGATCGCGAGCAGGCGGTCGTTCGGCACGACGATGAGCGCGTCGACCTGCTCCTTGAGCGCGGCGACGCCGTGTTCGGCCTGGTCGGCGCGGCGACGACCCTCGAACGAGAACGGCTTCGTGACGACACCGATGGTGAGAGCGCCGAGCGACTTCGCGATGCGCGCGACGACGGGCGCACCACCCGTACCGGTGCCGCCACCCTCACCGGCGGTGACGAAGACCATGTCGGCGCCGGTGAGCGCCTCCTCGATCTCCTCAACGTGGTCTTCGGCGGCGCGACGGCCAATCTCCGGGTCGGCGCCGGCGCCGAGGCCACGGGTAAGTTCGCGGCCGACGTCGAGCTTGACGTCGGCGTCCGACATCAGCAGCGCCTGCGCGTCAGTGTTGATCGCGATGAACTCAACGCCGCGCAGACCGATGTCGATCATTCGGTTCACGGCATTCACGCCACCGCCACCAACGCCGACGACCTTGATTACGGCGAGGTAGTTGTTCGTTGCTGCACTGGTGTTCGACACGTGAGCGGCCCCTTTGTCGTGGTCGTGTTGGGCGGGATTTCGAGAGCAACCCTAGAAGCGGGAATTGCGCCCGCACCCCAGGCATGCCGGGCGTGTTGCCCAGGTGGCCCAAATCGCTTCAACCCCGGGTTGAAGCTTTCCGCCTAGTGGGTGACCGGCGTGTCGGGACTCGAAACGTCGTACGACGAGATGCCGACGTCCTGTGTCGCAGTGATCAACGAGGTGAGCACCTGCGCCTTGCGCTGCGAGTCCTCAGCGCTACCCCACGTCACGGTCGCGCCGCTCGTGAGGTGCAGCACGACACTTTCGGACGAGGATGCGGTGATCTTTGCGACCTGCGCACGGAAGTCGCTCGGTAGCGCGAGCGACACGCGCCCCGCAGCCAGGAAAGCCTCGGAGCCGAGCGAGCCGGCATCCATCACCGGCAGCGTGAGCTCCTCGTCGGGCGCGCCCTCGCCGCCGACCTGCCAGAGTACGACGCCGGCCGCGTCAACAACGGCCTCGCCCGCATCGTGCTCATACCGGCCGATGGGCTCGCGTTCAACGAGCTGCACGACGAGCGTCGAGGGTGGTGTGCGCTGCACGGTGTAGCTCTGCACGAGCACGAACTCCTCGAGCAGCGCCTCAACGTCGGCGTTCGACACCTGCGCGAGCGGTTTCCCCTCGAGCGGCGCAAGCGCCTCCTGCACAGCCGCGGGGTCGAGTCGTGAGGTGCCCTCGACCTCGATCGTGCGCACGCTCATGAGCGGTGTAAACACCGCGACGAGGACAAACGCGATAAGCAGGGCGAACGAGCTCAGCCCGATGAGCCAGCCGCGGCGTCGAGCGACGCGCCGGCGGGTAAATCGACGCACCTCGGCGCGATCATGGCGACGCCGAGCGAGGCTCGCGCGCCAGACGGCGCCGATGCCACCGCGACGACGCGCGCCGCCCTGGTCCTCTGGAGTGCCGCTAGTCACGCCCGCTTCCATCTGCGTCGCGCTCACGCAGCGCGTCGAGCAGCTGCGGCACGATGCGGTACACATTGCCGCAGCCGAGGGTGATGACGTAGTCGCCGGGTTCGGCGACGCGGGCAACAGCCTGCGCCGCGTCACTCCAGTCGGGCTGGTATTCGACGAGGCTTGCGTCGCTGAATGCCTCCGACACGAGCGCGCCCGTGACGCCCGGCACCGGGTCTTCGCGGGCGCCGTCGACATCGAGCACGATCGTGTGGTCGGCCAGGCGCTCGTAGACTTCGGCGAACACATCGCTCATGGCCTGCGTGCGCGAGAACAGGTGCGGCTGGTGCACTGCGATGATGCGGCCCTCACCCACGACGGTGCGCGCCGCTGAGAGCGCCGCCTCGACCTCAGCCGGGTGGTGGGCGTAGTCGTCGTAGACGCGAACGCCGTCGACCTCGCCCTGGAGGTCAAAGCGCCGCTTTGTGCCGCCGAAGGCGCGCAGGGATGCTGCGGCAGCCTCGAGCGTGAAGCCGAGGTGAAGCAGCACGGCAAGGGCACCTGCGGCGTTGAGGGCGTTGTGGCGGCCGGGCACCGCAAGCTGCGCGGGCACTGTCATGCCGTTGGCGGTGAGGTCAAACGCGACCCCGCCGTCGGCCGTGGTGATGTTCGTGACGCGAACATCGTTGTGCTCGCCTTCACCAAAGCGCACCACGTGGGGGTGCTCGAGCTTCGCGGTGATTTCAACCGCGAGTCGATCGTCGCCCGAGACGATGACGGCCTCGTTCGCCCGGTTCGCGAACTGCACGAACGCCGCTTCGAAGGCCTCCTCGGTGCCGTAGTGGTCGAGATGGTCGTTGTCGACGTTGGTGATGAGCGCGATCGAGGTGTCGTAGAAGAGGAACGAGCCGTCGGACTCGTCGGCCTCCACGATGAACTCGCGGTCGGCCCCGAGGTGCTCATTCGTGCCGAGCGAGCTAATGACGCCACCGTTGACGAAGCTCGGGTCGGCCCCGAGTTCGAGCAGGGAGCTTGCGATCATGCCCGTCGACGTGGTCTTGCCGTGCGCCCCGGCGACGGCGACCACGCGCGCGGCGCGAGTCAACCAGACCAGCGCCTGCGAGCGGTGCAGGATGTTCAGGCCGCGTTCGCGCGCGAGCACGAGCTCCGGGTTGTCAGGCCAAAGCGCCGAGGTGACGACGACGGTGTCAACCGACTCGTCGAGGTTCGCGGCGTCGTGCCCGATCGAGACCGTCGCGCCAGCCTGCGCGAGCTTCTCGGTGTAGTCGTTGCCCGAGCGATCGGAGCCCGAGACGGTGACGCCGCGCTGCAGGAACATCGTGGCGATGCCGCTCATGCCAGAGCCGCCGATGCCGATGAAGTGGGCGTGACGAATCACCTCAGGAATCTGTGCGTTCGCGTCGGGGCTAATCACGGTGCTTCTCCTTCAAGGCGACGCTCGAATCGCGCCGCCGCCAGCGTTTCAGGATAGTCGGCTCGGCCAAATTAGGCTCGGGCGCCACGCGCCGCATCCGCGACGGCCGCGTCGATCATGGCGAGCAGCTGCTCGGCCGCATCCCTGGCACCGAGTTGGCCCGCTCGGCGACCGAACTCGGTGCGCCGCGCGGCATCGGCCAACACGGGCAGGAGCTCGCCCTCGACGCGCGCCGGGAGGAACTCGCCGTCGGCAATGGTCATGGCGGCGTTCGCCTCGAGCAGGGTCGCGATGTTCTTCGCCTGCTCGCCGTTGCCGACGGCATATGGCACATAGAGCGCGGGCAAGCCAACGGCCGACAGCTCGGAGACCGTCGAGGAGCCGGCTCGAGTGACGATGAAGTCGGCAGCCGCGAACGCGAGGTCCATGCGGTCGCAGTATTCGACGACGTGGTAGTGCGGCAGCTGTGGGTCGTCGAATGGCGAGAGCCGGCCGACGATGTGCACGACCTGCCAGGCGTCGTCGCCGTGCGCCCCGCCAACGAGCTTCGGGCCGAGCTCGCGTATGGTCTCGTTGATGCGCTTCGCGCCCTGCGAGCCGCCCGTCACGACAAGGGTGCGTCGCTCGGCGTCGAGCCCGAAGTAGTCGATCGCCTCGGCACGGCTCGCCTCGCGGTCGAGCTCGGCGATCTCGCGCCGCAGCGGCATACCGAGGGCTTTCGCCCCGGCGAGGGGCGTGTTCGGAAACACCACGGCGACGCCCGCGGCCCACTTAGCTCCGAGGCGGTTCGCCAGCCCAGGGATGGCGTTCGCCTCGTGCACGATCACGGGAACGCGCTTGCGGGCCGCGACATACGCGGGAGTGGAGGCGAAGCCGCCGAAGCCGACCACAACATCCACCCCGCGGTCGCGGATAATTTCGCGCACCTGCCGTACGGCGCGCTGGAATCGCACGGGGAACTTCACCGCGGCCCCGTTGAGCCGGCGAGGGAACGGCACCTTGTCGATCGTGAGTAGCTCGTAGCCGCGTTCGGGCACGAGCCGCGTCTCGAGGCCCTCCTTGGTGCCCAGCACGAGCACCGTCGCGTCGGGATGCGCTGCGCGGATACTGTCGGCCGTGGCGAGCAGCGGGTTGACATGGCCGGCGGTGCCTCCGCCCGCGAGCAGGTATGTGGTCATGCCCTTGGTGCCTTTCGTGACGACGGCCGCGAGCTCGCGGAGCCGGAGGATGGTTTGGGGTTCGCTGCGGCCTGCCGCTTCGCGTTGTCCTTCGCGACCGAGAGCACGAGGCCGACCGAGAACAGCGAAGTGATGAGGGCCGAGCCGCCGGAGCTCAACAGCGGCAATGGCACGCCAAGTACCGGCAGGAGTCCGAGCACGACGGCGATGTTGACGAACGCCTGGAAGATGAACCAGACGAGCACGCCGCCGACGAGCGTGCGGCCCGCCACGTTGTCGGTCTCGCGCCAGATGCGCAGCAGCACGACCGCCAGTGCCGCAAAGAGCAGAATCACCGCGAGGGCGCCAATGAGGCCGAATTCCTCGCCGATGATCGCGAAGATGAAGTCGTTGTCAGCCTCGGGGAGCCACGACCATTTCGCCGTCGAGTTGCCGAGCCCGACACCGAAGATGCCGCCGCTCGCGAGGGCGAAGAAGCCGTGCGAGGTTTGCCAGCAGAGGCCCTCGTAGTCGCACGAGCCGTCGAAGAAGCTCGTGATGCGGGCGACTCGGTTGGGTGAGACAACCGCCATCGTCACGGCGCCGACAACGGCGAACAGCGTCGCACCGATGATGTAGCGGGCGCGCAGGCCACCGAACCAAAGCGCGCCAAGCACGAGGGCTCCGATCACCATGACGGTGCCGAGGTCCTTGCCGAGCAGCGCGAGCAGGATCACAACGCCGACCGGCAGCCCGATCGGTACGATCACCTCTTTCAGCTGCGTCAGCTTGTCACCCTTGCGAGCGATGATCATGCCGAGCCACATGACGAGCGCGACCTTCGCGAACTCGGCGGGCTGCACCGTCGTGGGTCCGAGGTCGAGCCACGAGCGGTTGCCGTTGATCTCGGTGCCGAGCGGGGTGAACACGAGGGCCTGCATGACCACGGCAACACCGAGCGCGAGCCAGGCGAACGAGCCGGTCCAAAACTGCAGCGGCACGCGCGACGCGATCCACATGAGCGGCAGGCCAATTGCGGCGAAGATGAGCTGCTTGAGGAACTTCGTCGAGAACGTGTTCCCCGCTGCGAACTCCTCGACTGCCGAGCTCGACAACACCATGATGAGGCCGAAGGCCACGAGCACAAGGATGATGCCGAGCAGCAGCGTCGCGTTGAGGTTCGCGGGGTGCTCGCTCGAGAAGAGCTTGATGCGGTAGGCCGAGCCGCTCGTCGCGGCCCCCGTCGCGTTACGCTTCGTCGCCTGGGGTTGCGGCATCCTGGCCTGCTCCCCCCTGCGCGATGCGCTCTACTGCCGCGCGGAACTTGTCGCCGCGGTCGCCATAACTGTCGAACTGATCCATGGATGCCGCCGCCGGTGCGAGTAGCACGGTGTCGCCGTCCTGTGCCACTTCGGCGGCGCGACGAACGACCTCCGACATGACCTCACTAGTTTCGCGCACGTCGATCTCAATGAGCGGCACGGCGGGCGCGTGTTGCTCGAACGCCTCGCGCACAGCATGCCGATCGACGCCGATAATGACCGCGGCACGCAGGCGGGCCGCGTGCGCGGCCACGAGCGGCGAGATGTCGACGCCCTTGAGCAGGCCGCCGACCACCCAGATCACCGAGCGATAGGCCGACAGTGAGGCCTCAGCCGCGTGCGTGTTCGTCGCCTTCGAGTCGTCGACCCACATGACGCCGGCCTCGTGGAGCACGAGCTCGTTGCGGTGCTGGTCGGGCGTGAACGTGATGATCGCCTCGCGAATCGCCGCCGGCTCGATGCCGTAGGAGCGCGCGAGCGCGGCCGCCGCGAGCACGTCCTCGACGAGGTGACGCGCGCCGAGGTTGCGGGCCCGGAGGTCGTCGAGGGTTGCGAGCTCGAGCGCCGAGTTGCGGCGGTCGTCGAGGAAAGCCCGGTCGACGAGGAGCCCGTCAACCACACCGAAGTTGCTCGGCGCTGGTACGTCGACGCCAAAGCCGATGGCGCGAGCCCCGTCGATCACGTCGGCCTGCTCGACGAGCCGCTCGGTCTCTGGGTCGCCGAGGTTGTACACACACGCCTGCTGCGTGCGGTCGTAGGCCCGACCCTTCGCCGCCCGATACGCGTCGAAGCTGCCGTGCCAATCGAGGTGGTCTTCGGCGATGTTGAGCACAACGCTCGACCATGGCGAAACGGTGTGGGTGTAGTGCAGTTGGTAGCTCGAGATTTCGACGACGAGGACCTCGAAGCCCTCGGGGTCGCGCACCGCGTCGAGCACAGGGATGCCGATGTTGCCGGCCGGCGCGACGCGCACACCGCCGCGAGCCACCATGTGTGCGGTGAGTTGCGTTGTCGTGGTCTTCCCGTTCGTACCGGTGACGAGCAGCCACTGCGAGGGCGTACCGGTCTTGTCGCGCAGGCGCCAGGCGAGCTCAATGTCGCCCCACACCGGCAGTCCCTGCGCTTCAGCCCAGCGCAGCAGCGCGTGGTGCGGCGCGTAGCCGGGCGAGGTGACCACCAGCTCGGGGGCGAAGTCGACGAGTTCGCTCGGCACCGCATCCTGCTGCGGAGCGAGCACGAGCGGAACGTTCAGCACCTGAAGGATGCGCTCGCGATCGTCGTCGGGCTTGCCTGCGATGACGAGCACGTCGGCGCCGAGTTCGGCGAGCGTGTCGGCCACGGCGAACCCGGTCATCCCGAGGCCAAACACAGCAACCTTGAGGCCGCTCCAGTCGTGATGCCAGCTGGTCAGTGCGTCGGTGCGCGCGCTCATTATTCGACCATCCCGCTCGCGAGCGACCACTCGGCGTAGAAGATCGCGAGGCCCGCAACGGCGAAGAGCCCGGCGACGATCCAGAACCGCACGACGACGGTCTGCTCTGCCCAGCCCTTGAGCTCGTAGTGGTGGTGGATCGGGCTCATCAAGAAAATGCGCTTGCCGCCCGTGGCCTTGAAGTAGAGACGCTGCACGATGACCGAGCCGGTGTCGATGACGAAGAGGCCGCCGATGATGACGAGCAGGAGCTCGGTGCGGGTAATGATCGCGAACGCGGCGAGCGCGCCGCCGAGAGCCAGCGAACCGGTGTCGCCCATGAAGAGCTTCGCCGGCGAGGTGTTCCACCAGAGGAACCCGATGAGGGCACCGACAATGGCGGCCGCGACGATGGTCATGTCGAGCGGCGCGTAGACCTCGTAGCACGCGCCCGCGACCTGATTCGAGAGGCGGTCGCTGCCGCACAGCTGGTTGAACTGCCAGTAGCCGATGATGCCGTAGGTGCCGATCGCGCAGATCGACGCGCCGGTCGCGAGCCCGTCGAGGCCGTCGGTGACGTTGACCGCGTTCGAGGCCGACGTGGTGATGGCGACAATCCAGATGACGACGAGGATCGTGCCCGCAACGACGCCGAGCGCCATGAAGTCGATGCCGGTGTCGCGGATCACCGACACCTCGCTCGAGATGAGGGGGACGCCGAGCTCGTTCGTCACCTGCAGGCCGATGAGGGCGAACAGCGCCGCGACGATGACCTGACCGGCGATCTTCTGCCAACCGCCGAGGCCGAGCGATTGATGCTTGCGCACCTTGAGGAAGTCGTCGATGAAACCGACGAGCCCGTGGCCGACCATCATGAACAGCACGAGCAAGCCCGCGGCGGTCGGCTGCGTCTGTGTGACGAGCACCGCGAAGAAGTAGGCCACCAGGGTGGCGAGCACGAAGACGATGCCACCCATGGTCGGGGTACCGCGCTTCGCGTAATGCTCCTTCGGACCATCCTCGCGAACGTACTGACCCCACCGAAGCTTGTTAAATAGCCGGATAAACACCGGCGTGAGCGTCAGCGTAAACAGCATCCCGACCGCGCCGGCGATGAGGATTGCAATCACGAGATACGTCCCTTCACATATTCTCCGAGTCGGTCAGCGAGCTTCATGAGCCCCGCGGAGTTCGATGACTTCACCAGCACGAGGTCGCCGTCGCGCAGCTCACTCGTAAGCAGCTCGTATGCGGCATCGGCATCTTCGGTGAATGAAGCCTCATTATTCCAGCTCCCCTGCGCGATCGCGGCGAGGTAGAGCGGCCTGGCGTCACGCCCAACTACAACGATTCGGTCAATGTTGAGTCGAACCGCGAGTTCGCCGAGCTTGTCGTGCTCAGTCACGGCATACTCGCCGAGCTCCGACATCGGTCCAAGCACGGCGACCGTGCGCTGCCCCTCGGCCGCAATCTNCGCGAGCGTGCGCAGGGCCGCCGACATCGAGTTCGGGTTCGCGTTATAGGCGTCGTTGATGACCGTGAGCGGCTCACGCGTGAGCACCTCCATGCGTCCCCGCTCCGCGCGCGTCACCTCGCGAAGCACCGCGGCGACCTCGGCCGCCGACACGCCTTCGACGTGCGCGGCCGCTGCGGCGGCGAGCGCGTTCATGACGTGGTGTTCGCCGATGACCGGGAAGTGAATCTGCTCAGGCTCTTCCCCCGGCACGCGCAGCGTGAAGCGGGTGCCGTCGCCGGCAACGCTCACGTCATCAGCGCGCACCTCGGCGTTCGCGCCCCGGCCGAACCAGACGACGCGGCCCGGTGCCTTCGCGGCCATCCGCGCAACGCGGGGGTCATCGGCGTTGAGAACCGCGACACCGTCGGCGCCGAGCGCCTCGACCATTTCCGACTTCGCCCGCTCGACGTTGTCGATGCCGCCAAACTCGCCGGCGTGGGCGAGGCCCACCATGAGCACGATGCCCACGTCGGGTCGCGCCATCTTCGCGAGCCGTTCGATGTGGCCGAGGCCGCTCGCGCCCATCTCGGCGACGAGCCAGTCGGTCTCTTCCGTCACCTCGAGGAAGGTGGTGGGTGCCCCGACCTCGTTGTTGAACGAGCCGATCGGCGCAACGACGTTGCCCCGGCGCGCGAACGTCTCGCGCAGCAGGTTCTTCGTCGTGGTTTTGCCGTTCGAGCCGGTCACCGCGACGACGCGCAGGCGGCCGAGGGCCCGCACCCGCGCGACCACCTCGGTGGCGAGGGCACCGAGCGCGAGCACCGTATCGGCGACGACAACCTGCGGCACGTCAAGGTCGAGTTCGTGTTCGACGATGAGCAGGGCCGCGCCGTTCTCGACCGCGGCGGGCGCAAACAGGTGGCCGTCGGTGACCTCGCCCGGCTTCGCGAAGAAGATGTCGCCTGGGGTGATCTTGCGCGAGTCGGTGTCGCTGAGGCCGCGCACGGTCGTCGCCTCGGTCGCGTCGCCGCGCAGCACCAGCGTGCCCGCGGTCGCGGACGCGATTTCCGCGAGGGTCATTGCAATCATGGTTTGGGCCTTTGTAGTCGGATGCGCACGGGTGCGCGCGGATGGGTGAAGCGCGGCTACCAGCCGGCGTCGGCGAGCGCGTCGCGCACGAGTTCGACGGTCGGGTCGACGACCTTGCCCTCGTCGATGACGCGCAGCGCGTCGGCGCGGGGTTCGACGAACAGGATGCGCCCGCCGCGGCCAGCGTCACGCGACGCGCGCTGGAGGGCTGCCGCCGCATCCGTCTCGAGCAGGAGTCCGGGCACGGAGTCGGCCGAGGCCTGGGTAATCACGATTGGTTTCTTGGCTGTCAGGTCACGCAGCTGAGCGAACTCCTCGATGGCGGCGGCATCGCTCGGATGCACCACGAGGTGCGGCGCGTCGGCGCCCTCCCCGCGGAGGGCCTCAAGTGAGCCGCGAATCGCGTCGGTGCGCTCATCCCCGTCGACGAACACCTCGGGCCCGTCGCCAGTGGCGCGGATGCGCTCAAGGCGGCCGGGAATCGGTACGTCGAAGCCTCCCGTGCGATCGAGCGCGTCCTGAATCTGCTCGGTGGCCCAGCCGCCCTCGGCGATCATGACGATGGCCGCAGCTGCGTTCAACGCTGCGAGGCGACCGGGCTTGGTGATGTGGCTCGCGACAACGCGGTCGTCGTGGCCGCGCACGGTGAACTCGGTGCCGCCGTCGATGCTGTTCCACTGGACCAGCCAGTCGGCGCCGGATTCGGGGTCGGCGCTGAGTGTGGCGACCGGAATGCGGGCTGCCTCGACGAGGTCGCGCCCAACTTGGCTGTCAATGTTGATGACCGCCGCCGAGGCGACCTCTGGGTCGAGCAGCAGGCGGTGCAGCGCAAAGAAGTCGGCCGCCGCGTCATCACTGGCACTGAAGGTGAAGGGGCCCACCACGGCGAACTCGAGGCCCGCAAGGCGCTGGCCGCTGAGCGCGTGACCCGAGATCTCGATGGCGGCGACGCGGTCGGCGACCTCACGCATCCGCGCGACGAGGGCGTGCAGGTCGTCGGCCTCCGGCGTCGTCAGGGTGGCGATGACGTGCTGCTCGTCGACGCGACGGGCGATCGAGGTCGACAGGCCGCTCGCGACACCGATGCGGCCGAACAGGTCGGCGATGAGGTAGCTCACGCTCGTCTTGCCGATCGTGCCGGCGACGCCGAAGAGCCGCGGCTGCTCGGGGTCGGTGCGGTAGACCCACTTCGCGACATGACCGAGGGCCAGCCGCGGCTCGTCGATGACGATGACGGGCACCTCGAGGTGGGTCGCGCGTTCAGCACCCGCGGGGTCGGTCAACACGGCGACGACACCTGCCTCGACGACCTCGTCGAGAAATTCGGCGCCGTGGGTACGCACGCCGGGAATCGCGACGAAGACGTCGCCCGCCTCAACACTGCGGTGATCACTGCTGACGCCGGTCACCTCGATGGCCTCGAGATCGGATCCTTCGGGTTCATTCAGCCCGAACTCGGCGCACATCTCGGAGAGGATGCGCGCCGCGGCATGGTGGGGGCGAATACTGTCTGTGGGCAAGGTCTTCCTGCTGCTAGTGGACGATATTGATATCGGGGTACGGCTGTGGCGATGGCGACACATTGTTCGACGACAGCACGTACGACATGGTCGACTGCCATGCGGGCGCAGTGGCAGCGCTGGTAGTGATGGTAGTCGGGTCGGCCAGCGTGACCAGCACCACGTACTGTGGATCATCCATTGGGGCTACCCCGGCCATCGACACGTTGTTCGAGCCCACGATGTACGTGCCGGTGTCGGCATCGACGCGCTCGGAGGTACCCGTCTTGATGCCGACGCGGTAGCCGGGGACCTCGACCTGGTCGGCGAGCCAGCCCTCGCGGGCAACCGATTCCATGCCCTCGAGCGCGAGCTCCGCCGCCTCTGACGACACCACCTGCGTCGGTGTGGTGTCGGGCTGGTCGGTAACTGTGCCATCCTCCTGCGTGCAGCCGAGCACGAGCTGCAGCGGAATGTGCGAACCGCCGTTCGCGAGGGCCTGGTAGGCGCTCGCCATCTGCGCGACGGTAGCGGTGAGGCCGTGGCCAAAGGTCGTCGCGTAGTTCGTCTGTGGATCCCATTCGTCGGCGGGGCGGACGATGCCAGACTCCTCACCGAGGAAGTTGACGCCGGTCTGCTCATTGAGGCCGTAGCTCAGCAGGTAGTCGTGTCGCGCCTCGGGCGAGAGCCGGTCGGCGAACGTGGCCGTGCCGACATTTGACGACTCGGTCAGCACGCCGTTCGTATTCATTTCGACGGGATCGTGCGGTGCATCGTCACCGAACTTCGCACCTTTTTGGTCCCAGGTGTCGGGCACCGTGATGGTCTCGTCGGGGTCAACGAGGCCCTGGTCGTAAAGCATCGACGCCGTCAGCGGCTTCATGATCGAACCCGGCTCGTATGGCGCCGTGAAGGTTCTGGCACCGCGGTCATCGGTGTCGCTCTCGCCCGGCTCGTTCGGGTCGACGGTCGGGTACTCGGCCGCCGCCACGAGCTCGCCGGTCTTCACGTTAACGACCGTGATGGTGCCGTAGAGCGCGTTGGTTTTCTCGACCTGCTCGGCGATGATCTGCTGCGTACGCCATTGGGTGTCGCTGTCGATACTGAGTTCGAGCGTGCCACCCTGCACCGGTTCGCTCAGCGTGACGACCGAACCGGGAATCGAGACGCCGTCGGCCGAACGCTCGAAGCTCTCCTTGCCGTTATGCCCGGCGAGGCACTGGTCGTACTGCAGCTCGAGACCGGACAGCGGGGTGCCGTCCGAGCCCACGAAGCCCGTGAGGTTACCGGCCACGGCGCCATTCGGGTAAGTGCGCTCGGGGTGCCGCTCGAAGTAGACCCACGGAATGCCGAGGTCGCGCACGGCCTGGTACTGCTCGAGCGTGACGCCCTGCGCGAGGTAGCCGAACGCGGCGTCCGGGTTCGCCGCCAGCACCGCATCCACCGACGAGGCGAGGTCGGAGGCGTCCTGGTTAGTCAGCTCGGCAATCTTCTCGAGCGACTCCTTGACCGTCACGTCGACATACTTGTTCGTCTCGGGGTCGAGCCGCTTGAAGTCGCGCATGTTCACCGGGGCGAGGGTGATGTCGAAGCGGTCGACGCTCGAGGCGAGCATGGTGCCGTTTGCGGCAGTGATCGAACCGCGGGTGCCGTAGAGCGTGGAGGTTTGCCCGCGTCGGCCGTCAGCCTCAGCGCTGATCGCGTTCGCGTCGATGACCTGCAGGCTCACGAGTCGCCCCGCAAACACGATCACGACGAGCGCGATCACCACGAGAATGGGAGTCGCACGACTGCCCGTTCGACGCCGACGCGTCTTGGCCATCCGTACGCTCCTTCCATGCGGTGGGCCAGCGGCCCGAGGCCGCACTGGCTAGTGCGTCGAGGGCGAGCTGAGTTCGAACTCCGACGGTACGGCAGGTTCGTCGGCCTTCGTGTTTGACGCTCCGGAGCCGTCGGCGTTCTCAGCATCCTTCGCCGACTCCTCGGGTTCGAGTACCTGGTTCGGCACGAGCGAGGGGTCAATTGGGCTCGCCTGCGCGGGCGCACCGTTGCCGGAGTCAACGATCTGGCTCGTCGCGAGGTCAAGGTAGGAGTTGCCCGTGCTCGGCACCATGCCGAGGTCGGTCGCCTGCTGCGCGAGCTGCTGGGGCGAGGATGCGGCGTCGGACGCCTCGAGCGCGGCCGTGTGTTCGCGCTCGAGCTCGAGCTGCTGGCTTTCGAGGTCGTCGGCCCGGTAGGCGTCCTGGATGATCGCCATCGACAGCGCGAGCTGAATCGCGAAGGCGCCGAGCAGCACGACTACCGCGATGACAATCATGCGGCCCGAAATGTTGGGGCGGCGGCGCAGTCCCGGAATCAGGCGGAGCGCCGGCCGCGGGGTCGACTGCGGCTGCTTGCTGGGTGACGTTGCTGCGGTCATGCGGTGTGGCTCCGAATTCGCTCGACGGCGCGCAGGCGCACAGGCTTGGCTCTCGGGTTCTCGCGGGCTTCTTCGTCGTGAACTTGTTCGGCGCCCCTGGTGAGCAGTCGAAACTCCGGCTGCATCTGTTCGGGAGTCATGGGCAGGCCGCGCGGCGCATCTGAAGTGCTGCGCAGCTGAAACAGCCGCTTCACGAGGCGGTCCTCGAGCGACTGGTAGGACTCGACGGCGACTCGGCCGCCGACCCGTACACGCCCAAGCGCCTGCGGCAGCGCCGACTCAAGGGCGTCGAGCTCGCCGTTCACCTCGACCCGAAGCGCCTGAAAGACGCGCTTGGCGGGGTGCCCGGCGTTCTTGCGCGCGGCCGGGGTTGCCTGCTGGAGGAGGCCGACGAGTTGACCCGTCGTCGTGATCGGCGACTCGGCGCGGGCACGAACGATCGCCCCGGCATAGCGGGGCGCGAGCTTTTCGTCGCCGTAGCGGTAGAAGAGTTCGCACAGCTCGGCCTCGCTGAGCTCGGCGATGAGGTCGGCCGCGGTGACGCCGCGGGTTTGGTCCATGCGCATGTCGAGCGCGGCGTCTTGCATGTACGAGAAGCCTCGCTCGGCCTCGTCAAGCTGCAGCGACGAGACGCCGAGGTCGAAGAACACTGCGTCAACCTCGTCGATGCCGGCGTCATCGAGCACCTCATCGAACTCGTCGTAGACGGCGTGCGCGAAGTGCGTGCGGTCGCCGAAGTCGGCGAGACGGGCCCGCGCCACGTCGAGCGCCGCCGTGTCACGGTCGATGCCAACGAGGCGCGCATTCGGGTTCGCCCGCAGCACCGCCTCGGCGTGGCCGCCCATGCCGAGGGTGCAGTCGACGTAGATCGGGCCGGGTTTGGTGAGCGAGGGCGAGACCATCTCGACGACCCGTTCACGCATGACGGGGATGTGGATGGAGCTGAGGTCACGGTCCATATCGTTCCGGAGGGTTCCTCCCTGCCTCGTGGTCCCGAGTCACTCAACCTGGCGCCGGGGAAGGTGCGTCAGGGTGACCGACCTGGGGCCACGCGGCAGGGCTAGAACAAGCCCGGGATCACCTCCTCGGCGGTCTCAGAGAATGCCGCTTCGTTCGCGGCGACGTAGGTGTTCCACGACTCAGCGCCCCAGATTTCGGCGCGACTGCCCGCGCCGATAACGGCGAGTTCGCGGTCTAGTCCTGCGTACTGCCGCAGCTGCTGCGGGATCGTGATGCGCCCCTGCTTGTCGGGGGTTTCGGCGTGGGCGCCGGAGAGCAGCAGTCGTAGGTAGTCGCGCGCCTGCTTGCTCGTCACAGGTGCCTGGCGGATGCGGTCGTGAAAGCCCTCGAACTCGGCATTCGAGAACACGTAGATGCAGCGTTCCTGCCCGCGGGTGAGCACGACCCCCTCAGTGAGCTGGTCGCGAAACTTCGCGGGCAAGATCAGACGGCCCTTCTCGTCGAGCTTCGGTGAGTACGTGCCGAGAAACATCGGTGCGCCCTCCCCTCCTGCTCGCGGTGGTGTTCACCACCTTCAGACCACCTCATGCCATCTCGCACCACTTTACTCCACATCACCCCACGATTCACGGTAAGTGGGGCGATTTGCGGGGTTTATTCCTGAGAGAACCGTGGAAACTACTGGGCAGTCGCCAGGTGGAGCGCAGTGGAGGGAGAAAGCCGGCTTTGCCGCCGTTTTGGGGGCAGTGGGGAGCGCAGGAAACAAAAACGGGGCCAACCCGAGTGGGTTGGCCCCGTTTTGCTCCCGCGGGGAGCGAAGTGGGGTGGTGGGAGGTGGTTAGCCTTGGTTATCCTGCCGGCGGTCCCAGCGGTCCTCCATGCGATCCATGAAGCCGCGGCCGTCGGGCGACTTCACGCCATCGTCGGTGGTCGGTCGACCCGGCGTACCGGGAAGCTTCGTCGACTCGCCCGTGGACGAAGAACCCGACGAAGCGAACGCCCAATAGACGCCGCCGATCATGATTGCGAAGCCGATGAGGCCGGCCCAAGGCTGCTGGATTGCCATCGCGCCGACGATGACGGCAAGCCCGACCGCGAGTGCGAGCACCGAGATGGTGATCGAGCGTGCGGTGAGGGCAGCACCAGCGGGACGACCGGTCGACACAACATCGGCATCGTGCTGATAGAGGCTGCGCTCCATCTCGTCAAGCAACCGTTGTTCTTGCTCTGAGAGTGCCATGATTCCCTCGCTGTCCCTGGGCAGGCGCCCACCTGCTGGCGGATTGAACTTTGATTCTACGCTGCCGTCCCCTGAATAGAATGAGACAGTGACTGAAAGCTTGCTCTTCGTGGACCGCGTCAACCAGGCGCTTGCCACGGTTTTCGACCAGCACCGCCCAGACCTTGTTGCGCTGAGCGACGACCTCGCTCCCCTACTCGAGCAGCTCATCGCCTTTTCGAGTGGCGGCAAGCGCACGCGGGCCCAGTTCGTCGCGGCCGGCGGGGGCCTCACCGCGGCCTCCGCTGAATCTGGCACTGACGAGGCGCTCGTACACGCCGGTGTCGCCGTCGAGCTCTTTCACGCCGCCGCCCTCGTGCACGACGACCTGCTCGACCGTTCNCGACACCCGCCGCGGCCGCCCGTCGACCCACCGGGTCTTTGAGACGCTCCACCGCGAGCGCGGCTGGACCGGCGACCGCGAACACTTCGGCGCCTCAGCCGCCATCCTCGCGGGCGACCTCCTGCTCATGTGGAGCAACGACGCCCTCGACCTGGCCCGCGGGCTCGTCGGTCGCGATCGCGCCAAGACCGCGGCGTCCGAGTTCCGCCGCATGCGCACCGAGGTCACGGCCGGCCAATACCTTGACGTCGTCGAGGAACTCGCGTGGCCGGTCGTTCCGGTCGAGCGCTGGGCCGACCGAGCCATCGCCATCGCGACGTCCAAGTCAGCGCGCTACTCGGTCGAGTCGCCGCTGCGCCTCGGCGCGAGCTTCGCCGGCGCATCCATGGCCGAGCTCAACTCGGCCAGCGCCATCGGCCTACCCCTCGGCCTCGCCTTCCAGCTCCGCGATGACGTGCTCGGCGTCTTCGGCGACCCCGAGGTCACCGGCAAGCCGGCGGGCGACGACCTGCGCGAGGGCAAGCGCACGCTGCTCGTCGCCGAGGTGGCGGCCCGCGGCGACGCGGCGACGCGCGAGTTCTTCGCCACCCGCCTCGGGCGGCCCGACCTCTCACTCGACGAAATCGGCCGGATGCAGGCGGCGTTGACCGACAGCGGCGCGCTCGAGGCCGTCGAGGCGCGCATCCAAGCCTGGCTCGACGAGGCCGTCGCGGCAATCGATGCGACGCCGCTCAGCTCCGAGACCCAGTCGTCGTTGACCGCGCTCGCCGAGCAGACAGCGAAGCGCAACTCGTAGCCCTTAGACGGCGAACAGCTGCACGGAGCGACGCACCGAGGACTTGCGCCCTTCGGTGAGCGCCGCCACCGGCGTCATGCCGAGACTGTCGTCCTCACTGAGCAGCCAGGCCATGGCCTCGTCGCCATCGATGCCCTGGTCGGCGAGCAGCGTGAGCGTGCCACGCAGACCGGCGAGCGGTTCACCATTCTGGATAAAGGCCTGCGGCAGTTGCTTCTCGCCGTCGTACTTGACGGAGAGCAGGTAGCGCTCCTGGAGCAGGCGGTGGAGGCGGCCGGAGGAGACTCCGAGCTGCCCGGCGGCGTCTTTGAGCGAGATCCACTCGTGGTCGGCGTATACGGATTCGGTGTTGACATCGGTCACACCTCCATGGTTGCAGATTTTCCGTCTCGCCTGCCACCGCGCGGCAAAATGCATCGCCCGCGGAGTTTCACACGCGCTGATTTGTCGCGGCCGACTACCCTGCCAGCGTGAGCCCTGTGAATCCCGACACCGTGATCGGCCGTCTCGTCGACGGCCGCTACCAGGTTCGGTCGCTCATCGCGCGAGGCGGCATGGCCACGGTGTACGTCGCGACCGACCTCCGGCTCGACCGCCGGGTCGCGATCAAGATCATGCACGCGCATCTCGCGGCCGACGAATCGTTCCGCGACCGCTTCATTCGCGAAGCCCGGTCAGCCGCACGACTCGCGCATCCGAACCTCGTCAATGTCTATGACCAGGGCGACGACGAGGGGCTCGCCTACATCGTCATGGAGTACGTGCCGGGTATCACCCTGCGCGACCTGCTGCACGACCACCACCGGCTCACGGTCGAGCAGACCATCGACATCATGGATGCGGTGCTGGCAGGCCTGCAGGTGGCGCACCGCCAGGGCATCATCCACCGCGACATCAAGCCCGAGAACGTGCTACTCGCCGACGATGGCCGCATCAAGCTCTCGGACTTCGGCCTCGCCCGTGCGGTGACCAACAACACCGCGTCCGGTTCGGTGCTGCTTGGCACGATTGCCTACCTCGCGCCCGAGCTCGTCACCAAGGGCCTCGCGGATGTGCGCAGCGACATCTACTCGGCCGGCATCATGATGTACGAGATGCTTGTCGGCGAGCAGCCCTACCGCGGCGATGAGCCGGTCAACATCGCCTACCGGCACGCGAACGACTCGGTGCCGCCGCCGAGCGAGGCCCAGCCGAGCGTGCCCGGAGTGCTCGACGACCTGGTCGTCTGGGCGACCGAGCGCGACGCCGAGGACCGCCCGGCTGACGCCGGCGCCATGCTCGCCGCGCTGCGGCAGGCCGAGCGCGACATTGCCAACGGCGGCGTGGCAACTGTGCCCCTCGAAACGGCGATCCAGAACTTTGCTGACAACGACACCCACCTGCTCGCCGTCTCCGACAACGACTCCATGCCGAACTCGGTGATGCAGCCGACGGGTCCTGTCGAGTCGGTCGATGTGGCCACGATTGCGCCGGCAGTCGAGGGCGGCGCGCCCGCGGCTAGACGCCTACAGCGACTCAACGGGCAGAAGCGTCGTGCGGGTGTGCTCGCCTTCTTTGTCGTCTTGGTCATGGCGTTCTTGGCTGCGGGCCTCGGCTGGTACGAGGGCATCGGCCCGGGGTCCTACGGCTCGACGCCCAATGTCGTCGCGCAGGCGCAGTCCGACGCCGAAGCGACCATCGTCGCCTCGGGCTTCACCGTGGGTGAGGTGACCGAGGACAACTCGCTCGAAGTGCCGGAGGGCACCGTCATCAGCATGAGCCCTGACCCCAACACGAAGCTCGCACCCGACTCCCCGATCGACCTCGTCGTCTCTGCCGGGCCGCGCATCCTCACCGTGCCCGCCCTCGAGGGCCTGTCGACCGCCGACGCCGAGCAGGCGATCACCGACGCCGGCTTCGTCGTCGACGCCGAGACGCACGTGACCGAGTTCAGCGGTTCGATCGAGGCCGACCACGTCATCCGCGGCACGACCGAGACCGGCGAGACCCTGCCGCAGGAGATGGCGGAGCAGCAGACCATTCGGCTCGTCGTTTCGGCCGGCTCGGTGCCCGAGGTCAGCGGCATGAGCCAGGGCGAGGCCGAGCAGGCACTCACCGACGCCGGCCTCACGCCGGCGGTCGTCGACTCGCAGTACAGTTCGTCGGTGCCCGCGGGGGTCGTGCTCTCGCAAGAGAACACGTCCGACCCGATGGTGCCCGGCTCGACGGTGAACCTCGTCGTGTCGCTCGGGCCCGACCTCGTCGAGGTGCCCGACGTCACCGGCAAGCCGGCGAAGGATGCGATTGCCGAGCTCGAGGCCGCGGGCTTTGACGTCGACCACAGCATTCCATCGGTGCTGCTCGACGACGCGAAGGTCTCGTCGCAGAACCCAAGCGGCGGCGAGGAAGTCGAGCGAGGCTCGACGGTGAAGATCACCGCCACCTACGAGTTCTAGCGACCAACGAGAAATCCCGCCCGCGGAGTCGCTCCGTGGGCGGGATTCTTCGTTGCGGTCGTTAGGCCGGGNCGCTGCTGCAGCAGCTCGGCCACAAGGAACGCGAGCTCGAGCGACTGCATGTGGTTGAGACGCGGGTCGCAAAGCGACTCGTAGCGGGTCGCCAGGGCGTCCTCATCGATGTGCTCCGAGCCGCCGAGGCACTCGGTCACGTCGTCGCCGGTGAGCTCAACGTGGATGCCGCCCGGGTGGGTGCCGGCCTGCTGGTGCGACTCGAAGAAGCCCTTGACCTCATCGACGATGTCGTCGAAGTTGCGGGTCTTGAAGCCGCGCTCGCTCGTGAAGCCGTTGCCGTGCATCGGGTCGGTGATCCACAGCGGGGTCGACTCCTCCTGCTTCGACGCCTCGAGGAGGCCTGGCAGCACGTCGCGGATCTTGCCCGCGCCCATCCGAGTGATGAAGGTGAGGCGGCCGGGCTCGCGGTTCGGGTCGAGCTTCTCTATGATGCGGTGCATCGTCTCGGGCGTCGTCGACGGGCCGAGCTTCACACCGATCGGGTTGCGCACCCGCGAGAAGTAGTCCATGTGGGCCTCGTCGAGATCGCGTGTGCGCTCGCCGATCCAGATGAAATGCGCCGAGGTGTCGTACGGCAAGCCGGTGCGCGAGTCGATGCGGGTCAGGGCGCGCTCGTACTCGAGCAGCAGGCCCTCGTGGCCGACGTAGAACTCGACCTCCTTCATCGTGTCGAAGTCGGTCCCCGTGGCGGCCATGAACTTCAGGGCGCGGTCGATGTCGCGCGCCATCGCGTCGTACTTCGCGTTGGCGGGGTTCTGCGCGAACCCGCGGTTCCACGAGTGCACCTCGCGCATGTCGGCAAAGCCACCGGTCGTGAAGGCACGAATGAGATTGAGCGTCGACGACGAAACGTGGTAGCCCTCGAGCATCCGCTGCGGGTTCGGCGTGCGCGACGCCTCTGTGAAGGCGAAGTCGTTGACGATGTCGCCGCGGTAGGCGGGCAGCGTCACGTTCTCGCGCGTCTCGGTGTCGCTCGAGCGTGGCTTCGCGAACTGGCCGGCCATGCGGCCCATCTTCACGACCGGCATCGAGGCACCGTACGTGAGCACGAGCGCCATCTGCAGGATCGTCGAGACGCGCGCACGGATTTTGTCGGCGGTCGCGCCGACGAAGGTCTCGGCGCAGTCGCCACCCTGCAGCACGAAGGCGTTGCCGGCCGCGGCATCGGCGAGGCGGGTGCGCAGGCGGTCAACCTCGCCCGCAAACACGAGCGGCGGACGCTTCGACAGGTCGTCGAACACGCGCGTCGCCTCGGCAGGGTCGGGCCAGGTCGGCTGCTGCTTGATCGGCAGCTCTCGCCACGCCTCAAGTCCGGGCAACGGGGAGGAAGTCGGCTGCAGAGTGGGCGTGTTGGTCATGCGGAAGTGTCTTTCTTCAATGGGGCTCGGGGACGTGTGGGGGTGCCGTCTGTCTCGGGCAACGCGTGGGGTTCGGGCGGAATTCCCGACAGCTAGGCGGCGGCGATTTCGCGGTTCTTATACGACGACGCGTAGCCGTCGACGTATTCCTGATCGCTCAGCGCGGCGATCTCGCTCATGACCTCGTCGGTGATCGAGCGCAGGATGAACCGGTTGGGTTCCATGCCCTGATACCGCGAGAACTCGATAGGCTTGCCGAAGCGGATACCGACCTTGCCGGGCCGCGGGCGCTTCGCACCAGGGGGCATGATCTTCTCGGCATCCACCATCACCACGGGCACCACCTGCACGGGGCGCTTGCACTCGAGGATCATGCGCGCGATGCCGGTGCGACCGCGATACAGGCGGGCGTCGGGGCTACGAGTGCCCTCGGGGTAAATGCCGAGCCAGTCGCCGCGGTTGAGCACCTCAAGGCCCGTGCGCAGCGACGCCTCGGAGGCCTTGCCACCTGAGCGGTCGATCGAGAGCATGCCGGTCGACGTAAAGAACCATCGCACGAAGGCACCCTTGATGCCTTTGCCCGTGAAGTACTCGGATTTGGCGAGGAAGTAGATGCGGCGACGGAGCACGAGCGGCAGCAAAAAGGAGTCGATCACCGAGAGGTGATTCGAGGCAAAGATGACTGCCCCCTTTTTCCGCGGGAGGTGTTCAGCGCCAACAACTTCTGGTCCAAAAAGACTCCGAAGGATGGGGCCAGCCACAATGTGCTTGAGCAGCCAATAAATCATGCGGGACCATAACCTCCAATTGCGCGACTGCAATCATACCCACCTGGGCGCCCCGCTCGGAGAATCCTCATAGGATCCCAACGAGGCAGATGCAATGACGCAACCGCCAAATATGTCGCGCAATCAATCCACCACTCGACGAGGAGCCACCCCATATGTCCGGTACCCCGAAGTCGGGAGCACAGGGAGGCGGGGTGCGAGAACGCATCACTCCTCCGGTCGTGCCCGCTGACCCAGAACTCAACATCACCGATCTGCTGCACAAGCAGCTCGATCTGCGACCCCAAGCCGCACTGTTCTCAGTGCCGAAGGGTGACGTTTGGCGCGATATCTCCACCCGCGAGTTCGTCGACGACGTGAACTCGATCGCCAAGGGCTTCATCGCCGCTGGCGTTCAGCCCGGCGACCGCATCGCATTCCTCTGCGTCACGAGCTATGAGTGGACGCTCGTCGACTACGCGCTCATGACGGCCGGCGCGGTGATGGTCCCGGTCTACGAGACGAGCTCGGCCTCGCAGCTCGCCTGGATGCTCAGTGACTCGGGCGCCAAGGGCATTCTGGCCGAAGACGAGAAGCTCGCCGGCCGCTACGACGAAATCGGCGAGGGCCGGCCCGAGGTCCAGTGGCGCTGGACGATGAGCGAAGGCGCGCTCGACCAACTGCGTGAGGCCGGTACGTCGGTCACGGATGCGCAGCTCGAGCAGGCGCGCACGCAGGCGAAGGCCGATGACGTCGCGACCATCATCTACACCTCTGGCTCGACCGGCCGCCCGAAGGGCACCGTGCTCACGCACGCGAACTTCGTCGAACTCGTGCGCAACATCGAGGAGCCGCTGTCGCCGTTCGTGCGTAAGCCTGGCTCATCCACCCTGCTGTTCATCACGCTCGCGCACGTGTTCGCCCGGCTCATCTCGATTCTCTGCGTCTCGACGGGCGTCAAGGTGGGCCACCAGCACGACACCTCGCAGCTCGTGCCGGCGCTCGGCTCGTTCCGCCCGACGTTCCTGCTCGCGGTGCCCCGCGTCTTTGAGAAGGTCTACAACTCGGCCCTGCAGAAGGCGACCGAGGGTGGCAAGCGCAAGATCTTCGAGCGCGCCGTGAAGATCGGCGTGGCGTACTCGCGCGCCCTCGACGAGGCGAAGGTGCCGCTCGGCCTCAAGCTGCAGTTCAAGCTCTATGACCGACTCGTGTTCAAGAAGCTGCGCGAGACTCTCGGCGGCCGCGTCGAGCACGCCGTCTCGGGTTCGGCGCCGCTCGGCCTGTTCCTCGGCCACTTCTACCGCGCGCTCGGCGTGCAGGTGCTCGAGGGCTACGGCCTCACCGAGACGACGGCGCCGGTGTCAGTGAACCTGCCCGGTGCGTTCAAGGTCGGCACCGTCGGCCCGCCCCTGCCGGGTGTCGGCGTGCGCATCGATGACGATGACGAGATTCTCGTCAAGGGCGTCGGCGTGTTCCGCGAGTACCTCAATAACCCCGAAGCGACGGCCGATGCCTTCACCGAGGACGGCTGGTTCCGCACCGGCGACCTCGGCCGCCTCGACGCGGACGGCTACCTCACCATCACGGGCCGCAAGAAGGACATCATCGTGACGGCGGGCGGCAAGAACGTCGCGCCGGCGACGTTTGAAGACCCGATCCGTGCCGACACGATCGTCGGCGAGTGCGTCGTCGTGGGCGACCAGAAGCCGTTCATCTCGGCCGTGATCACGCTCGACCCCGAGATGCTGCCGAAGTGGCTCGAGACGCAGGGGCTTGACCCGAATCTCTCGCTCGCCGAAGCCGCCGAGAACGACAAGGTGCGCGCGCACTTGAAGTCGGTCATCGATAGCGCGAACACGCGCGTGTCGCGGGCCGAGTCGATTCGCGAGTTCCGCATCCTCGACTATGTCTTCAGCATCGACGACGGCACGCTCACGCCGAAGCTGTCGATCAAGCGCAACGTGGTGCTCGAGCGCATCGCCCCGGTCATCGCCGAGATCTACTCGAAGACCTCGTCGGTGCCGACGCTCTAGCCCCCGCGCCCCACTGCCGAGAGCGGCTGGTTCTTAGAACCAGTCGCTCTCGCGGATTTCCCGGAGGGCGAGCCGGCGCTGGTCCTTCGCGAGCGTGTCGACGTAGACTGTGCCGTTGAGGTGATCGGTCTCGTGCTGCAGCATCTGCGCCATCACGCCCGTGCCCTCGAGCACGACTTCCTCGCCCTCGAGATCGATGCCGCGCACGCGCGCGTATGGGTAGCGCTTGGTCGGGAACCAAAGNGCCGGGCACCGAGAGGCAGCCCTCATCGATCTCGGTCGGTTCGCCCGAGACCTCCTCGAGCACGGGGTTGATAACATAGCCGACCTTGCCGTCGACGTTGTAGCTGAACGCGCGCAGGGGCACGCCGATCTGCGGCGCAGCCACGCCCGCGCGACCATCCATGTCGGTCGTTTCGACGAGATCGGCAATGAGGCTGCGGATGCGGTCGTCGATCTTCGTGATCGGGTCGGCCTCCGTGCGCAGCACGGGGTCGCCGTAATACCGGATGTCGCGAATGGTCACGCTTGCAGTTCCTCCTCCGCCTTCAGCAGGGCGTTCTCGATGATTTCGGTGGCGGCCGGGTGCGGCCAATACTGGCCGCGGGCAAGGCCGCGCACGCTCTGGTTGAAGCTCGCGGCCTGCAGCAGCGGCTGCAGCAAAATGGGTGCGTCGGGGCCGATGATATGGGCGCCGAGCAGCTTGCCGGTGACCCGCTCGACGACGATCTTGAGGAAGCTCACCTCGTCGTCGAGCGCCCACCCCCAGGCCGTCCAGCCATAGTCGTGGCGCACCTCGAACGCGTCCATGCCCTGCTCGGTGGCCTCCGCGAGCGTGAGCCCGAAGTGGGCGACCTCGGGGGCACTGAACACGGCGTACGGCACGGGCCCGAGCGTGTTCTCGGCGAGCGCTTCGCCGCGGGCTGTGCGGCGCAGGTTCTCGGCGACGATGCGCGCATCCTGGTTCGCGACGTGCTTGAGCTGGTGCGGCGACGAGACGTCGCCGAGCGCGTAGATGCCGTCGACGGGCTCGCCGTCGCGCAGCACGCGCTGGCCCAGGTCGACCGCGAGCGTGCCGTCGGCGCGGACGTCGAAGCCGGCCGCGTCGACACCGAGGCGGTCGGTGTTCGGGATGCGCCCGGCGGCCACGAGCACGAGCTCGGCCGAGAGTTCACTGCCGTCATCGAGCGTGAGTTGCCAGCCCGAGTCGCGGTGCTCAGCCGAGGCGACCGTGACGCCGGTCCGCACCGACCACTGCTCGCCCGCGAGCTTGGTGAAGGTCTCGGAGACGTCGGCGTCGGCGCTGCGGAGCAGCGGCGAGCGGTTGAGCTGCGTGACCTCGACGCCAAACGCCGAGTAGACGGCGGCGAACTCCGACGCGACCGCACCGCCACCGATGACGAGAAGGCTCGCGGGCAGCGCGTCGAGCCGCAGGGCGTCGTCGCTCGAAATCACAGTGTCGCCGAACGGCAGGTTCGGCAGCTCGCGCGGCCGCGAGCCGGCCGCGATGACGATGCGCTCACCGCGCAGGCGTCGCCCGCTCACCGTCGTGAGCTCGCGCTCCCCCGTGAACTGCACGGTCTCGCGCACGAGCGAGATGTTCGGCTCCCCGTGGTCGCGGTAGGCCTCGCCGCCGTGCGAGATCGAGTCGATGCGACCGAAGACGCGGTCGCGCACGGCCGCCCAGTCGAGCTCAGCCGAGCCGTGCACGCCGAGGTGCCCACCTTGGCGCACCTCGCGCGCAACGTCGCTCGGGTGCACGAACATTTTCGTCGGAATGCAGCCGGCGTTGAGACAAGTGCCCCCGAACCAGCGACCGTCGTCAACGATCGCGATGCGCCAATCGGCGAAGTCCGGCCCGGGAATCGTGTTGCCCGAACCGGCCCCGATGATAATGAGGTCGAACTCCTCGTACTCGGTCTGGGGCACGGCCATCCCTTCGTCCTGCGGGGATGGCCGTGCGCGCGCTACTCGGCGCCGACCAGCCCGCTGCTGTCTGCGGGTCGGATGACGGCAACGAGATCGCCGTTGTCAACCGACTGCGATGCCTGCTGGAGCACCACCCGCTCAATCGTACCCGCGACGCTCGCGGTGATTGCCGCCTCCATCTTCATAGCCTCGATGGTCGCGATCTGGTCGCCCTGCGCGACCTCCTGGCCGGCCTCGACGCGCACCGTGACGGTGCCCGAGAATGGCGCCGCGACGTGGCCGGCGTTGTTCGGGTCGGCTTTCTCGCGCTCGATTTCTTCGACCTTGACGCTGCGGTCGCGCACGAGCACGGGGCGCAGCTGGCCGTTCAGCGTGGCCATGACGGTGCGGGTGCCCGACTCGTCCGGCTCACCGATCGCCTCGAGGGTGATGAACAGGTCGACGCCCTTCTCGAGCGGCACCCGGTACTCCTCGCCCGGCTCGAGTCCGTAGAGATAGTCGAGCGTGTCGAGCTTCGACAGGTCGCCGAACAGCGCGCGGATGTCTTCGAAGATCGCGGTCGGCTGTGGGAACAGCAGGCGGTTCAGCGTCGCCCGGCGGGTTGCCGAGTCGCCCGCGAGGTCAGCCTCGTCCTGCGCGCTGAGCGGCTTCACATCGATGTTCGGCTGCTGACCGCGCAGCGCCTTCGTGCGGAATGGCTCGGGCCAGCCGCCCGGCAGGTCGCCGAGCTCGCCGGCGAGGAAGCCCGTGACCGACGCAGGAATGTCGTAGTTCTCGGGGTGCTCCTCGAAGTCCTTCGGGTCGGCGTTCACGGCCACGAGGTGGAGCGCGAGGTCACCAACGACCTTCGACGACGGCGTCACCTTCGGCAGGCGACCGAGAATCCGGTCGGCCTCGGCGTACATGTCCTCGATGCGCTCAAAGTCGTTCGCGAGGCCGAGGGCGATCGCTTGCTGGCGCAGGTTCGAGAGCTGCCCGCCGGGAATCTCGTGGCGGTAGACGCGGCCGGTCGGCGACGGCAGGCCCGACTCGAACGGGAGGTAGATCGCGCGCACGGCTTCCCAGTATGGTTCGAGGTCGGTGACGGCCTGCAGGTCGAAGCCGGTGTCGCGCTCGGTGTTCGCGAGTGCCGCGACGAGCGCGCTCATCGACACCTGACTCGTCGTGCCTGACATCGGCGCGGCGGCGACGTCGACCGCATCCACCCCGGCGTTGCTTGCCGCGACGAGNGTCGCGAGCTGGCCGCCCGCGGTGTCGTGCGTGTGCAGGTGCACCGGCACCTCGAAGCGTTCGCGCAGTGCCTCGACGAGCTTCGTCGCCGCGGCCGGGCGAAGCAGGCCCGCCATGTCCTTGATCGCGAGCACGTGTGCGCCCGCATCGACGATGCGCTCGGCCAGCTTCAGGTAGTAGTCGAGCGTGTAGAGGTCTTCGGCCGGGTCAAGCAGGTTGCCGGTGTAACACATGGCCACCTCGGCCACCGAACTGCCGGTCTCGAGCACGGCGTCGATCGCCGGGCGCATCTGCTCGACGTCGTTGAGCGCGTCGAAGATGCGGAAAATGTCGACGCCCGTGTCGGTCGCCTCGCGCACGAACGCATCGGTGAGCGAAGTCGGGTACGGCGTGTAGCCGACGGTGTTGCGGCCGCGCAGCAGCATCTGCACCGGGATGTTCGGCAACTCGGCACTCAGGCGCGCGAGTCGCTCCCACGGGTCTTCGCCGAGGAAGCGCAGGGCGACGTCATAGGTCGCACCACCCCAGGCCTCCATCGAGAGCAACTCGGGCAGCTGATGCGCGACGTGCGGCGCGACCTCGAGCAGGTCGGTCGTGCGCACGCGGGTGGCGAGCAGCGACTGGTGGGCGTCGCGGAACGTCGTGTCAGTCACTCGCAGGCGAGGGTCGGCGCGCAGCTGTGCTGCCCACCCGGTGGGGCCGAGCTCGCGCAGCAGCTGCCGCTGGCCGGTCGGCTCACCTGCCGCCTTGAGCGCCGGCAGCTTGAGCCGCGGCTGCGCCGTCGCGGGGCGCTCGCCGTTGGGTTTGTTCACGGTGACGTCGGCGAGCCAGTTGAGGATCTTCGTGCCGCGGTTCGCCGACTTGCGGTACTGCAGCAGCTCGGGCCGCTTCTCGATGAAGTCGGTCGAGACCTCGCCGGCGACGAATGCCTCGTCGCCGAGCACGCCCTCGATAAAAGGAATGTTCGTGGCGATGCCACGGATGCGGAACTCGCTCAGCGCGCGCCGGGCTCGGCTCACCGCGGTGGGGAAATCGCTGCCGTGGGCAATGAGTTTGAGCAGCAGCGAGTCGAAGTACGGCAGCACCTCGGCGCCGGTCGCGACGGTACCGCCGTCGATGCGGATGCCCGACCCACCGGCCGAGCGGTAGGCCGTGATCGTGCCCGAATCGGGGCGGAAGTCCTGCGACGGGTCTTCCGTGGTGATGCGGCACTGGATCGCGTAGCCGCGACGCTCGATGGCGTCCTGCTCGAGACCGAGGTCGGCCAGCAACTCCCCCGCCGCGATGCGCATCTGCGACTGCACGAGGTCGATGTCGGTGATTTCCTCGGTGATCGTGTGCTCAACCTGGATACGTGGGTTCATTTCGATGAACACGTGCTGGCCGGCGCGCTCGCCCTCGGTGTCGATGAGGAACTCGACGGTACCCGCGTTGACGTAGTTGATCGACTTGGCGAACTTCACCGCATCGGCATAGATCGCGTCGCGGATCGACTGGTCAAGGTTCGGCGCGGGCGCGATCTCGATGACCTTCTGGTGGCGGCGCTGCACCGAGCAGTCGCGCTCGAACAGGTGCACCGCGTCACCGCTCGAGTCGGCGAGGATCTGCACCTCAATGTGCCGGGGCCGCAGCACGGCCTGCTCAATGAACATAGTGTCGTCGCCGAAGGCGCTCTTTGCCTCGTTCATGGCCGACTCAAGTGCGCTGCGGAGGTCTTCGTGCCGCTCGACGCGGCGCATCCCTCGACCACCGCCTCCGGCGACGGCCTTGGCGAACACGGGGTAGCCGATCTCGTCGGCCGCCGCGATGAGGGCGTCGACATCGGTCGACGGCTCGGACGACTTCAGCACCGGCACCCCGGCGCCGATGGCCTGCTGCTTCGCGTGCACCTTGTTCCCCGCCGAGGCGAGCACGGTCTGCGAGGGGCCGATGAAGGTGACGCCGTTGTCGGCACAGGCCTTCGCAAAGTCGGCGTTCTCGGAAAGGAAGCCGTAGCCCGGGTAGATAGCATCGGCGCCAGAAAGCTTCGCGACCCGAATAATCTCGTCGATGTTGAGGTACGCCTGCACCGGCGACCCCTCCGAGCCGATCTCATAGGCCTCGTCGGCCTTCAGGCGATGCAGCGAGTTACGGTCTTCGAATGGATACACGGCGACGGTGTTCGCCCCGAGTTCGACCGCGGCCCGGAATCCACGGATCGCGATTTCACCGCGATTCGCGACGAGAATCTTCTTGAACACGCTTCCCCTCACTCTTCCTTGGGTGTGGAAGTGGATTGTGCACGTTGTTGTGCGGTGCAGTTCACACTATCGGTCGAGCGGCGGGATTTGCGTGGGGAAACCGCGCGGATCGGCGCACACGCGATATTTCGTGGATATGTTCAAGCAAACAAGAAAATCGCGAACTTTTCGTACAAGTCCGCGGTTTCTCTGAGGTATGGATGCGCTAGCTGACGCGCTTCTTGCGGCGTGCCGCGAGTTCGTCTTCGGGTTCGGCCCGCTCGGTTTCGATGTCGACGAGGTTCGTCTCGACCTCGCGCAGCACCTGACCGACGAAGATGCCGAAGACGCCCTGGCCACGCTGGACGAGGTCGATGACCTGGTCGTTCGAGGTGCACAGGTACACACTCGCGCCGTCGGACATCAGCGTCGTCTGGGCGAGGTCGGTGATGCCGGCATCGTGCAACTGCTCGACGGCGATGCGAATCTGCTGGAGCGAGATGCCCGTCTCGAGCAGTCGCTTCACGAGCTTGAGCACGAGGATGTCGCGGAAGGAGTAGAGGCGCTGTGAGCCCGATCCTGCAGCGTTCTGAATGGTCGGCTGCACGAGCTCCGTGCGGGCCCAGTAGTCGAGTTGACGGTAGGTGATGCCGGCCACCTTCGCGGCGACGGCGCCACGGTACCCGAGGTTCGGGTCAAGGTCGGGCAGACCATCAGTGAACAGCAGCTCTCCGTGCAGCGGCTGTCCGTCTGCACCCTCGCGTGCGCTCATGGCGTTACCCTTTCCAACCGAACCGTGCCGGTCTGCTTTGTGCGGATGTTCCGCCCAGTTGCGTTGCAGTCAGTCTTGTCCTTCGGACCGGATTCGTAGGTGCGGCTCGCCGGTGCAGCGTCGCATGACGCATCCGATTTCGAAGGTCGGCTCACCTCAGTGTAGGCGAGCCAGCGTCGTTCATCGAGGTCGAATTACAACGATGAGATCGTGTCAAAGAATTCCACGTCGCCAGAGGTGGCACGCCGAAACCCTCAACTTCAAGTTGAGGGTGAGACCAAACCGTAACCTCCGGCCTGCCTCGCCCGTCCGGACTTAGCCGCGGCGGTCGCGCAGTCCCTGGCGCAGTAGCGCCGAGCGGACCCGTTCGAGCGCGGTCGCGAGCTCATCCGCCTTCTCCTGCGCGCGGGCCGAAGCCTCCGCATCCTTGCCCCGCTTCAGCGGCGTGATCGCGCGCTCGACGAGGCCGAGGTCGTGCTGAGCGGCCGAACGGTAGGGCCGCAGGTGACGCGGCTGAATGCCCGAGCCGTCGAGCTCGACGAGCGTCGTGAGCAGCACGAGTTCCTCCTCGCCGTAACGCATCGCCCTCGCGATGAGACCGGCGGTGTGCGCCGCCTCGAGCAGGTCTCGGCTCGCGCCCGAGCGCTGCAGCAGCTCATCGCGGCGCAGCTCGAGCCCAGTTTCGAGAATGCCGAGGCCCGCTGGTGCGGTCGCCTCACCCTTGGCGCGCGCCGGCGCCGCGGCGCCCGGCACCTTGGGGTTCTCGCCACGGTCGACCGCGTCGAGGTACTCGCCGATCACCTTCAGGGGCAGGTAGTGGTCGCGCTGCAGAGCAAGCACGACGCGAATGCGCTGCACGTCCTGGTCGGAGTACTTACGGTACCCCTTCTCGGTGCGGGCAGGGTGCACGAGCCCCTGCTCTTCGAGAAAGCGAATCTTCGACGGAGTGAGCTCCGGGTGCTCAGCGCCGAGGCGCTGCAATACCTGCCCGATCGACAGCTTCGGGGTCGCGCCACTCGACGCGGCCGCCGCAGTTGACGCCACCATCGGCTACTGAGCCGTCTGCGTGCCCGGCACGTCGAGCGGCGATGCGTAGAAGGTGAGCCGGTACTTGCCGATCTGCACCTCGCCACCGTTCGTTAGCTGAGCCTGGTTGATGCTTTCGCCGTTGTAATACGTGCCGTTGAGCGAGCCGAGGTCGCGCACTTGGAAGGTACGACCCGTGCGCGTGAACTCCGCGTGGCGACGCGACACCGTGACGTCGTCGAGGAAGATCTCGGCGTTCGGGTGGCGGCCGGCGATCTGCAGGTCGGTGTCGAGCAGGAAGCGGGCGCCAACGTTGCTGCCGCGGCGAACGATCAGCAGCGCCGAGCCCGAAGGCAGGGCTCCGATCGAGTCCATTTCTTCTTTGCTCACACCACCGGCGATGAGTGCGGCGAGCTGAGCGCTGAAGTCACCGGTGAATGACATGGTCGACGACTGCTCTGGGTGCTGGTCGTCGTCACCGCGGGGGTGCTCCAGGTCGCGCCCGTCGTTCTGCGACATGTATTCCTCCTGCTCGATGAGAACAATCAGCTTAGCGCACGCCAAAATCTGAAGGATGGGCGTGGGCCCAGTAAACTCGCGCTCATTATGGACGAGCGGTATGACATTGACCCGATTGCGCGATTGCGAGAATCACGCAAGCCTAAGGGCCCTCGTAAGGTTACCGCGCGCAAGGGCATGTGGCTTGAGGATCCCGTAACAGAGTTCTACGGGCAGCTCGCCGCCGCCGATCGCGAGACCGTAACGCTACGCGACGCCGACGGCGCCGTGAAGAAGTTTCCGCGGCACGAGATGTTCTTTGACGATGACGGCGCGGTGCTGCTGACCTTCGCCGCCGTGGCGCCGAAGACGCCCACCCGCAGCGCCTCCGGCTCGGTCTACGTCGAGGGCGCCCGCGCCCGTGTCGCCCGCGCCGGCCGCATCTTCGTCGAGGGCCGGCACGACGCCGAGCTGGTCGAGAAGGTGTGGGGCCACGACCTGCGCATCGAGGGTGTTGCGGTCGAGTACCTCGAGGGCGCCGACCACCTCGAGGAGGTCTTGCGCGAGTTCGCGCCGGGAGGCCCACGACGTGCGGGCATCCTGCTCGACCACCTCGTCGAACGCTCGAAGGAGTCGCGCATCGCCGACGACATCACCGCGAAGTNTCGGCCGCGACTCGGTGCTCGTCATCGGTCACCCCTATATCGACGTGTGGCAGGCGGTGCGACCCGAGCGGCTCGGGATGCGCGAGTGGCCGAATATCCCGCGCGGCCAGTCGTGGAAGCACGGCATCTGCGCGCACCTGGGGTGGCCCCACGAGGAACAGGCCGACATCGCGCGGGCCTGGCAGCGCATCCTCGGGCGAGTGCGCAACTGGAATGACCTCGAGCCTTCGGTGATCGGCAGGGTCGAGGAACTCATCGATTTCGTGACGGCTCCGGGAGCCTGATCGCACCGCCGGGTGCGATCACTACAAATCGTAGAGTTAGGCCATGTCTATTCGCGTGTGGCAGGCTCTGCGCCTCATCCTTCCGGCCGTCTGGCTTGGCCTCATCATCGCTATTGACCTCATCGAGGCGCCGCTGAAATTTCAGGCACCCGGCATCACGATTCCGCTTGGCCTCGGCATCGGCCGGCTCGTGTTTCTCGCGATGAACATCACCGAGATCGTCATCGCCCTCGTGCTCGCCATCGCGCTGTGGCGCAGCCGTGCCGATCGACGGTCCTGGACGCTCGCGGGTGCCGCCTTCGCTCTGCTTGTGCTCAAGTTCGGGGTGATTCGTCCGCTGCTCGCGGTGCACACGGACACCGTGCTCGCCGGCGGCGAGGGTGGCTCGTTCGCTCACTTCTTCTATATCGCGACGGATGCGGTGCTCTTCCTCGTGCTCGTGTGGCTGGTTGCCTCGCAGGCGCGGCGGTTCATCGGGGTGCGCGAGGTCAATGTCGCAGGCTCGCGCTAGCCTGCGTGCATGCGCATCCTGCACACGTCTGACTGGCACATCGGTCGTACTTTCCATGGCGAATCCACCCTCGCTCACCTCGAGGAGGTGCTGCGTGCACTGACCGAGTTCGTGCCCGAACACGACGTCGATGTCGTCGTTGTCGCGGGCGACATCTTCGACTCGTCAGCGCCGGCCGCGGCCGCCTTCGATTTCTTGGCCGCCGCGCTCCAGCGCCTACGCGCCGCTGGCGCGACCGTCGTTGTGTCGAGCGGCAACCACGACTCGGCGGCACGTCTGCGATTTCCCTCGGCCTGGGCGAAGCTCGCCGACATTCACATTTCGGCCGACCCGGCGCAGCCGGCCGCGCCCATCGAACTCCGCGACGAGCACGGTTCGGTGCGGTGCTACCCCATCCCTTATCTCGAACCGGCGCTCGTGCGTCACCTGCCGGGTGCCGACGGGGTGCGCTCGCAAGAAGACGCCCTGCGCTGGGCGACCGAGGCGGTGCGCGCCGACCTCACGGCGCACGGCTCCGACGGCGAGCGCACCCTCGTGCTCGCGCACTGCTTCGCCTCCGGGGTACCCGAGACCACCCCGGGCGACGACATTGAACGCGACCTCACGGCCGGCGGCATCGACGTCGTGCCGAGCTCGCTGTTCGAGGGCTTCGACTACGTCGCGCTCGGGCACATCCACTCGCGCGTCGAAGTGACCGAGCGCATCCGTTATTCGGGAGCGCCGCTGCACTACTCGTTCAGCGAGGCGGGGGCGCCGCGCGGCGCCTGGCTCGTCGACCTCGACGCCGACGGCTTCGCCGGCGCGACGTGGCTAGAGCTACCGGTGCCCCGCGCGCTGACGCGACTGCGCGGCGAGCTCGACGAGCTTTTGACCAACGCCGCTCACGCCGACGCCGCTGGCGACTGGGTGCAGGCGCAACTCACCGACGCGGCCCGGCCGATCGACGCGATGCGCCGCCTGCGCGCGCGCTTCCCCCACGCCGTGCATCTCGAATACGACCCACCGGCCCCGGCCGAGGGTGCCCCCTCGCACCTCGAGCAGCTTTCGCAACACACGAGCGACGAGCAGCGACTGCGCTCGTTCTTCGAGTTCGTGCGCGGAGAATCGGCCACCGAGGCCGAACTCGACGAACTCGACGACCTACTCGCCGCCGCGCGTGCGAAGGGGGCCCAGCGATGAGGATGCTCCACCTCGCGTTTCGCGGGTTCGGCCCGTATCGCGACTCGCAGACAATCGACTTCACGAGCCTGGCCGCTGACGGGCTCTTCCTGATCACCGGCAAGACCGGTGCCGGCAAGTCGACCGTGCTCGACGCGATCGCGTTCGCGCTCTACGGCAGCGTGCCGCGCTACGACGGCTCGGTCGGCCGGGTGCGCAGCACCTTTGCGTCGCTCGACAACCCAACCGAGGTGACGCTCGAGTTTGAGCACGGCGGCGAGCGCTACCGCATCACCAGGTCGCCCGAGTACGAGCGCCGCAAAAAGCGCGTCGCTGAGGGCACCACGGTACAGGGCGCCGCACAGCAGTTCGATCGCTGGGACGCGGCGGCCGACGACTGGCAGGGCGTCGCGACGAAGGCGAGCGATGTCGCCGACGAGCTTGGCCAGGTCTTTCCGCTCACGAGTGGCGAGTTCTTTCAGGTGGTCCTCCTCGCACAGAGCGACTTCCAGCGCTTCCTCCACGCCGACTCGAAGGATCGCCAAGACTTGCTGAGCAAGCTCTTCCGCACGCACCGGTACCGCGACCTCCGCGAGTTCGCGCAGGAGCGCGCCCGCGAAGCCGCGCAGGAATGGCAGGGGCTGCAGCGTGACCTGCAGGGCGTCGCCNGAGCTTGGCCTCGGCGACGACGAGTCCGCCGTCACCGACGAAGCTCTCACCTCGCTCGCGGCCGAGGTTGCCGACTCGGTGACCGCCGCGGCGACGGCACTCGGGGCAGCGCAGGGTGTGCACGACGACGCGGCGAAGCGGCTGCGCGACCTTGAGCGACAACAGGAACGCCAGCAGCGCCGAGATTCGGCTGCAGCGCAGCTCGCGCGCCTCGAGGCCGAGCGCGAAGACATCGCGCGGGAGGTCGACGAGCCGTTGCGACGCGACCGGCTCGCCTCGCCGCTCGTGCCCGTGCTCGATGCCCACGCGCGGGCCGAACGCACCCGCGCATCCGGCGAGCGGANCTCGAGGCGGCCGCCGCGGCGTTCGACGCCCGAATTGCGCGGGCCGATGCGGCCGAGCTGAACAACCTCGTCGACGGCACCGAGCTCGCCGCGCGTACGGCCGCACACACGCTGCTGCGCGAACGCCTCGGCACGCTCCGCGAAGGTGAGTCGGTCGACCAGCGGGTCGAGCGGGCTGAGCGCGCAGCGCGGTCCGCCGACGCCGAGCGTGCAATCACGCGAGAACAGTTTGAGCAGCTTCGGCAGGCCCGCGCCGATCGGCCCACGCAACTTCGGGCACTCGACGGCGCCGTCGCCGAGCTCACCGCAAAGGCTGGACAGCTCGACGAAGCGAACGAGCTCGTGACGATGCTCGCCGGGCAATTGCGCGCGGCGAAGGCGGCCGCGGGCCTGGCCAAGCGTCGCGACGCCGCTCTGGCACAGCGCGAGCAGGCCGCCGACGCACTGTCGAGCGCATCCGCCGCCGACCGCGAGCTGATTACCCGCCGCCTCGACGGCAGCGCCGCCGAGCTCGCCGGCCGCCTCGTCGACGGCGAACCGTGTGCGGTCTGCGGCTCGACGACGCATCCCTCCCCCGCCGAGTCGGTTGGCGAANCGGTCACCGATGCCGACCTCGAGGCATCCTCGGCCGCCGTCGAGTCGGCGAAGCATGCCGATGCCGAAGCGCGCGGCGCGTACGACGACGTGGCGGCCGAGCACGCCAAGCACGCCGCGGCCGCTGGTGGCCTCGACGTCGACGAAGCCACCACGCGACACCGCGACGCGACCGCCCGCGCGAAGCAGCTTGAATCGGCGGCGGCCGAGCTTGCGCATACCCGTGCGAACGCCGACACGCTCCGGGCGCAGGANCGCCCGAGACGAGCAGCGCGAACGTGAGCTTGCCGAGCTGGCCGAGACGCAGCTCGCCTCGGCCACCGCCGCGAGCACCGAGTTCGCATCGCTCGCCGAGCAGCAGCGCGAGCTGCGCGGCACGTTCGAGACGGTGAGCGCCCGACGCGCCATGGTCGAGTCCGTGGCCGATGCGCTAGGCGCTGTCATCGAGGCGCAGCGCTCCGCCGATGGCGCCCGCGAGACCGCGCGCGATGCGGCCGAGCGTGCCGCCGAGCGGCTTGCGGCGAGCGAGTTCGCCGACGAGCATGCCGCCCGGGCCGCGGCGCTCAGCGACGCGCGTCGCGCCGAGCTAACCGAGCGCAAGCGCGCCCACGACTCGGGCATCGATGGTGCCCGAGCGACGCTCGCCGAACCCGAGTTGCAGGGGTTGCCCGAAGAGCAAGTCGATGTCACCCCGGCGAAGGACGCGGCNGCAGCGCGCCGCCGACGCGCTCGGTGAAGCCCAGCGCGCGCACGGCGAGGCGACAGCACGGCGGCAGACGATCGACGCGGCCATCACCCGAGGCCGCGCGCACCTGCGCGGCGCCGACCGCACGCTCGCGCGGGCGCGCATGCGGCAGCAACTCGCGGGTGAACTGCGCGGCGACAATAACCGCAAGCTCAACCTCGAGGCCTATGTGCTTGCGGCTCACCTCGAAGAGATCATCATCGCGGCGAACGTTCGCCTCGGCGAAATCACGTCGAACCGCTACTCGCTCGTGCGCGACGACTCGCTCGCCCGCCGCGGCGCGCAGTCGGGGCTCGGGCTCGAGGTCGCCGACATCTATACGGGCATCAACCGCAGCCCGCAGTCACTCTCGGGCGGCGAGACCTTCCTCGTCTCGCTCGCACTCGCGCTCGGTCTTGCCGATGTCGTCTCGGCGCAGGCGGGCGGCATCGCGCTCGACACGCTCTTCATCGATGAGGGCTTCGGATCGCTCGATGCCGACACGCTCGAGGTCGCGATGCGCACGCTCGACCATCTGCGCGCATCCGGTCGCACCGTCGGCGTCATCAGCCACGTGACCTCGATGCACGAGCGCATCCCCACCCACGTCGAGGTGCGCCAGCTCGAGGACGGCTCAAGCACCCTCGAGCTCCGCGACGCCGACTCCCCCGCCTAGGCGCCCGCATCCGCCCGCCCTNGCAGTTTTCTACGATCGATGCAGCCGTAACAGCAGCTTCCGTAGAAAACCGCACTCACCAATGGTGGGTCGTCCGGCGCCGCACACTACGTCCGTTCGGCGCCCTCGGCGAGGTGTTCGAGCTTCTCGCGATACGCGTCCCAGTCGACATCGTCGGGGATGTTCGTGTTGCTGGCGCGCAGGCCGACGGCGCCGTCGATGTCCTCGCGCAAGATGTCCGCGTGACCCACGTGGCGGGTGAGGTCGACGAGCACGTGCAGCGCGATCTCTTCGAACGTCACCGAGCGGCGCTCGGGCGGCCACCACGGCACCTCGCCCGGCGCATCCGGCTCAAGTTCTTCGAAGGCGGCATCGACGAACTCGGCGACGCGATGTGAAAGATCGAGGATGCTCGCGGCCGACTCGTCCGCGCGGGCATACCAGTCGGCCTGCGGGTCGACGTCCCAGTCGGCCTCGGTGATGAGTTCCTCGGGAGTCGGCCAGTCGCGGCCGAGCACCGCGCCGAAGTACCCGCCCTCGATCAACGCGACGTGCTTCACCAGGCCGAGCAGGTTCGTGCCCGTCGCGGTGCGCGGCCGGCGAAGCTCCGCCTCATCGAGGCCGGCGCACTTCCACCACAGTGCTTCGTGCCCGCGCGCGAGCGCCCCGCGCACGTAGTCGTGACCCGACTCGATCATCGAATCCGCCTAGCGGATGCGCAGCCGCTCGAGGAAGTCGCGCACCTCGCGCAGTTCGTCCATCGAGATCTCGTGGCCGAGCTCGGGGAAGCGGTGAATCTCAGCCTTCGTGTGGCGCTTGAGCCAGTCCTCGGTGAGGTGGAACGCGGCGCGCGAGATGGACGAGTCGTCCTGCTCGCCCCAGCCGAAGAACACCTGGCGTTCGAGCTCGGTGAGCTTCGCGTCGGACTCGACCGAGCTGTTCTGGGTTGGCAGCACGAAGCCCGACAGCAGCACGGCCGCTGGCACCCGCTCGGGCCGGGCGCGCAGCAGTTCGGCGGCCATGACGGCGCCCTGCGAGAACCCGATCGGCACGATCTTGCTCGTCGGCACCTTCTGGTCGAGGGTATTGAGCAGCAGCTGCAGCGATTTCGCGATCGCCTCATCATCGAGACCGTCGAGCGCCTCGGCAACGCCGCCGCGCTTGGTCTTCGGGTCGAAAGGGAACCAGGACGCACCTGTCATTTCCGGCACGGGCAGGGGCGCTCGAATCGACAGGATGTCCCAGTGCGGCGGCACATCGAGCGGCGAGATGAGACCGAACAGATCGCGTTCGTCCGCACCGAAGCCGTGAAGGAGGAGCAGCGTTGGTCCACCGCGGAGGCCCGTGGGAGAAATGGTGTGCAAAGTGGTCATATCGCGATTCAAGCACCGCCCGCTTGCGCCTTGTCTGAAGAAAAGGCCCGCGCCAGAATTTGGCGCGGGCCTTCATCACTTCGTCGCACTACTCGGCCGCGTTGCCGCCCTGTGCCGGGGCCGCGGGGGCCTGCCCGCGCATCCCATCGGCAAGCGACGCGCCGGTGCGCGTGCCCTGCACACTCGCCTGGATGAGCTCACCCAGGTCGATGCCGGTCGCATTCTTGATTGCGTCGAACGGGGCGCGCATCGTCGCCGCCGACTCGGCGACCTGGTGACCGGCGCCGCCCTCGGTCGTGATCACGGTGTAGCCGTCGATCGCCTGCTGCGCCTTCGCGAACTCGGCGACCATCGGCACGAGTTGATCGATGAGTCGCTGCGTCACGAGCACCTGCTCGTGTTTCTCAACGGCCTCACCGAGCGCGAGCTGCGCGGCGGCCTCGGCCTGACCGGCGGCGCGGATCGCCTCCGCCTCCGCCTCGGCCTCGACGCGACGCGCATGCGCATCCGCATCCGCCTTCGCGCGGCGCGCGGTCGCCTCGGCCTCGGCCGCGGTCGTGCGGGCAGTCGCCTCACCGCGAGCGGCGGTGGTGCGGGCCGTCGCGTCGGCCTCCGACACGAGCTTGCGCGTCTCGGCCTCCTTGTTTTGCTGGTAGGCCTGCGCGTCGGCGCGACGCTCCTGGTCGTAGAGGTTCGCGTCGGCGACCTTCTTCACATCGGCGTCAAGCTGCGACTGCTTGTTCTGAGCCTCCTGGTCGAGCACCGCCTGCTGCAGCTCGGCACGGCGCAGCGCCTCGGCCTGCTCGGCCTCGGCGATCGCTCGGCCGACTTTCGCCTTCGACGCGGCCTCCGACTCCTGGAACGTGGTGCGCTCATAGAGCGTCTCGGTGTCGGTCTCGATCTGGCGCTTTGCGACGGCACGGTCGGCGTCGATCTTCGCAGTCTCGGCCTCGCGGTGCACGCGGCGGAGCTCCTGCGCACCGAGCGCCTCGATGTAGCCGCCCTGGTCGGTGATGCCGAGAATCTGGAACGAGTCGAGCACAAGACCCTGACGCTCGAGGTCGCCCTCGATGCCCTCGGCAATCTGCTCGGCGAGGGCCTTGCGGTCCTTCATCAGCGTCTCGACGGTGAGCGTCGCGACCACACCACGCAGCGCACCCTCGAGCACCTCGGTGGTAAACGCCTCGATGGCGCGGTCCTGCGAGAGGAAGCGCTCGGCGGCGCGACGAATCGCCTCGGGCGCCGAGCCGACCTTGACGAGCGCGATGCCCTCAACGTCGACGGTCACGCCGTTCGCGGCCTGCGCCGTCGGCTTGATCTCGATCGAACGCGAGCGCAGCGACAGCTTCGAGGAGCGCTGGGTGAACGGGTTGACGAACAGACCACCACCCGAGATCACCTCGATCTTCGAGGTCTCCTGGCCGCGCTTCGCCTTACCGGTGATGACGAGGGCCTCGTCGGCGGCGGCGGTGCGGTACCAGGTGCGGGAAATGATGATGAACACGACGAGCGCGATGACCGCGATCACGATCACGACGATCAGAATGACCAGGCCGAGGGCTCCGGTAAATAGGTCCACGGGTGTCCTTTCGAGAGGCGGCAGCGCACGCGGCTGCCGGGGAGGGGCATCGTCCGTACTAATCTCCCACGCCCGACCGCCCCGCCGCGCCGGGCGGTGGATGTATCGCTATCACCCCGCAGAGTGACGCTGATCGATGCGGCACACTGGAAGGGATGTTCGACCTCACGCGGATCGCCGAGGGCCTCCCCGCCGCCACCCTGCTCCCCCAACTGCGGGATGCGCTCGCCAAGCCGGGCGCGCGGGCCGTCGTTGCCGCGCCGCCGGGATCGGGCAAGACGACGGTCGTGGCGCCCGCGGTCGCCGAGCTCGCGGACGGCCGCGTCATCGTCACACAGCCGCGCCGCATCGCGACCCGCGCGGCCGCGAGCCGACTCGCGCAACTCAGCGGCACGAGACTCGGGGATGCGGTCGGTTATTCGGTGCGCGGCGAGCGGCGCACGTCGGCCGCGACCCGCGTTGAGTTCGTCACCGCGGGCCTGCTCGTGCGGCGCCTGCTCGCCGACCCCGAACTCGCGGGCGTCGATGCCGTCGTGCTCGATGAGGTGCACGAGCGCTCGCTCGACAGCGATCTCGCGATCGGGATGCTCGGCGAGCTCGGGCAGCTGCGCGACGACCTCACCCTCGTCGCGATGTCGGCGACGCTCGACGTGGCGGCGTGGACCGAGCTGCTCGGCCCTGGAACGCGCGCGTGCGAGGTCGACGTGGCCCCGCATCCGCTCGAGGTGCGTTGGGCGCCTCCGCCGCGCGACGTTCGCCCGCTCGACGAGCGCGGCGTCACGCGCGACTTCCTCAGTCACGTCACCCGTGTGAGCGCCGACGCCTTCGCGGACGTACCGGCGGGTAGCGCCCTCGTCTTCTTGCCGGGCGCGCGCGAGGTCGATCGGGTCGCCGAGGGGCTGCGCGCCCGCGGCATCCCCACTGAGAGCCTCACTGGGTCGCTCTCGCTCGAGGAGCAGCAACGCGTGCTCCGCCCGAACGGCGAGCGCCGCGCGATCGTCGCGACGGCCATCGCCGAGACCTCGCTGACGGTGCCGGATGTTCGGCTCGTGATCGACGCCGGGCTCTCGCGGGAGCCACGCATCGACCTCGCGCGAGACATGGCCCAGCTCGTGACGGTGTCGGTCTCGCAGGCGGCCGCAACCCAGCGCGCGGGCCGCGCCGCGCGCGTCGGCCCCGGCCGCGTGGTGCGCTGCTATGCCGAGCTTGACTGNGCCCCGGCTCGCGCCCGCACCGACGCCCGAGATCGCCTCGGCCGAGCTCACCCCGTTCGCCCTCACACTCGCGGCCTGGGGCGACCCCGACGCGAGCGAGCTGCCGCTCCCGCAGCGGCCGCCAGTCGCATCGCTGCAACGCGCCCAGGCGACGCTGCGCAACCTCGGCGCCCTCGACGAGGCCGGGCTGACGGCGCGCGGGCGCGAGTTCGCGAGCATTCCGGCGCATCCGCGCATCGCCCGGGCGCTGCTCGATGCCGCGCCCCGACTCGGCGCGACACGGGCCGCCGAGTATGCAGCGGCCATCGAGTCGGATCGCCGCGCGCCCGGCGGCGACCTCGCGGCGCTCGTGCGCCAGCTGCGGGATGGGCGGGATGCGTCGTCGAAGCGCTGGCGAGACGATGCCCGCCGCCTGCGCGAACTCGTGCCACCTGGCCGCCCCACCACGCCGGTCGGCGACGACACCGGTCTCGCCGAGGTGATCGCGCTCGCGTATCCCGAGCGACTCGCCCGCGCGCGCGGCGGCGGCTACCAGCTCGCCTCGGGCACAGGCGCTATGCTGCCCCGCGGCAGTGCGCTCACCGGGCACGACTGGCTCGCGGTGGCCGAGGTCGCCCGGGCAACGACGACCGATGCCTCGGGCGCCGTAATCCGTGCCGCCGTGCCGATCGAGCCCGAGTCGGCCCGTGAGTTTGCCGGGCGGCTCGTGCGCACGACGACGGTGACGCAGTGGCGGGATGGTCGGGTCAGGGCCACCCGCGAGACTCGGCTCGGCGAGATCCTGCTCGCGTCGTCGCCGCACACGCCGAACCCACAGGAGGCGAGGGATGCGGTCGCACGCGAGCTCGAGCGCGTGGGCCTCGGGCTGCTGCGCTGGTCGACGGCCGCCGACGAGTTACGGCGTCGACTCGCCCTGCTCCACCGCACGCTTGGAGCGCCGTGGCCCGACGTGAACGACGACGCGCTGCTCGCACGGCTCGACGACTGGCTCGCGCCGGAACTCGACCGGCTCGCACGCGGTTCGGCCGCCGCGTCCATCGACCTGCTCGACCCGCTGCGACGACTGCTGCCGTGGCCAGACGCCGCCCGGCTCGCCGAGCTCGCGCCCGAGCGGCTCGAGGTGCCGACCGGCTCGATGGTGCGCGTGCAGTACGCCGAGCACGATACCGACGGCCCGCCCGTGCTCGCGGTGAAGCTGCAGGAGTGCTTCGGCTGGGTCGACACCCCGCGCCTCGTCGACGGCCGCGTGCCCGTGCTGCTGCACCTGCTCTCGCCGGCGCAACGGCCGCTCGCGATTACCGACGATCTCGCGTCATTCTGGTCGGGCCCGTACACCCAGGTGCGCGCCGAGATGCGCGGCCGCTACCCGAAGCATCCGTGGCCCGAAGACCCCCTCAACGCGCCACCGCGCCGCGGCACCACCCGTTCGGGGCGATGACACGGCGCGGTGCGTGGTGGGGATGGGGCTTGTTTAGGCCAGGCTGCCGCCGGTCGCGAGGCGCATGAGGTCGCTCGAGAGATCGATCTCGTCGTTGTCGCCCGACGACTTCGCGCTGCCGAAGTCGTGCTGATAGGTGTCCCAGTTCGTCGCGCGCAGACGCGCCGCGAACCGCGACTCGATGAGCAGCCACAACTCGCCCGCGGCGCGGCGGATTCGCGTCGCGAAGTTCGGGTCGTTCCAGTCCTCGGTCGCTGCGAACAGCGACGTCGGGGCCACGAGCGACCGCAGGTAGGCGAACTGCGAGCGCATCTGACCGTCGATGACGAGGGCGTGGCGGCTCGTGCCGGCGGTCGCGCCGAGCACGACCGGCGTGCCGACGAGCAGGTCGCGGTCGAGCACCTGGAAGAAGCCGCTGAACAGGCCCGAGGCCTCGGCCTTGTAGACCGGAGTCGTGGCAACGAGCGCATCGGCATCGGCGATGAGTCGACTTGCCCGCTCGAGGCCCTCCCCGCGGAGCCCGGTGACGAGCCCGTTCGCGATCTCCTGCGCGAGGTCGCGCAACTCGATCACCGTTGCGCTGAGCTTCGCGCCACTCGTATCGGCGTGTTTCATGAGCTCCTCGACGACGCGGTCGGCCAGCATCGCGGTCGACGACGGGTTCGAGGTGCCGGCATTGACAACCACGACGCGGAATTCCTCCGACTCGCCCGTGCCGGTGTGCTCATTGAATGCTGAAGTCATCGCTGTGCTCGTTCCTCTCCATCTACTTCGGTTCATCTAACGCGCGCCGTCGCCGCTTCATTCCGGATTCCTCGGCGGGCTGCAAACTAGGCGTCAGCCTCGGCGGTCGGCTGCGCAGCCGCCTCCGCCTCGCGCTTCGCGGTGACCTCGTCGGTGTCGAGGTAGGGCGAGCCGCCGGTGACGTTGTCGCCACGGTTCGCCGTGGGCCGGGGCTGGCGCGCGGGCCCGTCGCCATACTTCTTCGCAACGAGGAGTTCGTGCGTCGGGGCCGGCGCCGACTCGGGGTCGCGACGCCCCTCGAGTTCCTTGCGCACGACGGGCACGACCTCGGTACCGAGCAGCTCGATCTGGTCGAGCACCATGTTCAGCGGCAGACCGGCGTGGTCCTGCAGGAACAGCTGGCGTTGGTAGTCACCAAACAGCTCATGGAAGCCGAGGATCTTGTCGATGACCTCCTGCACGCTGCCGACCGCGAGCGGGGTGGCCTGCGAGAACTGCTCGAGCGACGGGCCATTGCCGTACACGGGCGCCTCGTTAAAGTACGGGCGGAACTCGCGGTAGGCATCCTGCGACTTCTTCGCGATGTACGTCTGACCACCGAGGCCGACGATCGCCTCCTTCTTCGTGCCGTGGCCGTAGTGCTCGAAGCGCTCGCGGTAGAAGTTCGCGAGGCGCAGCGAGTGTTCCGGCGGCCAGAAGATGAAGTTGGCGAAGTAGCCATTGCCGTAGAACGCGGCCTGCTCGGCGATTTCGGGGGTGCGAATCGAACCGTGCCACACGAACGGGGGCACATCATCGAGCGGTCGCGGCGTCGAGGTGAAGCCGTTGAGCGGCGTGCGGAACTTGCCCTGCCAGTTCACGACGTCCTCGCGCCAGAGGCGGTGGAGCAGGTTGTAGTTCTCAAGCGCGAGCGGCAGGCCCTGACGAATGTCCTGGCCGAACCACGGGTAGACAGGCGCGGTGTTGCCGCGGCCGAACATGAGGTCCATGCGACCATCCGAGACGTGCTGGAGCATCGCGTATTCCTCGGCGATGCGCACCGGGTCGTTCGTCGTGATCAGCGTCGTCGACGTGGTGAGGATGAGCCGCTCGGTCTGGGCGGCGATGGCCGCGAGCAGCGTCGTGGGCGACGACGAGAAGAAAGGTGGGTTGTGGTGCTCGCCGACGGCAAAGACGTCGAGCCCGACCTCCTCGGTCTTCTTCGCGATTTCGATCATGCCCTTGATGCGCTCGGCCTCGCTCGGCGTCTCGCCGGTGACGGGGTTGCGGGTGACATCGCTGACCGACATGATGCCGAACTGCATGGTGACTCCTTGGGACTCGCGATTGACTCATGCGTTTGCATGAACCTGCATGCCAGGTAGAACTCGTCCGCGGCGAGAATATTCCCGCGACATGGATTTCTTCTCGGCAAGGTGCGTCTCGACCGCACGCGCACCCTTGGGGTAGACTTGGCTGGTTGACGCCCAAGCTGCGCCGGAACTCGGCCGCACCGATCTGGCGTCACCCGTTCGATCACCACACCGGTGGTCATTCCTCAGACCGGCCATCAGGCCCGGATGCGACTCGACGACTGCCCCCTTGCACTTGTGTGTTCGTCTCTACGCATCCCGACGAGCACGCACCGAAGGAAGGCGCCACTATGACGCACCCCACGACCGACGTTCCCGACGACGACTCAAACTCAACTACCCCCAGCTTTTCCGAGCTCGGCCTGAGCGCCCCGGTGCTCGAGGCCGTCACCGAGATCGGTTACGAGACCCCGAGCCCGATCCAGGCCGCGACCATCCCGACCCTGCTCGAGGGCCGCGACGTCGTGGGCCTCGCCCAGACGGGAACGGGCAAGACCGCCGCGTTCGCGCTGCCCGTGCTCTCGCGCATCGAGGGCGGCGCCCAGAAACCGCAGGCGCTCGTGCTCTCGCCTACCCGCGAGCTCGCACTGCAGGTCGCCGAGGCATTCGAGAGCTACGCCTCGAAGCTCCCCGCGGTGCGCATGGTGCCGATTTACGGTGGCGCTGCGTACGGCTCGCAGCTCAACTCACTGCGCCGCGGCGTTGACGTCGTCGTTGGCACCCCGGGTCGCATCATGGACCACCTCAAGCGCGGCAGCCTCGACCTCAGCGAGATCAAGTTCCTCGTGCTCGACGAGGCCGACGAGATGCTGAAGATGGGCTTCGCTGAGGACGTCGAGACGATCCTCGCCGACACCCCCAAAGAGAAGCAGGTTGCCCTCTTCTCGGCGACGATGCCCCCGCAGATTCGCCGCATCTCGCAGCAGTACCTCAACGATGCCGCCGAGATCACGGTGAAGTCGACGACCGCGACCGCGAAGAACATCTCGCAGCGCTACCTCGTCGTGCCCTTCCACCAGAAGGTCGACGCGCTCACNGCGCATCCTCGAGGTCGAAGAGTACGACGGCCTCATCATCTTCGTGCGCACGAAGAGCGAGACCGAGCAGCTTGCCGACAAGCTCCGCGCCCGCGGCCTCTCGGCCAGCGCCATCAACGGCGACATCGCACAGAACCAGCGCGAGCGCCTCGTGAGCGACCTCAAGGCTGGCAAGCTCGACATCCTTATCGCCACCGACGTCGCCGCCCGCGGCCTCGACGTCGAGCGCATCACGCACGTCGTGAACTTCGACATTCCGACCGACCCCGAGTCGTACGTGCACCGCATCGGCCGTACGGGTCGCGCGGGCCGCACCGGCGCCGCGATCAGCTTCGTCACCCCGCGGGAGCGTCGCCTGCTCAACCACATCGAGCGCGTCACGCGCCAGCCGATGGAGCAGATGCGCCTGCCCTCCGTCGCCGACGTCAACGAGACGCGCCTGAGCCGTTTCGACGACGCGATCACCGCGGCGCTCGAAGAAACGGCACGAATCGAGGCCTTCCGCGACATCATCGACCACTACGTGCGTCACCACGATGTGCCGGAGTCGGACGTCGCCGCGGCCCTCGCCGTTGTCGCGCAGGGCGATGACCCGCTGCTGCTCGACCCCAACAACGACCCGATGGCGAACCAGCCCGACTTCTCGCGCGACCGCCGCGACAACGGCCGCGACAACCGCGACGGTGGCGGCCGCCGCGAGCGCCGCGAGTCGAACGGCAACCTACAGGCGTACCGCATCGAGGTTGGCAAGCGCAACCGCGTTGAGCCCCGCCAGATCGTTGGCGCGCTCGCGAACGAGGGCGGCATCGGCCGCGACGACATCGGCGCGATCAACATCTACCCGGCGTTCACCATCGTCGAGCTGCCCCGCGACCTCTCACGCGACGACCTGAACCGTCTCGGTGGCATCCGGGTCGCTGGCCAGAACATTGACATTCGCCCCGACAACGGGCCCGCGAAGCGTCGTCGCGATGACGACCGCGGCGGCCGCGGCGGCTACGGTGGCGGCGGCCGCGGCGGCTACCGCGGTAACCGCGACGGCGACGACCGCGGCGGTTATCGAGGTAACCGTGACGGCGACGACCGTGGTGGGTACCGCGGTGGACGTGGCGGCGGCTATAACGGCGGTGGCCGTGGTGGCAACTACCGCGATCGTGACGACCGCGGCGGCAACCGCTACTAGCTCGCGCGCTACTCTCGCACCGACGGCGGGGCGGCCTCTTCGGAGGGTGCCCAGCCGTTTGGCGTTTCCGCGGCGCGCACGACGACCGGNTCGGGCGACGAGCCGCTGCCCAGCCGCGAGCATCCCGACGTGCGCGGTGACCTGCTCGAGCGGCCCGCGCCGCACGAAGCGCAACCAGATCGGGCACGCGACGAGCATGATGACGACGGTGATGGCCCAGACGACGTTGCTGTACGGCAGCTCGCCGCCCGGCCAGACGAGCGCGAGCACGATGAGGTGGCCCGTGTAGGTGGTCAACGGCATCGCGCCGACGGCCGAGACCGGCCGCAGCACGTTCGCGGCGGCCCTTGGGATCAGCAGGCAGAAGCCAAGCNAGCGCGAACGCGAGCGCGCCCGAGCCGATGAGTTCGAGGGTGCCGCCGCCGTGCGGCGTGATGTCGGCCAGGGCCCGCAGCATCGTCGCGGTCACGCCCCCGGTCGTGAACTCGACATCTTCGATTACCGGCGTCAGCAGCATCCCGAGCCCCTGGCTGAGCAGCCAGACGCCAAAGCCGAACACGAGCATGGTGATCGCGGTGATCGTCTTGGTGAAATCGGTTCGGCCGAGCGCGAGGCCGAGCAGCAGCAGCGGGAACCACGTGGTGAGCGGGTACATGCCGCCGAAGAGCATGTCGAAGCCCGGTGCGTAGATGAGATAGCCGAGGCTGTAGATCGTCGCGATCACGGGAGGCCCGACCACGCCANCGACCGCGAGCGCGACGAGCACCGCGGGGCGCAGCCGCAGCATGGGCAGCACGAGCAGGTAGAGCAAGCCGTAAAAGGTGAGAATGATCGCGACCGAGGTGCCGAGCAGTTCGAGCATGAGGCCGATCGCGAAGATCACACCGCCTCGGCCGAGCAGGCGCAGCCGAAGCGCTGGCAGCTCGTGCGGCTGCGGGATGCGCGTGCCGCCGGTCATGATCGCGATCGACACCCCGGCGAGCAGGCCGAAGAGGATCGACGAGTTGCCGTGGATAATGCCGTCCCACGTGCTCGGGTCGGTGAGCACGAACGCCGGGGCGTTGCCGAGGTGCGCGCCGACCATCCCAAAGATCGCGAACGCGCGGGCGTAGTCGAGGCCGAGGATGCGCGTAGGGGCCGGGACGGCTGCGGTCATGCTCCGATACTACGGGCGCGCGAACTCGACGTCGTAGCGCTCTTTGAGCTCCTGCCAACCGACGCGGAAGGCGTCTTCGCCTACGATGCGCGGCTGCTGTTCGCCCTGGAGGAGGGCAGCGAGCACGCCGAAACAGACCTGCCAGCCGGCCGCGTACATCGCCGCGGCGTCGAGCTCGTGGAGCACCATCGCGCGGTCGAGGCGGTCGCCCGTGATGGTCCAGGTGATGAGGTCGTAGCCCCAGCGGTGCGTGAGTTGTTTACCGGGGTCGACCGCGAGCACCTCAACCGAGAAGGGGGCATCCTCGGGATTCTCGCGCGCCTCAGCCGGGCCAACCGAGGTGAGCGGCCGGTCAGGCACGTTCGGCGACCAGGCCGCGAGCAGCTCGGGTTCGGTGACGTAGCCCCACACCGTTTGCGGGTCGGCACCGTCGGTCATGAAGTTCATGCGCAGCCGGGGTGGCTCAACGTCGCTGTCGATGCGCGCGGCAATGTTTAACGCGAGAATGCGTTCGCGGATATCCATGGCGCAACCCTGCCGGAGGGAGCTGGAAATCGCGCGAACGCATCCGGGTGTCGCGAAGCTAGTCGATCTGCAGCTCGCCCATCGCGTCCCAGTCATCGCCGTCGATCGTGCGGCTGATGATCTGCGGCGTCGACGCGAGCAGCGGGCGCATGGTCTCGAGGCCCTTCGCGAAGTGCTCCGAGCCGACGTGCGCGGCGCCCGCGTCGTCGTTGAATGCCTCGACGAGCACGAACTCGTTCTCGCGCTCGACCGAGCGGCTCCACTCGAACCACTTGTTGCCCGGCTCGGCGCGGGTCGCCTCGGTGAACTCGCGCGTGCGCTCGATGAATGTGTCGGCGTACTCGGGCAGCACGTCGTACTTGACCACGATGAAGATCATGTTGCTCCTCTACTTTGCTGGCTCTCTAGCCTGCCGCGTGGAAACTTACTCCGCCTGAATGCGTCACAACCTGCGATACTTGCGATACCACTTTTCAAAGTTGCGATTCCAACTAGCTGAGGAGGGCACATGCCACTCACCCATCTCACCACCGTTGCCGCCTCGAGCCGCGAGGCCGGGAAGGGCCTCGGCGCCTTCAACGTCGTGCAGCTCGAGACCGCGCAGGTGCTCGTCGACGCCGCCGGCGCCGCCGGCCGCCCCGTCGTGTTGCAGGTGAGCCAGAATGCCGTGAAATACCACGGCGGCCACCTCGCCCCCATCGGCCGCGCGACGATCGAGGTCGCGAAGGCCGCCGAGATCGACGCCGTCGTGCACCTCGATCACGCCGACGACGTCGAGCTGATTCGCGAGGCCGTCGGCCTCGGCTTCACCTCGGTGATGTACGACGGCTCGCACCTGCCGTTCGAGCAGAACCTCGCCACGACCATCGAGGTCGTCGAGTTCTGCCACGCGGCGGGCGTCACGGNTCGAGGCCGAGCTCGGCGAGGTCGGCGGCAAGGACGGCGTGCACGCGCCCGGCGTGCGCACCGACCCCGACGACGCCGCCGACTTCGTCGCGAAGACCGGCGTCGACCTGCTCGCCGTCGCGGTGGGCTCGTCGCACGCGATGACCGAGCGCAGCGCNCGACCTCGACCTCGACCTCGAGCTCATCGAGCGCATGGCCGCGACGGTGCCGGTGCCGCTCGTGCTCCACGGCTCCTCGGGCGTCTCGGACGCGGGCATGGTCGCGGCGATCCGCGCGGGCATGACGAAGATCAACGTCTCGACACACCTCAACGTGCAGTTCACCGCGGCCGTGCGCGAGTACCTCGCCGCGAACCCCGAGGCCGTCGACCCGCGCACGTATGTCGCAGCCGGCAACACGGTCGTGCGCGCCGAGGTCGAGCGTCTGCTCGGCCTCTACGCGGCGTAACCGCTCGGCGCGGGTGCCTTGTCGCGCCCGCGCCCGCAGCCTCCCACTAGAACAGTTCGTCGTACTCGGCCGAGAGTGCGGCGACGGCGCGGTCGAATGAGCCGCGCTGCATCACGGCGCCCTCGCGGCGCATCCCGTCGTCGGTCACGCGCAGCAACCGCTCGGGGTTCATGAAGCTCTCACGTCCGCTCGAGTCCCAATCGCCGGCGCCGACCGACAGGTAGCCGTTGTGCTCCTTGGTCGAGAGATAGCAGCCGAGCACCGAGGTCGCGTCGATGCGGGCGAGGATGAGCACCGGGCGGTCCTTGCCGCGGCCGTCGTTCTCGACGTAGGGCACCCAGGTCCACACGACCTCACCCGGGTCGGGCGTGCCATCGCGGTCGGGCGCGTAGCTCGTCTGGATGCCGCGCACCTCGTTCGCACGAATCTCGCGGGTGCGGCCCGGGCCGTACTGGCCGGCGGTCGCTTCGTCGTCGCCGTGCTGCTCGTAACCGCGCGATGAGGTCGGCTTCGGCGACGTCTTCGGCGTGGCACCCGAGGACGTGGTGCGGCGCTTCGACTTCGCGGGCGACGACGTGCGCTCCTGTGTCGCGGTCGACGAGACCGCCTTCACGACGGTGTCGACGACCATGCGGCCGATACGTCCCCAATTGATGTTCGCCACGGTGGTCCTTCGAGTTGAGCCGGTTTCTTGCGGCACCTACCCTACGGCGTCACCGTCGCCATCCTCGGCAACGTGCTCAAGCGCATCCTCAATCAGGTGCACGACGTGCGAATCCGCAACTTCGTAATACATCTCGCGCCCGTGCCGCACGGCCTTGACGAGCTCAGCCTCGCGGAGCATCCGCAGGTGCTGCGACACGCGCGGCTGCGACATGCCAGTCGCCTCGACGAGCGCCGATACTGTGGCGGGATCGCGCCGGATCTCGCGCATGAGCCGCAGCCGGGAGGTACTCCCGAGCACCTTGAAGAGCTGGGCTGCGCGTTCGACGGCAAGATCCGGATCCATCACCCAAGTATCGTCGCCCGCGAGGTGTCTGTCGAAACGCTACGGGCGGCCGCCGCCACCCTCGCCACCGCCGCCACCGGCGGTCGGCTCGGTCGTCGTGTCGACCCGCACGACGAGGGATGCGGTGTACCCGTCGGTCGCGTTACCCGCGACGGTGGCGAGCTGGAGCGCTCCCCCGTCTTCGCCGAATACGTTGTCACTGTCGAGCGTGATCTGCGCGAGGTTGTTCGCCGAGCCAGTGTAGGTGCTGCTCTCGTAGACGGAGTCGACCATCGACTGCGGCAGCGCCATCTGCGACGTCGCGATCGCGTTTGTCGAGTCGCTGATCTGCGAGACGTCGGGGTACACCTCGAAGTGGATGTGCGGCCAGCGACCCGTGTAGCAGCCGGGCACGACCGACTTGAACGTCACCTGGCCGTTCGCGTCGGCGACCTGCACGCCGCGCAGCCACGACTCGTCCTCGACACCGCTCGAGTAGAGCGAGTACTCGCCGAGGGCGTTGCAATGCCACGCGTAGACGGCGACGCCCTCAAAGGCGCGGTCGCCGTTCGCCATGTCGGTGATGCGTAACGTGAAGTCGAGGGGCACACCGTCGACGGGGTCGTCGGCGCCGATGCTCGAGCGAATGTCGCTGCGCACGATGCCCGACTCCTCGAGCACATCGGGTCCGTTCGAGCCGTCGGCCGGGTACGGCCCGGCGGTCTCGTCGGGAATCTCGCCCGCGGGCAGTGCCTCAGTCGCGGTCGCCGACGCGCTCGCCGAGGCGGTGGCGGATGCGCTCGCGGAGGCACTCGAGGTGGCGCTCTGCGTCGCGGTGGTGCCGGTCGCGCCGACCGTGCACGCGGCAAGGAAGGTGCCGACGGCGCCGACGCCGAGCACCCCGAGCACGCCACGGCGCGTCAGCAGCGTCGTGATGTCGAAGGAAGCGCCCTGGTCAACGACCTCCTCATCGGGGCGGTCAAGCTTGCGGCCCTGGTACTTCGGGCCTTCGGGTGTCTCGTCGGGATCGGGGAATCCGGTCATGGTGAGATCCTCTCGTCGGTTGCGATGTCCTCATCATTCGCGGCCCGGTTTGCCGACAATTAAGGGCCCCTTATGTGTCGGCTATGCGCCGCCACGCCGGGCCGTAGACTCCGAGTCATGGCGAGCGAGATCAAGACCAAGCCGACCGACGTTGACCCGCGCGACTTCATCGCGGCGCTGCCCACGGCGCGCCGCCGAGACGAGGGCGCGACTTTGCTCGAGCTGTTTGAGGCCGTCACTGGCGAGCCCGCCGTCATGTGGGGCCCGTCGATGGTGGGCTTCGGCGAAGCTGACTACACGAACACGATGGGCACGAACTCGTGGTTCAAGGTCGGATTCAGCCCGCGCAAGGCGAAGCTCACGTTCTACGGCCTGCAGGGCTACCCACACCAGGCAGAGGCGCTCGAGCGGCTCGGTAAGCACACGGTCAGCGTCGCCTGCGTGTACGCGAACTCGCTCAACGACCTCGACCTCGCCGTGCTCCGTGAGCTTGTCGAACTCGGGTGGCGTGCGGGGCCCGGCGCCGAGAGTCAAACCAAGGGTGGTGCGCTTGGGCCCATCTGAGGCTCGATGTCACGAGCGGTTGGGCTCAACGCAACACCCATGCGCCGGTCGCCGCAGCTGACTCGGGAAGGGGCGCTCACTGCGTCGGCTGAGCGCGTGCATCCAGTGGTTCAGGCTGGGCCCAGGATGAGGTAGCTGCGGGCGTCCTTGATCTTCGCGGTCTTCGTCGCGCCTGCGAAGGTAAACGCGTGGCTGAAGTGCAGCGTGCGCCCACCCGCCACCACGATGCCGTCGCAGGAGGCGAGCCGGCCGTGCGTGATGATCGACGTGAATTCGAGGAGGTCCAGGGTATCGGCGTTGCCCACGGAGTCGGCGATCGCCTCAGCACCGCTGCCGGCACGACCGACCACGGCCCACCGGGCATCGTCGGTCAGCCACTCGCCCATCGCCTCGGCGTCTCGCCTCGCCCAGTTCGTGACAAAGTCGCCGACGATGCCGATTCGCGGCGCGTTGCCGCAGCCATCAGGAAGCACCACCTTCATTCACGCACCGCCCCCCTCAATTCACTCGATGGCGTCGCGATCGCATGGTGACATCGATTCTTGATCGTTGCGTGTGTACCGACGCGTAACGCGATTGCGCCCGGACGAGCACTCGCTCGAGCGCGTTCGAAGCAGAGTCAGATCGAGTCAGCCATTCAGACCAGCCTGTTCGCGCCACTCGCTCACGATGTCGAGGTGTCGGCGCCTGCTCTTCGATCCTCTGCACTTCTAACACGATGAAGTCGCGTGCGGCGAATTGAGCACTCACCTCGTTGATAACGTCGGCGGCCGCCGGGTCCTGCGCATCGCTCGCTACCGGTGCGAGGCAAGGAAGAGCGAATCCGGGTCGTCGAGTACGACGAGGCCGTCTGATTCGATGCGTGGGTCTGCGGTGAACACGTTCGTGACATTGACAGTGCTACTGGGCTGACCCCGTGATGTAGGTCCAGTC
>NZ_JACXJG010000005.1:171-286 GCF_014904065.1 Gulosibacter sediminis | reverse complement strand
CGTCGCCGACCCCGACGCCGCCTTGCGTGAATGGCTGCGCGGTTACGCGAAGAAGCACCCCCGCTGGGGCTACCGGCGCGCGTACCACGACGCCCGCGGCGAGGGCTGGCAGGTC
>NZ_JACXJG010000005.1:0-103 GCF_014904065.1 Gulosibacter sediminis | reverse complement strand
CGAGGAAGGCCTACGCGTGCCCCAGCGACGTCGCCGTAAGCGCATCGGCTCCTCGACCGCGGACGCCCCCAAGGCGTGCGCCCCGAACGTGGTGTGGGCCATC
>NZ_JACXJG010000040.1 GCF_014904065.1 Gulosibacter sediminis | reverse complement strand
TGTCACCTACTCGTGCAGCAGACCCAAGTTCAAGCCTCTCTGGATCGCGTTCTGATACGAAACCTGTGACGCTTGTCGAGTCGCGGTCACGGATCTCGTCGCGTGCTGTGAGGGGCGCGTGTATGTGCGGTCCTGCACGCTCCACATCACGATCGGTCTCTCTGGTCGAGGTCCTCGACGATGGTGACGTTCGTGGCGAGGCGGGGCCCGTCGACGGCGCGGATGATGGGGCGGCGATGGCGAAAGGGACGCCGATGATCACACCGCTCCAGTACAGCAGCTCACCGAGGGTGTCGAGGATACGCATGGTTGCGTCGGCGTCGCGAAGGTCAGGTGGTCATGCCGTCGAGACGGTACCCCATGCCCGGCTCGGTCAGGAGATGCACGGGGTTGGTGGGGTCTTCTTCGAGCTTGCGTCGCAGCTGGGAGACGTAGAGGCGGAGGTAGCCGGTGTCTTCGGCGTGTTCGGTGCCCCAGATGGTGGTGAGGATGGTTTGGCGAGTGACGAGCTTCCCGGCGTTGCGGATGAGGATGTCGATGAACTGCCATTCCGTGGGGGTGAGGCGGATCTGCTTTTGCCCGTCGGGAGTGTCGCGGGTGACGCTGTGCGCGGCGAGGTCGATGGTCACCGCGCCGAGGTGGACGACGGGGGTGGCGTCACCTGGGGGGACTCTGCGGGTGAGTGCGCGGATGCGGGCGAGGAGTTCTTCGACGGCGAAGGGTTTGGTGATGTAGTCGTCCGCGCCGGCGTCGAGGGCTTCGACTTTGTCAGCAGCGCCGGCACGTCCGGAGACGACGAGGATGGGTGCCTGCGACCAGCCGCGGATGCCGTGGATGACTTCGATGCCGTCGAGCTTGGGCATGCCGAGGTCGATGAGGAAGATGTCGGGGTGGCGGTCGATGGCGGCGGCGATCGCTTCGGCACCGTCGGCGGCGGTGAAGATCTGGTAGCCCTTGGCGGTGAGCGTGATGCGCAGGGCGCGGAGGATCTGCGGGTCGTCATCGGCGATCAGGATTCTCATGATTGCTCCTGGCTGGTGCTGGTGGTGTTGAGGGAGATGACCATGGTGAGCCCGCCCCCGGGGGTGTCTTCGGGGGTGAGGGTGCCGTGCATCGCTTCGATGAACCCGCGGGAGAGTGCGAGGCCGAGGCCGAGGCCGGTGGTGTTGTCGGTGTCGCCGAGGCGTTGGAAGGGTAGGAAGATGTCGTCAAGCTTCTCGGGCGGGATGCCGGGGCCGCGGTCGATGATGCGGATCTCGAGCCGGTCACCGAAGGTGCTGGTGCTGACATGGATCGGTGTGCCGGCCGGGGTGTAGCGGTGGGCATTGGCGAGGAGGTTCACCAGGACTCGTTGCAGGAGTACGGGGTCGGCGTCGGCGAGCGCGTCATCGTGGGCGAGGTTGAGGGTGACGTCGGTGGGTCCGAGGTGGAGTTCGTCGAGGGCTGGGGCGATGGTCTCTGCCGGGTCGGTGGGGATGTCGGCGATCGTGAGGACCCCGGCTTGTAGTCGGCTGACGTCGAGGAGGTCGGTGACGAGGGCCGCGAGGGCTGCGAGGCTCTCATCGGCGGTGTCGAGGAGTTCCTTCTTGTCATTGGACGCCAGGTCGGGTCCTGCCGCTTTGAGCCCGCCGACGGCAGCTGCTGCTGCTGCCAGCGGGCGGCGCAGATCATGGCTGAGAGCCGACAGAAGGGCGCCGCGGACCCGGTCGGATGCTGCGATCGGTTCGATCTGCTTCGCCGTCTGGGTGAGGTGCTGGTGTTCGAGGGCGGCGGTGAGTTGGGCGGAGACGACCGCAAGGAGGCGTTGCTCCGCCGCGGCGAGATCGGGGCCGTGCAGTTCGAGGGTGGTGTCGTCGGTGACGCGGATGCTGGTGTGGTGGTTGTCGGGCACGGGTTCACCCGACCTGGCGAGGACGTCGTCGCCGCGCATGAGACGGACGCCGGGGAGTTGGAATGCTTCGCGGGTGCGGTCGATGAGTGCCTGGATCGCGTTGTCACCACGCAGGACGCTGCCGGCGATGGTCTGGATGAGTTCGGATTCGGCGGCGGATCTGCGGGCAGCACGGGTGTAGCGGGCGGCACGGTCGACGATGAAGCTCACCAGGCTCGCGATCACGACGTACAGGATGAGGGCAAGGAGGTGGTGGGACTGGTGGATGTGGATCGTGTACAACGGCTCGATGAACAGGAAATCCAGGGTGATCCCGGACAGCACCGCAGCGAACAGGGCCGGCCAGATCCCACCGACCAGGGCGACGATGACGACGAGGAGCTGATAGGAGAGAACGTCCGTGGTGATGGAGTCTTCGCTACGAAACAGCGTCAGCAGTGCAGTGAGGGCAGGACCGCCGAGAAGTGCGACAACGAACCCGAGAATGCGACGTTTACGAGTGAGTGACCCGGTGAGCGGCGGCAGGGTGAAGCGTTTCCCGGCGGCGGCGTGATTGACCATGTGCACGTCGATGTCGCCGGACTCGCGGACCACAGTCGCGCCGATGCCGGGTCCGGTGAATGCTGCGGTAACTCGTCCGCGGCGGCTGGCGCCGAGGACGAGCTGGGTGGCGTTGACGGAGCGGGCGAACTCCACCAGCGCGGTGGGGATGTCGTCGCCGATGACCTGGTGGTAGGTGCCGTTGAGTTTCTCCACGAGCGCCCGCTGCTCTGCCAAGGTTGCCGGGTTGCCTGAGCGGAGCCCGTCTTGGCTGGTGATGTGCACGGCGATGAGTTCTCCGCCGGCGGAACGGGCGGCGATGCGTGCGCCGCGACGCAGCAGTGTTTCGCCCTCGGGGCCGCCGGTAAGGGCGACGACGACGCGTTCTCGGGCCTCCCAGGTGCTATCGATGCCGTGATCTTTCCGGTATCCCTTCAACGCTTGGTCGACTTCATCGGCGAGCCAGATGAGGGCGAGTTCGCGCAGCGCGGTGAGATTCCCGAGACGGAAGTAGTTCGACAGGGCGGCATCGATGCGTTCAGCCGGGTACACGAACCCGCCGCTGAGCCGATCCCGGAGGGCTTGGGGCGCGAGATCGACGACCTCGATCTGCTCGGCCCCGCGCAGGAAGCTATCCGGGACGGTCTCGCGCTGCGGGACGCCGGTGATCTGCTCAACGACATCGTTGAGAGATTCGATGTGCTGGATGTTGAGGGTGGAGATCACGTCGATCCCCGCAGCGAGGAGTTCTTCGACGTCCTGCCACCGTTTGTCGTTCTTCGACCCGGGTGCGTTGGTGTGCGCGAGTTCGTCGACGAGCGCGACGGCAGGCTTGCGGTCCAGCACCGCTTCCAAATCCATCTCCTCAAGCGTGACGCCACGATGTTCGACGAGGGCACGCGGGACGGCGGGGATACCCTCAGTCATCGTGGCGGTGGCAGCCCGGCCGTGGGTCTCGACGATCCCGAGGACGACGTCCTTCCCCTCTCCGAGCAGGCGCCGACCGTCCTCCAGCATGGTGAAGGTCTTGCCGACGCCGGGAGCAGCCCCGAGCAGCACCCGTAGCTGCCCCCGATTCGGCATGATTAGTCCTCCAACTCGTCCAGGGCGATATTCAGTTCCAGCACATTCACCCTCGATTCTCCCAGGTAGCCGGCATCCGGCCCCTGGGTGTGCGCCTCGACCAGTTCCCGCACCTGCTCAGCGGGGATGCCGCGGGCTTCGGCGACCCGGTTGATCTGAATCGCCGCGTACTCGGGACTGATGTGCGGGTCGAGTCCTGAGGAGGATGCAGTGACCGCGTCGGCGGGTACTTCATCCTCGGTTACCCCGTTGAACTCCGCGATCTGGGTCTTGCGCTCGGCGATCACGGCGATGAGGTCCTCGTTCTCGGGTCCCTGGTTGGTACCGGAGGAGGAGGTGCCGTCGTACCCGTCACCGGCCGCCGAGGGCCTGCTCTGGAAGTATTCCGGCAGCGGGTTCCCGTCCTCGTCGGTGAACGATTGTCCGATCAGCGACGAGCCGACGTCGTCTCCATCTTTCGTGGTCAGCGGGGCTCCGTTCGCTTGCGCGGGAAAGGCGAGCTGCCCGATCCCGGTGATCAGCAGGGTGTAGCCGATTCCGAGGACGACGGTGAACATGAGCAGGGCGCGGGTGGCGACCCACAAGGTGCGTCCGCCACTGCGGGTGGCAGTGTTCATGATGTGTGTTCCTTTTCGAAGGTGTCAGAAGCCGGGGATCAGGCGCACGAGCAGGTCGATGAGCCAGATGCCGATGAAGGGGGTGATGATGCCGCCCAAGCCGTAGACGGCAAGGTTGCGGCCGAGGATCTTCGATGCATTCATCGGCCTGTACTTCACGCCGCGCAGGGCGAGAGGAACGAGGAAGACGATCACGATCGCGTTGAAGATCACCGCGGACAGCACGGCGGATGCCGGTGAGTGCAGCCCCATGATGTTCAGCGCCGCGAGTTGCGGGAACACGCCCATGAAGATCGCGGGGATGATCGCGAAGTATTTCGCGATGTCGTTGGCGATCGAGAACGTGGTGAGCGCTCCCCGGGTGATGAGCAGTTGCTTGCCGATGGCGACGATGTCGATGAGTTTGGTCGGGTCGGAGTCGAGATCGACCATGTTGCCGGCCTCTTTCGCCGCCGACGTGCCCGTGTTCATCGCGACGCCGACGTCTNGCGAGCGCGGGGGCGTCGTTGGTGCCGTCACCGGTCATCGCGACGAGGTTGCCGCCCTCCTGCTCCTTGCGGATGTAGGCGAGTTTCTGCTCCGGGGTCGCCTCGGCGAGGAAGTCGTCGACGCCGGCTTCCTTGGCGATCGCCGCGGCGGTGAGCGGATTGTCACCGGTCACCATCACGGTGCGGATGCCCATTGCGCGCAGTTCCGCGAACCTCTCGGTCAGTCCTTCCTTCACGATGTCCTTGAGATGGACGACGCCGAGGACCCGGCGCGTCCCGTTTGCGGACTTCACGGCGACGACCAGGGGGGTTCCGCCGGACTGGGAGATGTGCTCGACGTGCTCGTCGAGTTCGGCCAGTTCGCTGCTGGGCAGCCGCGCTCCGTCCTCCTCGAGCCAGCCGACGATCGCGCTCCCGGCGCCCTTGCGGATCTGCGTGCCGTCGGACAAGTCGAGTCCCGACATGCGGGTCTGCGCGGTGAACGGCACGATCTCACCACGAGGGTCGGTCGTCACGTCGATGCCCTCGGAGTGAGCGAGTTCGACGATGGACTTGCCTTCAGGGGTCGGGTCGGCGAGTGAGGATAGGGCGGCGGCTTCGATGAGTTCCTGTTCACGGACCCCGTCGAGGCGGACGAAGGCGCTGGCGCGGCGGTTTCCGTAGGTGATGGTGCCGGTCTTGTCCAGCAGCAGGGTCGTCACGTCACCGGCTGCTTCGACCGCACGTCCGGACATCGCGAGCACATTGCGCTGCACCAGCCGATCCATCCCTGCGATGCCGATGGCCGAGAGCAACGCGCCGATCGTTGTCGGGATGAGGCAGACCAGCAGCGCGACCAAGACGGTGATGCTCGCCGGGCTCGCCGGGTAGGACGCGATCGGGTTGAGAGTGAGCGCGACGACGACGAACACGATCGACAACGACGCGAGCAGGATGTTCAGCGCGATCTCGTTCGGGGTGCGCTGGCGGGCGGCACCTTCAACGAGCGCGATCATCCGGTCCACGAACGTCTCGCCCGGCTTGGAGGTGATGCGCACTACGATCCGGTCCGACAGCACACGGGTGCCGCCGGTGACTGCGGAGCGGTCACCCCCGGACTCACGGACTACGGGTGCGGACTCGCCGGTGATGGCGGATTCGTCCACGCTTGCGATGCCCCAGACGATGTCGCCGTCACCGGGGATCAGCTCTCCGGCCGAGACAACAACGATGTCTCCGAGACGTAGATCGGCCGATGACACATCTTTGATGAGGGCTTCCTCCGCCGGCGCATCCGTAGTCGGGTGGTAGCTGACGAGACGATGCGCCGTGGTGCTGGTGCGGGTTTTGCGCAGCGTGTCTGCCTGCGCTTTGCCACGGCCTTCCGCGATCGACTCGGCGAGGTTCGCGAACACGACGGTCAGCCACAGCCAGACGGCGATGATCCAGGTGAACGACCACGGGACGCTGGTGCCACCGGAGGCGGCGGGACCGCCGAGGAACGGTTCGGTGATCGCCAGCAGTGTCGTGAGGGCGGCGCCGACCCAAACGATGAACATGACGGGGTTGCGCCACTGATCGCGAGGGTTGAGCTTACGCAGTGCTCCGGGGAGCGCTGCGCGCACGTGCGCCCAGGTGAGGGTCTTTCGCGGAGCAGCCGTTGCGGGCTGCTTCGCTGTTTCTGGGGATGACGGGGTGTGAGTGATGGTGGACATGGTTTACAGCAGCCCTTCCGCCAGGGGACCCAGCGTGAGAACGGGGAAGAAGACGAGTGCGGTCACCAGGACCGCGGTGCCGACCGTGAGGCCGACGAACAGTGGGCGGTGTGTCGGCAGCGTGCCAGCCGTGGCGGGGACCTTGTCCTGCGCGGCCAGCGACCCGGCCAGCGCCAGGACGAGAGCGATCGGCAGGAACCGGCCCAGCAGCATCGCGACGCCGAGTGCGGCGGTCAGCCACGGAGTGCTGGCCGTCAAACCCGCGAACGCAGACCCGTTGTTGTTCGACGCGGAGGCAAACGCGTAGATCACCTCAGACAGACCGTGCGATCCGGTATTCGCAAGCGACTCATCGACGATGCTGCTCCGCAATGCGGGGATCGCGAAGCTGAGTGCCACACCGCCGAGAACGAGGATCGGCATCACGAGGATGTACATGCTCGCGAGCTTCATCTCACGAGGGCCGATCTTCTTGCCCAGGTACTCCGGCGTGCGGCCCACGAGAAGCCCTGCGACGAACACGGCAATCACCGCGATGATCAGCATTCCGTACAGGCCTGCGCCCACACCACCCGGTGCGATCTCGCCCAGCAGCATGTTCAGCATCGGCATCATTCCGCCAAGAGCAGTGTAAGAGTCGTGCATCGAGTTCACCGACCCAGTCGAAGTCAGCGTGGTCGTCGAGGCGTAGATGACGGACTGCACCAGGCCGAAGCGGGTTTCCTTGCCTTCCATCGCCGCGCCGGCGAGTTCGGGCGCGGTGCCGCGGCCGGCGAACTCGAACACGGCGAGCGTGAACGTCGAGGCAAGGTAGAGGGTGCCCATGACGGCGAGGATCGCGTATCCCTGACGGTTGTCGCCCACGATCTTCCCGAACGCACGGGGAAGAGAGAACGGGATCAGCAGGATCAGGAAGCACTGGAACAGGCTGGTCCAGCCGGTCGGGTTCTCGAACGGGTGCGAAGCGTTGGCGTTGTAGAAGCCACCGCCGTTCGTGCCCAGTTCCTTGATCGCTTCCTGGGAAGCGACCGGGCCACCCGGGATCGTCTGCGTGCCCCCGGTGATTGTGGTCACATCAACGTATCCGTTGAAGTTCTGCACGACACCGCCGGCGATCAGAACGATCGCTGCAACGATCGACAGCGGCAGCAGGATGCGGAACGTGCCGCGGACGAGGTCGACCCAGAAGTTGCCGATCGTCCCCGACCTCCGGTAAGCGAAACCACGCACGAGGGCGATCGCGACAGCGATGCCGGTCGCCGCCGACACGAAGTTCTGCACGGCGAGACCAGCGAACTGGACAGTGTAGGACAGCGCCTCACCCGAATACGCCTGCCAGTTCGTGTTCGTCACAAACGAGATCGCCGTGTTAAACGCGACCCCCGATTCGACGTTCTCGTTACCGAGGGAGTACGGCAACCACTGCTGGGTGCGTTGCAGTAAGAAAAGCAGAAGCACGCCGACGATCGAGAAGTACAGCACCGATCGCAGATACGCCTGCCAAGACTGCTCCTGCTTCGGATCGACACCGATGACCTTGTAGATGCCGCGCTCGACACCCCAGTCCTTTCGTGTCGTAAAGGTCCAGGCCATGTAATCCCCGACGGGGCGATACAGCAGACCGAGGGCGAGGGCGAGCGTGGCGACGCCCGCGATGAGAAGGCCCCACTCCATCAGAAACGCTCCGGCTTCACGAGGGCGAACACAAGATAGACGACTGCGGCGATGGCGAGACCGGCAGCGAGGAGCTCGAATACGATCACAGCTTCTCCACCGCCTTCCCCACGAGGCCGACAGCCACGAACAGGACGATCACGCCCAGCACGTAGACGATGTCAAGCAAGACAAGCTCCATTCGGACAAAAGCGACAGCAGGACTACTAGCCGCGCAACCCGAGATGCGGGTGCAACTCCCGATCAAACACCCGCCGACCACCGTGATACAGGCGTCCTAACGGAGCCCATACGAGGAACCGCGCGACTCTGACATTCCCCTCACGCGACACCCCGTCAAGCCTGAGTGCATGCGTCCGACGAGGGCCACGGGCAGGTTTTTCCAGGGCCGTTAAGACCGGCCGGTAGGCGCGCATGAGTTCTGTGAGGAGCTATACCGTGCCAGTCGGCGGCCGCGTAGGACTGCAGGTATGACTCTCACCGAGATGAACCGTCCCGGGTTCTGTGCCGCTGCTATGCGGGGATCGGCGCTCGGGTGAGTGCCGTGTAGTAGGCCGCCTCGTATTCGTCGGGGCTGACCATTCCGAGGCTACCGTGGAGCCGTCGGTGGTTGTACCAGTCGACCCAGCCAGCGGTCGCGTATTCGACGTCGGTGATGGTCTTGTACGGGCCGTCGTGGAAGACGGTGGTGCGGACGCATTCGGCTTTGTACAGGCCGTTGATCGATTCCATCAGCGCGTTGATGCTCCTATAGTT
>NZ_JACXJG010000004.1:71694-72227 GCF_014904065.1 Gulosibacter sediminis | reverse complement strand
CGCGGGTGCCGTCGCCGAAGAGGCGGACGATGATGAGGTACGCGACGACGGTGACGGCGAAGCCGACGAGCCAGGCGATGTCGATGAACTGGAGCGGCTCGGCGAGCGGGCCCGTGAACAGCGGCGTCACCATGAACGGCACCTGCGCGAGCAGGCCGATCGCATAGGTCGACAGGCCCACCGGGTTCCAGCGGCCGTACTTGCCGTCGCGGTCGAACAGCGCGCTGATGTCATACTCGCCCTTGCGCACAACGAAGTAGTCGGTGAGGTTGATCGCCGACCACGGAATCAGCACGTAGAGCAGCAGCGTCAAGAAGCTCTCGAACATCGTCATGAAGTCGCCCTGCCCGAGAACCGCGATGAGCGTCGCGACCGAACCGCACACGATCGTCGTCCACACCCGCGTGCGCGAGGTAATCACCAACCCGCGGAAGCTCGACTGCATCGTCGTCAGCGCGTTCATCACCGCCCGACGACCTCGCTTGGGGTGATGGGATTCTGCAGCCACCGATAGTAAGGCTGGCGGGAGAGCT
>NZ_JACXJG010000004.1:71562-71654 GCF_014904065.1 Gulosibacter sediminis | reverse complement strand
GACCCGGCACGTCACCGTCACAGGGATCCCTGCATNGGGTAGAACCTTTTCCCGGCAAGTTCGCCTGCGACAGATACGCTGCCGCCCGCCTG
>NZ_JACXJG010000004.1:71347-71487 GCF_014904065.1 Gulosibacter sediminis | reverse complement strand
CTGCTCCAGCAGCCGGTTCCGTTTCCGCAACTCGCGGATCTCCGCCGCCTCCGCTCGGGACTGGCCCGGCTTCACCCCCTCATCGATATCGGCACGACGCATCCACTTTTGCAGTGTCATCGGGTGGACGCCGAAGTCTC
>NZ_JACXJG010000004.1:70986-71057 GCF_014904065.1 Gulosibacter sediminis | reverse complement strand
GACCACGTCGTCACGGAACTCTTTCGGGTAGGGCTTAGGCACAATGCCATCCTTCCAGGCCCACCCTCACC
>NZ_JACXJG010000004.1:70762-70933 GCF_014904065.1 Gulosibacter sediminis | reverse complement strand
GCAAGCCAGATCAGATGTCACTTAACCATGCAGCAGACCCGTTGCCCGCGTGCCTGGCCGGCTTGCCACAGCGGTTGCCCGCGTGCCTGGCTGGCTTGCCGCAGCGGTTGCCATTGTGACTGGCCGCCCCACGAACTNGAGTGGTCGTTTTTTGTAGTTATTCCGCCTCAC
>NZ_JACXJG010000004.1:63062-70647 GCF_014904065.1 Gulosibacter sediminis | reverse complement strand
ACAAAAAACGACCACTCAACGCTGTTTTCGAAGAGGATGGGGGCGTGGGGAGATGGCGAGGGATGCGGGCGGCGGCCGGATGCGCGGCGGCCGTGGCGCTGTTGGCCGCGTGCGCGAGCACGGCCGGGTCGCGCATCCCCGAGGCGGATGTTGGCGAGACCGCCGGGGCACCCGACAGCGTCGACGGGGCCAGCGCATCCGCNGGCCGGCGAGGCCGACTCGAGTGGCGCATCCGAGCAGCCGTCCGGGCCGCTTGAGGGCTGGGTGACGCATCGCGAATCCGCGATACCGGCGAGCTGCGACGGCACGAGCCAGCTCGCGATTGGCTTCGGCATCGTCGATGCCGCGACGGGCAGCCGGTATCTCGGCGTCGAGGTACTCAACTGCTCGGATGCGCCGGTCACGCTGAGCGAGCCGCCGACGTTCGCGACGGAGACGCTCGACGGCGTCGAGATCGACGTCGAGTGGGAGGCTTCGCCCGGATCCGCATCCGCCCCGACGATCGGCCCCAACGAATCGGCGACGATCGAGCTCTCGTGGCAGTCGAACGGCCGCTGCGAGCGCGGCGCGCAGGTGCTCGAGGTGACGATCGCCGGCGCATCCGGCCGCGTCGAAGACTGCCTCCAACTCGGCAACGACCCGGGCTGGGACGACCCGGCCACCGCATCCGACGCCTACGGCACCGACCCCACCACCGCATCCTGGCGCTACCCCGCCAACTAGNCAAAAAACGACCACTCAACCGTTGGAGGGCAAGGGCGGGAACCGTGAGAGGGCATTCGGGCTGGGCGGAGGCAAATCAAATATGATCGGCGCATGCTTGCCAATGACGACATCAGAAAGATTGCCGAGGAGCTCGCCGACGCCGAGCGCACTCACACGGTGATCCCGCGCATCACCGCCCGCTACTCCGACGCGACCGTCGAGGACTCCTACGCAATCCAGGGCGTCTGGCGCGACAGCCAGGTCGCCGCCGGCCGCAAGCTCGTCGGGCGCAAGATCGGCCTCACCTCGAAGGCGATGCAGGCCGCCACCGGCATCACCGAGCCCGACTACGGTGTCATGTTCGACGACACCGTCTACGAAAACGGCTCGGTCATCGACTTCGACCAGTTCACCAACGTGCGCATCGAGGTCGAGCTCGCGTTCGTGCTCAAGGCACCACTCGAGGGCCCGAACTGCTCGCTCTTCGACGTGATCCGCGCCACCGAGTTCGTTACCCCCGCACTTGAGGTACTCAACTCGCACATCGAGATGGAGGGCCGCACGATCGTCGACACCATCTCGGACAACGCGGCCTACGGCGGCATGGTGCTCGGCGGCGTGCCGATGCGCCCCGACGAGATCGACCTGCGCTGGGTCTCGGCGCTCCTCTACAAGAACGAGACCATCGAAGAGACCGGCGTCGCCGCGGGCGTGCTCAACCACCCCGCCACCGGCGTCGCCTGGCTCGCGAACAAGTTCCACCAGCACGGCTCGCGCCTCGAGGCGGGCGAAATCATCCTCGCCGGCTCGTTCACCCGCCCCATGTGGGTCGAGCGCGGCGACTCCGTCGTGTGCGATTACGGAAAGATGGGCACCATTTCATGTCGTTTTCTCTAGAGCTTCCTCCCACCTTCGCGCAGCGCCTCGCTGACGCCGACCGCGGCCTCGCCGGCATGTGGCTCTGCTCGGGCTCGACAGTGAACGCCGAGATCGCGGCCGGCTCGGGCCTCGACTGGGTTCTCATCGACGGCGAGCACGCCCCGCTCTCGCTCGAGTCGATCCAGACCCAGCTGCAGATCCTCGCCGCCTACCCGGCCACCCCGGTCGTGCGCGTGCCCGTGAACAACGAGGTCATCATCAAGCAGTACCTCGACCTCGGCGCGCAGAACCTGCTCGTGCCGATGGTGAATTCGGGCGAGGATGCGGCTGCCGCGGTTCGCGCGGTGCGCTACCCGCCCGCTGGCGTGCGCGGCGTCGGCGCCGCCCTCTCGCGCGGGGGCCGCTGGAACCGCGTCGACAGCTACCTGAAGCGCGCGAACGACGAGCTCGTGTCGCTGTTTGTGCAGATCGAGTCGGCCGACGCGGTCGACAACGTCGAGGCAATCGTGAACACCGACGGCGTCGACGGCATCTTCATCGGCCCGAGCGACCTCGCTGCTTCGATGGGTTTCATCGGCCAGCAGACGCATCCGGATGTGCTGGCCGGGGTGCGCTCGGCGATCGCGGCCGCCCGCGCGGCCGGGAAGCCGGTCGGTATTAACGCGTTCGACCAGCAGGTCGCGCTCGGCTACCTCGACGACGGCATGGACTTCATCCTCGTCGCGGCCGATGTCTCGCTGCTGGCCCGCGCATCCGAGAAGCTCGCCGATACGTTCATCCACTCCCGCGCGGGCGCAACGGGCCGGGGTGAGCGCGCAAGCTACTAAGCGATGCGAGTGGCGCCAGCCCCGAGCAGCACGTGTCGTCGGCCGTCGGGCTGAGATCGACGACCAGCGCTATCGCGGGCTGGTGCCGCGCAAATAGCATCCAAGCAGCGCCCCGCAACGACCTGCGCGGCCGTCAGAAAGGCACTGCAATGAACCGCAAGCACCTCATCTCTCTCGTCGCCGCAGCCTCGCTGCTCGCGACCCTGACCGCCTGCGGTGGCGGCGACGCCGACGAGCCGGCCACCGACAGCAACCAGGACTCGAGCGACACCGGCAGCAACGAGTCGGAAGACACGACGAGCGAAGACTCGGCAGCCGAGGAAGACGGCGCGAGCAGCGGCTCGGGCGACTTCTCGCTCACGGTCGACGGCCAGTCGGTCGAATTCGGCGACGCGACCGTCACCTGCGCCGACTCGGAGCTGGGCTTCGCGATCTCGGTCGCCTCGCCCGACCTCGACGCCGCGTCGGGCCAGGCCCTCGGCGTCGTGCTCTCGAGCGCTGACGACGCCACCGTTGAGTCGCTCGGCCTCGTCGACGCCGACGGCAACACCGTCGGCTACGCCGCGGGCACCGGCCAGGGCTCGGCCGAGGCGACCGTCGACGGCAGCACCTACACGATCACGGGCGAGGGCCTCTCGACGAACCTCGAGGACCCGACGAACATCGCCACCGTGCCCTTCGAGTTCACGGTGACCTGCCCGTAACCAGGCAGCCCCACGCACAGCGGGCCGGGTGACGCGCAACGCGTCGCCCGGCCCGCTTTCGTGTGCCCAGGCTAGAGCGCGCGCAGCACGACCGCGCTGCCCTGCCCGCCGCCACCGCAGATGCCGACGGCGCCGAGCGAGCCCGCGCCGGCGGTCTGCAGCTGGCGCGCGAGGGTGCCGACGATGCGGGCGCCGGATGCACCGATCGGGTGGCCGAGCGCGATCGCCCCGCCGTGCTGGTTGACCACCTCGAGGTCGATGCCGAGGTCGCGCGCCGACTGCACGCCGACGGCCGCGAAGGCCTCGTTGATCTCGACGGCCGCGAGGTCGGATGCGCTGGCTGCGTCGATCTTCGCGAGCGCGGCCGAGATCGCGCGCGCGGGCTGCGAGTGGAGGTGGTTGTCGGGGCCGGCGACGAACGCGGTCGCCTCGATGCGCGCGAGCGGCGTGAGGCCGAGCCGTTCGGCGGCGGCCTCGCTCACGATGACGAGCGCGGCGGCGCCGTCGGTGATCTGCGAGGCGTTGCCGGCGGTGATCGTGCCATCCTTCGTGAACGCCGGGCGCAGGCCAGCGAGCGACTCGGTCGTCGTTTCAGGGCGCACGCCGTCGTCGGCGTCGATGACGGTGTCGCCCTTGCGCGAAGTCACCGTGAACGGCGCGATCTCGCCGGCGAAGAACTCGGCCGAGGCCGCCGCGCGCTGGTGCGAGGTCGCCGAGAACGCGTCCTGCTCTTCGCGGGTGAGCCCGAGCGGCACGTTGCCTTCTTCGGTGAGCGCGCCCATCGCGACCTGGTCGAAGGCGTCCGAGAGGCCGTCGTGGTCGACGGTGTCGATGAAGGTCGCGGGGCCGTACTTCACGCCGGCGCGCAGCGGCGCGACGTGCGGGGCGAGCGACATCGACTCCTGCCCGATGGCGACGACGACGTCAGCCTCGCCCGCCGCGATGACGCGCGCGGCCTGCGACACCGCCTCAGTGCCCGAGAGGCACACTGCGTTGATCGTGATGGCCGGCACATTCATCGAAATGCCCGCACCGACTGAGCTCTGGCGGGCCGGGTTCTGGCCCGCGCCGGCCTGCAGCACCTGGCCGGCGACGACGAGGTCGACCTCGTCGGGGCTGACGCCCGCGCGCTCGAGCGNGCCTTCGCGGCGTGCGCGCCGAGCACGGTGGCGGGCTGCGCCGCGAGCTTGCCGGTGAACCGGGTAAAGGGAGTGCGGGCGTACCCCGCCACGAGTGCGGCCATGAGAGTGCTCCTCGAATCTCGGCCGCGAGCGAACCCGCGGCGTTGCGACGTGTGGGCCCGAAGCGCGGGCCGTTCAGTTTCTATTGTGCCTGCCTCCACCGACACCGGGCTGCACGGTGCGCTCCAGGCCGACCCCGCCCTCCTACCCGAACAGCGCGGCGGTCGCGTCGGTCTCGAACATGCGCGAGATCTCGGCCGGGTCGACGTCCTCGAGCCGCGGCGGCTGCCACTGCGGATCGTTGTCCTTGTCAACGACGCGCGCCCGCACGCCCTCGGCGAAGTCGGGCGCCGTCGCAAGGTGCATCCCCACCCGGTACTCGCGCGCGACCGCGGCCCGCAGGCCCGGCTCGGCCCGCGCATCCCGCAGCAGGCGTGCGGTCACCTCGAGCGACGTCGGCGACATCTGCCGGATGCTCGCGGCGGCCTCGCCCGCGGCCGCCTGCCCCGCCGCGGCCAGCGCATCCAACTCGGCCAAAATGTCGGCAACGCGCTCGTGCCGGTAGACGACGTCGATCCAGTCGCGCTGCGCCAGCACCTCCGGTTCCGGCGCGGGCTCTGCGAGGCGAGCGACCGCCTCGTCGGCAGCCTCNCTCGAGCGCCTCGAGCAGCTCCCCGAGCCGCGCCGACGGCACGAACGCGTCGGCGAATCCACCGGCGATCGCGTCGCCCGCGCCGAACGTGCCCGCGGTGAGCGCAACGTGCATCCCCACCTCGCCGGGCATCTCGGCGAGCCGCCAGCTGCCGCCGACGTCGGGCAGAAAACCGATGCGCACCTCGGGCATGCTGAGGCGGCTGCGCTCGGTGACGATGCGGTGCGAGGCGTGGGCGCTGAGGCCGATGCCGCCGCCGAAGGTGATGCCGTCGAGCAGCGTCACGTACGGCATCGGCAATTCGTTGAGCTTCACGTCGAGCCGATACTCGAGCGCGAGAAAGTCGTAGAACAGCTGCGGGTTGCCCGCCTCGAGCGCCAGGCGCGACTCGGCGATGTCGCCGCCGGCGCAGAGGGCGCGCTCCCCCGCGCCCGTGAGCGCGAGCTGGCGGATGCTCGGGTCGGCGAGCCACGCATCCACCTGCGCGTCGATGAGCTGCAACATCTCGAACGAGAGGGCATTGAGCTGCCTCGGGCGGTTCAGGGTGATGAGGCCGAGGTGGCCGCGCTGGTCAAAGTGCACCGGTGAAGCTGTCATAGCGGTCTCCACCCTAGCCCGGCGGTGCTGCACGGGCCTCGGCAACTCTGCCGGCGCATCCGTGCGTGAACGTGTTCGGCCCCGAGCCGAATCGTGCCGTGTAACGCTCGGACCGGGACCCGGCGACAACCATAATTGGACATTGTCCGTGTTGTCTTCGTGCCTTCACACAAGGATTCGGCCGCGGATCGTGCCACTTCGTGCATTCGTCAATGCGGATGGCCCACCGATCGCCTACAGCGCAACGATTTCGGGTTTCGGGAAGGCCTCGCGCGATAGGCTTCGTGGACGTTCGGCAGGCGGCTGCTGCGCGCTTTTTTTGCGCCCGCCACCGAGCTGATGCACGCAGGCAGCAGCACGAGTTTCAGGGATGATGCTAATGACTACACCGCACACCAACAGCCCGTTGATTCAAGAGCTCGACCCCGAGATCGAGGCGCTCGTTGCCGCCGCCGACGCGGCCGCACTTGCCTACGCCGACACGAACCCGANGGAGCGCGGCGCCGCGCTCCTCGCCGCCGCTGACGCGCTCGACGCGAACGCCGACGAACTCGTCGCGATCGCCCAGGAAGAAACCGGTCTCTCGGAGGGTCGCCTTCGCGGCGAGCTCAACCGCACCGCGGTGCAGTTGCGCCTGTTCGCCGACGTCATCGTCGACGGTGCCTACCTCGATGCCCGCATCGACTACCTCGACACCGACTACGCCCTCGGCGTGCGCCCCGACCTGCGCCGCGTACTGCAGCCCGTCGGCCCGACCGTCGTGTTCGCGGCCTCGAACTTCCCGTTCGCCTTCTCGGTCGCCGGTGGCGACACCGCCGCGGCCCTCGCCGCCGGTAACCCCGTGCTGCTGAAGTCGCACTCGGGCCACCCGAAGCTCTCGGTGCGTACGGGCGAGATCGTCGCCGCGGCGCTCAAGGGTGCCGGCCTACCCGACGGCGTCTTCGCCGTGTTCAGCGGCCAGGAGAACGGCACCGCGGTGCTCAAGGACCCGCGCATCCAGGCCGGTGCCTTCACTGGTTCGGAGTACGTCGGCCGCCTGCTCGCCGACATCGCGGCCGCGCGCCCGCAGCCAATCCCCTTCTACGGTGAGCTCGGCTCCACAAACCCCGTGTTCGTCACCCAGGCCGCCCTCGACACCCGCGCCGACGACATCGTGAGCGGCTTCGCCACCTCGATCTCGGGCTCGGCCGGCCAGCTCTGCACGAAGCCCGGCTTCGTGTTCCTGCCCGAAGGCCACGGCCTCGACGAGCAGCTCGTCGCCGCGTTCGCCGCGGCAAACGAGTCGACCGGCGAGCAGCGCCTGCTCAACCCGGGCATCACCCGCGGCTACAACAAGCGGCGCGACGAGGTGCTCGCCGCCAACGGCGTGCGCGTCATCACCGAAGGTTCGTCGCGCGTCGACGACGACAAGCAGGGTTGGACCACCCCGACCATCGTCGCCGTCTCGCTCGACGACTTCCGTGCCGGTCGCGAGGCAATCCTCGCCGAGGTGTTCGGCCCGTTCTCGGTGCTCGTTGAGGTACCCGCAGGCACCGACTACGCCGCGCTCGTCAACGAGTTCTTCACCGGTTCGCTCACCACGACCATCCAGGCTGCTGAGGGCGAGGAGAGCGACGAGCTCACGTCGCTCGTGCGGGCCCTGCGCCAGGTCTCGGGCCGCATCCTGTGCGGCGGCTGGCCGACCGGTGTCGCCGTGACCTACGCGCAGCAGCACGGTGGCCCGTGGCCCGCGACGACGAACGACTCGTCGACCTCGGTGGGCACCGCGGCAATCGGTCGCTTCCTGCGCCCGGTCGCATTCCAGTCGATGCCGGATGCCCTGCTCCCGGCCCCGCTGCAGAGCTCGAACCCGTGGGGCGTGCCCCAGCGCATCGACGAGGCCGGCGCCTCGAAGACGTGGGGGTCGACCGCGCGGTAGTTTGCGGTTGATCGCTGGGTTGAGCGGTTAAGTGAAGGATGCTCGTGGGCTTGGCCCGCGGGCATCCTTCGTTTTCCTGGGGGAGGTGGGGCTGGGTAGGTGCGCCTGTGTGAGATGAACCG
>NZ_JACXJG010000004.1:62528-62725 GCF_014904065.1 Gulosibacter sediminis | reverse complement strand
GCCGAGCCCGCGCATCCGGCCACGCCCGCGCATCCCGTCATGGTCACGACAAAGTGAGTCGAAATTACGGAATATCGCGCGAAAAACCGAAAATTGAACTCACTTTGCGGCGAGGGTGCCCTCCCAGCAGCGACACCCACCCGATTCCCGCCACCACGCAGACGTCACGACACAGAGGGTCCCCGATATCCCAGTTC
>NZ_JACXJG010000004.1:62400-62482 GCF_014904065.1 Gulosibacter sediminis | reverse complement strand
GTGGGATCTTGGGGACACTCGATTGGCCGGGCCACGCTCGCGGGTTCGGCACCGCCACAGGGTGTTCCCGATATCCCAGATT
>NZ_JACXJG010000004.1:46585-62365 GCF_014904065.1 Gulosibacter sediminis | reverse complement strand
GTGGGATCTTGGGGACACTCGGCGGGCAAAGGCGCACGCCGAGCGGGCGGCGCGTTGACGCGCCCAGGCTGGGTGACTAGCGTCAGCGGGGTGACCCGCACCCTGACTCTCGCCCAGGCGCGCCGCGTCGCCATCGCCGCGCAGGGGCTCGATCGCCCGCGCCCCGACACCGTGACGATGCGGCAGCTCACCGGCGTGCTCGACCGCATCGGACTGCTGCAGATCGACTCGGTCAACGTGCTCACCCGCGCCCACCTCCTCCCCCTCTACTCGCGCCTCGGCCCGTACGACACCGCGCTCGTCGACCGAGCCACGGGCGAGGCGCCGCATCGCCTCATGGAAACCTGGGCGCACGAAGCGACCTACGTGCCGGCCGCGACCTATCCGCTACTCACCTGGAAGCGCCGCAACTGGGGCAGCATGAACGCCGCGAACGTCGAGGCGAAGCATCCGGGCATCATGGAGCTCGTGCGCGGCATCGTCGCGGAGCACGGCCCGATCACCAACCGCGAACTCGAGCGCTACGTCGACGAGGCGCACGCCGAACGGCCGAGCGACGGCTGGGGCTGGTCATGGAGCGGCGCGAAGGTCGCCCTCGAGATCCTCTTTGACGAGGGTGTCGTCACCTCGACCCGCCGCAACGCACAGTTCGAGCGCGTCTACGACCTCACCGAGCGCGTGCTGCCGCCGGCCATCGCGGCGCAAGACAAGCCCGAGCGTGCNGGATGCGGTGCGCGAGCTCGTACGTATCTCGGCCCAGGCGCATGGCGTGGGCTCGCTCCGCTGCCTCGCCGACTACTTCCGTCTCGAGACCGCGAGCACGAAGCAGGCCATCGCCGAGCTCGTCGAACTTGGCGAGCTCGAGCCCGTGACCGTGCGCGGCTGGGATCGCGAGGTTTGGCTCGCGGCCGGCGCGCGCATCCCCCGCCGCACCGACGCGCGGGCGCTGCTCGTGCCGTTCGACCCGCTCGTGTTTGAGCGCCGGCGCCTGCTCGAGCTGTTCGGCATGCACTACCGCATCGAGATCTACACGCCAGCGGCCAAGCGCGTGCACGGCTACTACGTGCTGCCGTTCCTGCTCGGTGAACACCTCGTCGCCCGCGTCGACCTCAAGCACGACCGCGCGCGCGGTGTGCTGCTTGTGCGCTCGGCGTTCGCCGAACAGCCGGATGCGCTGGCCGCGAAGACCTGGCCGCGCGCGGATGTGGTGGTCGCGAACCTCGCCGAGGAGCTCGCGACGATGGCCCGCTGGCTCGGTGCCGACGCGGTCGAAGTCGAGGCGGATGCGCGCGGCGACCTCGCGACGCCGCTGCGCCTCGCGTCCTAAACAACGCGCGAACCGAAATTCCGTGTCGCTGGCGTGCGGCAAGATAGAAACATCGGCACTTCCCCCGCGCCGCCAGTTGTGAAGAAGGAACGCGTTCGCCTGTGGTCAATCACGTGAATTTCATTTGGAGTATTGCCGAGTCGCTGCGTGGCCCGTTCAAGCCGGCCGAATACGGCCAGGTCGTGCTGCCCTTCACGGTGCTGCGGCGCCTGGATGCGGTGCTCGCGGCGACGAAGCAGGACGTGCTCGCGCTCGCCGAGAGCCTCGGCAACGTGCCCGAGATTCTGCGCCACATGGAGCTCACGAAGGCGTCGGGCCAGGAGTTCTACAACATGAGCCCGTTCGACATGGCAAAGCTCATCGCCGACCCGAACGACCTGCGCCAAAACATCGCCGCGTATATCGCCGGGTTCTCCACCAACGTGCGCGATATCTTCGACCGCTTCGAATTCGAAACGACGCTGAACAAGCTCGCCGAGAAAAACAAACTCTTCGCGGTGACCGAAAAGTTCGCGCACGCCGACTTCCACCCCGACCGCGTCAGCAATATCGACATGGGCCTCATTTTTGAGGAGCTGATCCGCTGGGCAAACGAGAAGTCGAACGAGACGGCGGGCGACCACTACACCCCGCGCGAGGTGATCTCGCTCATGGTCGAGCTGCTGTTCGCGCTCGACGACGACGCGCTGTCGCGCTCGGGCGTCGTTCGCTCGATCTACGACCCGACGGCGGGCACGGGCGGCANCGAGTACCTGCGCCGCGCGAACCCGGGCATTCAGCTGAGCCTCTACGGCCAGGATTACAACGACTACTCCTACGCCATCTGCAAGGCCGACATGGTGATCAAGGGCCAGGACGTCGACAACATTCGCCTCGGCGACACCCTCACCGAGGACCAGTTCGAAGACAAGAAGTTCGACTACGGCCTCTCGAACCCGCCCTTCGGCGTGGATTGGAAGGACCAGCGCGCCTTCATCGACGACGAGCACGCCCGCCTCGGCTTCGCCGGCCGCTTCGGCCCCGGCACGCCCGCGGTGAGTGACGGCGCCATGCTGTTCCTCTTGCACCTCGTCAGCAAGATGCGCCGCCCCGAAGACGGCGGCTCGCGCGTCGGCATTGTGCTCAACGGCTCGCCGCTGTTCTCGGGCGGGGCGGGCGGCGGCGAGTCGAACATTCGCAAGTGGCTGCTCGACAACGACCTCGTCGAAGCCATCGTCGGCCTGCCGAAAGACATGTTCTACAACACGGGCATCTCGACGTACATCTGGGTGCTCAGCAACCGCAAGGACGCCGAACGCACGGGCAAGGTGCAGCTCATCGACGGGCGCGAGTTCTTCGTGAAGCTGCGTAAGGGCCTCGGCTCGAAGCGCAACGAGCTCTCGCGCGGCGACATCGCGCGCATCGTGCGGCTCTATGCCGAGTTCAAGGAGACCGAGCACTCGAAGATCTTCAGCAACGACGACTTCCTCTACCGCACGATCACGGTCGAGCGGCCGCTCAAGCTCAACTGGCAGGCCACGCCCGAGCGCATCGACGCGGTGTTCGAGACGCGCCCCGTCAAGAAGCTGAACGAGGCGGATGCGCAGATACTGCGCGACGCGCTCGTCGCCCTGGGGGCGGAGCAGGTCTGGAAGAACCGTGGCGAGTTCCAGCAGGCGCTCAAGCAAGCAGTCAAGGGCCGGATGCTGTTGCCGGCACCGCTGCTGAAGGCGATCACGACGGCGCTCGGCGAGCAGGACGACACCGCCGAGGTCTGCACCGATGCGAAGGGCAAGCCCGAGCCCGATACCTCGCTGCGCGACACCGAGAACGTGCCGTGGAACGAGGATGTCGACGAGTACGTGGCCCGCGAGGTGCTCCCCTTCGTGGCCGACGCCTGGGTCGACCACTCGAAGACCAAGGAGGGCGCGGAGATTCCCTTCACCCGCCACTTCTACAAGTACGTACCGCCGCGCCCGCTCGAGGAGATCGACCGCGACCTCAACGAGGTCATGGACCAGCTCCGCACCATGCTCGCGGAGGTAGAGCGTTGAGCGACGGAAGCTCTAGCTTCGAACTATTCTCGCTCCGCCGGCTAGCGAGGATTGTCAACGGAGGCACCCCACCGTCAAGCGACGCAAGTTCCTGGGGCGGCGATATTCCGTTCGTTACGCCGCCGGATCTCAATGGCTTGGACGGCCAGCCAATTAGGTCAACGGCGCGCACGATTACCGCGGACGGTCTCGCGCACACTGGAGTGGCTCCGGCTGGCAGTGTCGTAGTCTCGACCCGCGCACCAATCGGACACGTCGGCCGCGCTTCGACAAGGATTGCCTTCAACCAGGGCTGCAAGGCTTTGTTGCCGGAACCAGGCATGAACTCTCGATTCCTCGCGTATTCGGTTATTTCAGCACGGGTGGAAATGGAAGCGAATGGATTGGGGACCACATTTCTCGAGCTCTCTTCCACTTCACTTGGTGAGATGCGGCTTCCTTCGCCCGAGCTATCGACACAGAAATCAATCGCCGACTACCTGGACCGGGAGACGGCGCAGATAGACGCGTTCATCGCGAAGAACGAGGAACTCATCGCGCTCCTCACCGAGCGTCGGGTCGCAGCTATCAACCGGGAGTTTCAAAACCAGCCGTCGAATGCGCGAATTGATCACGCCTGTGAATCCGTCGTTGATTGCCCACACACGACCCCACCGTTTGATGAGGATGGCGAGTTCGAGGCGGTCAGAACCGCGTCAGTCCGGGATGGGAAGTTTCGCCCGAATCAGGGAATTCGAGTCAACAGGAGAACTTGGCTAGACCGAAATGTCTCGCGCGGACCACGTATAGGCGACATCCTCTTCACGCGCGAAGCACCAGCCGGTGAGGCCTGCATGGTTCCATCGACACAAATATGCCTTGGACAACGAATGGTGTTACTTCGCATCGATCCAAGCAAGGCCCATGGAGACTTTGTTTTGTGGCAATTGTATTCCCACAAGGTAGCAACTCACTTTGCGCGCGCTGCCAATGGCTCAACTGTGACCAATATCAGGTTGCCGCTGCTCCGCGCCACGCCTATTTGGCTGCCGAGTTTGGACACTCAGAGCAATGTTCTCCAACGTTTGAAGGCAGTGGGAGACAAGACCGATGCTGCTATCGCCACGGCACACAGCGCAATCGAGCTCGCGAAGGAGCGTCGCGCCGCGCTGATCTCGGCGGCCGTGACTGGCAAGATCGATGTGAGCAAGGAGGCTGTTTCGGTATGAGCACGCACGGGGCGCATCGGGAGTCGGTGCTCGAGACCGAGATCGCCGAGTATCTCGCGGCAAACGAGTGGCTCTACTCCCCCACCGACGAGGGCTACGCCCGCGAGCTCGCGCTCTACCCCGACGACGTCTTTGCATGGCTGGCGGAATCCCAGCCCGAGACGCACGCGAAGGTCATCCGCGCATCCGACAGCCCTGCGCAGCAGGCAGCGGCCAAGGCCGACCTCCTGCGCAACTTGACCAAGCGCCTCGACAACGACCCGTTCAAGAACGGCGGCACCCTGCGCATCCTGCGCGAGGGGTTCACGTTCGTGCCGATGCGCGGCGGGTCGATCAAGGTCGATATGGCGCAGTTCCGCCCCGCGACCTCGATCAACCCGGCCACGCAGGCGCGCTACGAGGCGGTGCGGCTGCGGGTGATGCGGCAGGTGCACTACTCGACGCGCCACCCGAACCGCGCGCTCGACCTCGTGCTGTTCATCAACGGCCTGCCCGTCGCGACGATCGAGCTGAAGACCGACTTCACGCAGTCGGTCGGCAACGCGGTGACGCAGTATCAGTTCGACCGCAACCCCGCCGGCGAGCCGCTGTTCGGCTACGGCCGGCGCTCGCTCGTGCACTTCGCCGTCTCGAACAGCGCGGTGAAGATGACGACGAAGCTCGCGGGCGCGAAGACCCGCTTCTTGCCCTTCGACCAGGGCGACAACGAGGGCGCGGGCAACCCGCCGAACCCGCACGGCTCGGCCACCGCCTACTTCTGGCAGGAGATTCTGCAGCGCGACACCTGGCTGCAGCTGTTCGGCTCGTTCGTGCACACCCAGATCGACGTCGACACCAACCCCGACACGGGCAAGAAAACGCGCACCGAGAAGATCCTCTTCCCCCGCTACCACCAGTGGCGCGCCGTGACCCGGCTAGTCGCCGCAGCCCGCGCCGAGGGCGCCGGGCAGCGCTACCTCATTCAACACTCGGCGGGCTCGGGCAAGACGAACTCGATCTCGTGGCTCGCGCACCAGCTCTCACAGCTGCACGGCGCCGACAACGAGCGCATCTTCGACACCGTCGTCGTGGTCACCGACCGCACCGTGCTCGACAAGCAGTTGCAGGACGCGATCGCGCAGTTCGAGAAGCAGGCCGGCGTCGTGCAGTCGATCACGCGCGACTCGGGCGACTCGAAGTCGAAGGTGCTCGCCCAGGCGCTCGTGGCGGGCAAACACATCGTGATCGTGACGATCCAGACGTTCGAGGCGCTCATCGACACGATCCAGCAGCTGCCCGAGCTGCGCGGCCGCCGCTTCGCGGTGATCGCCGACGAGGCCCACTCGTCGCAGACCGGCTCGACCGCGGGCGCGCTCACCAAGGTGCTCTCGCCCGACGAGCGCGCCGCCGTGGCCGAGGGTGCGCCGATCGACTCGGAGGCGTACCTGCAGTGGGCGATGGCGGTCACCGCCGGCGCCTCGAACATCTCGTACTTCGCGTTCACGGCGACGCCGAAGCAGAAGACGCTCGAGCTGTTCGGGCGGGTGCCCGAGGGCGGCACGCTGCCCGAGCCGTTCGACCTCTACTCGATGCAGCAGGCGATCGAGGAGGGGTTCATCCTCGACGTGCTCGAGAACTACACGCCCTACAAGGTCGCGTGGGAGCTGCAGCATCCGGGCGCCGACTACGACGGCAGCGAGCCCGTCGACGAGTCGACCGCGGCGAAGGCCCTCGTGCAGTACGTGCGCCTGCACCCGACAAACATCAGCCAGAAAGCGAAGATCGTCGTCGACCACTTCCGCAGCTTTGTCGCGCCGCTGCTCGACGGCAAGGCGAAGGCCATGGTCGTCACCGGCTCGCGCAAAGAGGCCGTGCGGTGGAAGAAGTACCTCGACCAGTACCTGGTCGACGCGCACATCCAGGGCGTGCAGGCCCTCGTCGCCTTCTCGGGCACGGTCGACGACCCCGAGGACGTGGGCACGGACCTCACCGAGGCGAAGCTGAACAAGGGCGCGGGCACCGCCGACCTCGCCGAGGCGTTCAAGCGGTCGACCTACAACGTGATGATCGTCGCCGAGAAGTTCCAGACCGGCTTCGACCAGCCGCGGCTCGTGAGCATGTACGTCGACAAGAAGCTCGGCGGCGTGCAGGCCGTGCAGACGCTCTCGCGCCTCAACCGCATGTACCCGGGCAAAGACAAGACGTACGTGCTCGACTTCGTCAACGAGCCCGAGGAGATCCTCGCCGCATTCCTGCCGTACTACCGCAAGGCATCGCTGACGGCGACGACCGACCCGAACCTCATCTACGACCTCGTCGGCAAGCTCGATGTGTCGGGCATCTACACGATGGAGGAGGTCGAGCGGGCCTTCGACGCCGCGCTCGCTGGTGGCGCGAACGCGAACAGCAAGATTAGCGCAGCGACCCGGCCCGCCGTCGACCGCTTCCAGCACCGGTGGTTCGAGGCCGTGATGAGCCGCGACGAGGCCGCGCAGGAGGAGCTGCTGCTGTTCAAGCGCGACGCGCAGGCGTTCGTGAAGTTCTACGACTTCATCTCGCAGGCGCGCAACCTCGAGGACACCGGCTTGCCTCGGCGGCACTATTTCTTCCGGCGCATCCTGCCGCAGTTGCGGACGGCGACGGTCGATGAGCCGATCGACATTTCGCAGGTCGAGCTGCGCAGCTACCGCATCTCGAAGGGCGAGACCGTCAAGCTCACGCTCGAGCAGGGCCCGGGCCTCGACCCGATCACCGCGATTGGCTCGGGTGCGGTGCACGAGAAGCATCGCGACGAGCTGCAGAAGATCATCGACAAGCTCAACGAGCGCTACGGCGGCAAACACCCGCCCGGCGCTGTCGACTACACGTTCAACAACGTGCTCATGCGCCTCTCCCGCGACGAGGAGCTCGCCGAACAGGCGCAACACAACACCTCGCATCAGTTCGAGGAGTCGCCAGCGCTACCCCGGGCCTTCGCGCGGGCGATGATGCGCGCCCGCAGCGAAACCCCGCAGATCATCGACGACGTCCTGGGCGACTCGGAGATCTTCGCGGAGCTCGCCCGGGCAATCCCCGCGATGCTCTACGAGACCTTCAGAAAGAACGGTCGCCCCGAAGACCCCCGCGCTTAGACAGATACATCCCGGTTGGATGGCGTTCAGGGCGATTCCCCTCAACGCCACCCAACCGGGATGGGACGTCTGGGCTACTTCTTGTTCGCGAGGCGCCAGCGCTGACCCGGGTCGGTCGCGATGCGCAGCCACTGAGCGAGCACGTTCGCACAGACCGTCGTGATGACGATCGCGAGACCGGGCAGCACGGACTGCCACCAGGCGATCGACAGGTACTCGCGGCCCTGGGCCACCATGAGACCCCAGCTGAGGTCCGGCGGCTGGATGCCGATACCGAGGAACGCAAGCTGCGCCAGCGCATGCAGATGGTCTACCAGAGCCCGTTCGACTCGCTCAACCCGCGCATGAACCTGCAGCAGATCATTAGCGAGCCGCTGAAGTCATTCAAGGTCGGCGACGCCGCCGCACAGAAGAAGCGCGCCCGCGACCTGCTCGACCAGGTGTCGCTGCCGTCGAATCTCATCGACCGGTTCCCGGATGAGCTCTCGGGCGGCCAACGCNCGTCGCGATCGCGCGCGCCCTCGCGCTCGAGCCCGAGTTCGTCGTGCTCGACGAGGCGGTGTCGGCGCTCGACGTGTCGGTGCAGGCGCAGATTCTCAAGCTGCTCGACGAGCTGCAGGGCGAGCTCGGCCTGAGCTACCTCTTTNTTACCCACGACCTCGGCGTCGTCGCCGAGTCGGCCGACACCGTCGCCGTGATCCAGCACGGCAAGATGCTCGAGTACGGCCCCGCCGCCGAGATCTTCCGTCACCCGCAGAGCGACTACACGCGCAAGCTGCTCGACGCGGTGCCGAGCCTGTAGCCCGCGCCCGCGCTGGCCGCGCATCCGCCTTCGCGCTCACTTTGTGGGTGGTTCGGCCGGCGCGTAACAGTGTTGCGGGGCGCGTGCGACATACTCGGTCACACGGCTTGGGATGCCCAGGGTCGCCCGCTTGACTGGATGCACGGCCCGGACACCGCGACACGGCGCGGTCCGGGCCGGCCAACTTCCACGACGGCAGGAGCGCCAATGACGACCCCCGACCACGCCGCCGCGGTGCGAAGACTCGAGGACGAGGCGCTCGAGTTCACGCGGCAGCTGATTCGCATCGAGAGCGTCAACACGGGCGATCTCGCGACGATCGGTGACGGCGAGACGCGCGCCGCGAGGCTCGTGCAGGAGTGGCTCGGCGAGGTCGGTATCGAGGGTGAGTTCTTCGAACCGCATCCCGGCCGCGGCTCGTTCGTCGCGCGCGTGCCGGGGAGTGACTCTTCGGAGCCCGCACTGCTCGCACACGCGCACCTCGACGTCGTGCCGGTCGATGCGCGCGACTGGACCGCGCCGCCCTTCGGCGCCGAGGTGCGCGACGGGTTCTTGTACGGCCGCGGTGCCGTTGACATGAAGCACTTCGCTGGCACGCTCGTGGCCGTGGTGCGGCACTTCGCACGCACGGGTGTGCGGGCGCGGCGCGATCTCGTCCTCGCGTTTCTCGCCGATGAAGAGGCGGGCGGGGTCTGGGGCTCGCGGTGGCTCGTGCGCAATCGGCCCGAGTTGTTCTCGGGCGTGACCGAGTCGATCAGCGAAGTCGGCGGGTTCTCCGTGCCCTTGGATGCGTCGGGCCGACGCGCGTACCTGCTCGCGACCGGCGAGAAGGGCCCGGCGACGGTCGCGCTGACCGCGCGCGGGGCCGCCCGGCACGCCTCAGGATTGTCGTCGGAGAACACGGTGGTTGCGCTGGCCGAGGCGGTCGCGCGCATCGCGGCGTACGAGTTTCCGGTCGCGCGCACGGGTGCGCTCGAGGCTTTCCTGGATGCGTTTGGTCGCGCCCGCGGCCGCGCGTTCGACGAGGCGACGCTCGAGGCTGAGCTCGCGGGGCTCGAGATCGCGGGTCCGCTCGTCGGTGCCGGCCTGCGCACGACGGCGACCCCGACCGTGCTCGAGGCCGGCGGCAAGCCGAACGTCGTGCCGGGGCGTGCATCCGCGCTCGTCGATGTGCGGGTGGTTCCGGGGCAGGACGAGCTCGTGCGCGCGACCCTGCGCGAGCTCGCGGGGCCCGATATCGTGATCGAGGAGCGCGCCTGGTTCCGCGGCACGGAGTCGCCGGCGTCGGGGGCGTTCGTTGAGGTGCTGCGCGAGGCGATCGCGGTCGAGGATGCGCAGGGCGAGGTCGTGCCGTACATGCTGCCCGCGAGCACCGACAACAAGCATTTCTCGACGCTCGGCATCGCCGGGTACGGGTTTACTCCCCTGCGGGTGCCGCTCGACTTCGACGTGTTCGCGCAGTTCCACGCCGCCGACGAGCGCGTGCCCGTCGAGGCGCTGCAGTTTGGGGCGCGCGTGACGGCGCGTGTGTTGGAGCGGGCGTAGTGGTGGGTGCTGAGGGTGCGCCTGGCCGGCCCGCGGGTTGGCGGGTGGTCCGCTCGCTGCGCGACCGTGAGTCGGCCCCGTGGGCGAATGGCCTCGGATCGACGACCGAGCTGGTCGGCCTCGATGAGGAGGTGCCGGGAATCGTTCGCGACGGCCGCCGGTGGAAGCTCAGCGTCGCGGACCTCGAGCAGCCCGCAGACTTCTCACCGCTGCCGGGGCTGCACCGCACGTTCGTGCCGGTGGGCGCATCCGTCTCACTTGAGGTCGACGGCCGCGTGCACCTGGTTGGCGATGGCGTGCTGCTGCNCTTCGGCGGCGGCGCGGCCACCGCGCTCGTCGCGCTCAGTGCGCCCTGCAACGCCGTGAATCTCATGGCCGAAAGTGCGGACTTCGACCTGCGGGTTGTCACGTCTGCCGCGGATGCGCCGGGTGCGATCGTGCTCATCGCGCTCGCCGATTCGGAGTTGGTTTCGCGGTTCGACCTGCTCGTGCCGGACGGTTCACTCGGCAACGGCGACCTCCCCGCAAGCCTCGGCGCGATTGTCGCCTGAGCCTCGACGCCGCGGTCGGTCAACGAGTCGGAGTTGTGCGGCAGCTAGTCGCAGGTGCCGCCGATCGAGCAGGTGGTCGTGGTGACCGCCCCGCCAAGGAGTCCGTCGAGGCCCTGAATCGCGGGCAGCGACGTAGCCGATTCGCCCGCGGCGGATGCCGTGGTCACGGCGTCGCCGAGGTCTTGCACCGAGGTTTCGCGCGGCTCGCTCACTTCGCGGCCTCAGCATCCTGCTCGGCGACGAGCGAGCGCACGACCTGGCGGAAGGTGTCGAGCGGCAGTGCGCCCGGCGCGGTGTACTTGTGGTTGAAGAGGAAGAACGGCACGCCCTGGGCGCCGAGCATCTGGGCGCGGCGGGCCTCTTCGGTGACCTCCTGGTTGAAGTCGTCACCGGCGAGCACTTCGCGGGTGTGCTCCTCGTCGAGGCCCTGCTGCTGCGCGCTCGCGACGATCTCGTCCTCGTTGAACGGGTTCACGTCGCCGGCGAAGTAGCGGCGCTGCAGGTCGAGGAAGAACGCGTCGCCGTCACCACCGTTGTCGATGACCGCCTGGCGCACGCGGTGCAGTGGGCGGGTGTTCGCCATCGGGCGCTCGGTCGCGTAGGGGCGTCCGATCTCGTCGGCGAGGCCGTGGATCTGCTGCTCCATCTGCTCGATCTGCTCGCGGGGCATGCCCTTGCGGCGGGCGAGGTGGTCGACGTTGGTCTCGCTGCCGTCGCCGACGGGCGAGGTCGGGTCGAGCTCGAACGCGTGCAGCTCGATCTTGAAGCGGTCGCTGAGGCCCTCGGCCTCGAGGGCATCGTGGAGGCGCGATTCGCCGATGTAGCACCACGGGCAGACGACGTCGGTCCAGATATCAATGGCGATCGGCTCGGGAGTGGTCTGCGTGTTCGAAGTCATGCCCGAGACAACGCGGCATGCGCCCCTCAAATTCCCGCGCGCCCGCGCATCCCTGGTAGGTCCATGGGTGTTGCGGGGCGGCAGACGCAGGGCTCAGAACAGCGCCCGCCACGGCTGGAACAGGGCGAAGTTCGCGAGGCCGGCGATGAGCCCGAGGATGCACAGCATGAGTCCGACGCCCGCGAGAATCGCGCCGACCGGCGCGAGCGGAACCGTCAGCAAGCCGAAGAAGCCGATGAACGACTCAGGGTTCAGCAGTTGGAGGGTGGCGATGACCAAGAAGTACACGGGAGGAATCAGCGACAGTGCCCCGAACACTACCGCGGTGACGGCCTTGCCTCGTCCTGGTTGGAATGCCTCGCTCACCGGCGTGACCGGCCGCAGAACTTCGCTCATGAGCGTCACAGTAGCCCAGCATCCGCCGCCCCTGACCGAACGCAAGATTGCAGTTTCATCCCCGCGCGCATCCGGCATTCCGGCCATGATCATGGGTGTCGCGTTTGGGCCCATTTCCCGGCCGAGTTCGCGCCCGAATGGGGCGAAACGCACCACCTATGGCCCGGCGTGACGCGGGCGGCGCACAATGGGGGCATGTCTGCAGAGTCGCGGTTTCCGAAGTCGGTCTATGCGTCGGGCGAAGAGCCGGATGCGCGCTTCACGCTGTCGAACGAGCGCACGTTTCTCGCGTGGATGCGCACGGCGATCGCGCTGATCGCGTGCGGCATCGCGCTGCAGCTGCTCGGCCAGCAGCTGCACGAGGTGATGCGGATGCTCGCGGCCGTCGCGCTCGTGCTGACCGGCATCGTGCTCGCGGTCGCCGCGTGGTTTTCGTGGATGCGCACCGAGCGCGCGCTGCGCCGCGACGAGCCGCTGCCGCGCACGCCGCTCGGGCTGATCTTGTCGATCTCGGTCGCGGTATCGGGCGCGCTGCTCGTCGCGGCGATGTTGCTATGACGCTGCATTCGTACGACCCCGATGAGGTCGCGCTGCCGCGCAGCGAGACGCGGTTTGCGTGGCAGCGCACCGCGCTCGAGATCGGCATCTATTCGCTGCTCTGGTCGCGGCTCATGCTCGGGCGCCCGGGCGAGGATGTGCTCGCGCTGCTCGGCTACCTCGGCATCGCTGCCGCGGCCGCGCTCTATCTTGGGGCGAGCATCCGCCACTCGGGCCGACGGCCGGTGTTCAATAGCGCGCCGTGGCTGCAGCTGGCGCTGCTGCTCGGGACGGTCGGGGCGGGCGTCGTCGCCCTCGTCGTGATCGCGCTGTCGCTACTGCCGCAGGCGGTCACGCCGTAGGTCGGGCCGCGCGTCTGGGTGGTGAAGGCGGTGTCCAAGCCACGTTCGATGCGGTTTTCTACGATCGTCATTTCTGCCGCTGCCATCTCCGCGGCATCGATCTCGGGCCACAGAAAACGCGAAGAGGCCCCGCACATGCCGGGCCCCTCAGCGACAGCGACTAGATGCGGGCGACCGCGCGGCGCGCGCCCTCACCGAGCGAATCGAGCTTCGCCCAGGCGATCTGCGGGTGGATGCGGCCACCGAGGCCGCAGTCGGTCGACGCGATGACGCGCTCGGGGCCGACAATCTTCGCGAAGCGCGCGATGCGCTGCGCGACGAGGTCAGGGTGCTCGACGAGGTTCGTCGAGTGGCTCACGACGCCGGGCACGAGCACGAGGTCGTCGGGGATGATCGCCTTGTTCTCTTCCCAGATCTCCCACTCGTGCTCGTGGCGCGCGTTAGCAGCCTCGAACGAGACCTGGCCGACGTTCGCCGAAAGCACGGTCTTGAGGATGTGCTTGAGNCCACGAGCCCCAGCAGAGGTGCAGGCGCACGAGTTCCTTCGGCAGACCCTTGATCGCCTCATTGATCGCGTCGATGCGGATCTGCGTGAACGCGAGGTAGTCCTCGACGCTCGGCTCGGGGTTGATCTGGTCCCAGTTCTCGGCGAGCGACGGGTCGTCGAGCTGCACGATGAGGCCGGCATCGGTGACGGCCTTGTACTCCTCGTGGAGCGCGGGGATCCAGGCGTCGATGTGCTCCTGCTCGCTCGCGTAGAAGTCGTTCTGGATGCGCGCGGCCGAGCCGGGCGCGATCGCGGTGATGAAGCCGCGCTCGCCAGCCTCGAGCGCCGCGGCGAGGTTGCGCACGTCGGTGGCAATCGCATCCTGGCCGACGTACTCGATCTCGCCGGTCGTTGCCGGCCACTCGGTCGCGTTCTTGCCCGTGCCCATGCCGCTGTTCGGGTCGGCGTAGGCCTCCGCGAAGATCGTCCAGTCGCGGCGGTCGGGGAACGAGGTGAGCTGCACGTTGCCCGGCGTCGAGCGCACGGGCTCCTGCGTGAACGGGTTGTCGCCGGTGAGCGAGAGGCCCTTGTTGCGCTGGAACGAGTAGGTCCACCACGCGCCGTAATCGACCGGGCTCGACATGGCCTTGCCGAACTCACCGTCGCCGGGCTGCGTGATGCCGAGCTCGCGCTGGCGCTCGACGACGTCGCGCACCGCCTCGGTCACGAGGGCGTCGTATTCGGGCGTCGACTGCAGGGTGAACCCGTCCTCAGACAGGGTGCGCGACGCGTTCGCGTCGATGAGGGCCTGGGTACGCGGCAGGCTTCCGGCGGTGGTGGTTTCGATCTGCGTCATAGTGATCAAAAGCTAACGAACCACCCCGAATTTTCTGGGGTTTGTGACGATCTGCGACGTTTTCGGGCGGGTGGCGGATGCGCGGATCACTCTTTCTGTTTTCGAATATTTCGAATATGCTTGAGATCCAGCACGGATGGGAAAATTATGCGAAGCACCATCGATGACGACAACGGGCGCACCTACGTTCCAGACGAGAACGAGGAGCGCCTCCTGTCGCGGTTGTCGGACGAACTCAACAGCCAAGCGCGAACTGGTTCGAAGATGCGGATCATCTCGGGCGATGGCGACGAGCTGGAACTTCCCGCGCGCCTGTTCGACATCATTCGACAGGTCGCCACGACACTGAGCCAAGGCCGCGGAATCACCGTGATGCCCCACGACACTGTCTTGACTACGCAGGAGGCGGCTGACTTTCTTGGCATCTCCCGCCCGACCCTGGTGAAGCACCTGGCCGCGGGCGATATACCCTTCTCCCTGGTCGGGCGCCATCGACGCGTCCGTCTTGCTGATCTCCTGAAGTTCCAGGCTGAGGACCGCGCGGCGCGGCGCGCACTCCTTCGCCGGGCCGCCCGCGAAGGCCAGGAAGACGGGCTGTTCGGCATCGTTTACGAACCGGAATCCGAGTAGGCCAAGCGATGGCGTTCCCGGCGTTCCTCGACACCTGCACGGTCTTCGGCGGCACGCTCAACGACCTGTTTCTCACGATTGCCGAAACTCACACCTATCGCCCACTGTGGTCAACTGGCGTTCTCGACGAACTGGAGAGGAATCTACTGAAGCGCGGTCTCGCCCAAAGCGCCGTCGATCGACGCATCAATGCGATGCGAGGAGGGTTCCCCGATGCCGAGATCCGCGGCTACGAGGACCTAATTCCACAAATGACGTGCGACACCGACGACCGGCACGTCCTCGCCGCCGCCATCAGAGGCGATGCAGCGGTACTGGTTACCTTCAATTTGCGACACTTTCCGGCAGAGTCGCTCGAGCGATACGACATCGCGGCGATCCACCCCGACGAGTTTCTGCTCGATCAGCTCGATCTGCATCAAGCAACCACGTGCCAAGCAGTTCGAAACCTCGTCAGCGCCTACGAGAATCCACCACTGACGACAAGCGCGCTACTTGCCCAGCTCGAGCGAGCCGGGGTGCCGAAATTCGCCAAGACGGTCGGCCGCCTTCTCTGATCGCAACTTCGATCCGTGTCTTTGCCCGCGGACCGTCTTGCCTGCGGCGGCGCCCAGCCCGCGGCGTGGAGCCACGCGACGCAATTGAGGAGGAGGTCGAGCGCGAACTCAGCGGCGCGCTAGCCTGGCGGCATGACGAGCAGCGACCCCATTGAGAGCATCATGATCGACGGCGACATGATCCGCCTCGGGCAATTCCTGAAGTTCTCGGGCCTGCTCGACACCGGCGGCGACGCGAAGGAACTCGTTGCTGAGGGCCTTGTCGCGGTGAACGGCGAGGNTCGACACCCGCCGCGGCCGCCAGCTCCACGACGGCGACCTCGTCTCCCTCGGCGACCACACCGTGAGCGTGCGTGCGAACGGCGCGTAGGTTTCGCCAATCCCTGCATTTGTCAACACGCTTGAAGTAATGGAGCCGTTTGAGCGACCTCGCAGCCTCCAAAACCATAGGAACACCACCCACCGATACAGAGGAGGGGAT
>NZ_JACXJG010000004.1:46011-46355 GCF_014904065.1 Gulosibacter sediminis | reverse complement strand
CATGATGGTCTCGAACTCGACCGGGGTCAAACGACCGAGGGCGGCCTGGCGGCGGCGGCGATGGTACGTGCGCTCGATCCAGGTCACGATTGCGATACGCAGCTGTTCCCGAGTGGCCCAGGAGCGGNNAGGACGTTCTTCTGCAGCAGGGCGAAGAAGCTCTCCATGGCGGCGTTGTCACCGGCCGCGGCCACCCTTCCCATGCTCCCGACCATGCGGTGACGTGACAGGGCGCGCAGGAACTTCCGGCTGCGGAACTGAGATCCCCTGTCCGAGTGCACCACGCAGCCGGCGACGTCACCGCGCATCGCGACGGCGTTGTTCAGGGCGTTGACGGCCAGGCT
>NZ_JACXJG010000004.1:45676-45743 GCF_014904065.1 Gulosibacter sediminis | reverse complement strand
CAGCCACAGCTGGTTCGGGCCGTCAGCGGTGAACTCGTGCCGGATCCGCTCGTCCGGATCGGTCACG
>NZ_JACXJG010000004.1:45277-45371 GCF_014904065.1 Gulosibacter sediminis | reverse complement strand
GCTCGACGCGATCCGCCACGCCGTCCGATCCGACATCACCTCACCCGCATCGCGGGCCTCGTCGGCGAGCAGTCGGTGCCCGAACTCGGGGTCG
>NZ_JACXJG010000004.1:44495-44567 GCF_014904065.1 Gulosibacter sediminis | reverse complement strand
CTCACGGATCTCCGCCGCCTCCGACCGGGTCTGGCCGGGCTTGGCGCCCGAGTCGATGTCGGCGCGACGCAT
>NZ_JACXJG010000004.1:44335-44408 GCF_014904065.1 Gulosibacter sediminis | reverse complement strand
TTTCGCGATCTGCTCGATCGTCACTCCGGGCTCGCGGTTCCTCGCGACGCGCACAACGTCGTCACGGAACTCG
>NZ_JACXJG010000004.1:36639-44115 GCF_014904065.1 Gulosibacter sediminis | reverse complement strand
CCTACTCGTGCAGCAGTCCCGATGCCGGGCGGTAGTGGCCAGTATCAATCGCCCGTCGGCGAGGACTTCAACACGTAAGCAAGCACGACGCCGGGCACGAACGTGAGGCGGAGCCACCAGTCAAAGGGGAAGAGGTCGCCTTCGGCCACCTCGTACCCGACACGCTGCTAGGTCCGGGCTTCAAAGGCCGAGTTCCTACTCCTTGACACTTACCGTATGCACCCTGTTCCTTTGATTGGTTATCGCCAATGACATGAGGCTTCGCGTACCTTTGGCAAGCACAAATATTCACATCAGCAGACTGCTGAATGACGAATCACTCACAGTGGTCGGCGACGCTCGACTAGTTTCTACCGGACAAGCGGGCAAGCAATTCCGAGACTTCAAACCGTTGGGTAGCCGTAGATACCGTCTCCGGCAGCATGACTGGCCGCAAGCAGAACCGAAGCCAACCATCGGAGAAACGGGCAGCTCAGAGCGCGTGGGGGCTCGACTTTCCAGAACGTTCGCCTGCCAACAAGCGCTCTGCGGTGAGTTGTCCAGTACGCAGCATTCTTGGAGAATGCCGGTGCGCGAAGTGCCTCAGGCACTGCAGAGCTTTAACAGGAGCGCGGCGATGGATCGCGGTTTCAGGAATTGATCCCCTGCACGGTCGAGCAAGAACTGAGCCGATTGCCCGATGTGGCCGGTAGGCTCGTGACAAAACGAGAAAGGCGGCAAGAGTGGGACTTAAGTGGCCCGGAGTGAGTACCGGTGGCGGGGACATGGACAATGCAACGCAGCAAGATGTGCGCGCGCTACTTGACGAATTCGGCGATACCGTCTCGCGTCTTCTCTCCATCCAAGGATTACCCCCACATGCATCTCCATTCTTCCGGCCGTTCTCATTGGTAGCACTCCGAGACAGCCAGCAGGTCCTGGTTGGTGCCGGGCCAGCGACGGGGGTGGCGCACCTCAGCTGGCTAGACGAACCCAATCAGCACTACGATGCCGCTGCCATGGTCGACCTCTTCAAGAACCAGCTCGGTTGGGAAATCAGTGCCGTGCTCTCGCTCCCACTTCCGAAAGACCCGAAGCGTACCGCCAAGATTGAAGCGGCAGCGCTGGCCCACGCTAAAGAAGTTGAGACTATGAACGCTCTGGGGAAGCTTGGCGATATCGAGCATGTGCGCCATCTGGAGCCATACCTGCGGAAGTTCCTCGAAGATCATCCCGAACCCAGCCGGAATGTATTCATCATGATGCGCTTCAGCGAATCAAATCAGATGCAGCAGATTCACAGCGCCATCGTCGCGGGGCTCGCGGACCACGGCCTCAACGCAGTCAGAGCTGATGACCGGGATTACACCGGCGAAGTCTGGACAAACATCGAGGTTTACCTCACCGGCTGCCAGTACGGTGTTGCAGTCTTCGAAGACATTGAAAAGCGAGACTTCAACCCCAATGTTTCGCTCGAACTCGGCTACCTCATGGGGCGGGCCAAGCGCTCTCTGCTTCTGAAAGAAAAACGACTTCCCAACATGCCTTCCGATGTGGTCCACCGTCTCTACAAGGAGTTCGACGGTTACGACATCGAAAACTCGATCAGGCGCGAGATCGGAAACTGGATCACCCGAGATCTCAGGATCTGAAGGACTCACAGCGAAGGCCAAGGAGGTCGCGAATTTATGAAGCCAGGCCGCCAGCGGGCTGGAGAGGAAGGGGAGGTGGAGGAGAATTGGAAAGACCACACAGTACTTGGTCGATCACGGCGGGCCACAGTGGGCGCCAGCGAAGCCGCAGCCACCACGGTTCTTGCTTTCCCTCCTCTGTTGCCCTTGGGCCTCCGGTAGGCCGCCTTCGTTGTCTCGAAGACTCCCAGGCCGGCCTGCCTCCCCGAGATCATCCAGGCATCGCTTGGTCGGGCGCACAGGTGTCATAGACCGTCACTGTACAAGGAGCCACCGACACGATCTCAGTCGTCGAAACCACGAAGCTCCTCAAGTTCATCGTCGCTGGCACCCGTCAGGAGCTGCACGGCACTCTGGGTGGAAGCGTCGAGCGTGCGCAGCGCCTCGAGCGCGGCCGTTTGAATTTCCTCGCGGTGATGTTCGATGTATTCGCGCACCGCGACGTCAACCACGTCCTTCTTGGACGATCGCAGGAAGTGAGCAGCGTGCGAAATCAGGGTGTCAGTCTCGCTGTCCACTTTGATAGGGGCAAGCCTGCCAGCCATAGTGGTTTCTCCTCGTGAGTGGTACCAAAGTACCCCGGGAACCTGCGACCCGCCAGTTTTAGGACGGCGATCTCTTCTCCCTCGGCGACCACATCGCCCGCACAACCAAACGGCGCGTATCCGGTGCATTCGGGCACCTGTTTCTCGGCGGCTACTCGCGATCCGCTGACAAACTCCGGGGCCCGTTGGCGTCGCAGCACGCCCTATCGCGTGCCGCGCCACAGCCCACGCAGCAGGATCGGCGCGAGCACCCAGTAGAGGAGCGACGTGTAGAGCCCCGGGAAGTAGCCGCCGACCATGATCGCGAAGATGACGTGGGTGACGGCGTTGCCGATGACTCCGTAGGTAATGAAGAAGAGCGGGATGAGCATCGGCTCGCGCACCTTCTGATAGAGCATAATCGCGCCGAGCACGAAGGCGAAGTAGGCGCACATGTTGAAGATGACAAACGTGCTCGGTGCGTAGGGCGCGCCGCCGAAGAGCACGGGGAATTGCTCGTAGAAGCCGGTCGCGTATTCCTCAGCGAAGTGCAGCATCTGCATCGCGACCGCGACGAGGTAGGCGGGCAGGATGCGCTCCGGCTCGGGCGCCTTGCGCGCAACAGTGAAGAGCAGCAGCGCATAGGCGAGCACGACGCCGGGCACGAAGGTGAGACGCAGCGACCAGCCGGAGGAGAAGATCCAGAACACCGCAATCATGACGATGGCCATGCCGGTGGCGATCGCGATGACGCGTTTGGACCTCACAGCGGTGTCGATGCGACGATCATCGCAAAGCGGATGCGGCAGGTCAAGGGTCGTGAGTGCGGGCGCCGCGTGGGCAGAGCGTGCCCAAAATGTGCCCACAGCGCCGTTCCGGCGAAACGAAGAACCCCCGGTTCCCTTGATTTAACGGGGAACTCGGGGGTGCTTTCAGTGGCGGTGACGGTGGGATTTGAACCCACGGTGGAGTTGCCCCCACACAACATTTCGAGTGTTGCACCTTCGGCCGCTCGGACACGTCACCAGCGTCTATTGTAAACACAAACTTAGGTGTCGGCGCAAGTTAACTTTTCAAGCGCATCCGCGGTCACCCAGCCAGGCCCACGAAACCGGCCCTCGGTACGATGCTAGTAGCCGCGAACTGCTACACGAGACCGGAGGACTTTGACGATTCGATGACGCACGACCGAACGAACGCCCCCGCTCGACCGTCGAACCGCCTCGTCTGGATCGCCTCCGCCGCCGCCGTCATCATCGTGGTGCTCATCGCCGCGATCGTCTTCTCACCCCGCGACTCGACCCAAACCGGCCCGACCGGCTCGGGCACCGCATCCGGCGCCGCGACCCCCACCCCGACCGAGCCGCCGATCGCCGAGCAGCTCATCGTGCCCGGTTACGACCCGACCCCGGGCAACTTTGCGCTGCCCGACGCGAGCAACCTCACGGCCACGCCGGTCACCGCGAACTTCGAACTCACCGACGACGCAACCGAGTGGGGCGGCATCTACGGCCTCAGCTTCGAGGCGACCGAACTCGCGAACCCAGCCTGGAACAGCGATAACTCGAACCTCACGACGACCCTTGCCGCGCTCGAGAGCCCGGTGCTGCGCTTCGGCGGCAACAAGGTCGACCGGCGCATGTGGTGGACCAGCACCGACGAACCTGCGCCCGAGTGGGCCGAGGCGACGGTGACGCCGGCCGATCTCGAGCGGGTCGCGGCGGTCGCCGAGGCGGTGGATGCGGAGGTCACGCTCGTCGTCGACCTCGGCCACAACGACCCCGAGCGCGCCGCCGACATGGTCAAGTACGCGACGGCGGCGTTCGGCGAACACCTGCTCGCGATTACGATCGGCAATGAGCCGAACGGCTACTCCCCCGAGGCGCAGCCTGACCTCGCGGTGCGCGGCGACGACTGGGACACCGACGCCTACCAGGATGCGCTGGTCGAGTACTCCGACGCGATCGACGCCGAGACGCCGGGCACGGACTACGCCGGCCCGGGCGCCTACGACACGACCTGGCTGCGCGCGTACACCGAGTCGGATCTGCCGAACAAGACCGCGGTGACGATGCACTGGTATCCGCTGTGGCGCTGCGACGCGACGAGCAACCAGTCGTCGACGACGACCATCGAGAACCTCACCTCGCCGGCGCTGCGCGAGAGCGCGCACAAGATCCTCGGGCTCGGCAAGGGGGTCGCCGACGACGCCGGCCTACCATTCTGGCTTGAAGAGACCGGCCCGACCTCCTGCTCAGGCGGCAACGAGACCTCCCGCACGCACGCCCAGGCGCTCTGGACCAGCGACTACGTGTTCACCGCCGCCGAGATCGGCGCCGAGCGCATCGCCTTTCACTCGATGCTCGGGGCGTGCGACGGCGGCGCCCCGATGAGCCCAGTGTGCGCGAGCGGCTCGGTCGACGAGCCAGGCGAAGTGATCGAGGGACGCTCGAACTTCCTCGCGCTCATGCTGCTGAGCTGGGTACCCGATGGCCAGGTGCTCACGCCCACGGTGAGCGGCGACGGCAGCGTCATGGTGCACGCCGTCTACGGCAACGACGGCTCGCTCACATACGTCATCGTCGACATGCGCGATCCGGGTGCGACGGATGCGCTGGCTCCCGTTTCGCTGCACGCCCCCGACGGCCTGGGGGCGGATGCGCCAGCCGCGTGGACGCCCAACTCCGGCTCCCAGCTCGCGAGCGACGCGCTCGACTCGACCGAGAGCACGCTGCCCGCGATGGCCCCGGTGCAGGCCGAGCTTGCGGCCGAGACCCTGACCGCGGATGCACCCCTCACCGTCGCGAGCACACCTGGCACCACGACGGTGCTCACGTTCGACGACGCCAGGGCGCACGACAACGGCGACGGCCCGACGGCGAGCGCTTCGGCTTCGGCGACGCCGTAAAAGCGGGATGCGCGGACGCGAGCTGCGCCTGCGTGCCGCCCCGCGCATCCGGTCACCTCGGCCACACAGTGTCGCCAAGATCCCACTTTCCACGCGAAAAGTGGGACGTCGGGGACACCCAGCGCCGACCACGACGCCCAACGCACCCAAGCCACCCATCCACAGGCCCCGACCGACGTCGTAGGCCGCAACTACGCTGGAGGCATGGCCACGAAGAGCAAGCAGCGCAACACCTATGAGTGCACCGAGTGTGGCTACGAATCCATCAAGTGGGTCGGCCGCTGCCCCGAGTGCCAGGCATGGGGCACGGTCGTCGAGAAGGGCGTGCCCACCGGCATCGAGGCCCGCGCGCAGGCACTCGCGCCCCGCCACCGGGCGGTGCCGATCACCGAGGTGCCCGCATCCGAGGTCGCGCAGCACCAGCCCACGAGCATCGGCGAATTCGACCGCGTGCTCGGCGGCGGCATCGTGCCCGGCGCGGCGATCCTGCTCTCGGGCGAACCCGGCGTCGGCAAGTCGACGCTGCTGCTTGAAACCGCGTCGCGCATCGCCGCGACCGGCGCTCGCGTCCTCTACGTCTCGGGCGAAGAGTCGGTGAACCAGGTGCGGATGCGCGCCCAGCGCACGAACGCCCTGCAGCCCACGCTGCTGCTCGCGAGCGAGACCGACCTCGGCACCGTGCTCGGCCACATCGAGCAGACCGACCCGGCGCTGCTCATCCTCGACTCGGTGCAGACCATCGCGTCGGCGAACATCGACTCGCTCGCCGGCCAGCCGAGCCAGGTGCGCGAGGTGGCGACCGCGATCATCCGGGCCGCGAAGACTCGCAACATGCCGGCGATCCTCGTCGGTCACGTCACGAAAGACGGCAACGTCGCGGGCCCACGCCTGCTCGAGCACCTCGTCGACGTCGTCGCGCACATCGACGGCGACCGGCAGACCGCGCTGCGCTTCGTGCGCACGCTGAAGAACCGCTTCGGCCCCACGGATGAGGTGGGCTGCTTTGAGATGTCGGGCGACGGCATGGTCGAGGTGCCAGACCCGTCGGCGCTGTTCGTGAGCCAGCGCGACCAGCCCGTGGCCGGCTCGGCGATCACCGTCGCGCTCGAGGGCAAGCGCGTGCTGCCCGTCGAGGTGCAGGCGCTCGTCGTGCACTCGCAGGCGCCGAACCCGCGCCGCGTCACGAACGGGGTCGACTCGAACCGCGTCGCGATGATCCTCGCGGTGCTCGAGCGCCGCTGCGGCATCCAGCTCGCGAGTCATGACGTCTACGTCTCGACCGTCGGCGGCGTGCGCCTCACCGAACCGGGCGCCGACCTCGCGATCGCCGTCGCGTTGAGCTCGGCGCAGAAGAACACACCGACAAAGCCGAACACGGTCGTCGTCGGAGAAATCAGCCTGGTCGGCGAGATTCGGCACGTTTCGTCCGAGAAGATGCGGTTCGCCGAGGCGAAGCGGCTCGGCTACGGCAAGCAGTTCGGGCCCGAGCACGGCACGGTCACGAACGCCATCAACCTCGCGCTCGGAGGCGGGAACCGCAGCGGTGGGGGCGACGGCAGCCGTGGCGGCAATAGCGACCGCGGTGGCAACGCGAACCCGGGCAGCAACGCCAACCGCAACGGCAACCACCTCCGCCCGGTCTAAACGCCGCCGCTACTGCAGTTCGAAGAACACTGGCTCCGACGCGATGCCGCCGATCGACACCGTGAGCGAGTAGTACGCGCCGCCACCGACCGCCGCGGGCCGCGAATCGGAATCGCACGTGTCAGTCGTCGAGCGCTCCCGCACCCACTCGATCACGGGCGACGTGACTTCCTTGGCCGGAGTCAGCTCGACGACCTGGCTCGTGCCGTCGGACTGGCAGTCCGTCGACGTCCAAATCGTGTCGTCGCCCGACTTGATCGTGTAGATCTGCGCCGACGTGCCCACGTCCATCCGGCACGGGGTGTCGCTTGTGTTCACGAGCTTCATCGACAGCTGCGGCAGCGCGTCGGCCGCGTACGTCGCCGCGTCGGTGATGGCCGTAACCGTCACGTCGCCTTCGGCACAGACGGCCGGGGTGTCGTCGGTCGGCTCCGGGGTTTCGGATGCGGTGGGCTCGGGCGACTCGGTCGGCTCGGCCTCGCTGGTGGTCGAGGTCGGTGCTGCGGTCTCAGTCGAGCTCGGCGCCGCGCCCGTTGACGTCGCGTCGCCGCCACCGCGAAGCGCCCCGAAAATCGAGACGACGCCCCAGACGAGCAGCGCGACCACGATCACCGCGAGCACAAGCGCGACGAGCCGGCGGCGCCGATATACCGCGGCGCTCGGCTTGCCACCCCGCTGCCCAGACATGTGAGAAATCGTACGCAACCCGGCGCCCACCGCCGCGATCCCA
>NZ_JACXJG010000004.1:36554-36619 GCF_014904065.1 Gulosibacter sediminis | reverse complement strand
CACCGCGACCCCGCGCATCCGGTCGCCTCCGCCCGCGCCCCGCCGAAACTCCACGGAAAACGCCA
>NZ_JACXJG010000004.1:36337-36463 GCF_014904065.1 Gulosibacter sediminis | reverse complement strand
CGGCGGCCAGAGCCGAAGCTCCGACCGCCGCAGCGGGTCGCCCGAAGGCGTGTTACTTACGCGTCGGTGTTCCGACGGCGCAGCAGCATCAAGGTGCCGCCGAGCGCGAGGGCGATGACGCCCGCC
>NZ_JACXJG010000004.1:36186-36267 GCF_014904065.1 Gulosibacter sediminis | reverse complement strand
CGATGCCCGCGAACATCGCGGTCTCGTTCGCACCGGTGGTCGCGAGCTGGTCGCCCGAGCCGTTGTTGTCAGCCGCCGGCA
>NZ_JACXJG010000004.1:32314-35980 GCF_014904065.1 Gulosibacter sediminis | reverse complement strand
CGTGAAGGTCACGGTCGCCGAGAGTTCGCCCTGCGTGGCAACGATCGTGTAGGTGCCGGCCGGCCAGGGGAGGTTGTCCTCGAGGACGGCGCCGGTGGTCTGGTCGACCGTCTGGTAGGTCAGCGAACCGCTGATGACACCGTCGGCGTCGGCCATGACATCCTCAACGCTCTGCGACTCGCCGTCGCCGAACTTGATCGAGACGCTGACCGGCTGGTTCGGCGTGAAGTTCACGCCGACGTAGTTGACGCCGTCAGCCGACTCGGCGNCGAGCTGGGGCTCCTGCGACTGCGACTCCGACTGGGTCGGGGCAGGCGTCTCGGTCGCCGGGGTGGTGGGGGCCGGGGTCTCGGTCGGCTCCGGGGTCGTGGTCGGGGCCGGGGTCTCCTCCGTGGCGGTCACGGTGAGGGGCAGGTTGACGGTCGAGCCCGAGGGCTGCGCGACGACCTGGATGGTGTAGTCGCCCGCCGCGGTGTCGGCCGGAACCGTGAAGGTCACGTCGGCAGTGGTGGTCTCGCCCGCGAGGGTCGAGCCGTTCACGGTGCCTTCGCCGATGACGTTGCCGTCGAGCAGCACCTCAACGGTGGTGTTCGCGACGAGGTCGAGCGAGTGCAGGTCAACGTCGGTGACGGTGATGGTCTGCTCGGCGCCGGCCTCGATCGACGGCGCAGCGCCGTCCTCACCGAAGTAGCCGTCGATCTGGAAGCCGTTACGGGTCTGCTCGGGCTCGAGCAGGGTGTCGGGGAGGCTCTCGACGTACTGCACGAACGCGTCGAGGTCGACCGAACCGGTGTCGTAGACGCCCTCGTTGTTGTTCAGCGCGAAGAAGTTGTCGCCACCAGCCGCGAGGAACGACGGCATGACGACCTTGTAGACCTGGTCGTCAACGAGCGGCGCGCCGTCGACGTAGACCGAGGTGATGTGGGTGCCCTGCGTGGTCAGCGGGTCATCCGAGGTCGAGCCGGTGTAGCTGTAGTCGACGTTCGACGAGATGCCAAGCTGCAGGTAGGGGCGGCCGGGGACCGCGCCGTTGGCGTCGAGCTGCCACTGCTGCTCGAGCACGTTCTTGAGCTCGGCACCGGTGATCGAGACGACCGAGAGGTTGTTCACGAACGGGAGGACGGTCTGGGCGTCCTTGTAGGTGAGCACGCCGTCGCCGGCGATGTCGGCACGGAGGCCGCCCGGGTTCATGATCGAGAGGTCGGCGTCGAGCGCGTCGGTGCCGACGCCCTGCGCCCAGAGCATCATCGAGTCGGCAACAACGCTGCCGAGGGTCGACTCCTGCGCACGGTTATCTTGGACCGTCACAGCGCCGGTGGCGTCGTAGGTCTTCGCGCGGGTGATGTCTTCTTCAACCACACCGATCTGCTCGGCGCCGAGCACCTCGGCCTCGGCGACCGCGGCGTCCTGGATGCCGACGACCTCGGCGTAGGTGGCCTGCGAGTCGGCCGAGAGCGTGGTCGCATCGACGCGCGGCGTGCCGTCCGCGTTGTAGGTCGGGATGACCGACGACGACGAGCTCACGACGTTGCCGTCAGCGTCGACGTCGAGCACGATCTGGCCGACGTTCTCGGCGTACTGACCGGCCTGAACCACCTGGCGGATCTTGCCGTCAATGTTGGTCTCGTAGTTGTAGGTCTGGTGCGTGTGCGCCTCGTAGATCGCGTCAACCTCGGTCGACGTCTCGTTCGCCATCTGCGCGAAGAGCTCGTTCGAGGCGTTGTCATCGTAGGTGCCGCTCGTGGGGCCACCCTCGTGGTACGAGGCGATGATGATGTCGGCTTCGCCGTTCGACTCGTCGCCATCCGAGAGCTGAGCCGCGTACTCGTTGACCGACGCGACCGGGTCGGTGAAGGTGAGGCCCTGAATGCCGTCCGGGCTCACGCCCGAGACGGTCGACTGCGTCACGGCACCGATGACGGCGACGGTGTGCCCGGCGACCTCGTAGGTGTTGTACGCGTCGAGGAGGAGCGAGCCGTCCGCCTTCACGACGTTCGCCGCGAGCAGCGTGCCGAACTGGTCGCGGATCGCGAGCGCGTCTTCCTNGCCCTTGTCGAACTCGTGGTTACCCGCGGTGAACGAGTCGACGCCGAGGGCGACGAGCGCGTCCTTCGACGGCTGGTCGCCGGCGACCGACGACTCGAACTCCGAGGCGCCAACCTGGTCACCGTTGCCGATGATGAGGCTGTTGTCGGCGCCGAACGTGTCCTGCACCTGCAGCACGTTGGCGGCGAAGGCGTCGGCCTGCGTGATGCGACCGTGGAAGTCGTTGAAGCCGATGAGGTTGATCTGGGTGGTGCCTTCGGTGGGCTGAATGACCTCACCGGTGTTTAGCGCTTCGGCGTTTGCCGGAGCAACGAATGCGGTGGCAGCCAGCGCGAGGCCGAGGGTGGCCGCGACACCGCCCTTCACCAACGGGGACTTCTTAGCCACGGGGCCTCCTAGAGCCGTGATACGAACGCAACGAGCTTTCCATGCGGAGGTAACGTTCAGGTAAAGCCCGGGAACTTTTCACGTTGTGGTCTCCCACAGGGCAGCTGCGCGGGCTCGAACCGCAGGATGCGCGCGACGGGAAATGCAGGATGCGCGACCCGTGCGCTGTGCCCGAGCCGCGCATCCGCTCGTGTAACTAGGCCTGGATGAGCGCCGACGAGACCTCCGAGAGCGACGCGAGCTCAGCATCCGTGAGTTCAAGCGTGGCGCCCGCGATGAGATCGGCGACCTGCGAAGGCTTCGACGCGCTCGCGACCGGCGCGGCGACGCCCGGCTGCTGGCGAAGCCACGCGAGGGCGGTCGACGCGATGCTCGCGCCGTGCTCGCCGGCGATGCGCTCGAGCTCGTCGATGATGCGCACGCCCTCGGCCGTCGCGTACTGCGAAGCGCCGCCGGCTCGCGGCGACTCCCCCGCCTCGACGGGCTCGCGGTACTTGCCGGTGAGGAATCCCGACGCGAGCGAGTAATACGGCAGGATGCTCAGTTCGTGGCGCTGCACCGTCTCGAGCAGCGGGCCCTCGACGTCACCGCGGTGCACGAGGCTGTACTGGGGCTGCAGCGCGACGGGCTTCACGGCGCCGGTGCGCTCGGCGATGTCGAGCCACTGCTCGACCTGCTCGGCCGAGTAGTTCGACAGGCCGATGGTGCGGATCAGGCCGTCGCGCACGAGCGCGTCGAACGCCGCGACGGTCTCTTCGAGCGGGGTCACATCGTCAGGCTTGTGTGCATAGAAAAGGTCGAGCGTCTCGACGCCGAGGCGCTGGAGCGACTGTTCGGCGACGGCGCGCACATTGGCAGCGGTGAGCTGCGGGCCGCCCGGCTGCATGCCGACCTTCGTCGCGATCTGCACGCCCTGCGGCTTGCGCGCGGCAATCCACTCGCCAATCGTGCGCTCGCTCTCGCCGCCCTCGTGGCCGGGAACCCAGTAGCTGTACGAGTCGGCCGTGTCGATGAGCGTGCCGCCGGCCGCGGTAAAGGCGTCGAGCACGGCGAAGCTGGCGTCGCGGTCGGCCGTCCAGCCGAACACGTTGCCGCCGAGGACGAGGGGTAAGATTTCGAGGTCGCTGGTGCCGATGCGCGTTGTGGCCATATTCGTGTTCAACGCGTGAGGCCGCCGCGCATTCCTGCGAGCTGCCCCAAAACGTAGCGCGCCGCGCATCCGTGGAAAACGCG
>NZ_JACXJG010000004.1:31940-32063 GCF_014904065.1 Gulosibacter sediminis | reverse complement strand
CGGCGGCCAGAGCCGAAGCTCTGACCGCCGCCGCGAATCACCCGCAGGCGACCGGCTTACACCTCGTTGTTGCGACGGCGCAACATCAGCACGCCGCCGAGCGCGAGCGCGAAGACGCCCGCA
>NZ_JACXJG010000004.1:24473-31896 GCF_014904065.1 Gulosibacter sediminis | reverse complement strand
GTCGCGAGCTGGCCGCCCGCGTTGTTCGTGCCGTCGGCCGGGATGCTCGTCGCAGTCGCGGTCGCGGCGGCGGTGTCGCTCGGGTCGCTGGTCGCGGTCGCCGACGCGGTCGCGGTGCCGTCGGTCGCTGCGGCGCCCTCGCCCNCGTGAAGGTCACGGTCGCCGACAGCTCGCCCTGCGTCGCGATGATCGTGTACGAACCGGCCGGCCAGGGCAGGTTGTCCTCGACGACCCCACCGGTCTCCGGGTCAACCGTCTGGTAGGTCAGCTGACCGCTGATCATGCCATCGGCATCGGCCGTGAGCGACTCAACGTTCTGCGGCTCGCCACCGTCGATCGAGATCGCGATGTTCACCGAGGCGTTCGCGGCGAAGTTCACGCCGACGTACTTCACGCCCGCGGCCGACTCGGCANCGAGCTGGGGCTCCTGCGACTCGGTCTGCGAGGCGGTCGGCTCCGGGGTCTCGGTCGCGGGGGTCGTCGGCGCAGTGGTCTCGGTCGGCTCCGGCGACTCGGTCGGCTCCGGCGTCTCCACCGGCGTCGTCGACATGCCCACGATGATCGGGTTGTGGTCGGATGCGCGGTACGGGCTCTCGTCGTAGAAGTTCGTGACGTTCGCGTTGAAGCGGCTGTACTCGAGGGCGATCGGCTCGTAGGCGTTGATCGTCCAGATGTCCGAACCGTTCATCTGCTCGGCCGCGGCAGGAGAGAGCAGGATGTGGTCGAGCGAGCCGACCGTACCGATCTTGCCGCCGGTCGCGAGCTCCGAGGTGTAGAGGTAGCTGTACTCCGAGCCGTCGGATGCGACCGGCACGTAGCCCGCGTCGGTCAGCGTCGTCACCGGCGCCTCCATCGAGTACGAGTTGAGGTCACCCGTGATGAACAGGAGGTCGGTCGACTGCTCGGCCTGCTGCGCATCCGCGAACTCGAGCAGCGCCTGGGCCTGGCGCACGCGGTCGCCGTTCCAGCCGCCGGTCGCCGACGCCGGGTTGCCGTCGTCGGTGTTCGCGTTGTCGCCCTCGCCCGAGCCACCCTTCGACTTGAAGTGGTTCGCGATGACGACGAAGTGCTCGTCCTCGTTTGCCACGGGGGCGAAGGTCGCGGCGAGCGGCGCGCGGGCGTTCACGAACGCGCTGTCGTCGAGAATCTCGGTCGAGCCATCGACGTAGCTGACCTCAGCATCCTGGTAGATGAACGCGGTGCGGATCACGTCGTCGCCATTCGCGGGCACCGTGTCGGGCGAGGCCACGTACGACCACTTGTCGCTGCCGGCGGCGGCGTTGAGCTCGTCGACGAGGTTGGCGAGGGCCGCGTCGCGGTCCTGACCGAAGTCGCTCGAGTCTTCGATCTCCTCGAGGGCGATGACGGATGCGTCGAGCGCGTTGATCGCGTTCACGATCTTCACCTGCTGGCGCTCGAAGTTCTCGGTGTCGTAGGCGCCGCGGACCGTGCAGTTGTTCGCGGTCGTCGGGTTGCCCTCGCGGTCGGTGTAGTAGGCGCAGCCGTCCTCGTCGGTGCCGAGGGTCGTGAAGTAGTTGAGCACGTTGAACGAGGCAACCGAGTAGTCCGAACCCGAGAAGTCGACCGGCGCATCCTCACGCACCTCGCTGAAGCTCACCGGCGCGTTCTCGGCGCCGACGACCTGCTGCTGCGGCTGGAAGCGCCACATGTCGAAGCCGTACGAGACGATCATCGGCTGGTCGAAGCTTGCGGTGGCGCCGACCGTGACCGGCGTCTGCAGGCTGAGGTAGGGCACCGGCGAGTTCTTCGCGGTGGCGTTGCGCTGGTAGTTCCAGCTCGCGCCGTCGTCGAGCAGCACGGCGCGGGCCGTGTTCTCGTCGACCTGCGCCTGCGCCTCGGCCGAGCCGGGGGCGCCGACCTCGGTCGCGTTGACGAGCGGCCCCTCGCCGAACGCGAGCCCAACCTCGCCGTAGCTGTTGAGTGAGTAGTTGTCGGTCACCGTGTAGGTGCCCTGCGGCGCGACGAGCATGCCCTCGTAGAGCTCGCGCTCGTCCTCGGTCGTTGGCCACGCGGCGAGCTCGAGCGGCTCAACCGTGCCGAGCGCGTCGACCGCGGTGATGCTCGGCTGCACGAGCTGCGTGAGGCCGTAGTACTCGTCCGGAGTACCCGTGACCTGCACCGAGTCGCCGATCGCGACGGTCGGCGCGCTGCTCGTGTAGACGAAGATGCCGTTCGAGGCGTCGTCGGCCTGCTCGACCGGCTGGCCCGCAGCATCCGTCGTCGGGGTCTGCAGGTAGAAGCCGTTGAGGCCGCCGGTGGTGTACGAGGCGGTCACGACGCCGCAGGTGGTGACGGCCTGGTCGGTCGGCAGCGGGGTGGATGCGCCGGCGCCCTGGATTTCCGAGATCGCGACGTCGCACTCGGCCGGCTCAGTGGGCTCGGTCGGGTCGGTGGGCTCTGTGGTTTCGTCGCTCGCGTTGAGGGCGCCCGGGGTCGGCTCGGCGGCGATGAAGTCGGCGCTGTTGTCGTCGGTGTCGACACCGTCGGGGATGCGCTGGGCCGAGGTCGAGTTGCTCAGGCCGGGTGCGGCGGCGGTCTCGTAGGCGTTGCCGCCGACCGTGCCGAATCCGACGAGGTCGACGATGGCGCCCGAGGCGTCGGTGAGGTTCATGGCCGCGCTCGAGGCGCCGAGCCCGAAGTTGCCCTCGACGTCGACGGGGACGTCAGCGGCCGAGGTGTTGCTGCCGTAGGCGCCGCCGACGACGAGCGTGGCGCCCGGCTCGATGGTCGTGCCCGCGGGGATCTCGACGACGTCACCCTGCGGGTTACCCGAACCCGAGTAGCGGACGACCTGGTAGCCGCCGAGGTCGATGGCAGCGTCGGTGGGGTTGTAGAGCTCAACGAAGTCGCGGTTGTAGGGGGCGCCGCTGTTGCCGCCACCGCCGTAAACCTCGTTGATGACGACGGTCGAGCCGTCGGCCGCGGCGGATGCGGGGTCGGGCTGGCTGAGCGAGGCGACGGCGCCCGCTCCCAGCACGACCGCGAGCGCCGCAGCACCGAGCTGCTTGATCGAGATGCGCACGAACAGATTCCTCACTGTAGAAAGACGAAACTGCTCGAAAGCGTATGGTCCTGCGGCAACGAATCGGTAACGGCCCAGGTAGCCGGATGCTGAACTACAGATGTCGTGCGGGTGACGGCGGGTGCGTGGCCGCGCTCCGCGGCTCGGAGGCGACGCGCGCACCACCCCGGCCCCGCGCATCCTCGCCGCCCCAGCCCTGCCCACAACCCGAGGCGGCCAAAGCCCGACGCGCCCTACGCCCGCGCCATCTCCAGCAGCATCCGAGTGTTGCCGAGCGTATTCGGCTTGACCCAGGGCAGGTCGAGGAACTCGGCCGTTCCGGCATCGGGCGAGTGAAGGATCTCCTTATAGACGTCGTGGTCAACGACGTGCTCGCCGACGGCTTCGAAACCGTGGCGCCCAAAGAACTTCGTCTCAAACGTGAGGCAGAACAGCCGCGACAGCCCGAGCACGTGCGCGCGCTCGATCAACCCCTCGAGCATCGTGTGGCCAACGCCCATGCCGCGCACCTCGGGAGTGGTGGCGATCGAGCGCACCTCCCCCAGGTCGCGCCACAGCACGTGCAGGGCGCCGCAGCCGACGATCTTGCCGTCAAGTTCAGCGACGAGGAATTCCTGCACGGCCTCGTACAGCACGACGAGGTCCTTTCGCAGCAAGAGGTTGGTGACCATCATCGGTTCCAAGACGTTGCGAATCGCGACCACGTCATCCGTGCGCGCCTGACGCACCACCAAGTTCTGCATCCGTCCATGGTAGTTCGGGCGCCGGGCCCGCGCGGCGGCGCCGTACACTGTGGGAATGCGACTGGGCGTACTCGATGTCGGTTCCAATACGGTCCACCTGTTGGTGGTCGACGCGCATCCTGGCGCCCGGCCCGTGCACAAGACCTCGACGAAGTCGGTGCTGCGGCTGATGAAGTACCTCGAGCCCGACGGCTCGATCTCGGACGAGGGCGTCGAGCACATCATGCAGACGATGCACGCCGCCGCTGAGCACATCGCCTCGGCGAACCTCGACGAGCTGCTGCCGATGGCGACGAGCGCGCTGCGCGACGCGACGAACGGAGCGAAGCTGCTTAAGCGCATCCGCAAGGAGTGCGGCATCGACCTGCAGGTCATGTCGGGCAAGGATGAGGCGCGCGTCACTTTCCTCGCCGTGCGCCGGTGGTTCGGCTGGAACGCCGGGCGCATCCAACTCGTCGACATCGGCGGCGGATCGCTCGAGCTCGCGATCGGTAGCGACGAGCTGCCCGAGTTCGCGATGTCGCTGCCGCTCGGCGCGGGCCGCATGACAAAGACCTATCTCACTGACGATCCGCCGACCGAGCGCGAGCTCGAGGATCTTCAGACGTACATCGACGACGTGTTGCCGGATGCGGTGAGCAAGTTCACCGAGCTGCGCCAGCCCGATCAGGTGGTTGGGTCGTCGAAGACGATTCGTTCGCTCGCGCGGCTCGCGGGGTCACAGAGCGAGGGGATGGGCGGCAACGCCATGACGTTCCTGTACCGCTGGCAGCTTGAGGACTGGCTGCCGCGCCTCGCCAAGCTGCCGTCGGAGTCGCGGCATGCCTTGCCCGGCATCACGCAGGATCGCGCCTTCCAGATCGTCGGCGGCGGCACCGTGTTGCTCTCGGTGATGCGCGCGCTCGAGATCGAGCGCCTCGACGTGTCGCCCTGGGCCATGCGCGAGGGCGTGCTGCTCGACTACCTCGACCGGCTGCCGCACGGCGTGCGCGCCAAGCGCAAGAAGTAGGGGGCGGGCGGGGCTCGACCTCGCCGCAAAGTGTCCCCGTTGTCCCAAAAATCGCGCGAGAAGTGGGACTTCGGGGACACTCGGTCGTGCGGCGAGGCAAGTACGAGGCCGGATGCGCGGGGTCGCCCTGAGCGGGCAGCCGCCAGTTTCCGCGGTCTAGTGTCCCCGACATCCCAGATTTCGCGCGAAAAGTGGGATTTCCGGGACACTCAACGTGGGGTGGGCACCACGCGTGCCCGTCCACATCACCGCCGCCGCGGCTTCGGGATGTACTTCGGGATATACCGCCACAACAGCCACGCCCCGAACAGCCCGAGCACGCCGAAGAAGCCCGAGGTCACGGCGATCCCGGCAAACGCGTGCAGCCCCGACACGACAAACGGCACGGTCGAGCTCGCGCCGTCGGTGACGGTGCGCCATGCCGCCAAGAACGGCGCCGGATGCTCGCGGTCGGCGAGGTCGGCGGCGAGCGTCATGACGATGCCCGACCCCACGCCGTTCGCGACCCCGAGCCAGAGGGTAATCACGACGAACCACGTAGCCGACGCATCCAGGTCGTGCGTGAACGCGAGCACCGCGAAGCCAAGGCCCATGCCGAGCAGGGCGGGCACGCCGCTGGCCGAGCGGCCGAAGCGGTCCATGATCCACCCTGACGTGAAAAACAGCGCGAAGTCGATCGCGCCCGCGATGCCGATGATCAGCGTCGTGAACGCGTCGTCAAGCCCGATCGACAGGCCCCACAGCGGCAGCAGTACCTGTCGGCTCGAGCGCATCATCATCAAGATTCCGGCACCGGTGCCGAGCCGCAGCAGCACATCGCCGCGCCGTCGGAACGTCTGCGCGATCGACTCGCGCCCGCGCGACGAGCCAGAACCAGCCACAACATCCTTCGCCACGGGAATCGCCCCGGTCGGCGCATCCCCGCCCGCGTCGTACACCTCTGCCGAATCGCGCGGCGCACGCGACACCTTCTCGACGTCGGGCAGCACCGCCACGGCAATCGCCGCGAGCGCCGAGCACACGATGAACACCCAGAAGTTCGTCTGCGCATCACCGGTCGCGGTGATCATCCACGTCGCGATGAACGGCCCGACGAACATGCCCGAGCGGAACACCCCGCCGAGCGTCGACATCGACCGCGCCCGGTACTGGAACGGCACGTACGTGCTCAAGAACGCCTGCCGCGCGAGCGCAAACGTCGCCGTCATGAGCCCCTGCACGAGCACGCCGGCGAGCAGCATCCACGCGTTCACCGCGAACACCGAGATCAGTGCGCCGACGATCGTCGCGAACGCAGAAAACACCATCGCGCGCCGCTCGCCGAAGCGACTCACGACGGCCCCGGCGGGCAAGTTACCGACCGCCTGGCCGATGAGCAGTGAACCGGCGATGAACCCCGCGAAACCGAGATCGGCACCGAGCGATGTCGCGACCGCCGGGATCACCGGCACAATCGCGCCCTGCCCGACCGAATAGATGAACGTCGGCAGCAAGGCGATGATGAGGATGCGCCACAGGGGAGGTTGGGTGCCGTTCGTCTCTTTCGCCATGCTGCCTTTCGTCGTCGCGTACGCCTTGCACGCTACTCCCTCTTGGTCGCGGCCCGCCTTCTGCGCCCCGGCAGCCCTCGCCGGCGGAGCATCACACCCCTGAATCGCAGGTCGACGTCGGTTCATCGTCGATGAAATTCGAGACACCCAGCGCTTCATTGGCCTGTTGTCTACGTAAACGGAGAGTGGGAGAGCAACTTGGTTGCTCTCCCACCCTCTCAGCTACGCGTCGTGGTTACGCGCTATCGCGATACCTAAACGTTCCGCCGTTTGTTTGCAAACCAGATGAGGCCGGATGCGATGAGCAATCCTGCGCTCAGCAAGCCGAGCGCGATCAGGTCGTCAGCACCGCTGTGCGCAAGCTTGGGCGTGTCCGATTCTTCCTGAGCCGTGGGAATAGGCGTCGGCGTAACGGGCGCTGTCGGCGTGTTGTGCGTGGTCTCACCCGGAGGCGGCGTAATCGGCGGAACATCCTCACCCGGAGGCGTCGCTTCCGACGTCGCATGGTTCTTGAACTCCACACCCCACGCATCCGAATTGACCTTCACCTGATACGTGACCGTCACCGTCTGACCAGCAGGAACATTGCCCTCCCACGTCAACGACGAACCATCCAACACCGGCGCCGCAACATCCGCGTCACCAACCTTCGCCGACAACGACCCATCAACAATCTCCGCATGCGCAAACACATCTGAATTGGCCTGGTTTGAGTTCCGATCTGGTTTCCTGTCAGCCGGTTGGTGACAGAAGCGTCTCGGTTCCAGCGTAGTAGGCCTGTTCAACCTCGATCGGGGTGCGCATGTCGAGTTCCCCGTGGAGCCGTTCGTGGTTCCACCACCACACGTATTCGAGCGTTGCGAGTTCGACCTGCTCAACCGTCCGCCAGGGGCCTTGCTGACGGATCAGTNGAGGTTGTTGACCGCCTCGGCCATCGCGTTATCAAAGCTGTCGCCAACAGTTCCGGTCGACGGGACAGCGCCCAGCTCTTGGATACGGTCGGTGTAGACCATGGCCGTGTAGTTCGACCCGTGATCAGCGTGATGGATGAGCCCATCGAGCCTTCGGGTCCAGCAGG
>NZ_JACXJG010000004.1:24339-24456 GCF_014904065.1 Gulosibacter sediminis | reverse complement strand
ACCGGGCACCGCGGACTCAAGAACGACCCGCGCTACAAGGCGACACGCACCCTGCACACCGGCGCGAGCCTGCTCACCGACAAACAGAAGATCCGCCTGGACGCGGTGTTTGCAGTC
>NZ_JACXJG010000004.1:23937-24033 GCF_014904065.1 Gulosibacter sediminis | reverse complement strand
GATGATGCAGGCCGTGATCGATACGATCACCACCGGCGTTCCCGCGGCGCTGCTCGAGATCCACAAACTCGGCCGCATGATGAAGCAGCGCGCTGC
>NZ_JACXJG010000004.1:23787-23875 GCF_014904065.1 Gulosibacter sediminis | reverse complement strand
CGCGTTCTTCGACCGGCCCGGCACGTCGAACGGGCCGACCGAGGCGATCAACGGCCGCCTCGAGCACCTCCGCGGTTCCGCGCTCGGG
>NZ_JACXJG010000004.1:0-23486 GCF_014904065.1 Gulosibacter sediminis | reverse complement strand
CAGACCCGCGCTACACCCTCAATCGTGAAGAGCCACCAAACTGCTGGCGCACCTCGGCGCCCGTCGTAGGCTGCGCGCCTCGCGCAGCCTACGACGGGCACGCCAGCGAGCCGGGGCGCGTCACCGCCCCGGTCTCCCCCGCACGCTTACCCCAGCACGGGCGTGGGAATGCGTGCTCGCACCTTCGGCCAGGCCGCCCAGCCGATCGGCAGGCGAAATAGGATGCGCTTGGCCGCGTCGACGCGGTCGCTCGGCCAGTCGTCGGCGCGCGAGCGACCCGACTCCTTGCCGTCGCGAAAGCTGAAGGCGTAGCCGATCCACGGGTGGGCGGCCTTGTCGATGCCCTCCCAGTAGTGCCCGGCCGCAACCGCGAGCACTTGCNCTCGAGCTCGTCGGCCTCGCGCATCCAGTCGGCGCCGGGCGCGTCGTGCGCCGGGAAGGGGAAGTCGTGCAGCACGCCGGCGTGCAGGCAGACGCCGCCGGCGGTGTAGACGAGGGTGAGCGGCGCGCACTTCTCGTTGTGGGGCCGGATGCGCACGGCCCGTTCGATTTCGGAGTCGGGGTGGAACAGCAGGTCGTCGGCGACGGTGAGGCCGGTGGTGACCTCGACTTCGTAGGCGGTCCGAAGGTGCGCGACGAGCGCGTCGGCGACGACGTGCAGCGGCGCACCCGGATGCGCGGATTTGCTCGGCGAGGCGGAGGCGGGACTCCGGTAGCCGGTGCCTGAGGATTGTCCGTCGAATTCGAGGAACGCCATGGTGCCGATCGGCGGACGCACGTAGCGACTCATGCCCCGATCCTCCACCCGATCAGCGCTTTCTGCAACGCGGCGTCCAGGTTTCACCCCGCGCAGCGCCGCTCGGCGGGCCGGACGCCACCCCCGCGCCGCGCATCCCGCGCAGCCCGTGCCGCCCATCCAGCCGCCCACGCGCATCCGCGCCGGAAACAGCAGCGGGCCCGGCCACCCATCGGGGTGGCCGGGCCTGTATGCCTAGCGAGTACTACTCGTCGGTGCTCGTCGTGACACCGGCTTCGGCGTTGCTGGCGGCCGTTTCACCGGCCGACACGCCAACCACCTCGCGCTCGGGGCGCTTGATGTCGAAGTCGAACTTGCCTTCGCCGAAGTCGACTTTGACGTGGTCGCCACCGCGCAGCTCGCCGCGCAGGATGAGCTCGGACAGCTGGTCTTCGACCTCCTGCTGCATCGCGCGACGCAGCGGGCGGGCGCCGAGCGCCGGGTCGTAGCCCACCTTGATGAGCTGCTCCTTGGCGGGGGCCGTGAGCTCGACGGTCATGTCCTGATCGAGCATGCGGTCGGCCAGACGCTTCGTGAACAGGTCGACGATCTCGAGGAGTTCCTTCGGCGAGAGCTGCGGGAACACGATCGTGTCGTCGACNGTTGAGGAACTCGGGCTTGAAGTGCTTCTTGAGCTCCTCGTTGACCTTGCCCTTCATGCGCTCGTACGACGTGGTCGTGTCGCCCTCGATCTGGAAGCCGACGGGCCCACCCGTGATGTCCTTCGTGCCGAGGTTCGTGGTCATGATGATCACGGTGTTCTTGAAGTCGACCACGCGGCCCTGGCCGTCGGTGAGACGACCCTCTTCAAGAATCTGCAGCAGCGAGTTGAAGATGTCGNCGAACAGCACCACCGAGAACGGCTTGCGGCGCACCTTCTCGGTGAGCTGGCCGCCCTCTTCGAAGCCGACGAATCCGGGAGGGGCACCGAACAGTCGCGAGACCGTGTGCTTCTCGCCGAACTCCGACATGTCGAGGGTGATCAGCGCCGACTCGTCGTCGAACAGGAANCGCCTTCGCGAGCTCGGTCTTACCAACACCGGTCGGGCCGGCGAAGATGAACGAGCCCGAGGGGCGGTTCGGGTCCTTGAGGCCGGCGCGGGTGCGGCGGATCGTGCGCGAGAGCGCCTTGACCGCGTCTTCCTGACCGATGACGCGCTGGTGCAGCGCCTCTTCCATGAAGACGAGGCGAGCGGTCTCTTCCTCGGTGAGCTTGTAGACCGGAATGCCGGTGNCCTGCGCGAGCACCTCGGCGATCAGGCCCGCGTCAACGGTGCCGGTCGCCTTGACCTCGCCAGCCTTCCACTGCTTCTCGAGACGCAGGCGCTCGCCGAGCAGCTGCTTCTCGTCGTCGCGCAGCGAGGCGGCCTTCTCGAAGTCCTGAACATCGATCGCCTCCTCCTTGTCGGCGCGCACCTTGGCGATCTTCTCGTCAAGTTCGCGCAGCTCGGGCGGCGACGACAGCACCGACAGGCGCAGGCGTGCGCCCGCTTCGNGTCGATGGCCTTGTCGGGCAGCTGACGGTCGCTCACGTAGCGGTCGGAGAGCTGCACCGCAGCGACGATCGCTTCGTCGGTGATGGTGACCTTGTGGAACGCCTCGTACTTGTCGCGGAGCCCCTTGAGAATGTTAATCGTGTGCTGCGCCGACGGCTCGTCGACGATCACCGACTGGAAGCGGCGCTCAAGCGCGGCGTCCTTCTCAAAGTGCTTCTTGTACTCGTCGAGCGTCGTCGCACCAATGGTCTGCATNGCGCGCGAGCATCGGCTTGAGGATGTTCGCGGCGTCGATCGCGCCCTCGGCCGAGCCAGCACCCACGAGGGTGTGGATCTCGTCGATGAACACGATGATGTCGCCGCGGTTTTTGATCTCCTTGGTGACCTTCTTGAGGCGTTCCTCAAAGTCACCGCGGTAGCGCGAGCCGGCGATGAGCGAGCCGAGGTCAAGCGCGTACACCTGCTTGTCCTTCAGCGTCTCGGGCACCTCGTTGTTCACGATGGCCTGCGCGAGGCCCTCGACCACGGCGGTCTTACCGACGCCGGGTTCACCGATCAGCACGGGGTTGTTCTTCGTGCGGCGCGACAGAATCTGCATCACGCGCTCGATTTCCTTCTCGCGGCCGATGACCGGGTCGAGCTTGCTGTCGCGGGCCATCTGCGTGAGGTTCTCGCCAAACTGGTCGAGCACCGCAGAACCCTGCGGGTTGTTCGACGACCTGGCGCCCTCGGGGCCGGCCGCGACCGGCTCCTTGCCCTGGTAGCCGGCGAGCAGCTGAATGACCTGCTGGCGCACCGAGTTGAGGTCGGCGCCAAGCTTCACGAGCACCTGCGCCGCAACACCCTCACCCTCGCGGATGAGGCCAAGCAGGATNTCGGTGCCGATGTAGTTGTGGCCAAGCTGCAGCGCTTCGCGCAGCGAGAGCTCGAGCACCTTCTTTGCCCGCGGGGTAAAGGGAATGTGGCTGCCGGGCTTCTGCTGCCCCTTGCCAATGATGTCCTGTACCTGCTCGCGAACGGCCTCGAGTGAAATACCGAGTGACTCCAGGGCCTTGGCTGCGACCCCGTCGCCCTCGTGGATCAGCCCAAGCAGTAGNTCGGTGCCGATGTAGTTGTGGTTGAGCAGCTTCGCCTCTTCCTGGGCGAGCACGATCACGCGCCGAGCGCGGTCGGTAAAGCGTTCAAACATCAGGCGTCTCCTTCGGGCTGGTTGCTGTGCCAATTCGGGTACAGCCGTGCCAGTTGCTACGAGACTAAACGGGGGTTCCTGACTTTCGCGCCCCTGTTCGCCGTCGGCGTGCACTCACTCAGCTACGGGCTAGGTACGACCTCGGGCGAGCATTTCGCGCTCGAATTCTTCATCGCGTGCTGCCAGATTTCGCCGAGTGCGGCCGACGATTCGGGCCACGTCGAGTCGCCAGTGAACGCACAGTCCGACACCGTGAAGTCGAGCTTGAAGTTGCCGCCATCGCTGAGCGGGTTGCCGAGCACCTCTACCTGATAGTTGACGTGGTCGGCAAGGTCTTGCATGAGCGGCCCAAGCTGCTCCCAGATCGCGCTCTGCTGGAACGCCGCATCCGCTTCCCCGGCCGAGAGGTCGTCGGTCTCGCTGTCGAACGAGACAACCTCGATCTGCAGCGGCACGTCGTTGTCGGGGTAGAACGACACCTCTGCGCTCGCGAGGTCGTCGACCGGCATGAACGTCGACGCGACCGTCGAGAGGTAGCCGTACTCGGTGACGCTCGGGAACTTCGCGTCGTGAAACTCGCCTTTGAAGTGCGCGCTCGGCACGACCAAATCCCACTGGCCCGAGTCGGCGCCGGGGTCGGTCACGGCGCGCAGCTGCGCGACAATCGAGTCGGCGGTGTCGGCATCCGCGTCGTCGGGCAGCTCGATCGCGACGTAGCGCGGGTCGGGCGTCGGAGCCGTGGTCGAGTCACTCTGCAGGTTCGTGATGCGTTCGGTGTAGCCGCGCATCTCGACCGACTCGATACCGTCGAGCTGCAGGTGCATCCAATAGCTGAGCTGCGCGGTGAGCGCATCGCCTTCGAGGTTGTCGAAGTACTCGAAGCTCGATTCGCCGCGCTTCAGCATCGGCTGGGCTGCGGTGAGGCCAGCATCTGACGTAATGGTCGTGAAGTTCGCGGCCTCGGCGCCGACCGTCGACAGCTCGTCGTCCGTGATGTCGTCGGTGAGCGTCACATCGAGACCGTAGATGTCGGTCTGCTGGCCCGTGATGCCGAGCGTGGCCGATTCAACGCCGGGCAGCTCGCGCAGCTCATTAACGTAGGTGCCGAGCGGGTTGTTGTTCTGCAGCGTGCCGGGTTGCTCCGCGGCGGCGCAGCCCGTGAGGTTCGTCAGCGTGAGGGCCGACCCGAGTGCTGCGGCGAGACCGATGAGGAACCTGCGCATGCGCGTCCCTCCTCCGGCAGCCAGTCACGTGAAATCTCGCGAACACGGTGACGTCCGCGAGACCTCAGCAGCGTACGACCGCCACCAGAGTGTCTCCTGGTGTTTCGCCGAACGTCCCCTCACCGTGGCTGCCGTCGCGTGCTCTCGCGCGGCGGGATGCGCGGCTCGAGCCGCGCGGGGATGCCTAGCTTTCGGCGCGGCGGGCTCGCTCGGCCTCGAAGCGTTCGCGTTCCTCGACCTCGATGCTCTTGCGCTCCTGGCGCACCTTGCGGTCGGCGTTGAGGGCTGCGTAGATGATGAGCCCGAACATGGCGCCAATGACGATCGTCGGAATCACCGACCAAATCGCGTTCCACCACCAAGCTGCATCCATGATGCACCAATGATACCGCTCTTCAACGCCGCCGCACACGACGCGGATGCGGCGGCGGACTTCGACCGAGGCGGCGAGGTGCACGCGTCTCGCAGCTGACGCTGATGCATCCAGACACTTGTGCGCAGGCTGCGAATCCGCGGAGCATTTGAGCCGCATTCCGAGGTGCGGTTGATCGGGTGACAAGTGCGAGCGCACTCCGGCGCCGTCTAGATGAGAGGGGTACCCCTTGGCTGCGAAACAGACCGACCAGCTCACATTCCAGGACCCAGTAACTCGCTATGAGTCAATCAGCCCGCCGGTGCAAGATCAGCCTGAGCCGGGGCTCGACCAAGACCTCACGCCACAGGCCGACCGCGGCGAACACTCCTACCGCGGCACGGGTCGCCTCACTGGCCGCAAGGCACTCATCACCGGCGCAGATTCGGGAATCGGCGCAGCCGTGGCGATTGCGTTCGCGCGCGAGGGTGCCGACGTCGCTCTCTCATACCTCCCAGAAGAGGAAGTCGATGCGCTCGAAATAAAGGAATTCATCGAGTCCAGTGGCCGCCGCGGAGTCTTGATTCCTGGTGACCTCACCGACCGAGAGTTCTGCACCACCGTGGTCGAGCGGGCAAGGGCGGAGCTTGGGGGGCTCGATATTCTCGTCAACAACGCCGGTCGGCAGATCGCCGTCGAAGAGATCGGCGACCTCACCGACGAGCAGTGGACCACCACATTTGAGACGAACATCCACGCGATCTACCGCGTGTGCAAGGCAGCGGTCCCTTACCTGCAACCGGGCTCAACGATCATCAATACGACCTCGATCCAGGCGTACAAGCCGTCGCCGACGCTGCTCGACTATGCGGCGACGAAGGCGGCGATCAACAACTTTTCAAAGGGCCTTTCGCAGCAACTCGCGCCGAAGGGGATCCGTGTCAATGCCGTCGCGCCAGGACCGGTGTGGACAGTGCTCCAAGTTTCCGACGGCCAGCCGAAAGAAAAACTCCCGGAGTTCGGTAAGAACACCCCCCTCGGGCGAGCCGGCCAACCCACCGAGGTTGCCCCGGCATTCGTCTTCCTCGCGTCGCCCGAGTCCAGCTTCGTCATCGGCGAGACGTTGAACGTAAATGGCGGCCAGCCCTCGCCTTAACCATGCGGTGCATGAGGCCAAGCACCCCTTCCCTATTCAGATACTGGACCCAGTCAACCTGACTCCCACGAGAGTGATCCGAGGTGGTTTCGATGCAGAACTCTGACCGACACGTGAACCGCGAGCGACACCCCGATTTTGCGGATAACCAATTCACGCATCCACCGCATCCGGCACCGCCTGAAGATGCTGAAGGCGGCAACGGCACCCACAGCTCATACGGCGCGGGGCACCCGCACCTCGTCATGACGGGCGTTGAGGGTGGCGGGGCCGAGTTCCCCCTCACCGGTGAAGTGACGACGATCGGTTCCGCGCCGGACAACGACATTGAGTTGCCGGGCCTGTTGCCTCACCACGCGCGAATCACGCACACCGAAACCGACGAGTACGTACTCGACTCGATCGGCGAAACGACCACTCCGTCGGCGGGTGAGGCTTCCCCCACCGATGACGCCCCCAAAGGGGCGCGCTTGCGTCACGGCTCGGGTTTCAAGATCCGCGAGCTGGGGTTCGTGTTCCAGCGCGCGGAGTACGCCGACCACGGCCGCCCGTTCGGCGGCCGAGGTGGCGGCGAGGGAGAGGAACAGCCACAGCAGGCGCCGCCGCCCGACTATCGTCCGGCGCACGAAGCCGCGAGAGCCGCCGAGCGGTCGACCCACGATGGGGCACCACCTGTGGTTGACGAGGAGCGGTCGCCGCGCGAGCACCACTAGGCGCACGCTGTTCGTGCGAAAGGGCAACCGCACGAACCGTCTGGTCAGACGCCTACTTCACGAGGGGGAACAGCACCGTCTCGCGAATGCCGAGGCCGGTCAGCGCCATGAGCAGGCGGTCGATGCCCATGCCCATGCCACCGGCCGGCGGCATCGCGTACTCGAGCGCGGCGAGGAAGTCCTCGTCCAAGCGCATCGCCTCGTCGTCGCCGCGCGCGGCCTCGCGCGCTTGCTCGACGAAGCGCTCGCGCTGGTCGACGGGGTCGATGAGCTCCGAGTACCCGGTGGCGAGTTCGAAGCCGCGCACGTAGAGGTCCCACTTCTCAACAACGCCCGGCTTCGAGCGGTGCGCGGCGGTCAGCGGCGAGGTCTCGACGGGGAAGTCCATGACGAACGTCGGCCGCTCGAGGTCGCCCTTCACGAAGTGCTCCCAGAGCTCCTCGACGAGCTTGCCGTGATTCGGCAGCTTCACCTCGACGCCCTCGCGCTCGGCGAGCGCGACGAGCTCGTCTACGGCGGTGTCGGGGGTGACGGTCACGCCCGACTTCTCGCTGAGCGACTCGTACATCGACACGCGCGGCCACTCGCCGCCGAGGTCGAACTTGGTGCCGTCGGCCCAGGTGACGACGGCCGAGCCGTCGTCCGACACGGCCTTCGCCGCGTTCTGAATGAGCTCCTGCGTCACGTCGGCGATCGCGTTGTAGTCGCCGAACGACATGTACGCCTCGAGCATTGCGAACTCGGGTGAGTGCGTCGAGTCGGCGCCCTCGTTGCGGAAGTTGCGGTTGATCTCGAACACTCGCTCGAGCCCGCCGACGAGCGCGCGCTTGAGGTAGAGCTCGGGGGCGATGCGCAGGAACAGGTCGGTGTCGAACGCGTTCGAGTGCGTCACGAACGGGCGGGCCGCGGCGCCGCCGTGCATGACCTGCAGCATCGGCGTCTCGACCTCGAGGAACTTGTGGTGCGCGAAGGTCGAGCGCAGCGACGCGTTGACCGCGGCGCGCGTCTCGACCATGTGGCGGGCGGCGGGGCGGGTGATGAGGTCGAGGTAGCGCTGGCGCACGCGGGTTTCCTCGTTGAGCTCGCGGTGCAGCGTCGGCAGCGGCCGCAACGACTTCGACGCCATCCGCCACTCGGTCGCCATGATCGACAGTTCGCCGCGGCGCGAGGTGATGACCTCCCCGCGCACAAACACGAGGTCGCCGAGGTCGACGAACTCCTTCCACTGCGCGAGCGCTTCTTCGCCCACTTCGGCGAGCGAGAGCATCGCCTGAATCTTCGCGCCGGCGCCCGACTGCACCGCCGCGAAGGCGAGCTTGCCGGTGTTGCGAATGTGCATGACGCGTCCGACGACGCCGGCGATGACCCCGGTGCGCACATCGGCCTCGAGGCCCTGGTTGTTCGCGACGATGTTGTCGATCGTGTCTGAGATCGGCAGTTCGAGCGGGTAGGGCGTGAGCCCCTCCTCGATCATGCGGGCGCGCTTGTCGAGGCGAACCTGCGTCTGCTCCGAAAATTCCTCTGCGGTGAGTTCGTGCTCCTGGCTGTCGGCCATGCGTGCTCCTTGCTGATCGGGCGGGGCGGATGCGGTGGATGCGTCGGGTGGTCAGCCGACGCGGAAAGAACGGTTGTCGATGAGTCGGGTGGGCCCGACCCGCGCGGCGGTGAGTGCGAGCACCTCGCCGCGGTAGTCGTCGGCCACCGGCGCGAAGGTGTCGGGGTCAACGAGCTCTAGGTAGTCCATGCTAGTCAGCGGTTCGTCGGCATACACGGCGAGGCCGGCCTGCTTCGCGGCGGCGGGGCCGGCGGATGCAGCAGCTTCGGCCGCGCGCAACGCTCGCGAGAGCGTGAGGGCGCGCTGGCGGTCGTCGCCTTCGAGGAATGCGTTGCGGCTCGAGAGGGCGAGGCCGTCGGGCTCACGAACGATCGGCTGGCCCACGATCTCGAGGGGGAAGTGCAGTTCGCGCACCATGCGCCGCACGAGCGCGAGCTGCTGCGCATCCTTCTCACCGAAGACGGCGAGGTCGGGGGCCGCGAGCGTCAACAGCTTCGCGACGACCGTGAGCACGCCGTCGAAATGGCCGGGGCGCGTGACGCCCTCAAGGATCGTGCCGGCCTCCCCTGCCGAGACGGTCGTCGTGGCGGGCCAGTTCGGGTACATCTCTTCAACCGTCGGGTGGAAGACGTACTGCACGCCCGCGGCCTCGAGCTTCGCGAGGTCGTCGGCGAAGGGGCGCGGGTAGCGGTCGAGGTCCTCGGTTGGGCCGAACTGCAGCGGGTTGACGAAGATCGAGACGATCACGGTGTCGGCGTGCTGCTGCGCGAGGTTGACGAGCGCGAGGTGCCCGTCGTGCAGGGCGCCCATGGTCGGCACGAGCGCGACGCGGCCAAGATCGGGGCTGCCGACGCCGTGCCGCAGTGCGCGAAGCCCTGCGAGGTCGAGGATTTCTGTCACCAGACGAGTCTAGAGCCGTCGGCGGCGCCGCCTCGCGCCCTGTGGCCCACCGATGGCCCGCGAATCGATCCCGAACGTGGCCGGAGGTGCGATCGCGCTCAGGTTCTCGGACGAACTCCGAGATTTTGCCNCGGGCTCAGCCCGTTCAAACCGGCATTTTCTCGGAGTTAGTCCAAGTTTTTGCCGGGACCCATGCGTCATGGAGCGCCCGGCCACAGTATTTGGGCTCACACGCGCCACCGAGCACTCAGGCTGGCGACAACCATCAGAGCACACACCTGCGACATCTTGACGCGAATGGACGGCATCAGATGCGGCCCCGCCTGTTGCATTTTCATGATTGGCTGAGCCCTGATCCCACTGTCAAAGGAGTCCGGGTGCCCGCCGCACCGACCGCACGCTGCTTCCGATCGAAACTCGGCGCCCTCGCCGCAGGCCTGAGCCTCGCGCTCCTCGCTGGTTGCGCCGCCGGTCCGACTCAAGACCCCCAGGTTTCACCGACGACGACCCTCATCAGGGAGGAGACACCTGCGCCCTCCTCCGAAGCGACCAACACGCCCACCGATGAGTCCGTAGTCGAGACAGAGGCGGCCGAGCCGCTCGTGTTTCCGACGTGCGAACAGCTGAACCCGATGCTCACATCGCTGCATGACGGGGCTCGGCAGAACACGAACATGGAAGCCGTGATTACCGAGGTGGATCTCGACCACTTCCACGAAATCGCTGGCCCTACCGCGGCGACGGCCATGGCGGCGGTGACGCAGGTCCGAGGTTGCTGGTACCCGATTTATCCCGACGGCCACCAGCCGTCCGAATGGATCGCCGAGCTCAGCAAGGCGGACCAGCAGCCATTGATCGACGCACTCAGCTCGGACCCGTCGATCACGGACGTCTCCAGCGCTGGAGCAACGGCGTTCACCTATGACGTCAATCGCGAAGAATTGCGCGAGACGATCATGGTGACGTACATCTTCATTGGCAACGCCTGGATCATCGATTACAACGGCGTCGAGCACGCCACTGTCACGCCCGACGTGATTAATCGTCTGACCCAACCACTGAAAGACCTCAACCCCAGCTTGGCCTAACCCAACCGGCCACGACCAAGCGCCACAAGCAATCAGCAGGGGTCGGCGACAGCCGCCTTCATCCAGGCGCCGGTCTCGTAGGCGAAGCGCTCGAGCACGCGGCCGGGCTGCCACGGCCGGGTGATGCCGATGAACGACGCTTCGACGTTCGGCGCGCACCGCTCGAAATACCAGCGCGCGCGGCTCACGTGGGTGCGATACGTCACGACCATGACCTCGTCCCACCCGTGCTCCGCCGCGAGCGCCGACACGTACTGCGCTTCCCCGCGCGTATCGAAGGGCTCGGGTGTGAAGCAGTACTGCGTCACCTCGACGCCGTCGCTGAGGTCGAGCGTGTCGCCGAAGTCGTGCTCGCGGCACGTCCACGGCACCCGCGACGGCGCCACCAACGGATCCGGCGACGACACCACGAGCACGTCGGCATAGCCGCGATCCACGAGTTCGAGCGCGTGCCCGAGTCGCTCGTTCGGCACGCCGAGCACGACGAGCGCGTCGACCGCGTGCGCCTCGGTCCTCACTGGCAAAAAATAAACGGTCCCGAAGCCCATCACCATCGCGGCGAGCGTCGCCCCGGCCTGCCACCACAGCCGCCGCAGCCACGCATCGGCCGCCACGCTACTGCCCCGCGGCGTCGTCGAGGTCGTCGGGGATGATCAGGTCTTGCGCCTGGGCAAGCGCGTTGTCTGCGGCCGAGCGCACGAGGCTCGAGAGCACGAAGCCGGGCTGCTCGACGCCAATCTCGCTGAGAATGCCCGTCGACTGCTGCACGATCGACCTCGTGAACGACGTCGCGGTCTCGATCGCCTCTGCGTAGCGGCCGCGATGCTCCTCGGCGATCACGACCGGCTCGGCGCCAAGCTCGACGACGAGGGCCTGCGCGATCGGCAGCACCGGCCGCGGTGCGGTCACCGCGCACCAACCTTCCTTCAACCGAGCAAGGTCGAGCGAGGTACCGGTCACGTCGATCGCCGGGTGAATCGCGAGCGGAATCACGCCCCGATCGAGCGCCTTGCCAAGCGGCGCGGTGCCGAACTCGGCGCACGTGTGCACGACAAGCTGCCCGGGCACCCAGGCGCCAAGCTCGGTGAGCTCGCGGATGCGGGCCTCGAGTCGGTCGGCGGGCTCGGCCAGAATCACGAGCTCAGAGCGCTCGATGACCTGCGCCTCGGTGAGTCGCCCGGCGCCGGGCAGCATCGCGGCGACCCGCTCGGCCGGCGACCCGTCGCTCACGGCAACGCCAATCAGCGCGTGCCCGGCGCCCGCGAGCCCAGCCGCAAACACCGGCCCGAACGGGGCGTCACCAACGAGCCCAACACCGAGCCGGCCATCGCGCTGCTGCGCGGAATCGAAAGAGGTCATGCGTGCTTTCCCGAGGCGTCACGAACGCCGCCAATCCTACCGACAATGCTTGCCAGGTCCGATAGAGTTCCGATGTGTCCGAACGCAGCGAATACATCGTGTACGTCGACGAAAGCGGCGACCACTCACTCGTCGACATCAATGATCAATATCCGGTGTTTGTACTTGCGTTCTGCATATTCAAGATCACTGACTACGTCACCGATGTCGTGCCAAAGATCGAACAACTCAAGTTTGACTTTTTCGGCCACGATATGGTGGTGCTCCACGAACGCGAGCTTCGCAAGGCGCAACCGCCATTCGACATCCTGCGCGACGAGACCACTCGGAACAGTTTTCACCAACGGCTCAGCCAAATCATGGCTACCTCAAAATACGCAGTCGTCGCGGTGGCGATCAGAAAGAACGAATTCAAGCGGCGCATCGGTACGAACGCCAACCCCTACAGTGTCGCCCTTGAGTTCGGACTAGAGCGCGTCTTCATGCATCTGCAGGGACTCGGGCAATCGCGGAGGCGGACTCACCTGGTGTTCGAGAGCCGGGGCCACGCAGAGGACAAGGACCTAGAATCCGAATTTCAAAGAATTCTCACCACGACGAAGATGCGCGGCATGCCAGATGCCTTCGCCTTCAAATGCGCAAACAAGCAAGCAAATAGTACCGGCCTACAGTTCTCCGACATGATCGCGAGACCAATAGGACTCAAAGTACTTCGACCGAATCAATCGAACCGCGCCTGGTCAACCATCGAAACTAAGATGCGCAAGTCCACGCACGGCAACATCGAGGGATTCGGATTCAAGGTGTACCCATAATGAAGCTGAGGGCCTCAGGTAATCCCGAGACCCTCCGCCGATCGAGTATGCCCGATCCATTTCAATAATTATGCATCACGGCGCCGATGCGAGTCAACAGCAGCATCCCGCGTCGCAACNACTCCACCGACGCGAACGGCGCTGGCAAGCACAAGAGAGACCTCCTACCGAGCGTCGCCGACTTGCGCCGTCGCCGAGTAATCGGTGGACGGCGCTCGTCGTTCGTGCGAGCGGCGGCCCCTACGACCGCCCGTAGTGCTCGAGCACGTCGCGCATCGCGAGTTCGAGGGCGTCGTGCGCGTCGATGTCGAGCTCCGCGCCGAGGTAGTTCACCGAGAGCGTGACGTCGTCGAAGTAGGCGACGTAGCGGCCCGAGTTGCCGGCGATCGACCACACGTTGACGTCGACGCCGTCGATCGTCACGATCTCGTCGTTCTCTGACGGCGTCTCGGGTTCGGTCACCCAGAGAACGAGCGAGGGCGTCGTGTAGTCGTTGATGCCGCTCCAGTCGCAGCCCGGCGCGTCGGCCGCCGTCAGCTCGACTGGCTCGAGCTCAGCGAGCCCGAGCGCCTCGAGCGTCTCGTCGCTCAAGGCCGTGCAGGCGTCGACCTCGTCGGCGGCGAGCGGACGCTCGGCGTCGGTGACGTCTTCACCGTTGACCGTGTGCGTCACCTCCTGCACCGAGCAGCCGCTGAGCAGCAACGCGGCGCCGGCGAACGCGGCTATCCCCGCGAGGCGAAAGCGGCGGGGAGAGCGGAACGAGAACGGTCGAGGCTCCATGCCCTCATCCTCGCCCGGCCCGCATGCGGCCGCATCACTCCCGGGAATGAACTCGCCGCGCATCCCCGAGCAAGGGCGATGCCGCAACGCGACTCCTCCCACCCACCCTCGCTACACTCCCGACCATGCCGAAGTCCAAGCAGCTGCTCACCCTCGCCGCCACCCTCACCATCGCCGCCCTCGCGGTAACCGGATGCGCGCAGGCGAGCGATNACTCCACCGACGCGAACGGCGACGCCCAGAACAACGGCGACTTCACGGTCAATGTCACGGTCGACTACACCGACGGCGAGGTCACGCTCGCAGAGGGCGACGTGCTCGAGGTCAACTTCGGCACCATCAACACGAGCATCGGCGACGAATGGGGCATCACAGCCCAGCCCGACTCCGACATCGTCGTAAACACGGTACGCCCCGGCGACCCCAACGCCACCGCCGTCGCGCCCGGCAGCGACACCGAGTTCTCCCTCTACTTCGAGGCGGTCGGCACGGGCGAGACGTCAGTCACCTTCCAGTACAGCTACCGTGGCACCGCCACCACTCCGGCAGAGGGCCCGGGCTCCACGACGCTCACTATCAAGGTCGAGTAAACCCGCCGCGAGCTACCGCACAATCACGGTCGGCAGCGTCACATCCTGCAGCAACTCGTGGCTTACCGAGCCGAGCAGCAGGCGACGGAACGCGCCGCGGCCGTGCGTGCCAACCACGAGTAGCCGCGCCTTCTCGGCCGCCTTCGTCAGCACATCCACCGGGTGCCCCTCCATCACCACGCGCTGAATCTCGAGGTTCGGGTACTGCGCCTCGATCGGCTCGAGTGCGCGGTCAAGCTCCTCCGAGCTTGCGCGCTCGGTCGCCTTGGCGAAGTCCTCGCCGTACGCGTACTCGTAGCCGAGCCCGGCCGAGAGCTGCCAGCTGATCACCGCAATGAGCGGCACCTCGCGCGAGTTCGCCACCGAGGCCGCAAACTCGAGTGCGAGCCGCGACGGCTCCGAGCCATCGGTGCCGACGACAACACCACGACGGTTGCCGAGGTCGATCTCGGGCACAGCGACCACGGGCGCCTTGCTCGCGGCGGCAATGCGCACAACCCCGGGGCTGCGCGAGCGCCTGCCGTGCGAGTCGCGTCCGATCACGACCAGATCGGCGTCTGCCGAGACCTCTTCGAACCCCTCGGGCAGACTCTTCGCGTGGTGCACCTCTGTGCGCAGCTCGGCGTTGGGGGCGATCGCCCGCGCCGCCGCGGCATGCTCGGCGAGCAGCTCCTTCGCCCGGGGCTCGAGCTCGCCGCCGGCACCGCCCGCCGCGATCACGCTGAAGATCAGCAGCGTGCCACCCTCGCGCGCCACCTCGGTGGCGGCCCAGGCAACGGCGCTCGTATCAGCGCTCGAGCCATTGATTCCTACGACGATTCGACTAGCCATGATTTCCTCCTCGATGAGGCGTGATGGGTCTGTACATCTCGCGAGGTGCCCCGTGGTCTCGGGGTACTTCAACGCTATGCCTGCTCGGGTGAAAATTCACGCCACGGCCCGGCGCGGTTACCCCGGGCGACCAGTGGAACCTGGGAGCTGCAAGAGGGCTACTGGATGCGCGCGGGCGGCGGCGCTGTAGCCGTCGCCCGCGCGTGCCTCCCGCACCCCTTCTTTGACGCGGCTCGCCCTGACGAGCGAACCTCGTCACCACTTTCCGATACGTTTCCATGAGGATCGAAAGGCGGGGGCAAGTACATGACGGTTCTGGTTGCAGGCGGCTGCGGATACATCGGCAGTCACGTCACCCGACTTCTGCTCGAAGCGGGCCACAATGTCGCTCTGGTCGACGATCTTTCCTCTGGTGACGTGTGCCGTCACCCCCAGGCACCGCTCCTACAGACCAACGTAGCCAACCCCGACAACGCGGGAGCGATCGCCGACTTCGCCAAGCAGCACGACGTCGATTCGATCATTCACTTCGCGGCGAAGAAGAAGGCACCGGAGTCGATCGAGCGACCGGCCTGGTACTACTCCCAAAACGTCGGCGGCCTCGCCACCATCATTGAGGCAGCCGAGCTCGCGGGCATCACGAAGCTCATCTTCTCCTCCTCCGCTGCCGTCTACGGCGACGTCACGGTGAATCCAGTGCCGGAAGACCTCGCGTGCGAGCCGATCAATCCTTACGGCGAGACCAAACTCGTCGGCGAGCAGCTCGTGCGTGCCGCACAGAAGGCGGGCGTCCTCCGCGGCATCTCACTTCGCTACTTCAATGTCGCCGGCAACCTCGCACCCGAGCTTGCCGAACGCGAGGCCCTCAACCTCATTCCGATGGCTATCGAGAAGGTCCAGGCCGGGCAGGCGCCAATTATTTTCGGCAACGACTATCCAACCGCCGACGGCACGTGCGTGCGTGACTTCATCCACGTCGCAGACCTTGCCGCAGCGCACATCGCCGCGCTCGAAGCTCTCGCCGAGGGCCTCAACACCCACGACGTCTACAACGTCGGCACCGGCACCGGCTACTCCGTGTCCGAGGTCATGACCGAAGTCAACGCGCTCGCCGACACCCCGCTCAGCCCAATCATCCAAGGCCGCCGCGCCGGCGACCCAGCCGAGGTCGTCGGCGACGTCACGCGCATCCAGTCCGACCTTGACTGGCAGGCAACCCGCACCCTTCCAGACATGATTCGCTCAACCTGGGATGCGTGGCTCCAGTTCTCCGCTGAGGCTCGGACCACCGACACTCACTAACTCCGCACATGCCCGTGAATTTTCCTCGCAATTTCCGTATTGCCGCCACGGCGGTCACGAGCCACCTGCTCGCCGACCCGGCGCGGTTCGCGCTGCTCGCCTCGCAGCGGTTCCCGACGGCATTCGCGAAGCCGGCGGCCGCGCTGCTCGGCCGCTTCGGCCCGCTCGGCGAGGCCTACGCCGACTGGATGCGCGGGCACCGCGATGACGCAATGGCGAAGCTCGAGAGCGCCCCCGCGAACGGCGGGATGCAGCAGCAGCTAGCGTCGAATCTCGCGATCGCGGCCGACCGCCCCGACCTCGCCGCCGCGCCCGAGGAGCGCCGCGCCGGCGCCGGCCAAGCCGTGCTCGATGCACGCGCGAAGTGGCAGCTCGGAGATCTCAGTGGGGCGACCAGCGCACTGCGCGGCGCCAAGCACCGCGGCGCCCGCGACTACCTCCGCGTACTCGAGGGTGAGCGCGAGCTGCTGCAGTCCGGATACCGACTGCCGAGCGCAGCCGAGCAGGTCAGCACGCCGCGGCCCGCCACCGCCCCTCGCGCACTCCACCTCCTCACGAACTCGCTCCCCCACACACAGTCGGGCTACACGCTCCGCTCGCACTCGATCCTCAAGTCGCAGCGCGACGCCGACATCGCGGTGACCGCTGCGACCCGCATCGGCTACCCCGTCACGGTCGGCAAGCTCGCGGCCCTCGACCTCGACAAGGTCGACGGCATCGACTATCACCGTGTGCTGCCGGCGCGACTCGGCGCATCCATGCCCGAACGCCTCGACAAGCAGGTGCGCGAGCTCGACGGGCTGGTCGAGGAGTTCCGTCCGACGGTCATCCACACGACGACGAACTACACGAACGCGCTCGTCGCGCAGGCGCTCGCCGCGCGCCACGGCCTGCCGTGGACGTACGAGGTGCGCGGGATGCTCGAGAAGACCTGGGCGACCTCGCGGGCGACCGAGAATGCGCGGGCAGCGGCCGCCGCGAGCGAACGGTTCCAGCTCATGCACGCCCGAGAGACTGAGTTGGCGCGAGCCGCCGACCACGTCTTCACGATCTCTTCGACGANTGCGCGATGAGCTCGTCGAGCGCGGCGTGCCCGGCGAGAAGATCAGCCTGATTCCGAACTCGATCGATGCGGCGCTGCTCGACCGCGCCTCCACGCCAGCCGACGTGCGCGCCGAGCTCGGGCTCGGCCGTGGGGGCTTCTGGGTCGGCGCGGTGTCGTCACTCGTCGACTACGAGGGCCACGACCTCATCCTCGAGGCCGTCGCGATCCTGCGCCGCCAGGGTATCGATGCCCGCGCCCTCATCGCCGGCGACGGAGCCGCTCGCCCCGAGCTACTGCAGCAGGCGAGCGAGCTCGGCGACGCCGCGCACCTGCCGGGCCGTGTGCCGCCCGACCTTGCGAAGCGCTACGTCGAGGCACTCGACGTCGTCGTAGTCGCTCGCCGTGACCTCGAGGTGACGAGGTCGGTCACTCCTCTGAAACCCATCGAGGCAATGGCGCTCGGGCGGCCGGTGGTCGTGAGCGACCTCCCGCCCCTGCGCGAACTCGTCGGCAACGACGAACGTGGCTTCATCGTCGCGCCCGATTCGGCGCCGGCCGTGTCTGAGGCACTGACTATGCTTGCAAGTGACGACTCTCGCAGAGCCAGCTTGGCCGCTGCGGGCAAGCAGTTCGCTGCCTCACTTACCTGGGACACGGTCGCTGCCGAGTATCGCCGTGTGTACGACGAGCTGAGGGCCGCCGATTAACTACGGTGTTCTGAAAAGGTGAGACAATCAGCCCCTGCAGTCCCCCAGGTGCGAAATTATCCCCGATCGAATTGAGTGTGAGTGAGCAGAGGACGCCGCGCAGCGAAGCGGGACAATGGATCGATTCCACTGGATGGTCCGCCCGCGCACGTTTCGCGCCCCCTCACTCGCCCCGAGCGCAAGGTTCGCGACCGCCTCAATCGCTCGGCCTTCGCTTTCGATGTTGAGGCGGCATACGGCGACCTCACCCATCTGACACGCGTAAGCGTTCGCCCGCCGCTGGGTGAATACATCCGCGGCATCTGGGAGCGCCGCCACTTCGTGTGGCGTGAGGCCCGCAGCCGCGTCGCAACAAGCAACACGAAAGAGCGCCTCGGCAACGCCTGGCTCATCATCCGCCCGGTACTGGACGCCATCTTTTATTGGCTGATCTTCGGCGTGCTGCTGCAGATGAGTCGCGGAATGGAGAACTACGTCGCATTCGTCATCGTCGGCATCTTCATGTTCCAGTACACAAGCTCGGCGTTCACGACGGGGTCCTCGGCGATCCGCTCGTCACGGTCTCTCATCAGGGCCTTCAACTTCCCGAGAGCATCGATCCTTGTCTCGATGCTGTTGCGTGACATGTTGCAGCGGTTCCCTGCGATGTTGGTCATGTTCGTCATGATCATGGCGATCCCACCACACGCGATGCCAAGGATCACCTGGCTGTTGTTCCCCGTCATCTTCGTGCTGCACGAGCTCTTCAATTTTGGCATCTACCTGCTCATGGCGAGATTCGGCTCGGCCCTGCCTGACCTTTCGCAGGCGATGTCGTTCCTGTCGCGCATCCTCATGTACGGTTCCGCCGTGATCTTCCCGATCGATCGCTTTATCAACCACCCGACGATCCTGACGATCGTCGAGGCGAACCCCATTTACCAGTTCCTGATGGCCTACCGCACGACGATGATCGATGGGGTCGTGCCGACACCTGAGATCTGGCTCATGCTCATCATCTGGGCCGTCGCGACCCCCGTGATCGGGTTCGTGCTGTTCTGGTTCGCGGAGGAGTCGTATGCCCGAGAGCAGTGAGACCGAACACAACCTCGTCCTCGACGGGCCGCTGCCCAAGGATTCCCCGAGCATTACGGTGCTCGCCGACGACGTGCACATGACCTACGACGTCATGGCCGACAAACGCGCCCGCAAGGGTCGCAAGGCCATCGGTGGCCGCCAGAAGATGCGTTTCCGCGCGCTACGCGGTGTCTCGCTCGCCGCGCGTGAGGGCGAGTTCATCGGACTCGTCGGCCGAAATGGCTCCGGCAAGAGCACGCTCCTGCGCGTGCTCGCGGGTCTCGAGCCGCCCACAAAGGGCACCGTCGTTACCTCTGCAAAGCCACAGCTGCTCGGCGTCAGCGCGGCGCTCATGCCGGATCTTTCGGGCGAAGAGAACATCCGGCTCGGTCTCCTCGCGATGGGCCTCTCCCCGAGCGACGTTGTCGATCGCCGCAACCGCATCGCCGACCTCTCGGGCCTCGGCGACGCCCTCCGCATGCCGATGCGCACCTACTCCTCGGGCATGGGCGCCCGTCTGCGCTTCGCGATCTCCGTGGCCGCCGACCCCGACATCCTCATGATCGACGAGGCCCTCTCGACCGGTGACGCCTCCTTCATGGAACGCTCGCGCCGCGCGATGGAGCGCATGATCGATACCGCCGGCACAGTATTCCTGGTCAGCCACGCCGCCCAGACCATCGAAGAGCTCTGTACCCGCGCGATTTGGATCGACCAAGGCGAGATCATTGCCGATGGCCCCGCGGTCGACATCGCCCGCGCCTACCGCTGGTACGCCCACAACCTCGCGCTCGATAAGGTCGATAAGGCGGCTGGGCTGCTCAACGATGCCCGCCAATCGCTCGAGGACCGCCGCAAGGCGATTCGTGCGGATGCCCGCCTATTCCGTCGCAAGAGCTACGCCGAGGCCACAGGCCAGATTCAAGTCGTCAAGGATTAAGCGCCCGCTGCACCGCTCGGAAGGAGCACTCATGTCTGCCCCGAAGATCATGACTGTCTACGGCACCCGCCCTGAGGCGATTAAGGTCGCCCCACTCATCAAGGCACTCGAAACCCACGAGCGGATGCAGTCGATCGCGGTTTCCACTGGCCAACACCGCGAGATGCTCGACCAAGTGAATGAGATGTTCGGCATCAGGCCGAAGATCGACCTGAGCATCATGCGCCCAGGCCAGACGCTGAACGGCATCGTGTCGCGCGTGATCGGCGAGTTGGATGCGGTGCTCGACTCGGTCGCGCCCGACGCGGTGGTTGTCCACGGCGACACCTCAACTGCCATGGCCGCTGCGATTGCATCGTTCAACCGGGAGATCCCGGTAATCCACCTCGAGGCTGGCCTGCGCACCGCGAACCTCTTCTCCCCATTCCCGGAAGAGGCGAATCGACGACTCATCAGCCGCGTCTCGTCCCTGAACCTTGCCCCGACGTCGACGGCGAAGGAGAACCTCCTGCGCGAGGGCGTGCCGGCCGAGAGCATCGTCGTCACCGGCAACACCGTGATCGACGCACTGTTCGAGGCTTCAGGCTGGAACACGACGTTCGCGGATGCGCGTCTGCAAGAGATCGCTGAGTCGGGCCAGCGGATGGTGCTCGTCACGACGCACCGCCGCGAGAACATCGGCACCATGTCGGCGATCGGCCGCGCACTCCGCACCCTCGCCGAGCGCTACCCCGAGACCGCGTTCGTGCTACCCGCGCACCTCAACCCGAAGGTCCGCGCCGCGGTGTTCCCGCAGATCGAGGGCCTCACCAACGTCGTGGTCACCGATCCGCTCCCCTACAACGAGTTCACCAAGCTCATGTCTGTCGCGGCCATCGTGCTCACCGACTCGGGTGGGGTGCAGGAGGAGGCCCCGGGCCTCGGCAAGCCGGTGCTCGTAATGCGCGAGAACACAGAACGTCCGGAGGCCCTCGAGGCGGGCACGGTTCGCCTCGTCGGTACCGATGAGGAGCGCATCGTGAGCGAGACCTCGCGCCTCCTCGACGACAAAGCTGCGTACGCGGAAATGGCGAACGCCGTGAATCCTTACGGTGACGGCTTCGCGGCCGCGCGCAGCGTTGCGGCCATTGCGCAGCTCACCCGAGTAGGGCAGCGTCAGGAAGACTTCGTTTCCTAGTCCGCCGGTCACTATCCGGAACCCTGCCTCTAGCCGAGACGTCTGTCCAGAATACGAGGTCAAACCCCATGACTTTAAACACAGATTGTCTGCCAGTATGGGACGCGACGCCCACCGTTGCCGATGTACTCCTCGTAGTGCACCTCGAAACACCTTCGCAGGCGGACCGTACATTCTCGCGCGAGATTGCCAAGTCAATGCATTCGATTCTCGAGGCTGAGGTGCCAAAACGTGTGCAAGTCTTGATTATCGTCACGTCCGAGGCCATATGGTCAACAGAACTCGATTCCCTATGTCAGTCGGGCGCCAGAAGCTGGAACCAACGTGTATGGACCGAACAAGTCGGAGGTCAGCCTTCGGATCTCATGCAATCGAGAATCAGCCAACTGGATCTTAGTTCGTACCGCCGCGTAGTAGTTACGCCCGCATCAGCGGGGGACGAAGTGGGGGCAGGCTTTCTGACTCAACTTCACCAAATCGCGATGCAAGCTCACCGATTCAAACCAACAAGTAGCCCAGTAAAAATCACCATACCCCACCAACTCGTCGCCGAGCGGACTCCAGGCAGCCACTTCATTGAGCTTGTATCGTTTGATCCTGCTGCGAGCGACCAGTGGATCTACGTCTTTGACGAACCACTGAACGTGGAGGAGATCAGCAAAGTCTGTTTGAGTTCAGCCGCGTCTGTCGGGAAGAATGAACTTCTCCTACCCGACGCGCACATAACCATCCCGTCGACTCCTCGCCGCACCCTTGCTCTACTTCGGAGTTCACCACTACCGAATACCGGCGAGCAAGTTGTACGTGTGGCGTCTCACGCGAACGCGTTGGACCGTTGGGAAGACGGCGTCCAAGATTTATTCCTCTCAGAGACGCCCGTGGCCTTCTACCCTGTTGGTGCCAAGTTCGCGATTTTTGCACACCGAGTCGGCGATGAACTGCACGTAGACTCGAATTTGGCCGAAGCTTTCGGTAAATCGTGCGAAATTTGCTACTACGTCTACCAAGGTGGCCGCCGCATAGACCATCGATGGTATTCCCCCGAGACAAAAGCTGACTTCAAGAATCTCCCCGCTAGAGTCATCGTCCGCGCCTTCGTGAGACAGGGCGGGGACGTCATTGCCCAAGTCGATAGCGGAATGAGCTGATGCGCCGATTCCAACCACTTCCCGATGTGTCCTCCATACAGGAGCCCGCATTCCGCAGCAGTCCGACTCGATGGGCTTCAACCGAAGAGTTCCTCTCCGCAAGCCCGCACCTTGACGGGATCCATGTAATCGGGAGGAGCCCGGGCCAGCAAATTGAGTTGATGCTCGGCGGAGACCCCTACTCTTCAGGCGACGCGCCAACGATCGTCATTTTTTCAGGCGCCGTCGTCAAGAGGGCGGAAAAAATCCCACCATTCTTCTCTGGTAGCGGCATCGCTGCCGAGGTTGGCCATCCATTTGTGGCAGTCGCTGACTCGTCATTGGAACTGTCACAATCTATTGGACTCGCTTGGTATTCCGGAAATTCCATGTTCGACCAGGGCGACACATTACGTCAGGTTCTGACACCCCTCGCCCAGCAAAAAGGCAAGAACCTTTGGCTAGTCGGGGGCTCCGCGGGTGGATTTGCCGCTCTCAATCTCGCCCACTTGCTACCCAACGGTCCTTCTTTGCTCACTTGGAACCCTCAAACAGACTTCCTCCAGTACGTTCGCGAATCTGTTGTCGAATATGCAACCACAGCCTTTCCCGTCACTCGCCGCGAACTCGCTGGTGACGACTATAAGCAAGTCCTTAGGTCCGTATTCAGTTACTTTGGGCGACGCCATACTGTCCTCGACGATTTACCCGACCAAGGACCCGGCCGACTTGTCTACCTGCAAAACCCGACCGATTGGCATCTAGCCAGTCATTGCGTTCCATACATGAAGTCGCACGGCTATACACAGTCGGGCCCAGGACTATGGCGACGGGACGACGACAAGGTGGTGTGGATCGCCAATTTTGCACAAGGCCACACCCCACCTGAAAGATCGTTGCTTGTCGAATTCTTGAAAAGATTCACCAGCACCACCGCGGGCCTCCTCCCCCTTATTGAGGAGTTCGATCAAGTTTCACTCATCGGCGACGACCCTTCGCTTCGCCCAATTGACTTGTCATCCGCGAGCGACATTGTGGAGCGGTTGATCTCATTTGATTTCGAGAACGGAATCATAAATGTCAAGTCCGAGCGCCTACCCGACGGATTCGGCGGCTTGCGATGGCGCGTTGTAATAGATCAGGATGGGCAAGCGACTACCAGCTCTTTCCTCTTCCGAAAATGGAGCCACTGGAAAATCCCTTTGGACCCACGAAACAGTCCAGGTATCCTACTTGAGATTCAAGTTGTTGATGGGTTTGACAACATTGTCGCCAGATACGACATAACC
>NZ_JACXJG010000039.1:0-1024 GCF_014904065.1 Gulosibacter sediminis | reverse complement strand
CATCGCGTCGATCGCGCGCGGCTTCGGGGCCGTCGGTGTCACGGTGCGGTCGGTTGACGACCTTGAGCCGGTGCGCGCGTGGCTCGAGTCGGGCGACGGGCCGATCGTCATCGACGCGCGGATCGCGTCGGACGGCGGGTCGTGGTGGCTCGCGGAGGCATTCGGCCACTGAGACGATGCGGCAGCGGCGCGCTTGGCCTGCCGCGCGCGACACGGTGCCGCGCGCACGCCCTGTGGTGCAGCGCGCCGCTAGATTGATGACATGACGGGGAGCGAGACCGGCTACACGCCGCGGCTACTGAGGCCGACGTGGGCGCAGCTCGTGGCGGCGACGGTGCTCGGCGTGGCCGCGGCGCTGCTCGCCGGCGTCTGGCTCGACGGCTACGTTGCCACGCTGGTGGGCATCAGCGTGGCCGAACTCGTGTTCGTCACGCTGTCGATGCTGACGCTCTGGCCGATGGATGCGGCGGCGACCGAACGCAACGTCGGTCGTGAGGATCTCAGCCCGATCTTCGACGAGGTGCTCGTCGCGATCGTCGCCGCGCTCGCGGTGGTGAGCGTGCTCATCGTGCAGCAGAGCGGCAATACGGCGCTCGGGGCGCTGCTCACGCTCGTCGGCGTCTTCGGCGCGTGGGCGTGCATCCACCAGACCTATGCCGTGCACTATGCGTACGAGTACTACCGCGACGACAACGGCGGCATCGACTTTCACTCGAAGTCGCCGCCGTGCTTCGCCGACTTTCTGTACCTCAGCTACGCCGTCGGCATGACCTACGGCTCGACCGACCCCGAGCTCAACGACACGCGCATCCGCAAGATTCTGCTGCGGCACGCGGCGGTGTCATTCCTGTTCGGGATGGTGATTCTCGCGGTGGCGATTAATCTCGTCGCCGGGGTGCTCGGGATTGGTGGGTAGCGGGGCGCTCGACGTCGCGGGTGACCGCGCGCCAGGGGAGAATTGGGGATCATGACGCCACCGGCTGCCCGCGAACCCGCCCTTATGCGGCTCTTCGCAGTTGAGGGT
>NZ_JACXJG010000038.1:81-2281 GCF_014904065.1 Gulosibacter sediminis | reverse complement strand
CACCCTCGATTGCGATGAGCCACATATCTTTACTCAAGTACTGGGGCTCTTGCGTTGCGCCGTAGAAGGAGGACAACAGGACCGTCTTCCCGCTTCCGCTCTCGCCAAAGACAGCGATCTGTTGTTCAAGCTCGTTGTTTACCTTCACTCTCACAGAGTATCGAAAGGACGCCCCAAGCGTTAGGAGTGGCAGGCACACCTGCTCTGCAACCTACCCTGCAGAAGAGGACATCATGCCTACGTTTTACGATCCCGGTGCCGATGCGGGTGAAGCCTACGAAGCACTGCGCGGGCTGGCCCATGCGAGCCGTCGGTTTGAGCATCCGAAGGACATGTATGGCGTTGTGGGTGATCTGCTTGGCGGGGTGCGAGCGCTGAGACAGGTGCTCGACCAGCTCGCCACTGCTCACGCTTCCAACAGACCTATGGCCTTCGACGACAGCGGCGTCCACTCTGCAGGATCCAAAGACGCACTGGCAGCAGCAGACGAGCTTCACCAGGCCGCAACGTTCATTGACCAGGCTGAAGAGCGACTGAACGCGGCGATGTCAGCAGCTGGCCGAATCTCGTGGCATTCCGAACCTTCCATTAGTCCGATACCAGTTCAACTGGGCCGCCCCCTTCATTCGGTCCGGTCGCTGTGCGAGTCGTCGGTTTCCAATTGAAAGGCAAGCCATGCTTATCGAAGATGTCGAGCGGCTCATCGAGAAGTGCTACGAGATGATCGAAGTGTCACCCGGCATGCGGCAAGACCTCGCCGGAAAGATCCACGCAGACTTCGACCTGCTCATGGCGAACGAGACAAAAGAACTCTCGTGACTCACAAGCGAACGGGAGCGGCTCAATGACGAACGGAAGAAGCTGTTGCAAGCTCACTATGCGGGTGCGGTACCGATCGACCTGTTGAAGCAGGAGCAGGATCGCATCGCGGATCAGATCGGAGACATTCAGCACCGAATCGAAGCGCACCACGATGAATATGCTTCAGCAAGGGCAAACCTCGATGACTCGCTCGGGCTGCTTGCCAACATCGTCAGCGTGTACGAGCGTGCTGATGACGCAAACCGGCGACTGTGCAACCAGGCGTTCTTCCACCGGATCTTCATCGAGGAAGACGGGGATGTCCGCGTCGAGTACGAGCGCCCTTTCGGTTCACTCTGCGATACCGAGGAGCAGATGAACGCTCTGAACTGGTCCGCTGAAGCGAAGAAGAAGGGAGAGGCGCAAACCGGACAAAGAGTGGAGACTCTCGTCGAGGGTTTGAACCTCTCCCATTTGGGGTGAGTAANGGGGCTTGAACCCGCGACCTCCTGGACCACAACCAAGCGCTCTACCAGCTGAGCTATACCCACCATGTCGCCGCACCGTTCGCGCGGCAACCACACGATCTTACATCACGATTCGAGCAGGGGCGAAAACTCGTCGACGATGTTCTTCGAGACCTGCTTGAGTGACTCGGTGTCGGGGCCCGGGGCTGACACGATCATGGCCTGGCGGTAGTACCGCAGCTCACGGATCGACTCGAGGATGTCGGCCGCCGCGCGGTGGCCGCCGTGCTTTTCGGGTGACTGGAAGTAGATGCGCGGGTACCAGCGGCGGGCGAGCTCCTTGAGCGTCGACACGTCGATGTTGCGGTAGTGCAGGTAGTTGTCGAGCTCGGGCATCTGCTTCGCGAGGAACATCCGGTCGGTGCCGATGGTGTTGCCCGCGAGGGGAGCCGTGCGCTCGCCCGGCACGAATTGCTTCACGTAGGCGAGCACCTGCCGCTGCGCCTCCTCGACGGTGACTCCGTTCGGGATCTCGTCGGCGAGGCCCGACGTCTTGTGCATGTTCGTGACGAACTCGCCCATGTTGTCCATCGCCGCTTGCGAGGGCTTGATCACGACGTCGAGGCCCTTGGCGTCGAGCACATTGAGCTCGGAGTCGGTGACGAACACCGCGATTTCGCAGAGCTCGTCGACACCGATGTCGAGCCCCGTCATTTCGCAGTCGATCCACACCATGTGGCCATTCTTGTCACTCGAGGCACTCATGCTGTTCATCGTAGTTCCGTGCGTGCCATCTCCGAGCCGGATGTGCATAACTCGCTAGACTGAACTGGTTGCCTCCGTAGCTCAGCGGATAGAGCAGGAGCCTTCTAATCTCTTGGTCGCAGGTTCGATTCCTGCCGGGGGCGCAACCTGGAGGCGGAGTCCCGCCA
>NZ_JACXJG010000037.1:818-21023 GCF_014904065.1 Gulosibacter sediminis | reverse complement strand
ACCCTCGATTGCGATGAGCCCGTTAAATCCGAAAGAGCTTTCATCATTGTGCCACTTGCCGGGGCGGTGCTGATTGACCTCGTGGCGCTTCCCTGGATCGTTTGGTGTATGAACTGGGTCGCGTGAGGTTCGGAGCCCAGCCACATTGTTGGCTGGGCTCCGCAGCGCCTAGCGCTTCTTCATGAGCGTGCCGAAGACGCTGCGCACGACTTCCTTCACGGCGCTCTGAGCCGCGCGGGAGCCGAGGACCTCCTCGACGACCGACTTCTCGCGGCGCGACGACGTGCGAGTGGTCGTGGACTGGCGGTTCCGGGCCTTCTCGGCCGCGGCGCGCTCCTTCTCCTCGCGCGCCCGTTCCTTTTCCTCGCGCGCCCGTTCCTTCTCCTCCCTGGCGCGCTCCTTCTCGGCCGCCTCACGCTCCTCCTCGGCGCGCTCGGCCTCGGCCGCGGCGTTCATCTTCGCGGTCAGGATCTCGTGCGCCGACTCCGGGTCGACCGCCGTGCCATACTTCGCGAGCAACGGCGAGGCGTTGACCGTCGACTCGATCTGCGCGGCAGGGGTCGGGTCCATCGAGCCCTGCGGTGCGCGCATCCGGGTCCAGGCGACGGGGGAGGGCGCGCCCTTTTCGTTCATGACGGTGACGATCGCCTCTCCGGTCGCGAGCTGTGTGAGCACCTGCTCCAGGTCGTATCCCGAGTTCGGGTAGGTGCGCACCGTCGCCCGCAGCGACTTCGCATCGTTCGGCGTGTGCGCGCGCAACTGGTGTTGCACGCGTGAGCCGAGCTGCGCGAGCACGTCGTCGGGCACATCCTTCGGCGTCTGCGTGACGAAGAAGATGCCGACCCCCTTCGAACGGATGAGCCGCACGGTCTGCACGATCTGCGAGACGAACTCCTTCGACGCATCCGCGAAGAGCAGGTGCGCCTCGTCGAAGAAGAACACGAGCTTCGGTTTGTCGAGGTCGCCGACCTCTGGCAGCGCCGAGAACAGGTCGGCAAGCAGCCACATGAGGAACGTCGAGAAGAGTTGCGGCTGCTGCGCGACGCCGGGCAGCTCGAGCAGCGAGACGATGCCGCGACCATCCGCGGCGGTGCGGAGGAACTCGGCTGTGTCGATCTCGGGTTCGCCGAAGAACACATCGGCGCCGTTTGCCGCAAAGTTCGTGAGCTCGCGCAGAATCACGCCCGCGGTCTGCTTCGAGACGCCGCCAATGCCCTTGAGCTCGCTCTTGCCGAGGTCGGAGGTGAGGTACTGCAGTAGCGAGCGCACGTCGTCGAGGTTGACGAGGGGCAGGCCCTGCTGGTCGGCGAAGTGGAAGACGAGCCCGAGGCTCGACTCCTGCGTTTCGTTGAGGCCAAGCACCTTCGCGAGCATGAGCGGGCCGAAGCTCGAGACCGTGGCGCGGATCGGCACACCGGTGCCGCGACCGCCGAGGCTGTAGAACTCGCTCGGGAAAGCGGTGGGCTGCCAATCCTGCCCGATCGACTTCGTGCGGGCGAGCAGGCCGTCGCTGGCCGTACCCTCGGTTGCGACACCAGAGAGATCACCCTTGATGTCCGCCGCGAACACCGGCACACCTGCCGCCGAGAGCTGCTCAAGCATGACCTGCAGCGTCTTGGTCTTGCCGGTGCCAGTGGCGCCCGCCACGAGACCGTGGCGGTTGGTCATGGCGAGCGGGATGCGCACGGGCACGGCCGCATCAACCTCGCCGTTGACGAGCGCGCCAAGCTCGAGGGCGGGCGCGTCGAACGAGTAGCCCGAGCGAATCGCCTCGACGTCGCCCTCGGCGAGTGGCCCGCCGGCCGCGCCAGGCTTGGCGGCGGCGGGCTCCTTTTGTGCCTCAGGTTCGGGCGACTCGGCCGCTGCATCCGGCGCTGGGGTTGTGGCCGGCTCGTCGGATGCGGCACCAGCCGTCTCGCCCGCGGACGGCTCAGCGGTTGCGGCCTCGGACGACTCTTCTGGTGCGGGCGCCGCCGCGTCGATGGCAGCGGACTCGGCGGCCTGCTTGGCGGCCGCCTCGGCGGCGGCAAGTTCGGCCTGGGCCTTTTCGACGGCCTCGCGGGCAGCTGCTACGGGATCAACGGAGTCATTCGACATGCGGACAGACTACGCACGCACGCGGCTCCGGTGGCTGAGACGGTCAAGCAGGTCGGCGTCGGCCGCGGCGCGCCGACGTGGCAGCGACAGGGCGACGGGAACGGTGACCGCGGCGGTCACGATGACGAGCAGCGCCCAGATCCAGAACGCGTCGTAGAAGAGCCAGGTGAGGCCAAGTAGGCGAGCACCCCAGGTCGCGACGACCCACCAGAGCAGGGCGGTGATGCCGCCGAGCGCGGGCATGAGGGCGCTGCCAACCGCATCCTTCGGCTTCGCGAAGGAGTAGCTGATGAGCCCGATAACGATGCCGAAGATGCCGGCGAAGAAGACCTCCATCGCTATGCGACGAATCCGACGCGGCGCTGTGCCTCTTCACCGATCTCGACGAAGGCGATCTTCTCAGCGTTCACGAGGAACACGCGGTCGCGGTCGTCGGTGAAGCGCGCGATGCCGTTGTCACTCGCCACTGCGTCGGTGAGCGCCTGCTCAACTTCGGCCGCGGTCTGGTTGGTCTCGAACGCGAGTTCGCGGGGGGAGTGCAGAATGCCAATGCGCAGTTCCACGTCTATGCCTTTCGTTATGCCTCGTCGCCTGATCGATACGGCGTGTGGGCCTAGCCTACTTGCCGCTCTCACCACATCCGCTCGGCGTTCGCCGGTGGCGTGCAATCGGTACTTGGCGAGTCATGTCGGTGGATGCGGATAGCGTGGAGCGAACAGTCGGAAGGGGCAGAGATGCAGCAAAATGCACGCGAGGCGCAGGGGCTGGCAACGGCGCTCGATGAGAGCCAGCTCGGGGTACTCTCGGCGGCAGAGAATCAATCGCTCAGCGTGCTTGGTGCGCCGGGCTCTGGTCGCACCACCACGTTGGTCGAACTCGTAGCACAGCGAGTCGAGGCCGGTCTTCGCCCCGACGAGGTGCTCGTGCTCGCGGCGAACCGCCGCAGCGCCGAGCTGTTGCGCGAACGCCTACAGCGCCGCCTCGCTCGAGCAACCCGCGGGGCGACGCTCGGTCGTACCCCGGCCTCGATCGCGATGGAGATCATCGCCGACGCTCGAGTGCGCTCGGGCGGGCCGAGGCCGGTGCTGCTCACCGGCTCGGCACAGGACGACATCCTCTCGGAACTCATCGAGGGCTACCTCGACGGCACGATGGAACGTCTCGGCAAGCGGCTTCCGTGGCCCGAATGGTTCACCGCCGACACCATGACGCTGGCGGGATTCCGGGGCGAACTGCGCGACCTGATCACCGCGCTCACCGAGCGGGGCATGAGCTCCGACGACCTCGCCGCGCTCGCGCTCGAACCGGGAACCGCTGCGCCGAGTGGGCAGCGTCACCGTGTGCTCTGGGCCGGGGCGGCCGCGCTCATTCGCGACTATGAGAACTCGCGCTTTGACCGCTCGATCTCGGGGGCCGACGAGCGCGAGGCGTTCGACACGGCGAGCGCGCTCATGCTCGCCACACAGTTGTTGTCTCGGCGCGCGCTCGGCCGAAGCGGCATCGACGTGTTCGACGGGGTGCGGCTTGTGTGTGTTGACGACGCGCAGGAACTCACCGAATCGGCCCGCGCGCTCGTCGCGCAGTTCGAGCGTCAGGGCGCCCGCGTCATCTCCTTCGGCGACCCCGATATCGCGACCGGCAGCTTTCACGCCGGTCACGCAGCATTCGCGGTCAACTGGCGCGACGAGGGCGACTCGGCGCCGGCCACCGTCACACTGCAGCAGCAGTATCGACACGACGAGGTGCTCCGCGGAGTTGTATCGCGCGCCGTGAATGGCCTGCCCCCGCTCGGACCGAGCGAGCGACGACGATCGGGCCCCAAGGTCGATGGGGGCGAAGACGGCCGCGCGGAACACGCGGTGCTTGAGTCGGCGAACCACGAGACCGACCTCATTGCGGGCTACCTGCGGCACGCCCACCTCATTGACGGCGTGCCATGGAGCGACATGGCGGTGATCGCGCGCAACTCGACGCGACTCGAGGCCCTGAGCCGCGGGCTCGATCGGGCCGGCGTCGCGGCACAGGACTCCGCGCCAATTCCGGCCGCGAACGACGCGACCGTCCGGGCGATTCTCACGATGGCCGCGGGCATCGTGCGCGGTGAATTTACCGAGGCGGAGCTGTTCTCGATCCTCGCGTCGCCGCTGTATCGCGTCGACTCCCTCCTGATTCGTCGCCTGCGCCGAGCCTGTTACCTTGCCGATCTCGGTATCGGCGAGTCGGCCGGGTCGGGGCGAGGCGGCGGCGAGGTGCTGGCCAGCCACGTCAACGCTGTGCTTCGGGGCGGGGCGGATGCGTCGGCGCAGGCCGCGATCGACTCGCTCGCCGCTTCGGCGGCGGCTCACGCTGCCCGGTCGGTCACGAACCTACTCGAGTCGCTCGGGCGCATGCACACGGCCCACGCCGCGGGTGCGACGATCGACGCCGTGCTCTTCGAAGCCTGGACGGATGCGCGTCGAGAGCAGCGCTGGCGCGACACCGCGCTCGGTGTGGGTGAGGACGCGGTCGCGATGAATCGGCGGCTCGACGCCGTGGTGGCGCTGTTCGACCGCGCCAAGCGCGTGGTCGAGCGCGAACCCACGGTCTCGCTCGACGGGTTTCTCGCCGACTGGCAACGCGACTCGGTCGTCGACGACTCACTCGCGCGTCGCGGCGCGGTCGATGCCGTCACGCTGACGACGCCGGCCGGCGCCATAGGGCGCACCTGGCGCGTTGTCGTAGTGGCGAGCGTCAACGAGGGGGCCTGGCCGAATCTGCGAGTGCGCGACTCCCTTCTCGGCGCGGGTCGGCTCACCGAGGCACAAACCTCGGCCGAAACACCGACCCACCTCGACCGACGCGCCGTCGTGCTCGCGGACGAACAGCGGCTGCTTGCCGCGGCAGTTTCGAGGACAACCGAGCGGCTCCTGCTCACCGCGGTGCGCGACGACGAGAACGCACCCTCGCAATTTGTGCATCGCCTCGACCTGCCTGAACTCGCGCCCGACTTCGCCTTCACCGGCATCGAGGGGCTCGAGTACGCGCACCTCAGCCTTGACCAGCTCGCGGCCCGCCTCCGTCGCGAGGCAGCCCGCTGCGCACCGGTGGCGCGCGCCGAGCGCGTCGCGGCGCTCGCCCAACTGGCCCGGCACGGCGTCGAGGCGGCCGATCCGGCGAACTGGTTCGGCATCCATGGTCGCTCCTCGACCGCGCCACTCGTCACGCCCGACGAGCACACGCTGCAGTTAACGCTGTACCCGTCGGGCATTCAGTCGTTCAAGGAGTGTTCCGTGAACTGGTTCGTCGACCAACACGCGGGCGGCGCCTCGAATCTCGCCATGTCGCTCGGCACGATCCTCCACAGCGCCGCCGAGCACGAGGCCGACTTCGCGACCATCGAGTCCATGGTCGAGTTCGCGCTGCAGCAACTCGATCAGCTCGAGTTCGATGCACCTTGGCTGCGCACCTCCAACCGGCAGATCGTCCGCGACGCGACCATCTCGCTGTGGGACTACCTCAAGCGTGAGGGCGTCACACCGCTTGCGGGTGAGCGCGCGATGCTACTCGAACTCGATCGGGCTGCCCGCGACGACCACGGCGTCGATGTCGACGTGCAGGTGCGGGGACGAATCGACCGCATCGAAGAGCATCGCGACAGCGGCATCCGCATCGTCGATTTCAAGACCGGCACGAGCGCGCAGACGAAGGCCGACGAGAACGACCAGCTACGCGCCTACCAGGTCGCTGCGCTGCGGGGCGGCATTAGTGAGTTCGAGCTCGGAGGTATTGCACTTGAGGGCGCGGCCCTCGTGTATCCCAGGGTTCCCAGCGGCCGGGGGGCGGCGAAGGTGCCGTGGAAGGTCGTGCTGCAGGAGCGACCGAGCGAGACGGACGTCGACGCGGCGATCGACGAGTTCGTGACCGTTGCCATTCAGCAGGCCGCGTACCAGCTCGACGGCGACGAGCCCGATGTGGCTGCTCCCGCGCAATATCTCTATGAACCCGAGGGGCACTGCCTGAGTGGCTCGCGCTCCTGCCTAATTCACGCCATCGGAGAGGTCACCGAATGAGTCCGATCACGTTCGAACAGCTCGCCGAGCTCACCACCAAGCCCGGCGCCACCGCCTACCCGATCACCGAAGAACAGCGGCAGATCGTCGATTCGCCGCTCGCGCCGACGATCGTCACGGCGGGGGCGGGCAGCGGCAAGACCCACACGATGATGCTGCGCATCCTCTGGCTTGTCGCGAACCGCGGCGTCGCACCGTCCGAGGTGCTCGGGCTCACCTTCACCCGCAAGGCCGCCGGCGAGCTTCGCGAGCGCGTCGAGGCGGGGCTCGAACGGCTGCGGCTCGCCGGGCACATCGACGTCGACGAGTTCAACCTGCCGCAGGTGTCGACCTATAACTCGTACGCGAGCGACATCTACAAGCAGTACGCCCTGCTCGTGGGCCGTGAGCCCGATGCCCTGCTGCTTGACGAGCCGAGCGCGTTTTCGCTGATGCGCTCGGTGGTGCTCGCCTCCGAAGATGCCGGGCTCGAAGGCCTCGGCACGACTTCGGTCGGCTCGGTCGCAGCCAGCGCGCTGAAGATCGCACGCGCAATGCGCGAGAACGGTCGCACCGCGGCAGAGGTGGCGGACTATGCGGCCGAGGTCGCGACGCGCGCCGACGAGATCGAAGGGCGCTCCGCGAAGCCCTTCACCCAAGCGTTGCGCACCACGAACCTCCAGCTTGAGCGTCTCGACCAGCTCGCCATCTATGCCCGTCTCGCAGAGGTGTACGAGGCCCGCAAGGTCGAACTCGGCGCGATCGAGTTCACCGACCAGGTGGCCTACGCCGCGCAGATCATTGCCCTCGATCCGGCGATCGCCGAAGAAGTGCGGGGCGCAACACGCCAGGTGATCCTCGACGAATACCAAGACACCTCGGTCGGCCAGACACGGCTCTTCGCCGAGTTGTTCGGTCGGCAGGCGGTCATGGCGGTCGGCGACCCCAAGCAGTCGATCTACGCCTGGCGGGGCGCAAGTGCGGCAAACATGAAGCGCTTCGCGGCCGACTTTGCGAACGGCAGCGAATACCACCAGTTCACGCTGACGACCTCGTGGCGTAACGACCGCGAGATCCTGCGCGTGGCGAACACGATCGCTGCGCCGCTGCCGGCAACCGAACGGGGCGAAGAACTCAAGGCTGCGGCGTCGGCGGGCGAAGGCGAGGTGCACGTTCGGCACTTCCTCACTGAACCCGACGAGGCCAAGCACGTCGCCCAATGGTTCGCGAGCAAACTCGAACAGGTCCCGGACGCGACCGGCGCGGTGCTGGTGCGCGCCCGCAGCAGCATGGCCGCCTACGCGCAGGCACTCCACGACGCGGGCGTGCCACACCAGGTGATTGGCCTCGGCGGCCTCGTGCGCACCCCCGAGGTGGTCGACCTCACTTCGCTGCTGCGTGCCGCCGCCGACGAGTACGCGGGCTCAGAACTACTGCGCCTGCTTCTCGGCGCCCGCTTCGAGCTCGGCCTCGCCGACGTACACCAGCTCAGCGAGCTCGCCGGGGCACTCACGCGCCTCGGCGCCGACGGCCGCAAGCTGGACGAGCAGCGCAGTCGCGCCGTGCGCGACGACATCCGTGACACCGAGTCGGGCACCTCACTCGCCGAGGCACTCGAGTTCGTTCGCACCGCGACCTCCGAAACCGTACGCCGATTTGTTCCCGAGCTGACCGAGGAGGGCGAGCGTCGACTCCGCGACGCCGGCACGCTCATCAGCCGGGTGCGTGGTGCCATGGACCTCCCGCTCGTCGACTGGGTGACTACGACGATCTCGTTGTCACGGCTTCGCGTCGAAACCGCGGCGAATCCCCGCAACGCGGTTGCCGTAGCGAACCTTGACGCCTTTGTCGACGCCGTCGTGCAATACGCCTCGGCGGTGCCCGAGGCCGACGTGCACGAGTTCCTCGACTGGCTCGAACTCACGTTCCGCGACGACCAGCTCGCCGAGTACGCGCCCGCCCCACCGAAGGAGGGAATCGTGCAGCTCACGACGATTCACTCGGCGAAGGGCCTCGAGTGGGACTACGTCGCACTCGGCAACCTTGCGAAGGGCAAGTTGCCGGGGCCGCAGGGAGCAAATCAGCTCGTGGGCAGCGGACAACTGCCGAACGCGCTCCGCGAAGACCGAGCAGACCTGCCCTACCTGCCACTGAGCAAGATCGAAACGGGCGAAGACCTGAAAGAGCAGTTCAAGGCCGTGCTCATGCACGATCGCGACGGGGCGGGCAACGAACGCGAGCAGTCGTTCGTCACACAGAAGTTCCTCCAGCTGATTCGCGAGGACCGCCGGCTCGCCTACGTTGCCATGACGCGGGCGAAGCACGGCTTGCTGCTGACGAGTGCGCGCTGGAAGCCGGGACTGAAGAACTCGTCGACCCCGTCGATGTTCCAACTCGAGCTACGAGACCCGCTGCCGCTCGAACACACGCAGTTCGATGCGCCCTGGGCCCGCGTCGACGACCAGCCCGTGGTCTTCACCCTTGCGCAACTCGACGCAGAAATGGATGACGATCTCAAAGCCATCAAAGACGCGCTGTCGACGAACCCCCTCGAGGGCGACGCCCTGCCGCAGGCGTGGCCGCCCGCCCCGATGGCACGCGACGACCTTGCAACCACCGCCGAAATCGCGAACCAAGTCGGTGCTGCGGCCGAGTCCGCCACGGTCGAGTCGCCGTACGATGAGCTCATTCAGCTCCTCGTCGCCGAACGTGAACAGGCGAACACGCCACCCGAGCTGCGCCTTCCGGCGCGGTTTGGCGCGTCCCTCCTGCACGACCTGTTCGATGACCCGTCGACGATCGCCCGCAACGCGGCGCGGCCAATGCCGAGCCGTCCGTATCGGGCCACGCTCGTCGGCAACCTCTTCCACAGCTGGGTTGAAAGCCTCTATGAGGACGTCGCTGGCGGGGGAGCCGCACTCGAGGGNCGCCGATCTCGACGATGCCGACTTCACCTCCGCAAGTCTGACGCAGCTCGACGACGACGATCGGCAGCGGCTTGAACAGTTGCAGTCGACGTTCCTCGCGAGCCGGTTCACGGCCGGCGGCCGCCGCCCGAGCGCGGTTGAGCTCCCGGTCGACGCGCCGCTCGGCGAGTTCACGGTCGTCAACAAGATCGATGCGGTCTACCGCGATGCCGACGGCACGATCGAAATCGTCGACTGGAAGACAGGACGCGCCCCGCGTACCGCGGAGGAACGCCGTGGGCGCGAGTACCAGCTCATGAGCTACGCCCACGCCTACGCGGCAAGCTTCGACGAGCCGATCGAGCGCATCCGGGCGACGCTCTATTACGTGACCGACGATCTCGAGATCAGCGTGACCGAACTCCTCAGCGTCGACGAGCTCGTCGCGCTCCTCCGCGAAGCGCAGCGGAGGGTTGCCCAGAAGAGCTAGAGCTCGTCGCGCTCCGACGAGGTCGACGGCGCTTCCCCGGCCGGGAGGTCGTCGTCGAACTCGTCGCCGAGATCCTCGGGCGCGCTCTCGGTCTCAGCACGACGCCGTTGGAACTGCTGGGCCCGAGAGCGGTCGCCCGCATTCGCGAGTAACCGCTGCACCTCTTCGAGGTCGAGCACCGGCAGCGTGGCGTGCCGCAGCTCCGATTCGTCGAGGCTGCGCACGCGCGTGACGAGGCCGTCGAGCAGCTGCTCGGCGTCGGCGACCACCTCGGGGTTGCGGTGTTCGACGCCGAAGAGCAGCCAGCGCGCGAGCTCAAGCTCGGCGTAAAGTAGAGCCCGCTGGCGGAGCTGTCGGTCGACCGAGGCGCCACGCGCATCCGTGTATTCGTCGAGCAGGGCTCGCATCACCGCACCGTCGAGCGTCTGCACCCAGCGGATGTCCGCAGCCGGGTCGCCGATGCGAAGGTCGCTCCAGCCGAGCACGCCCGAGACCGTTGCACCGGTGACCAAGAACGACGAGCGCTCGAGTGAACCGTGGATCACGCTCGGCGAAAACTCCCACAGCTGGGGATCGTCGACGGCGCTGCCCCAGCGGTCGGCGAGGGCTCCAGGAAGGCGACCCGTCGCATCCGACCGGCGGATGAGCGTCTCGGTCGACTCGCGCACATCGGCGGCCGACCACTGCTGCAGGCCGGCGTCGACGAGCGTCTGCTTCGGTAGCCCGTGGATCGCCGCGATGGCGCGCCCGATCTCGGGCACGAGCTCTGAGTCAAAGTCCAGCGGGGTGCGGTCGGCCGGCGAGCCCTTCACGAACGAGTACACCGCGAACGGCGGCTCGCTGCGAAGCCCGCCACCGAGCTGGCGAGGCACGTCAAAGGGCAGCCGGGCTCGCACGCCAGGCGTCAGTGCGACCAGTGCCGCGCTGCGGCTGCGCAATTCCTGGGCCGCCGACGGCGAGGCCGCGCGACGGACGAGCAGATTGCCGTGGTCGCGGGTGCGCAGCAGCGCGGAGTCGTAGTCGTGGGTGTCGTCGTAGCCGCAGTCTGCTGCTTCGGTGACGCAGAGATTCTCGATGGCCGCAGTCGCGAGGCCGGCAAGCTGGAGGAACTGACCACTCATAGCCGAAAGCCTAGGGGGAGGGGATCCAGGAGCCGCGTTGCCACACCGACCTAGGATGGGCTGCATCATGAACGAGTTTGTCGATCGCCTTGCCCTGTCCCGCGCAGCCCACGATCGTGACGACGCCCATCGCAGCGACGCGACTCTGCTCGAGCACCCGGATGTACGCATCCTCGTTCAGCGCCGGGACGCGACCCTCGTCGGTGAAACCGAACAAGGTCGCGCGCTGCGACTCGATCTTCGCCCCGTCGACCAGCTCGGCGGCGTCGAGCAACTGCGTGAGGGACCCGCGATGATCTATCTCGGCAAGCTCACGCAGCCGCGCGAGAACCCGGGTGGGCGCGTCGACGAAGTCGGCACCCCGATCTTTGCTGCGGCCATCTCCGACTTCGAGGCGGGCGAGCTTGAGCCCGACAGCGAGCGGTGGGCGGACCTCCGTGAGCGCGGCGCCGGGTTCGACGACCTCGACACGGGCCTCGCGGCGCAGGCGCTCGCCATGCGCAACTTCCACTCCGCCCACGCGTTCTCGCCGTCGACCGGTGCGCGCGCCGTTTCCGAACACAACGGTTGGGTGCTGCGCGGCGAGGAGGGCGGCGACCCGACCTTTCCGCGCACTGACGCGGCCATCATCGTCGGCGTCATCGACCAGAACGACCGCATCCTGCTCGGCGCGAACGTGAACTGGACCCCGAAACGGTACTCGGTGCTCGCGGGATTCGTCGAACCGGGCGAATCGCTCGAGCACGCCGTGATTCGCGAGGCGGCCGAGGAATCCGGAGCGCGCGTTCGCAACCCGCGCTATCTCGGCTCGCAGCCCTGGCCGTTCCCTGCGAGCCTCATGCTCGGCTTCCTCGCCGAGCTCGACCCGAGCCAGGACCCTGCCGAGGTCGTCGGCGACGGCGTCGAAATCGCCGAGGTTCGCTGGTTCACGCGCGAAGAAATCGTCGAGCACGTCGACCAGCTGCCCGGCCGAATCTCTATCGCCCGCGCGATCATCGAGGAGTGGTATGGCGGACCGATCGGCTGATTCAGCCGGCGCCAGCCTGCTCGCCGATCTCAACCCCGCCCAGCGCGAAGCCGCCCTCGCGGTCGTCGGCCCGGTCTGCATTTTCGCCGGGCCGGGCACCGGCAAGACCCACACCATCACTCGGCGAATCGCGTACGGCGTGCGCACAGGCGTCTACGCGCCAGATCGCGTGCTCGCGCTCACATTCACGAACCGCGCTGCGGGGCAGCTTCGCGGCCGACTCGGCACGCTTGGCGCCTCGGCCGTGCAGGCGCGCACCTTCCACTCGGCCGCGCTGCGCCAACTCAGTTTCTTTTGGCCGCAGGCCGTGGGCGGCAGCTTCCCAGGCATTGTCTCGAGCAAGTCGCCCATCATTTCGGAGGCGGCCGACCGCGCCGGCGTGCGGCTCAGCCCACAGCTGCTGCGCAAGGTCGCCGAACAGCTCGAATGGCGCAAGGTGTCGGAGCGCACGCTCGACCAATTCGGTGAAGATCTCGCGACTGGCCGGCGCCCCAACGAGACCGGTCTGCCGGCCGAACAACTCCACGACCTCGCCGTGCAGTACGAGCGCGCGAAGGAGTCGCGGCACCAGCTTGACTTCGAGGATGTGCTGCTCGCCACCGCGGGCATGCTCGAGAGCGAGCCGTGGATCACGTCGCAGGTGCGGTCGCAGTACCGCTTCTTCGTCGTCGACGAGTACCAGGACATCTCGCCGCTGCAGCACAAGCTGCTGCGGCTTTGGCTCGGTAATCGCCGCGAACTCTGCGTCGTGGGCGACCCCGCCCAGACGATCTACTCGTTCGCGGGCGCGAACGCCAACTACCTCACCGGGTTCGCGAGCGAGTTTGCCGACGCGCGGGTGATTCGGGTCGACGGTTCGTACCGTTCGACGCCGCCGATCGTCGCCGCCGCAAATGAACTCGCGAAGCACATCTCGCACGCGATTCAGCTCGACCCGCTGCGGGCACACACCGGCAAGTTTCCGCAGCCCGATGTTCGGTCGTACGACAGTGATGAGGCCGAGGCGGCCGGTGTGGCCCGGAGCATCCGCCAAGATCTCGAAGCGGGGCGTGCGCCCGGCGACGTCGCGATTCTGGTGCGGACGAACGCTCAGGTCGGCGTGCTCGAGCGGGCGCTCGAGGCGGCCGGTGTGCCGTTCCGGCTCGCGGGCGGCATGCCATTCTTCCGCAGGCCGGAGGTTCGGGCCGTGCTTGCGGGGCTGCACGCGGCGGTCGTTGCCGAGCAAGACGGTGGGCCGCTCTTTCAGACCGTGAGCAACGTGCTTCGCTCGCGCGGCTGGCAGCAACAGCGACCGGCCGAACCAGGTCCACTCCGCGAGGCCTGGGGTGCGATGGATGCGATCATGCAGTTTGCTGACCGCGCGGAGGCTGGCACGACGCTCGCAGAATTTAGCGCCGAGCTCGAGAACCGCGCCGCGCACCAGTTCGAGCTCCCGATCGACGCCGTGACGATCTCGACGATGCACGCGGCCAAGGGCCTTGAGTGGGATCACGTCTATGTCGTCGGCCTGCGCGAGGGCCTCCTCCCGACCTCGGCCGCCGCGAACGAGCCCGAGCTGGTCAACGAGGAGCGTCGCCTCTTCTACGTTGCCCTCACGCGAGCCCGAGATCAACTGCACCTTTCGCACGCGCTGGTACAGCCGCCAACACGGTTTCTCCCGGAGCTTGGCAACCGCATCCGGGCTGGAACTCCACGTCTGCACCGTCCCGACGCAGACCGGTAAGGCGTTCGCGGCGAAACGTGAGGCCCTCGCCGGGGGCCGGCTGCACGCCGGCGAGGAACGGCTCAACGCTTTGCGCCCCGACTACCGCTGCGAGCCACTCGAGTTCGAGCGGCGGATGCGCGGGCGGCAAGTCATGCAGCTGCGTCGCCGTCGCGATCCACATGTCGTCTTCGGCGGCGTTGCGGAGGTCATCACACCGCAGGCACGGGGTTCGGCCCGGCAACACGAAGGGGCCGAGCAGGATGCCTTCGTCGTCTCGCGCGATGACGAGGTGCGCGAGATCGTCGGCCATGAGCGGCAAGTAGCGTCGGGGTGAGAGTACTCGCTCGGTCACCTCGACCACGAGGTCGGTGTCGGCTGCCGGGCGGGCTTCGGCCGCCGCAAACACCACGTGGTGCCCGCGCCGCGCGAACTCGGCCGCGACGCTTCGGGCGAACGACACTGACGAGGACGGGGTGCGCACCAGCACGCGGGCGCGCCGCGCACTTTGCTCTGCGACGGGGGAGCACACCGACAACAGCGCATCAACCAGGAGCTCGTCGGCGCGCTTGCGGTCGGGGTGCGTCGCGGCGATGCGCTCGAGGTACTCCCGCTCCGCGCCGTTGCGGAGCTCAGAGATGAGGTCGTGGGTGAGCTGCGTGTCGGCCACCGTGACCGCGCGCACCACCCCGCCCACGCGCACCCGGTCGTTGCCGACCCAGGTCACGGGGGTGTCTGCGGCGAGTCGATATTGCACTCTCGCATCATTGCGAAAAAGCGCCGGCGCCCGTGGAATTATCCACAGGCGCCAGCGCGGGTCGGTGCCCTACTTGGCGTCGTCGTCGCTCAGATCGCCACCGGCGGGCGCGTCGCCAAACGAACCCGGGTCGCCGAGCAGGCGCGCGAGGTCATTGTCGAGCTCATCCGGCTCGCCGTCGCCACCCTGCAGCCGCTCGACGAGGGCGAACGGGTCGTCGATATCCTCCGCGCCGGGCAGCGCGTCGCGGTGGTCCCAGAGCGCGTCGCGCTCGGCCACGCCGAGTTTCTCCGTAACGAGTCGCCACATGCTCATCGCCTCACGCAAGCGGCGCGGGCGCAGCTCGAGGCCGACGAGCGAGCCGAACGCGTGCTCGGCCGGCGAGCCGGTGGCGCGGCGCCGCCGCACCATCTCGCTGAGCGCGCCAGCGTTCGGCAGGCGACTCGTCGCGTCCTCGGTCACCACGTCGACCCAACCCTCGATGAGGGCGAGGACCGTCTCGAGTCGCTCGAGCGCCTGGTCTTGCTCGGGGCTGCGGGGCGGAATCAGCTGGCCCGACTTGAGCACGAGCTGGATCTCCTCGGGGTTCGACACGTCGAGCTCGCGGATGGTCTCCTCGATGCGATCGGTGTCGATGCGGATGCCGCGGGCGAACTCCGTGATTGACGACACGAGGTGCAGCCGGAGCCAGCGGGCGTGCGCGAAGAGCTGGGCGTGCGCGAGCTCGCGCAGCGCAAAGTAGATGAGCACCTCGTCGCGGTCGAGCTCGAGATCGGTCGACCACTCCTGCAGGTTCTGCGGCACGAGGGCGGCCTTGTGGTCGGGCAACACCGGCATGCCGATGTCGCCGCCCGACAGCACCTCCTTCGCGAGCTGGCCGAGCACCTGGCCGAGCTGCATCGCGAACATCGACTGCCCGAGCGAACGAACGATCGGGCCCGAGCGTGCGACCATGTCCTTCATCTCTTCCGGCGCCTGCTCGGCAAGCACCTCGACGAGCGCGTTCGAGATGCTCGTCGCGACCGGGTTCGTCAATTCGGCCCAGCCGTCGAGGGTGAGTTCGAGCCACTCGTACCGCGTGATGGTCTGCGGGATGCCCGAGAACGCGCCGAAGGAGTCGCCCATCGCGTCGCCGAGCCACAGGCCAGCGACCTGGAAGGCGCGGTCGTACGCGCGCGCATCCTCGTCGTCGACCTCTTCGTTCGGCGTCGCGGTCCGGCGGGCGGCGTCGCGGACAAGATCCCAGTCGACGCCGTCGGTCGGGTTCTGCATCGCCTGCTGCAACTGCATCAGCATGTGCGCGAGTGCCTGGGGGTCGGCGGGCAAGCCCGCAGCGCCGGCGAGCTTGTCGGAGTCGATCCCGCCGCCGCCGAGCATCTGCTCGAGCATCCGTCGCATTTCCTCTTCGGGCGAGCGGTTGTCGTCCTCGTTGTTCTGGGGGCCATTGCTATTCGGCATCGGCTTCGTTCCTCTCAGGGGTTCGCTCTAGAGTAGCCAGGGTGCCCCCGGGTGGAGCCGGGGAAACCGGCTCCGTTCACCGAGGGCGATCAGCCATCACGCGAAAGCTCATTCATGACCGCAAGCCACCAGCATCCCGAAGCCGCTTTGCCCGACGGGATCGGTGACGAGAAACCGGCGCGTCGGCGCTGGAGTCGGGAGCGGTTCGGTCGTTGGTGCCTCATTCTTGGGGTCGTGGCGTTGGTGATCCTGGCGGTTTCACCCGCGCCCTATGTCATTCGCCAGCCCGGCCCCGCGTTCAACGCGCTCGGGCAGGAAGAGAACGACGATGGCACGCAGCAGGACGTCATTCAGATCTCCGGCGCCGAGACGTACGACACCGGCGACGGCTCGCTCTACGTCATGACGGTGAACATCGTCGGCAACCCGCAGTCGCAGCCGAACTGGCTGCAGGTGCTCGGGGCCTGGATGACGCCGGGGAAGGATGTCCTGCCCGTCGAGGCCTATTACCCCGAGGGCACGACCGTCGACCAGCGCAACGAAGAATCGGCGCTGATGATGACGCAGGCTCAGGACACCGCCATCGCGGCGGCCCTCACGGAGCTCGGCTACGACGTCACCGAACAGATGAGCGTGGCGTCGGTCGGTGAGGATGCTGCCGCCGCCGGCGAGCTCGAGGTGGGCGACGTCATCGTCACCATCGACGGCAAGCCGATCACGAATACCGAAGAACTCAGCGCGCTGACGCTCACCGAGGAACCCACCGAGGTCGTGTTCACGCGAGACGGCAAGGAACACCGCGTCGAGATCACGCCGAAGCTCACCGAGACCGACAACGGAGAGGTGCCGTTGCTCGGTGTTCAGTTGCAGTACGAGTACCAATTCCCGATCGACGTCTCGATCGACCTTGGCGACGTCGGTGGACCGAGCGCGGGCATGATGTTTGCGCTCGCCACCTACGACAAGCTGACCGAGGGTGACCTCACCGGCGGCGACCAGGTGACCGGCACCGGCACGATGTCGGACGACGGCACCGTGGGCGCGATCGGCGGCATCCGGCAGAAGATGTATGAGGCGGTGTCGCTTGGAGCGGACTACTTTATTGCGCCCGAGGCGAACTGTGCTGAGGTGCTCGACGGCGGCATTCCCGGTGACATGACCGTCTATGCCGTTGGAAACCTTGACGAGGCGCTCGACATCGTCGAAACGAACGCCGCCGACAAGTCGACCGACGGCCTGCGCTCGTGCCAGGATGCGGTGGATGCGGGCGTCCCGCAGTCGTAGCGAGCCGCTAGGATAGGCGAGATAACGCCGCGGGCTCGCGACGATTTGCTCGTGCCAGCGGTGTCGACAGCGACAACGACGGGACCTCAGTGAGCGCAACGGCAGCACCACGTCCATCCGCAAGTAGTTCAGGGGACGGTGGTCAGCGCGGCCCCGGGGCGCGTCGCTTCGGACCGCTCATCACGACGATTGCCATCGTCGTCGCGCTTATCATCGTGTTCTTCTGGTTCTCGGGCATCTACGCCGACGTCCTCTGGTACCAGCAGCTCGGGTTCGAGCAGGTGCTCTTCACGCAGTGGCTCGCTACCGGCGCGATGTTCTTGATCGGCCTCATCGGTCTGGCGGTGCCGAGCTATGCGATGCTGCAGCTCGCGTACCGCACGCGGCCGACCTACGCGAAGCTCTCGCAACAGCTGGGGGAGTACCAGCGCGCACTCGAGCCCGTGCGTCGCATCGTCTTTATCGTGATTCCGATCTTCCTTGGCGTGCTCGGCGGTCTCTCTGTCGCGGGCAGCTGGCAGAGCGTGCTGGCGTTCTTCAACTCGACGCCGTTCGGCGTTGCTGACCCGCAGTTCGGTCACGACGTCAGCTTCTACGTCTTCCAGCTGCCGTTCTGGCGCGGCGTCGTCACGTTCATCAGTTCGACACTGCTCGTCTGCCTCGTCCTGACCGTGGCGGTGAGCTACCTCTACGGCGGCATCCATATCTCCGGCCGCGAGGTTGTCATCTCGAAGGCCTCGCGCATCCAGATCGCCATCGTTGCGGCGCTCTTCGTCGCGACGCAGGGCGTGTCGTTCTGGTTCGACCGCTACAACTCGCTCACCGAGTCGAACGGTCGGTGGACGGGTGCGCTCTACACCGATGTGCACGCGCGCGTGCCCGGTCTCGCCATCCTCGCGGGCGTCGCGGTCATCGTCGCGCTGCTGTTCATCTTTGCCGCCATTGCCGGCCGCTGGACGCTCCCGGCAATGGGTGTCGCGGGCCTCGTTATTGTCGGCCTCGTCGTCGGCATGGTCTACCCGTGGTTCGTGCAGAACCTGCAGGTCGGCCCGAACGAGCAGTCACTCGAGTCCGAGTACATCGACCGCAACATCACGGCCACGCGCGACGCCTACGACGTGGCGGACGTGCAGGAGGTCGACTACGCCGGCGTCACGACGGCCGAGCCCGGCCAGTTGCGTGAGGACGCCGAGACCACGGCGAACATCCGCATCATGGACCCCGCCTTGATCAGCCAAACCTTCGCGCAGTTCGAACAGGAACGCGCGTACTACCAGTTCCCGAGCACGCTCGACGTCGACCGCTACGACATTGAGGACCAGACGCAGGACGCCGTCATGGCGCTGCGCGAGATCAACGTCGACGGCCTTGGCGCCGACGCGCAGTCGTGGGTGAACCGGGCCATCGTCTACACCCACGGCTACGGTCTTGTGGCCGCCTACGGTTCGCAGCGCGGCCCCGACGGTCAGCCCCTGTTCTTCGAAGCGGGCATGCCGCAGGAGGGCGCGCTCGACGAGTTTGAGCCCCGCGTGTACTTCGGTGAGAGCTCGCCCGAGTACTCGATTGTTGGCGCGCCGGAGGGTTCCGACCCGGCCGAGTTCGACCATGTGTCGGGTGCCGATGGTGCCTCGCAGAGCTACTACACCTTCACCGGTGAGGGCGGCCCGTCGCTTGGCAACATCTTCAACCGCCTCGTGTACGCCATCAAGTTCCAGTCCGAGCAGATCCTGCTCTCAGACGCGATCAACGAGAACTCGCAGATCCTCTACGACCGTGACCCCACGCAGCGCGTCCAGGCCGCGGCACCGTACCTGACGATCGACGGCGACCCGTACGCCTCGGTGGTCGACGGCGAGCTCGTGTGGATCGTCGACGGGTACACGACGAGCGATGCGTACCCGTACTCGACGCAGACCTCGATCGAGGCGGCCGCGACCGACTCGAACACGCCCGCCACGGCCGGCCCGAACGAGGCAGTGAACTACATCCGCAACTCGGTGAAGGCAACCGTGAACGCGTACGACGGGTCGGTCACGCTCTACGCTTGGGACACCGAGGACCCGATCCTCCAGACCTGGCAGAAGATCTTCCCGAACACCCTCCACTCGGTGAGCGAGATGTCGGGTGACCTGCTGAGCCACGTCCGCTACCCGCAGGACCTCTTCAAGGTGCAGCGAGCGATGCTTTCGACCTACCACGTGACGAACGCGGGTGAGTACTACAACCAGACGAACGCCTGGCAGGTGCCGGTTGACCCGACGTCGTCGGCGGATGCGCAACTGCGTCAGCCGCCCTACTACTTGACCATGCAGATGCCGGGCCAGGAGCCGGCGTTCTCGATTTACTCGACGTACATCCCGATGGTGTCGAGCGGTTCAACTTCTCGAAACGTCTTGACGGGCTATCTCTCGGCCAATGCGAATGCGGGGTCGAGCGACGGGAAGGTTTCCGACGATTACGGCACGCTCACACTGTTGAAGATTCAGAATGACTCGGTGAATGGCCCGGGTCAGGTGCAGAACATCTTCAACTCGAACGAGACGGTCGCGAACCAGCTGAACCTGCTTGAGCGAGGTGGCCAGACCCAGGTGCTGCGAGGCAACCTGCTGACGCTACCCGTCGGCGAGGGCTTCCTGTACGTGCAGCCGGTCTACGTGCAGTCGACCGGTGAGACAAGCTACCCGCTCATGCGGCGCGTGCTCGTTGCCTTCGGCGACGAGATCGCGTTCGAGGACACCCTGGATGCCGCGCTCGACGAACTCTTCGCCGGTGATGCTGGCGCGGATGCGGGTGACCAGAACGCCGACGAGGTGCCCGAGGACCCGAATGTCATCGTGCCCGACACTGGCGGTGACAACTCGCAGGACGTTCCTGATGACACCAGCGGAACGGACTCGACGACCGAACCGACGGCGACGCCCGAACCCACGTCGACGCCCGACGCGACGCAGGACGGCAGCACGGGCGGCTCGAGCGGTAGCGCGCAGGAAGACCTCGACCAGGCCTTGGCGGACGCCTCTGCGGCCCTTCAGGATCGCACGGACGCCTACGCCGACAACGACCTCGTGGGGGCGGCCGAGGCGGATGCGCGGATGACCGAGGCGCTCGAGCGCGCGCAGGAGGCGCAGGACCGCATCAACAACGGCGAATAGTCTCAGCTCGGATTGTCAGCCTCGCGGCGTGCCCACTACGGGGCGCGCCGCGAGGCGCTTTTCCGGGGTACGCGCGCCGAATCTCGGGTGAAGCGGACGTGAACTGGACAACAACGAAAACATCCGGTAATGTTTTCTCTTGTGCCGCGGGGTGGAGCAGTTCGGTAGCTCGCCGGGCTCATA
>NZ_JACXJG010000037.1:0-797 GCF_014904065.1 Gulosibacter sediminis | reverse complement strand
GGCGTTCTGCGTTTTCCGCAGCGGCACGTCGTCGTCTGCTTCGCCGACGAGGTAGGCGACCGACGTTTCGAGCATTTCGGCGAGAGTGCGCAGGATGATCCCAACCAGGCATGATCCACTGTTCGGCTCGGACGAGTTCCTCGCCTGCCGGATGGTGGTGGTATGGGCATTTGGATGTTGGTTGTGCTCCAGGCACTGTCGCAGGCGGAGACCGCGTGATTGGCTGCGGAGGCGGAACTGATCTGGTCGTCGTCGATCGCGAAAGTGCTGCTTGGCTGCGCATCGAACATCGACCACCTCCGCGACGTCGAGGGGTCCTCGGTACCCGCAAAGTCCGGCAGACCTTTCGCACGTCGGGCTCCCGGATGTCGACGAGCTTCAACGACTTGTTCGAGCGAACACTCGGGATCTCGATCGACGCTGGCGACGGAGACGCAACATGAGCACCGATGAGGGCTTGCAAGACTGGCTCAGTGAATTCGCGATGCCGGCAGACCTGGAGGAAGATGACACGTTCGACAGCAACGTTGACGGCACGGACACAGTGGGCTTCACCTGTCGATGCCAACTCGACGCACTTCGCCCCTCGGAGGGCGCGATCAGGCGGGAGGAACTCATTGGCGAAGGGCGCGCATCCACGTGGGAGCGGCTGCGCGTGTTTGTAGGGTGGTGGACGGCCCGGTTCAGAATCTCGACGAAGACGCTCCCACAGTGCTAGTTCCAGCACCCGGCGATCGTTGAGGAACTCACTGCGCTCATGAGGGCCCGCACCGCACATTACCGGCTCTTCGGACATT
>NZ_JACXJG010000036.1:28269-35715 GCF_014904065.1 Gulosibacter sediminis | reverse complement strand
ACTGTTGAGTTCTCAAAGACCAATCGCTTTCGGTTTCTGCGGCGGTTATTTCCCTGCCGCTTCTGTCCGAAGCAACCTGATTAGCTTATACCCAGTAACTTTCGTTTGTCAACCTGGCGTTTCCGTCTTATTCAGACTGTGTTTCCGGTCAGACCCTCGGAGCTCTTAGAGCATCAAGCTCGGCTCGTAGTGAGCCTCGCACCCGGTCTTGGGCTTTGCTGCCCCTTCCGGCGCAACTCCATAAGGTTATGACATCGAATTCCGTTGCGTCAAATCGCGTCACGCGTGACGTTCCGATAGTGCGCTGACCAGGGATTTTGCGGTGGCGTGTCGGCGTGTCGTCATGACGATGGTGGCGATCACGGCCGCCGCAGCGGTCATCAGCACCACCAAGATCGCCGGTCCAACCACCGCTCCCGTACTTGCCCCCGCATAGCCGGCCTGCATTCCGGCGGCCAACTGGGCCAACGGAGCCCAACCACTCACCGTCTCCACCCAGCCCGAACGAAGCTCGAGCGGGAAGAAGCCGCGCACGAGCAGCAGCTGCAGCGCCAACGCGACGAGCGAGGTCAGCACCGCCGTTCGGCGCTTCGCACACGCGGCGAAGAGCAGGTGCAACGCGACCGTGACCGCGGTGCCAAGTAGCGCGAACAGAATCGTGATGCCTATGCCCGCCCACGGCACCCCGAAGAACACGTGCTGCGCGAGCGTCACGACGCCGGCAACGATGAGCACGGGCTGCGCCAACCGGCGCGTGGCCGCGAGCAGGATGCTCCAGGTCGACGCGCTCGACGCAAGCATTTCATCGGTGACGAGTCCTCGACGCAGCGAGGCAATGAGCCCGGCAAGCCAAATGCCGATGGGCAGCAGGAGCGCCGCAAGCATCCCGGCGAACGTGGGGTTGTGCACGCCGTTCACCTCGGCAACGACGGGCTGCGCCACCGCTTCGGCAAACGCATCCGGGTCGCCGATCGCGTTCTTCGCCTGATCGGCGCCGTCCTGCAGCGACTGCGACATCGTGCTCGCGCCCTCGCGCAGGCTCTGGATACCGTCGCCGAGCTCGTCCCCGCCATCTACGAGCTGCTGCTGACCGTCGGCAAGCTGCGTGAGCCCGTCCGAGAGCTCGCCGGCGCCGCTCGAAAGCTCGCTCGCACCGCCGGTGAGCTGGCCACCCGCATCCTGCAGTTGCCCGCCCGCGTCGCTGAGCTGCGTCGATGCGCCGCTCAGCTGCGATGCGCCCGACGAGAGCTCGCCCGCGCCAGAGGAGAGCTCTCCCCCGCCGCTCACCAGTTCATCCCCTGCCGTCGAGAGTTCGCTCGCGCCCTGCGCCGATGCGGTGACGCCCTCGGTGTACTGCGTGAGGCCGTCGGCGAGCTGGCCCAGCTGGTCTCCGGCATCCTGAACACCTCCCACCTGGTCGATCAGCGAATTGAGTTCGCTCTCGATGCCGCCAAGGTCAACGGTGCCGCCGGGCAGCTGGTTCTGCAGCTGCTCAACCGCGCCGCGGCACGCGTCGGCCTGCGCCGGGTCAATCGCCTCGAGCTGATCGCAATATGTCGTTAGCGCGCTCGGGTCGACCGAGTCGAGCTGCGAAAGCAGGGTGCTGAGCTGCTCGAGGCCCGCGAGCGCCTGATCAATGTTGCCGCTGTTCGATTCGAGCTGGCCCGCGATGTCGTTGAGCTGGCCTGCCGCATCCTGCAACTGCCCGCTGCCCGCATCCAACTGGCCGAGCCCGTCGGCGAGCTGCTGCACCCCGTCGACGTACTGCCCAACTCCGTCGGTGTAGGTGTCGATGCCGCCAGCAAACTCGGTTACGCCGGAGGCGAGTTGGACGGCGCCCGAGGCGTACTGGCCAACACCGTCGAGGTAGGAGTCGACGCCCGAAACGTACTGTTCGACGCCGTCGCCGAACTCGCTCGCGCCGTCGCTGAGCTGCGAAGCACCGTCAGCAGCCTGGCTGCCCGCATCCGCGAGCTCCTGCGCGCCGTCTTGGTACTGCGTGAAGCCCGAACCGAGTTCGCCCGCGCCATCGGCGAGTTGCTGCGCGCCGTCGGCCGCCTGCTCGAGGCCGTCGGCCGAGTCGTTGAGCCCGTCGGCAAGCCCAACCGCTACCTGGTTCGTGAGCTGCTGCCCGAACTCGGCGGTCATACCGTCGAAGAGTTGCTGGGTGACCTCGCCGGTCATCCAATCGGCCGACTGGCTCACGGTCACGTTGATGCGCGCGGCCTCGGGCTCGCCACCGCCGAGCGACACGACCGCCGCCGAGAAGTTCTCGGGAATCTCGACGGCCGCGTATGCGGTGCCGTCGTCGAGCCGTTGCTGCGCCGTCTCGGCGTTGACGAGCTCCCAGCTATACGCGCCGGCGTTCTCGGGGTCGGTGAGCCAGGTGACGAGCAAGCGGCCCGCGACCACCTGCGTCGTCGTGCCGTCGTTGTTCGCCTGCTCGACCATCTGGTCGCTGTTCACCAGCACGACAGGAAGTGCGTCGTCGCGCTGGTTGCTGCCACTCAGCGCAGCGAAGTAGAGGCCAACAATCGCGAGCGGCAGCAAAACCGCGATGACGATGTTGCGAATACGAGCGCCGGTAAAGCCGGTCGCGGTGCGCTGCGTGCCGCTCATCGGTGCAGCTCCTTTCGAGCAGAAGAATCAAAATCGGCGGATGCTGGGCTCGCTTTCGCCCGGAGGAGGTCGATGACCTCGATCTCGCGTCCGAGCTCCCGCAGCTGTGTGGCGTCGAACGCCATGCCCGTGGTGAGGACGAGGGTGACGTCGGCCCTGATGAGTCGCTGCACGGCGGCGACCACCCGCGCGACGAGACCACCCGAGCGCGCGTCGAAGCCGAGCGCGCCGACCTCGAGCACGAGCAATTCGGGGAGCTCGACCACTGCGGCGCCCGCGAGCGCGATGGCGCGGCCGAGCGCATCCAGGCTCGTGAGGCGAGTCTGCGCCGTGAGTCGTGGGCCGTCCCAGCCCACCGCACGCAGCGCGGCATCGAGGTCGTCGATTACCGACACGACCTGATGCTCGGCCAGTTCGGTGCGCAGGTCAGTGCGGCCGAACGCGCCGTGGCGGCCGATGAGCTGGCCGAGCGACAGCTCGCGGGCCCGGTCGTCGAGATTGCCAAGGTCGGCGATCGCGACGCGCGAGATCAGCGCGGCGCCGTCACCCGGCAGCGTGCGGCCGAGCACCTGGAGCCGACCGCTATGCGGGTTCACCCGACCCGCGAGGGTCGCGGCGACGACCGCCCGCGGGGCGACGTCGCCGCGCACCACGAGCACGCCACCCGCGGGCACCTCGCCCGTGACCGGTTCGAACGGCGCCCGTTCGTTGCCCACAACAAGGTCTTCGAACGCGATCGCCGCGTGGTGCTGCTGCGCCCACTCGGCTCGCGCGCGGTACTCGCGAAGGTGCTCGCCCTCGATATCGAGGTCGGGCAAGTGGCGTTCGAGCCACTTCGGCAGTTGCCAGGCGTGCTTGCCGAACAGTGCCATGAGCGCGGGCACGAGCGTCATGCGCACGAGGAATGCGTCGAAGAAGATGCCGGCCGCGAGGCCGAGCGCGATCACCTTGATCACCCCCGCGCCCTCAGGAACAAAGGCGACGAATACGAAGAACATGATGAGCGCGGCTGCGGTGACGACGCGCGCCGCCGACGCAAAGCCCTCCTCGATCGCCTCCCTCGGTTTCAGCCCGCGCACGTGGGCCTCGCGCATGCCCGAGACGAGGAACACCTCGTAGTCCATCGCGAGACCGAACACGATGGCGAGCAGGATGACCGGCAGGAACGAGATGATCGGCCCAGGCACGATGCCCATGATCGTGCCGAGCGCGCCGTCTTGGAACACCATGACCACCACGCCGAACGCGGCGAACGCCGAGAGCAGGAAGCTCACGGCCGCCTTGAGCGGCACGAGGATCGAACGGAAAACGAGGGCGAGCAGGATGAAGCTGAGCCCGACGACGACGCCGGCGAAGGGCAAGAGCGCGCCGTTGAGCCGGTCGGTGATGTCGATCTGCACGGCCGTCGAGCCAGTGACCGAGCTCACGGCGTTGTAGTCGGCCTCGATGCCGGCCGCGAGCGCGCGGAGCGCGGCGACGGTCTTCGTCGTCTCGGGGTCGGCGGGCCCGGTCGTCGGGATCACCTGGATGATCGCCGAGTCGACCGTGGGGTTCGGCAGGGCGTCACCGGCGGATGCGACACCCGGCACCGCCGCGACGCGGTCGCGGATCGCTGCGAGATCGTCGACGAGCGTGTCGTTGTCCACCTGCGTGATGTCGAGCATGACGAGCATCGGGCCGTTGCTGCCCTCACCGAAGTGATCGGTGATCATGTCGTACGCCTCGCGGGCGGTTGCACCCTCGGCCTCGTTCTTGCCGCTCGGCAGGGAGGTCTCCATGTGCAGAGCAGGCAGGGCAGTCACCCCGAGTACGCCGATGACGAGAATGACGAACACGATGGGAGCCCGCAGCACCAGCCGCACCCATCGGCGACCCATGGTCGGCTTCGCGTTCTCGCCGGTCTCGCGTCGCCAGACGCGGCTGCCCTCCTTCGGGCGCAGGCGCTCCCCCGCGAGACCGAACAAGGCGGGCAGCAGGGTGAGGGCCGCGAGCAGCGCCATGAGGACGCCGCCCGCCGCCGCGACGCCCATGACCGAGAGGAAGGGGATGTCGACGATGAGCAAGCCAAGCAGCGCCACCATGACGGTGGCCGCGGCGAAGGTCACCGCCGAGCCACTCGTGCCGACGGAGGTCGCGGCCGATTCCTCGACCCGCATCCCCTTAGCCAGCTGGTTGCGGTGCCGCGACAAGATGAACAGGGCGTAGTCGATGCCGACCGCGATGCCGATCATTACGGCGAGCAGCGGGCTCGCGTTCGAGACGACGACGAAGCGGGTAACAAACAGCAGTACGCCCATCGTTACGCCGACCGCCATGAGCGCCGAGCCGAGCGGCAGACCGGCCGCGAGCACCGAGCCGAAGGCGACGATGAGCACGATGGCGGCGAAGGCCACGCCGATCGCCTCGGTGACGGTGAGCCCGTAGGTGATGTCCTGGTAAAGGGTGCCGCCGAACTCCACGCGCAGGCCGTCGTCTGCCAACGTCTCGGCGATGTCGACGACGTTCTGCTTGTCGTCGCCAAGCTTGTCCATCATGTCGGTGTCGAACTGCACCTGGATGATCGCGGCCTCGCCGTCGTCGCTGAGCGTGCCGGTCGCGTACTCCGAGTACGGGTCGAGCGCCTGTGTCACGTGCTCGAGGTCGCTGATGTCACTCGCGACCTGCGCGAGCTCGTCGCGGTGGGTGTCGATTGCGCTGCCGTCGGTCGTCTCGATCACGACCTGGGCGCTCAGCCCCGCGACTTCGGGGAACACCTGCGCGAGGCGGTCGAGCGCATCCTGCGACTCGCTGCCGGGAATCTCGAACGACTCGTTCATCTGCCCGCCGAGCCCCAGCCCGAGGCCCAACGCGGCGGCAAATACGACGAGCCAGGAGACAAGCACCTGCCAGGCGTGCCGAAATGAAAAGCGTCCGATGCGATAGAGAAGCAGCGCCACTGGATGAAGTCCTTAGAGCGAGGGGGCGAGGGTGAGTTGGCAGACGAGCTGCGCGATGGCGTCGAGGCTCGTGAACCCCGGGAATTCAACGTCGAACTGCGGGAAGTCGGCAGCATCGGCGTCTTCGGAGTCGACCGAGAGCACGTAGGCGATGCCGATGAACGCGACCACGGCGCGCGTCGGCGCGGTCGGATCGTTCGGCGCAAGCTTCGCCGCAACGCGCTGGATGATGTCGAGGAAGAAGTTCGCCTCGCGGGCGTCCGGCAGCGAGCGGTGGTGGAAGACGAGCATCCGCACCGCATGGCGGTTATTCACCATGAGTTCGGCCGCGCCTCGCGCCGGGTCGAAGTCGGGCTCGACGTCGAGGCGACGCTCAAGCTCGCGGCTCGCCTCGATCACCGGCGCGAGCACCGCCCGGAAGAGCTCCTCTTTACTGCCAAAGTGATAGAGCACATTCGCCTTCGTGCAGCCGCTGCGCTCGGCAATCTGCTGCAGCGAGACGCCATAGCCGCGGGCGGCGAACTCTTCGAGGGCAACGGTACGGATGCGTTCGGCGAGCTCATGCTTGGCCGGCGTGCTGGGTTCTGTCACGGGGGTCCTTCAGCGGGAGGGGCGATGCAACGTCAAGCCCTGACCGATCGGTCAGCATTAACGGTACACGCCGCCACACCGCGTCGCAATGGCCACAATGGGGCGCTAGGCTGGGTCGCGACATCGCGGCGCTGCGAGCCGCCAACCCACCGCAAGGAGTGATGACCGGTGCGCAAGTATCTACTCAACGGAGCAGTCCTTTCCGCGGTCGCGGGAATCGTGCCCGCAGTGAAGACGACGCAGGAATCGAACTCGACGCTGCGCATCGTCGCGACGTGGATTGCCGTCGGCGCCACGCTCGCCCTCGCGATCGCCGGAGTGCGCGAGCGCGTCGAAGAGGCACGCCAGGAAGAACTCGACTAGTTCCCTGAGCGCGAGTGTCGCACCCGGGTTCTGAGGCGCTGAATCCGTAGGCTTCGTGTACGCGCGCGAGTTTCGCGTGCTCACACGTAGGAAAGGGGTGCCCAATGTTCGGCTGGTTCCGCAAACTTGCCGGCCTCGGCGAACCGCAGGCAGACAGCGCTCAGAACGCTCCGGCTCCGCAGGTCGAACCGACCTCCCCGTCACAGGCCCCCGCCTCGACGCCCCAGGAGTGGGCGCAGCCGCGCGTTGCCGCGCCCCTGCAGTCGACGCCCGCACCCCGGCAGCAGGCCGCCGCTGCCCAGCCGGTCGCGCCGGCCGCCACCGTGCCTGCCGACTACGTCGTGCCAGAGCCGCCGACCGTCGCGGTGCCCGAGCACCCGGTCGTAGCGCCGGTCCAGCCCGCCCCGGCGATTGCCGAGGTCGCGCCCGCCGAGGCGCCGGTACAGGAGCCGCGGTTCGAAGCCGTCGAGCTCGACGCCGTCGATGAGGACGACTACGACGAGCCAGAGGCTGCTGCCGCCGAAACCGAGGAGCCCCGCTACGCCGGCCTCTTCCCGACGCCGTCCTGCCGTCCTGCGATGCCGCTCAGCGCGCATCCGAACTTCGCGGGGCTCGGCCTCGCGCCGGCGCCGCAACACCCGCCGCGGATGCTGCAGCCCGAGGCCGCGCTGACGACTGAGGCCCAGCTCGAGCTGCTGCGCCTGTTCGACGACCTCTTCGGCCCGCGTGGCCGCTACCGCCTCGAGTGGCGCACCGGCCGCGACCCGGGTGACGACGCGGTGTTCTCTGAGATCATGTCGGCCGACCTCGTGCGCCGTGTGCAGAACACGATCGCCGACGTCGCCGAGCTCGAGCGACCCGAACCGCTGCGCGCCATCGAGCCCGCAAAGCCGACGAGCGAAGCTGGCGACGACGAACTCAAGCGCGCGAGCTAAGC
>NZ_JACXJG010000036.1:134-28262 GCF_014904065.1 Gulosibacter sediminis | reverse complement strand
CGCCCGAAGTGGTTGTGGGGATGTTCGCTTAGATCATGCTCAGCCGGATCGGCTCCCACATGCCCGCGAGCACGAGCCCGATGACGGCGAGGTACCAGATCACGACGACGACCCAGGCCCAGTTCGCGAGGCCGTGGCCGATTTTCACTCCCCCACGGCCGAGGCGGCCGTTCGCGAGGTTACCGATGGTGGTGAGCGTGACGGTCGGGATCGTGGCGGTCCAGATGACCATGCACCAGAGGCAGAGGGCGCGCAGCTCGAAGGCCGAGTACCACTGCAGGTAGGTGATGAGCACCGCAGCGCCGATCAGGCCAATCTGCAGGCCAACAAAGTACCAGTTCGGCAGCTTCACGCGAGCGACGATCACGACGCCCGAGACGACGGCGATCGTGAAGCAGACGAGACCGAGGATCACGTTCGGGAAGCCGAGGATCGCACCGGCGGTCGAGTTCATCGCCGGCTGGCACGTAACGAAGACGCTGAGGTCGCAGAGCAGCTCGGCGCTCGGGTCGGCGAGGTTGTGGAAGTACTCAATCGTGAGCATGAAGCTCGCGATGAGGCCAATGCCGCCGCCGATGAGGAGGGTCCACCCCGTGACGAGGGTGCGGGCGGCAGCCGGCAAGACCGCCTGACCCTCACCCTCGTCGAGGCGGTCTTCGAGGGTCGTGCTCACGGCTTAGTTCCCCGTTGTGGCGGTCGGCTCGGTCGTCGACTCAGCGGTGGCCGTCGGCTCGGTGGTCGAGTCGGTGGTGGCCGCGGGCTCAGCGCCGATGGCGTCGAGCAACTCGTCGAGCGAGGCGGGCACGGTCTCGAGCAGCGTGCCGTTCACGCCGACCGACGGGGTGCCCGAGATGCCATCTTCGCGGGCGCGCTCGGTGTTGTCGCTGATCCAGCCGCCGTAGTTGCCATCGGCGATGTTCTGGATGACCTCTTCATCGGTGAAGCCGAGGGTCTGCACGTACGACGCGTAGTCGCTGTAGCCCCAGCCGACCTGCGTCTCGGCCGGCACCGAGAAGATGCCGTTCATGACGGTGTAGAAAAGGCTCGGGTCGGAGCTGATGACGCCCGCGGTGGCCGAGCCGGCGTACTGGCCGTAGTCCTGCACGAAGCGGATCATGTGGTAGGTCACCTGCGCGTCGCCGTCGGCAATAACCTGCTCGTACGACGACTCCATGGCCGAGTGGTAGTCCTGGCAGGCAGGGCAGGAGAAGTCGAAGTAGTAGTCAAGCTTCGCGGGAGCGTCGTCGGAGCCAACCACGACGCCGCCGTCCTCCTCGACGCGGATCGGAAGGCTCACGGCGTCGCCCGCCGAGTTCGTGAGCTCGACCTCACCCTCGGCCGACGGCGTGACCTGGTTGCTGAACCACTTCGGTCCCATCACTACGAGCAGGACGATCGCCGCGATCACGACGACGGCGCCAGCCACGATGCCGAGCTGGGCGAACATCCGGCTGCGACGCTTGCGCGCCTCTTCCTTCTTGCGAAGCGCGTTGGCTTCCTCACGAAGCTGTCGAATACGGTCGCGGTCTTTACTGGCCATGCCCTGGGAGTTCCATTCGTGTTGGGAAGGTGCTGGAAGACCCAATTCTAGGTCGCCCCCATGCGAGCTCCCTAGAAATAAGTTTCCCCTAAAACCTAATGAACCAGGCGGTCCGCGACCGCGTTCCTGAAAATTGCATCCGGATCGAGGTCTCGCGCGATGTGCACGAAGTCGCTGTAGCGGGGCATCACGTCGGCGGCTTCACCGGCGGTGAAGGTGTTCCAACCCGCCCAGTTCGGCAGTCCGCCGAGGTAAATGAAGAGTTCCTCGGCCTGCCGCAGTGCCTCGAGGTTGCGGCCGGATGCGTCGCTCACGTCGAGGGCGACGGCCACCACATCCTGCCCGTACGCGGGCGACAGCCACACGTCGTCGCGCGCGACCATGCCGAGTCGCGTCTGCACGCCCGAGAACGCGCGGTTGCGCTGCGCGATGTCATGCAGCGCCTGCAGCACGAGGTCGACCTTGTAGAGCGGGAACTGGTATTCCATAGTCACGGCACTCGAGTTCGCGCCGGCGACGTCGCGCCCCTCGGCGAGCGAGCCGGTCGGCCCCTCGCGACGCTCGTCGAGCCGCTCGGCCCCGCCGCCGAACAGGCGACGCACCCCCGCGCGGAGGCGACTGAACAGGCCCGCCTTCTCGTCCTGCGCGTGCAGCGCCGACGAGAGGTTGCCGCGACGGGCCGCGACCTGCGCGGGCGACGCATCCTCGAGCCAACCGAGCGTGAGCTTGACGCCGTCGTGGCCGGGGCGCCAGGCCGCGACGTAGTAGTCGACCTTGCTGCGAGCCTCGGGCAGATCGCGCAGCATCGAACGCAGGTCGGTCTTGACTCGCTTCACGCGCAGCGCCCGGTAGCGGCGCACGCGCACGGTCACCTCGGTGACGATGCCGAGCGCGCCGAGCGAGAGGCGAGCGGCGCTCCAGAAGTGCGGGTTGCGCGATGCCGAGACTCGGAGCACGGCGCCAGTTTCGTCAATCAGGGTGACGCCGGCGACGGATGCGGGGAAGCTCGCGTCTCGCGGTGCGCCGCTGTGTCCGCCGAGCACGACACCGGCGCCGAGCGTGAGCTTCGCGTCGCTCGGGGCGCCCACCATCGACAGCCCCTCGGCTTCGAGCTGGGTCGCGGCCTGGTCGATCGTCGTGCCGGCGAGGAACGTCGCCGTGCCCGCCGCGGGGTCGACGCTGACGAGGCCACGCAGGCCGCGGAGGTCGATCGCGACGCCCGGCTGAGCGGCCTCGGCGCTGCCCTGTGGGTCGATCAGCCGCACCTGCGCGCCGGTGAGGTGTGCCCGCCGCACAGTGTCTTGCACCTGCGCAAGTGTGGTGGGACGAACGAGTTCGATCGCTGACTCGCGCTTGTCGAGAACGGTACCTGCAGCCACGCTCTGCCTTCTTTCGGATCCCAGGAAAGTCTGCGTCGTTCTATTCTGCCCCAGCATTGTCACGGTCAGGTTCACACGGAAACGAGGAATCCCCACTGCGGCGATGTCGTAGTGGGGATTTGTCGTGCGCCCCCCGGGACTTGAACCCGGAACCCGCTGATTAAGAGTCAGCTGCTCTGCCTATTGAGCTAGAGGCGCGAATCGAGCGGCGGAGTTGGTTCGTCAACCTCGCCGTACCGACTGAAAGACATTACCACCGCTCGACACGTGTTTGCAAGTCGTTAACCTACGCGCGAGAGGAACGCCTTGGTACGCGCGTGCTGCGGATTCGTGATGACGTCCCGGGGGTCGCCCTCCTCCACCACGACACCCGCATCCATAAACACGAGGTGGTCGCCGACGTCGCGCGCGAACGCCATCTCGTGCGTCACGACGACCATGGTCATGCCGCTCTCGGCGAGCTGCTTCATGACGCCGAGCACGTCANGTCGAGCGCCGAGGTCGGCTCATCGAACAGCATGAGCTTCGGCTGCATCGCGAGCGCCCGAGCGATCGCGACGCGCTGCTGTTGACCGCCCGAGAGGTGCCCGGGGTACGACTTCGCCTTGTGCGCGAGGCCGACCTGCTCGAGCAGCTCCATCGCCCGCTTCGAGGCGACCGACTTCTTCTCGTGCTTCACCCGCATCGGCGCCTCGATGATGTTCTCGAGCGCGGTCATGTGCGGGAACAGGTTGAACCGCTGAAACACCATGCCGATGTCGGCGCGCTGCGTCGACACTTCTTTCGGCGTCATCTCGTAGAGCTTCTCGCCGCGCTGCCTGTAGCCGATGAGCTCGTCCTCGACCCAGAGCCGCCCACCGTCGATCGTCNGTCGACTTGCCCGAGCCGGACGGCCCGATCAGGCAGAGCACCTGGCCGCGGCCGACCTCGAGCGAGATGTCCTTGAGCACGGTGTTCGAGCCGAAGCTCTTGACGATGTGTTCCGCGCGCACCATCGGTGTCGCGGTGGCCGTTGCGGTCATGCACCGTCTCCCGTCGTTCGCGTCGAAGTCGCCGAGTCGGCCGTCGACACGGCCCCGGTCTGCTGGCCGACCGGCAGTTTGAGCACGCCAGTATCGGCCACGCCCGTGTCTTTTTGCGGGGCCACCCCACGGCCGAAGTAGGCCTCGAGGTAGTGCTGGCCCACCATGAGCACGCTCGTGACCACGAGGTACCAGATGCTCGCCACGATGAGCAGTGGCACCGGCTCGTAGAGCGCCGCCGAGATCTCCCGCGAGCGCGCATAGAGATCGAGCGTGAACCCGAGTGCGGTGACGAGCGACGTGGTCTTCAGCATCGAGATGAGCTCGTTGCCCGTCGGTGGAATGATGACGCGCATCGACTGCGGAATGATGATGCGCAACATGGTGTCGCGCCAGCTCATGCCGAGCGCCTTCGATGCCTCCTCCTGCCCAGCATCGACCGAGAGGATGCCCGAGCGCACGATCTCGGCCATGTACGCGGCCTCGTTGAATGCGAGGCCGAGCACGGCGAGCCAGAACAGGTCGATCGCCTCGAATGGCGCGATCGTGAAGAAGGTCGTGTCGGTGAACGGCACGCCGACCTCGATCGACCGGTAGATCGTCGACAGTAGGCCCCAAAATACGAGCTGCACGTAGACTGGCGTGCCGCGGAAGAGCCAGAGGTACAGCCACGACAGGGTGCGCAGCACCGGATTATCGCTGAGCCGCATGACAGCGAGCACGAGGCCCATGACCACCGCGAGCACCATCGAGAGGATGGTGAGCGCGAGGGTCACGCCGACGGCCTGGAATACCCGGGTGTCGAAGAGGTACGCCCCGACGAGGTGCCAGCGGAAGGTCTCGCGCGTGGCCGCGTCATAAATGACTACAGCGAACAGCAAGACGAGAACGATCGCAACGGTCGTCCGCCAGGGATGTCGCAGCTTGACCGCGACGATGGGGTCGGTGCTAGCTGACACCGTTGATCACAGCTTCGTCGACGGCGCCGTCCTGAACACCCCAATTGCTGAGGATCTGTTCGTAGGTGCCCTCATCCATGAGCTCCTGCATCGCGGTCTGCACCGCCTGCGTCAGCTCGGTGTCCTTCGCAAACACAAGGCCGTACGGGGCCGCGTCGAAGACGTCGCCCTCAAGGGTGATCTTGTCGGAGGCCTGCAGCACGCTGTTCTGCGCAATCGGCGAGTCGGCGAGCATGTAGTCGGTGTTACCAAGCACGACGTCGTTCGTGGCCTCGTCCTGACCGTCCTTCTTGACGAGGTCGATCGGCGCCTCGCCGTTCGCCTCGCACTCGTCGCTCGCGGCCATGAGGTAGTCGTCGGACGTGGTGGTCGCCTGCGCGCCGATGGTGAGGCCGCACAGTGAGTCCGGCAGCGGGTCGACGTCAACGCCGCGCACGAACTGGAGGCCGGCCGAGTAGAAGTCGACGAAGTCAACCGACTTCTGGCGCTCGACGGTGTCGGAGAAGCTCGACGAGCCCATGTCGAGCGTGCCGCCGGTGACCTTCGGGATGATCTGGTCGAAGCCCTCCTTCGACCACTCGACGTCGAGGTCAAGCTTCGTGCCGATCGCCTCGACGAGTTCGACCTCCCAGCCCACCGGCTGCCCGTCGGGACCGGCGTACTGGTTCGGGGCGTAGGTGGCGTCGGTGCCCACGCGGAGCACACCGGCACTCGAGATCTCCTCGGGCACCATGGCGGCGGCGGTGTCAGACTTCGTCACCGAGATTTCGGCGCTCTCGGTGGGGTTGGCGTTGCCGCCGGTCCCCTCGGTGTTCTGCACGCAGCCGGTGAGCACAAGCGCAACCGCGGCGAAGGCGCCAATGGCACCGAGGGCTTTCCGGGACGAACGAGCGACGGACGATTTCACCATTGCTTTTGCCTTTCAGACGCCGACGCAGCACGCTGCGCCGACACGGGAACCACCTCGCCCACCTCAATTGAGCTTCGTTGCTGCTGCGGGCCGCAAGCAACGCTGATCGCGTCGCAGCCGAGTGAGGGCGTTGGGTTCCAATTTTCAGATGTGTGGGGAGCATAACCCGCACCCGGGGCGTTGTGTGCACTCTGATGGGGAACAGACCAAAGTGTGTTCAAATTGCCGCATGATTCAGGCTGCGGCGTACATTCGTCCGTCGCGGCCGCGCCCGACCCTGAGGAGAACTCCGTGACCGAACCCATCCGACTGCAGCCCGGCGACGACTTTCCGGAATTCACGCTGAGCGACCAGGACGGCAAGCAGGTGTCCCCCAGCGATTTCCGCGGCTCGAAGCTCGTGGTCTACACCTTCCCGCAGGCATTCACCCCGGGCTGCACGCAGGAGGCCTGCGACTTCCGCGACAGCGACGCCCGGCTCACCGCCGCGGGCTACAAGGTGCTCGCGCTCTCCGCCGACTCGGTAGACAAATTGGCAAAGTTCAAGACCGAATACGAACTGCCGTACACCCTGCTGAGCGACCCGGCCCACGAGGTGCAGACTCGCCTCGCCGCCTACGGCGAGAAGAACAACTACGGCCGCATCGTCGAGGGCGCGATCCGCTCCACCTTCCTCGTTGACGAGGACGGCAAGGTCATCGAGGCGCTCTACAACGTCAAGGCCACCGGCCACGTTGACCGGATCCTCAACAAGCTCGGCGACAGCTAGCTACTTGAGCCGCGCGGCCACCGCGGGGTGGAAGACGAGCAGCAGACCGACGAGCGATGCCGCCGCGAGCGCCCAGCCGAGGGCGGGCATCATGTCGCCACGGATCACCGTGACCGCGGCCGCAACCTGCAGCGCCTGCCACACCGCGGTGAGCCCGCGTACCCAGCGCTGACCGAGGCAGACGCCGACGGTGAGCGCAATGAGCAGCACGGTCGCGAGCCCGGCCATGACGATGAGCGCGATCGACGACGCGACCGAGAGCGCATCCTGCGTCAAGAACTCGACGAAGAGCAGCACGGTCACCCACGCCATCACGAGTGCTTCGACCCCGAGCACCATCGCCAGAAGAATCGACGGCCACACCGGCGCGGTCGTGGCGGCCTCGGTGGGGCGTTCGCCCTCTGCGTTCACTCGAATAATCCCTTGATTGGCATGCAACTGCGTGGCAAAATACTACAGATCAGGACTTCGGCGCCCTTGCGCAAACCCGCAGTTTGGTGTGCCGCTGTCATCACGACTCCGTCTGAGAGTACGGCCTCCGCGTGCCAAAACGCGTAGACAAGGAGCCCATTTACATGGATTGGCGTGATCGCGCTGCATGCTTGCATGCTGACCCCGAGCTGTTCTTCCCGGTTGGCAACACCGGCCCCGCGATTGAACAGATCGACGCCGCCAAGTCAATCTGCTCGCGCTGCCCGGTAACCGAGCAGTGCCTGCAGTACGCACTCGACACGAACCAGGATTCTGGCGTTTGGGGTGGCCTCTCGGAGGACGAGCGTCGCGCGCTCAAGCGTCGCGCTGCGCGCGCCCGCCGCGCCAGCTAACCCAGCCAAGCAACTCAGTGCCTCGGCGGATTTTTCGTCGAGGCACTTCGTTTGTCACCCGACGCCCCAGCGGCGCGGGATGCTGATCTGCACGAGCGTGCCGCCCGCCGGGTTCTCCTGCCACGCGATGGCGCCGCCCAGCTCACCCTCGACGAGCGTGCGCACAATCTGCGTGCCGAGGCCCGAGCCCTCGTGGCCGCCGACCATGCCCACGCCGTTGTCGCGCACCTGAATGGCAAGATTGTCGTCGTCGCGCTCGACCGTGACGGCGACTTGGCCGTCGGAGCTGCCCGCCGGGAATCCGTGCTCGACCGCGTTCGTCACGAGCTCGGTCAACGCGAGGGCGAGCGGGGTCGCGAACTCGCTTGGCACCGAGCCAAACGAACCCTCGAGCACCGGTCGTACCTCGGTGCCGGTGCCGCCGGCGACCTCCGTGGCGAGCCGCATGACCCGCGCGAACACCTCGTCGAAGTCGACCGACTGCGAGAAGCCGCCCGACAGGGTGTCGTGCACGACCGCGATCGACGAGACGCGACGCATCGCCTGCAGCAGTGACTCTCGGGCCTCGTCGGCCTTCGCCCGGCGGGCCTGGATGCGCAGCAGCGCCGCGACGGTCTGCAGGTTGTTCTTCACTCGGTGGTGGATCTCACGGATCGTCGCGTCTTTGGTGATGAGTTCCTGCATCTGGTTGCGCACGTCGGTCGTGTCGCGGCAAAGCACGATCGCGCCGAGCCGCTCGCCGCCGCGGCGCAGCGGAATCGCGCGCAGCGTGACCGTGACGCCGCGCGCATCCACATCGCTCATCCATGGGGCACGGCCGGTCACGACGAGCGGCAACGCCTCGTCGACCGTGACGTTGCGCTTGTCGTCGACAAGGGTCGAGGCAACTTCCGAAAAGATCTCGCCCTCGAGCTCGCCACCGAAGCCGAGCTTGTTCAGTGCCGAGAGGGCGTTCGCGCTCGCAAAGGTGACGACGCCGTCGGTGTCGAGCCGCACGAGGCCGTCCGAGGCCCGGGGCGCGCCGCGACGGGAGAACTCGGGGGCGTCGAGATCGGGAAAGTCCCCCGCCGCGATCATGTCGAAGAGGTCCTCCGAGCATTCGCGGAACGTGACCTCCTGCCGCGTCGGCTGCCGTGTGCCGGCGAGGTTCGTGTGCCGCGTGATGATCGCGATCGGCCGCTCGGAGCGCTGCGCCCGGCCGTCGGCGTGGCGTGTCGAGAACACTGGGCTCGTCGTGAGCTGCGCGGGAATCTCGTCGAACCAGTCGGGGGCGGATGAGCGAATCGTCACGCCGCGCTGGTAGACCGCCTCGACCTCCATCTCCCACTGCTCGCGCACGCGCTGACCGATGAGATCGCGATAGAACAGGGTCGGCGCCGACGCCGGTCGCGCTTGGCTGACCGCCACCCAGCGAGCCTCGGAGTCGCGCACCCAGAGCACGAGATCGGCGAGGGCGAGGTCGGCGAGCAGCTGCCAGTCAGCAAGCAGCAGCATGAGCCACTCGCGATCACTCGAATCGAGGTCGCTGTGGCGTTGTATGAGATTGGTGAGGCTCGACACGCCTCCACATTATTGGACGAGTGAGCGATCTGATTGGAGATCCGCCGGAAGCGGTGCCGCGGCGTCGGCAACGTGACCGAGCCGAAGGGCGAGCGCGTCGAGCTGCTTCGCGAGTTGTGACCTCGGCGCCGCATCGACCACCGCGATCGCCTCGGCCATCGCCCGGTCGACGGCCTTGGAGTCATCGGGCAGCAGGGTGGCGCGTTCAATGCCGCCAAAACGCAGCAACACCTGCCGCACCTGGCCGGCCGAATCGGCGCCGACCGCCCCGCGGCGCAGGCGGGTGATGACCGTCTCGAGGTGGGTCGCATCGCCACGCAGATCGACAAGGCCGAGCCGCGCCCGCAGGTAGCGCTGCAGCCCAACCGGGGTTGCTTCGCCGACCGCGACCACAGCATCCGCCACCTCGATCGCGGCGTGCGCGGCGGCGTTGCGACGAGGCGCCGCGACATCGCTCACGAGTTCCTCGTCTCGCTCGAGGTTGAAGCCGACGTCGACGACGACGAACTCGTACTCATCGCGCGCGAGCCCCAGCACCGCGCGCATCCGCTCGCTCGGCAGCTCGGGCCAGCGGGCAGGGTTACTGATGCCCGAGAGCACACGCAGGGTGCCGCGCGCACAGGCGACCTCCGAGCTCACGCGATCGAGTTCGACTGCCGAGAGCGAGCCCGCGCCGGCGAGGCGGCAGGCGGCCGCGAGCCCCGGTGCCTCGTCGGCGATGCCGAGCGCCGGTGCGACGGCCCCGCCATACGTGTCGGCGTCGACGAGCAGCACCCGCCGGCCCTGGTTCACGAGCGACGCCGCGAGGGCGATCGCCACGGTGGTGACGCCCGGCGAACCGTGCGGGCCCCAGACGGCGAGGATGCGGCCGGGCGCCGGAACCGGTGGCGCGCTCGGCTCGATCGGCGGCGGCACCTCGCGCTGCGGGCTGCGTCGGCCTCGACGCGATTCTTCGCGGCGGCGGTCCTTGCGACTGCGTGGCGGCTCCTCTGGCTCGGTCTGGGCTGTGACGGGCGGCGCAGCGCGGGCGGCCTCCCCCTCGAGCAGCCGCTCAACCGCATCCCACCTGTCGTCGGCGCGGATGCGGTCGACGAGCCCGAGCTCGGTTGCCTGCCTGCGTTCGGCCTCGTTCCCCACGACGGCGATCGTGCGGGCACCGGCGCCATCGCAGGCGGCGAGGCTCCGTGGATTGAGCGTCTCGGGGCCAGCCTGCGCGAGCACGAGCTCGGGCCGGGCGCGCTCGACCGCGGCCGCGAGCGAGGCAGCGCCGGTGACGCGGTCGACGATCTCGTGGCCGGCCCGGATGATGCCCTCGAGCAGATTCGCCTCAACGTCGTAATCCACGGCCAGGATGATGCGCGCCACGAGCTACTCCCGCACCGGTTCGTGCAGCGGCACGAGCTGTAGCCGCGCCCCGTTCGAGGTCGCGCTCATGACCGTCGCGACCTCGTCGTCGGGAATGCGCAGTTCGACGTCGACCTGTGCGGTGGCGACGAAGTCGTCCTGCTCGATCACGCGAATGACCTGCGCCTGCGCGACGAGCACCTGCGGCGCGTCGTAGGTGCCCATCCGCTCACCCGCGGCGGCCGACCAGATTTCGACCGTCGTGCCGGTGCTGATGCCGCCGGGCAGTTCGCCAGGGATACTGACGACCACGGCCGCGCTCGAGGTGTCGGCGTCGCCGAGCGCCGTGAGCGGCACGAGCTCACCCGCGCCGATGGGCCGGGTAGCGATGTAGCTCTCGGCGCTCGCCTCGGTGAGGTAGAGCTCGGTCGGCGTAGCCGCCGACACCTCGACCGCGGTGAGTTGCTCGGCGGTGATCGTGTCGCCCGCGGCGACAGCCTGCCCCAGTGCGTAGACCGTCGTCGTTTGCGCCGTAGATTGCACGACGCCGACGACGCCCGCGATCGAGCCGGCAACGAGCACGATGCCGATAATGAGTCGCGGATCGACTCGGGTTCTGCGACCTTGTGCCACGTGAGCGCTCCTTGTTCGCGGGCATTGGCGGAGGCTCGTCCGCCTTGACGTGTCTATGTTGCGACATCGTCCGAACTCGCTGGGCAAGTTATCCACAGGCGGCGAGCGTGCAGGGAATCGCTGGGATACTTGAGGCATGTCTTCGAACCCCAGCCAGGGGCTTCCCCGTTTCCTCACCCTCTCCGACGTTGCCGAGATCCTCAACGTCGAACTCGACGTCGTCCGCGACCTCGTCGAGTCCAACGAACTCGCCGCGATCCGCATCGGGTCGGCCGGCGCCCTGCGCGTCGAACAGCTCGAACTCGAGCGCTTCGTCGCCGATCAGTACGAGGCTCGCCGCCGCGAGGCGATGTTCGGGCAACAGGAATTCATCGACATCCCCGAGATCACCAGCTCGGGCAGCTGGCGCGACAGCAACAACTAATTCGCGACGTCGCCGGCGACGCGCACGAGGCGAATCTCGTGGAGCGGCACGACACGAAAGGCCGCCACGTCGGGCGTGCGCCGCGGCGTATCGAGATCGTGTACCGCGAGGTCGAGGTGATCGCGCGCGACGAGATCGATGGTGCCGCGCAGCACACCAAGCGTGGTGGTCAACTCGCAGTGCACGCGTCGACGAGCCAGATCGCGCAGCGGCATGACGAAGCCGAGCCGGGCCGTAAGCGACTCGGGCGCCTCGGGTCGCGGCGCGAGCGATCGATCGAGCTGGCTGCGCGTGAGTATGACCGACCCCATGCCCGCGAGCGGCACGAGCACGCTCGCGTAGTGGCCCGCGACCGACGGGAGCCTGGCGAAGAACCATTCGGCGCCGAACTCGATCGGCTCGGCGCGCAGGCGGTCGCCGCTGAGGAGCTCAAGGTCGATGCACTCCCCCGGCTCGAGCGCCGCCTGCAGCGCGGCGAGGCGCTGGCGCAGCGTGGTGCGCGCGACGCGGAGGCGTTCGTCTTCGACTGCCTCGAGGCGCCGGGCCCGCTCGTGTTCGGCGTCAAACTGCCCCGCGAGGTCGTCGAAGAGGTCATTCCAGCGCACCCCAACAGTCTGATGCATCTCGACCACGAACCGTCAAGTTATCCACAGGATGATTCGCGCGTCAGCCGAGGGGTGGACTTATCCACAGATTTTGCCGAAACACCCCACGGCCTGGCCCCAGATTGTTGAATGGCGACGTACGCCTGCCTCTCGACAGGAGCCAACGATGCCCCAGCCGCAGTCGCGCCTCTCCACCGCCCTCAACGACGATGTTCCGCAACCGCTGCGATTTGGCGAGGGCGTGCTCACTGCACTTCCCGCGCCGAGCGGCACCGCTGCCCCGACGGGCGACCCCGAGCCGATGCTCCGTAACCTCGCGCGCGGCGTGTTCGAGGCGATGGCGGGCATCCGCGAAATCGAACAGCTGACGCGCTGGCTGGCGCCCGAGGTCGCGAGCAAACTGCTCGCGCGGGCGCAGCACGCGGCCCGCGCCCGGCAGCGCCGCGGCGGGGTGGCGATGCGCCCGAAGATCGAGCCGATCCGCTGCATCTGGCAGTCGCCTCGCGAAGGCGTCGTCGAGTCGACCGTCATCGTCGACCTCGGCAGCCGCTGCCGCGCGGTCGCGATCCGGCTCGAGTCGTACCGGGGTCGCTGGCGGGCCCAACGCCTGCACGTGCTCTAGGCCCGGCTCAGCCGTCGCTAGCGGGGCGCGATCAGCCAGTCGCAGGCCCGCTCGACCGCCGCATCCGACACCCCGTGGGCGCGCAGAAAGTCGTGCGCGTCGAAGTCCGCGGCGAACTCGCGCACCGCGTCGCCACGCGAGCGGATGATCTCGGCAAGCTCGGGCTCATCGTGCCAGCGCTCGTACGGGTGCGGCTTCTCGCGGTGCAGGTGGTGCTCGTTGACGGCGCGCACCGCAAGCTCATCCTCGTGCACGAGCACCTCGGCATCGGCGCCGAGGCNCAGCAGCAGGATGCCCATGACAAGCCCCGTGCGATCGCGGCCGGCCGAGCAGCACACGAGCGTGCCGGGCCCGGCCTCGAGCAGCTCTCCGACGGCCCCCGCGATGCGCTCGGAGAAGAACCCGACAAAGTCGGCGTAGCCCGACGGGTGGTTGAGGTACGGGTCGAAGCGTTCGCGGAACGCGGGCAATATCGGGTCTTCAACGGGTGCGAAGCGATACTCGATGGCCTCGGTGCCTTCGGCGCTGCCGCGGGGTTCACTCGGGTCGCGCAGATCAAGCACGCGACGCACGCCCTCGGCCTCGGCGCGCGCCCAGGCCTTGGAGCCCCAGGTCTGCGGCTGCCCCGAGCGGAACAACACCCCCGGCGCGAGTACGCCCGCGGCCACGGGGATTCCCCCGAGGTCGCGGGCGTTAAAGGCGCCGGGCCAATCGCGTTCGCGGGCCACGACTAGTTGTCGGACTCGTCGGCGACCTTCTGTCCGAACGAGCCGCGCTGCTGCTTGCGCGTCGTCGCCTGCTGCTCCCGGGCGACCGCCGAGGCCGAGCGTCCCTGTTCGCTGCCGTGCTTTGCCGGGTTGCCCGAGCGCGACTTCTTCTTCTGCGCCGGGTTCGGCTTGCCNCGCGGTCGTGGTCGCGGTCGTCGCGCGCCCGCCTTCGGGCACTTCGGACTCGGTCGCGTCGCCCTCGGCCTCGCGCATCGCCGACGCCGTGCCGAGGCTCATCTCGCGGCGCATCGCGGCGCGCGTCGCGTTGACGTTGATGCGGCCGGTGCCGTCGGTGACCCGCACGTTGCCGCTCTCGTCGGCCGCCGAGTAGTTGAGCTGCTGGGTCGGCTGCGCTTCGCCGTCGAGGCTGCGCTGGCGCACCTTGATCGACTTATGCGTCGTGCCATCCTCGTGCTCGTGCTCTTCGACCTCAACCTCGGTGTTCATGAGGAACTGCACCGACTCCTCGCGAATGCCACCGAGCATCTGCTGGTACATCGTGAAGCCCTCGCGCTGGTACTCGACGAGCGGGTCGCGCTGCGAGAGCGCGCGCAGGCCAATGCCCTCCTTCAGCGCATCCATCTCGTAGAGGTGGTCGCGCCACTTGCGGTCGATCACCTGCAGCAGGATGCGGCGCTCGAGCTCGCGGCTCGCCTCCTCGCCGAGCTGCTCCTCGCGCTTCTCGTACGCAAGCTTCGCGTCGGCGATGACCTCTTCTTCGACGTTCTCGTCGGTGACCTGGTTCATGCCACCGTGCTCTTCGATGATCTCTTCGACCGTGATGCTCATGGGGTAGAGCTGCTTGAGGTCTTGTTCGAGCATCTCGACGTTCCAGTCGTCGGGGTTGCCCGCCGTGTGCTCAAGCACGATGTCGTGGATCGCGCCATTGATGAAGTCCTGCACCTTGTCTTCAAGGTCGTCGCCCTCGAGGATTGCGCGGCGGTCGGCGTAGATCGACGAACGTTGCTCGTTGAGCACGTTGTCGTACTTGAGCACGTTCTTGCGAATCTCGGCGTTGCGAGATTCAACCTGGCTCTGCGCCGACTGGATCGCGCGCGAGACGATGCGCGACTCAAGCGCGAGGTCGTCGGGCGTCGAGTCGTTGTCCATGATTGCCCGCGCGGCGCCGGTGTTGAACAGGCGCATGAGGTCGTCGGTCATCGACAGGTAGAAGCGGCTCTCGCCCGGGTCACCCTGACGGCCCGAACGACCGCGAAGCTGGTTGTCGATACGACGCGACTCGTGACGCTCGGTACCGAGCACGTAAAGACCGCCGAGCTCGGCGACCTCCTCAGCCTCCTCCTTCACCTCGTTCTTCACCTGCTCGAACACCTCGGGCCACTTCGCCTCGTACGCCTCGGCGTCCTCTTCAGGGTCGAGCCCGAGCTCGGTCATCTTCGTCACCGCGAGGAACTCGGCGTTGCCGCCGAGCATGATGTCGGTACCACGACCGGCCATGTTCGTCGCGACCGTGACGCCGCCCTTGCGGCCGGCCTGCGCGATGATCGCAGCCTCGCGAGCGTGGTTCTTTGCGTTGAGCACTTCGTGCTCGACGCCGCGCTTCGCGAGCAGCTTCGACAGGTACTCGCTCTTCTCAACCGAGGTTGTACCCACGAGCACGGGCTGGCCCGTCTCGGCGCGATCGACGATGTCTTCGACCACCTGCGCGAACTTCGCGCGTTCGTTCTTGTACACGAGGTCGGGCTTGTCGAGGCGCTGCATCGGCTTGTTCGTCGGAATCGGCACGACGCCAAGCTTGTAGGTCGACTGGAACTCGGCCGCCTCGGTCTCGGCGGTACCGGTCATGCCCGCGAGCTTTTCGTACATGAGGAAGTAGTTCTGCAGGGTCACGGTGGCGAGCGTCTGGTTCTCGGCCTTGATCGTGACGCCCTCCTTCGCCTCGATCGCCTGGTGCAGACCCTCGTTGTAGCGACGGCCCTTCAGGATGCGGCCCGTGTGCTCGTCGACGATGTTAACCTCGCCGTTCTGCACCACGTATTCCTTGTTGCGGTGGAACAGGGCCTTCGCCTTGATCGAGTTGTTCAGGAATGAGATGAGCGGCGTGTTCGCCTGCTCGTAGAGGTTCTCGATGCCGAGCTCGTCCTCGACGCGGTCGATGCCCTCCTCGAGCACACCGATCGTGCGCTTCTTCTCATCGACCTCGTAGTCGCGGCCCTCCTTGAGGCGCTTCGCGAGCTTCGCGAACTCGGTGTACCACCGGTTCACGTCACCGGAAGCGGGACCAGAGATGATGAGCGGGGTGCGCGCCTCGTCGATGAGAATCGAGTCGACCTCATCGACGATCGCGTAGTAGTGCCCACGCTGGACGAGCGCCTGCTTCGAGACCGCCATGTTGTCGCGCAGGTAGTCGAAGCCGAACTCGTTGTTCGTGCCGTAGGTAATGTCGGCGGCGTACTGCTCGCGGCGCTGGTCGGGCGTGAGGCCCGAGAGGATGCAGCCGGTCGTCATGCCGAGCGCGCGGAAGACGCGGCCCATGAGTTCTGACTGGTAGCTCGCGAGGAAGTCGTTCACCGTGACGATGTGCACGCCCTTGCCGGGGATCGCGTTGAGGTAGGCCGCGAGCGTCGCGACGAGCGTCTTCCCCTCACCGGTCTTCATCTCGGAGATGTTGCCGCCGTGCAGTGCCGCGCCGCCCATGAGCTGTACGTCGTAGTGACGCTGGCCGAGCGTGCGGCGCGCGGCCTCGCGCACGGCCGCGAACGCGAGCGGCAGCAGTTCGTCGAGGATGTCCCGGTCGCTTTTGCCCGCGTCGACACCCTCTTGGTACTGCTCGCGGAACTCATCGGTCATGTCGCGAAGCTCGTCGTCGCTGAGTTCTTCGAACTCCCCCTCGAGCCCGTTGATCTGATTTGCCAACCGCTCGAGTCGACGAAGCTGGCGGCCCTCGCCGAAGCGAAGCACCTTATCGAGGATCGAAGCCAATGAAATTCTCCTGACGTTGCGTCCGGGTACCCGGGAAACTCGCTCAATCGTACTCGCCCCGGTTCAACAAAAACTCGGGCAGGGCGGAGGGTCCGCCCTGCCCGAGTTCGGGAGTTACTTAGACCACCGAGTCGGCGGTGACTTCTTCGGGGGCGCTGCCCTCGGTCGAGCCCTCCTCATCGAGCGCGATGACACCGTAGTCCCAGCCGCGACGTCGGTAGACAACGGCGGGGCGCTCGGGGCCAGCCTCAATAAAGAGGAAGAAGTCGTGACCGAGCAGCTCCATGTGGTCGACGGCCTCGTCGGGGGTCATGCGCTTCGGCGCGAACACCTTCTCGCGAATGACGATGGGGTTGTAGTCGTACGACGATGCTTCGTCGACGCTCGCGGCCGGCTGCGCCTGCCCCGAGACAACGTCGATGACACCGGTATCAGCGGGAACGATGTCGAGGTGCGAGAAGTCCTTCGCCGACGCATCCGCGAGGCTCTGGCCGCCGTGGCGGTGCTTCTTCTTATCTTTCACCCGGCGCATCCGCTCGACGAGCTTGTCGAGCGCGATGTCGAATGCCGCATACTTGTCGCCCGCGTCGGCCTCAGCACGCATGGTCGGGAACGGTCCGAAGACCGTGATCTCAACCTTGCCCTTGTCGAGGAGGTTGCCGGCCCGGTCGGTGCGACGCTTGAGCTTCACTTCAACCGATTGGGCGCGCTCTGAAAGCTGCTGCACCTTCGCAGTGACTTTCTCTTCCGCGTACTCCTTGAATCGGTCGGGAATCTCGGTGTTGCGGCCGCTGATTGTGACGTCCATCTCACCCTCCTGATCTGCGAACTCGGGGTTCGCGAACTCGGACCCCGAGCCGGATGTGTATGTATGTCCCTCAGATACTACGAGAATCTACCTCCACGATTCCCCTACGACGTCAAGAATTTGCCGAGGTAGTGTTGTGCTTTATGACTCGAGCCACTACCGCGGCTCCGAGCACCTGCGCACCGGCCGCTTCGAGGGCCCGCTGCGCCTCGAGCAACGTCGACCCGGTGGTCGCGAAGTCGTCGACGACGATGCAGTTCGCGCCGCGAAGTTCTGGCCGCGCGCGCAGGGCACCGGCGAGATTTTCGGCCCGCTGCTCGCGGCTCAGCGCCGCCTGATCGCCCACCTTGCGGGCGTGCGCCAGCCCCGCGACGCCGGGCTGCCCGACGGCGCGCTCGAGCAGCAGCTGCACGTGGTCGAAACCGCGGGCGGCGCGCGCCGCACGACGCGACGGCACGGCGACGAGCACGGGCTCGCTGGGCCAGCCTGGCAGGCTACGCAACAGCGCGAGCAGGGATGCCCGCAGCAGCGGCGCGAGCACCGTCGCGACATCGACCCTGCCGCGCTCCTTGTAGGCGTCGGCGAGCAGCCGCAGCCGGTCGCCGTAGTGGGCCGCGGAGGCCAGCGGGAGCGAGCCGAGCATCCCCACCTCGGGCGCACACGCGGCCCGTAACTCGCGGCGGCAGGCCTCGCACACGCCGGCGTCGCGCGCGCCGCAGCCCGCGCAGCTCACAGGGAACAGGGTCGCGAGCGCGTCGCGGGCGGCCTGCAGCGGATGTGCCATGCGGCCAGGGTGGCACGCGCGGCCCGGAGCGGGGCCGCGGTATCCACAGGCCCGACTACATCTGGGCGAAGAGGAAGTTCACGACCGTTTCGGAGGCCTGCCAGCGGGTGCCCCGCGGCGCGTAGACGATGCCCTGGCGGTCGACGACGCGCATGCCGGCGAGCGTGTTCGAGCCGGCGACCTGCACGGCGTTGGGAATCGTGCCGAGCGAGGTGAGCTCGCCGCCGACCCGATAGAGGCGCACCTCGGTCGTGCCATCGCCGTCGTCGACGAGCATCGCGACGCTGTTGCCGTCGACCCACGCCACGTCGTTCGCGGTGTCTTCGGTGCCCGGCATCTCGAGCAGCAGCGGGTCGCCCAGCGCCATCGGCTCACCGCCATCGCGCATGATCGGCATGATCGCGAGGGTGACGCCGTCGCCGTCGTCGAACAGCACTGCAAGGCGGGTGCCATCGCGCGACACCTGGTGTGAGATGAAGTTCGGGGCGACGCCCGACGGAAGCGGAATTTCGAAGATCGAGCCCTCGCCAATCTTCGACACGTAGAGGCCCGTCTGCGAGGTCGACTGGGTCCACACCCAGTCCCAGTTATCGAGCGCGGGTTCGATCTGGCCGCCGCGGCTGTCGATGAGCGTCGGCGAGGTGTCGTCATAGCGCATCGCGTACGTGCCGTCTTCGGTGAGCATCGTCACCGTCTGCCGCGACGCCGAAAGGGCGCCACGAATGGGGTTGATCTCGGCCGCCGCGGCATCGACATTCTCGGTGCCGTTCGGCAGCGAGAGCGAATTGCTATTGAGGTAACCGATGCTGCCGTCCTGGTACACGAGCGGCAGCGAGTTGACGTCGGGGCTCGTGATGACGGTGTCGCCGCCCGGCAGGCTCGCGTCGATACGCGCGCCGTTGACGCGCAACTCAACCGTCTGCACCTCGTCGAGCACGGTGAGGCTTCGCTCGAGTTGCAGGCGCATGAGCGAGAGGTCGGAGGCGCTCGCCGCGGCCGAGGCATCGCCCGAGAGGTTCACGGTGGCCTGCCCGTCGGCGATCGTCACGTCCGACAGCAGCGAGGTGCCCGAGGGGAACGCCGTCGTGACGGCTTCGCCCGGGTAGAGCCACTCGGCGGGGCCGCGCAGCAGTTCCTCGACCACGCGGGTCGCGAAGTCATCGGTGTTCGGGAACCAGCGCAGGTCTTGCGTCGCGTAGCGCTGCTCGACGTCGAGGAACGTGAGCGCGGTTGAGCGGTAGAGGTCGGTGAATGCCTGGCGCATGAGCACCACACCGTCGGGTGCCTCCGAGATGCGCCACTCACCGTCGACCTGCTGCAGCGTGAACTCGAGCGCCTCGCTGCTGCTCGAGAGCTCCTCGCGGTAGACGCCGTGCGCGTTTACCTCGCCGCTCACAGCGACCGACACGTTGATGACGTCGTTGTCGTTCGTGCGCATCGACACCTGGCCCGAGGTGATGAGCACCTGTTCGGTGGGGTCCCACGACGAGGCGGCGTCATCGGTGAGGTACTGCCGCGCCGTCGCGAAGTCGTTCTGGCTGCCCGTGCCGGCGTCGATGAAGCCCTGCACAATTTCCTCGCGGCTCGCACCGTCGCTCGGGCCAGCCGGGTAATAGCGCAGGCTCTGCGTCGTCGCTTCTTCCTGCGCCGAGCCCTGCTCGACCGAGCCGGAGGTCGGAATCGATGCACACGCCGCGAGGGCAAAGATGCTCACGCCCGCCACGAGGGCGAGCAGGGCTCGGCGGATGCGCGCACTCACTTCGACTCCTCCTCGCTGTCCGTCTCATCGTCCGACGCCTCGGCCCCAGCAAGGAAGCCCGGCTCGAGCCCCGGCAGGGTGACGGGCATCGTGATCGGCTGCGTCATGACGTCCTCGTTCGAGAACCCCTCCACCTTCTCACCCTGGTGCTCGCGCGTATAGGTCTCGGCCCCCGCATCCTCAGGCAGCAGCGGCAGCGGCGACGAGACGATCGGTTCGTCAGCGGCGATCGGCAGCGTGAGGCGGAAATTCGTACCGAGCTTCGGCACCGACCACACCTCGAGCAGACCGTGGTGCAGGTGCGCGTCGTCCTTGGCGATCGCCATGCCGAGGCCGGAGCCGCCCATCGTGCGCTTACGCGAGGGGTCGGCACGCCAGAATCGCTCGAACACGTTCGCCTGCTGGTCGTCGCTCATGCCGATGCCATAGTCGCGCACCGAGAGGGCAACCGCGGTCGCGTTCGAGTCGACGGTGACGACGATCGGGCGCCCCTCGCCGTGCTCGATCGCGTTCGCGATGAGGTTGCGGGCGATGCGGTTGATGCGGCGATCGTCGAACTGCGCCATCACCGGGCGGTCTGGCGCGCGCAGCACGAGCGACTCACCGTGCTCGATCGCGACGGGAAGCATCGCAGCGATGACGTCCTCAGCCACCGCCTTGAGGTCGTGCTCCTTGCGCATGAGCTCAACCGCGCCCGCGTCGTAGCGAGAGATCTCGAGCAGGTCGGCGAGCAGCAGCTCAAAGCGCTCGACCTGGTCGTGCAGCAGCTCGGCCGCGCGCGAGAGCGTCGGGTCGAACTCGTCCTTGCGCGAGTAAACGAGGCCGCCCGCGAGCCGAATCGTGGTGAGCGGCGTGCGCAGCTCGTGCGACACATCGGAGACGAAGCGCTGCTGCACCTTCGACAGGTTCTCAAGCTGCTCGATCTGATGTTGCAGGTTGTCGGCCATGTGGTTGAACGATCGCGCGAGCGTACCGATGTCGTCCTCGCCCTTTTCGGGGATGCGCTCCTCGAGTTGGCCAGCGGCAAGCTGGCGACTCGTCTGGGCGGCAAGCCGCACCGGCTGCATCACGGCGCGCATGATCGAACCGATGATGAGGCCGACGAGCAGCACGAGGATCGCCATCGAGATCGCGAGCGTGCGCTGCACGAAATCGAGGGTGTCCTGCGAAGACTGCAGCGAATAGACGAGATAGAACTCGTAGTTGCCGGCGCTCGGCACCGTGACCACGCGTCCGATGACGATGCCCGGTTCAACCTGGCCGTCGGCGTCCTGCAAGGCGACCGACTGATAGTGCACGGTGTCGGGCTCGGCGAGCACCGCCGCACGCAGTTCATCGCTCGTGAGATTGCGGTCGACGCCCTCCGACGCGATGTCCTGGATCACGCTCGTCGTCGACTGGTCGGGCACGCGATAGAAGGCCCAGCCGAGCGCGTTCGGGGCCTGCGCCATCGCCGCGTCGATCGCATCCTGCCGCAGCGCGGAGAGCGCGAGCTCGTCGGTCTCGCTGCCCGACTCGAGCGTCGCCTGCGCGACCGAAGCCGCGCGCTGGGCCTCGAGCTGAACATCCTGCGTGCGCGAGGTAAAGAGGTCGCGCGCAATCGAGTTGCTCATGACCAGGGCGACGGCGATCACCGTGATGCTCGTCAGCGTCACCGCGACCACCGTCGTGCGGAACGGCAGCGAGGTGCGCCAGAGAAAGCGAATGTTCTGCCAGAACTCCTTCGGGCGCCACCAGCGACCCGGAGGGGTATCGATCCAACCGGTGTCGACGCTGTTCGGCAGCCGAACCTGGATGCGCTCGGAGTCGGGATTGACGCGCCCGCCACGAAAAAGTCGAAAGCGCATCACCTAGTTGCCGGTGTGACCCGCCCGGTAGCCAACGCCGCGCACCGTCTGCACGATCTTCGGCTGGTCGGGGTCAATTTCGACCTTCGCGCGCAGGCGCTGCACGTGCACGTTGACGAGCCGGGTGTCGGCTTTAAACCGGTAGCCCCACACCTGTTCGAGGAGCTCCTCGCGCGTGAACACCCGGTTCGGCTTTGCCGCGAGCGTGTGCAGCAGGTCGAACTCGAGCGGCGTGAGGTTGATGGAGGTGTCGTCGCGCATGACCTCGTGCGCCGCGAGGTTCATCGTGAGGTCGCCGACCTTGATGACCTCGCTCGGCTCGCTCGTCGTGGCGCGCAGGCGCGTCTTGATGCGGGCGACGAGCTCCTTCGGGTCGAAGGGCTTGACGATGTAGTCGTCGGCGCCGGCCTCGAGGCCGCGCACGACGTCGGTCGTGTCGGACTTCGCGGTGAGCATGATGATCGGCACGCCAGACTCGGCGCGGATCGCCTCGCAGATCTCGATGCCGTCCATGCCCGGGAGCATGACGTCGAGCAGCACGAGGTCGGGATCTTCATCGCGGAACTTCGCGACAGCGAGCGAGCCGTCGGAGCAGAAGCTGGGGTCGTAGCCCTCTGAATCGAGCACGATGCCGATCATTTCGGCCAATNGCGGTGTCGTCGTCGACGACCAAAACTCGACCCGGCACGTGTCCTCCACAATGTTGATGATCTAGGCAGAGCCTACCCGGTCGCGGTCGTTCTTGTGGACGATGAAACGCGCGGCCGCGCTGTGGGACGATGAATAGGTGAGTTACGAGCCGTACCCGAACCAGCCCGGAGCGACGCCCCAGGGTGCGAGCAATTGGCAACAACCGCAGGGGTCCGCCTCGTGGAACTTCGAAGGCGGCGCACCGCAGCAGCCGCTCGGCTGGCGCCCGCCGCCCAAGCCCGGCCTGTTCCCCCTGCGCCCGCTCACCTTCGGTGAGATCTTCAGCGCGACCTTCTGCCTCCTGCGCGTCAACGTCGCGGCGAGCTTCGGCGGCGCCTTCCTGATCCAGCTCGTCACCGGGCTCGTCACCGCGGTGCTGCCGACCATCGCGCTCATCGTCGGCATCAACCGCATCTCGATGGCCGAGATCGGCGATCAGGACGAACTCGCGGTTTCGATGACAACGTGGCTGTTGCTCGCGCTGATCCCGGGCATCGTGATGTCGCTGATCAGCAGCAGTCTCGTGCAGGTAATCGTGGCGCAGGTCGTCGCCGCCGGCACGCTCTCGCGCAAGCTCACGCTCGGCGAGGCGTTCCGCACCGCCTGGCGCCGGGTGTGGGCGGTGCTCGGCTACGTCGTTGTCGTCGCGGTCGCAAGCATGATCNTCATGGGCATCCTGCTGCTGCCCATCATCTTCTTCATCGTGATCCTCGCGCAGACCGACAACCCGGTTGTCTTGCTGCTGCTGCTCGGTATCTTCCTCGTGCTCGCGGGCGTCGCCTTCTTCTTCTGGGTGAACACGAAGCTACTCGTCGCCGTGCCGTCGATCGTGCTCGAGGGCTACGGCCCCATCAGCGCCATCGCGCGCAGCTGGCGCCTCACGAACGGCTACTTCTGGCGCACCTTCGGCATCTGGATCCTCGTCTCGCTCATCGTCAGCGTCGCGACCCAGACCATCTCGGGCATCTTCAGCTTCCTCTTCTCCTTTACGAGCGTGCTCGTGCCGTTTGGCCAGACCACGACCGGCCAGGAGGGCGTCGTCATCGGCGTCGCCATCGGCATGGCGCTGCTCTCGGTGCTGCTGTCGACCGTGCTGCAGGCGATTTCGACCGTGCTGCTCGGCGGTAACGCGGCGATCATGTACACCGACCTGCGGATGCGCAAGGAGGGGCTCAACATCCACCTCCAGCAGGCGGCCGAGGACTACAACGAGGGCCGCGAGCCCGAGCGCGACCCCTGGACCGCTCCCGACCTCGGCCCGGCCGCTCCGCCGGCCGGCTACGCGCCGCAGCAGCCGTATCCGCAGCAGAACTTCGGCCAGCCGGCCGGGTATGGGCAGGCGCCGCATGGGCAGGCTCAGCCGGGGCAGCAGACGTACGAGCAGCAGGGATACGCGCAGCCTGGATACGGGCAGGCGCAGGCCGGGCAGGAGCAGCCGTACCAGCCGTACGGCGCGTCGCCGGCATCCGACAACCCGCCGAGCTCGCCCTATGCATCGAGCGGCGCAGGCGAGCAGTCGGGCAACGACTCCGGCGCAGGCACTGACTCTGGCAACGGCACCGACCAGGCCAACGGCCCCGCGCAGCATCGACCGTTCTAGGCCGCATGACGATTCCACTCGCCCCCGACGAGGACACCGCTCGCGACTGGCTCCTGCAGGAGCTGTCGAAGGGCGAGTATCAGCAGGCGAAACCGAACCCGATCGACCAGTTTTTCAACGACCTCTGGGAGTGGTTCGCGTCGCTGTTTAACTTCACACCCAACGGCGCCTTCGGCATCAACCCAGCGTGGATCTTCATCATTCTCGGCATCATCGCGGTGGTCGTGCTCGTCGTGATCTTCGGGCGGCCCCGCGCGGTCGCTCGGCGTCGGGCCGAGCACGGCGCCGTATTCCTCGACAACGACACTCGCACGGTCGCGCAGCTGCGCGCGGCGGCGGATGCGGCCGCCGCGATGTCCGACTGGTCGCTCGCGCTCACCGAGCGCTATCGCGCGATCGCCCGCGGGCTCGCCGAACGCACCGTGATTCGCCTCCGCCCCGGTACCACGGCGCAGGGCGTCGCCGCGGCCGCGGCCGCGCCGTTCCCGGGCGAGGTCGCCGAGTTGCGCCGCGCATCCGGCTCGTTCGACCAGGTGCGCTACGCGGGGCTCGCCGCGCGCGAGGACGACTACCACCAGGTGCGCGAGCTCGACGCCCGTCTCGAGCACACGCGACCCCACCTTTTGCCCGAGCCCGAGGTGCTGACGCGATGACCGCATCCGCCACCGACACCTTGACCGCCACGGCGCCCGTCGCGGCCGAGTCACTCACGCCGGACTCCCGGGGCGCTTGGCGTCGCATCCGCAGTTGGCTTCTCGCCGTCGGCGGCCTCATCGCCGCGGCGCTCGTCACGGTGCTCGCGCTCGGCTCGATGGGCTCGGTCTCGAACCGACCCCTCGACCCGACCTCTCCGGCGCCCAACGGCGCGAAGGCGCTGTTCGAGGTGCTCGGCCAGCAGGGCGTCGACACGACGCACGCCACCTCGCTCGACGAACTCTCGTCGGGCCTCGACTCGGGTGGCTCGACGACGGTGGTGATCGACGACCCCTCGTACATCCTCGCCGAAGAGCAGATCGACCAGATCGCCGCCGGCTACTTCGGCGACATCGACCGCATCGTGCTGCTCAACCCGGCCGGCAGCAGCTACGAGCTGAGCAGCCGCGTCGCGACGTTCGGCGGGCAGTTCTCGTCGAACGACGACGACCCGGATGCGGCGGCCACGTTCGACGCGGGCTCGGCCTGCGGCTTCGGCGAGCTCGCCCCCGCGATCACGAACGAGGGCGGGCACGAGTACGAGCCGACCGGCGACTCGGTCGGCTGCTATCAGGTGCGCGACGGCTACGCGGTCGTGGTCGGCGTCGACCAAGGCGTCGAGATCGTCGTGCTTGGTGCGCCGACGAACCTCACGAACGCGGTGATCGGTGAGTCGGCGAACGCCGCGATGTCCATCAATCTGCTCGGCGCGAACGAGCACCTCGTTTGGTACACGCCGTCGAGCGCCGACAGCCTCACCGACACGCCCTCGCTCGGCGACTATGTGCCGCCGTGGCTCACGCCGGTGATCATTCTGCTACTTGGCGTGGGTGTCGCCTGCGTCATCTGGCGCGGCCGCCGCTTCGGCCCGCTCATCGCCGAACGCCTGCCCGTCACCGTGCCGGCCGCCGAGACCATCGAGGGCCGCGCCCGCCTCTACGACAACAGCGACGCGCGCCTCCACGCGCTCGACAGCATCCGCCTCGGCACCATCACGCGCCTTGCCGAACTGCTCGGCCTGGGTCGCGGCGAGGCGAGCGATGCCGTGATCGAGGCGACCGCCCAGACCGCCGGGGTGACGCGCGAGCACGCCTACCAGGTGCTGCTCGTCGGCTACCCCGATACCGATTCGGCGCTCGTGGACCTCGCGAACGCCGCCGCCGAGCTCGAACGGCGCGTGCGCGCCGCGACCGGCCGCACCGAGACGACACGACGACCCGCCACGAAGGAGCACCCAAGCGATGAGTGACCAGATCCGTAACCAGCTCGGCCGCGTACGTGCCGAAGTCGCGAAGGCCGTCGTCGGGCAGGACGCCGCCGTCGAGGGGCTCGTGCTCGCGCTGCTCGCCGACGGACACGTGCTGCTTGAGGGTGTGCCGGGCACCGCGAAGACGCTGCTCGTGCGCACGCTGAGCACGGTACTCGCGCTCGACACGAAGCGCGTGCAGTTCACGCCCGATCTCATGCCCGGTGACGTCACCGGTTCGCTCGTCTACGACAACAAGTCGGGTGAATTCGAGTTCCGCGAGGGGCCCGTGTTCACGAACCTGCTGCTCGCCGACGAGATCAACCGCACCCCGCCGAAGACGCAGTCGTCGCTGCTCGAGGCGATGGAAGAACGCCAGGTGTCGGCCGACGGCGTCACCCGCAAGCTGCCCGACCCGTTCATGGTCGCGGCCACGATGAACCCGATCGAGTACGAGGGCACCTACACGCTGCCCGAGGCACAGCTCGACCGATTCTTGCTCAAACTCGTGCTCGACCTGCCGCCACGCGACGCCGAAATCGAGGTGCTGCGACGCCACGCGGCCGGCTTCAACCCGCGCAACCTCGGCTCCGTCGGCGTGCAGCGCGTGCTCGGGGCGAGCGAGCTGCAGCAGGCGCGCGCCGAGGCGCAGCAGGTGCAGGTGAGCGGGGATGTGCTCGCGTACGTCGTCGACCTCGCCCGCGCAACGCGGCAGTCACCCTCGGTGCGCATGGGCGTTTCGCCCCGTGGTGCAACGGCGCTGCTGCGCGTCGCGAAGGCGAGCGCGTACCTCTACGGACACCCCGCCGTGACCCCCGACCACGTGCAGCGGATGCTGCTGCCGACCTGGCGCCACCGCGTCGTGCTCGAGCCCGAGGCCGAGCTCGAGGGGGTTTCGGCCGACTCTGTGCTGCGGTCGATCATGCAGCAGGTGCAGGTTCCGATTTAGTTTTCGTCATGGCATTTAGCGGTATCTACGTCGGCTTGCTCCTGCTCGGGGCGTTGCCAGTCATGTTGTTCGGCACAACGGCCGGCAGCGCGCTGGCCACGCTCGGCATTGTGCTGCTGGTGTGGCTGCTGCTCGGCGTCATCGACTGGCTGCTCGCGACGCCCGCCCGGCGCATCTCGATCGCCCGCGAGCTACCCGAGCGCGTGCGGCTCGGCGAGACGGTGTCGTCGACGCTGCTGCTCACGAACCTCGCCGGCCGCACCCTGAACGCGCAGGTGCGCGACGCGTGGGAGCCCTCGGCCGGCGCCCCGCGGATGCGCGAGCGCGTGCGCATCCCCGCCGGCGAGCGGCGCGCGGTCACGACCGTCTTGAAGCCGTGGCGTCGGGGAGACCGACGCAGCGAGGTCGTTGTCGTGCGGTCGTGGGGTCCACTGCGATTGGTCGCGCGGCAGGCGACGCTGAAGTCGGCCGGGCGGGTGCGCATCCTGCCGCCCTTTAATTCGCGTCGACACCTCGCCTCGCGCGTGCAACGCCTGCGCGAGCTGGATGGGCAGACGACCCTGCAGGTGCGCGGCCAGGGCACCGAGTTCGATTCGCTGCGCGAGTACGTACGCGGCGACGATGTGCGCTCGATCGACTGGCGCGCGACCGCGCGGCAACAGGAGCTCGTCGTGCGCACTTGGCGCCCGGAGCGCGATCGCCGCGTCGTGATCATCATCGATTCGGGCCGCACCTCGGCCGCGCGCATCGACGACGAGACGCGGCTCGACACCGCGATCGAGTCGGCGCTGCTGCTCGCCGCGCTGGCAACGCGCGCCGGTGACCGCGTCGACCTGGTGTCGTACGACCAGCGCGTACGCGCGCGGGTGCAGGGGGCAAGCGGACCGACCGTGCTCGCGAAAATTACCGACGCCATGGCGAACGTCGAGCCCGAGCTGCTCGAAATGAACTGGCTCGACGTGCCGAAGCTCGTGCGCGAGGTGACGACGCACCGCGCCTTCGTCNGTGCTGCTCACGACCGCCGACAACGAGGGTTCCTCGCGCGCCCTGCTCGAGGCTGTGCCCGAGCTCGCGCAGCGCCACCTTGTCTTGGTGGCCTCGGTGACCGATCCCGAAGTGGCCGAGGCCGCGCGCGATCTCAGCGAGCGCGAGACCGTATTCCGGGCCGCCGCCGCCGAGCGGTCGATGCTGGATGCGCAGCGCGTCCGCCGCGCGCTTGGCCAGCTGGGCGTCGACACGATTACCGCGACGCCGTATGAGCTGCCGCCGCGGGTTGCCGACCGGTATTTGGAGCTGAAGAAGGCTGGGCGGCTTTAGGGCGGTTGGGGGTCGGGGCTTGGTGCTGGGGTCTGTGCCGTCGGAGGCTTGTGCCGAACTGAAACTAGTCGGCAATCCGCCACGAAACCCGCCGTCCGAAGCCATGTCGGAGGCTCGTGCAAGAGTGAACCAAGA
>NZ_JACXJG010000036.1:0-94 GCF_014904065.1 Gulosibacter sediminis | reverse complement strand
CATCCACCCCAACCTGATTAGAACATTCTTTCTATTGCATTCGTGAGCGCATCCGCATATGTTTGCTACAACGGTTCCCCCATTGACGCACCTT
>NZ_JACXJG010000035.1:0-16810 GCF_014904065.1 Gulosibacter sediminis | reverse complement strand
GGCGAGCGCGGGGGTTACCAGCGCCGCGATCGTGATGACAGCCGGGGCGGCGACCGTCGCGACGGCGGCCGGCCCGAGCGCCGCGGCGAATGGCAGAAGCCCGAGGGCAGCGCGCGCCTACAGCCGTCGCGTCCCGAGGAACTCCGCGCGGTCCGCGCCGAGCACACCGACCCCGAGATTCCCGACACCGTTTCGCCGCGTGACCTCGACGATGTCGCGCGCATGGAGCTGAAGACGCTCGCGAAGGAAACGGCCGACTTCGTCGCCGAGCACCTCGTGATGGCGTCGGCGCTCGTCGACACCGACCCCGAGCTTGCGCACCAGCATGCGCTCAGCGCATCCCGCCGTGGCGGTCGTATCGCGATGGTCCGTGAGACGCTCGCGATCACCGCCTACCTCACCGGTGACTATGCGCTCGCCCTGCGCGAGCTGCGTACCTACCGTCGCATCTCGGGTCGCGATGACCAGATCGCGCTCATGGTCGACTCGGAGCGCGGCCTCGGCCGCCCCGACCGCGCCCTCGAGCTTGGTCGCTCGGTCGACGAGAGCAAGCTCGACACCAACGGAAAGGTGCAGCTCGCCATCGCGATGTCAGGCGCGCGCCTCGACCAGGGCAACGCCGAGCTGGCGCTTGCCGAGCTCGAGATTCCGCAGCTCGACCGCACCAAGGCGTTCTCCTACAGCCCCGCGTTGTTTGGCGCGTACGCGGCCGTGCTCACCGACCTCGGTCGCGACAAGGAGGCTGCCGTCTGGGAGCGTGCCGCCGAACTCGCGCAGAACGCCCTCGACGAGTCGCAGGAGGGCTTCGAGACCGTCGAATTCGTCACTGAGCCGAACCCCGACTACATCCCGTCGGAAGAGCCGGAGGACGCCGACGACGAGACCGAAGAACCAGAAGACGCCGATGAGGCAGGCAACGTCGAAGACGAGCCCGCCGAAGACTCGGACGAATCGGACGACTCTGACGTGACCGAAGAGGTTGCTGACGACGACGCGTCAGATGACTTTGACGAAGCCACCGATGAACCTGAGGCTGCACCTGCCGAGCTCGAGTCGGTTGTTGCGGCTGAAGCTGTTGGCGCGGAACCCGCGCACGACGAGTCGGAAGCAGAAGACGTTACCGTCGCTGCCGACGTTCTCGACGACGACGAGTTCACTCGCGCATCCGTTTCGGAGCAGGTGGAGGCGGAGTTCGCCGAGATCCTCGCCGAGATCGATGAGGCCACCGAGGTTGAAGCCGAGGAGATCGTCGAAGAGGTTGCCGAGGCGGTTGAGGTCGTTGAGGCTGAGGACGCTCAGGCTCCCGTCGAAGCCGAGCTTGAGGTTCCAGTCGAGGTTGGGGTCGAGGCTGAAACCGAGCCCGAGCATGAAGCTGACGTTCAGTCGGCAGACGCCGCGCAGCCGGTCACCAAGGCGGACAAGACTGAAAAGTCNGGACGACGACGAGGACGACGAGCAGCTCTCGCTGTTCGACCTCTAGGAGCACTCGATGGCACTGTTCGGCAATCGCACGACGCCGGCACCGCTCGACGGCGTCGACGTGATCCTCTCCGACCTCGACGGCGTCATCTATCGCGGCCCGCACGCGATCGATCACGCGGTCGCTGCGCTCAACGAGTACGCGACCCGGGGCATCCGGCTCGGCTACATCACGAACAACGCGAGCCGCACCGATATCGCGGTGGCCGAGCAGCTCGCCGGCTTCGGCCTCAACACGACCCCGAGTGACGTCGTGACGAGCCCGCAGGCGGCCGTGCACCTGCTCAAGAACCACGTCGAGCCGGGCGCACTCGTGCTCGTGATCGGCGGCGAGGGCATCGTGCACGAGCTCGAGAAGGTCGGATTCCGTGCCACCCGTTCGGCGGACGATCAGCCGGATGCGGTGCTGCAGGGCTTCGCGCCCGAGGTTGGCTGGCAGCACCTCGCGGAGGCATCGTTCGCGCTCACGCGCGACATTCCATGGATCGCGACGAACCAGGACTGGACGATCCCGGTCGCGCGCGGCATCGCGCCCGGGAATGGCACGCTCGTAAGCGCCGTGCACACGGCCGTGCAGAAGCTGCCGATCGTCGCGGGCAAGCCCGAGACGCCGCTCTTTGAAGCGGCCGTCGAACGCTTCGGCGCGACNTCGCCGATCATGATCGGCGACCGGCTCGACACCGACATCAAGGGCGCCTTCCGCTCGAACATGAAGTCGGTGCTCGTGCTCACCGGCATCGACGGCCCGAAGCAGCTCATTGCGGCGGGGCCCGACGAGCGACCCGACTACATCGTGGGTGACCTGCGCGACCTCGACACTCCGTATCCCGTGGTCGAGGTCAACGCCCGGCCCGAGTACGTTGAGGCGAAGGTCGGTAGCGAGCGCGTCGTGCTCGATGGTATCGACCTGCAGGTGAAGTCGCGCGGCAAGCACAAGCTCGACCTGCTGCGCGCTGCGACGGCCGCCATCTGGAACTCCGACAAGCTCATCTACGCGCTGCGCGTGCCCGAATACCTCACGCAGGACTGGTCGAAGTGGTAGACCTCGAGGGCGTTCCGCTCGGCGAGCACGCCGCTGCCCTGCAGCGGCAGCTTGACGCACTCAAGCGCGCCCTCGACGACCCGAACGTGNGGCTCGACCTCGACGGGCTCGACGACCTCGGTGCGCGCGACGACTTCGACGCGCAGGATGCGGTCGGCGAGGGCGATGACTGATCGTCTCGATCGAGCGCTCGCCGCGCGCGGGCTCGCGAAGAGCCGCACCGAGGCGGCGCGCCTCGTCGACGCGGGCCTCGTCTTCGTCGACGGCATCGCCGCCACGAAGGCGTCGCAGCAGGTTGGTGATGCGGCCATCCTCGAAGTGCAGCGCGAGCAGCGGTGGGTGTCCCGCGCCGCGCACAAACTCCTCACCGCGCTCGAGGCGTTCGGCATCGACTGCGCCGGGCGCGAGGCGCTCGACGTCGGGGCCTCCACAGGCGGTTTCACCCAGGTGCTACTGCACCACGGCGCGCGAGAGGTGATCGCGCTCGACGTCGGGCACGACCAGCTCGACCCGCTCATCCGCGCCGACACCCGCGTGCGGGTCGTTGAGGGCGAGAACGCGCGCTACCTCACGGCCGAGCGGCTCGAGCAGCTCGCGCCGGGCGTGCATCCCGACCTCGTCGTCGGTGACCTCTCATTCATTTCGCTGCGGCACGTCCTGCCCGCGCTGCGCGCGAGCGTACCCGCGGCGCGCGACTATGTGCTGCTGTTGAAGCCGCAGTTCGAGGTCGGTCGGGGCCACGTGCGCGGCGGGCTCGTGACCGACCCCGCGGTCGCCGCCGACGCGGCGCTCGACGTCGTGCGCGACGCGGCCGGGCTCGAACTCGGTCTCGCGGGCATCGCGCCCTCGCCGATTACTGGCATGCACGGCAACCACGAATACCTGCTCTGGCTGCGAGCCGACTTCGTACCTGAACACGACCCCATCGAGCGCATTCGTAGGATGGTAGGAGAGGGAGGCTTATGACCGGCGAAGTGCGCAGAATCCTTGTGGTGGGCCACGTTGCCCGCGACGAGGCAATCGACGCGACCCTGAACACCCTCCTGTTCTTGGCGGCGCACGACATCGTGCCGGTGCTCGAAGCCTCGTTCGCCAGCGAACTCAGTGAGCACCAGACAGAGGGGCTGCCCGAGCAGGTTGAGCGCCTCGGCGTCGACTGCGAGGTCGCCGACTGTGAGCTCGTCGTGGTGCTCGGCGGCGACGGCACGATCCTGCTCGGTGTCGACCTCGCGCGCGAGGCGAACGTGCCCGTGCTGGGCGTCAACCTTGGCCACGTCGGCTTCCTCGCCGAGTCGGAACGCGAGTCGCTGCCGCTCGTGCTGCAACGCGCCATCGACCGCGCCTACGAGGTCGAGGAGCGCATGGCACTGCGCGTCGACGTACACCGACCCGACGGCGTGGTCGAAACCGACTGGGCCCTCAACGAGGCCTCGATCGAAAAGGGCAACCGGCAGCGGATGCTCTCGGTCGGCATCGACGTCGACGGCGAGCCGCTCTCGAGCTTCGGCTGCGACGGCGTGCTGTTCTCGACCCCGACCGGGTCGACCGCGTACTCGTTCTCGGCGGGCGGGCCGATCGTCTGGCCCGCCGTCGAAGCGCTCCTGCTCGTGCCGGTTTCGGCGCACGCACTGTTCACGAAGCCCATCGTCGTCGCGCCCGATTCGGAGCTCGCCGTCGAGATTCACCCCGAGGGGCCGGATGCGATTATCTGGCTCGACGGACGCCGCCGGCTCGAGCTGCCCGCGGGCTCGCGCGCGACCGGCACGCGCTCTGAGCAGCCGGTGCGACTCGCGCGCCTGCACCCGGGGCCGTTCACGACGCGACTCGTGAAGAAGTTTCAGCTGCCGACGGTGGGCTGGCGGGGCTAATGCTCGACGACATCGAGATCCGTTCGCTCGGCGTCATCGATCAAGCGCGGCTGCCCCTCGGCCCCGGCTTCACCGCGATCACCGGCGAGACCGGTGCGGGCAAGACCATGGTCGTGACAGCGCTCGGACTGTTGCTCGGTGGCCGCGCCACGAGCGACGCGGTGCGGGCCGACGCTGACAAGGCCGTAGTCGAGGGTCACGCCGTCATCGATCCGAGCGGGCCCATCGCCGAGCTCGTCGCTGAGGCCGGCGGTGACGCCGAGCCGTTCACCGAGGACGACGCGACGCGCGCCGAGGTCGTGCTTGCGCGGCAGGTCGCGAAGTCGGGTCGCTCGCGCGCCTGGCTCGGTGGCCGCGCCGTGCCAGCGAGCGTGCTGGCGAGCGCGGGGGAGCACCTCGTCGCCGTCCACGGGCAGTCCGAGCAGCTGCGGCTCACGCGCGAGGAAGCGCAGCGCACCGCCCTCGATCGCTTCGGTGGGGTCGAGGTGGCGGATGCGCTCGAGCGCGTCGCCGCGCTGTACGACGAACTGCGCGAACGGAAGCAGGAACTTGACGCGCTCCGTGCCTCGGCGGGGGAGCGCGAGGCCGAGCGCGAAGGTCTGCGCAAGCTGGCGGATGCGGTGGACGCGGTCGCGCCGCAGCCCGGCGAGGACAAGGAACTGCTCGGCCGCATCGAGCGACTCAGCAACCGCGAGCAGCTGCGCAGCGACGTCGGCGGCGCGCACGAGCTGCTGTCGGGCGAGCATCCGGCCGGTTCGCTGCGCGATCGGGCCCGCGAGGTGCGCACCGCGGTCGACCGCGCGCTGCGGAGCGACTCGAGTCTCGAGTCCGTCGCCGAGGCCGCGAACGACCTCGAGTACACGATCGACGATCTCGCCGCGCAGCTCGGCGGGTATCTTGCCGACCTCGACACCGACGGCGTCGGCGAACTCGACTCGCTCAACGACCGCCTCGCCGCGCTCGAAGACCTCAAGCGCCGCTACGACGGCGAACTCGACGAGATTGCGGAGCGCGCGGCCGACGCGGGGCGGCGCTTGCTCGAGCTCACGGGCGCCGATACGCGCATCCCGCAGCTCGCCGAGACGGTCGAAGCCCTCGCCGCCGATCTCGATGAGGCCGCGACGCGCCTGAGCAATCTTCGTGCCGCCGCGGCCCAGGAGCTCGCCGAGGGCGCCACCGGCGAACTCGCCGCGCTCGCCATGCCAAACGCGCGACTGCACGTCGACGTGACGCCGGGCGAGCGCATCCGCCGCACCGGCCGTGACCAGGTGCAGTTTCTGCTGACACCGCATCCGGGCGCGAAGCCGTCGCCGCTCGCGGTTGGTGCCTCGGGCGGCGAGCTGAGCCGCGTCATGCTCGCGCTCGAAGTTGTGCTTGCGGCCGCGAGCCCCGTGCCGACACTCGTGTTCGACGAGGTCGACGCCGGCGTCGGTGGCGCCGCCGCGCTCGAGATCGGCGCACGCCTGCAGCGGCTCGCGACGACGAGCCAGGTGATTGTCGTGACGCACCTCGCGCAGGTCGCGGCGTTCGCCGATCACCACGTGCGCATCGAGAAGGCGACGGATGGGCAGGTCACGACCTCGTCCATCCGCGAGCTCGACGCGCCCGGGCGGGTCGAAGAGATGACTCGCCTGCTGTCGGGCCTGACCGAGTCGGAAACCGGCCGGGCACACGCTGAAGAACTGCTGCGCCGCGGGGCGCGTGAGGTAGGCTGAGAATCCGTGAACGACGCAACTGTGCACCCCGCCAAGTCCGAGACTCCGGTCAAGCAAATCTTCGTCACCGGAGGAGTTGTCTCCTCGCTCGGTAAGGGCCTCACGGCGGCCAGCCTCGGCAATCTGCTGACGGCCCGCGGCCTGCACGTCGTCATGCAGAAGCTCGACCCATACCTCAACGTCGACCCGGGCACCATGAACCCGTTCCAGCACGGCGAGGTATTCGTCACGANCGAGACCGATCTCGACATCGGTCACTATGAGCGCTTCCTCGACGTCAACCTCAGCGCCGCCGCGAACGTCACGACCGGCCAGGTCTACCAGACGGTCATCGCGAAGGAGCGCCGCGGCGAGTACCTCGGCGACACGGTGCAGGTGATTCCGCACATCACCGACGAGATCAAGCGCCGCATGCGCCTCCAGGCCGAAGAAGAGCCGCGCCCCGACGTGATCATCACCGAGGTTGGCGGCACCATCGGCGACATCGAGTCGCTGCCATTCATCGAGTCGGCCCGCCAGATTCGCCACGAGCTCGGCCGCGACAACGTGTTCTTCGTGCATGTTTCGCTCGTGCCGTTCATGGGTGCGTCGGGCGAGCAGAAGACGAAGCCGACCCAGCACTCGGTCGCGTCGCTGCGCTCGTACGGTATTCAGCCGGATGCGCTCGTGCTGCGCAGCGACCGCCCCGTCACCGACTCGAACCGCTCGAAGATCGCGCTCATGTGCGACGTCAACGAGCGCGCAGTCGTGAACACCCCCGACCTGCCGTCGATCTACGAGATTCCGTCGACGCTGCACGAGCAGGGCCTCGACGACTACATTATCGAGCAGCTCAAGCTACCGGTCGAGGACGCCTTCGAGTTCGACGACTGGGAGCGACTGCTCGACGTCGTGCACAACCCGAAGCGCACCGTCACGATCGGCCTCGTCGGCAAGTACATTGACCTGCCCGATGCGTACCTCTCGGTCTCGGAGGCGCTCAAGGCCGGCGGTTTCACGAATGACGCGCGCGTCGAACTGCGCTGGGTTCCCTCGGACACTTGCGAGACGCCCGAGGGTGCCGCGGCAGCGCTCTCCGACCTCGACGGCATCTGCGTGCCCGGCGGCTTCGGCGTGCGCGGCATCGAGGGCAAGCTCGGCGCCCTGCGCTTCGCCCGCGAGAACCGCATCCCGACCCTCGGCCTCTGCCTTGGCCTGCAGTGCATGGTGATCGAGTATGCGCGCAACGTCGCCGGCATCGCTGGCGCTTCGTCGAGCGAGTTCGACCCCGAAACCCCGGCACCCGTCATCGCGACGATGGCCGAGCAGGTCGACATCATCGACGGCGGCGACCTCGGCGGCACCATGCGCCTCGGCGCCTACCCGGCCGCGCTGCAGGCCGGCTCGATCGTCTCGGGCGTCTACGGTGCCACCGAGGTCGAAGAGCGCCACCGCCACCGCTACGAGGTGAACAACGAGTACCGCGAGCAAATCGCCGACGCGGGGCTCGTCTTCTCGGGCACGTCGCCCGACGGCCACCTCGTCGAGTTCGTTGAGCTGCCCGCCGACGTGCACCCGTACTACGTGGCGACCCAGGCGCACCCCGAGCTCAAGTCGCGGCCCAACCACGCGCATCCGCTGTTCGCCGGCCTCGTCAAGGCCGCCATCGAGCGCGAGGCCGCGAGCCGCCTCGTGGAAGTGGACGACGCCGAGTGACCCTGCGCGACGAACCCGAGGTGCACGAGCTGCGGTCGCAGCGACTCGTGCATCGGGGTTGGGTGTGGAACCTCGTCGACGACGAGGTGCAGTACGGCGACGCCGTGATGCATCGCGAGTACGTCGACCACACCTCGGCCGTCGCGGTGCTCGCGATCAACGAAGACGACGAGGTGCTGCTCATTTCGCAGTATCGCCACCCCGTGCACTCTCGCAACTGGGAGATCCCGGCCGGCCTGCTTGACGGTGGCCCCGAGGAGTCGCCGCTCGTCGCCGCGCAGCGCGAGCTCGCCGAAGAGGCGCAGCTCGAGGCTTCGCAGTGGTGGCTGCTGCACGACTTCTGGAACAGCCCGGGCGGCTCGAACGAGTCGATTCGCATCTTCCTCGCCCGCGGGCTCAGCGCCTCGCCGCTCGAGTTTGAACGCACGCTTGAGGAGGCCGACATCGAGACGCGCTGGGTCGCGCTCGATGAAGCGATTGACGCGATCCTCGCCGGCGACCTGCACAATCCCGCGCTGCTGCAGGCGCTGCTCGTCGCGAACGAGTCGCGCCGCCACGACTGGTCGACGCTGCGCGACGCAGCAACGCCCTGGCCGACCCGTTCGCCGGGCCCGGAGGTGACGCCGCGCGCCCTCGAGGGCGGACGGCGCGCGTGAACCGCTTCGCCGAACGCTACCTTCGGCACCTCACGATCGAGCGCGGCCTCTCGGCGAACTCGCTCGGCGCCTACCGCCGCGACCTCGACCGCTACGTCGGGTTTCTCGCCGAGCGCGGCATCGACGAGCCGGTGAAGATCACCGCGAACGACACCCGTGAGTTCATGGCGTGGCTGCGTGACCCCGACGGCTTGGATCTCGCGGCTTCCTCGGCCGCGCGCATCGCCTCGAGCGTGCGCGGTTTCCACCGATTTCTCGACGACGAGGGCCTGGTGGACGAAGACGTCGCGAGCGAACTCCAGGCCCCGAAACTGCCAAAACGCCTGCCGAAGGCGCTCACGATCGACGAGGTGCAGCGACTGCTCGACGCCGCCGGCGGCGACACCCCCGAGCAGCTGCGCGACCGGGCGCTGCTCGAGGTGCTCTACGCCTCGGGCGCCCGCATCTCGGAGGCGGTCGGCCTCGCCGTCGACGACGTCATCGACCGCGACATGGTGCGGGTGCGGGGCAAGGGCGACAAGCAGCGCATCGTACCGCTCGGCTCCTTCGCCCAGGATGCGCTGAACGCCTACCTCGTGCGGGCCCGGCCGGGGTTCGCGGCGAAGGGCAAGGGCTCGCCCGCGCTGTTCCTCGGCGTGCGTGGCGGCCCGCTCTCACGCAATAGCGCCTGGAACATCCTGCAGCGCGTCGCCGAGCGCGCCGAACTCACGACGAACGTGTCGCCGCACACGCTGCGCCACTCCTTCGCGACGCACCTCATGCAGGGCGGGGCGGATGTGCGCGTCGTGCAGGAGCTGCTCGGCCACTCCTCGGTGTCGACGACGCAGATCTACACGAAGGTCACGGCCGACGCGCTGCGCGAGATGTACGCGCTCGCGCATCCGCGCGCCCGTTAGCAATCTTTAACGTTCAACTAGCACTTGAGGTGAGGTGCCTGTGACCCGGCGAGGCAGGGTCGGCGTGTCGGGGCCCGTGGCTACTATCTGAAAACGCGTGATCAACCTGTCGAAAAAGGAGGCGGCGACTGTGTCTGCAATGAACGAAGCCGACCTGCCCGAGCTGCCGGGCCTCGAGGTTCCGGCTGATCTGCTCAAGTCGAAGCCCAAGACCAAGCCGCGCCCGGTCACGGGCCCCGCGCCCGAACCCGCCGAGGGCAGCGCCCCCGGCCAGCCTCGCTCGGCCGAAGCCGTGTCGACCCGGCAGTACAACAAGTTTCCCGAGCCCGAGCCGCTGCCCGAGCACGGCCCCGCGCGCGTCATCGCGATGTGCAACCAGAAGGGNCGGCGTCGGCAAGACGACGACCTCGATCAACCTCGCCGCGTCGCTCGCGTCGTATGGTCGGCGCGTGCTCTGCATCGACTTCGACCCGCAGGGCGCGCTCTCGGCGGGCCTCGGCATCTCGACGCACAACTCGCTGACGATCTACGACCTGCTCATCGGTCGCGAGTCTGACCCGCACGCCGCGATCACGAAGACCCACTTCGAGGGCCTCGACGTGATCCCCGCGAACATCGACCTCTCGGCCGCCGAGGTGCACCTCGTCACCGAGGTCGCCCGCGAGCAGATCCTCGCGTCGATCATCCGCAAGGTCGCCGACGACTACGACCTCGTGCTCATCGACTGCCANCCCTCGCTCGGCCTGCTCACCGTGAACGCGCTCACGGCGAGCCATGGCGTGATGATTCCGCTCGAGTGCGAGTACTTCGCGCTGCGCGGCGTCGCCCTGCTCATCGAAACGATCGAGAAGGTGCGCTCGCGCCTCAACCCGGCGCTTGAGCTCGACGGCATCCTGCCGACCATGTTCGACGGCCGTACCCTGCACTCGCGCGAGGTGCTCGACCGCGTCTTCGAGGTGTTCGGCGACAAGGTGTTCGACACCGTCATCGGTCGCACCGTGAAGTTCCCCGACGCGTCGATTGCCGGCGTGCCGATCGTTGAGTTCGCGCCCGAGCACGCAGCGGCGAAGGCCTACCGGCAGCTGGCCCGCGAGCTGGTGGCCCGCGGTGCAGCCGCCTAGCGAGGCACCCACGGAGGGCGACTTTCGAGTCGCCCTCGACGTGTTTCAGGGGCCGTTCGACCTGCTGCTGCAGCTCATCGGCCGCCACGAGGTCGACATCACCGAGATCTCGCTGTCGCGGGTGACCGACGAGTTCATCTCCTACGTTGCCCAGCTCGAGCGCGCCGAAGAACTCGACCGCGCGAGCGAGTTCATCGTCGTCGCCGCGACGCTGCTCGACATGAAGCTCGTGAGCCTGCTGCCGCAGGGCGACTACGTCGACGCCGAAGATGTCGCGGTGCTCGAGGCGCGTGACCTGCTGTTCGCGCGGCTGTTGCAGTACCGCGCGTTCAAGGAGGCCGCCGAGTGGTTTCGCGGCCACTTCGAGGTCGAAGAGCGTCGCACGGCCCGCACGGTGCCGCTCGAGCAGAAGTTCATCGACCGCGTGCCCGACCTCGTGTGGACCCACTCGCTCGAGGACTTCGGCGCGATCGCCGCGCTCGTGTTTGCGCCGCGGGAGATCCCCACGGTCGGCCTCGACCACCTGCACGCGCCGCTCGTGTCGATTCGCGAGCAGGCGAGCCTGCTCGTCGGGCGGCTGCGCGACGGCGGGCCGGCGACGTTCCGCGAGCTCGTGGCGGATGCGGATGTCGCGGGCGTCGTCGTCGCTCGCTTTCTCGCGGTGCTCGAGCTGTTCCGCCGGGCCGCCGTCGAACTGCACCAGGAGGTGCCGCTAGGGGAGCTCACGGTGAGCTGGAGCGGCGAAGATTGGAACGACGAAGACTTGAGCACGCTGGGGGCCGACTATGACCAATGACCAACCCGTCGAGGTCGATCTCACGCGCGCGATCGAGGCGATGCTGTTCGTCAGCGACGAGCCGATTCCGGTCGTCGCGCTCGCGGCAGCCGTGTCGCAGCCGGTCAAGGCGGTCCAGCAATCCCTGCACGAGCTCGTCGCAGACTATGATGGAGAGTCTGGCGGCGCGCGCCGAGGCTTCGAGCTGCGCGAGGTCGGCGGAGGCTGGCGTATGTACGTGCGCTCGGACTTCGACGAGATCGTGGGCGACTTTGTGTCGGTGCGGCAGCCGTCGCGGCTGTCACAGGCGGCACTCGAGACCCTCACGGTGATCGCGTACCGCCAACCCGTGACGCGTTCGCAGGTCGCCCAGGTGCGAGCCGTGAATGTCGACTCCGTGGTGCGAACCCTCGTCAGCCGCGGCCTCATCACAGAATCGGGCGTCGAGCCGGTGACTGGGGCGACGCTCTACAGCACGACCGAACTGCTGCTGCAGCACCTCGGCATTAACTCCCTTGAGGAGCTTCCCAAGATTTCCCCGTTGCTCGACGACGGGCAGGATGGATTCCATGGATAACTACGACCGTGATCGCGAGCGCCGAGACGAGCGCGAGCGCAGCCGCCAGGAGCGCGAGCAGGAACGCGACGCCGTGCGTCGGGCGAAGCACGAGCGACCCCGCGGCGGTTATTCGCTCGCCGACTTCGACGACATCCCGTTCCAGCCGCAGCACCGACCCGAGGCGGCCGCCGCGCCGCGCGAAGAGCTCTCGACCGAGGGCGTGCGTCTGCAGAAGGCGCTCGCGAACGCGGGTGTCGCATCGCGCCGCGCATCCGAGAACCTCATCACCGCGGGCAAGGTGCGCGTCAACGGTCAGCGCGTCACCGAGCTCGGCACGCGTATCGACCCGGAGCGCGACGAGGTCATTGTCAACGGCACCCCGGTGCAGTTCGACCAGAGCCGCCGCTACGTCATGCTGAACAAGCCCGTCGGCGTCGTCTCGACGATGCACGACGATCAGGGGCGCCCCGACCTACGCCAGTTCGCGAAGCAGTTCACCGAGCGCGTCTACAACGTCGGTCGGCTCGACGGTGAGACGAGCGGACTGTTGATTCTCACGAACGACGGCGAACTCGCGAACGTGCTCGCGCATCCCTCGTTCGGTGTGACCAAGACCTACGTCGCGAAGGTGCGCGGCAAGTTCACCCCCGGCAAGCTCAAGCAACTGCTCGACGGTATCGAGCTTGAGGACGGCTTCATTAAGGCCGACGCGGGCCACATCGTCGACCGCTCGGGAGGCGGGCGCACGACCCTCGTCGAGGTCACCCTGCACTCGGGCCGCAACCGCATCGTGCGCCGCATGTTCGACGCCGTCGGCCACCCGGTGCAAGAGCTCGTGCGCCGCAGCTTCGGCCCGCTTCAGCTCGGCACGCTCAAGACCGGCGAACTGCGCGAGCTCTCGCGCGACGAGCTCGGCAAGCTGCTGCGCCTTGCCAAGCGGGCGGCCCGCCAATGACCCCGACGCGTACGAACTCGCCGGTGCTTGTAGTCGGCACTGGGCTGCTCGGCTCCTCGGTGGGCCTCGGTTTGAGCGCCAAGGGCGTAGATGTGCTGCTCTCGGACGCCTCGCCCGTCGCGCTGGGGCTCGCCGCCGACTACGGCGCCGGCCGCGTCGCGCCAGCGAAAAACGCCTCCGAGGCGTCGTCCGCGGACACGCCGCAGATCGTCATCGTCTGCGTGCCGCCGGATGTTGCCGGGCACGTCGTCATGCAGCAGCTCGAGGCCTGGCCCGACGCGATCGTCACCGATGTGACGAGCGTCAAGACTGCGCCGCTCGAGCACGTGCGCGAACACGGCGGCGACCTGAGCCGTTACCTCGGCTCGCACCCCATGGCGGGCCGCGAGACCGGTGGCCCGCTCGCCGGCCGCATGAACCTGTTCGTCGGTCGCCCATGGGTGATCGCGCCGCACGAGCAAACGACCGTGTTCGCGCTGCAAGAGATCGAGGGCCTCGCGCTCGACCTCGGCGGCACCGTGGTGTCACTCAGCGCCGAAGAGCACGACAATGCGGTTGCACTGATCTCGCACGTGCCGCAGCTCGTCTCGAGCATCATGGCCGGGCAGATTTTGCGCGACGAGACCGACGCGGCTGCGCTCGCGGGCGGCGGCCTGCGCGATGTCACGCGCATCGCGGCGAGCGACCCCACACTCTGGAACCAGATTCTCGCGGCGAACGGGCCCCGGGTCGCCAAGATCCTGCGCCAGGTCGCAGCCGACGCGGGCGAGCTTGCCGAGGCCCTCGACGACGTGTCGGTGCCGGGCGCGCGCAAGGCCGTGGCCGAACACATGCGGGCCGGCAACGAGGGCGTTGCGAAGATTCCGGGCAAGCACGGCAGCCGCCGCACGTTCGCCCGGCTCACGGTGCTTGTGGACGACCGCCCGGGCCAGCTCGCGCAGCTGTTCCACGATATTGGCGAGGCCGAGATCAACGTCGAGGAGCTCGTGCTCGAGCACTCGCCGGGCGCGAACCTCGGCCTCGTGCAGATCGAGGTGCTGCCCGAGGTGCACACCCGACTCACGGAAGAACTTGAGGCGCGGGGATGGAGGCTGGCGGAGTGACCGCAACGGTAGTAGCAATCGACGGGCCCGCGGGCTCCGGCAAGTCGACGGTGTCGCGCGAGGTTGCACGCCGCCTCGGCTGGCAGCTGCTCGACACCGGCTCGGTGTATCGGGCCATCACGTGGTTCGGGCTGCAACGCGGCACCGACCTCGACGACACACAGGCCGTCATCGCGCTCATGCCTGAGTTTCTCGACGCGTGGCGTCTCTCGCTCGACCCCGACGAGTCGTGGGTGCGCGTGGGGGAGCAGGACATCACGGGCGACATCCGCACCACCGAGATCTCGGCGAGCGTGTCGAAGGTCGCGCGCATCATTCCCGTGCGCGAGGCCGTCAACGAGCGGTTCCGCGAACTGCTGTTTGGGGCGGATGCGGCGGGCATCGTCGCGGAGGGCCGCGACATCACGACCGTGGTCGCCCCCGACGCGAATGTGCGCATCCTGCTCACCGCCGACGAGGCCGAGCGCATTCGGCGCCGCCAGGCCGAGCTCGCGGGCGACGACGCGGCGGCCGTCGCCGCGACCGTGGCCGCGCGCGACGCGCGTGACTCGCAGGTCGTGAACTTTACTTCGGCAGCCGACGGCGTCACCGTCGTCGACTCCACTCATCTTGACCTTGACGCGGTGATCGACGCCGTGCTCGAGTTGATCCGCGAAAGGAGCGGCTCGTGAGCGACACCACCCCGTACGAACCCGAATTCATCGAGGGCGACGACCTCTTCGAGGAGGGCTACGAGGGCGACCTCGGCGAGCGCCTCGAAGAAATCGAGGACGACGTTGCCGAGCAGCGCGCCGAGGTGCTTCGCCGCGCCCTTGACGAGTACAACCTCGACGATGATGACCTCGAAGTGCTCGAGGGTGACTTCGCCGATGACGGCACCTTCCTCATGCCGGCGCTGCCCGTGCTCGCAGNCGCCCGAACGTCGGCAAGTCGGCGCTCGTCAACCGAATCCTCGGCCGCCGCGAAGCCGTGGTTGAGGACGTGCCGGGCGTCACCCGCGACCGCGTGAGCTACCGCGCCGAATGGGGCGGCCGCCACTTCACTCTCGTCGACACCGGCGGCTGGGAACCCGACGCGCGCGGCATCGACCGGTCGGTTGCCGAGCAGGCCGAGATCGCCATCGAGCTCGCCGACGCCGTGCTGTTCGTCGTCGATGCGAACGTCGGCCCCACCTCGAGCGACGAGCACGTCGTGAAGATGCTCCGCAAGAGCGACCGCCCCGTGCTGCTGCTCGCCAACAAGGTCGATGACCTGGTGCAAGAGCCGAACGCGGCCACGCTATGGGGCCTCGGCCTCGGCGAGCCCTGGCCGGTCTCGGCGCTGCACGGTCGCGGCGTCGCCGACATGCTCGATGAGGCCATGCGCATCTTGCCCGAGGTGTCGAAGGTCGCGAAGCAGGAGGTCGGTGGGCCCCGTCGCGTTGCGANCGCCCGAACGTCGGCAAGTCGAGCCTGCTCAACAAGGCCGCGGGGGAGGAGCGCGTCGTCGTCAACGACCTCGCCGGCACCACCCGTGACCCCGTCGACTCGCTCGTCGAGATCGGCGGCCGAGTCTGGCGCTTCGTCGACACCGCGGGTATCCGCAAGCGCGTGCACCTACAACAGGGCGCCGACTTCTACGCCTCGCTGCGAACCGCGACGGCGATTGACAAGGCCGAAGTGGCAGTCGTCGTGTTCGACGTGACCGAGCCGCTCGGCGTGCAGGATGTGCGCATCGTCGACATGGTGCTGCAGTCGGGCCGCGCGCTCGTGCTCGCCTTCAACAAGTGGGACGAACTCGATGACGAGCGCCGCTGGCAGCTCGAACGCGAGATCGAGCAGGACCTCAAGCACGTCGCCTGGGCACCCCGCGTCAACATCTCGGCGAAGACCGGCCGGCACCTCGAAAAGCTCGTACCGGCCCTGACCGTCGCGCTCGAGTCGTGGGACACCCGCATCCCCACCGGCAAGCTCAACGCGTTCCTCACCGAGCTCACGCAGGAGCTGCCGCACCCGCTGCGCGGTGGCAAGCAGCCGCGCGTGCTGTTCGCGACGCAGGCGCAGACGCGCCCGCCCACGTTTGTGCTGTTCACGACGGGGTTCCTTGACCCCGGCTATCGGCGCTTTATTCAGCGACGGTTGCGTGAGGTGTTCGGTTTTGTGGGCACGCCGATTCAGATCAACATGCGTGTCCGCGAACGGCGGAAGCGGAAGTAGGCCAAAAAAGAGGGCGGGCGTCAACGACGCCCCTCCCTCTTTGCGAAAGCACTGAGGGCTGTGCAATAGTTGCATGTAGCATGCAACACTCTGGTGTGTTGTCTGCACGGAGTACGGCGATGGAATTCAGCGTTGAATGCAGGTGAGCAATCTTGACCATTATCGACCTTGAGCAGCCATGATTCTCAGGGATGCCGATCTTTCCGGATCACCAACCTGGGTATTCATATTTTCTCCATCGCCGGCACAGGGACACGCTTAAGTCGCAACCAGGAAGCCTTGGTCGCTCAAGCTCCTCAGGTGTTCTCGTGATGATGGAGCATTCAGGGACGCATGTGGATGCGATCTGCCATCAAGCTGAGGACCTCAAGTTCTACGGGTGCCACGACGCCGACGACTACGAATCCGTTAACGGGTTTAGCATGGGGGACGCGACCGCGATTCCGGTGTTTCACCATCCGGGCGTGCTGATAGACCTCGTTCGCGACAACGATGGTGCCGAGGTCTCCGCGTCAGCGTTGATCTCGCTCGAGCAGGTGCAGCGAGCGGCGAAAAAGCAGAATGCCGTACCGGCGCCCGGTGAGGTGGCTTTGATTCGCACGGGGAATGGTCGGTACTGGAACGACTCCGAGCGGTATCTCAACGGGCCCGGTATGTCGCCCGACGTCTCGCAATGGCTCGCGGATCTGGGTGTTGTCGCGGTCGGCGCCGACAACATGGCGTGGGATTTGCGGCTCTTCGGACATTCGGT
>NZ_JACXJG010000034.1:378-11346 GCF_014904065.1 Gulosibacter sediminis | reverse complement strand
TATCCGTGCAGCAGACCCATGAGCCATTAAACGCTACGGCAAAGATGCCTTGTACCGCGAGCATGGCAATCGATACTCGAGCAACAGGCACGGACTACGACCAGTCCTCGTCTGCCAGTGGCGCTTCATTCAGCTCATCGCGTCGCGCCCGCCAATCCGGCAGGTGCTTGTCCATCAGCTCAGTGAATCTCTGGTTGTGCGCGCGCTCAATCAAGTGCACGAGTTCATGCACCACGATGTACTCGAGGCAGCGAGGATTCTTTTTCGCGAGCTCAGGATTGAGCCAGATGGCACGCGACGCTGTTTGACAGGTGCCCCACTTCGTCTTCATCTTGCGCACAACGAACGTCGATACGTCCTCGCCGACGATCGGCTGCCATTTCTCCAGCAGCGGTGGCACAGCTTCTTTGAGTTCCTTGCGGTACCAGCGGTCAAGTACCGCCCTACGCTGCTCGTCGCTGTAATCGCGGGGCGTTGTGAGCCAAAGCGTTTTGCCTGCCACATTGACCAGCGACCGCCCGGTGCGTGACGCGTCAAGTCGTAGGCGCTCGCCCCACACGTAATGTGTCTCGCCGGAGATCATGCGGCGCTCCGTTTGACGGTCCGCGTTCTGGAGCTGCTCGCGCTGCTTCTTGATCCAAGGTAGGCGTTGCACGATCGCCAGGCGGATGGTGTCTTCGTCGATGCGATGCGGTGCCGCCACCCGGACACGACCTACCGGAGGATAGACGGAGATGTGCAGGTTCTTGATGTCCTTATAGACGACGTCAATACCTAGCCCAGCGACAGTGAGGTAGGCGCTACCGGTACTCATCCTGAGCCTTCACCAGTTTGAACAATTCTTCGAACCGATCGAATCCTTCCGGCAATACACGACGAAGCTCGCGGGCCAACGCTCGCTCTTTCATCTTGCTGCCGACCCAACCATGTTCCTTCTGTCGCATCACGGTGTCGTTGACCACCATCGCAAGATCGATGTCCGCGAAGTTGAAATCAACGAGCGCGCGCTTTGCTCCAGTATCGGCCCACGCGGGGTACTCCTTGTCTGACTCTCGCGTACCGACCTTGGTCGCCAGCTCAAGGAGCCGTTCCAGATACTCCTTGTAACCGAGAGCATCTTGTCGGCGTTGCTCGATGAGTGCGTCGAGCAACTTGGACATTCGGTCGTAGTAGCGCGGGTTCAACGCCCCTTCATCAACAATGGTCTTGCGCACGTTGTTGACGATCGTCTCTGCCGCCGCTTCGGGGTTGTTACGAACTCTAGGAGGCAAGGTGTCGATCGCTCCCTCGCCACGCTCGACGATCAGCTCAACGAGACCCTTCTCAAACGTCGCCACCACCTCGGATGCGCCGGCTTGAATGTACGTATCCAGGAGAGAGCGCATGCCGGCCTCAAACTGTTTCATGTTGATATTTTCGCCGGCCCCGAGCTCCACCTCGTCGCGCACAGCAACAAAATGGTCAACTTCTTTGCGGATGGCCACGGCTTCGGCAGACGAATAGCCAGCGGCATCCATCTCATTGGCGAGGGCGGCGTACGCACGAACGACCCCGGAGACGCTCTTGTAAAGTTCGACGCGCTTGGGTTCGTTGGCTTTGATTTGATCCGCGTCCCCCGGCACCGCGCTAACGAAATAGTGCTGGTGCTCAAGTGTGTCTTTAGGGGGCGCAACTGGTTCAACCAACGCTCGAATCTTCTCCAGCGCGGCGTCGAGATCCTCACGCCCCTGCTTGACACGGTCTTTGAGGAGACCCTCAACGTCCTTCTCCTCATACCCGTCGAGGGCGCCGGACGTGTAATCGGTAATCGCCGACTCGAGCGAGTTGAACAGGTCACGGTAATCGATGATGTAGCCGTAGGTCTTGTCGTCACCATCGAGTCGGTTCACACGACAGATGGCCTGGAACAGGCCGTGGTCGCGCATCTTCTTATCGATGTAGAGGTAAGTGGCGCTCGGCGCATCAAAGCCGGTCAGGAGCTTGTCCACCACAATGAGCAGCGGCATCTGTCCAGGTTCTTCTATGAATCGCCGTTTGACTTCCTTCTCGAATTCTTCGATCCTGCCAACCGCTTCATCCGCCGGGACCTCAAAGAAGTCAGCGAGCATCTTTCGATAGATGTCGTATTGTCGCAGCTTCTCGGTCGCTCCTGCGCCGGAATCCTCTTTCGAGATATCTCCCGGGTTCGGTACATAGCTCGTGACGATTGCGACCTTGTCTTTGAATCCCGCATTGACGAACATCTCGAAAAACTTGCAGGCCTGGTAGATACTGTCGCCCACCAGCATCGCATTACCGCGACCACTCACCAAGCGCGGCTCCCTCTCCATATCCAGAAGGATGTCCTGCACAATCTGTTTGGCGCGAGGCTCAGCAGAAACGACTTTCTGCATCGTGCCCCACTTCTTCTTGAGGCGAGCCTTGCTCAAGTCGGTGAGTCCCTTGGTCTTGGCCTCGAACCACTTGTCGACCCTTTCGGGGCTGGTCAGGTCCTGGTCAATATTCCGGGCCTCATAACGCAGGTCGAGCACAACGCCATCCTCGACCGCCTCGTCGAACTTGTAGGTGTGGATGAACGAACCGAATGTCTCAATACTCGTCGCTTTGTCGGCCTTCAGCAGCGGGGTGCCGGTAAATCCAATGAACATCGCCCCAGGCAGCAGTTCCTTCATCGCCCGGTGCATCTTGCCAGACTGGGTACGGTGCGCCTCATCAACGAAGACGAACAGGTTCCCCTTTGCCGCGAATCCAGCAGGGACGCGCGTGTGCAACTCGGCGATAAACTCGTCGCTGTCGCGGTCGACTTCGTGGTCGTCGTCGCCGCCCCGGAATTTGTGCACCAGGGAGCCGATCAGCCACGGATCGTGCTTGTTCAACTGAGCCAGCAGATCCGTACCCGAAGTCGTGCGATAAATCGATTCGTTGACGCCCCCGAAGACCTTCTCGATCTGCTCGTCAAGTTCGGTGCGGTCGGTGATGATCAGGACACGCGACTGCGGCTGGTTCTCACGAATCCACTTCGCCAGCCACACCATCGTCAGGCTTTTGCCAGAACCCTGCGTGTGCCAAATGATGCCGCCTTCTCGTTTGGCGATGCGAGCCTGTGCCGCCTTCACTCCGAAGTACTGGTTGTGACGGGCCGTCTTCTTCTTGCCCGAATCGAACACCATGAAGTCATGGATCAGCTCAAGGAAGCGATCCTTCGAGCACATCTGTAAAATCGCCCGGTCAAGGGGTTGGCCAACGTCAGCGCCGACGGCATTGTCCTGCGGTTCTTTCCACTCCAGCCAGTACTTCTCCGGCGTCTCGATCACGCCATAACGCAGCCCCTCGACATCGTTGCCGGCGAACACCAGTTGAACGGTCGAGAAGAAGGGGCGAACGAAGTGCGCGCTCTGATTTCCGATGTTCTGACGGATGCCTTCCGAAACGCTGACCTTCGAACGCTTGAACTCAATAACGCCAAGAGCCAAGCCATTGACGTACAGCACCACATCTGGCCGTTTGTTGTGGGCGCCCGCGATAGAGACTTCTTCGGCCACGACGAAGTGGTTGGCCTCGGGCTCCTTCCAGTCGATAAGCCAGACCGTCTCGAACTGGTCACCAACACCGCGTTTGATCTTCACGCCATAGCGCAGCAGATCGTACACCTCACGATTGGCCTCATACAGACTGCGGACGCCACCAACCAAACTGGCAGTCTCCACAGCATGGAGCACCTTGCGGATGGCCTCTTCGTCATGCCCGCGACTCTCCAAGTAGTGGATCAGAGCGTTTTCGTCGAGGTTGCTATTTTCGAGCGCCTCAAGGTTGCCGCCATACTCGTAACCCAAGTGATCCTGGAAGAACTTAACGACGCGATCCTGTGTCTTCCGCTCGATCTGTCCGACGCTGCTCATACCGATACCTCCTCGGCAACAGGAAGCCGAGTGCGCCCCGTCAGNCTGCATCATGCCTTGCTTGATCGCACGGGTGGACTCGAGTCGGCGTTCGAGAGCAGCGATTTCGTCGTCGACGTCACGGAGCAACTGAGAAATGGCATTCTGCTCATCAACGCTCCTCGGCAGCTGAAGCCCGATTGGATAAATGTCCTTCGGATGAATGTGCGGTTGCGCCCCTCCGGTCTGCGCGCGATAAATGACATCTTGCCGCAACAAGAGGCTGTAGTAGATATAGTCGAGATTGAAAGACTTCGATCTACTAATTGTCGAGCAGTCGGATGCAAAAATCGGCCCGTCATATACAGCCACGTAGCCAGCGGAAGCACCCGAAGCGCTGATGGTGATCGTCCTGCCAGTTCGATTTGCTCGATCGGTAAATCCGGCAGGTCTCTTGCCTCCAGCTACTACCGGAATTTGCCCTTCTCCTGCTTGAGCCCGCGTAAGCGTAGACCCTCTTTGGATCCGTGTCACATCACCAAAAGTCACGCTTTGCCAGGCCTCATAAAAGCCTGGAAGTCGTGTACGTGCAGTTAANCTGCATCATGCCTTGCTTGATGGCGCGCTTCTTGGTGATGAGTTGCGTCAGCGCCCCTACCAAAGCATCGACATCCGCAAGACGTCGAGCGATCTCAAAGCGCTCTCGATACCCCGGGTAGGCAACTTCAAAGCCTTTCAGGCTCTTGTTGGTGATCTGGTTGATGGTGGCGCCGAGGTGTTCCTCGACTTGACGTTTGAATTCTTCTGACTGGAAGAAGTAGCGCAAGTAGTCGTTCAACGGAGAACGGAAGACCGCCATGAAGGCGCCGAAGGTCTCACCTTCAACTCGCTCGTCAAGATATAGGCTCTTGCCGATTAACGGGCGACTGCCATTTCGGACGCAAATCAAGATGTCAGAGCGATGAACGCGAATCTTCTCGGAGATCGGCGCATCCACGTAGACGGTGTCGTCGAGGGCCAGCTGACCATCCTGAATGTTTGACGAACGCAAGACAAGGGTTCCTCCTGTCGTGCTTACTTGTGAGGGCGAGTACGTCAAGCCGATCAGCGTCTCACCGATGTCACCCAGCGTGGATACTGTCCAGTCCATCAGTCGGCTACCCCCATCGCCGCCAGGTGGGCAGCGACCTTCGCGGTCAGAGCCTCGACTTCACCATCAAGGTCACCCACCGTTTGTTCGTAGCGGGAGCCAAGCACGTTCAGCCGCTGCACGAGCGTCTGAATCAGCGCCGCACGCTCCGCCTGTACCCCAGCGATCACACGGCCGCCCCATTTCTCATCGATGACTAGTTTCTGAATATCGGCAGTAGTCAGCTGGGCGTACTGCTTGAGTGTCTGCTGGTCGAGTTCGACTCGGGCGTCCTTCGCGACCTTTTTTGCGGCGGTCTCTGCCTTAAACAGTCCGACAACTTGGGCTAGGGCTTGGATCTCGTCGCTGTCGGCGCCCTCCGCCTTGGCCGCCTTGAGTCGGTCGGTGGCGGTCTTGTTGGTGACCTTGCCGTCATCGTCGGTTGCGTCGAACAGCAGTCCTTCTTCGACGGCGTACTCTTCGACGTACTCCTCGATAGCCTGACCGGCCGCTTCGACCTCAGCATCCAGTGCATCGAGCGGGGTCTGCACGTCGGCAAGATAGCGCGCGACGATCAGCTCAGGCGGGATCAGGTCCATCACCCAGCGCTTCGCATTGGCACGGGTGCCGAAGGTCATGTGCGCGACCTCGTGCTTCGGCTTCTTGTTCTTATCGTATCCGAGAATGCGAGCAGCGCGCGGTTTGGCGGCGCCGTCCCAGCCTTCGCCCATGATCAGAGCGACGTCGTCGTGCAAGACATCGTGCCAATAGCTCATCAGCTGCTCGTACACGCCATACTCATCAATGAGCGGCTGCTCCCGGAAGGCTTCGAGCAGGCTGTCGCCCAGTTCAGCGATCAGGTCAGCAGGGCGAGTGGTGCGCGTAATTTTCTGCAGGAGCGCCCCGTGGCTGTTCCACCAGCGACCGACGATTGCGTTTGTGTTGCTGACGAAGGCCGCATACTCATCCGAGTCAGTGATAGTAGCCTGAATATCTGCTTTGTCGACCCTCAGCTCGCTATACCCCTCGCGAAGCGGCTTGAAGAGCGTCGAGCGGAGGGCAGGGAACGCATCCCAATACGGCTGCAGGGCGTCGAGGTCACGATTCGGGATCCCGCCCTTGAGATGGGCATGCAGATCCTGGATGTCTTCGGGCTGCGAGCTGTCGATGAAGCGGGGGATGTTGAGGTTGTAGTCGTTCTTCGGATCTGCGATCTCACTCAGCGGCACCATGCGCGAGTACCGAGGCACGTCTAGCTGCTTCGTAAACGTGTCGATGATCTGGTGCATGTCGCGCGGGCGTAGGCGGTTCTTGTTGCCGTCCTTCGTGAATCCCTTGCTGGCGTCGACCATAAAGATGCCAGTGCGCCCGACCGCGTTCTCCTTATCGAGCACGATGATGCAGGCCGGAATGCCGGTGCCATAGAAGAGGTTCGCCGGAAGCCCGATGATTCCCTTGATATACCCTCGCTTGATCAACTCCTTGCGGATCGTTGCTTCGGCGTTGCCTCGGAAAAGCACACCGTGCGGCAGGATCACTGCACCCTTACCAATGCTCTTCAAACTCTTGATCATGTGGAGCAGAAAGGCGTAGTCGCCGTTCTTCTCTGGAGGACGTCCGTAGCCGTCGAAGCGCCCGTACTCGTTCTCGAGGCCGTTGTTCCACGACTTGACGCTGAACGGTGGGTTCGCGACCAAGTAGTCGAACGTCTGCAGCTCGTTGCCGCGGAGGAACTGCGGGCTCGTGATTGTGTCACCCTGGCGGATGTCCGCTGTTGCGTTGCCGTGTAGCACCATGTTCATCACGGCCAGCGCCCGTGTCGCGTTGTCCTTCTCCTGGCCATAGATGGTCAGACCGTGAGGGGATGCATCGGCGACCTTGAGGAGCAGGGAACCAGAGCCACAGGTCGGGTCATAGACGGTGGCCGATTTCGGCGTGTCCGACTTGACACCAATGAGGGCAGCCATGACGCGCGAGACCTCGGCGGGCGTATAAAACTGGCCCTTGCTCTTACCCGACTCGCTGGCGAAGTGCCGCATCAGGTACTCGTAGGCATCGCCCAGCAGGTCGTCACCTTCGGCGCGCGAACCCGTAAAGTCGAGGTCCTGGAAGATTCCGATCAGCTTGGTGAGGCGGTCAACCAGCTCCTTGCCCTTGCCGAGCTTGTCCGGGTCATCGAAGTCAGCGTTGTTGATGACGCCCTGCAAGTCGTTGGCGTCGGCCAGCCTGCGGATGGCGACGTTGACCCGCTCGCCAATGTCTGGCTGTCCCTTCAGCTCGACCAGGTCATCGAAGGATCCACCTTCCGGCACCTCGATATCTGCGTACGGATCGGCCTTGGCCTTGTCGGAGACATACTTCACGAACAGCAGCGTCAACACGTAGTCCTTGTATTGACTGGCGTCCATCCCACCACGGAGCTCGTCCGCTCCGGCCCAGAGCGAGCTATACAGATCTGACTTCTTGAGGGCCATCGTCACACCATCGTCCGCAGCAAAATTGACGGCTCGAGACGAACGCAACCTACATACTTCATTGGATCATTCTCCTACACGCCATGCTCAGTTTTTGCGTTGCTGTCGCGGGAAGCGACTTCACAGAGCTGTGGCCGACCGATAGCAGGCTCAGCTCTCCGCGCCACGAGGAATACGCGACGTGGCGTGTGATCCGTTGCTCCCCTGGTCATCAAAGATCGTTCGGAAAGACCCGGTCACCCCGAGCCCAAAACTCCGTGTAGTTCACCGCAAGGGACGGCATGGGAACAGAAACAGCCGAGCCGGGATCATCGATTCCGAGAATCACGCCCGCGGTTGGGATCACCACACCCGACTTGGTCGTAGGAAAAACTAAGTGCCTATCGTGCAGACGTCGCCGGTCGGATCGGGACATGAAACGAACTTCGACGTCAGGCAACCCTTGAACTGCATCTGAAATCTCCTGAGCAAATCCCTCACGGCACGGGTCATCACTCACTAGAAGGCGAAGTGCCGTTTTCGACACTTGCCTCAAATCTTTGAGAAATGACCCCACCTCGTCGGCGTTGGCGAACAAGTATCGATCCACCCACATCGCCCGATCGCTATCGCTCAACAATTCGGCAAACCGACGGATCGAGCTTTCGCGCGTGCTCGGCCACCCAGGGCTCTCCGAGCGGACTTTGCTTAATAGTTGTGAGTCTTCAACAAGTCTGGAGAGCTTAAATTCACCATCATGACCAAGGGTACCCAAGCATCGCAACGCTTCAAGGCTGTTTGGGTCACAGTCCGCCAGTCGCCGTGTTCCTAACAAGACTTCGGCTGCACTCGACGGCAACGTCGCCGCTATCCTGCGAGAGTCATTATTGAGGTGTTCGATAGCGCGAAGCCGACCTTGGCGCGCATCCGCCCCAAGAAATCGCCGTGCAAGCCATGTAGATTCGCCAACAAGTTCTTTGAGTTCAGTGAGATCTGTACCCGGTTGCAGCTCCTGTGCATCCTCCTCGGTCAAGGCCGGGAGGGTTTCTACATGCGCCCTACTCAAGAGCGGGCTGCCCGAGAAGCCAGGATCCAGGGTGTCACTGAAGCGTGCAACCAAGAGTGCCCCCGTATCCCGCGCAGGCAAAGAATCCACAAGTAGACGGTAAAGCATCGAGTGGAGTTTTCCACCCTGAGATCGTCTTATGGCATGACCATAGTTATCAAAAACGACCTGAGCGCATCTCTCTTCTTCAATAGCAGTCGAGACATCCGTGTCGATACGATCACGCAGTTGTTCCTGACCACGTTCACCCTCTAACCGACCATCCACTGTCACGGCCGATGGACCAAGATGACCAGAAACTGCGGAGCACACGGATGTGAGCCCCCAGCGTGGGAGGGAGCGAACAAGTACTACCTCACCGTCGAGCACGCGCTCGGAAATACCTTGTATCCAAGTTTCCTCGCTCGGGAGCCACCTAATAGCCGGCACCGACAGCCCTCCCGATCGCACGAATTCGTGGTTCAGTTGTTCCGGAGTTCACGAGACCATACGGCTCCGCATGCGTCAGTTGCCGCGGGTTCTCAGCGATAATACTGGCGGCAAGTTCTCGGTCCTCTGGGTCAGCTGACCAAAGTTCACGCAATAGCTCCGCCTCGCCCGGAAACCATTCTGCGAAAGATTCAAGAATTTCCGAAGCTTGACGAAATGGTGAGCCATCGGATTCATCCAGTGAGCTGGCTCGTACATCTTCAAGTGACATATGCCATGGAATTTCGCCGCCGCGACGCCGCTTCACCGCAAGAGAACAAGCTTTGCGGGTTAATAGCGCATGCCCACCGTACTCTTCAAACAGGAAGTCAATGACGTCATGTTGACGCACACGAACTCCCATCCGACGCCCAAGATCTCGAACCATTTCCGCCATCTCGTCTCTCGACAGTGGCGCCAGATACAAGAGACGGACAAGTTTATAGAGCAGATTATCTTGCCCTCCCCCTAATAGAGGCCGTTCGAAAATCGCGGGGTCGACACCTGCACAAATGAGCACAAGACCAACATTCGGATCGGGACTCTGAATCAATCCACGCAACTGTGTAAGAGTGACCAACATTTCATGCGCTTCGTCGCCCAAGTGCGACCTATCGGGATGCAACTGGTCGATTTCATCAATAAAAATCTCAAGTCGGCCGTTTGCATGACGGGATAGTAGCTCAAGATCGGAAAGCCACTGCAACCGCATCAGTTCTATATTGACTTTCAATTCCCCTTCACGGCTCAGGGTTCGCAGTCGAGGCATATCTTTGGTGGATACGCCCAGGTCTTTTACCGCCTTCCAGGATTTTTCAAGAAGCGTTAGTCGAAACTGATCTGCATTCGAAAGACCACTAACATCAATCAATGCAACCGGCCTGCGCGCCTCCATCCGGCTGCGATGCACAAAATTCAACAGCGACGTCTTCCCAGTTTTTCGAAGCCCGAACACCCCGATTGATTGACCCCGCTTGATGTCGGAGACAATCTGCTCAAATTCAGCGATGCGACCAAAGAACCCAGCCGGGTTGTGCACAGGAGTTGACATATCGTAGTGGTCAACCGAAGAAAGGACTGTCGACATCCGCTGACGGATATCCGGAGAGTTCTTGCCCAGGTCACCGAGATGCAAATCAATTGCGGCAAATTCACCTCGGCGACGCCGAAGAAGACGATCAACATCGGGGTCGAGACTCGCAATCATGAATAACCCATGATCAACGCGAGCGTTGGTCGAGATCCTACGTTGGATAAGTTCTAGAAGCCGGGGCTCTACCGTTTGGTACTCGGCATATACCAACTGTATTTCTAAGTGAGCATCAAACATATCCGCAACGGTTTCTTGTAACGTTACATTAATCCACCAACGCCGCGGATCGGCTTCATCTTGCTCACATCGCCAGGTTCCGCAGTTCGACTGTTCGAGATAGCTCAGAAGCTCGGCACCGTACTGCGTCTCTCGACGGAAACGCTCTTTGTAGCGCTCCAAGTCTTGCTGTCGCACAGTGTGAGGGACTGAGTCGCCTCGACCGTACCCGAGTCCATCAGGCATATGCACCGTTCCCCTCTCAACGTAGTGCCAACGCAGGTAATTCGTCAGCAATCACCGCGAGAATTACCGATCAATCTGCGATAGCAATGCGCAGAATTTCAACGAAGTTCCCGCTCGTAACGTCAGCATATTCGATCCGTCCCACCTACGTTGACACGACGTGCGATGCATCGCAGGCGGCGGATTGTCATCAGGTGGGGAGAAGGCCGGCCTCACAACCGGGCCCAGCACGGAGTGCCCAAACGCACCGGGCTTGTTTCAACCTAAGCACGGACTGCAGATGACCTCGACATCAAGGTCTCCGACAGCGAGGAACCGGCAATAGGGACCACGTAGGAGAGGCACCTTCTTGTCAGCGTGTTGACCCAAGCATTCACCGTCGCCGCTCCGCCCTTGCACCGATTGATGTGAGCGTGGTT
>NZ_JACXJG010000034.1:0-366 GCF_014904065.1 Gulosibacter sediminis | reverse complement strand
GTAGTGGGTCAGGTTCCGGAAGCCCAGCGCGGTGCCGCGGAGGTGCTCAAGGCGACCGTTGATCGCCTCGGACGGGCCGTTGGACGTGCCGGGGTGGTCGAAGAACGCGAGGACGTCGGCAGCGCGGCGCGTGATCGTGCGGCCGAGGCTGATCAACTCGGGCAGATCCTTCGGAACGCCGCTGGTGAGCCCCGCGATCACGGCCTCGAGGATCTTCTTCCCGCGCGCCGGGTCCTTGTGTCGGTAGCAGGCAACGGCGCGCTGGTAGATGTCCCAGGCAATCTCGACGGCGAGGTCGTCGGGGTGCTGGTCGAATACGTCCTCGAGCTTCGCGAGCTGATGCTGGGGTCTGCTGAAGGTTTGGTT
>NZ_JACXJG010000033.1:0-323 GCF_014904065.1 Gulosibacter sediminis | reverse complement strand
CATCGCGTCGATCGCGCGCGGGTTCGGGGCGGAGGGCGTGACCGTGCGGTCGCTTGAGGACCTCGAGCCGGTGCGGCAGTGGCTCGAAAGCGGCGACGGCCCGATCGTCATCGACGCGCGCATCGCCTCCGACGGCGGCTCCTGGTGGCTCGCGGAGGCCTTCGGACACTGACGCTGTCGGCTCCTTAAGCTGGCCGGTCCCTGGGCTTGTCGAAGAGCCCAGTTGGAGGACGTCCACCCGGCGTGTGTCCGGATGTTTCATTGTGCAACCCACGACATGCCAAAGTAGTGAATGGAGTAAAGTGGCTCTTCGGACATTCGGT
>NZ_JACXJG010000032.1:1961-38344 GCF_014904065.1 Gulosibacter sediminis | reverse complement strand
AGAAAGAGACTGACAGTCGTAGCTGTCGCCTCTGGACCCGACTGACGCGACCGCGTCGCACTCCGCGAGCCGTTCCGTGTAGCGAATGGCTCGATATTGCACGCCCCTGTCGCTGTGATGCGTCAGTCCGGCGAGATCGTGCCCTGCTCTCTGGCGTCGCCAGATTCCCATCCGTAACGCGTCGAGCGCGAGATCGGTGTAGAGACGGGTGGAGAGCTGCCAACCGACGATCATGCGCGAGTACACGTCGAGCACGAACGCCGCGTACACCCACCCCGAGAACGTCCTGACGTAGGTGATGTCGGCAACCCAGAGCTCGTTCGGCCGATCAGCGGTGAACTGCCGGTTCACGAGATCCAACGGCCGGCCGGTCTCCGGCGCAGGCTTCGTCGTCCTGGGCCCCTTTACTCGCGAGATCCCGCGGAGTCCGAGCTGCCGCATCAGTCTGCGCACGGTTGATTCCGCGACACGTTCACCCTCACGTCTCAGCGCGGCATGGATCTTCCGCACCCCGTAGACCCCGTAGTTCTCGGCATGGATGCAAGAGATCATCGTGCAAAGTTCCCCATCACGCTGGGCGCGTTCTGATGGCGGCCTGGTCTTTGCTGCGTAGTAGCTGGACGGGGCGATCTGGGCGGGTGTCTCCTCAAGTGCCCGACAGATCGGCTCGACCCCGAACTCGTCGCGATGCGCGTCGATATACGCGGTCTTCTCGGTCATCGTGAGGGGCGGTCGAGCTCCGCCGCGAAGAAAGCCGACGCGCTCTTCAGGATCTGGTTTGCGCGACGCAGTTCGCGCACCTCACGTTCGAGTTCCGCGATGCGCGAGGACTCCTCGGTGGTCGTACCCGGGCGGATGCCTTCATCGATCTCGGCGCGACGCACCCACTTTTGGACTGTCTCCGGGAGGAGATCGAGCTGCTTTGCGATCCTCGTGATCGCACCGTCACGAGTTGCGGGGTTCTGCCGAGCCTCGATCACGAGCCGGACTGCGCGTTCGCGGATCTCCGCGGGATAAGGGACGGGCATGTTGCCGAGGGTTCCTTCCGGATAGGTTCACCCTCCATCAAACACGACACGATTCAGGGACATGACGAGGCCTTCCTGGGGGCATGCGCCGCCCAGGAAGGCCAGTTGCCGCCGCGGGCGGCGAGATTGTGTGGGCCAGGGCTCATTGAGATGTGCACGAACTCGTGAGCCGTGCCACATGACGGTGTCGAGGGGTGTTCCCCGGCTCAGGCTCCCGGGTAGGAGTCGAGGTTCCACCAGTGGCCATCGAAGTCAGCGACACATGCGTTGCGCCCTCCGTGGGGGGCGTCGTTGGGCTCCGTGACGGTGGTCGCGCCGTGTGCCAGGGCTGCGGCGAAGAGGCTGTCCACGTCCTCATCACTGGCGACCACCAGGTTGCAGATCCCCGGCCCGTAATGCGGGTCATCGTCCCGAACAGAGCCGAGCATGATGCCCCCGTTGTCACGCCAGGCAAGTTGCGCATGGGCCACCAAGGTCGCGTCATCAGGATCCCGCACGATCATGGCGGTGGTGAAGCCGATGGCTTGGAGGAAGTCGATGCCTCGATCGGCGTCTGTATAGCGCAGGCAGTGGAACAGCTGTGGTGTCGTCATGGCTCTAGCCTCACGCCGGAAGCATGTCGGTGTCTTGAAGCAATGGGAAATCGTCCTTCGACTGGCGCAGCGTCCATCCAGTCATCGACTTCCATTCCCGGGACAGGTGCGGTTGGTCGCTGTAGCCGGCCATCGCCGCGACGTCCGAGGGCTGGGCGCCACGCTGGACCAAGTCTTTGGCGTGGGTGAAGCGAGCGATGCGCGCCACCTGCTTGGGCGAGAGACCGGTCTCGAGGTCGAACAGGCTTGAGAGCCGCCGTCTGGACAGGCCAACGTCCTGAGCCAGGCCGGAGATGGGGATCGTGCCTCGGGTCCGATGGATCCGCGCGAGTGCCTCGACCAGGTCTGCGCGCGGTGCATGAGGATGCTGCTCCAGCCTCTTGGTGAGGAATGCCGCCAAGAGGTGGAACCGTCGTGGCCACGTTGACTGCCGCAGCTGGTCGAGCAGGTGCCTGGGCCACGAGAGATCATTCACATCAACCATCGAGCCGGCCAGTTCCCCGGCCGGCAGCCCGAGAAGCCGACGGGTCGAGAGCGGGTGGAGCGACAATTCGAGGCCCTGCTGGCGTCCCCTCGACTGGATCAGAGCCGGAGTGGTGTGCAGGCCGGAGACTAGTACGTCACAGAGATGCCGCGCGTCGCCATGAAGCCAGCCACAGTCGATGGGCTCTGCGAGCGACAGCACCACCGTGACGCCCATCGAGGGAACCCCGTGGTGGACGGTGTCGGTACTGGTGAAGTCGTACCCCACCCAGGAAAGGAGATGGGGGCGCAACCCTTGCGGGATAGCTGGCTGCCAAACGGGCATGCACCCACCCTAGGGAAGCCCCGGCCCAGAAACAGTCACTTGTCTGACGACCACTGTGGTGTCGCTACACGACCGCCAGGGCCGTGGCGGCTCNTCAACGTCTCCGGGCAGTACACCTAGCCCTCGCCCACGTAGCCGCGGGATCGCATGGCGCGACGCGCCTCAAGGCTGTCCTGTCGCTCACGGAGCGCCTGCCGCTTGTCGAACTCGCGCTTCCCCTTGGCGACCGCGATCTCAACCTTCGCGCGGCCGTCAACAAAGTACAGCTGCAACGGCACGATCGTGTAGCCGCCCTCGCGGGTCTTGCCGGAGATCTTGCGAATCTCGTCGCGGTGCAGCAGCAGCTTGCGCTTGCGGCGCGGCGCGTGGTTGTTCCACGTGCCCTGGAAGTACTCGGGGATGAAGACCGCCTCGAGCCACATCTCGCCGTTCTCGACGTGCGCGAAGCCGTCGACAAGTGACGCGCGGCCTTGCCGCAGGGCCTTAACCTCGGTGCCGGTCAGCACCATGCCTGCTTCGTAGGTGTCTTCGATGTTGTAGTCGTGCCGCGCCTTGCGGTTCGACGCCACGACCTGACGACCATCGTCTTGCTTCTTCGCCATCGCGTCCTCCTCCGCCGGCTCGTCGCTGTTCCGGGCAAAGTCTTAGTCTAGGGCCTTGCCACGGATGCGATCAACCGGTCCGCTAGACGCGAAGGTAGCGGCGAATCGACATACTCGAGGCGAGCCCCGCCAAGAGGACGCCGATGGCGACGACAACGCCGGCGGAGATCGCCGCCTCCGGCCAAATCGAGACCAGCTGCATCCCCGGCATCCGGGGCTGGAGGTACCCCTGCACGAAGAAGTGCGTGCCCCCGAGCACGGCCGCTGCCGCGAACAGCGAACCGACCAGGCCGGCAAACACACCCTCGAGGATGAACGGCGCTTGAATGAAGCCGTTCGAGGCGCCAACGAGGCGCATGATGCGCAGCTCGCGTCGGCGCGAGAAGGCCGAGAGACGGATGGTCGTGGCCACGAGCAAGACGGCCGCGACGAGCATGACGAGCGCGACCGCGAACGCGGTGATGCTCGCGCCGTTGAGCACGGCGAAGATACCGTCGAGGAACTGCCGCTGGTCGGTCACCGATTCGACGCCGGGCATGCCGGTGATCGATTGGATGACGATGTCGGAGTCCTCGGGGTTGACCATGTTCACCCAGAACGCCTGGTTGAGCTGCTCGGGCGTCACGAACGAGACGAGCGGGTCGTCCTTGAACTGCTCGACGAATCGCCCGTAGGCGTCGTCCTGCGACTCAAAGAAGTACTCGTTCACGTATGGCGACAGCGCGTCTCCCTGGAGTTCCGTCTCGACCGCATCGATCTGATCCTGCGTCGCGACGCCGCCGGTGCAGTTTGGTGACTGTGACTGCTCGGTGCAGAAGTCGACTGCGACCTGCGCCCGGTCGTACCAGTACGTTTTCATACTCTGGATTTGGAACTGCAGCAGGATCGCGGCGCCGACAAAGGTCAGCGAGACGAACGTGACGAGGATCACCGAGATGACCATCGAGGTGTTGCGGCGCAGGCCCTGCCACATCTCGCCCATGATGAAGCCGAACATTAGCGCTCACCCCCATTGCTCGCGGTGCCGTCGATATTGTGCTCGAGTTCTTCGCCATCGTCGTCCTCGGTGAGGCGCGAGGTGGGCGAGTCGATATCGGAGTCGGCGTGGTGGGCGCGCTGGTCTGGTTCTGCGACACGCGCCGCCATCGACTCGGCGATGGTTGGCTTGCGCTTCGTCGCCACCTCGGGCGCCTCGGGCTCTTCGTAAATGACGATCTCGGGGGTGTACACGCCGCCCGCCTCGTCGCGGACGAGCTCACCATCGGCGAGTTCGAGTACCCGCTGACGCTCCTCGTCGACGACTGACACGTCGTGCGTGGCCATCAGCACGGCGGTGCCGTTCTTATTGATTCGCCGGAGCACGCGCATGATCTCGCGCGAGGTCGCCGGGTCGAGGTTACCGGTGGGCTCGTCGGCGAGCAGGATCGCGGGCTTGTTCACCACAGCGCGGGCAATCGCGACGCGCTGCTGCTCACCGCCGGAGAGCTCGTGGGGGAAGCGATCTTCTTTGCCGGCGAGACCAACCGTGTCGAGCACATCCGCCACCGAGCGACGAATGTGGGCACGCGAACGTCCGATCACCTTCTGCGCGTACGCGACGTTCTCGTAGACCGTCTTGTTGACGAGGAGGCGAAAGTCCTGAAAAACCATGCCGACGTTGCGGCGGTAGAAGGGCACCTTGCGGTTGGAGATCTTGCTGAGATCCTGGCCGAGTACGTGCACCTGGCCGTCTGTGGGGTGCTCCTCGAGCAGCACGTGCCGCAGCACGGTGGATTTGCCCGAGCCCGACGGACCGACAAGGAAGACGAATTCGCCTCGGAGAATCTCGAAGGTCACGTCGTCGAGCGCAGCGCCGTGCTGCTCGCGGTAGACCTTGGAGACGTGATCGAATCTAATCATGACGCCCCATACGCTACGGGGCGCCGCGGCGATTAGCCGCGCGACGCGCGGTTAGTCATCACCATCTGTGCTGCGCCGGCGAAGGTTGATGAACGCAGCAACCATCCCTCCCCAGATCACGACAATTGCGACAACCATCATGACGATTGCATCGCCGTTCATGACGTGGCCTCCGTTCCGTTCGTTGCGCTCCGCTCGTCGCGTTCGCGGGCGAGTCGCGCCTCGTAAATCTCGTCAACCTCAGCATCTTCCGCCGCCTCGTCAAAGCCCGTGTCGATGCGTCTCGACCAAGGCAGGGCCGCGAGAATAATCGCGACCACGACGAGCGCGATCACCATGCCCCAGCCGAACACCGCGACGAACTCGGGCGGGTACCCGCCGTAGACACTCGAGAGGTCCTTCGTGAGCTGCGTGTAGAGCATGTAGGCGAGCGCGAGCGGCACGATCGCGCCCACGAAGAGAATCCAGACCCAGTTGGCAGGGATGCTCGAGAGCTTGGACAGGTGGCGCGAGAACAGTGGCAACTTGCCGCAGATCCAGCCAACGCAGATGATCGCCACCAACGCGGCGGCGAGGATGCCGTACTGGTTGACGAACGCGTCGAACACGTCGAGGAAGTACAGGCCGGCGGTCGTCGGGAACAGCAGCAGCGAGATGATCGCCATCGGCACGATAACCACGAGCGAGGCGACCTGGCGGGTGAGCCCGAGCTTATCGCGCACGCCGGCGACGACGACTTCGATGATCGACACCATCGACGTGAACCCGGCAAACACGAGCGAGCCGAAGAAGAGCACGCCGATGAGTGCACCAAGCGGCGCCTGCGAAATAATCGTTGGGAACGCCACGAATGCGAGGCCGATGCCCGAGGTCGCCGTCTCATCCACTGTGGTGCCGGCAGCCTGAGCCATGAAGCCGAGCGCCGCAAACACGCCGATGCCCGCGAGGATCTCGAACGCCGAGTTCGAAAAGCCCACGACAAGGCCCGATCCGGTGAGGTCGGACTTGCGCTTGAGGTAGGACGCGTAGGTAATCATGATGCCGAAACCGACCGAGAGCGAGAAGAAGATCTGGCCCACAGCCGCGGCCCACACCTCGCCGCGCCCGAGCGCCGACCAATCTGGTGTGAACAACGCGTTGAGGCCGTCCATCGCGCCGGGGAGGAAGAGGGCCTGCACCACCATGATCACAAACATGATCACAAGCAGCGGCATGAAGATGAGGTTGGCGCCGGCGATGCCCTTGTTCACCCCGAGGAAGATGACGATGAAGGTCACGACCCACACCATGAGCTCTGGCCAGAAGATGTGGCCGACGAACTCGCCGGTGAATGCGACCGTGTCGCTCATCTGCAAGAAGTCGTTAAAGAAGAAGCCGTTCGCGTCGTCGCCCCACGCGCCGGTGATCGAGTAGATCATGAACATCGCGGCCCAGGCCACGATGACCGCGTAGTAGAGCCCGATGATGAAGCAGATGAGCACCTGCCACCAACCGATAGTCTCGAGCCAGCGCGAGATGCGGGCCATCGACAGCGGCGCTGAGCCGCCGTAGCGGTGCCCGATCACGTAGTCAAAGAAGAGCAGCGGGATGCCCGCGCAGACCACCGCGATGACGTACGGCACGATGAAGGCGCCGCCACCGTTCTCGTAGGCGACGTACGGGAACCGCCAGATGTTGCCGAGCCCAACGGCCGAGCCGATGGCCGCGAGGATGAACATATTGCGCGAGCCGAAGAACTCACGCTTCTGGCGTGGCTGCGGTGTGCCTACTTCGTGGGACACGGTCATGCTCCTTTGCAGTGGCCGGCTGGCTCCTTCGAGAAACCCCGTTCGCGCCGATGCTACATGGATTCCGACTGGGTCGTCTTGCGCCAGCGAATGCCCGACGAGATGAACTCATCGAGATCGCCGCCGAACACGCGATCGGGATTGCCCGACTCGTGACCGCTGCGGAGGTCCTTCACCATCTTGTAGGGGGCGAGCACGTACGAGCGCATCTGATCGCCCCAGCTCGCGGTGATGTTGCCCGCGAGTTCCTTCTTCTTCGCCTCTTCCTCTTCGCGGCGCTGCAGCAGCAGGCGCGACTGGAGCACGCGCATCGCGGCGGCCCGGTTCTGAATCTGCGACTTCTCGTTCTGGCAGCTCACGACGATGCCCGTCGGCAGGTGCGTGANCTGGCCGCCGGGGCCCGACGACCGGAACACGTCGACGCGAATGTCGTTGTCGGGAATGTCGATGTGGTCCGCCTGCTCGATCAGCGGCACGACCTCGACCGCGGCGAAGCTCGTCTCGCGCGAGCCGGCCGAATTGAACGGGCTCATCCGCACAAGGCGGTGCGTGCCCGCCTCGACCGAGAGGGTGCCGAAGGCGTACGGTTCGTCAACCTCAAACGTGGCCGACTTCACGCCGGCCTGCTCGGCGTACGAGGTGTCGAGCACGTTGACCCGATAGTCGTGCTGCTCAGCCCAGCGCGTGTACATGCGCAGCAGCATCTCGGCAAAGTCCGCGGCGTCGACGCCGCCGGCGCCGGCGCGAATCGTGATAACGGCGGGGCGAGGGTCGAACTCACCGTCGAGCAGCGTCTGCACCTCGAGGTCACCGATCACCTTCGTGACCGCTTCGAGCTCCTGCTTCGCCTCGGCCGCGGTCGCCTCGTCGTCGCCCTCGTTGGCAAGTTCGATGAGCACTTCGAGGTCGTCGAGGCGCGCCTCAATGCTCTGGATGCGCTTGAGGTCGGCCTGCGCGTGCGACAAGTCGCTCGTGACCCGCTGCGCATTCTCGACGTCGTCCCACAGGTCGGGGGCCGAGGCAACGGCCTCAAGCTCTTGCGCCCGAGCGGCGAGCGCCTCCGGGTTGAGCACCTCGGTGATCGAGGCAAACGTCGACCGCAAGTCAGCGATCTCGGCGGAAAAGTCGAGATTGATCATGATCCCTCCAGCCTACTCGTGCGCGGTCGGGGTCAGGCGTCGTGTTCGCGGCGCGCGACCGAGGCAAGTAAGTGTGCCCGCATGGCCGCGTTCGCTCCCACCGCATCCTGCGCCTCGATCGCGGTGAGCACCGCGCCGTGTTCGGCGAGCATCGCCGCGGTGGCGGCACGGTGCGAATCCGTCAGGCGAGCCGGGGGCAGCACGATCGCGCGGGGCCCGAGCCGGTCGGTCGCTTCGAGCAGGAAGCGGTTGGCCCCGGCTTCGGCAACGGCCCGGTGAAAGGCGACGTCGGCCTCGACGGTGTCTGCGGGGCGGCTCGCGTCGGCGAGTCGTTCGAGCGCGCGAGCGATCGCCGCGAGCTGCCGCGCTGACGCCCGTCGCGCGGCGAGGGCTGCCGATTCGGCCTCAAGGGCGATACGGAACTCGTGCAGTTCTGCACGCTCCTCCGACCCGGATGCGGTGAGCCAGTCGGCATCGTCCGCCCGGGGCGCAGGTGGGGCCAGGGCGTAACTCCCCGACCCCACCTTGGTGTGCACGAGGCCCCGAGATTGCAGCCGGTGAACCGCCTCGCGAATCACCGTGCGGCTTGCGCCGTAGGCCTCCGTGAGGCGCTGCTCGCTCGGCAGCCGCTCCCCCGGCGCGATTTCGCCCGCAACGATTCTTGCGGCGAGGTCGTCGGCAATCTCTTCGGCTCGCGTCATGCGATTAGCTAACCACGCTCGGTGACCGTGACCGACTCGGTCACCCACGCGCGAGCCTGGTCGCTGAAGGTGATGCCGAGGCCCGGGCGCTCAGGCACGAACATGCGGCCGTCACGGGTCTCGAGGCGCTCCTCGAACAGCGGGTCGAGCCAGTCGAAGTGCTCGACCCAAGTCTCGCGGGGGTAGCACGCGGCGAGGTGCACGTGGATCTCCATCGCAAAGTGCGGTGCGATGTCGAGGCCCGCCTCGTCGGCAAGGGCGAGGATGCGCAGGAAGTTGGTGATGCCGCCGACTCGCGGGGCATCGGGCTGCAGCGTGTCGCAGCCGCGCGCTGCGATGAGCTGCTTGTGGTCGCCGACCGAGGCGAGCATCTCACCGGTGGCGATCGGCGTGACGAGGGCGCGAGCAAGCTCGGCGTGGCCCTCGAAGTCGTAGGCGTCAAGCGGCTCCTCGATCCACACGAGGTTGTACTCCTCGAGCTGGCGGCCGAGGCGCATCGCCGTTGCGCGGTCCCACTGCTGGTTCGCGTCGACCATCATCGGCACGTTGGGGCCGACGTGCTCGCGCACGCGACGCACGCGCTCCATGTCCTCCTTGCGGTCGGGCAGGCCAACCTTGATCTTGATGCCGCCGATGCCGGCCTCGAGCGACTTCGACGCGTTCTCGACGACCTCGTCGATGGGCGAGCTCAGGAAGCCGCCGAAGGTGTTGTAGGTGCGCACCGAGTCGCGGTGGCTGCCGAGCAGCTTTGCGAGGGGCAGGTTTGCGCGCCGCGCCTTGAGGTCATAGAGCGCGATGTCGATCGCGGCGAGCGCCTGTGTCGCGACGCCGGCACGACCAACGGATGCGCCGGCCCAGAGCAGCTTGGTATAGAGCTTCTCGATGTCGTTCGGGTCTTCGCCGATGACGGTCGAGGCAACTTCCTTCGCGTGAGCGTACTGGGCGGGGCCGCCTGCGCGCTTCGAGTAGCTGAAGCCGTGGCCGTTGAAGCCCTGCGCGGTCTCGATTTCAGCGATAAGAAAGATGACCTCGGTCATCGGCTTCTGCCGGCCGGTGAGAACCTTCGCATCGGAAATCGGGCGTGCGAGGGGCAGTCGCAGCGTCGAGAGGGTGATCGAGGAGATGGTGTCGGGCGTGTATGTCATGGTTCCTTCACCTTTGAGGTGACCTGTCGGATCACACCCAAAGCTATCAGACAGGTTTGCGATCAGTCATACAGATTCGGCATCTATCCCAGATTGATCGTGCGAGCTACCGGAGTTCGGATACTGCGGTCGCCGTCACCGTCACCTCGATGGTCGCCGGCACGACGTCGTTGACGATCGGCGCGTACCAGGTACCGGTCACGGTGATCGCGACCGTGTCGCCGCTCACGTGCACTTGCGTGACCCGCGCATCCTCGGGTCCATAGCGGGCAACGTAGTCGGCCGCTCGCTCACGGACCTGCTCGGGATCCAGTTGCACCCGCACGCCGTCGACGTCGAGGTGGACGGAGTCGAGGTCGTAGGACTGCGCAGCGGCGAGCGCGGCCGCATCCGCGAGCTCGAGCAGCTGCTTGCGCTCGAGGTAGAGGCTGCCAGCGGCCGCGATGACGAGCGCGACGAGGAGCGCCACGACAACATAGACGATCGCGAGCGGTGTGATCGAACCGCGGTCTTCGGCGGCGTTTCGGTGCATCACTCCCCCGTCGCGAATCGCTGTTGCGGAAATGTGCTGCTCGCCTCCACGGGGATGCTGAGCCAGTCACTCGTGCCGAACATCAGTGGCAATTCGAGTTCGTAGCGCACGGTGACAGTCAGTGTCTCGCCCGCCACCGTGCAGTCCGGGGTTGGCGCACAGCGCACGTCGACCGACGCGAGTTCCGGGTCGAGCCCATGATTCTCAAGGGCGATCGTAATGTGGTGATTCGCGAGGCTGAGTTGGTCGATGCCGTCGGCCGCCAGGACGCGCGCCGCGTTCCTCGCGCCAAGTTCGCTACCGAGCACGGCCTGTTCCGCCTGCCCAAGCGTGAGGGTGCCGTAGGCGACGGGCACGAGCAGTAACACACCGACGCCGAGAAACTCGAGGCTTGCCGAGCCCCGTTCGTCGCCGAGCCGCTGGCCGAGTCGCTGGACGAGGTCATTCCATCGGTGCATGGGCGACGACCTCCATTCCGTCCGGGAATCCGAGCAGTCCGATGAACGGCAGCGGTGCGGTGACTCGCACTTCAATGAGCCCGCCGGTCTGCGAGACGACAATGTCTTCCGCGTACGCCGCCGAAAGCGCGGTCGTGACGAGGTATTCGGTGCGCTCGGCCCCGGCCGCGGGCGAGCCCTCTCGCAGCCCCGCGACCCGCGCACCTTCGGCCGCCGCGTCGATGATCGTCGTGCGCACGTGCATGAAGAACGCCAACTGCAAGACGGTGAGGAAGAGCAGCGTCAGTATCCCGGCGACGAGCGACCACTCGGCCGGTGCCGCGCCCCGGTCAGAAGTTACTCGTGACGCGATTGACCGCATCTTCGAATACCTGGGTCAGGAGCGGACCAGCGAGGGCCCAGATCAGCACGACCAGCCCCGCGCTCATGATGGCGATGAGGATCCAGCCGGGTACGTCGCCGCGTTCTTCGTCGCGGGTTCGCGCGCTCACGGAGATCAGGGTGGTCTGGAGCCAGAGGAGGAGTTGCACGGGGTTCCTTTCGATGCGGTGGAGCGTGTCGGGTGGCGTTAGAAGGAGGTGGAGATGATGAAGAACGACGGATACAGCGCGAAGAGCACCGTGACGGGGAGGATCAACATGACGAGCGGCACCATCATGCGGAGCTCGTTGCGGCCCGCGACCTCGAGCAACTCGCGCTTGCCAAGGTCACGCGCGTCGCTCGCCTGGGCTTGCAGCACCTCGACAAGTGGTGCGCCGCGCTCCATCGCCGTGAGCAGGTGGTCACAGGTGCGGGCAAGCGGGACGTAGCCGAGGTCTCGGCCGAGTTCCCGAAGCGACGGGCCGAGTGCGGCGCCGGCACGAACCCGGCGCACCACACCCGCAAACTCGCGCCCGAGCTCACTGTTACCGAGCGCGCTCACCCGCACGAGCGAGTCGAAGATTCCCTCGCCGGCGGCGAGCGACAGGCTCATGAACTCGAGCACGGTCGGATACTCACTTGCGATTCGGCGGATGCGGGCGCTCGCCGCGTGTCGCAGCAGCAGTTCGCGGACCGCGACCGCAATCACCCCGCCCAGGAGTGGCATCACGATGATGACGAGCGCCTGGTTGGCCGCGCTTCGGAGGCTTGCCAGGGCGAACACCAGACCGAGCACGATTCCGACGAGTGCCCAGACTGCCTGCTGGGTGCGAAATCGCTCGACGCTCGTCGTCTGGCCCGCCTGGCGCAGTCGCATGGCAACGAGGTCGTTGCCGCCGATGACCTCGCCGAGGATGCGACGTAACCACGCGATGAGCGGCGAAAGCAGTTGCCCAAGGATTGGGAGCGGGTCGATGACTCGGCGCAGAGCGTGCTCGCGCGCCGCTGGTGCGATGTCGACGAGATGCGGTGCGACGCGGTCGATCAGCCGGGGGCGACGCAGCTGCGGCAGCGTGGCGACCACCGACCAGAGACCAAGCCCAAGTACCGTGCCGAGTAGCAGGGCGAGCGCAAGCGGCTGCGACGTGATCACGCGAACCACCGTCCCTCATCCGGGATACGGCCCAGAGCGATCATGAGGCGGTACGCCAGCACCGTGATGCCGAGCCCGAGCAGAATCACGATGAAGCCGACGGGGGTGTTGTAGGCCGCCGCGGCCTCGGGCCGACTCACGAGCAGCAGGAGTACGAGCCACGGCGCGACCGCGCCCAAGCGAGCGGCGTTCACCACCCATCCCTGCCGTGCTTCTGCCTCGTGTCGCACGGCCTGGGCTTCGCGCAGGTGTTCCGAGAACGCGCGCAGCACCGGCACGAGCTGGGTGCCGCCGACGTCGCGCGCCATGCGCAGTGTTTCGAGCAGACGGTCGCCCACCGGGTCGGCAAGCCGCTCCTTGACTTCGTCGACCGCGGTCGCGAACGAACCCGTTGCGCGGTAGCGACGCACAAACTGCTCAAAGTCGTCGCGCAGTGTCTCTGGTCCCTTAGTCGCGAGCTGAGCCACTGCATCGGGCAGGCCGAGGCCGCTGCGGATCGACGCGATGAGATGGTCGACCGCGTCTGGCCAGGCGCCCCGATGTGCTTCCCGGCGTTTTGTCGCCCGCATGCGGATCGCAAGAATCGGAAGCCAGCAGCCTGCGACCGCGCCGAGCACCCCGAGGGCGATCACGCCACTCAGAGCCAGTGCGATTGCGGCGGTCGCGATGCCACACACGGCGACAAGCGCGATGAACGCGAGGGCCGGAAACTTCGGCAGGCCAGCGCGCAGCAGCGCATCTTCCACGAAGCCGAGTCGTGAGTGCGCCACGAGCTCGTCGTCGTGCTCGCGCGGCCAGATCCAGGTTGACAGACACAGGGCGACGCCGAGCGCCGCGACGATCGCGATCAGCCAGGCCGTCACGAGACTGCCCCGATGAGTTGCGTGCCGTCAAGGCCGTGGCGACGGAGCTTCTCGTCGCGCTGCAGTGTCATGCCAGTGGCGACAAGCTCCTCGCGCTCACGGCGGAATAGCGTCGTGGCTTCGATGACCCCGGCATTCACCGCGCCCGTGGGGGCGAGGATCTCGGCGACACGGCGCCCGCCGGTTGGCGTGTGCTCGAGATGCACCACGAGGTCGATCGTCGAGGCGATGGTCGGCACGACGAAGCTCGCGTCGATATTGCGGCCCGCGAGGAGGGGTAGCGTCGCAAGCTTGACGAGGGCATCGCGGGCGGAGTTCGCGTGGATGGTGCACATGCCCGGGACGCCCGAGTTCAGCGCCACGAGCAACTCGAGTGCCTCGGCCTCACGCACCTCGCCCACCACGAGCCGATCGGGCCGCATGCGGAGCGCCTCTTTCACGAGTCGTCGGAGCGTGATTTCGCCGCTGCCCTCGAGCGAGGGCGGTCGACACTGGAGCGCGACGACGTCGCGCGTGACCACATCAAGCTCGAAGGTCTCTTCAACCGTGATGACGCGGTCACTCGCTTCGCCCGCCGCCAGCAACGCGCCCACCATCGTGGTCTTGCCGGTGTGTGTGGCGCCGGACACGAGAATGTTGAGCCCGCAGCGCACGGCCCCACGCAGGAGCCTGGCTGCCTGCGGCGTGAGCGAGTCCCGCTCAACGAGCGCCTGCAGGTCGCGGATGCGGCGGATGAATTTGCGGATGTTGATGGCCGGGTGTCGTCGAGCGATCTCGGGAATCGCGACGTGCAGTCGGCTGCCATCGGGCAGCGAGGCGTCGACAAACGGGCTGCTCAAGTCGAGTCGGCGACCGGTCGACCGCAGCATCCGCTCGACGAGATCGCGCAACTCGTTCTCGCTGATGACAGTGTTTGTCAGCTCTGAGCGGCCGTTCTTGGCGACAAAGATGCGGCTCGGCGCGTTCACCCAGATCTCTTCTATCTCAGGGTCGTCGAGGTAGGGCTGCAGCGCTCCGAAGCCAGTGACGTTTGCGAGCACGTCGCGCACGGTCGCGTGCTCGTCATGCAAGAGGCGCGCTTCTTCGCCCGTGGCGCGCTCGCCGTAGGCCCGGACTTCAGCCCGCACGAGTTCGCTCGCCTGCTTCGACCCGGGGGCGAGTTCGATGCCCTCGCGTTCGACACGGTCGCGGACCCGATCGGCAATGGCGCTCACGGCAATGTTCACGAGAGCATCATGACGAAATCGCAAGAACCATGTTCGAGTTATCCACAGGTCGGCCCAAATGCATAGACTGGCCAGGTGATTGACTTGCATGCTCGCCGGCTGCCCGTCGTTCAGGCGCCGATGGCAGGAGGCCCCACCACGCCGGAACTCGTTGCCGCCGTGAGTAACTTCGGGGCTCTCGGAACCCTGGCAGGTGGCTACCTCTCGGCCGAGGCGTTCGCCGAGAAACTGGCCGCGACCCGCGCCCTCACCGCTGAGCCATTCGCGGTCAACCTATTCGTCCCCGAGTCGACTCCGGCCGACGTCGCTGCGGCTGAACGCTACCGAGAGCGGCTCATCCCCCTCGCCGAACGTCTCGGTGTCGAGGTGCCCGAGGTGTGTGACCCGGGCGACGACGCGTTCTTCGAAAAGATCGAAGCCCTCGAGGCGTCTCCCGTCCCGCTCGTCACGTTCACGTTCGGGATGCCCGATCTCCAGGTCGTGAAGCGGCTCCGCGCCGTGGGCACGGCCATCGGCGTCACGATCGCGAGTGTCGAGGACGCCGTGATGGCGTTTGAGACCGGGCCTGAAGTCCTGATCGTGCAGGGCCCCGCAGCAGGTGGCCACCGCGCGAACTTCGATCAGTCCACGATCCCCGACTCGCTCTCGCTCGACCAGTTGCTTGCGCGCATCCTGCCCCTCGCACGCGTGGCCCGCGCCAGCATCATCGCAACCGGCGGCATCGACACACCCGAGCGCGCCCGGAGCCTCCTCGACGCCGGTGCGGATGCGGTGGCCCTCGGCACTGCCTTCCTCACCGTGCAGGAGGCGGGCACGCGCCCGCCTCACCGGGAGGCGCTGCTCGCCGGAACTCGCGAGACCGTCGTGACACGCGCCTACTCCGGCCGCAACGCTCGCGGCCTCCGGAATCGCTTCATAGATGAGTTCGATCTCGTCGCACCAGCGAGCTATCCGATCGTGCATTTCCTGACCAAGCCGATTCGTGATGCCTCAAGCGACAGCCCCGAGTACCTCAACCTGTGGGCGGGCGAGAACTACCGCAGTTGCCGCGACGAGACCACCGAGGAGCTCCTCGCCCGCTTCAGCGAAGCGCTGTGACACCGCCACTCCCCAGAAACCCTTAAGATGGGGAGTCGCGCGGGAGTGGTGAAATTGGCAGACACGCAGGATTTAGGTTCCTGTGCTTTCGAGCGTGCGGGTTCAAGTCCCGCCTTCCGCACTTGAGGCCACGGCCCGACTCCCCCAGCAATTTGCCGGGCAGTCGCGCCGTCGCTGTTTCCGCCGCCAGCCCAGTCCCATCGTGGACGCCGCTGATCGCAGTTGACGTGCGTTCGATACGTCAGCCACCACGAGCGCTCGGTTGTGCCACCCACACGAACGACCTTGCCGGCAGGCGTCGCCAACACCTCCATCGAGATCACGGTGATGTACCCGCGTCCAGTCACGTCGACGAGCGGTCCGCTCCTCGGCGTTGGCCCCGTCACAATGCCCGGCCACCGCGTCGTCTTCGCCGACCGCGAGGTGCTCGGCGACCAGGCCAAGGTCGTCGCTCCGGCGTCGAGCATCCTTCTCGTCTTCCCGCTCACCGAGGCCTAAGCGTCAGCCCACCAGCGCACAGGGCAGGCGACTACGCCTCGCTCAGCAGGCGCTGCAGCTCGGGCGCAATCGCCTCGAAGGCCCGTCGGCGGTGACTCATGCTGTCCTTACGCTCCGCCGACATCTCGGCGGCCGACTCCGTCTCGCCCTCGGGCAGAAACACCGGGTCGTAGCCGAAGCCACCCGCGCCGCGCACCTCGCGCACGATCTGGCCCGGCCACTCTCCGCGCACCGTGAACTCAGTGCCGTCGGGTAGTGCAACCGCGGCGACCGCCACGAACTGTGCCGCGCGGGCCGAATCGGGTACATCGCTCAGCTGCCAGAGCAGCAGGTCGACATTGTCGGCATCCGAGCGGTCGGGCCCCGACCACCGCGCCGAGAAGATCCCGGGCATACCGCCGAGCACCTCGACGCAGATACCCGAGTCGTCAGCAATCGCAGGAAGACCGGTTGACTGTGCCGCCGCGCGGGCCTTAATCAGCGCGTTCTCTTCGAACGTGAGGCCCGACTCAACGGGGGCCTCGCCGTCGTACGACAGCAGTTCAAGCTCGGGCAGCTGAGCGCCAAGGATGCGCTGCAGCTCCGCGAGCTTGTGGGCGTTCTTCGATGCGAGGACGGCCCGCTGCGTCATCGCGCGAGCACCTCGGACTGGATGCGGGCAAGGTCGGCGTTGCCCTTGATCGCCAGGGCAAGCAGCGCATTGAGCTCGGTCCCATCGAACGGCGCCTTCTCGGCCGTGCCCTGCACCTCGATGAACTTGCNCGGTGCCGGTCATCACGACGTTCATGTCGGTCTCGGCGCGAACATCTTCTTCGTAGGGCAAGTCGAGCATCGGCGTGCCGTCGATGATGCCCACCGAGATTGCCGAGACGGATGCGGCGAGCACCTCGGCCTTGCGCGGGATGTGCTTCTGTGTGCGGGCCCAGTCCACGGCATCCGAGAGGGCCACGAACGCGCCGGTGATGGCCGCGGTTCGCGTGCCGCCGTCGGCCTGCAGCACATCGCAGTCGAGCACGATCGTGTTCTCGCCGAGCGCCTCCATGTCGATCGCGGCGCGCAGCGAGCGGCCGATCAGACGCGAGATCTCGTGGGTGCGGCCGCCGATCTTGCCCTTCACCGACTCGCGCTGCGAACGCTCGTTCGTGGCGCGGGGCAGCATCGAATACTCGGCCGTTACCCAGCCGGTGCCCTTGCCCGTGAGCCAGCGCGGCACACCCGGCGTGAACGACGCCGTGCAGAGCACGCGCGTGCGGCCGAACGAGATCAGGGCCGACCCCTCGGCTTGCTCACTCCAGCCCCGCTGGATCGAGACTTCGCGAAGCTCGTCAACGGCGCGACCATCAGCACGAGTGGTCATGAGTTCTCCTTCTGAGTGTGGCCGGCGAGGTCAATTACGCCGGTGGGGTGATGTTCAACTCTCGACACCTCGCCGCCGAGGATGCGGCTCGCGAGGGTGACAAAGGCAGCGGTATTTTCGCCCGTTGCCCGGTATTCATATGTGGGTTCGGTGGTGCCGTCGTGCAACAAGCCGCGCGTGAGCAGCGTGCGATAGACATCCTTCGCCGTCTCGACATCGCTCGACACCAGCCGCACGTCGCCGCCCATGACATAGCCGAGCACACCCTGCAGCAGCGGGTAATGGGTACACCCGAGTACGAGCGTGTCGATTTGCTGCTGCTGCAGCGGCGCGAGGTATTCGCGGGCAATCGCGATGAGCTCTTCGCTCGTCGTATCGCCGGCCTCGACATGCTCAACGAACGCCGGGCACGCCTGCGAAAACAGTTGCACGTTGACGGCGGCAGCAAACGCGTCGTTGTAGGCGCGCGAACTGATCGTCGCGTGCGTGCCAATCACGCCGACTCGGCCCGAACGAGTGGCGCTCACCGCCGCGCGCACAGCCGGCGCGATGACCTCAATCACCGGCACCGAATAGCGCTCGCGGGCATCGCGCAAAACAGCCGCGGAGGCCGAATTGCAGGCGATCACGAGCATCTTCACGCCCTCATCGACTAACTGATCGAGGATCTCGAGCGAGAACTTGCGGATCTCGGCGATCGGCCGCGGACCGTAGGGCGTGTGCTCGGTGTCGCCGATGTACACGATCGACTCGTGCGGCAGTTGGGCGCGCACTTCGCGTGCAACCGTGAGACCCCCGACTCCGGAGTCGAAAATGCCAATCGGTGCGTTACTCACAACCGGCAATCGTACCCGGCTGGCGATCGCAATGCCTGCGGATGCGACCAGGTACAGCGGCGGCACTCCCCCGATTCGTTACTCTGTGCCTATGTCGAACCCCGAAGCACGCCCGGCACTGCCCTCAGCGACGTCGCTCCTCACCGACCACTACGAACTCACGATGGTGGAAGCCGCCCTGCAGGACGCCACGGCCGATCGTGAGTGCATGTTCGAGCTCTTCGCACGACGCCTGCCAAACGACCGGCGCTACGGCGTCGTCGTGGGCTTCGGGCGCGCGATCGAGTTGCTCGAACGATTCCGGTTCCAGGATGCGGAGCTCGAGTTTCTGCGCGACACGAACGTCGTTTCTGCGCAGACGCTCGATTGGCTCGCGAACTACCGATTCTCGGGCTCGATTCGCGGCTACCGCGAGGGTGAGGTCTACTTCCCGCAGTCACCGCTGCTCGAGGTGCATGCGACGTTTGCCGAGGGTGTGATCCTCGAGACCCTCCTGCTCAGCGTCTTCAACTACGACTCCGCTGTCGCGTCGGCCGCCGCCCGCATGGTTTCGGCTGCCGAGGGTCGGCCGCTCGCTGAGATGGGCTCGCGCCGCACCGGCGAACGCAGCGCCGTCGCTGCCGCGCGTGCCGCGTACATTGCAGGATTCTCGGCCACCTCGAACCTCGAGGCGGGCCGCAGCTGGGGTGTTCCCACGATGGGGACCGCGGCGCACTCCTGGACGCTCCTGCACGAGTCGGAGCGCGCGGCCTTCCAAGCCCAGGTGGATGCGCTCGGCGTCGGCACGACGCTGCTGGTCGACACCTACGACGTCACCGAGGGCGTTCGCCTCGCGGTCGAGGTCGCAGGCACCGACCTCGGCGGAGTGCGCCTCGACTCCGGCGACCTCCCGGTGCTCGTGCGGGAGGTGCGCGAGCAGCTCGATGATCTCGGCGCCGTGAACACGAAGATCACCGTGACAAACGACCTCGACGAGTACACCCTCGCGGGCCTCGCCGCGGCGCCCGTCGACTCCTACGGCGTGGGTACAAGCGTCGTCACCGGCTCCGGTTCGGTCGCCTCCGGCATGGTCTATAAGCTCGTGGCCCGCAAGAACGAGGCCGATGAGTGGGTTTCGGTCGCGAAGGCCTCACCCGGGAAGAAATCGGTGGGTGGCGTGAAGTTCCCGCTGCGCCGTCGTGAAAACGGCGTCGCGACAGGTGAGCTCATCTCGCTCGGTGGTGCGCCGATCGGCGACCATGACGACCGCCCGCTCTATGTCGACTACGTCGTCAACGGCGAACTCGACCGCCAATGGCTTGGTGCCGCCGGCGTTGCCGCGGCCCGCGAGCACTGCGCTGCGGCGCTCGCCGAGCTGCCTCGGACCGCGCGCCGGCTCGGAAAGGGAGAACCCGCCCTCGCGACGTTCTACGTCGACGAGGACGGGATCACGACACGGGCCTAGGCCTATTCGCCGCGCATCCGCTCATAGATGCGCTTGCAGTCAGGACAGATCGGGAACCGGTCGGGGTTGGAATTCGGCAGCCACTTCTTGCCGCAGAGCGCCCGAACCGGCTTGCCCGTCACGGCCGACTCGACAATCTTCTCTTTGCGCACGTAGTGCGCAAACTTGTCGTGGTCGCCGTCGTCGTACTGCTCATCTTCGATGAGCTGTTCGAGTTCGCGGTCGAGCACATCCGTGCTGCCGCCCGACCCAATCGAGCCGGGATCTTCGGTACGTGCGAATCCAGTCATGCCCCAAGACTACTCGCGGCCTCGAGCCTCAGTCGATGAGGGTGGCGCGGTTGAGTAGGTGGGTTCGCCGAGCGGTGAAGACCTGGCCGCCGATGAGAATGCCAGCCACGCACGCGAGCACACCGGTGCCGAGCGCGACGCNCGACCGCGAGCAGCGCATCCGACCAATCATCCGACAGTAGGGCGAGCACGCTGAGCCAAATCGCGGGTGCGCAGATCGCGAGTTCGACGAGCAGGCTGATGCCGTGGACGGCGAACGAGCCACCCCACGTTGAGACCGGCTGTGACCATGGCGACTCGCCGGGTCGCGCCACCGGGTACGGCGACACCGCCGACATGATCGACGAGCCGCCGACCCCGGTGCCGAGCAGCGCCAGTGACACCGAAGCAACGAGGACGGCCCGGAGCGCGTCGTCGGTAACCCAGAGCACGAGCGCCGAGCCCGCGAAGATGAGCACCACACCCGTAATGAGCGTGGGAATTGCGCGGCCGAGGCGGTCGGCGCGGCCCGGCAGCCCACCCGTGACGTGGAGCCACAGGGCGGTCGAGTCGTAAGCGATGTCGTTGTGCAGGGCCCAGCCAAACAGCAGCGCAAAGATCGGCACGGGCAGCAGCACGAGCTCGGCCGCGCCGACACCGGCGATCCACAACGGGATCACGAGCAGCGGCGGCAAGATCGCGATGGTGATGAGCGTCAGCCGGTAGCGGCCGTCACGCAACCACGCGAGCCAGGTGCGGGCCGCGATCGACCAGGTCGCAGACCCCGGTGCTGAAGCGAAGATGCCCAGGTTGACGCGGCCGCCGCTGCCCCGCACATACATTGCGCGTTGCGCGTCGCGGCGCGAAAGCAGCCATTCGAGCACCGCGGCCAGCAGCACTACGGCGACATTGACTCCGACGATCGTGCCGAGGTCGCCGACCGAACCGGCCAGCGCGAGGCTCGCGCCGGGCACCCAGTCGAGGCCTCGGGCGATGAGCTGGGCCGCCTCGTCGGCCACCTCCTGCCACGGCAGGAACAGCAGCGCGAAGGCGACGGTCGCGCCGAGCACCGACACGGCGTACCAGAACACGGCGCCAACCTCGCGGGTCGTGCGGCGCGCTGAAACCGCGCGTCCGGCACGTGCCCCGAGGCGATGCGCGAGCACGCAGCCGGCCCAGCCGACGGCGGCGAGCAAGCAGGCGACGCCGGGGTCAAGCCGCTGCTGCAGCGCGAGGCCAAGCGCACCATAGGGCACAAGAGCGATGGCTGAGGTGAGCTGAACAAAGCCGAGCGCGAGCGTCGTACTCGCCGCACGTGCGGGGCCGCGTCCGTGCACGGCGATACGGCGCGCATCGAGGGCATCGCTCGGATGCCCGAGCACGCCGAGCCCGAAGGCNCGCGATCGGCACGAGCAGCACCAGCAGCGGGGTCCACAGCAGCGCCGCGGCATCGCTGCCAGCGGTGCCGCTGTGAATGAGCGCGCCGGCACTGAGCGCACCGACAATCGTGAGCAGGAGCATCCAAAGCGTAGAGGCCCCGATTTGCGCGCGGGGGCGCAGGGACGCGGCGACGCTCCCCCAGCTCACCCGAAGGAGATTTCGAGCCAATCCAGCCCCTCCGTCTGCCCCGGGCCACGAACGAGGTCGCGGAATCGTTCTTCGAGCGAGACATTGCCGCGAACGTCGTCGACGGTGCCCTCAGCCAGCAGCTCGCCCTTGGCAATGACGGCGACGTGATCGCAGACTCGCTGCACGAGGTCCATCGAGTGGCTCGAGAGCACGACCGTGCCGCCGCGGTTCACATAGCTGTTGAGCACGTCGATGAACGTGCCGGCCGACACCGGGTCGATCGCCTCGAACGGCTCGTCGAGCACCAGCAGCTTCGGCGCGTGAATAAGCGTCGCGGCGAGCGCGAGCTTCTTCCGCAGACCGAGTGAATAGTCGACAACCAATCGATTCGCCTCGTCACGCAGGCCGAAGTCGTCGAGGAGGTATTCCATGCGCTCGCGCAGCGTCTCACCCTTGACGCCGCGCACTGCGCCGACATACGACAAGAACTGTGCGCCGGTGAGCTGGTCGAACATGCGCAGGCGGTCGGGCAGAATGCCGATGAGTTGCTGTGCCTTCGCGCGGTCACGCCACGCGTCGATGCCGAACACTTCAACCGTGCCATGGCTCGGCGGAAGCAGACCGGCAATCATCGAGAGCGTTGTGGTCTTGCCGGCACCGTTCGGCCCAACAATGGCCGAGAAGGAGCCCTGCGGAATGGCGAAGCTCAGGTGATCGACCGCGGTGTGTCGACCAAACTTCTTCGTCAATTCGGCGAGGTAGAGGGCCTCACCACCGTGCGTTCGCGGCGCTGCCTCGGTCTGACGCGCCATCGGCGTCATGGTCGACAGGCCCTCAGCCGTCTTCTTGCCGAGGCCGAGATCGCGGTTTTCCCCGCGCTCTCCCTGTTCGTCTGTTTTCGTCACATCTTCCAAGCTAGCAATCCCCCCACAGCCAACTTAGTCGGACGCGCGCACCGTGTACTTACGAAGACGTAACGCTGGGTTTTGATCTCGGGCTGCGGCGACCTCTGCCGGATCCAGCCAGGCCATCGCCACACCGGTGTCGGTGCCGAGCGTCGCGATGGTGACGCCGCGAGGGTCAACGACACTGCTGCCACCAACACCGATCGGTGCCGGGTGGTCGGCCGCCACGACGTAGGCGACGTTCTCGATCGCTCGCGCGCTGAGCAGCGCTCGCCAGTGGTGTTCCTTGAGCGGGCCGCGCACCCACTCGGCTGGCACCGCGAGCACGTCAGCGCCCGCATCAACGAGGCGACGGCTCGACTCCGGGAAACGCAGGTCGTAGCAGGTCTGCAGACCGATCGTGAGACCGTACGCCTCAAACACTGCCGGTTGCTCGCTCGGGTCGCCGGCGGTCAGCCACTCGCTCTCGCGTCCAGCGAACGCGTCATAGAGGTGCACCTTGCGGTACGCCGCGAGCAGTTCACCGGTGTCACCGAACGCGACGAGCGTGTTCGCGACGCCATCGCCGACCTGCTCGAGCATCCCGGCCACGAGGGTGACGCCGAACTCTGCCGCCAGCTGGCCGAGCGCCGTCGCGAACTCGCCGTCGAGCGGTTGCGCGACCGAGTGCATCCAGTCGCCGTAATCGCGGTCGAAGCCCGAACTGTATTCGGGTGCGACGAACATGCGTGCGCCGCGGTCGGTCGCGATTGCGAGATGGTCGCGAAGCAAGCGCAGATTCTTCGACGTGTCGAGGGTTGGTGCGAACTGACTCACTGCGCATGCAATTGCCTCTGACATGCGGCCAGCCTACGGGCATTTCCCCAAATCCCCTGCGCGGCCGCCGAGTCACTTGTTTCCTACGGAATAGCGCGCTAGCGTCAGTCGTGGTCGCGACGCACCGGGTGTCGCCGTTGAGAGGAATCCCCCATGCCGAAGTATGCCGTGATGCTGCGGTACGAGGTCGTCTCGGGTCTCGTCGTCGAGGCGAAGGACGAAGACGAGGCCGCCATGCTCGCGACCGAGCACGAGGCAAACCTGCACGACAGTCTCGAGGACTCTGAAGAGATCGAGGTCGTCGTCCGCAGTTGGGGCGGTGGCGACGTCGAGATCGAAGAGGCCGCCGACTCCGACGAGGCCGCCGAACTGCTCGACGAATGGGCCGACGACTACGAGGTCGACGACGAATACGACGAAGACGACCTCGACGACGAAGAATTTGACGACATCGACGAGGGCGACGACGAGCCCGACGAGGGGGAAAAGCGCGTCTAGCGCAACCACAAAACAAAGGGCCGCCCCACCAATCGGTGGGCGGCCCTTCGTCTTGTTGGTGTGACTAGGTAGCGAGCATCGTCTTGTCGTCGATGACCGCGCCCTTGATCGCGGCGAAGCGGCCGAGCAGGTCCTCCACGGTGGTCTTCGACTTCGCCTCGCCCGCGACCTCGTAGATGATGCGACCGTCGTGCATCATGACGAGGCGGTTGCCGAGGTCGATCGCCTGCTGCATGTTGTGCGTCACCATCAGGGTCGTCAGACCCGACTCCGACACAATGCGGCGCGTCAGCTCCGACACGTGCGCGGCGCGTGCCGGGTCGAGCGCGGCGGTGTGCTCGTCGAGCAGGAGGATGGACGGGTTCGTGAACCCGGCCATGAGCAGCGACAGCGCCTGCCGCTGACCACCCGAAAGCAGCCCGACTAGGGTCGTAAGCCGGTTCTCCAGCCCGAGGTCGAGGTGCGCGAGTTCGTCCCGGAAGAGCTGCTTGCGCTTCGAGGTGATGCCCATGCCCAGCCCGCGTGGCTTGCCGCGACGCAGGGCGAGGGCAAGGTTCTGCTCGATCGTGAGGTCGGGCGCCGTGCCCGCCATCGGGTCCTGGAACACGCGGCCGATGTAGCGCGCGCGACGGTAGTCGGGCATCCGTCGCACCGAGGTGCCGTCGATGCGCACGTCACCGCGGTCGACGTTGAGCTTGCCCGACACCGCGTTGAGCAGTGTGGACTTGCCGGCACCGTTCGAGCCGATGACGGTGACGAAGTCGCCGTCGGCGAGGTGCAGGTCGAGGTCGGCGAGCGCCTTCTTTTCGTTGACGGTGTTCGGGAAGAACGTCTTGGAGATCTTGTCGATGTCGAGCATTACTGCTGCGCCTCCTTTGCCGGTACCGCTGCGGGTTCAGCCTCGGTTGCGGACGGAGCCGCGGCCGGTTCGGTCTGTTTGCCACGCATCAGGCGATCGAGTCCGAGTCGTTTGCCAATGCCGAAGCGCGGAATCAGCAGCGCGATGACGACGATGACGGCGGTGATGAGTCGAACGTCGGTGTTGCTGAGGCCCGCTGAAAGTGCCGCGAAGATGACGAGGCGGTACAGCACGGCGCCGACAATCACGCCGAAGCTCGCAAGCCACACCCAGCGGTTGCCGAAGAACGCCTGGCCGAGAATGACCGACGCGAGGCCGATGAGGATCAGACCCACACCCATCGAGATGTCCGCCGAGCCGGTGTACTGCGCGACGAGCGCGCCGCCCACCGCGACGAGACCGTTCGAGAGCGCGAGCGTGAGAATCTTCATCGCGTCGGTGTTCACGCCGAACGAGCGAATCATCTGCTCGTTGTTCCCCGTCGCCTGAATCGAAAGACCGAGGTCGGTCGACAAGAACCAGTCGATCACGAGTTTCAGGACGAACACGGCGACGAAGAGGATGCCGACGGCACCCCAGGTGCCGAGCAGGCCGGCCTCGCGCAGGCCACTAAACGCGCTCTCCGAGCTGCGAATACCGACATTTGAAAGGGCGGCCGTGCCATTGGATATCCCCATGATGCGCAGGTTGACCGACCACAGGGCGATCATCGTCAGGATTCCGGCGAGCAGACCGTCGATCTTGCCGTAGGTGTGGAGCACACCGGTAATCGCGCCCGCAATGGCGCCCGCGGCGAATGACAGCAGGATCGCCAGGACGGGGTTCATGTCGTAGCTCAGGCACACGGCGGCGACAGCGGCGCCGGTAGTGAAGCTACCGTCGACCGTGAGGTCGGGGAAGTTCAGGATGCGGAAGGTGAGATACACGCCGAGCGCCACCACGGCGTAGATCAGGCCGAGTTCAAATGCACCAATCACGTGCGTCTCCTCTCAAAAATGGTGGGTTTTGAGCACAAACGGGTGGCCGCAATTGTGGCGCGGCCACCCGTGTGCACGTGGGATTGGATTATTCGACGACCGTAGCGGCTTCGTCGAGCATCTCCTGCGGAATCTCGAGGCCGACGGCCTCGGCACCCGCGGGGTTCACGACGAGGTCGAACTCGGTCTGTTCCTCGACGGCCATCGTCGCGGGGTCTTCGCCGTCCTGGAGGATGCGAATCGCCATCTCGCCGGTCTGAACGCCGAGCTTCGTGTAGTCAAGGCCGAGCGTCGCAACGGCGCCCGACTCGACGGGGCCCGTGTCGCCCGAGACGACCGGAACCTGCTTGTCGGCGGCGTAGGTCAGCACGGTGTCGATGCCCGAGACGACGGTGTTGTCGGTCGGCACATAGATCGAATCGACGTCACCGAGCGAGTCGAGCGCGGTCGGCACCTCGCCCACGTTCGTCACGGTGGCGGTCTTCAGCTCGAGGCCGAGCTCGTCAGCCTTTTCTTGGGCCAGGTCGACCTGGACCTGCGAGTTGACCTCACCCGAGGAGTAGACGATGCCGACCGACTCAACCGACGGGTCGAGCTGGGTGATCAGGTCGATCTGGTCGGCGACCGGGTTGAGGTCGGTAGTGCCGGTGACGTTGCCGCCCGGCTCCTCGGCGCTCGCGACGAGGTCGGCGGCGACCGGGTCGGTGACCGCGGTGAACAGCACCGGCACGTTCGTGATGGCGGTCGCGGCCGACTGAGCGGCTGGCGTCGCGACGGCGAGCACGAGGTCAATGTCCGGGTCGCCGGCAAAGCCTGCGGCGATGGTCGCGGCGGTCGACTGCTCGCCGTTCGCGACCTGCACGTCGAATTCGACGTCGATGCCCGCGTCGGTGAAGGCCTGCTCGAAGCCAGCGGTGGCCGCGTCGAGCGCCGGGTGCTGCACGAGCTGAATCACGCCGACCTTGAACGAGTCGCCCGAGGCGGCGCCATCGGTCGAGGCGGCGTCGCCACCACCGTTCGAGCAGGCGGAAAGCGCCAGCGAGCCAACAGCCAACATGCCGAGAGCGGCAAGAGATTTACGGATACGCATTTTCTACGACCCCTTTGTCAAATACGTGTCTGTCCCTAGTGGGATTAACACTGAAAACTAGCAGGAGATTGCCGGGAAGGCCCAACTAGTTATACATTCTGTCAACAGTCCTCACGAATGCAAAGGTGCACCTATGGATCGACTCGACTTCCAGATCGTGGAGCTGTTCACACGGCGGCCGGACTCCAGTGTGTTGTCGGCCTCACGGGACTTGGGCGTGGCCCGCCCCACCGTGCAAGCGCGGCTAAACCGCCTGCGTGAACGCGGCATCCTCGTGGACATCGTGCCGAAGCTGCAGCCAAGCCAGATGGGCTATCCCGTGCAGGCGATGGTGATGTTGCAAATTGATCAGCGGGTTGGGCATGAAGGCTTACATGATCGGCTTCTCGGCATCCCCGAGGTGATCGATTGTTCGACCATGGCCGGCCCCTGGGACATGCTGCTTCGGGTCGTGGCCCACTCAAACACCGACCTGCAGCGCGTCATCGACCGCATCGGCTCGCTCGAGGCGGTCGGTCGAACGAGCACCTCGATCGTGCTTCGCGACCTCGCCCGCGACCGGGTGCTGCCGCTCATGGACGACGCGACACAGGACGGAAAGATCACCGAATAGATGTTGCCCTCCTACACCGGCACTCACCCCCTGGCTGACGGCCGCTGGCTGCAGTGGGTGCGCTTCGGCGATGCGCAGGCACCTCCCGTGCTCTCGTTTCACGGTGCGCCCGGTTCGCGCTTCGAGGCCGCTCTGTACAACCGAGCGGCCTCGCACTTTGGCGTTCAGGTCGTGTGCCTCTCACGACCCGGATTCGGTCTGTCGACCTGGCGCCCGCACCGCCACGTGGCGAACTTTATCGACGACGTCGAATCGTTTGTCGCCGCGAGGTCGTGGTCGCGTTTCGCCGTCGTTGGCTATTCCGCCGGCGGCGCCTACGCGCTCGCCACAGCGCTCGCCATGCCGGAGCAGGTATCCGGCGTCGGCCTCCTGGCGCCTGCGGGGCCCCCGCAGTACACCGGGATGCCCATGGGTCCGAACCTTGCGATCTTTGCGGGTGCCGCGGCGAGCGTCGGCGCCCTTGGCCACAACTCCCTCTTCACCTCGGCAAGACAGCGCGCGGGCCTCGGACTCGACCGCAGGTTTGGGTTGCCGGATGCCTCCGGCGATGCGTTTCTCGACTCGGTCGTCGGCGCCTTCCGTCGCGGCCCCCGCGGCGTAGCTCTGGACCTCTCGCTCGTGCTCTTCGACTGGGGCTTTGATCCGGCGGAACTCGACCAGAGCATCCCCGTCACGATGTGGCAGGGCAAGCGCGACCTTTCGGTCCCTTGGCGCGGCAGTATGCAGCTCGCCCGACGCATCCCCAATTGCGAGTTTCATCTCGACCGCACGGCGAATCACTTTTCGGTCTATACGCGGCACGCCGACGAGGTTCTCAGCAAGTTGGCACGCTAGCCTGACGCCTCATGACTGAGCAATCCGCAACCGAACGAACCTCATCGCGTGGCGATGTGCTCGTGCGCGCGCTCGACCGCGCGCTGCGCGTGCAGCGCCCGGCGGCCCTCGCGTTTGTTCGTCGTCTGAGACGGGCCGCTCCGGAGGCCACTCCCGATGACCTCCTGCGCGTGGTCGAGAAGTGGTATCGGCGCACCGCGATGGGTACGGGCGGTGGCGTCGGCGCGGCGAGCGCGATTCCCGGCATCGGTACCGCGACCGGTATCGCGCTCATTAGCGCCGAAGTCGTGTCGTTCCTCGACCTCACGGCGCTCTACGCGCTCACGGTGGCGGAGCTCCATGGCGACGCGACCGACGACCCCGAGCGCGCCCGGGCGCTCGTGATGGGCATCCTGCTCGGTGACCGCGGGCGCAAGCTCGTCACCGAGTTTGTGCGCACCCGCGCCCCGCAGACGCTGCTGAAGTCGGCGGCCTGGGGTGAACTCGTCACCGAGGCGCTCCCCCAGGTGTTCGTCGGCGAGTTGGGCCAGCGACTCTCGACGTCGTTCCTGACGAAGTTCGCGGACACGCACCTCGGCGGGCTCATCGGCAAACTGCTGCCTTTTGGTATCGGCGCCGCCGTCGGCGCGCTCGGTAACCGCGCCCTCGCGAACGACGTGATCCGCACCGCCGACGGCGCATTCGGGCCGGCGCCGCGATGGCACGTTGGCGACCTCAGCGACGACACGCTCGCCCAGCTCGATGCGGCGAACCCGAGGTTTCAGCGACGGCAGGCGAAACTCGAGCGCGGCCTGGAGCGCAAACAACTGCGGGCGAAGAAGACAAAGTAACCACAAATTTACTTGATCCTTCAAGTAAATTTGTGGCAGAATCGGCACATGGCGCAAGAAGAACCGAAGTGGCTGTCCGTTGACGAACGTGCCGCATGGATGCGCCTCCTCGGCGTCCTCCAGTTGCTGCCGAGCGCCCTCGACTCGCACATGCGCAAGCACGCGCACCTCACTCTCACCGAGTATTACGCCCTGGCGATGCTGTCAGACGCGCCGCACAACCGCATCCAGACGAAGCAGCTCGCGGTGTTCACCAACACGACCCTCTCCCGTCTCTCGCGCGTGATCTCCGGACTTGAGGACGAGGGCCTGCTGCGCCGCGTGCCGAACGAGCATGACGGCCGGGCGACCGACATTGAGCTGACCGAGGCCGGGGCCGCGCGCCTCGTCGAGTCGGCGCCCGAGCACGTGAATTTCGTGCGGCAGGTGGTGTTTGCACCCCAGGGTCCGGATGGGGTCGGCGAACTCCACCGGTCAATGGACGCAATTCTCAATGAGCTCGACCCCCACCAGCAGCTGCATCGAGACCCCCTGGAGCTGCAGCCGAGCTGCTCGGGTGGCAACCCAGAGGAGTCCGCGAGGTAGCGCACTCCCCCGGCGGGTTGGTGAACGTCGTTCAAAAAACTTGAACGGGAATTTTGTCAGAATTCCGAAGGACCACTCTGGGTTGATCCCACCTGCAAAGGAGCTTGCTACATGGAAACCCCCGCCACTGGCGCGATTCCGACGATTGACGTCGTCACCGCACAGATGAACCAGCTCGTCGAGCGCAAATCGGCCGGTCATCAAATCGTCGAGTCGCTCGAGGCGCACGGTGTGAAGCGCGTGTACGTGGTGCCGGGTGAAAGCTACCTCGACGTGCTCGACGGCCTGCACGGTTCGTCGATCGACACGATCGTCTGCCGTCACGAGGGCGGCGCGGCCTACATGGCCGAGGCCGACGGCAAGCTCGGCGACTTGCCCGGCGTCGCCATGGTCACGCGCGGACCCGGCGCGGCGAACGCCCACGTTGGGCTCCACACCGCGTGGCAGGACTCGACGGCCATGGTCCTCTTCGTCGGCCTCATCCCCTTCGAGCACCGCGAGAAGGAGGCCTTCCAGGAGTTCGACCCGAAGCGCTGGTTCGCCTCGGGCGCGAAGCGCGTCATGGTGCTCGACCATCCGGCCCGCGCGAGCGAGGTTGTCGCCGAGGCGATGTTCTCGGCCTCGTCGGGTCGCCCGGGCCCCGTCGTCGTCGGTCTCCCCGAGGACGTCATCACCGAGCTCATCGACACCCCGATTCACCCGACCATCCCCGTGGCCCTCGGCGGCATGACCGTCGATGACTGGAAGTCGCTACGCACGGCGCTGCTCGAGTCCGAGAAACCGCTGTTCGTCACGGGTGGCAACGACTGGAGCGTTCAGTCGACCGAGGCCCTCACGAAGTGGCTCGAGGAGCACTCGCTGCCCGCCGCCGCCGAGTGGCGTACCGAGGGCACGGTGCCCTTCGACTCGCCCTCCTACGTCGGCCCCCTGGGCTACGGTCGGCCGAACTTCTCGGCTGACCTGCTCGACGAGACCGACCTCATTGTGTTCGTCGGCACGGCTCCCGGCGACGTCATCACAAGCGGGTTTACCTCGCGCCAGAACTGGAACCAGCGCAACTTCATCGTCACGATTGACCCCTCGCTGCGGGGTCGCAGCGGACCGATCTCGCACCAGATCGTCGCCAAGCCGCACAGCTTCGTGCGCGACCTCGTACGCATGGACCTGCCCGAAAAGGCCTCGTGGCGTGAGTGGACGCAGCGCCTGCGCGCGAAGCAACAGACCTGGTCGGCCGCACCGAGCTCGACGCCGAACGACGGCAAGGCGACCATGGAGACACTCATGGGCAACCTCGTCGAGCGTCTGCCCGAGGATGCCATGGTCACCTTTGGCGCGGGCGAGCACACCAACTGGGCGCACCGCTACTTCCCCACGCGCGGCTACGCCTCGATGATCTCGGCCCGCAACGGTTCGATGGGCTACTCGGTGCCCTCGGCAGTCAGCGCCGCCCTGAACTTCCCGGGTCGCGTCGTCGTGACGATCGCCGGTGACGGCGAGTTCCTCATGAACGGCCAAGAGCTTGCCACCGCCGCGCAGTACGGCGCGACGCCACTCGTCATCGTCATGGATAACGGCGAGTACGGCACGATCCGCACGCACCAGGAGGCCCACTACCCGGGTCGCGTCTCGGGCACCCAGCTCAAGAACCCCGACTTTGCGAAGTTCGCCGAGTCGTTCGGCGGCGTGGGCATCCGCGTCGAGACCGACGCCGATGTGCCGGCCGCGGTCGAGCGCGCACTCGAGACCGTGCAGCGCGGTGAGACCTTCGCACTGATTCACCTCATCGTCGACCAGCGTCAGAAAGCGTTCTAGCCACCAATGCAAGCGGGCCTGGCGATCGATTCGATCGCCAGGCCCGCCGACGTTTCCGTCGCCACCGGTTCGCTAGACCCAGTCGCGTGCGCGCTCCGCACCGATGGTGGTGTCGTCACCGTGCCCGGTCTTGACGACGACCTCGTCGCCGAGCGGGAAGAGCTTCTCGCGAATCGACTGCTCGAGCGTGCCGCGGTCGCTGAAGCTGCGGCCGGTGGCGCCCGGGCCGCCCTGGAACAGCGTGTCGCCGCTGAAGACGACGCCGAGTTCGGGCACCGCGAGACACACCGCGCCAGGCGCGTGGCCGGGGGTCGCCAGCACACGAACGACGCTGCCCGCGATCTCGAGCGTGTCGCCGTCGTGGATCTCACCGTCGGGACGGCGCTCGGGGTGCGTCAGGCCCCAGAGCTGCAGGTCGTCGGGGTTCAGCAGGATGCGCGCGCCCGTACGCTCCGCGAGTTCGGGAGCGACCCGCACGTGATCGTCGTGGGCATGCGTGCAGACAATGGCCTGCACCTTGCGATCGCCGACGACCTTGAGAATCTCGTCAACGTCGTGGGGTGCGTCAATGACAAGGCACTCGGAGTCGTCGCCGAGCACCCAGACGTTGTTGTCGACGTCAAAAGTCTCGCCGTCGAGCGAGAAGGTGCCGGTGATGACTCCGTGATCGATGCGTGCGGTCACTGCTGTGCCTCCTCGAGAATGACGACGCTGCGCAGCACTTCGCCGCGGTGCATCTTTTCGAATGCCGCGTCGATGTCGTTGATACCGATCTCCTCCGACACGAACGCGTCGAGTGGCAGGCGGTCCTGCAGGTAGAGGTCGGTGAGCATCGGGAAGTCGCGCTCGGGCAGACAGTCGCCGTACCAGCTCGACTTCAGCGCGCCACCGCGGCCGAATACCTCGGCGAGCGGCAGCTTGAGCTCCATCTCGGGGTTCGGCACGCCCACGAGCACGACGCGGCCGGCGAGGTCACGAGCGTAGAACGCCTGCTCGTACGTCTCGGGCCGTCCGACGGCCTCGATCACCACATCCGCGCCGAAGGTGTCGGTTGCGGCGCGGATGGCTTCAACCGCATCCACCTTGCGCGAGTTGACGGTGTGAGTCGCGCCGAGTTCCTTCGCCTTCTCGAGCTTGCGGTCATCGACGTCGACCGCGATGATCTTCGTCGCGCCCGCGAGCTTGGCGCCGACAATCGCCGCGACGCCAACGCCGCCGCAGCCGATAACGGCGACGGATTCGCCGCGCTGCACAGCGCCGGTGTTGATGGCCGCGCCGATGCCCGCCATGATGCCGCAGCCGAGGAGGCCCGCGGCCGCCGGGCGTGCCGCCGGGTCGACCTTGGTGCACTGGCCCGCAGCAACGAGGGTCTTCTCAATAAACGCGCCGATACCGAGCGCCGGCGAGACCTCCGTACCGTCCTCGAGCGTCATCTTCTGCGTCGCATTGGCGGTGTTGAAGCAGTACCACGGCTGACCGCGTTTACAAGCGCGGCACTCGCCGCACACTGCGCGCCAATTGAGCACGACATAGTCGCCGGGCGCCACGTTCGTGACACCGTCGCCAACCGCCTCGACGATGCCCGCTGCTTCGTGACCGAGGAGGTACGGGTAGTCGTCGCCAATACCGCCGCGCACATAGTGGAGATCGGTGTGGCACACGCCGCAGGCTTGCACCCGCACAACCGCCTCGCCAGGGCCAGGGTCGGGAACATTGATGGTGACGAGTTCTACGGGCGCGTCCTTCGCCCGGGCGATGACGCCCTGTACTTGCTGCATGAGTGCTCCTTTGCGCGTGCCTACGAATTCAGATTACGGGTGAACAGCGACAGTGGCGGGGCGATCAAATGATCACCCCGCCACTGCTGCGGACGATTTACTTGCCGCGAAGCTTGTCGATGCCGTCCGAGATGCCGTCCTTGACATTCTCGAGGCCCTGCTTGATGTTGGCCGAGGCCTGGTCGGCTTTGCCCTCGTTCTCGAGGTCCTTGTTGTCGGTCGCGGCACCGACGCCTTCCTTGCCTTTGCCAACAAGCTCTTCACCCTTGTTGCGGGCGTCATCAGCGAATCCCATACAATCCTCCTTCGGTGATTACCACCACTGGTGCGGCGGAACTCCACCTACCCTTACAGGCCAGTCTGGGCAGAGCCTCCAATGGTGGCGAGTGCCCGGCGAGTTAGGCCGAGGGCTGCTCGTCGTTCTTGTCGCCCTCGTTGCCAAGCTTGCCGTCCTTGATGTCCTCGACGAAGTCCCCAACCTTGTCCTTCGCGTCGTTCACGAAGTTGCCGACGTTTTCCTTCGCGTCATCGAGAAAGCCCATGATCACTCCATATCTTCGGTTTGGCGCCACGCTTGTGGCACAGGGATGCTGACACGTCCGCCTGCATGTTTTCCTGAGTTCGTGAACCCGATTCAGTATTGGCCAGCGCGGGGCGCGGGCTGAGTTCAGTACGCTGTTGCCAACGAGCGTCCCTCCACCGAAGTAGGCAGACCATGACGAACTGGCGCATCCGCGATCTCCAACCGACCGATCTCGACGGCTTTCTGCGCCTCTGGGAGGGCTATGCCGCATCCGGAGTCGAGCCGGTCTACTCACTGAACGAGGTGCTCGCGTCGACCCGGGTAGACACCGCGGTAGTGGCCACCTCGGGTGACGAACTCGTTGGTGCCGCGGTCGCGCGAGCCGCCCACGACCAGGCCTGGGTGGTCTTCATCGCGGTCGCCCCGACCTGGCGCCGGCGCGGCATCAGCGGCGCGCTGCTCGGCGCACTCGAGCGCCGCCTGGCTTCGCAGGGCAGTTCGAAGATGTCGATCCTCGTGCCCGATGGCGAGGAGCACGCCGGCTCGCTGACGCGGGCTGGCTTCGTCGACAAGCGGCACCTGCGCTATTTCGAGCGGGCGATCCCCATCCGGCAGGAGCAGGTGCTCGTGCTACGCGATCTCGGCGGGCGCGTGCTCGACCGCAATCGCTGGGACAACATCGGCGGCATGCAGCACGAAAAGCAGACCCTCGAGCGCCGCCTCGTGCTGCCGCTCTCCGACCCAGAGCTCGCCGAACAGTTCGGCGTCGTGCCGCCGCGCGCGATCGTGCTGTTCGGGCCTCCGGGCACCGGCAAGACGACGTTTGCGAAGGGCATCGCCTCGCGGCTCGAGTGGCCGTTCGTCGAGGTGTTTCCCTCGCGCCTGGCCGCGTCGCCGAAGGGGCTCGCCGGAGAGTTGCGTGAGACCTTCGAGAAGATCGACGAGCTCGACCACGCGGTCGTCTTCATCGACGAGGTGGAAGAGATCGCCGTGCGTCGTGGCGGCGAGCCGCCGTCGCCGATGCAGGGCGTGACGAACGAGCTGCTCAAGATCATCCCGAACTTCCGCGAGAAGCCCGGCCGCCTGCTCATCTGCGCGACGAACTTCATCCGCGCCCTCGACCCGGCTTTCCTGCGGCATGGGCGCTTCGACTACGTGATTCCGATCGGCCTGCCCGACGCCGAGGCCCGGGCCGCGATCTGGCGGGGCTTCATGCCCGAGCGGTCGAAGGATGCGGTTGACTACGCCGCGCTCGTCTCGGCGACCGAGGGCTTCTCCCCCGCCGACATCGAGTTCGCGTCACGCAGCGCCGCCCAGAACGCGTTTGAGCGGGCGGTCGCGGCGGGCGGCGAGGCCCTCGAGCGAGGTCCCAGCCAGGCCGACTTCGAGGCGGCGATCCGCCAGACGCGCACGACCGTGTCGGCCGAGGTCGCGGCCGAGTTCGAAGAGGACATCACGAGTCTCGCGAGGCTCTAGCGGGAGTGATACCCACCGATTTACGTGGGTCGTGCGACTGCAGTCGGATGCTCCCGGCGGCAGCGCTGTGGCGAGATCGTCGCCGTGATTATTTGGCGTGGGTGGGGTGTGCTGGCGTTCGGCTATGGCGCGGTCGCGATGGTACTGTTTGCCGGGCTCGGCAGCACATTCCTTGACGAGTGCCCAATTGCCTTCTCAGCGGCGATCGGCCTCAGCCTCGCGGCCGTCGCGACCTGGTTTACCGGGCGCGCGATGAACATCACCGGCCCGCTGCGCAAGGTCGAAGAGTGGCGCGTACACCGGGAGCTCCAACTCGCGGAGCTCGTCGAGTCGGGCCAGTTCTCGCTCGGATCCGGCCAGCCGCAGCCCCGCTCGTACGAGGAAGCTCGGCAGATGAGCGCGCAACTGCTGCAGGCCGAACTCAGCGCGGCGCAGCGGGTGAAGAACGTCCACACGCTGTTCTTCATCCCCATGCAGTTCTGGGCGTTCATCTTCGCCGCGCTTGCCGTCTTTGCGCTCGTGTCGGGCATCATCGGCGCCACGTCGTAGCGGCAACGGTTCAGTCGGCCTCGATCTGGTGGGCGCCCGAGTCGTTGTCGAAGCGCGCCGTTTCACCGACGCGGCCCCGACGCAGGAACTCCTCGACGAAGGGGAATCGATCGACGAACGAGGCGACCGCCCAAATTTCGTGGTTCGCGCTATCGGCCATGTACGCCTCGGATTCGAACCCGGTGACCGACTGCAGCCCGCGATCGGTGATCGTCACCCAGCGCGGCGGATGCTCGTAGTGAAGCTTCGACAGCATGACCGGCTCGTTGTCGGCAACGCCGCTCGGCTCAACGGATTCTTCACGTTCGACGTCAAGAAGTGCGTCGACTGAGCCGACCTTCGCCCGCAGCGCGTCGAACCCCTCACTCGCGACGACGCCGGCCTCGGCGTCGGTGAGCATCCGCAGCGTTCGCACGTGGCCGACTACCGTGCCATCCTCGGCCCGCACGTCGTCAAACTCTGCACCCCAGCGCGACCCGGTTGCGACGATCGACGTGATCGCGGTACCAGTGAGGAATGGCTCGGTATTGCGCCACGGCGCGCCGACGGGAGGCACGCGCCGGTTCTGCGATGTCATCGCAGACGATCCGCAACGCGATGAAGCCCGCGCCCTGCTGACCTTCGACTACTTCGACGGCAAGTTCTACTGCCTCGCCGGAGTCGGTCGGCAGGTTGGAGGCACCAGCCGTCATGAGCGTGATCGGTCCACCCTCCGGTCGCTTCTCGATGACCATGACGACGCCCCCAAGCTTTTCCTCGAGCATGCGCGGCGCTTGGCCGAAGGCGTTGAAGATGTGGTTGGGGAACGCGTCGTGTCCGCTCATGGCTGCCAGCCTGCCAGACGCGAATATGAGCCGCATCGACGACGCGCGC
>NZ_JACXJG010000032.1:0-1948 GCF_014904065.1 Gulosibacter sediminis | reverse complement strand
TTGAACCTACGACCTCCGGGTCTGGCGCCTTGCGAGGCGCGAAGCGATAGCACGGCGCACTACAACTAATTGAGCATTCATATTCTATGACTTTACGCGCTCGTGAGCCGGGTGCAGTCCTGTCAAGTAGGAGCAGGGCGTCTACACTCACAATTTGCTAGCCCACCGCAGGGCGCACGTTAGGAGCACTCGAATGACCCATGTAACCCGCCGTCCATCTATTCTTCTCCTGGGGGCAGTAGCGCTATTGACAGCAAGCTTGGTAATGGCATCTCCAGCTCAAGCTCAATCTGCAGTTTCAGCAGACGAGACCTCACCCGATATTGTGCATGACGAAACCGTAGGTAATACGCTTAGTCTCGCGGAATCACCACAGGTTTCCGCCGAGTCCTCTTCATTAAATGGTGGAGTCACAACACTCAGTGCCGCCGGGTACAAAATTACTTGCACGGTTGACGCTCAGAATCCGCACATTTCCGAAGGCGCTCGAAAACAAGGTAAGATTTACGTTATTTTCAAGTCCAAAGTTAAGTGCACGGGAACCGGCTCCCACCCCGCAAAGGCAACGATTCGGGTGCGGAGCGGCCTCTTCTGGGACAGCGCGAAGTACTCAGGCGACACAAGCAATGGGATTAACTGGTCAAAGTTGCGATCAAACGACGAAGTACGCACTGTGTCGGTCGATGGCTCGGTGAACATCTTCTACACGCCGAAGAACGGGACGGCTGGCGCGTACTTCACCGGTCACTATCAGGGCACAACGACAGTCGAGATCACATCGCCTAGCGGATTCAAAGTTGGCTCGGATACCTCGTCCGTTATGTTCTGCAAACCGACTACAAAGACGGCGAAGTGTTCTTCCTAGTCACCTAACTGCTCCATGATGATCTCTGGGGGTGGGGTTAAGTACATAAGAGCAACCCCTCCCCCAGACTGATCGAAGCGGGCAGCCAAGGAGAAGCCAGCCCCACTCGCCGCCTCAGTTGCCCACGTAAATGCTTCTTGGACACTTGCCGCGTCGACGTTATACGCGGTTACCCGCCGCCCGGGGTGAACTACGAATACGCGGAAACCGTCAGCTCTCATTTCAAGCTGCGCATCCCGCTCATCAACCAACGTAACCTGCATATGAGCCACGGTAGTCGATCCTCAGCGATCAGTGTGCCCCCAGGACAGCCGCGACGACGGCGCCTGAAACAGTCGTGTTCAGGCTACGTAACTGTACCTCCCCGTGAACTCCGTAAGCGCAACCCACTCCTCGAGCAGGAATCTGAGGTCTGACTCTTTGCCATCGCACACCTGTCAAGCGCTCTATGAGTCAGGATAAGAGTCGGACATCACCGACCAACCCTGCTCCTTGAGCGTCGGAGCAAGGCGAGTGAACGCTTCTGTGTCGACGCCGTTGGCGACCACTACAGCCACACTCAGCGGTTCCCTGTCACGTACGCCGGGGATGGCGAGATAGTGGTCGACATGATCCACCTCGAGTGCGATCCCAGCGAGCTGATGTACCTCAACCCCCAGCGTGCCGCGTCCGAGGTTGTCACCCACTCTCGGCACGCCGGCGGCGCGCAGATCTTCGCGGAGGATTGACCCAAGGTATTGTTCACCCTGGTCGAAGAGGTCGNGGACTCCGACTGCGACACCGCCGCTCACGACGTTGTCTGGATTCATGGTGCTCTCCTATCGGGTCAGAGGCTGCCACGGTGCTGGGCGCCTCCACGTCACACTAGGCCGCCTGGATGCCCGACGAAAGAGCCTTGCCGCGACGTCTGACGACGGCATACCCGACAACTTCGTCCTACAAACGGCCGTTAGTGGACGTCTCGCTTAGAGGTCGTCTATTGAATCGAGGACTGTCGCCAGGTCGTCGAGGCGGTATGCGGATTGGCGGATCAGCTTGGCAGCCGCGGACGTGTCCCTATTGGCGGCTCTTCGGACATTCGGT
>NZ_JACXJG010000031.1 GCF_014904065.1 Gulosibacter sediminis | reverse complement strand
CGCGACGCTGGTAGCCGCCGCCGCGGTTGTCGTCGCGGCGCTGGTTGCCGCCTCGTGCTCCGCCGGAGGAATTCCGGTCTCGGTCGCGCCCTCGCTGATCTGCCATGCTCAATCCTCTCGTCGGTGCACTGTGGAATTAATCTGCGCAAGTCTAACGCGCGCACCTTCAGGCGCGCGCAGTACCCCGCAACAGAAAGTTGCGGAAAAAGAAAAAGAGGGGTCATTCCTAAAAGGAATGACCCCTCTTCANTTAAGTTAAGTTCGGCGGTGTCCTACTCTCCCACAAGGTCCCCCTTGCAGTACCATCGGCGCAAAGACGCTTAGCTTCCGGGTTCGGAATGTAACCGGGCGTTTCCATCTCGCTAAAACCACCGAAACACTTTCTAACACACTCATCGTATGTCAAGAACCACACAGGGACGCGAACAACTCACACAACAGCAACATACACATACACATACTCAGTGAGAAAATTATTGAAGTCTTCGGCGTATTAGTACCGGTCAGCTCCACACCTTACAGCGCTTCCACATCCGGCCTATCAACCCAGTCATCTACTGGACACCTCACCCCAACAAAGGGTAGGAAGTCTCATCTTGGAGCCGGCTTCCCGCTTAGATGCTTTCAGCGGTTATCCGTTCCGAACGTAGCCAATCAGCCATGCCCTTGGCAGAACAACTGACACACCAGAGGTTCGTCCTTCTCGGTCCTCTCGTACTAAAGAAAGATCTCCTCAAACTTCCAACGCGCGCAGCGGATAGAGACCGAACTGTCTCACGACGTTCTGAACCCAGCTCGCGTACCGCTTTAATGGGCGAACAGCCCAACCCTTGGGACCTACTCCAGCCCCAGGATGCGACGAGCCGACATCGAGGTGCCAAACCATGCCGTCGATATGGACTCTTGGGCAAGATCAGCCTGTTATCCCCGAGGTACCTTTTATCCGTTGAGCGACAGCGCTTCCACAAGCCACTGCCGGATCACTAGTCCCGACTTTCGTCCCTGCTCCACCTGTCAGTGTCACAGTCAAGCTCCCTTGTGCACTTACACTCGAAATCTGATTACCAACCAGACTGAGGGAACCTTTGGGCGCCTCCGTTACTCTTTGGGAGGCAACCGCCCCAGTTAAACTACCCACCAGGCACTGTCCCTGAACCGGATCACGGTTCGAAGTTAGATAATCAGAGTGACCAGAGTGGTATTTCAACAACGACTCCACCAACACTAGCGTGCCAGCTTCACAGTCTCCCACCTATCCTACACAAGCCACACCAATCACCAATACCAAGCTATAGTAAAGGTCACGGGGTCTTTTCGTCCTGCTGCGCGTAACGAGCATCTTTACTCGTACTGCAATTTCGCCGAGTTCGCGGTGGAGACAGCTGGGAAGTCGTTACGCCATTCGTGCAGGTCGGAACTTACCCGACAAGGAATTTCGCTACCTTAGGATGGTTATAGTTACCACCGCCGTTTACTGGGGCTTAAATTCTGTGCTTCGCCAAAGCTAACACTTCCTCTTAACCTTCCAGCACCGGGCAGGCGTCAGTCCGTATACATCGTCTTGCAACTTCGCACGGACCTGTGTTTTTGATAAACAGTCGCTTCCCACTAGTCTCTGCGGCCACCACACCCTTTCGGAGTAAATCCTAATAAGTGGATGGCCCCCCTTCTCCCGAAGTTACGGGGGCATTTTGCCGAGTTCCTTCACCACGATTCTCTCGAACTCCTTAGTATTCTCTACCTAACCACCTGTGTCGGTTTGGGGTACGGGCAACTCAGACCTCGCGTCGATGCTTTTCTTGGCAGCAGAGGATCACCAACTTCGCCATTACGGCTTCCGCGTCAGTTCTCAGGCATCCACGTGGCGGATTTACCAACCACGAACCCTACAACCTTGCCCGGATACAACCATTCACCCGGATTGGCTACCTTTCTGCGTCACACCTGTTAATACGCTACCCGCCCCAGCATAGGTTCGAACGCTCCATCCCCACACCACACCAAAGGCGCAGCAGGGAACTTCAGGCTCTTAGCATCACTGGATTGGATTGGACGGTCTTTCGCCGGTACGGGAATATCAACCCGTTGTCCATCGACTACGCCTGTCGGCCTCGCCTTAGGTCCCGACTTACCCAGGGAAGATTAGCTTGACCCTGGAACCCTTGGTTATTCGGAGGACGGGTTTCTCACCCGTCTTTCGCTACTCATGCCTGCATTCTCACTCGTGTACCGTCCACGACCACGTTCCCGTGCCGCTTCACCCAGTACACGACGCTCTCCTACCCAGCCCAACAAATGGACTGCCACAATTTCGGTGGTGTGCTTGAGCCCCGTTACATTGTCGGCGCGGAATCACTTGACCAGTGAGCTATTACGCACTCTTTCAAGGGTGGCTGCTTCTAAGCCAACCTCCTGGTTGTCACTGCAACTCCACATCCTTTTCCACTTAGCACACGCTTAGGGACCTTAATTGGTGGTCTGGGTTGTTTCCCTCTCGACAATGAAGCTTATCCCCCACTGTCTCACTGCTGCGCTCTCACTTACTGGCATTCGGAGTTTGGCTGACGTCAGTAACCCGGTAAGGCCCATTAGCCATCCAGTAGCTCTACCTCCAGCAAGAAACACGCAACGCTGCACCTAAATGCATTTCGGAGAGAACCAGCTATCACGAAGTTTGATTGGCCTTTCACCCCTAACCACAGCTCATCCCCCCAGTTTTCAACCTAGGTGGGTTCGGTCCTCCACGACGTCTTACCGACGCTTCAACCTGGCCATGGCTAGATCACTTCGCTTCGGGTCTAGAACATGCGACTCAACGCCCTCTTCAGACTCGCTTTCGCTACGGCTACCCCACACGGGTTAACCTCGCCACACATCACTAACTCGCAGGCTCATTCTTCAAAAGGCACGCCGTCACCCCGAAAGGCTCCGACGGATTGTAAGCAAACGGTTTCAGGAACTATTTCACTCCCCTCCCGGGGTGCTTTTCACCTTTCCCTCACGGTACTTGTCCGCTATCGGTCATCTGGAAGTATTTAGGCTTATCGGGTGGTCCCGACAGATTCACACAAAGTTTCACGGGCTCCGTGCTACTTGGGATACTCATCAGCACCAACACACTGTTTCGGATACGGGACTCCCACCCCCTACGGTCAGGCATTCAAACCTGTTCTCCTACACTGCATCAGACACTCGTCGCGTGGTAGCACGACACAACAAGTCCCACAACCCCGACCATGCAACCCCTACCAGGTATCACACACAACCGGTTTAGCCTCATCCGCGTTCGCTCGCCACTACTAACGGAATCACAATTGTTTTCTCTTCCTGCGGGTACTGAGATGTTTCACTTCCCCGCGTTCCCCCTCAACACCCTATACATTCAGGTGCGAGTAACCACAATAAATGTGGCCAGGTTTCCCCATTCGGAAATCCTCGGATCAACGCCCGTTTATCGGCTCCCCGAGGCTTATCGCAGATTACTACGTCCTTCATCGGCTCCAGATGCCAAGGCATCCACCGTTCGCTCTTAGCAACTTCAAAATCACCAAGTACGATACATAAGAATAAGAATCAAAAAAATTTGAACTCTAGAAATCTAGAAACTATTACACCACCACGCACCATCAAGCCACCAACAGCGACTCAACACTACGCGACAGCTAATAAGATGCTCGCGTCCACTATGTAGTTCTCAACATACAATCAGCACCACCCCACACCACCGAACATTCCATTCCGTGGCCTGCAATGGTCTGCAGGAAACCGCCACCCAACCCGAAGGCCTGGCAGTTGACCGGTCCCCAAGGACCCAACAGCGTGCACACCGCGCAACAGCTCCACAACACCCCTTCCACCGGCTCGCGAACGAACCAGGTACTAACGCATCACGTCACTCCCACACTTGCCATATGTTCCACCCTTGAGCACCCACTCACCACATTCGGATGAGACTGGGCACCACGACCACACTGATTGTGACCGTGTCAATGCTCCTTAGAAAGGAGGTGATCCAGCCGCACCTTCCGGTACGGCTACCTTGTTACGACTTAGTCCTAATCACCGATCCCACCTTCGACAGCTCCCTCCACAAGGGTTAGGCCACCGGCTTCGGGTGTTACCGACTTTCATGACTTGACGGGCGGTGTGTACAAGGCCCGGGAACGTATTCACCGCAGCGTTGCTGATCTGCGATTACTAGCGACTCCGACTTCATGGGGTCGAGTTGCAGACCCCAATCCGAACTGAGACCGGCTTTTTGGGATTCGCTCCACCTCGCGGTATCGCAGCCCATTGTACCGGCCATTGTAGCATGCGTGAAGCCCAAGACATAAGGGGCATGATGATTTGACGTCATCCCCACCTTCCTCCGTGTTGACCACGGCAGTATCCCATGAGTTCCCACCATAACGTGCTGGCAACATAGGACGAGGGTTGCGCTCGTTGCCGGACTTAACCGAACATCTCACGACACGAGCTGACGACAACCATGCACCACCTGTATACCGACTGCAAGCAGGGCAACCATCTCTGGAAGTTTCCGGTATATGTCAAGCCTTGGTAAGGTTCTTCGCGTTGCATCGAATTAATCCGCATGCTCCGCCGCTTGTGCGGGCCCCCGTCAATTCCTTTGAGTTTTAGCCTTGCGGCCGTACTCCCCAGGCGGGGCGCTTAATGCGTTAGCTACGACACAGAAACCGTGGAATGGTCCCCACATCTAGCGCCCAACGTTTACGGCATGGACTACCAGGGTATCTAATCCTGTTCGCTCCCCATGCTTTCGCTCCTCAGCGTCAGTAACGGCCCAGAGATCTGCCTTCGCCATCGGTGTTCCTCCTGATATCTGCGCATTCCACCGCTACACCAGGAATTCCAATCTCCCCTACCGCACTCAAGTCTGCCCGTACCCACTGCAGGCCCGAGGTTGAGCCTCGGGATTTCACAGCAGACGCGACAAACCGCCTACGAGCTCTTTACGCCCAATAATTCCGGACAACGCTTGCACCCTACGTATTACCGCGGCTGCTGGCACGTAGTTAGCCGGTGCTTTTTCTGCAGGTACCGTCACTTTCGCTTCTTCCCTACTAAAAGAGGTTTACAACCCGAAGGCCGTCATCCCTCACGCGGCGTTGCTGCATCAGGCTTGCGCCCATTGTGCAATATTCCCCACTGCTGCCTCCCGTAGGAGTCTGGGCCGTGTCTCAGTCCCAGTGTGGCCGGTCACCCTCTCAGGCCGGCTACCCGTCGTCGCCTTGGTGGGCCTTTACCCCGCCAACAAGCTGATAGGCCGTGAGCCGATCCGAAACCGAAAAATCTTTCCAACCAGAGGAGATGCCTCCCTGGCACATATCCAGTATTAGCCACCGTTTCCGGTGGTTATTCCAGAGTTTCGGGCACGTTGCTCACGTGTTACTCACCCGTTCGCCACTAATCCACCCAGCAAGCTGGGCTTCATCGTTCGACTTGCATGTGTTAAGCACGCCGCCAGCGTTCGTCCTGAGCCAGGATCAAACTCTCCGTAAAAAATGAGTTCAATCCAGAATCAAAACACCAAAATTAATCTGGCGATCATCATCCAAAATGTTAAAAAAAGGAACCAAATAAACCAGCCAGCCGAAGCTAGCCAATCACGAGGTAACCATATAAAAAATGGCATATGACAATTTATTTAGTGCACACTGTTGAGTTCTCAAAGACC
>NZ_JACXJG010000030.1:333-2380 GCF_014904065.1 Gulosibacter sediminis | reverse complement strand
CCTAACAACGGGGGCGGCCCAGTGCTCCATCTTCCAAGACGTACTGACCATCGTGCGCAGCGAGCCCGTGCTGGTCTCCATTCACAGCTCCGGAGCGACAACCGAGGTCGTCCAGTACCTCACCGATGCCAAGACGCGCGGAGCGATCCTGCACTGGTTCAACGGAGATGACACCGATGTCAAGCGGGCGATCGACGTCGATGCATACTTTTCGGTCAACGCTGCAATGTCCGAAGATCAGATCCGACGACTTCCGCGGGACCGGGTTCTGTGCGAGACCGACTTTCCCGCACGCAAGGTGCGTTCCCGCAGACCAGCCGACACAGGACGCATCGAGCTGCTGCTGAGTCAGGCCTGGGGTACAAGCCCACAAGAGGTTCGCGCAGCGACCTGGTGGAACCTGCGCACGCTCAGCGAGCGCTCCGGTGCCATCGAGCGCCTACCCGAACCTGTCGCGGACACGCTCTTGTACCTATAGTAGGCGGCACCACGCCGAGCGTCCCGCAACCCTGAAAGCCAGAAATAGGGTCCGCAAGTTCGGAGACCCCCGCTCTGAGCACGCCGGCAACTTCGCTGGCGAAGGCGCACAGCCATGAGCAGGGTCGAGGGAGGGTTCATCGCTCACGCCCTTGTGGATCGCGGAGCAGTACCCCCGCAGCGATCAGATGGTTTCGAACAGTGCCGGCCGAAAAACCGACGCGTGCGCCCACGCGTTCGAGAGACTCGCCGTCGGCATACCGCCGAACCATTTCCTGAACCTCCGCATTCGAGGGAGCGGTGCGACGAAGACGCACACCTCGCTCGCGCAACAGTGACGCTAGCCGCTGCCGACTCACGCCGACTTCCGTGGCTATCGTGCGCAGCGTCTCACCGGCCGCGTATTGAGCCTCTGCCGAAAGGAGCACCTCACCGCTGACCCTTGCCTGCTGTCGGACGTGAGACTCCTCGCGACGGACACCATGCCGCGCACGAAGACGGATCGCGCGATGCATCAAACTCAAGCGGGCCAGCGGCGGGGCAAGTTTCGACAAGCCTCCCGCTAGGTCCACCATTGTGATGAGTCGGGACATATGTCCCAGATGAGTCACGAGATATGTCACTCAACGAGAGCCTGGCCATCGGCCAGGCTCTCGTTGTTTGTTTCTCCAGTAGCCGCGGTCGGGGTCGATGTCGTGGGTGGAGAGCACTTCGCCGGTGGTGAGGTGGGTGACGGTGACGGTGGTGTCGTCGGCGATCGCGAGGACGCGTTTGCCGTTGTTCGCGGTGCCGATGCCGAGGTGGTGCATGCGGCCGGCGCGGCGGAAGCTGATCTTGCCGTCGCTGACGCGGTCGTAGCGCAGTCGGTAGTGCGCGGTGTCGGTGTGATCGCTGGGGACCGCTTTCGGGGTCGCGGCGAAGGCCTGGGCCGGGGTGTGCCCGGTGAGGGATCGGTGGGGTCGGCGTTCGTTGTAATGCTCGCGAAACGTGGTCAGCTGGGTTTGGAGTTCGTGGGTGGTGCGGGCGCGGGGCCGGGCCGTGAGCCACTGTTTCAGGGTTTGGTGGAATCGATCGACTTTGCCCTGGGTTTGTGGGTGGTTCGGGGCGCCGTTTTTCTGTCGGATACTCAGGAGCGCGAGGACGTATTCGAAGGCGTTGCGGCCGCCGCCGTGGTGGGTGGTGTAGACGCGGCCGTTGTCGGTGAGGGTGGACGCGGGTGGGCCGTGGCGTTCGATGTTCGCGAGGAAGCTGGTGACGACGTCGTCGCCGGTGACTGGGGTGTGGACGGTGCAGGAGAGCAGGTATCGGTCGTGGTCGTCGAGCCAGTTGAGGACGAACCGTCCCGAGATCTGCGCCGCTGCTATGCGGGGGAGCGGCGCTCTCCTGAGCGCGGCTGAGTAGGCAGGCTCGAACGCGTCGGGGCTGACCGTCCCGAGGCTAGCGTGGAGTCTGCGGGCGTTGTACAAGTCGACCAAGTCAGGGTAGCGAAGTCGATGATGGCGATCGTCTTGTGCTGGCCGTCGCGGAAGAATTCCGTGTGTACGCACTCGGCTTGGTAGATCTCGTTGAT
>NZ_JACXJG010000030.1:0-256 GCF_014904065.1 Gulosibacter sediminis | reverse complement strand
GTCGAGGACGTTCTTCTGCAGGAGCGCGAAGAACGACTCCATCGCGGCGTTATCGCCACATGCCCCGACCCTGCCCATCGAGCCACGTAGCCTGTGGCGCTTCAGCGCTTTGCGGAAGCGGCGCGACCGGAATTGGGACCCTCTATCGGAATGGACGATCACCCCAGCGGGCCGGCCTCGGTGGGCCACTGCCATCTCGAGCGCGTTGACGGCGATCCGGGCCTTCATCCGTGAATCGATCGAGTAGCCGACGATC
>NZ_JACXJG010000003.1:71603-78654 GCF_014904065.1 Gulosibacter sediminis | reverse complement strand
AGGGCGCCGGCGCCCTCGCCGGCATCATCTCGGGCTCTGGCCCGACCCTCGCGTTCCTCGCGGCGGATGCGGCGGCGGCGGATGCGCTCGCCGCGTCGTTTCGCGCGCGCGGCGACACCGTCGTCCGGGCGAACGGGCCGAGCGGCGGCGCGCGCATCCTGGCCGACTGAGCCCCCGGCATCCGGTCGAGATCTCGGCCGACCCGCACCGGGCATCCATGCGGCGCGCACTTTGGCCGCCTAAGCTGGCAGCATGGTCGATGACTTTTCAACAAAGGGCGCGTACATGAGCACCGGTGAGGCGTACACGCGCGACACCAACTACATCGAGGATCGCATCACTCGCGATGGCCGCTCGGTCGGCGAAGGCATCCAGACCTGGCCGGTCGAGGCGGGCCGCTACCGGCTCGTGGTGTCGCGTGCCTGCCCGTGGGCGAACCGCACGACGATCGTGCGCCGCCTGCTCGGCCTCGAGGACGCGATCTCGATGGCAGTCTGCGGGCCGACGCACGACGTGCGCTCGTGGACGTTCGACAAGGACCCGGACGGCCGCGACCCCGTGCTCGGTTACGAGCGCGTGCAGGAGGCCTACTTCGCGCGATTCCCCGACTACCCGAAGGGCATCACCGTACCGGCGATCGTCGACGTGCCGACCGGCGGGGTCGTGACGAACGATTTTGCCTCAATGACCCTCGATTTCTCGACGGAGTGGACGCAGTTTCACCGCGACGGCGCACCCGAGCTCTACCCCGAGGCGCTGCGCGACGAGATGGACGCGGTCATGCGGCACATCTACACCGAGATCAACAACGGCGTCTACCGCTGCGGCTTCGCGGGCAGCCAGGATGCCTACGACGCGGCCTATCTGCGCTTATTCACCGCGCTCGACCAGGTTTCCGAGCGCCTCGAGACCCGGCGCTACCTCCTGGGCGATCACATCACCGAGGCCGACGTGCGCTTGTTCACGACCCTCGCGCGATTCGACGCGGTCTACCACGGTCACTTCAAGTGCAACCGCAGCAAACTCAGCGAGATGCCGACGCTGTGGGCCTACGCCCGCGACCTCTTCCAGACCCCAGGGTTCGGCGACACGATCGACTTCGTCGACATCAAGCGCCACTACTACGAGGTGCACGAGGACATCAACCCGACCCGCATCGTGCCGCAGGGCCCGCTTTACGCGAACTGGCTCACGCCCCACCACCGCGAACAGCTCGGCGGTTCGCCCTTCGGCGACGGCACGGCGCCCGACGAGATCCGTGAACCGCTCGAGCCCGGCCACACCATCGATGAGCTCGCGTCGGCGCAAGCGGCGCAGTTCGAGGGCTAAACCGCCTGAGGTAGTACGTCTCGTGCACCGGCGGAAGGTGGCAGGCGGGCGAGCTGAGCAAGTAGCGTGGACGTCATGACGACGACTGTCCCCGCCCAACGGCCCGCCAAGCAGGCGAACCCGGCGACCGTCGCGTTTCGTGGCGTGGGCCAGGCCGCGAAAGCGCACGGTCTCGGCCGGGAGTTCTCGGCGATCGCCCGGATGGTGAAAAACGCCCAGGGCGTCGCCCCCTCGGTCGTGGTGGTTGGCGAGATGAACCGCGGCAAGTCGACGCTCATCAACGCCCTGCTCGCGGCCCCCGGGCTCGCGCCGACAGCGCCGATCGAGACGACCGCCCTCGCGGTGAACTACACGCCCGCGACCAAGGAGTTTCCGCAGGGCACCGCCGAACTTGAGTTTGCGTCGGAGCCGACGCGCCGGCGGGTTCCGGCCCAGCAACTGCCGGGCTGGGTACAGGTCGACTCGCCGATCTTCATGAACGCCGAAGAGCAGCCGCTGCAGGCATCGCTCGCCGTGCGACCTGGCTACGTACCGAATGCCACCCTCGTCGACACGCCGGGCTCGGGCGGACTCAGCGAGGCCTACGCGATGCGCGCGATCGCCCGCTCGCACGACGCGAGCGTGCTGCTGCTCGTGACCGACGCATCCGGCCGTATCACTGCGCCGGCGCTCGAGTTTCTCGTGCGCTGCAGTGCGACCATCGACCAACTCGTGCTCGCCGTAACGAAGATCGACCTCTACCGGGGCAATTGGCAGGCCGTGCTTGAAGAGAACCGCCAGATTCTTGCCCAGCGCGAGCCGCGCCTCGGCAACATTCCGATCGTCGGGGTTTCGGGTGCCTGGGGTGAGCGTGCCGCCGCCGAGCCCGACGAGCAGCGCCGCGGTCGTCTGCTCGAGATGAGCGGCATCCCTCAGCTCGCAGCAACCCTGCGCGATCCGTTGCGCATGGCGGGCCAGCTGCCCACGCTCAACGCGTTGCGACGCGGCGCCGACCTGCTGCGCGAGCCGCTCATCGCCCTCGAAACCGAGCGAGAGGCACTCGGCGGCGTGGTCGAAGACCAGTCGTCGATGACGGCGGTGAAGGAACACCGCGACCAGCTGCTGCGCAAGTTTGAGGATGCGAAGTACGACTGGGGTGCGAACGTCGACCGCATGCGCGTCGACCTCACGAGCGCGAACTCGCGGCTCGCCCGCGACTTCGGCACCCACTGGAAAGAACTCGCCCAAAGCAAGGGCACGGGCATGAGTGCGCGGCAGTCGCAGGCCATGACGAACGAGATGGCCGCCGACGTCGAGGTGCAGATCGGCCGCGCCATGCAGGGCATCGTGCACCGCTCGACGATGCTGCTCCACGAGCTCTACTCGGCCGCGGGCATGGATCCGCAGCGCAGCCTGCTCGGCGAGGTCGAGCGCCGCGCACACGAGGCTGGCCAGAGCAAGCGTGAGCTGGGTGACCGCAAGGCCGCGAGCTCCGACCCTCGCATGCTGATGTCGGGCTTCCTCATGGGCTCGGGTATTGGCTCGATGATCTTCCCAGGCATCGGTACGGCGATCGGCGCCGGTGTCATGGGCTCGCTGTCGTTCGTACTGGCGCGGCGCCAGGCGAAGCGGCAGTCGGTGATTCAGGTCGTCGCCGATGCCTCGACCGAGATGCGCGAGGTACTCGACCGTGCCGTGCGCGGCGTGCTCGGCGTCATCACGACCGACGCAAAGAAGGTGTTTGATCGCGACCTGCGCGAGTCGGCGAATGCCGCGAAGTCCGAGCTGCAGCGACTCGAGTCGGCGCGACGTGCATCCGAGGCCGAGCGCCGTGAACGCATCGGCAAACTCGACCCCCAGATCAAGCAATTGCGTGACGCAATTGCGCTCGCGGAGCAGGAAGCGCGTGCAATTGAACAGAAACGCACGGGCGAGAAACCCTAACCTCGTATCCTAATTTGCACACGCGTTGCGGATTTCGTGGAGAACCCGCGCACGCACCCCCTCACCAGTAAAGGAAACCGCACAGATGGCTTGGCGACTCGCGATCGATTTCGGTACGTCAAACACGGCTGCGGCGATCCACACGAACGGCAACGTTCGTCCCGTCGCCCTGTCTGACGTCAGCATTTCGATGCCCTCGGCAATCGTGCTCACGCCAAACGGCTACCGCGTCGGCGACGAGGCGATTAACGCGCAGCTGCGCCACCCTGACGGATTCGAGCGCACGCCGAAGACGCTCATCGGACGCAGCGAGGTCGTGCTCGCCGGCAAAATCGTCGACCCCGAGGAAATCGCGCGCGAGATCTACAGCTACGTGCGGGCCGCGAGCCTGCGTCGCCAGAACAACGAGCCGCCGGCCGAGGTATGGCTGACCCACCCCGTCGCCTGGGCGCCCTCGCAGATCGAAACACTGCGTAGCGCCGCGGTGGCCGCGGGCTTCGCGCCCGAGAGTATCCGCACCGTGAACGAGCCGATCGCGGCCGCTGCGCATTACGCCCGCAACCACCAGGCGGCGCCCGGTTCGCGTGTCGCCGTGTTCGACTTCGGTGGCGGAACCCTCGACATCGCCGTGCTCGAGCGCGCGCCGCTCGAGCCCCAGGGCTACCGGGTGCTCGCGTACGGTGGCGACCCGGTGCTCGGTGGCCGCTCGTTCGATGCACGCCTGCTCGACTGGACCCTCGACACACTGTCGAACAGGGGGAGCGAGGAGCTCGCGAAGCGCCTGCACCAGCCAAAAACGATGGCCGAGCTGCGCGCACAGACCTCGCTGAGCCGCGCCGTGACGGCCGCGAAGACCGAACTCTCGACCCGCCCCGACGCCGACATTGCGGTGAGCCTCGGCGACGAGGATGCCGTGGTGACGATCACGCGCCAGGAGTATGAGACGCTCATCGCCGAAGACCTCGACCGGGCTGGCAAGCTGCTCAAGGAAGTCTTCGACACCGTCTCGGGCCCGGGCGCCGAGGTGATGTACCTCACGGGTGGCTCATCGCGCACGCCCGCGATTAGCGAGATGATTCGCGAGCGCACCGGCATTCGCATTGCCACGCTTGACGACCCGAAGCTCGTCGTCGCCGAGGGGGCCCTCTACGTTGCCCCGCTCGGTTCGACCCGGCCCGCGCAGGCGCCAGGCTCGGTGCCCCCGACCGGCCACTTCCCGCCCGCGCCGAGCGCCGCGGCCGGCCCGACGGGCCCGCAGGGTCAGCGGCCGAACGAAACCGCCGTGCAGCCGTCGGTGCCGCCGCAAACGAGCAGCATTCCGCGCCAGCAGCAGGGCAATCAGCAGCAGCCGACGCACCAATACAACACGCAGCAGTTCAACAGCAGCCAGCAGCAGTACGGCGCTCCGCAGCAGCAGCCGAACTCGGGCGCTCCGAACTACGGGCAGAACACGTCGTCGACGCCGACGCGCAGCTTCGGCACCCTTGACTCGTCGCAGACCGGGCGCGGCCCCGGCGGTGGCGATCGACAGGACGCAAACTCCTCCGCCCCGCCGTACGGTGCGTATGCGTCCTCGAACAGCGGAGGCTCCGGCTACGGCGGCGGCTACACGCCGAGTGCGCAGGCCGCCTACGGCTCCGGCCCCGACGCGAACTCGGGCGGCCAGCCGAAGAAGACGCGCCGCGGACTGCTCATCTCGGTCATCGCCGTGATCGCCGTCATTGTCATCGGGGGTGGCATCTGGGGCGGCATTGCGCTCTTCGGCAACCAGAATGCCGAGCCCGCAGAAGAGGCCCTCTCGCCGGAGGTTCCCTCGGGCGAAATCGAGTGCTGGGACGGCTCGACCGTCTCCGGGCAGGAAAACTGTGCTGAGCTCACCGGCACCCAGGGGCTCGAATGGGTCGTCAAGGTCGACGGTGCGAGCTGCACTGACGCCGATCTCGGAGTGAAATCGACGATCGACTGCACCTGGTACGACCGCTCGAACACGCACCTCTACGTCATGGAGTTCGACAGCTACGACCAGGCCCTCGAGTACGGCCAGACGTCGTACGACACCGACACCGATTGGAAGATCGGCGACGAGGTCGCGGGCACGCAGTTCGAGGGCGAGTACACCGACGCTGGCGGGGGCTACTCGCACTACTACGTCTACGAAGACCAGCCCTACGGAGTCTTCATCACCCTCGGTAACGACGACAGCGGCAACCACGACAACCTCTCGGACATCCAGGGTCGCTTCACGCCGAAGCCCCTCGCCGACGTTGCGTACGCCGTCGCGACGACCGACCGCACTTCTTCAAGCAACTAATGAGCACATGGGCTACCGTCACCGAACTCATGCGTCGGGCCGTGCTCGACGTGTGCGATGCGTTTGACCAAGTTGACCGGCGCGGCACCGCGAGGGTGACCGACGGCGTTCGGCGGCAGCTCAACGAGACGATTCGTCTCGCGGTTGTCGGCCGGGTTAAGGCTGGCAAGTCGACGCTCGTGAACGCGCTCGTCGGTCGCGTGGTCGCTCCGACGGGGGCGACCGAGTGCACGCGCATCTCGACGCACTACACCTTCGGCGGGCCCGAGCGTGGTCTCGTCATCACGCGTGACGGCCAGCAGGTGCCGTTCGACCTCGATCGCGGCTGTCTGCCCGAGCGGTTGCCCGTGCCGACCGAGCACATCGCGCACGCCGTCGTTTTCCTCCAGTCTGAAGTCCTGCGCGACCTCACGCTGATCGATACCCCGGGTCTGTCGACGACGACGACCGAGCTCGAGGATGCGGCGCGCCGTACCGTACTCGGCCACGAGAGCGTGCAGCAGGCCGATGCGCTCATCTACGTCTTCCATGACATGATGCTCCGCGACGACACCGACTTCCTCCACGAGTGGGGCTCGATTACCGACACCCCGGCCGAGTCGGCCTCGAGGGCAATCGGCGTGCTGAGCCACGCCGACACGTTCGGTGGCACCCCCTGGGGCAATCAGGACCCGATCGAGCTCGCGCGTACGGGCGCCGAAAAGTTCTCGAGACAGCACGGCGCGCACCTCGGCACCGTCATCGCGGTGGCCGGCAACATGGCGCAGGCTGCCCGTGCCGGACTCGTGCGCGAACATGATGCCGGCACGCTCTCGCAGCTCGCGAACGTTGACGATCTCGATCTCGAGCTGCGCGACCCGAGCGGCGAAGGAGTCGTAGGCCCGGGCATCCCTGGCGCCGAGATCGCTCGCTTGGCCGACCTCATTGGCGAGTACGGCATCCGCCACGGCCGCAATGAGGCGCGCCGCGGCGCGCGAGCCATGAGCGACTGGCTCGTGCAGGCCTCGGGCATCGACGACCTGCGTCGCGCGCTCGCGAACCGCTACGTCGGCCGTTATGCGCACGTCAAGGCGCGGCGCGCGCTCGACGCCCTCGACCGGCTCGCCTGGTCGAACGGTGCGCCGCCGCCGCTTCGCGCGATCGTGGCCGAGGCGCGACTGCGGGCCGAACTGCATCCCCTTGCCGAACTGGATGCGCTCGAGCGGCTCGCGGCTATCGAACCGAACCACCCGCTCGTCGGCATGCTCGACCGTCAGCTCTCGGCACGCAACGATGCCGAGCGCCTCGCGATGCCTCCCCAGAGCGCGCCGATGCAGCTGCGCGAGCAGGCGCTGAGCTGGAGTGTTGAGGCGCGTCGCGCGGCCGTCGTTGAGCCGTACCCCGAGCGCCAGAACGCGTACCAGGTTCTCGACCGCTCATTTACGCTCATGGCGGTGCGCCAAGGCTGACCGGTCTCGGCGCTCACCGAATTCTTGAACGTCTCCACCT
>NZ_JACXJG010000003.1:71396-71509 GCF_014904065.1 Gulosibacter sediminis | reverse complement strand
CTGGCGGGGATCTTCGTTTGGGATGGAGTGGCTCGCGGCCTAGTAGACNTGCCGTCGCCGTCGGTGTCGAAGCTCTCGATNACGCCGTCGCCGTCGGTGTCCGAAGCCATGAC
>NZ_JACXJG010000003.1:70870-71034 GCF_014904065.1 Gulosibacter sediminis | reverse complement strand
TAGCCGTCGCCGTCGAGGTCGTAGTAGCCGTCGGACGAGGTGGACGTCGAGGTCTCGGCGCCCGAGGTGTCGGTGCCGGAGGCGTCGGGGGTCGAGGTCTCGTTCGAGACCGAGTCGGTCTCGGTGCCCGAGGTCGAGCCGTCCGCGTTCGAGGTCGAGTCGAG
>NZ_JACXJG010000003.1:70447-70514 GCF_014904065.1 Gulosibacter sediminis | reverse complement strand
GCCGTCGCCGTTGGTGTCGGTGCCGAAGGTCTCTNTAGCCGTCGCCGTCGAGGTCGAAGTATGCCGA
>NZ_JACXJG010000003.1:70216-70409 GCF_014904065.1 Gulosibacter sediminis | reverse complement strand
GTCGTTCACGCCGTCGCCGTCAGTGTCGTACTGCGCGTCGGTGTAGCCGGAGCCGCCCGAGTAGCCCGAGCCAGTGTCGGTCGTCGTGTCGGTGGTGGTGTCCGTGACAGTGTCGGTCTCGGTCTCGGTCTGAGTATCGGTGGTGTCGCCGGGGGTGACCGGCTCGGTGCCGTCGAGGCTGGTGACCTCATCC
>NZ_JACXJG010000003.1:69859-69942 GCF_014904065.1 Gulosibacter sediminis | reverse complement strand
TCGGCGTAGCCGTCGCCATCGAGGTCGGAGACCGACATGTCGATGTCGCCGTCCTGGTCGCTGTCGATTACGACCGACTCGGC
>NZ_JACXJG010000003.1:68774-69731 GCF_014904065.1 Gulosibacter sediminis | reverse complement strand
GTAGCCGTCGCCGTCGGTGTCAACTGCCTGAGCGTCGGTGATGCCGTCCTGGTTGAGGTCGATGCTCTCGTTGGGCTGGTAGTTGCTCATGTCTGCTTTCCCTTGTTTGTGCTGGCTGCTGGGGACGTAGATTGGATGCGGTTGGGCGGTTGAAAGTTCCCGTGACGCGAACTTATTTGGCCACGTTGGGGATGTGCCTAGAGTCCGAGGTCGCCGAGGTCGATGTCGTCGCCCCCGAGCGCGTCGTCGTGGGCATAGTCGGTGGTCGAGTCGTAGGCGTCGTAGTCGGAGTCGGCGGACTCGCCGGCGCCCGTGAGGGAGTCGGTGGGGTCGGCGTCGACGAAGGTGTCGTCGACGTGGTCGTTGCCGACCTGGCCGTCGGTGGCGCTCGCGTCGTCGGCCTGCGTGTCGTCAGCTGCTTCGGCCTCGGGCTGCGCGTCGTCGGCGTCGAGGTCGTCAATCGCGTCGGGGTCAATCGTGCCGTCGTCGGTGGTGTCGGTTTCGCCGGCCGCCGCGTCGGGGGTCGTGCCATCCTCCGTGACCGAGTCAAACATGTCGACGAGGTAGTCAGCGAAGCCCGGAGGCGCGCTGAACGTCGACGAGAGCATGCTGTCCCACTGCGCGTCGCTGACGGCGGGGACATCGCCGAGGAGTGACTCTTCTTGTGGTTCATTCACCATGATCGGATCCTTCGATTACAAATTTCGCGTTACGTATGAGATGCGCGGGGCGGGAGAAAAGTTCCCACCCCGCGCAGATTTTTTTGCGAGATTTTGTGGAGCCGCGTTCGCGTTAGAACGAGACCTCNTAGCCGTCGCCATCGGCGTCGGTCGCCGCGCTGTCGAGGTAGCCGTCGCCGTCGCTGTCCATGATGACCGTGTCGACCACGCCGTCGGCGTCGGTGTCGACGTAGACGGTCTCGGCAATGCCGTCGCCGTCGAAGTCACTGCCGATACC
>NZ_JACXJG010000003.1:68596-68736 GCF_014904065.1 Gulosibacter sediminis | reverse complement strand
ACGCCGTCGCCGTCGACGTCGACGTAGGTCGACTCGTTGACGCCGTCGCCGTCGAGGTCGAGCTGGGCGCCGGTGGTGGGGGCCGCGTAGCTCGTGTTCTGCGCCTCGGCGCCATTGGCGCTCTCGGTGACGTCGGCGAG
>NZ_JACXJG010000003.1:67313-68356 GCF_014904065.1 Gulosibacter sediminis | reverse complement strand
CCGTCGCCGTCGGTGTCGTAGGCCCAGACGTCGGTCACGCCGTCGCCGTTCGTGTCGATCTCGGCGTAGTCGTAGTTGCCGTCGCGGTCGGTGTCGATGACCTGGGTGTCGGCGTAGCCGTCGCCGTCCGCGTCGATGATCATCTCGTCCGCGACGCTGTCACCGTTGTTGTCGTAGGTGGTGGTGTCGACGTANGCCGTCGCCGTCGACGTCGTATTCGGTCGCGTCGATGACACCGTCACCGTCGACGTCGTACTGCACCGAGGAGGCGTAGCCGGTGACCTCGGGGTTGATCAGGTCGGTGGGGTCTTCGGTGTAGCTCGTGTCCGTTGACTCGGTCGTGTCGGTCGAGTCCGGGCTCGCGGGGATCGGCTCCGACTCACTCGAGTCGGTCGAGCTGTCGCTCGAGTACTCGTCGGTCGTGTCGTTGCCGGACCAGTTCTCGTCGGGAACGCCATCGCCATCGGTGTCGGTCACGATCGAGTCGGGGGTANCCGTCGCCGTCGGTGTCGATGTAGGTCGACTCGGCGTAGCCGTCTCCGTCTTCGTCGACGTTGTAGACGTTGCCGAGGCCGTCACCGTCGGTGTCGACGTACTGGCTGGTGCCGTCCGACGAGTAGTTGCTGTACTCGTCGGCGTTGCCGGTCGTCGTGTCAGTGGTGGGGTCCTGGGCGCCGTCGGAGTGCTGGATGCCGTTCGTGTTGCTCATGATCCTCGTCCTTTGTTGGTGGTGTGGGCTGCGATCGGTTATTGGATGCGGCTGGGGCCGGTAAAGTTCCCGGCCCGAGCATCCTCGTTAACTAAATCTTGGGGGATGGGCATGAACGGCGGAAGGGCCCGACCGCAACGCGGTCGGGCCCAATCGTCGAGTTACATGTCGACCGGGGTGTCGGCANCCGTCGCCGTCGGTGTCGATGGAGTACTCGTCGGCAACACCATCGCCATCGGTGTCGTGGCCGAAGGTGTCGTACACGCCGTCGCCATCGCTGTCATAGGCGATGTCCTCGGCAAGGCCGTCGCCGTCGAGGTCGGTCATGAGACCG
>NZ_JACXJG010000003.1:66848-67178 GCF_014904065.1 Gulosibacter sediminis | reverse complement strand
TCGGCGTCGCCGTCGCCGTCGCTGTCGACCGTCGCCTCGCCCTCGAGGTACTGCGAGTCGGAGTAGTCGACGCTGTCGGTGTCGATCGTGCCGTCGTCCTCGGCGGTGTCGCCGCCCTGGCCATCCTCGCTGCCGGGGATGTCCTCGGCACCGGTCTCGTCGGCCGGGGCGTCGGGCTCGGCGGGAGTTTCGCCTTCGGGTGCAGTGTTGCTCTCGTCGACGTCGGCGTTTGGCGTGACGTTCGGGGCGGGCGCCTCACCGTCGGCCATCGAGTAGTACTCGTCGGCGTAGCTGTCGCCGTCGGTGTCGACGTGCGCTTCGTCGAGCACA
>NZ_JACXJG010000003.1:51976-66724 GCF_014904065.1 Gulosibacter sediminis | reverse complement strand
CGTCGCCGTCGGTGTCGATGAAGCGGGCGTCAATGTAGCCGTCGCCATCGGTGTCCGAGTAGATGTCGTCGACCTTGCCGTCGGCGTTCGTGTCGTAGTGCGTCTCGTCGACCTCACCGTTGCCGTAGACGTCGTACTCGACGGTCTCGACGTTGCCGTCCCCGTCGGTGTCGTAGCCGGTCTGGCTTGCGTAGCCGTTCGTTGCTTCGGGTCCGTTGGTAGTCATTGGGTTCTCCCTGTATCTGGCGTGCAGAACGAAGATTGGATGTGCCGGATGCGCGGAAAGTTCCCGCGGCAACAAGAACATCATGAGGAACTTCGCCTGACCGTCGCATCCGTCTTTGGGTGAATCCCCGCGTACGTCTGGCGGGTGTGGAGACTCTCGTTAGCTTGTGGCGGTTACGATCAAACAATTACGCGTCGCGGCCCCCGATCGGTACCGCGATGGATCCGGGGGAATCGACGTAAAGGAAGACGCAATCTTGGCCGCATCCGCCACCGAAGCCGCCCTGCTGGCAAAGGCGAAGCAGGGGGACCGTGCCGCGTTCAGTGCGCTGCTGCATCCGTATCGCGACCGGCTCTTCGCTGTGTGCGTGCGCACGATCGGCAATCGGGCGGATGCGGAGGATGCGCTACAGGATGCGATGATCGCGATCTGGCAGAACCTGCCGAAGTTCCGCGGCGAAGCCTCGATCAGCACCTGGGCGTTCCGCATTGCGACGAACGCGGCGCTGGCGCTGGTGCGTAAGCGCCGCGAGATTACGGTCGATGACGACGCCGAGTTCGTGTTTGAGGGCGACGGCGGGCCGGACTTCGCGGAGGATCACGCGGTGCGCGACCGGGTGCAGCAGGCGATCAGCACCCTCGGTGAAGAGTTCCGGGTGGCGCTCGTCCTGCGCGAGTTCGGTGACTACACCTACGAGCAGATCGCCGAGTATCAGGGGGTGCCCGTGCAGACGGTTCGCTCGCGGCTCAATCGCGCGCGCAAACAGCTCAAAGAGGCCCTGCTCGCGCAGGAGCTCTAGCCGTTCGACGCAAACACAACTCCCCAGTACGAATCGTGGTGGGGAGTTTGTTGTGCGTGCCGCTTGCCATCAAGGTGCATCAGTGCATAAGATGCACGAGTGCAAAATTCAATTTCGACTGATCAGGTCGCTGAGTGTGCACCGGCACCCGGGCTTCGGGAGCGCCAGCGGCAAGAGTCGCTGAAGCAAATCCACGAGGCCGCGCGCGATCTCGTCGAGGCGAATGGCTTCGCCGCGACGACGATCGCTGCCATCGCGGACCGTGCCGGCGTGTCTCGGCGCACGCTGTTCAACTACTACGCCACCAAAGANTGCGGTGCTCGGCCTCGCCGAGACGATCATCCCCGCCGAGGCGATCGACGAGTTCTTCGAGAACCGCGACAGCGGCGACCGGCTCGCCCGCATCGTCGTCCTCCTCGCCCGCACGACGCTGAACATGCGACAGAGCGGCACGAGTCGTCAGGAACTCCACCGCCTCGCGACGGAGTATCCCGAGCTGCGCGAGCGCATGCACCAGCGATTTCAAGAGATTCAAGACAAAGTCGCCGAGCTTGCCATCGACAAGCTCGCCGAAACCGGAGAGGGCGAAGGCGAGACGCCCGCGCTCGCCGAAGCCGTGATCACCCTCGCGGGTGCGGTGCTGAAGTACAGCTTCCGCCGCAACCCCGACATTTTTGATAATCCAACGCGCGAGGCATTCGAACCAACCATTCGGGCCTTCCGAGCCGCATTGAAAGAAGTGGAATGACCAAGACGCTCCCAACCGCGGGTGTACTCCCGCAGGCTCAGCCCGAGAAACAGCAGAGCATCGTCATGCTGTTTGTCGGTTTGCTCGTCACCATGCTCATGTCTGCCCTGGGGCAGACCGTGCTCTCGACGGCGCTGCCGACGATCGTGGGTGAGCTCAACGGCGCCGACCACATGGCCTGGGTCGTGACCGCATTCATCCTTGCCAGCACCGTCGTGATGCCGATCTACGGCCGCATCAGCGACATCTTCGGTCGCAAGACCATCCTCGTCGTCGCGATCGCCCTGTTCATGGTCGGCTCCGTTATTGGTGGCCTTGCCCAGGACATGGAGTGGCTCATCATCGCCCGAGTCATTCAGGGCCTTGGCGGCGGTGGCCTCATGATCCTCTCGCAGGCTGCGATGGCCGACGTCATCCCGGCCCGCGAGCGCGGCAAGTACATGGGTATCTTCGGCGCCGTGTTCGCCGTCTGCTCGGTTGCGGGCCCGCTCGTCGGCGGCTGGCTCACCGACGGACCCGGCTGGCGCTGGGCCTTCTGGATGAACATCCCGCTCGCCGTGCTGGCGATCGTGGCCGTGCTGCTCTTCCTGCACCCGCACAAGCGCGAGCGCGAGATCCCTCGCATCGACTACCTGGGCATGGCGCTCATCGCCGCCGCGACCACGGCCGTCGTGCTCGTGTGCACGTGGGGTGGCACCACCTACGACTGGAACTCGCCCACGATCATTGGCCTCATTGCTGGCGCCGTGGTGGCGGTCATTGCGTTCGCCCTCGTCGAGCGCAAGGCCGAGAGCCCTGTTCTTCCGGGGTACCTGTTTAAGAACCGCAACTTCCTGCTCACCACCGGTGCAAGCCTGGCGGTCGGCATCGCGATGTTCGGCACCCTCGGCTACATGCCAACCTACATTCAGATGGTCACCGGGGTGACGGCGAGCGAGGCGGGCCTGCTCATGACCCCGATGATGGGCGCGCTGCTCGTCACCTCGATCGTCTCGGGCCAGGTCGTGTCGCGCACGGGTCGCTACAAGGCGTTCCCGCTGGTTGGCCTCGTGATCCTCTCGGCCGGCCTCGCGCTGCTATCGACGCTCGCCGTTGACTCGCCGATCTGGCTGATGTGCACGTATCTCGCGGTCATGGGTATCGGCATCGGGTTCAGCATGCAGATCCTCACGCTCGTCGTGCAGAACGAGTTCCCGGGCCGCGTCGTCGGCACGGCGACCGCCGCGAACAACTATTTCCGCCAAGTGGGAGCAACGATCGGTTCGGCTGTCGTCGGCTCGTTCTTCTCGGCGCGGCTCGTCGACCTGCTGACCGAGAAAATGTCGCAGCTGCCCTCGGACTCGACCGGCGAGCTGGGTGCGACCTCGCTCACGCCCGCGGTAGTGAACGGTCTACCGGATGTCGTGCGCGAGCCGATCATCGAGGCGTACAACGAAGCACTGTTGCCGATCCTGCTCTACATCGTGCCGCTCGTGCTGGTCGGCCTCGTGCTCGTGTCCTTCGTGAAAGAGAAGAACCTCGCCACGACGGTCGCGAATGAGGAGGCAGAAGCCAGCGAATCTGCGGGTGTGACCGCCTAATGTTCACAACGGCGGGGACGACGGAGCGCTACCGACGTCCCCGCCGAGCCGTTTCCCGAGAAGAATAGGAACGAGTCGCGCTCCAAACCGAGCTATTTGTCGTCATTGGCGTGCTCGTCATCGTGCTCGGCTCGGTGTTCGCATCGCGGCTGGGTGTCGCCGCGCCGATCATCGTGGCCCTACTCGGCCTCGGCGTGAGCTTCCTGCCCGGCATGGAGGACTTCGAGGTCGAGCCCGAGCTCATCCTCGCGGTCGTGCTCCCACCCATCCTCTACGGCGCCGCGGTGAACATGCCGACGACCGACTTCCGGCGCAATTTCGGCACGATCTCGGCCCTCTCTGTCGTGCTCGTGCTCGTCTCGGCCTTCGGTGCTGGCGCCCTCATCTACCTCGTGTTCCCGAACCTCTCGTTCGCCTCGGCGGTTGCGGTGGGCGCCGTCATCAGCCCGCCCGACGCCGTCGCGGCGACCTCGATCGGTAAGAAGCTCGGCCTGCCGACCCGCCTCGTCACGATTCTTGAGGGCGAGGGGCTCGTCAACGACGCGACCGCGCTCGTGCTGCTGCGCTCGGCGATTGCCGCGATCGGCAGCACCTTCTCGGCGTGGGATGCGGTGGTCGACTTCGGCTACGCCGTCATCGTCGCCATCGTGATCGGCGCCGTGGTCGGCCTGGTGGCCACCTACTTCCGCTCGAGGATCAGCCAGGTGCAGCTCACGACGGCCGTGTCGTTTGTCGTACCCTTCCTCGCCTACCTGCCAGCCGAGGAACTCAACGCCTCGGGCGTGCTTTCGGTCGTGACGGCCGGCCTCGTCACTGGCGCGTTGGGCCCGCGCAAGCTCAGTGCGGAAGACCGAATATCCGAGCGCACGAACTGGCGCACCATTCAGCTGCTGCTTGAGAACGGCGTGTTCTTGCTCATGGGCCTGCAGCTCACGCACATCCTCGAGGGCGTCGACTCGGCCGACTTCGGCGTGGCTGCCACCATCGGCATTGGCCTCATGGCCACTGTCGCGCTGATCTTGCTCCGGGCGGTGTTTATGGTGCCCCTCGTGTACTGGCTGGGGCAAAACCAGGCGAAGCACCAAGACCGAATAACCGCCTACAAACGGGTGATTTCGACCATTGACGACCCCGAGCGTACGTTGCACGCGACCTCGCCGCGCATCGAGCGGGCGATTCGACATCGGGTCGCCGACGCAAAGTTCTACGTCAACGAGGGGCTGGACTGGCGGGGCGGGGCGGTGCTCGCGTGGTCGGGGATGCGCGGCGTCGTCACGCTCGCGGCCGCCCAGAACCTGCCGGTTGACATCCCGTACCGACCGCAGCTCGTGCTCATCGCCTTCACCGTCGCCATCGTGACCCTCGTGCTGCAGGGTGGCACGCTGCCCCTGCTCATCCGGCTGCTCGGCGTGCGGGGGACGCCGGAGGAAGAACTCGCGCGAGAGCGCATCCGGCTGCTGCGCGAGCTCGCGGCCGCGACCAACGACGCGCTGCGCAGCCCCGAGCTGCGCCGCCCGGACGGCTCGAAGTTCGACGAAAAGATCCTCCAGAGCATCCTCGACCGCAACACCATGATGCTCGAACAGGGCGATGCGCAGCTGCTCGAGCACACCCGAGCGGACGGGGTGCGGGCGCAGCACGCGGAGCTGCAGCGCATCGTGCTCACGACCGAGCACGCCGCGCTGATCGAAGCTCGTTCGTCAGGCACCTACCGCTCTGCATCGATCGAGAGCGCGCAGGCCGTCATTGACAACGGCACCATGCAACTCGGCCAGGGGTAGTCGGCTGGGCGAGCGGCGCCCGTGCGCGCCCAGCGAACCTCCAGGTCTGTTTCGTACCGCGATTTCGTCGTAGTCTTGGCACCTGGCGCAACGAGGCTCCACGTCCGTTCAAACCGTGGGAAGGTCTCGAGATGCCTCAGATGTCGAAGGCGCGCACACTGCTGGCGCTGTTCGCGATCGCTCTGGGTGGGTTCGCCATCGGCACCACCGAGTTCAGCACGATGGGTGTGCTGCCGCAGATTGCTGCCGACCTCGTGCCGGCGTTCGAGAGCCACCGCGAGCAGGCGATCGCCGACGCCGGCTGGCTCGTGACGGCGTATGCCCTCGGTGTGGTCGTGGGAGCGCCGACGATCGCCGTGTTCGGCTCGCGCATGTCGCAGAGCCGCCTCGCGATGCTGCTGCTCGCGGCGCTCGCGATCACCAACGCGCTCTCGTCGCTGACTCCCGACTTCGCGATGACCGCGATCGCCCGCTTCCTGTCCGGCCTGCCGCACGGCGCCTACTTCGGCGTCGCGTCGCTGCTCGCCGCCCGCATCATGGGGCCGGGCAAGCAGGGGCTCGGCATCTCGATCGCCCTCTCGGGCCTGACGATCGCGAACATCTTTNGCTCGGCACCTGGCTCGGCCAGACCGCAGGCTGGCGATGGGCCTACGTCGCCGTCGCGGGCATCTTTGCTCTGTCGCTGCTGCTTGCCTGGCTGAGCCTGCCGCGCCTTGCCGGCACGCCTGAGCGCAACCCCAAGGACGAGCTGCGTGCGTACACGCGTTGGCCATTCCTGCTCATGATCCTCATCGGCGCGATCGGCTTCGCCGGCTTCTTTGCCGTGTACTCCTACATCGCCGACATCGCGGTGCTTGGCGTCGGCCTCGAAGCGTCGCAGGTACCGTGGCTGCTCGCCATGGTCGGCGTCGGCATGACCATTGGCAACTTCGTCGGTGGCTGGCTCAGCGATCGCTTCCCGCGCGGCAGCATCGTCGCTGGCTTCATCGCCCTGCTGACGATGTTCGCACTGTTCTCAACCCTCGCGACGACGCCCGTGCTGCTCTTCGTGCTCATGCCGCTCGTTGCAGGCACCTCGTCGACACTCACGCCGTCGGTGCAGTCGCGGCTCATCGCGCTCGCCGGTGATGCCCCGCTCATCGGCGCGGCGACGAATCACGCGGCCTTCAATATTGGCAACAGCATCGGTGCGTGGGGTGGCGGGCTCGTTATCGCCCAGGGGCTCGGCTACTTCGCGCCGGGCTGGGTCGGCTTCACGCTCGCGAGCGTCGGGTTCGTGCTCGTGCTGTTCAGCCTCGCCGGTGACCGTCGCCAGGGTGCTGGCGCTTCCACCTCGGTGACCGAGGAGGAGCGGGCGGCTCGGGATCGCGCGCTCGCGGCCTCGGGCACCGGGCCGATCCGCACCGGTTAAGGCTCATTCGGCGCAGCGTCGGCGGCCGTGGCGAGCTGAACTAGCTCTCGGTCGCGGACTTGCCGGCGCTGGGGGCCGCGCCCGCTTCGCCGAGCCGGGTGTGCATCCGCTCGCCCGATTGGTTGAAAATGCTGAGCACCGTTGCGGGATCGCCTCCGGCCGCCGACATCGCGTGCGGCGTGCGCGTGTCGAACTCGGCCGCTTCGCCGGGGGAGAGCTCGAGATCGTGCTCGCCGACGCGCAGGCGCAGCTTGCCGGTCAGGACATAGCACCACTCGTAGCCGTCGTGCATGCGGAGCTGGGGGAGTTCCGCGGTTGCCGGGTACGTGACGCGGAATGTCTGCACCGGCGAATCTTCGGGTGTCAGGGGCGTGATGCGCATGCCGCTGCGCTCCTCGGTGTCGCGGCGCACGCGCGGGTCGGGCGCGGTGGGATGCACGAGGTCGTCGAGCCGGATGCCGAGGCGGCGGCTGATCGGGATCAGCAGTTCGAGGTTCGCTTGGCGTTTGCCTGACTCGAGGCGCGAGAGCGTGCTCGTCGACATGTCGGCGGCCGCGGCCAGCTCGGCGAGAGTCATGCCTCGGGCCTGGCGGGCGGCCCGAATCCGGGCACCGAGGAGTTCGAGATCGGCGTGCATGCGATGCTCCTAACTTGCTATTTCTGCAAACTGGATTGCAAGAATAACAAGTTCGGCGCAACCTTGAATCATGCAGACTTCAAAGTGGGACGCAATCATCATCGGGTCGGGGCCGGCTGGCCTCGCGGCGGCACAGCTGCTGGGGCGCTCGCGCCGCCGCACGCTCGTGCTCGATTCGGGCAGTGGGCGTAATCGCTTCGCCGAGCACATGCACGGCGTCGTTGGCTTCGACGGTGCCGAGCCCGCCGCGCTGCGCGTTCGGGGTCGCGACGAGGCCGCCGCTTACGGCGTCGAGTTCCGCTCGGCCGAGGTTGCCACGGTGCGCGATCGTGGCGATGCCCTCGAGGTCGTGACCCGCGACGCATCGGTGCGTACCCGGTCGCTCGTTGTGGCGACCGGGCTCACCGACGTGCTGCCGAACGTGCCCGGTCTGCGCGAGCGCTGGGGGCTGTCAGTGCTGCACTGCCCGTACTGCCACGGCTATGAGGTGCGCGACCAGCGTCTCGGCGTGCTCGTGACGAGCGAGGCGGCGCTGCATCAAGCCCAACTGGTGCGTCAACTGAGCGAACGCGTGACGGTGTTCGTCGGCGGCGCACGCGACGCGGCGGGGGAGCTCGTGGTGCCTGCGGTCTCGTTACCTGATGAGGTCGCGCATCGCCTGCGCGCGCGTGGCGTCGAGGTCGTCGCCGACGCCGCGGTTGTGGCGTTCTCGGGTGACGAGCTGGCGCTCGAGCAGATTCAGCTCGAGGACGGCCGTTCGATCGACGTCGACGCGGTGTTCGCCGCCGGTGCGGTCGTGCCGCACGATGGCATGCTCGCCGGGCTCGAACTCGTGCGTGACGAGACGCCGTTCGGCTCGGTCATCAAGGTCGACCAGGCCGGACTCACCAGCCACCCGCGCGTGTGGGCGACCGGCAACGTCGTCACCCCGATGGCGAACGTGCCGATGTCGCTCGGCAGCGGCACCATGACCGGCGCGATCGTGAACTGGTTCCTCGTCGAGGAGGATGGCGAACGCGCCGTCGCCGCCGAGTACTGGGAGGCGAAGTACGGCGGCGAGCGCGTCTGGTCGGGGCGCGTCAACCGTGTGCTTGAGGACGTCGCGGCCACGCTGCCAGCGGGACGCGCGCTCGACCTCGGCTGCGGCGAGGGCGCGGATGTGCTCTGGCTCGCAGCCTGTGGCTGGGATGCGACGGGCATCGATCTCTCGTCGAGCGCGGTGGCGCGGGCGCAGGCCGCGGCGGCCGAGGCCGGGGTGAGCGGTGCCACGTTCATCGCCGCTGATGTTGGTGATGCGCTCGAGCAGCTGTCGGGCCAGGAGTTCGATCTCGTGACCGCGAGCTTCTTCCAGTCGCCCGTCGCGCTCGCCCGCACGGCCGTGCTGCGGACCGCTGCCGAGCGCATCCGCCCCGGGGGTCGATTGTTGTTGACCTCGCACGCCGCGCCGTCCGCCTGGGCTGCCGAGCGTGCTGGTGCCGGGCATGGTGGGNTGGCGCTGGCGCTGGCGCTGGAGCCGGGCACGGGCCGGGCCACTTCATTCAGCCCGACGACGAACTCGCGGCGCTCGATCTCGACCCCTCGGGCTGGGAGGTCGAGGTGGCCGAGCGGCGCCCGCGCGAGATTGCCGCGCCCGACGGCACGCCGTCGACGATCGATGACTCGGTCCTCATGCTGCGGCGCCGCGGTGGCGAGACGGCCTAGGCTGCGACGGTGACGCGCACCTGGTTTGCCCAGGGGTCGTCGAAGGTGACCGAGCGGCCGTCGTTGCGTGCATCGACGCCGTAGTGGCGCATCCGCTCGGTCAATGTGCCGACCTCGTCGAGCGTCGGCACGACGATATCGACCTCACCGAGCCCGAGTGTCGGCTGACGGCGGCCGGCACCGCGGCTGGTCCAGATGTTCATCGCCATGTGGTGGTGGTAGCCGCCGGCGCTGACGAAGAGCGCCGCGCCGCGGAAGTCGTTGGTCGTGTCGAAGCCGAGCTGGTTGACGTAGAACTCGCGGGCCGACTCGAGGTCGCCGACGCTGAGGTGCACGTGGCCGACGGTGGCGTCGCCGACGTTCGGCGCCGCCACGGTTGCCTCGGTGAGGTGTTCGCGGAGGTAGGCGTTGGGGTCGAGAAAGAGGGTGTCCATCTCGACCTGACCGTGGGCCCATGACCACTCCGTGCGGTCGCGGTCCCAGTAGAGCTCGACGCCGTTGCCCTCGGGGTCGTCGAAGTACAACGCGCGACTCACGAGGTGGTCGGCGCTGCCGGTGAACTGGCCGGGGTACTGCTGTGCGGTCGAGTAGACGGATGCTGCGAGCGCGGCCTCGGTGTCGAACAGGATGGCCGTGTGGAAGAGCCCGGCCTGGTGTGGCGCGGCGTGCTTCAACGCAGGGGAGTGCTTGAGCATCACGAGGGTCTTGGCGCCGCGACCGAGGTAGGCGGTGTCGCCCTCCTGTGCGAGGAGGTCGAGCGCGACGCCGTCGCGGTAAAAGCGGATCATCGTGTCGAGGTCGGCGACGAACAGCGTGACGGCACCCATGGTGGTATCGGCGGCAAGTTTCTCGTTCATAACCCCCCAAATACTTGCAGTTACAACTATCCAAGTCAATCCCGAATNAAAAAACGACCACTCAACTGCTAGGGGCGACCGGAGGGGGCGTTAGCTGGGCTGGCGCTCCAGGGTGTGGCCGTCGGCCTCGGCGTGGAGCTCCTGCTCGTGGTCGAGCCAGGTGCGACCGTGGTTCTTGAGGAAGAAGACGTAGACGACGAGCGAGGCGGCGATGACGGCCGTCACGTAGACGATGAATATCGGTACCTGCTCGGCCGCGCCGGCCGCCTGGTAGAGCACGGGCGCCGTGCCGCCGAAGATCGAGTTCGCCATGGCGTAGCCAAAGCCGACGCCAAGCGCGCGGATGTGCGACGGGAACAGCTCGGCCTTCACGACCGCGTTGATCGAGGTGTAGCCGGTAAGGATGACGAAGCCACCGACGAGAATCGCGAAGGCCGTGAATGCGCTCGTCTGCTGCGGCAGCAGGGTGAGCAGCACCCACGTGTAGAGCACGCCGCCGATGCCGAAGAACACGAGCAGTGTCTTGCGACCGATGATGTCGGAGATCCAGCCGCCGAGCGGCTGCAGCAGCATCAGGATCGTCAGGGCGATGAGGTTGATGACGGTGCCCGTGATGACGTCGTCGCCGGCGAACGCCGACTTCACGATCGTTGGCCCGGTAACCGAGTAGGTGTAGAACGCGACCGTGCCACCCATGGTGACGAGGAAGCAGAGCAGCAGCGGGCGCCACTGGTTCACGAGCAGCTCGCGCATCGAGCCCGAGGCCTTTGCACCGCCCGCCTTCGTTTCGGCGATGATGTCGGCCGAGAGCGACTCGTCCATGGTGCGACGCAGCCAGAACACGACGAGCGCGGCGACGCCGCCGATGCCGAACGCGATGCGCCAGCCCCACTCGGAGATCGCCTGGGTGTCGAGCGTGAGCACCATGATGAGCAGCGTCGTCTGTGCGAGCACGTGGCCACCGACGAGGGTGACGTAGTGGAACGACGAGAGGAAACCGCGGCGGCCGGGAATCGCGGCCTCGGACATATAGGTCGCGCTCGTGCCGTACTCGCCACCGGTGGCGAAGCCCTGCAGCAGGCGGCAAAGAATGAGGATGACCGCGGCGCCGATGCCGATCGTCTCGGCGGTCGGGGTGATCGCCACGGCAAACGAACAGATCGCCATGATCGTCACCGACACGGTGAGTGCTTGCTTGCGGCCGTGACGGTCGGCATAGCGACCAAAGAACCACGAGCCGATCGGGCGCATGAGGAAGGTCACCGCGAAGATGGCCCACACGTAGATGGTCGAGTTCTTGTCGTCGGCATCGAAGAACTGTGACTCGAAGTAGGTCGCGAACACTGAGTAGACGTAGACGTCGTACCACTCGACAAGATTGCCGGTCGAACCCTTCAGGGTATTGGAGATAGATCGCCGCAGCGATGCTGCGGGCGCGGTTGTCGTCGACATGCGTGTCCTATCGGATGCGGGGTTGTGCGGGTCTTGCGCCACCGTCGACATCTGCGTCCACGGTGGCGCTTGGCTACCGTATCGAGGCGCAGAACGGCCCGCCGGGAATCCTTACGGGGCCTTAACACGCACTCGCCGAGTGCTGGTGCCGCATAAGATGACACTCATGCGAGTGCTGGTGGTTGAGGATGACGCCTCGGTCGCGGCCGCGCTCACCGCGGTGCTCCAGCGGGCCGAGCATCAGTGCGCGCACGTGACCTCCGGCGCCGGACTCCTCCAGAGCTATCAGGGCGCCGACGTGGTGCTGCTCGACCTCGGCCTCGACGACATGGATGGGCTTGAGGCGTTGCGACTGCTGCGATCGCGCAGCGAGGTGTCGGTGATCGTCGTCACGGCGCGAGGCGACGAGCGCTCGACCGTGGTCGCGCTGCGTCGGGGCGCCGACGACTACCTAATCAAGCCGGTGCGCGTGCATGAACTGCTCGCCCGCATCGAGGCGGTGCGCCGTCGCTACGTGCAGCGGCAGCCGGATGCGCAGGAGATTCGCGCGGGCTCGGTCGCGGTCGATCTCGGCGCGCGGAGCGCCACGGTCGACGGCGCGGAAATCTCGCTGACGCCGACGGAGTTCTCGCTGCTGGCGGAACTTGCGCGCAACGTGGGTGCGGCCGTGAGTCGGCCCGAGCTCGTGCGCGGGGTGTGGGGTCCCGAGTATCCCACGAGTTCGCGCGCAGTTGACGTGCACCTCGCGCAGTTGCGACAGAAGCTGCCGCCCGGCACCATCACCACCCTGCGCGGCTTCGGCTATCGCTTTGAGGCGGCGCCGTGAGGCGTCGGGTGCTCATCCCCTCGGTGCTTCTGGGCCTCATCACGGTGATCGTGATTCTTGTGACGGCCGGCCATGGAATCGCCGTGACGCGCACCCACGAGGCGACGCTGCAGCGCATGGCGGCGATGAACGAGATCGTCAGCCGAGCCGAAATCGCGGTGACGGCGGGCGATACGGGCCAACTCCAGAGCTACCTTGACCGCTTCGCCGAAACCTATGGCGATGCCGTTGCCGTCATTGACGGCCGCGGTGTCGTGCTGGCCGACTCCGGTGGCCTCGACACGCACCGCGACGACGTCACGACGCTCGCGCTGTCGGCGGGCCGTTCCGTGCCCCGGCTGACGATCCCGACCATCCGCCCCTGGAGCGATTCGACGGCGCTGCTTGCAGCGCCCTTCGAGGGGCTCCCGGGCGTGACCGCCGGTGCCGTCGTCGTCGAGACGAATCTCGTCGAGGCCCGCACCGACGTGACGACGTCATGGGCGCTCATCACAATGATCGGTTTCGTGCNTGCTCGGCGCGCTGCTGCTCGCGCTCTACCGCTGGACGAACTGGATCTTGCGGCCCGTGCACGCGCTCGACCGGGCAACGCACGCGATTGAAGAACATCGGGCCGTGAGCCTGCCCGAGCGGTCTGGGCCGCCCGAACTGCGCCGGCTCGCGCGCTCGTTCGCCCGCATGGCCGGCAGCGTCGAGGATGCGCTCGAGCAGCAGCGCGGCTTCGTCGCCGAGGCCTCGCACCAGCTTCGTAACCCGCTCGCGGCCATTCGGCTGCGCATCGACGGCCTGCCGCCGAGCGAAGAGACGCGCGCCGTTGACGGCGACCTCGATCGTCTCGAGCACATCGTTGACCGGATGCTCGTGCTCGCGAATGCCTCGCACCGCGCGACGGCGGCCGCGAGCGGCGAGGCGCCGACGAGCATGACCCAGCAGCTCGACCTCACCGATCGGGCGAACGCGGCCGAGGTGGTCGCAGCTGCGCACGCGCCGGACGGGCTGCGCATCCGAGCAATCGCGGGGGAGCGCGTTCCGGTGCTCGGCGCGTTCGGCGACCTCGTCGAGATCACCGAGATTCTGCTCGAGAACGCGGCGAAGTACGCGGGCGGGGCGCCGACCGTGACCGTGTCGCTGCGCGACGAAGCGGGCAGCACCGTGCTCGAGGTAGGTGACGATGGCACCGGGCTCGAGACCGACGATCTCGCGCAGGCCGGTAACCGCTTCTGGCGGTCCGATCGCCATCGTGGCTTGCCCGGGACCGGACTCGGGCTCGCGATCGTGCGCCAACTCGCGCTCGCGCACGATGGTGAGATGCGTGTACTCCGATCTGCCGCGGGCGGTCTCCTCGTGCGCGTCGAGGTGGTGCCGCAGTGAGCGGGCTGACGAGACGCGGATTTCTCGTGGCGGTCGGCACCGTCGCGCTGCTCGGCGTAAGCGGGTGTGGCCTGCGGCGCGAGGCGACGCCGCTCGCGATGGCGAGCGGTGAGGCAGGCGGAACTTACTTGCAGTTCGGCGCGCTGCTGCGGGATGCCGCCGCGAGGGCAGGGGTTGCTGAGCTCGAGGTACGCGCGACAAAGGGGAGCTTCGACAACCTTGAACAGCTCGTGTCGGGCCGCGCCGACCTCGGCATCGCCCTCGCCGACTCGGTGGCCTCGCGCGACGACGACCTCGTCGCCATTGGCCGCGTCTATCAGAACTATCTGCAGTGCGTCGTGCGCCACGACAGCGACATCGTCGCGCTCGCCGATCTGCGCGGGCACCGTGTGGGCGTTGGTGCACCGAGCTCGGGCGCGGCCTACACCGCGCGACTGATTCTCGAGGTAGCGGGTCTGCGCGAGGGTGACGACGCGATCGACGAGGTTGAGCTTGGCATCCAAGCGGCGAGCGATGCGCTCGTGGCGGGGGAGATCGACGCGCTGTTCTGGTCGAGCGGCATTCCCGCGCCGGTGATTAGTGAGCTCACGGCGTCGCCGGGCGTGCGATTTGTCGAGTTGACGGATGCGCTGCCCGGGCTCGATGAGCAGCATCCGGGCAGTTACTTGGCGACCGCGCTGCCGTCGGGCGCGTACGGGAGCTCGGCCGAGACCCCGACAGTGGGGACGCCGAACTACCTGCTCGCGAGGCCCGACCTCGCGGACGAGGTCGCCGCCGGGCTCGTCGACGTGCTCATCGCCGATGCGGAGCGCCTCGTGCCCGCGGGCTCGGTCGGCGTGCAATACCTCACTTCGGCGAACCTCATCGACACGGCGCCGGTGCCGCTCCATCCGGCCGCCGCGGCCCGCTACCGCCACCACTACGNAAACCGACCACTCAACCCCCTTCAGAAGTGGGGGCCGTGCAAGGTTTTTGACGCGTCGCGGAATACCCGCTGGGGGTATATGGTTGGACTCGAGCAGGTACCCAGTGGGGGTATCGAAACGCGAGGAGGAACTCCAATGACTTCGAATGACTACCAGGTAACCGGTATGACCTGCGGCCACTGCGAACTGTCGGTTCGCGAAGAGGTCAGTGAGATCCCTGGCATCAAGGACATCCAGGTCAGCGCCCAGACCGGCAAGCTCAGCGTTACCGCCGATGGCGACATCGACGACGCGAAGGTGCTCGCTNGCTACTCGGCGGTGCGCGTCTAACGTACGCGTCAGGAAAGCTCGCGAGCGACGACGCGCGCAGCCCGACCGTTCGCGTTCTGGCCACAGCCCCTCGAGCCGGTCGTCGTACGAAAGCTGAGAAAGT
>NZ_JACXJG010000003.1:51821-51920 GCF_014904065.1 Gulosibacter sediminis | reverse complement strand
GAAGAGGATGAGCACATCAGCTCCCACCACGGGAGGCCCGGCTATCGAACTCGAAATCGGCGGCATGACCTGTGCTTCCTGCGCGAACCGGATCGAGCG
>NZ_JACXJG010000003.1:50332-51604 GCF_014904065.1 Gulosibacter sediminis | reverse complement strand
CGCCGAGGTCGAGAAGACCGGCTACACGGCAACCCTGCCGAAGCCGAAGAACCCCAGGGGGACTCCTGAAGGCGGCGACAGCGAGACCGAGGAAGATCGCGAGCTCACCTCGCTTCGGCACCGCCTGATCGGCTCGGTCGTGTTGACGGTTCCCGTGATCGCGATGGCAATGATTCCCGCGCTGCAGTTCCCGTACTGGCAGTGGCTCTCGCTGACCCTCGCGGCGCCGGTGATCATCTGGGCGGCCTGGCCGTTCCATAAGGCCGCGTGGATCAACCTCAAGCACGGCGCCGCGACGATGGACACGCTCATTTCGATGGGCACCTTGGCCGCGCTGCTCTGGTCGGTCTATGCCCTCTTCTTCGGTACTGCCGGCATGCCTGGGATGACGCACGCGTTCGAGTTCACAATTGCCCCGTCCGACGGCGCGGCGAACATCTACCTCGAGGTCGGCGCGGGCGTGACCATGTTCATCGNCGGCCGCTACTTCGAGAAGCGTTCGAAGCGCCAGGCCGGTGCCGCGCTCCGCGCCCTGCTTGAGCTCGGCGCGAAGGACGTCGCGGTGCTGCGTGACGGCGTCGAGGTGAAGATTCCGACGAACGAGCTCGCCGTCGGCGATGAGTTTGTCGTTCGCCCGGGCGAAAAGATCGCGACCGACGGCGTCGTGACTTCGGGCGCATCCGCGGTCGACGCGTCGATGCTCACGNCGAGTCCGTGCCGGTCGAGGTTCGCCCCGGCGACCCGGTGACCGGCGCGACGGTCAACGCCGGCGGTCGCCTCGTGGTGCGCGCCACCCGCGTCGGTTCTGACACGCAGCTCGCCCAGATGGCGAAGCTGGTCGAGGACGCGCAGACGGGTAAGGCCGAAGTACAGCGGCTCGCCGACAGAATCTCGGGCGNCTTCGTGCCGATCGTCATCGTGATCGCCATCGCCACGCTTGCAGCCTGGCTCGTCGGTGGCCACCCCATTGCCGCGGCCTTCACCGCCGCGGTTGCGGTGCTCGTCATTGCCTGCCCGTGCGCCCTGGGGCTCGCGACCCCGACCGCGCTGCTCGTCGGCACGGGCCGTGGCGCCCAACTGGGCATCCTCATCAAAGGCCCTGAGGTACTCGAATCGACTCGCAAGGTCGACACGGTCGTGCTCGACAAGACGGGCACCGTCACGAGCGGCAAGATGACGCTCACCGAGGTCATCACCGAGCCAGGCGTCGACCGCGCGGAACTACTGCGGTTCGCGGGCGCGCTCGAAGACTCCTCGGAGCACCCGATCGCC
>NZ_JACXJG010000003.1:50245-50315 GCF_014904065.1 Gulosibacter sediminis | reverse complement strand
GGCGATCGCCAAGGGCGCGACACAGGAGGTCGGTCAGCTGCCGACGCCCGAGGACTTCGCGAACGTCGAA
>NZ_JACXJG010000003.1:50019-50224 GCF_014904065.1 Gulosibacter sediminis | reverse complement strand
GGGCGTGCAGGGCATCGTCGACGGCACCGCCGTCGTGATCGGCCGCGAGTCGCTGCTCGCCGACTGGGCACAGCAGCTGTCGCCGCAGCTCGCGGAGGCGAAGGCGCGAGCCGAAGACGAGGGCAAGACCGTCGTCGCGATCGGCTGGGATGGGCAGGCTCGCGGCCTACTCGTAGTCGCCGACACCGTCAAGCCGACGAGCGCG
>NZ_JACXJG010000003.1:49880-50002 GCF_014904065.1 Gulosibacter sediminis | reverse complement strand
AGGCGATCCGCGGGCTCAAGGCGCTTGGGCTGACGCCANTGCTCACCGGTGACAACGAGGTGGTGGCCCGCCAGATTGCCGCCGAGGTTGGCATCGACGACGTCATTTCCGAGGTACTGCCG
>NZ_JACXJG010000003.1:49703-49782 GCF_014904065.1 Gulosibacter sediminis | reverse complement strand
GGACAAGGTCGACGTCGTCACCCGCCTGCAGGGTGAGGGCAAGGTCGTCGCGATGGTCGGGGACGGTGTGAACGACGCC
>NZ_JACXJG010000003.1:49251-49438 GCF_014904065.1 Gulosibacter sediminis | reverse complement strand
CTCCGACATCACGCTCGTGCGTGGCGACCTGCGGGCCGCGGTCGACGCCATCCGCCTCTCGCGCAAGACGCTCGGCACGATCAAGACGAACCTGTTCTGGGCCTTCGCTTACAACGTCGCCGCGATTCCGCTCGCAGCGCTCGGCATGCTCAACCCGATGCTCGCGGGTGCGGCGATGGCGTTCTCG
>NZ_JACXJG010000003.1:49082-49231 GCF_014904065.1 Gulosibacter sediminis | reverse complement strand
CTTCGTCGTCGGCAACAGCCTTCGCCTGCGTGCCTTCAAGAGCGTCGCCTCGAAGTAACCCCTACCCTCGAAGTCAGTATTCGTTCCTACCGGAACGACAGAGTGAAGGACCAGCCATGTCAGTCGAAATCGACTCCCGCGAGCACCAC
>NZ_JACXJG010000003.1:48910-49002 GCF_014904065.1 Gulosibacter sediminis | reverse complement strand
ACGGCTACATCAGCGACAAGGGCCGCTACCTCAGCCGCATGAAGCGCATCGAGGGGCAGGCCCGCGGCATCGCGAAGATGATCGATGACGAA
>NZ_JACXJG010000003.1:23117-48876 GCF_014904065.1 Gulosibacter sediminis | reverse complement strand
CTGCATCGACATCCTCACGCAGGTTTCGGCCCTCACCCGCGCCCTTCAGGGCGTTGCCACCGGCCTCCTCGATGACCACCTGAAGCACTGCGTGCTCGACGCCGCGAAGCTGAGTGACGAGGCCGCCACCGAAAAAATCGAGGAAGCCACCGAGGCGATCCGTCGTCTAGTCCGCTCCTAACGAGCGCGCGANCCCCCTCAACGGGTTAGTCGAGGGTGTCGGAGAGCTCGAGCCAGCGTTCCTCGAGGGCGGCAGCCTCGTCGTCGAGCGAGGTGATGGCGGCCATCTCCGCCGCGAGCAACTCGTAGTTCGACTGGTCGAGGTCGGCGAGCTTGGCCCGCGCATCCGTCGACTGCTGCTGCAATCGTTCGATGCGGCGCTCGAGTGACGCGAGTTCCTTCTCGGCCGCGCGCAGTTCGGCACCCGACAGGCCCGACGTGGCGGATCCGGTGATTGCGCTCGCCTGCGCGGGGTTCGACGCCGAGGCCGTCATCGGCTTGCCTGCGCCGGCATCGCGCAGCGACAGATACTGGTCAACGCCACCCGGCAGATGGCGCAACCCACCGTCAATCACGGCGTACTGCTGGTCGGTCACACGCTCGAGCAAGTAGCGGTCGTGCGAGACGACGATGATCGTGCCCGGCCAGGTGTCGAGGAGGTCCTCCATCGCCGCGAGCATGTCGGTGTCGAGGTCGTTCGTCGGCTCACCCAGCAGCTAGATGGCAGATGCAAGAGGAGCACCTGTCTGTCATGGAGACTCGACTACCCACCCGACCACCGGCTTCCGAGATCAAGGCTCTCATATACACGCGAGCCTCGATGGATCGTCACTACCTCATGCGCTCGACCGACGATCAGGAGACGGACTGCCGCGCCTGGTGCGCGCAGCAGACGTGGAATGTCGGCAGGGTCATCACCGATGCCAATCGATCTGCATCGAAGTGGCGCACCCGCGAGCGTGAGGGGTTCGAGGAGGCTCTCCACCTGATCGCCTCCAAGAAGTATGACGCGTTCGTGACGTGGGAGCCCTCCCGCGCCGGACGTGAGCTACTGGCGTACGTGCAACTGCGTGCGGCTTGTCAGGAAGCCGGTGTGCTCTACCTGACGAAGGGCCGGGTCTATGACTTTTCCCGCCATGACGACAGCTTCATGATGGGGCTGGAGTTCCTCACTGCGGAGAAGGACGCCGCGGTGATCCGGGACCGGCAGCTGCGCACTGTGCGGCTCAACGCGCAGAAGGGTCGCCCACACGGTCGGCTCCCCTACGGGTACCGCAGGGTGTATGACGAGCAGACGCGTGCGCTGGTTCGTCAGGAGATCGACCCGGGAAAGGCCTCGATCATCATCACGGCCGTCGATGAGATTCTGGACGGGGTCTCGATCAACAACATCGTGACTCGCCTGAATCGCGCGGGGGTGCCGACCCCGATGAAGCCGACGTCCGACCAGTCGCGAGGTTGGATGAGCTCAACCCTGCGCCAACTCATCAAGAGTCCAACGATTGCGGGCCTGCGCATGTATCAGGGCGAGGTCATCGGTGAAGCGGACTGGCCGGCGATCGTTCCGGTCGAAAAGTGGGAGAAGGTCAACCAGATCCTTGCGGACCGGGCTCGCCGTACTCGGTACGTGGAGGAAGGCAACCATAGTCACCCCAGGTGGCTGCTGTCATTCATTGCCAGGTGCGGCTTCTGTTCGCACCCCTTGGTGCGCATTCATGGTGCCGTGGATCGCAAGCGGACTGGGATGCCTCGAGACAACTACATCTGCGGGAAAGTGGGGTGCCGGAAGGTCAGTATCGACATTCCCTACACGGACGCTTACGTCACCGGCGCACTACTTGGTTGGCTGTCCAAGCCTGAGAGCCTAGCGGTCATTCTGGGCCCGGACGACAACTGGAACGAGCGGGTCCGCGAAGCCCAGGACCATGTCGCAGCACTGCGCAGGCGCCTCGCCGACGCAGCGGGCGAGTATGCACAGGGCCGGATCAGCATGACGATGCTGGCCGATGTCGAGGAACGCCTCAAGCCCGAGATCGAACGTGCCGCGAAAGCCGCCGTTCCCCCGGTCGCCGACAGGCAACTCCTCGCACTGATCCAGACGAAGGATCTGGATGCCGCATGGGAAGCTCTCGACCTGGTCGAGAAGCGCCGCATGCTCAAGATGCTGCTCGACATCCGGATCGAGAAGGCCAAGACCATGGGCGGCCGCTTTGATCCGGCACGGATCAAGATCACTCCTCGGTTCTCGGTTCCCGAGACATATCAATGGAGGCGACCAGAATCGTCCTGACCGCTGCGCCCTGACGGTCAGTCGGCGGTAGGAACGACGCGCCGAGCTCTCGCCCCAGCTCCTGGAGCCGCGAGAGCTCGGCGCTCGTCTGCTGAGCTGCGGTACTCATCGCAGTTCCCCGGTGCGCGGATCGGCGCCTGCGAAGAAGGCGTCCTCGGCGGCGCGGCGTTCGGCGACTCGTGCGGCGACGTACTCGACGAAGTCGGCATCGCGGTCGGCGACGAACACGTCCTCGACCGGGTCGGCGGGGTCCTCGCCGGGCCAGGTCGTCTGCCTGGTTGGCCGGTCGCGGTCCAGGCGGGTACCGGAGGCGGCGACCCATTCGCGCAGCCTGGCGCGGGCGTCGGCGAAGTCGCGATGCCACCCGAACGGGGCACTGCCGTTCTGCTCGGGGTGGTAGGCACACAGCCAGTGCAGATGCAGCGCTGAGAGCTCCCAGACGAGTTCGTCGTGGCGGTGCCAGAACGGTGGGATGACGCTGGCGGGCAGCCCGTAGGTGCGGCGTGTCGTCTCGACCCACCGGTTCAGGGCGTACCACTCCTTTTCGAGTTCGTCGGCGCGCAGCAGGTACCAGTTCACTGGGTGCGGCGGGCCGGGGTCCTCCTCGTCCTCGTCTTCGAGCATCCCCTCGTCGTCGAGGTCGAGCTCGTCCTCGGGCAGCTCCTCCACGGCGGGCTCANCGTCGGTCATGATCGGGACTCCTCGGTGCTCACAGGCCCATGTCCGGCGACTGCCGGTCGGGCCGGTACTCGGGCGCGGCGAACGCGGCAGGCGTCTGCTGCTGCGCCACCTGCCGTTCCGGCTGCTCGGGAACACCGGAACCGGCGGACTGCTGGGCTGCGTCACGTTCGACGGTGGGTCGCTGGGCCTGTTCGCGGCGCGGGGTGCGGTCGACCTCGTAGGTGGTGCGGGCCATGTCGTGACCGAGCGCGGTCGCGACGAACCGCTGCTTCGTCTCGCCGGTGCTCTTGGACTGGTAGTCCTCCATGCGCCCCTCGGCGATGAAGAAGTCGTTCTTGGCGAGTTGCTTGTAGGCGCGCACGGCGACGCCCTTGTAGGCGACGAGGTCGTGGTAGGTGTTCGGCAGACGGGTGTAGGTGCCGTCGTCCTCGTAGTCCCAATGACGCTGCTCGACCTTCGCGTAGAACGCCGCTTTGCCCTTCTGAGTGGTGCCCAGCGTCGGCTCGGACTTGATGCGTCCCTTGAAGGACTCGCGGACATCCGCGCCCTGCTCGGGCTGGGTCTCGGGGCCGGTTCCTGGGTTCTCGTGCTCGGCCATCGTGCTGCTCCTGTCTTCCTGATGCGGCCACCTGTCGTGGCGGCCGTCGTGACAGGCAGGTGCACACGAGCTGTCCCGGACCTACCGAGGCGGGTCGGGGCGGCGCAGCAGCGCCTCGATCTCGGCCCGGTCGGTCTTGAGCTGGTCGGCGTCGGCGCGAGCGGGCCAGGCGCGCAGATCGGTGACGATCGGCGGGGCCGCACGCAGCAGGGTCACCGCGGTGCCGAACGGGAGGGTCCGCAACCGGTCGGGCGGGAAGATCGCGACCCTGCGCACGGAGCGCTGGTTCTGGCGAGTGCCGTGATCACCGAGGGTGATCGAGTCGGTGTACTCATCACGTTCACCGATCAACGTGGACAGGTCTTGAAGGTCTTTGCTGTTCGAAGCCCCGCCGAGAAGAATCTTCACGATGGAGGCGTCCCAGATCGCGCCGGCCTGGTTCTCCGACCACTTGTCGCGCGCCTGCGCGAGAGACTGGAGCACGGGCAAACAGGTGATTCCGGTGCCACCGCCCTCGGCCATCAGCGTCGGCAACGACGGCAGCGGGGCGAGGTTGCCGATCTCATCCAACGCCAGCAGCAGTGGCGGGTCGAGACGGGCTCCGGGTGAGCGTGCCGCGATCCGCCGGGCGGTCTCCACGAGATCCTCCACCAACGCGGCGACCAGTGCTGCGGAGGCTCCGGCTCCAGCACCGGTCGCGAGGAGGAACAGGGTGCCCCGATCACGGATGAACGCTTCGGGGTCGAACTCCTCCCCGGGGCCGGGGCTGACGGCATCGAGCACCCGCGGGTCAGCGAGAGCACCGAGGGCCAGAGAGACGCCCTGCCAGATCGAATCGCGGGTCCTGGGGTCGGCGTCGATCATGGATTCCAGCGAGTCCGCCCACCCCGTGGCCGCGTCCGGGCTNGTTGGTGAGGATCGCGACGGCCTCCGCCGCAGCCGAGGGGTCCAGGGTCCAGCGGAACAGCTCCGCCGGGGAACGCCCATCAAGAGCAGCGGCGTGCAGCAGAGCCTGCAGCGCAGTCCTCGTCTTGCCTTCCCAGAATCCGCCAGACTCCACCCCGCCGGCAGACAGGCCGGTGGCCGAGGCGAGGCCGGTAGCGCGGATCATCGCGGTGAGAGGGTCGGCGCAGCCACGCACGGGCNACCAGCGCATCCCCGCCGGGACGCCCTCGGCCAGGTGCTGGGGGTCGAACACTGCGACCGGGCCGTGCTTCTCTCTCGCGCGCAGGGTCGCGGTGAGGTTGTCCGGGCGGGTGCTGGTGGCGATCACCGCCCCCGGCGCGTCGAGGATCGCGGGGATTACCACNCAGGCCCTTGCCGGAGCGGGGTGGTCCGATGAGCAGGATCGAGTCCTCGACGCTGGCCCACACCTCCCGGCCCCGGCACATCCCGAGTCGGTAGCCGACATCCGCCGGGGTCGGCTTGGAGAGAGAGGGTCGCAAGTTCCCGGCGCGGGTGAGCAGCGCCGTAGGTGAGGCGACCGTGGCCACCTCGTGGCGGGTCGCGACTCCGGCGGTTGTGTGCGGGTCGACCTCGGTCTTGCGGGCGTGACGGCGCAGCCGCGTCCACACCCAGCAGCCGCCGGCGACCAGCCCGGCCAGCAGCACGACGGTCACGGCCCAGTAGGCGACCGCGCTCATCCCTGGCGCGTCGAGCGCGGCGGCAGGATCACCGGGCCGGAACAGCACCGAGATGCCGGAGGCGGGCCCAGCGGCGGGCTGGTCGGTGCCGGTGAGGAACGCGGCCACCGATCCGGCGCCGCGCAGGATCAGGGCGAGGCCGAACAGTCCGACCAGCCCGATCATCGCGGCGTTGGTCAGCTCGTCGCCGAAACTGCCGCTCTGGCGGCCCTGCGGGACGCTCATCGCAGCCTGCGCGCCACGACCGTGCCGGAGACGCGCCCGACCAGCAGCACCTCTCCGGCATCCCCGACCCGTCGCGGATCGAGCAGCCCCCGTGCAGTGCCGTCGCCGGCCGCGTCGGTGTCGGAGACGAGCACGGTGCAGGCGATGTCCTCCCCGGCGACGAACCCCTCCCCGGTGACCTCGATCAGCGCCGGCACCGCCTTGGGCCGTCTCGTCTTTGGGGCCGGCTCGGGTGCAGGGTCGGCGCGGCGTGGTTGTGCGGCGACGAGTTCGGTGAAGCTCGTGCCGTCGGCCTCGTGCACCTCCACCCGCACCGGCACCGCACGCTCCTGGCTGGCGTGGTCGATGATCTGCGGGAACGCGGCCCGCGACCACGGCCGCTGGTCGTCGTCGGGCGGATACACGGTGCCGTCGATCATCACGGTCATCGACCCGTCGGCGTGGATATCGAGGATCACGGTGCGCATCGACACCGGCACCGGCTCAGGGAGATTCGCATGTCGTCTCATGCCGGCCAGGTGCACAATCCCGTACCCGCACCGTTCATCCTGGCTGCTGCTGGCGCAGCTGCCGGGCCTCGTCCAGCACACGACGGCAGGGTTCCCTCACCCATACGCCGCTGTTAGTATCTGCGTATGGATGCAGATAAGCAGATGTGCGGCATGGATCCCGCGTCGGAATACGTCGATCTCGCCGCGGAGGTCTTGGGACTGTTGTCCGATCCGACGCGGATCAGGATCGTGCTGGCCCTGCGCCAGGCCGACGAGTTGCCGGTGAACGCGCTGGCGGAACTGGTCGGGAAGAAGCCCTCGGGGGTGTCGCAGCATCTGGCCCGACTACGGATGGCGCGGATGGTCACGACCCGGCAGGAGGGCACGAGCGTGCTCTACCGCCTCACCGACGAACACGCGGTCGCCCTGGTGGTCGAGGCGATCAAGCAGGCCGAGCACGCGGTCGCGAACGGGCAGATCCCGCCCCACCACCACGCACCCCGGCAGTAGTAGCCCGTTCGTCGCACAAACTCTCGTTCGTTAGGCCTCGTCTCATGCTTGCTGTCCTGCGCAATCCCACCTACGCGAAACTGTTCAGCGCGCAGGTCATCGCGCTGCTGGGCACGGGCCTGCTCACCGTCGCGCTCGGACTGCTCGCCTTCGAAATCGCCGGCGGCGACGCCGGCGTGGTGATGGGTGTGGCGATGACGATCAAGATGGTGGCCTACGTCGCCGTCTCCCCCCTCACGACGGCACTCACCACCCGTCTCAAGAGAAAGCCACTACTCATCGGGACCGATCTCATCCGGGCTGGGGTCGCGCTCTCGCTGCCGTTCGTGACCGAGGTGTGGCAGATCTATGTGCTGATCTTCCTGTTGCAGTCCGCATCGGCGACGTTCACGCCCGCGTTTCAGGCCGTGATCCCGTCCGTGCTCCCGGACGAGGGACAGTACACACGTGCCCTGTCGCTGTCGCGGCTCGCCTACGACTTGGAGTCGCTGGTGAGCCCGATGCTCGCCGCCGCCTTACTGACGGTCGTCAGCTTCCACAATCTCTTCGCTGGCACCGTGGTCGGGTTCCTTGCCTCTGCGACCCTGGTGCTTGTCTCCCGCTTTCCTCGCTTCGAGGCTCCCGCTCCGGCGCCGTTCTTCGATCGCCTCACCCGCGGCGCCCGTGCGTTCTGGGCCAGCCGGGAGCTGCAGGGCCTGATGGCGCTGAACCTCGTCGTGGCGACGACCACGGCGATGGTGATCGTCAACACCACTGTCCTCGTCCTGGGCGATCTGGGCCGCACCCAGTCCGATGCTGCGCTCCTGCTCGCCGCCTACGGAGGCGGCTCCATGATCGTGGCCCTGACCATGCCCAAGCTCTTGGAAGCCGTCTCGGACCGGCGAGTCATGCTCACCGGCGGCATCGCCCTGCCCGTCCTTCTCCTGGCCGGAGCCGGGGTGCTCGCCTGGACCGATGGCACGCCCCAGTGGGTCGGGCTGCTGAGCGTGTGGGCGCTGATGGGGGCGGCAACCTCCACGATCCTCACCCCCTCCGCCAGGCTGCTGCGGCGAGGCAGCACGGAAGAGAATCGGGCCGCGGTGTTCGCCGCGCAGTTCTCCCTGTCCCACGCCTGCTTCCTCATCACGTACCCCCTCGCCGGTGTTCTCGGCGCCGCTATCGGCCTTCCCGCCGTGGCTCTCGTCCTCGTCGGTATCGGCATTCTCGGCGCGGTCCTCGCCACCACTGCTTGGAGCGCTACGTCCCGCACTCTCGTGCAAGCTCACAAGCGATGAGCACAGGGAGCGCTCATGCCCTCCACGACCGCTTCGACAAAGATCGATCCGATCGCTCGTACGGTTGCATCTGTAACGAACATGCGACCCCACAGTCAAGGTCAGAACGTCTGGAGATCCGCGGAATCACGCGGATTCTTACCCTACGCGGGGTTGGTTTTTTCCGGGATCGGACATGCGGCTGGTGGTGTCGAAGAGCTCGTACTCGGCCGGGTGGAGCTGGTGCTGGACGACGAAGGAGCGTTCCTTGATCCGCCACAGCCCTTGTCCGGTGCCCAGCGTCGGCAGCAGCTCGCGCTCGGTGCCGGTCAGTCCAAGGGTCTTCGCGGTCGTGCCCAGCTGGTCGGATTCCTGCCGGTAGATGATGCGGGACTCCGCATTGGCGAGCAGGGAGTTCGCGAGCGAGCGCATGGCCGAGCCCTGGTCGCCGACGTTTTCCAGGTCGGTGAGCTTGTGGAAGATGAGCATGTTGCTGATCCCGTACGCCCTCGCCAGCCGCCAGTGCGCATCCATGCGCTTGAGCAACGCGGGTTCGGACATGAGGCGCCAGGCTTCGTCGTAGATGCACCAGCGCTGCCCGCCGTTCGGGTCCAGCAGCGCCGATTCCATCCACGCGCTGGAGCACGTCATCAACACCGACACCAGCGTGGAGTTCTCGGTGACTCGCGACAGGTCCAGGGACACCATCGGCAGGGTCGGGTCGAACACCTCCGTCGACGGGCCGTCGAACAGGCCGGAGAGGTCCCCAGCCACCAGTCGTCGCAGCGCGTGTCCGACCATGCGGCCGTCCTCGGCCAGCCGCCCGTCAGGGTCGTGGGAGGGAGACAGGAGGTGGTCGACGATCATCGGCAGGATCGGCACCTCGTTCTCCCGTACCGTTTCGGCGAGGGCGGTGTCGATCGCGGTGTGCTCCAGCGGCGACATGGGCCTGGCCAGCACGGTCTCGGTGAGCGCGCCGATCAGGTCGCGGCGGCGGGAGGCGACCGTCGTCTCCCACTCCGCATCGCTGAGCCCGGAGGGGCGGTAGCCCTCGTCGAGGGGGTTGAGGCGGGTGGGCAGGCCGTGGCCGAGCTGGATCGCCCGCCCGCCGACGGCGCGGGCGATCTCAGTGTGCTCGCCTTTCGGGTCACCGGGAACGTAGACCCGCCGCCCGAACGGCAGGCTGCGCGTGTACAGGCTCTTGGCGAGGGAGGATTTGCCGCTGCCGACGATCCCTGCGACCACGACGTTCGGGGCGGTGATGACCCCGGTCTGATACAGCACCCACGGGTCGTAGACGAACGAGCCCCCGGAGTAGAGGTCCTGGCCGACGAACACGCCCGCCGAGCCCAGGCCGCCCTCGGCGAGGAACGGGTACTGGGCCGACAGGGTCGCGGAGGTGTCCTGGTGGCGGGGCAGCCGGAACCGGCCCGGCGTCCGCAACGTTTGCTTGCCGGGCTCCCCGGCGGCGGGCAAATACCGAGTGGCCTTGCGCTCGGCCCGCTCGACCTCGGCCTTGGCTTTCGCTTCCGCGACCTCGCGGCGACGCTGCTCGGCCTGCAACCGGGCCGCGGCCTGGCGGCGCTGCGCCCGCAGCCGTCGCCGCTCGGTGGCCGGGGCGACCAGCACGGAGGTATGTAGGCGTTCCTTCTCGCTCACAGTCCCAACCCCCGCCCCTGACCTCTGCTGGACCCGGCGGGGTGCGGGTCGAACCACGACCCTGCCGGCTGCGCGACCCGCGCCTGCCTCCCCGCGCGCAGGGAACGCCGCGTCGTGTGCTTCGGAACGGTGGTGGGGTGTTCGATGGCGGTGACGGCACCGGTCAGGCGGGTCGTGGTCTCCTCCAGTGCGGTGCCGGCCTGATGGAGCTCGTCACCGATCTGCAGCCCGGTATCCCGTGCGAGGGCCGGGGCGCCGGGGAGGGTGTGGGCGACGGCGATCCGGTCGATCGCCTCCCGCATCGCCGTGGCCGCATCGCGCAGGTCGCCCAGCAGTGTGGCGGTGCCGGGACCCGTGGCCTGCAGTTCACTGTCCGCGGCGAGGTGGCGCAGGTTGCGGGCGGCCTCGGTGGCGAACGCGGCGGGATAGTAGACGGCGGACATGATGGCCTCCCAGGCACGAGAACGACGGGGATGTGGTGCAGGTGCACCCCACCCGCCCGGTCACGGACATGCCGGTGCCGCCGACCCCACAGGGCGGCGGCACCACGGGAGGTAGTCGGGTCAGAGGCCGAGGCCGCGGTCACGCTTGACCGCCGCGACGCCCGGATGCTCGAACCAGGACCCCTCGCTCACCGGCCCACGCCCGGCGGCACTGCCCGCTTCTCGTCCGGTGGCGCGTACCCCGCGATCAGAGAGCGCCGCAGCGGCAGCACCCGCCGCGCCCATCGCAGTCCCGGCCGAGGCGGCACCGCCGGCACTGCCCATGTCGGGGTCCATGGTCGGTGCGGGGGTGTCGGTGTCGAGGCTGTCCTCGGGCGCGATCTGGTGGTGGCGGTAGAGGGCGACGTGGCCGAGGTCCGGGTTGTAGGTCAGCGTGTACTCTCCCGTGCGTGCTTCCTTGTCCAGCGCCCCGATCGGTGGGGTGTCGTAGACGTAGCCGTTGAGCATGGCCGCGTCCGTGGTCTCCTCGCCGTAGTCGAAGCCGGCCAGGTGCTCGATCGCGGCGTCCGGGCCGTCACAGTCGATCAGCCACAGCACCGCATCGGCTTCACCGCCCTGGAGGAAGACGATGTTCACCCACCGCGACACCGGCCCCTGAACCCTGGTCATCTCCGTCTCGGCGGGTGCGGGCGGGGCGGGGTGCCAGGCGATGCGACCGGCAGCCTGCGAGGCACGGTTAAGCCCCTCCTCGACACGGTCCAGGGCGGCAGCGGCCTCGGAGAGCTCCCCGGCGGCCAGGCGGGCATCACGGATACCGGCGGCGGGGTCTCCGGCATCGTCGAAGGCGCGCCCGTCATGGCGGGCGTGGCGGGTGGCGAGCTGCTGGATCGACTGCTGCATCGAGCGCACCCCGGCCAGCAGGTCCCCAATCACCCCGTAGGCGTCCTCGGGGTGGGTGAAGTCGCGGCTGGCGTGCGCCAGGCCGCGCAGCGCCTGCGATGCCTCCTCGGCGTCGGCGACGGGATCGTAGAATGTAGGCACGGTTCCTCCCCTTGACTGTGGTGATCGAGAGGTACGCATTCAGAGCACGAACCAGCCGGAGGAGCACATGAGCGGTGAGGATAGGGCCAGCGATCAGCTCGCAGCGAGGCACACTCAGACCCTGCGACTGTTCAAACGCCGAGCGGAAGAGCTCTTCTCGTGCGAGCTCGCACGTCGTGACGATGCGATGAACCTGGGGCAACAGCTGCACATGAACTTCGTTGTCGATCAAGCCACAGGCCAGTCGTCTCTGGCAGGCATTCGCCAGGTCATTCCTCCCAAAGAGCAGGTGGCTTACGCACTCACACTGATCCGTCCACTCACGCTCACGAAGAAGGGCGACCGGCTCGCATGGGTAACGGTTCTTGCCGCGTTGGAGTACTTTCGGCCGGCGGACGCCACCAATGTCTCTGAGCATTTGACACAGTTGCGTGAGAACTGGGCGCAGTACCCGCCTCGCCGAATGCGGATTATGCAGGCCCCGATCGACCCAGAAGCAGCCGGGGTTCGTGTCAATGCCTGGGACAACGAGATCGCACGTATGTTCCTCTACGGTGACCTCGTCCATGGCGATGACAACGCCGAATTGCTGGACGCGCTCGGAGATGATCAGGTTGTCTTCTCCGCCGGTGCGATGGCGTCGGACGGCTTCATGTTGGTGAACAACACGTATCAGGTCATGCACTGGCTCCGACCAGATATCGCCCCAAACGACGCGCACTTCTCCCAACTCCTAGCACAGGAGAAGCCCCCGAAGGACAACTGAGCCGGCTCATACGGGCCGGGTCAGGGGCAAGGCCGCGGCTGTGAACGCGGCGGCCTGCTGGCCGACGAGGCGGCGGGTTTCGCAGGAGGCCTGGATGGCGGCCTGCTCGACCGCGGCGACCGCGGCGTCCAGTTCCTCGATGGTGGGCGCCGAGACGGCGACCAGACCGGTCACGCGCAGCACGCCGTGCCCGGCGGTGAGGTCAGCTTCCTGCTGGAGCACGTCGGTGTATTCGGCGGTCTGGGCGGCGTCCTCGATCTGTCCGATCCGGCGGCGCTGCGCGGCATCGGAGATGTGCTCGACCTTCTTCTTGCGGATGTCACGGGCAGCCTGATCGGTGCGCAGCGGGGTGTAGAGCAGCGACAGGGATCGCCCGATCCCTGAGGAGAGCACCAGCGGGGCGAGGAACCCCGGATACACCATCGAGCGGGGCCACTCGCTGATCCAAAGCACGACGTGGTAGCCGGTATCGGTGCGCAGCCTCGTCCAGGTCTCGGTCACCGCGACCGGGCCGGCGGTGGCCAGCGACTGGCCGATCTCCCCGTGCCGCTCCAGGGTCGCGGCGACGGCCGGGTCGTAGGCGCTGCGCAGGATCACGGCGATCTGCCCCGGGCTCAGCCACCCGGCAGGGGTCAGGTCCGCCGAGCGCAGCGCCGCGGTCAGTGTGCTCATCTCCTGGCGCAGCACCGCGGCCGCGCCCCGCAGCCCGCCGCCGGCGGTCCGGATCTGCCGGGCCGCCGTCTTCATATCCAGGCTGAGGCTGATCGTGGTGGCGTGACGCTCCCCGGCGGGCCCGGCGCGCTCGATCAGCTCGGCATACGTCCTCGATGCGAAGGAGTCGTCCTGGCTGCCGTGGGCGGCCCACCATTCGGCCAGGCCCGTGCCCGAGTCCGGCAGGGTGCGCTCCAGCACCTGCACGGTCGCGATCCGCCCGGACCGGCAGACGCTGGCCAGCACCCGCCCCCAGGAGGAGACCCGGCGGGCCTGCTCGCCGGGATCGAGGAGCACGAACGCGGGATGGCGGATCTCGCACACCACCGTCAGCGTCGCCTGGTGANGTCGTGGATCATGCCCGCCCCGCTCTGCGGGTCGACGTGCTCGCGCAGCCGCGCCATGTCACCGGGCAGCGCGAGCGTGCCCGCCGGCCTCGGAGCGACGATGCGGCGCCGGTAGGCCAACTGTCCGCCGGTGGTCCGCCACAGCCACCAGGCGGCCACGGGCACCCATTCCACGACCGGGCGCCCGGCGACGGGCATCCAGGTCAGCACGATCGAGGACACCCAGATCGGGGCGGTGTAGGCGATGAGCATCCCGCCGGCGTAGAACGCGCCCACCAGGGACAGCACTCCGACGGCGAGGGTCGCCAGCTGGGTCGCGGACAATCCCAGCAAGATGCCGCGGCGAGTCAATCTGCTGAATTTCACCGGCACCAGGTCGGTGCCCGTACGCGCTTCTTCGGCGCTGTGCTTGTTGCTCACGAGGATCACTCCTTCCCACCGGTCGGCGGCTTACTGGGCCCGTCGTCGGGCTTCGGGCCGGTCGGCAGGTTCGGCTGCGGGGTGCTGCGCGGCGGTGCCTGCGCGCCCGGCCCACTCCCACCGCTCTCACCGTTCCCGCTGGTGTTGGTGTTGCCGGTGTTCTGGTTGGCGCCGTCGGTGGCGGCCTCGGCCTGGGCGCCGATCTGCTTGCCGGCCTCGGGGCCGGCCGTCGCGGCCTTCTTCGCGACCTCCGCGCCGATGACCACCGCCGCGACCGGTCCCGCGGCAGCTCCCGCACCGGCCGCCGAACCGCCGGCGCCCGCACCGCCCGCACCTGCTCCGGCATCTGCTCCGCCGCCTGGTGGTGGCGGCGTGCCCCCACCGCCGCCGCCACCGCCGGGTGGGTTTCCGCCTCCGGGTGGGGGCGGTTCGTCACCCCCGCCCCCACCTCCTCCGCCGCCGTTGCCGTTGGTGTCGAGGATCTTCTTCGGGCCTTCGCCTTGCGGTGTGCCGGGCACCGGGACGGGTCGGTTCATGGCGTTCTTGGCTTCTTGTTCCGATCCCATGGTGTTGTAGAGGTCGAAGCCGAGGAACGCGATGACCCGGTAGACCATGTAGGGGGCGAAGGCGGCGATCGCGAGCATGACGATGCCGGTGATTGGCTCGGTGATCGCCGTCAGGTCCGCCTCGATGGGGGTTGCCATCTGGGTGATCGCGATGAGGAACACCACCACGAGCACCAGCTTGGAGATGATGAGGGCGAGTACGAACGCCGCCCACTTCCCGATCCACCCGCGGGTGGCATCCCACGCCGCACCAGCGAACGCGAGCGGGGCGAGCACGATCGCGATCAGCAGCAGAGCCTTGCGGATCAGCAGCGAGAACCACACGATCGCGACCGCGGCGACCATGAGCCCGCCGAGGAAGATCGTCACGATCGCCCCGACACCGGGGGCGGAGATGTTGATGGCGGTCAGTCCGGCGGCCAGCAGGATGATCTTGTCGCCCATCGTGGCCGTGGTCTCGCCGGCGGCTTGGATGATCCCGATGGTCAACTGGTCGGTGATCTCCAGCGCGAGCGCGGCCAGGGTGATGACCACGAAGGAGCCGAGCACGGCCTTGCCGGCCCCGAGGGCGGCGCGGGACAGCGCGGTGGGGTCGCGGCGGATCAGGCCGAGGATGAGCTGGAAGCAGAAGAAGATCAGCACGATGAACACGCCGATCNACAGCAGGTTGTACACCGACACGTACCCCTCTTGGGTGACGTCGACCAGCGTGGTCGTGTCAAACACTGTCCACATGGCCTCGATCAGCCAGCCCGCCGCCCCGCCGACGGCCTGCGCGAACCAGTCGAACGGGGCGGCGATCAGCGACGCGGCCGCTTCACCGGCGGAGTCGCAGACCGTGGAGATGACGGGAACATCGCACAGCGCCATCACAGACCTCCCTCACACAGATAGGCGGGTTCAGACGGCCTGGCCGACGCCCCAGAAGAAANCGTGACCGCGGCACCGCAGATCACCGCCGCACCGCAGGAGATCAAGACGCCGATCTTGCCGCGGCCGGCCAGGTGGGGGTTGCTGGAGTTGGAGCCGAAGCCCCACACGATCGCCGAGACGATCAGCGCGAGGACGGACAGGATGAGGCCGACGGTCATGACGGCACCGACGATGGTGCGCAGCTGGTCGATGCCGGGCAGCCCCGAGTCGTTGGGGTCGATGTCGATCTGCATCGGGAGCATCGCCAAGCGGGCGAGGGTCCAGGTGGCGAGGGTCGTGATGGTCATGGCAGGGCGCTCCTTCGACAGATGAGACAGAGGTGTTCTCTCGACCAGGTGCACCCGACCCCGCCAGACACGCAGCAGCGCCCGCCCCCACAAGACCGGGGGCGGGCGCAGCAGCTTCAGCGCAGGGGTTCAGAGTTGTTGGCCGATGCCGATCAACCAGTTCATCCACGTGACCCCGGCGCCGGCGAGGATCGCCGCCCCGAGGGCGACGAGCACGCCGGTGCGGGCCTTGCCGGCGGCGGCGTAGTTCCCGGACGCAGACGCGATCGCCCAGACGATGCCGGAAATAATGAGCATCAGCACCGCGATGATGAGCACGAACGTCAACAGGGCGCCGATGACCTCTTCCAGGTCGCCGATGCCGCCCAGGCCCTCGAAATCGGGGAACACGTCCATCAGGCCCCACCACCCGAATCGGCGAGGGTGACGTGGAGGTGGTCTTGATGCCTCGTGGTGATATCGGTGCCGCGCGTGTAGTCGCGCCAGCCCTCGTCGTCACGGGCGAGGGACCAGATCTTGTCCTGCCAGATGAGGTAGTCGACTCCGAGGGTCTCGGCGTGGTCTTTCATCCAGTTCGTGACTTCCCAGCCCGCCTCGATCTGCGCGGGCGTGGGCATCTGCCCGATGGCGTTGCCGAACGCGATATCGCAGGCCCGACCCAGCGGGTGCTCCGAGACCGTGCCCGGCCGTGGCGAGTAGCACGACCAGGTCGTCTCGGGGAACGCCGCGATCGTCTGCTGATACAGGTGCAGGGTGCGGCGGGTGATCTGCCCGTTACTGGTCGGGTCGTCGACCAGCTCATCCGGGTCACCGGCCGGGGCAGGGTCAGGCTCCCCACCAGGCCCATTGCTGTCGGGGTCGCAGTCGCCGGCCGGTGGGCCGGTCTCGGCCTCGGGCAGGTCCGCGGCGTCGTGGGCGTTCAGCCAGGCGGCGGGGTCGGTGTGCTCACCGCCGGTGCCCCCGACATAGACCTCAAGGTGCAGGTGCGGGCCGGTGGACTGGCCCGAGGAGCCGACGTCGGCGATGTGCTGCCCGGCCCGCACCCTATCGCCGGCCTCGACGTGGATGCCGTCGGCCCAGGAATGGATGTACCCGGTGGCGACCTGCTCGCCGCCGACCTGATGTTCGATGACGACCTTCCCGCCCCACGCATCGGTGTACTCGGCGACGGTGACCGNGTCGGCGGCGGCGAGGATGGGCGTGCCGTCCGGGGCGGCGAAGTCGCTGCCGGTGTGGAAGGACTGCTCCCCGGTGATCGGGTGGGTGCGCGGCCCGTACGGGTCGGTCGCCGTCCACGTGCCCTCGGGCAGAGGGAACACCACCCGCGAAGACTCCGCCGCCCCGGCCACAGCAGGCACCACACCAGGGTCAGTTTCGACGTTCGTGCCTGTGGTGCCGAGGAGGGTGTCGAGGATCGTGACGGCGACGGGGCTGTAGTTCTCGTACCGGTCGGGGAACGCCGAGACCTCCACGGCTTGGGCGGCCTCGCCTTTGCCCATGTCTTGCCAGCCGGGGATGTCCAGCAGCCCGCGCGGCGAGGGATGGTTCGGGCCGTCCGGGCCGCCGAAGAACGCTCGCGCCTGATACTCGGGGGCCATCAGCTCTGGGACCGACCCCCACCCGGCCTGCGGGCGCATCTGGAACAACCCCAGGCTGTCGTTGTCGCTGCCATCGCCATCGTTCGGGTAGTCCGCTGACTCCGGGTAGACGCTCGTGTTCGACAGCTGCCGCAGGGTCGACTCGGTCAGTGCGGCCATCAGCGCGATCTGGAGTCCGTCACGGTTCACGCCCTCGACGCCGGAGCCGGTCTCGATGATCGTGGCCGCGTGCGTGAGTTGCTTCTTGTTCAGCGTGAACGACTCCCCATCGCGCGTTTCGACGGCGAGCTCGTCGGGCACCTCGCCGACTTGCAGTCCGCCGCCGGGCACGGTGCAGGCCCAGGTCGCGGCGGGGTTCATCAGCAGCCCGATCCCGACCATCGACAGGAACGGTGCTACCAGCGCCAGTGCGAGCAGTCCGATAGCGAGCTTCTTGAGCACCACGCCCCTCCTTTCTCCCCAGACCTCTCGGGTCAGCGCAGGGGGTTGTCCAGCTCGGACAGCCGCAGCAGATGACAGGTGTCGTAGGCGGGCTCGCAGACCACGAACACGGTGAACGCCACCTCGTGCGCGGAGTCGACGGGTTCGTCGTTCAACACCCCGGCACGGTGGCGGACGCCTTCGATCGTGATCGCCGTCGTCCCCTCCACCAGCTGCCCCGGCTGCGCCTGCTCCTGCGCGGTCGCCCACGCTCCGGGCACGAACGCATCGGTGATCTCCAGGTGCTGGGTGGTGGCGTACTGGCGCAGCTCGACCCATGCCTCCCGCGTGGGCAGATAGGCGGCGATATCGGAGGCGAGGCCGGCCTGCTCGGTGCCGGTCGGGTCGGCGACCTCCATCAGCACGCTCGTGTAGTCCAGCGGCATCAGCCCCGACCCGGTATCCCAGGCGAACACCGCCGTCGCGACGTTGCGGGCGAACTCCTCCGGGTCCCCGGACCCGACCACCGCAGCGATCCGCCCCGGCCGTGGCGTGCCGGACTCGACCGGACTCGACGACGCGCCCGGCTCGGGGTCACGGTCGTGGGGTGGGCTGGTGTCGGGGCCGAGGATCAGGCCGTAGATCCCGATGCCGGCCAGGAGCACGATCACCAGGCCGGCGGCGAGCAGGACGATCAGGCGGGTGCGCGGGCGGGAGTCAGCGAAAGTCTTCATGCCGCCCAGGTGCACGCACCCGGTCACAGAGCACGCAGATGCTGCCGAGAGACGCTCTCGCCTGATTCGGCATCAGCGCCGGGGCCGGTGTCCTCGTCGGTGCGGGGCTCCTCGGTTGTCGTCTCGACGTCGTGGCCGGTGGTGTCGAGGGAGATGCGCAGGCGGGCGGCGAAGGCGCTGGTGCCGTCGGCGACGTCGAGGAAGATGCCGGCCTGCTCCTCGGTGAGGTCGCGGGCGAGCTCGTCCACGTCGTAGTGGGTCCACCATTCCGCCAGGGAGGTCCAGGTCTGCACGAACGCCGTCACCGGCCACCGCCCCGGCACCACCGCCGGCCGGGCCGAGGTGTGCGTGCGGGGCTTGGTGCGTCCAGCGGCGGTGACACGGGCGACGGCCTCTTGGGCCATCGCGCGCAGCGACGCCTGGCGAGAGGCGTCCGCTTGCTCGACCTGGCCGCGCAGGCGCTGATAGGCGGGGTCGACCGGCCCGCCGGCCTCGATCCCCGCCAGCTCCGTCGTCGCCTGCTCGCGCAGCGCCTCGGGATTCTCGGGGTTCTCGGCCATGGCCTGGATCGCCGAGATCTTCTCCAGCGTCGTGTACGAGGCGCGGCCGGTGACCATCCGCGCGGCCTGCGCGCGGCTCCTCCCACCGACACCCCCTGACGGGGGTGCCAATTTGGCACCCCCGTCAGCACCGGGCTGATTCTCCGCCGAGAAGCGGGTTACGACATCGCGGCGCTGGGCGTCCTCGGTCATGAGCTGCTTGAGCTCGCGGTACAGGGCGGCGGCCTCCAGCTGGTTGAGCGGCTTGCGGTGCGCATTCTCGTCCTGCTCGGCCAGCAGATGCCCCAACCGGGTCGAGACACCCGATCGCACCCACACGCTGACCGTGCGCCAGTGCAGCAGCCGGATCGCTTCCAGCCGGCGTCGCCCGCACACCAGCACCCCTTCGGGGGTGACCGTGATCGGTTGCAACAGGCCGTGCTCGCGGATCGAGTCAGCCAGAGCCTGGATATCGCCGAGGTCGGCGCGATGACGGGCACCGACCTGAATCGACTCCACGGTGCGTTGCAGTTCGATACTCATCACCACTCACCCCTCTCAGTCCTCTCTTCGTGGTCCCCGGTTACTTCCGGGCCTGTCGTGGGGCGGCCAGGCAGATGGTGAGCACGAGATCGTCATCGCGCAGCAGCATCGGGATCGTCTCGCCGATCAGCAGCCGCAGCAGCACCCCGCGGCCCGCGCTGGTCGCCGCCAGCGCCGGGTGCGGGTTGCCCAGCAGCGCCTTGAGCAGCCCGGTCCAGGACCGGCCCGGCAGATCCAGCAGCGCGCGGGCGTGCTGGTCACGTCGCAGGGTCTCGAACGCGGTATGCCGCGCCCCGGCCTTCGCCAGCGCCCCGCAGATGTGCTCCACCGACGCCCGCGCGGTCGCGGGCTCCCAGCCGAGCATCGTCACCAGCGCGATCGCGTCCTCAGCCGCCGACGACGCCGACATCGCCACCCCCACCACACCACCACCGCCACCGTCACCGTCTCCGGCGTCTCCGGTGCCGTCGGGATCGGGTTCGGGGTCGGTGACCTGGAACGCGGGGTGATACTCCGACAGCGGCGTCTCCCTGTCGGAGATTCGCTCGGCGTCGTGGAACGCGGAGATGTGCGGGCGGCGGGCCTGATGGGTCGAGCACAGCAGCCCCTGGGCGCGCTCCTCGGCNGATGCAGGTGATCCGCACCGCGTGCGTGACCACGCCCCACGGGTCGATCGCCTCCCGGGCGGAGCGGGTGCGCATCACATCGAACGCGGCGCTGGCGGCCTCCCACGGGTCCAACGAGTGCTTGCGCGCCAGCGCGGCGTACTTCTGCGCCGCATACTGCATCAGCTCGCCGGCGACCGGGTCCCGCGCCCATGCCCCGGGCCCGGCCGCGTGGAGCCGGGCCAGCAGGGCACGCAGCCCGGCGCTGGTCGTGTAGTTCTCAGGCCCCCGCTGCGGGGAACCTGTGTGAGTCGTGGTCGTCATGGGTTCGGCACCTCCTGGCAGGCAGGTGCACTCGCCTTCTCCGACACCTGGTGCTCGGCGTTCGGCGCCGGGCATGGTCGTGGTCATGGCCGGTCACCTCAGTTCATTCCGACCGGGCCGCGCCCGGCCCCGTCACGGCTCGTACTGCGGCCGAACGCCGAGATCGGGGGCAGCTCACGCTCCTTTGCACCCAGGCGCGTGACGCCGCGGGCGAGGCCGTCGTGGGCCTTGTGTGCGAGGTTCGCCTCGAAGTCGATCGCCAGGCGTGAGATCTGCCCGGTGCCTCTCGCCATCAGGTCCGAGGTGCGTACCCAGTCAACCCCGCGCGCCTTGCGCAGTGCCGGATCAACATCCGCAGTCTCAGTCTTGGCACCGGTTGTGCGGGTGACGTCGGCGGCTTGGATCGCCTCCGGAGCACCCGGTGTCTCCGCCCGGTCAGGGCGGGTCGTCTCCGGCGGGGGCGTGTCCTGCCTGCCGGGGTTGTTCTGCTCGTAGGGGTTCATGATTTCTGCTCCTTCTCCTCATCTGATTCGTTGTGGTGCTCGGGCACTGCCGAGGTCTCCTGGTCTGCGGCGGGCGCGGGATCGGTGCGGGGGAACCAGCGGCCGACGGTCGAGGCGTGCACGCCGAGTTCGCGCGCGATCGCCTTGTTCGACCAGCCCCGCCCCCGCAGCACTGCCGCCCGTTCCCGCCGCCCAGCACCTGCCAACGTTGGCGGGTCGGGCTCAGCCGATGGGGTTTCGGCCACCGCCTCCAGCACGGGCACATCCGATCGGTCAGGCTCTGTCTGCTCGCCCAGCACCTTGGCGGCCGGGGCCGGCGGTGTCGCTACCGCGATGCCCGTGGCCGAACGTGGCCGCTCGGGAAGCTCCGGCAGAAGGAGCGGTGCGGCCTGTGCCTGCGCGCCAGCGGTCTCGGAGACCTCCAGCGCCGATCCTGACTCCGGGGTGGGGGTGATCGGCGTGGGGACCGGGGTTCTGGTGGAGCGGGTCAGGACCGTCGTCAGATGCGTGGAGGCCAGCAGCACGAGCGGCGGGACCGCGGCGACGATGGCCGCGAGCAGGCCCGGCACGGAGGCGTCAGCGGCGACGAGGGCGTGCGCGGCGTTCGCGCTCACCGACATCAGCGCCCCGGCGATCAGCAGCACCCACGGGTACCAGGCCGCCCGATGCCCGTCGAGGGCGACGACCGCGACGGTCGCGACCACGATCAGCCCGTCCACCAAGAGCGGCCAGATCCACGCCTGGTTCCTGGTGATGCCCGAGCGCACCGCGAGATCGGCCAGAGCGACGAAGCTCAGCCAGAACGCGCCGCCGCCGATCAGCACCGTCCCCGACGCGGCCGCGACCACCGCCCATCGCCGCCCCGACAGCCCGCCCATCACAGCCCCCGGCCCGCCCGCGTCGCAGCCGGCACCGGCCCGAATCTCTCCGGCACGGACTCGGCCCGGGTCGAGGTGCCGACACCGGTGGTGATGGTGCGGTAGGCGGACTCGACGGTGCGAGTGATCTCCCGCTGCCCGAAATCCGGCTGCTCCACGCTCGCAAACGCATCCAGCGCCTCGGAGACCGGCACATTGCCCTCGGCGAGGCGGCAGGCGGCCCAGAACAGCTTGAGATTGCGATCCGTGGACTGCCCGCTCAGCCAGGACGCCATCCGACCCGCATCCACCATCGCCCCTGCATCCGAGATCGGGCCGGTCTTCGGGCGGGGCCGGGGCGGGGTGAGAAACTCCCGCAGGCGCTGCGCATCCAGCGCCCGCCCGTCGGTGGGGGCGAACGAGGTGGGGCGGTAGAGCACGCTCTCGCCGTCGATCTGGCGGCGCGAGGGCGGGACGATGATGTAGCCGCGATCCCCACGGAAATCCACCCCGGCACGGCCGGCCTGCCACGACGGCTGTTCACTGTCGGCGGCCGGGAAGTAGATGTGCAGGCCGCCGGTCGGTGAGCGCACCATCGTCTCCCAGCCATGCACCAGCCCCTCCCGCCGCGCGGCGCGGATCGCGTCGAAGCCGTTGACGCCGTGCACATCGACATCCACCACGGAGACGCCCGAGGCTCGGCCGGTGGGCATGCCGATGTTCGCCGCCGGGAACCTGCGCCACCAGGCCTCCACCTGCGCCGNGTCGGTGGTGGCGTCGTGGAAGCCGCGTCGGGTGATCGGCTGCTTGCCCTCCGGCGCGCACGGGAACACCGGCACCCCGGACTGCGCGAACACCATCGCGGCCCGCCCCAGCGGCCAGGACGCATCCATCTGCCGGACCGCCCGAGTAAACCTGCTCTCGGACATCACAGCCCCCGCCCCAACACGACCGCAGCGGCCCGCTCCGGCGCCGGCAACGGCGCCACTTGCCGACCGGGCGTGTCCTGCCGTGGGCTCTTCGGGGCCGGGCCGTCGCGTTCCAGCCCGGGCGGTGTGCCGTCGGGCACCTGGTTCGTGTCGAGGCCGTCGAGGATGCTGAGCGCGGTCTTGCGGATGCGCTCACCGGCGGCCTGCACGACCTCGACCGGGTTCTTCCCGTCGACGTTCGCCGCCCACCCGGCCACGTACGGGATCGTGTAGCCCGTGGTGTCCATGCCGTGGGCGGCGCCGATCATCAGCGCCACCGATTCGGCCTCGACCTCACCGATCCCGCGATGCTGCCGCGCCTCCTCCTGGTCCGGCCCATGCATCAGCACATGCCCGAGCTCGTGGGCGAGAGTCTTCACCTGCGCGGCGTCGTCCATGTTCGTGCGCACGGCGACTTGCCGGGTCGAGTAGTTCGTCAGCCCGTTCGCGCCGCCGATCATGCCCTCGTGCGGCACCCACAGCAGCTCGAACCCCTCCGCCGTGACCTGCTCCGCCAGACCCTCGCGCAGACCTTCGGGGGCTTCGCCAGCGAGCAGCCGTGGCGCTGGCCGTTCGGGGATCGGATCGCCGCNGGAGGCGTCCCAGACGTAGGCCGGGCGCACGCCGACCATGCGGGAGCGCACGACCTCACCGGGCTTCGGCTTCTCACCCCGGTTCAGACGCCGCCAGGAGTCCGGATCGGCCGGGTTCGTCGAGGCGAACCTGCCAGTGACCGGGGCGAGGATCTGATACCCGGCCTGGCCCTTCTCGACCTGTCGGCCCAGCTGCTGCCACTGCTTGTATCCCGCGACCAGGGTGGGGAACGGTTCGGGCACCCCGCCGGCCTCGAATGCGGCCTGGTGCTGCTCCCAGATCAGGCAGACGTTGTTGAAGCTCCGCGACCGGAACCGGGCAGCGAACCGCATCGCATCGGCCCAGTCCTCACCGGTGACCAGCCGTTCGACGGCACCGGTGAGCTTCTCGTGGAGCTCGTCGAGCTTCGCTTCCCGCTGTTGGCGGGCTTCCTCCCTCGTCGCCATCGTCGGCCTCCTCTCGGCAGGCCAGCCGCGAGGTCGCGGCTGGCCTTGCACCAGCGAGGTGAGCCAGGAGCTTCCGGCGAGTCAGACGGTCAGCGAACGGAACAGTCGGTAGGTTGGCCGTCAGGACACGGGCGGCACCTGACGTGGACCTACTGGCGTATCAGCCTCAGAGCCTGCGTAGGGCTGGAAGCAGCTGAGTCCGGTCGGACGCCGGACGAAGTGATGATTTCCCGGACGACTCTGCTGCTATCTATCCGCGACAACCGGGCGCATGGAGCGGTAGCGACTCGGGCTGAGCCCGACGTGCTCGATGAATGCCTCCGTCGCCCGTGAACGGCTGGACCAGCCGACGCAACGACCTACTGCTGCGACAGAAAGATCGGACTCGCGCAGCAGCCTGGCCATCTCCTGCACGCGAAGCATCGTCAGATACGCGATCGGGGTCTTCCCGAAGGCATCGACGAACACACGGGTCAATTGCTGCGGGGAGAGCCGCACCCTCTCGGACAGCTCGTGGAGTGTCCACCTATAGGCGACGTTTTCATGCAGTGCCTCCCGTGCCAGCAGCGCCTCCGGACGGAGAGGGGCTAACCTGCGACTGCGCGGCAGCACTGGACGCGCGCGTGCACGCTGCAATGGTGTCAGCCTCGCAGGCGAGACCCGGATGAATGGTCCGAGCACATCCATGACAGCGAACCAGAGTGCCTGGAGTCGGTTGAATCTCTCTCGGAACCGTCTCTCAACGCTGAGCGCGACCATCTCATCAATCCACGGCACAACCATCCCGGCCCGATCTCTGCCGAGTCGCAGGATCTGCGCTGGTTCAGAGTAGATCTTCTCCGCGAAACCGGGGGCGTCAAGCCGATCGTGCAGCACCGCAGAGTGCTGCCAGAAGAACTGATCGAGAGCGAAATCGGTATCGACACGGATCGACGTCACCGACACTTGGCACTCGGGCTCGCAGCTGAACAATACGTTCGGGCCGAGAAGGATCGCATCGCCCACGCTGACCGGCTGACGACCGAACTCGCTGAACATGATTGCCGAGCCCGACCTAATGAACAAGATGTTGAGGCAGTCGTAAACCACCGGGCCGACAGGCCGGTGGACGGCAAGCGTCTGGGCGACCAGCGGGCTACGCCAATGTGCATCACAGGAGTGCCTCGCTGCCTCTGGCGTGGCCGCGCACTCTTGCTGGCTCTTGTCTGATCCGCTCACTAATCTCGAACGCCTGTGGAGCCGGACGAGCTCGCCAGTTCCGAACCAACAGCAATAGCGCATGATCGCTGTGGGGCGGGAGTCGGTTTCGTACCAGTCTTCGCTGCCTTCGTCGATGCGGCAAGGCAGTCCACGGTTCTGATGAGCCGAGGGGTCACTACTCTCCGACGCGCATCGACAAAACCCAGCGGATCGCCCCGCAGCATCGGTGCACCACAAGGCACACCTCGGACGCTCCAACCATCGTTTGCAGCACTTGCGCGATGCAGCTCACACGATCGCCTCCCTCCTTGCGGAATACCTGACAGGGGTATAGCGTTGACTTGTACACGTACCCGGTAGGGGTACTACCGACATACAAGGAGGATACCTGATGGCTTCGAACGATTACCAGGTGACGGGCATGACCTGCGGCCACTGCGAGATGTCGATCCGCGAGGAGGTCAGCGAGATCCCCGGCGTCCAGGACATCCAAGTCAGCGCGCAGACCGGCAAGCTCAACGTCACCGCCGAGGGTGAGATCGACGACGCCAAGGTCCTCGCGNGCTACTCGGCGGTGCGCGTCTGATGAAGGCCGGAGGACGGCTCGCGCTCTACGGGGCCGGGTTGGTGGTGGCGTTCGGCGGGGCCTTCGGCCTCGCCGGCGCCGTCATTCCCGATAGCTTCGCAGCAGCATGGGCAGAAGGAAGTAACGTGAACGCACACGGTGAAGGGCACGGCGACGCTGCGCAGGAAACCGCGGAGCCCGCTCTGAACGGGGTCTCCGCAAGCGCGGACGGCTTCGTGCTCTCTCCGGTCCAGGCCCCCACGGCCGCAGGCGAGGATGGAGACCTGAGCTTCCAGATCCTCGACGAGTCCGGCGAACCGGTGACCGAGTACACCACCGCGCACGAGAAGGACCTGCATCTGATCGCCGTGCGCACCGACGGCGCCGGTTTCCAGCACGTGCACCCCGAACTCGACACGAGCACAGGCACCTGGTCGGTGCCGTGGACCTGGGACGAGGCGGGCACCTACCGCGTGTACGCCGACTTCACACCCGCGGGCGAGGAAGCCGAAGGCATCACTCTCACCCGCGCAATCGAGGTCGCGGGCGACTTCACCCCTGTCGAGACCGAGGCGCAGACCACCGACGAGGTCGACGGATACACCGTCTCCCTCAACGGCGACCTCACTGCGGGCACCTCAAGCGAGCTCACCATCTCGGTCGAGCGTGACGGTCAGCCGGTGACCACGCTGGAGCCTTACCTGGGCGCGTTCGGCCACCTGGTGGCGCTGCGCGAGGGTGACCTCGCCTACCTGCACGTCCACGCCGAGGGCGACGAGCCCCAGGCCGGGGACACGGCCGGACCCGAGATCCGATTCGCAGCGGAGGCCCCGACCGCCGACCGTTACCTGCTCTACCTGGACTTCCAGGTCGACGGGCAGGTGCACACCGCCGAGTTCGTGATCGACGCCGAGCACGGTGACGGTTCGAAGACAGACGATTCGCATTCCGACGGCCACTGACCCGCAGGGCCTGGCGTCGCACGAGAGCTGAGAAAGA
>NZ_JACXJG010000003.1:23004-23103 GCF_014904065.1 Gulosibacter sediminis | reverse complement strand
GAAGAGGATGAGCACATCAGCGCCCCCAACGGGTGGGCCGGACATCGAGTTGGAGATCGGCGGGATGACCTGCGCCTCCTGCGCGAACCGGATCGAGAA
>NZ_JACXJG010000003.1:21490-22762 GCF_014904065.1 Gulosibacter sediminis | reverse complement strand
CGCCGAGGTCGAGAAGACCGGGTACACGGCCGCACTGCCCAAGCCCAAGGACACTACGGCGAACATGTCGGAGACCGAGGCCGGGGAGGAGGAAGACAGTGAGCTCACCTCGCTGCGGCATCGGCTGATCGGCGCGATCGTGCTCACTGTTCCCGTGATCGCGATGGCGATGATCCCCGCGCTGCAGTTCACGTATTGGCAGTGGGCCTCACTCGCCCTGGCCGCACCGGTGATCATCTGGGGAGCTTGGCCGTTCCACAAGGCGGCGTGGACGAACCTCAAGCACGGTGCGGCGACGATGGACACGCTCATCTCGATGGGTACCTCCGTCGCGCTGCTGTGGTCGCTCTATGCGCTCTTCCTCGGCACTGCCGGCACTCCCGGCATGACGCACCCCTTCGAGTTCACGATCGCTCCGTCGGATGGCGCGGCGAACATTTATCTCGAAGTCGGCGCGGGCGTGACGATGTTCATCCNCGGCCGCTACTTCGAGAAGCGATCCAAGCGCCAGGCCGGGGCCGCGCTGCGCGCCCTCCTGGAGTTGGGCGCGAAGGAAGTCGCCGTACTCCGCGACGGCGTAGAGGTGAAGATCCCCACCTCTGAGCTGGCGGTCGGCGACGAGTTCATCGTCCGTCCAGGCGAGAAGATCGCCACCGACGGTCTCGTGACCTCCGGCTCCTCCGCGGTGGACGCCTCGATGCTCACCNCGAGTCCGTGCCGGTCGAGGTCCGCGAGGGCGACTCGGTCACCGGTGCCACCGTCAACGCCGGCGGCCGCCTGGTCGTGCGGGCGACTCGTGTGGGTTCGGACACACAGCTCGCACAGATGGCGAAGCTCGTCGAGGACGCGCAGACCGGCAAGGCCGAGGTGCAGCGTCTGGCCGATCGTATCTCCGGCANCTTCGTGCCGATCGTCATCGTCGTCGCGTTCATCACCCTCGGCGCCTGGCTGGGAGGCGGGTTCCCCGTCGCCGCCGCGTTCACCGCAGCGGTCGCTGTGCTCGTCATCGCCTGCCCCTGCGCGCTGGGTCTGGCGACCCCGACCGCGTTGCTCGTCGGCACCGGGCGCGGTGCGCAGATGGGCGTCCTCATCAAGGGCCCGGAGGTGCTGGAGTCCACTCGCAAGGTCGACACCGTCGTGCTCGATAAGACCGGCACCGTCACCAGCGGCAAGATGACTCTGACCGACGTGATCACTGAGCCCGGTGTGGATCGTACGGAGCTGCTGCGTTTCGCCGGTGCACTGGAAGACTCTTCGGAGCATCCGATTGCG
>NZ_JACXJG010000003.1:21381-21451 GCF_014904065.1 Gulosibacter sediminis | reverse complement strand
GGCGATCGCCAAGGGCGCGACCCAGGAAGTCGGCCAGCTGCCTACTCCAGAGGACTTCGCCAATGTCGAG
>NZ_JACXJG010000003.1:21109-21353 GCF_014904065.1 Gulosibacter sediminis | reverse complement strand
GGGCGTGCAGGGCATCGTCGAGGGGACCCCGGTCGTCGTCGGCCGCGAGTCTCTGCTGGCGGACTGGTCGCAGAAGCTCTCTCCGGAGGTCGCACAGGCGAAGGCCCAGGCCGAGGGCGAGGGCAAGACGGTCGTCGCGATCGGCTGGGACGGTGCTGCGCGCGGCATCCTCGTCGTCGCCGACACCGTCAAGCCCACGAGCGCCNAGGCGATCCGCGGGCTCAAGGAGATCGGCCTGACCCCG
>NZ_JACXJG010000003.1:20922-21005 GCF_014904065.1 Gulosibacter sediminis | reverse complement strand
TGCTCACCGGTGACAACGAGGCCGTGGCCCGCCAGATCGCGTCCGAGGTCGGCATCGACGAGGTCATCGCCGAAGTGCTACCC
>NZ_JACXJG010000003.1:14921-20512 GCF_014904065.1 Gulosibacter sediminis | reverse complement strand
CTCCGACATCACGCTCGTGCGCGGTGACCTGCGGGCCGCCGTCGACGCGATCCGCCTGTCCAGGAAGACCCTGTCGACGATCAAGACCAACCTGTTCTGGGCATTCGCCTACAACACCGCCGCGATCCCGGTCGCTGCGCTCGGCATGCTCAACCCCATGCTCGCAGGTGCGGCGATGGCGTTCTCCNCTTCGTCGTCGGCAACAGCCTCCGCCTGCGCGGGTTCACGAGCGTCGCCTCGAAGTGACGTACGAGAACCCACCCATCCACACGAATCCAATAACGAAGGAACACCAGAGAATGAGCAGCTGCTGCAGCACGAACGAGACCAACCCGGCCGTGGAGAACGGTGGACGCGAGAACCTTCTTGGCGGGGGCGCCGATGACATGACCACCTGCCCGGTCATGGTCGGCACCCCGGTCAGCAAGAAGACCGCCGAGGCCGCCGGCCTCTACCGCGACTTCGAGGATGAGCGCTACTACTTCTGCTGCGCTGGTTGTGGGCCTGCGTTCGATTCGGACCCGGCCAAGTACGCCGCCAACATGGCGTAATCCACCAGCGTGCGGGGTGCCGCGGCACCGCTGCGGCACCCCGCCACCTGATCGGAGCGAACCGACATGACCACTACGACTCCCACCACCGAAACCCACCTCGACACCTGCCCCGCAGGAGGCGACGGCGACGCGTCCGTCCACGGATACATCAGCGATAAGACGAAGTACCGCAATCGTCTGCGGCGCCTCGAAGGCCAAATCCGCGGCATCGATCGGATGGTCGACGAGGACCGCNTGCATCGACATCCTCACCCAGATCTCCGCAGTCACCAGGGCACTCGAAAATGTCGCCCTCGGCCTGCTCGACGATCACCTCAAGCATTGTGTCCTCGACGCCGCACTCGCCGGCGGACCAGTGAGCGAGCAGAGGCTCGGCGAGGCGTCCGAGGCCATCGCCCGCCTCGTGCGCTCCTGACGCCGGCGCATCAGTTCGATCACGACCAGCAGTTCAGGAGTTCTTCTATGACCCCACAGCACGTTCTCATCCTCGGCTCGGGAGCAGCCGGGGCCGCAGCCGCCCGCACTCTCGCCTCACGCGACGATGTCCGGGTGACGCTGGTGACCCGCACCGGGGAGACGCCCTATACGCGGATGCTCATCAAGGGAATCGCGTTCGGTCCGACACCGCCGGAGATGATCAAGCTCCCGCTGCCTCAGATCGAGGTCATCGCCGACACCGTGCTCAAAGTCGATACCTCGGCGAAGCAGGTCCAGCTGACCTCCGGCGCACAGGTCTCCTACGACGCGCTCATCGTCGCGACCGGGAGTATGCCTCGCTCCCTGCCCGCTGACGTGTTCGGCGGCGAAGACGCCGGACAAGGGCGGGTCACCGCTCTTCACTCCGTGGAGGATGCCCTGGGCATCCGAAAGCTGCTGACCGGACTGGGGCGACCCGCGCGGGTAGCGATCTACGGCGGTGGAATCATCGCAGCCGAGACAGCCTCGTCTCTGCAAGCCGACGGACGCATGGTCACGCTGGTCTCCCGCAGTTCAGTTCCCGGCGTCGGAGCGTTTGGGGCGCCCGTGGCTGAGCGCCTCGCCGCCGACCATGCCGCCAAGGTGCAGGCCCGATTCGGTCGCACTCTCCAGCATGTCGACGAAACAGAATCCGGTGTCACCATCACCCTCAACGACGGAAATCCCGTCGTGGCTGACTTCCTTCTCCTCGCGCTCGGCACGACGCCCGCAGCCCCGTCACCGTGGACGAACGGTATCGACGTCGACGATCACCTCCGCGCCGCGGCAGAACACGTCTACGCAGCCGGAGGTGTGGCCACGCACCACGACGAGGCACTGGGCGCCTGGCGCATCGACCATTGGGAAGACGCCGCCGCACAGGGTGCGCATGCCGCGCAGGCCGCATTGCACGACCTCGGCATTAGCGACGATCCGGGCGCCTACCTGCCACGCAGCCCTTACATGGCAATGGTCTACGGTCAGATGATCTCCGGAGTCGGGTACACAGCCGGCGCAGACGCCCACCTGGAAGCCGGTGAGGAGTTCATCGTCCGCCACGAGACCGACGGCATCGTCGTCGGCGTCACTGGCATCGACGCAGTCGGCACCGTCTACCAGTGGGGGCAGCAGCTCCACGGCGTGCGGGCATAGGCGATGGCGGGAGACTGTATTAGGCAGATCCCACGGCGGGGCTTCGTGCTCTCGCTGGCAGCGACCATTCTCATGATGGCCGCTGCCAGCGCGCCGTCCTTGTTCTACCCCCAGATCGCCGAACGGCTCGGACTCATCCCCGTCGCCACCACACTCGTGTTCGCGGTCTACACCTTCACCCTCCTGGCCGCGCTGCTCTACCTCGGACCACTCTCCGACCACGTCGGCCGACGTCCGGTCGTGGCCGCCGGTTCTTTGGCGCTGGCGCTGAGCGTGGCCATGTTCTGGTTCGCCGGTAGCCTCGCGGCGCTCCTGGTCGCCCGAGCCTTGCAAGGGCTCGCAGCGGGTCTGCTGATCCCGGCGCTGTCGGCGATGATGATCGACTTCGAGTCCCCGTCGCATCGGAACATCGCAGCCCTGTGGAACACGATCGGCCCGATGATTGGCCTTGGGGCCGGGGCTCTCGGTGCTGCGCTTCTCCTCGATCTCACCTCCGAACCGACAACTGCCGTCTTCGGGTCGCTCGTGCTTGCCTTCCTCATCGTGGCAACGGTCGTGTGGAGCACACCGGAACTGGCCCCGAAGACCCGGATACGACGTGGCGACCTCCGTCCGCGGTTCACCGTGCCACCGCACCTGCGCCGCATGTTCACCGCCGGAGTGCCCGTGATCATCGCCGGGTGGGCGACCAACGGGCTTTTCCTCGCGCTCGGAGCCGACCTCGTCGGCAGTGAGCTTGGGGGCTCCACGCACACCCAAGCTGGGATCGTCATCTTCGCACTGGCGATCTCCGGAGTCACCGCCTCGTCCGTCCTACAGCGGCGTTCCGCCCGCACCATCAGCCTGTATGCGACCAGTGCCCTGGCGTTCGGCACCGCAGTGAGCATCGGCGCCCTCGCACTCGGTTCCTACTCAGCCTATGTCGCCTCGGTCGCGATCGTCGGTTCCGGGTTCGGCACAGCGTTCCTCGGGGTACTGCGCACACTCATGCCCCACACGGCATCGTCGGAACGCGCCGCCGTGATGGCTGTGATCTACACAGTTGCCTACCTGGCATTCGGCGTGCCCACCATCGTCGCCGGATTGCTCGTGCCGGTGCTCACCCTGTCGGGGACGATGACGATCCTCGGTGCGATCATCATCGCCCTCAGCCTCGTCGCCACCGTCCTGCGCCTGCGCATCCCGCACCCGGCCGCAGGCCCGGCAGAGACTGACGACTTCCCCGAGCCTCCCACCGGCTCTCACCGCCGATCCGCACCCGACCGAGAGGAGCAGCCATGACCTACGTGATCGCGCTTCCCTGCGTGGACGTCAAGGACCGCGCCTGCATCGACGAANCCCCGACGAATGCGTCGACTGCGGAGCCTGCGAACCGGTCTGCCCCGTCGAGGCCATCTACTACGAAGACGACCTGCCCGACGAATGGTCTGACTACTACAAGGCCAACGTCGAGTTCTTCGACGAGTTGGGTTCTCCCGGAGGAGCCGCGAAGATCGGACCGACGGGCTTCGACCATCCCCTCATCGCCGCATTGCCCATCCAACACGAGCAGACCCTCTGAGAAGGGGCTTCCGATTGATCCATACCGACACAACACACAAGCCTTGACTAGTACCCCCTAGGGGTATATGGTAGGCATATTGATGAAAGGAAATGACATGCAGAGGAGACTGCGAACAGGACTGGCAGCGGGAGCGCTCGGAGTGGCGCTCGTGCTCGCCGGTTGCGCCAGCGGAGCAGACGACGACCAGCAGACCGACCCTTCGGCTACTGAGGAGCATCAGGGCCACGGCGGCAACAACGCAGAAAGCGGTGATGAGGAGATGGAGCACCCGATGGACGGCGGACCGGCACCCGAGGGTATCGCCGAAGCCAGTGAGCCCACCTACCCTGTCGGTACCGAGGTGCAGCTCACGGCCGACCACATGGAAGGCATGGAAGGGGCTACAGCAACGATTTCCGGCGCATTCGACACGTACACGTACTCCGTGAACTACACGCCCGCAGGTGGCGGCGACCCCGTCACTGATCACAAGTGGGTCGTGCAGGAAGAAATTGAGGATGCCGGCGACGAGCTTCTGGCCGACGGCACAGAGGTGACTCTGCTCGCCGAGCACATGGAAGGCATGGAAGGCGTAAAGGCCACCATCGCTTCGTCCACCGATGAGACGGTCTACATGGTCGACTACGAGACGGACGGCATGAAGATGACGAACCACAAGTGGGTCGTCGAGAGCGAGATCCAACCAGCGTCCTGAGCCGACGTTCGCTTGCCCGGCCACCGGGTGAGCGGCAATCGGCCTGGCTCGATGACGGAGGAGAGGAATCATGACGGACCCGAACTCACACCAGCACCACGGCCACGAAACCGATACACCCGCCCACGGCGAGCATCACCACGGGTCTGTGTCCGCGCACGCCTCGGCGGATGCGCACGGCACGCGCGAGGGTCAGCACACCGGGCATCAGGGCCACGCCATGGACCACGGGCAGCACTCAGGCCACACGGGCCTCGACGAGCACGGCGGCCACGATGAGCATGCCCAGCACGGTGGGCACGGAGATCACAGCGGCCATGGCGGGCACGGGGACCACGTTGGCCAGTTCCGCCGGCTGTTTTGGATCAACCTCGTCATCGCCATCCCCGCGGTTGCCCTCTCACCGATGTTCGCCATGCTGCTGGGCTACGAGGTCCCCGGCTGGGCGGGCTGGGTCGCCGCGGCACTGGGCACCGTCATGTACGTCTGGGGCGGCAGGCCCTTCCTCACCGGTGCCGTCAGCGAGTTGAAGTCCCGCAAGCCCGGGATGATGCTGCTCATCGCTCTGGCGATCACGGTGGCCTTCTTCGCCTCCTGGGCCGCCACGCTCGGGCTCGTCCATCACGAGCTCGAATTCTGGTGGGAACTGGCGCTGCTGATCGTCATCATGCTGCTGGGCCATTGGATCGAGATGCGCTCCCTGGCCCAGACCACCTCGGCGCTCGACTCGTTGGCGGCACTGNCAGACGAGGCCGAGCGCGTCGAGGGCGAGAACGTCGTCAAGGTGGCCCCAGCCGACCTCGACGTGGGCGACGTGGTCATCGTGCGCCCCGGCGGCAGCGTCCCGGCCGACGGAACCATCGTCGACGGCCGCGCCGACATGGACGAGTCCATGATCACCGGCGAGTCCCGCCCGGTCTCTCGCGGCGAGGGCCAGACCGTCACCGCCGGCACCGTCGCCACCGACTCCGGCCTGCGGGTGGAGATTACCGCCACCGGTGACGACACCGCCCTGGCCGGCATCAACCGGCTCGTCGCCGAGGCGCAGAACTCATCCTCCCGCGCCCAGCGGATCGCCGACAAGGCCGCGGCCTGGCTGTTCTGGTTCGCTCTTGGCGCGGCGCTGGTCACTGCGGTCGTCTGGACGCTCATCGGCATGCCCGACGAGGCC
>NZ_JACXJG010000003.1:14766-14913 GCF_014904065.1 Gulosibacter sediminis | reverse complement strand
CGTGCTCGTCATCGCCTGCCCCCACGCCCTCGGCCTGGCGATCCCGCTGGTCGTCTCCATCGCCACCGAGCGAGCCGCCCGCGGAGGCGTCCTAGTGAAGGACCGCCTGGCGCTGGAGTCCATGCGGCAGGTCGACGCGGTGCTGTT
>NZ_JACXJG010000003.1:14617-14723 GCF_014904065.1 Gulosibacter sediminis | reverse complement strand
GACAAGACCGGCACGCTGACCAAGGGCGAGCCCACCGTCACCGGCGTCGAGCCGACCGGCGAACTCGACGCCGACCAGGTCCTCGCCCTCGCTGCCTCGGCCGAGG
>NZ_JACXJG010000003.1:14145-14606 GCF_014904065.1 Gulosibacter sediminis | reverse complement strand
GACAGCGAGCACCCGCTCGCCAAGGCCATCGTCACCGCCGCCAAGGACAAGGGCCTTGCCCTCCAGCAGGCCAGCGGCTTCTCATCCTCGCCCGCCGTCGGCGTCACCGCGACCGTCTCCGGCCAGAAGGTCCGCGTCGGCGGGCCCCGGCTGCTCGAGGAGACCGGTCAGCACGAGGTCGGCACGGCCGAGGCATGGCGCTCCGACGGCGCGATCATTCTGCACGTTCTCCGCGGCGGCCAGGTGGTCGGCGGGCTGAGGCTCGCCGACGAGGTCCGGCCAGAATCCCGCGACGCCGTCGACGCCCTCCACGCCCTCGGTNGGTCGTCATGATCACCGGCGATGCCGAGGCGGTCGCGAACGAGGTCGGACGGGAGCTCGGCATCGACCGCGTCTTCGCCGGCGTGCGCCCGGAGGACAAGTCCGCGAAGGTCTCCCAGCTGCAGGAAGAGGGCAAGAGG
>NZ_JACXJG010000003.1:13751-13881 GCF_014904065.1 Gulosibacter sediminis | reverse complement strand
CGCGATCGGCGCGGGCACCGATGTCGCCATCGCCTCGGCCGGGGTGATCCTGGCCAGTTCCGACCCACGCAGCGTGCTCTCGATCATCCAGCTGTCGCGACGCGCATACGGCAAGATGAAGCAGAACCTG
>NZ_JACXJG010000003.1:13599-13717 GCF_014904065.1 Gulosibacter sediminis | reverse complement strand
GTGGGCCGCCGGCTACAACCTTCTTTCGGTGCCGTTGGCGGCCGGTATCCTGGCACCGGTGGGATTCGTCCTGCCAATGTCGATCGGCGCGATCCTGATGTCAGCCTCCACCGTGGTT
>NZ_JACXJG010000003.1:13435-13551 GCF_014904065.1 Gulosibacter sediminis | reverse complement strand
GCTCAACGCCCAGCTGCTGCGGCGCATCGACCTCACACCCGAAGCCAGCACGCGTTCCGTCCTGGAGCGCCAGAAGTAAGGACATGCCCATGTCTGTCGATACCGATTCCCACCAG
>NZ_JACXJG010000003.1:13260-13352 GCF_014904065.1 Gulosibacter sediminis | reverse complement strand
ACGGCTACATCAGCGACAAGGAGCGCTATCTCGGCCGCATGAAGCGCATCGAAGGACAGGCGCGTGGGATCGCGAAGATGATCGATGAGGAG
>NZ_JACXJG010000003.1:267-13245 GCF_014904065.1 Gulosibacter sediminis | reverse complement strand
TGCATCGACATCCTCACCCAGGTCTCCGCTCTGACCCGTGCCCTCCAGGGGGTTGCGACTGGTCTGCTCGACGACCATCTCAAGCACTGCGTGCTTGATGCCGCCAAGCTCAGCGACGAGGCGGCCGTCGAGAAGATCCAGGAAGCCACCGACGCCATCAACCGGCTCGTTCGCTCCTGAACCCGGACCCCGATCACCGCGTTCCAGGACACGGCGGGCACAAACCCTCAGGATGCCAGCGCGCTTGATCCTTGCCGACGCGCCGTCCGCCCGCGACGCGCTCACCTTCGCTAAGCGGGCCGCGCAGGCCGGTGCCCATGGCGTGCGCTTGCAGGCCGCGGCCGGGCTGCTGCGCATGAGCGCAGCCGCGCTAACGCCCCGTGGTCCGCTCGACCGCACTCCTACGATCCTCGTCCTTCGCACGCTCCGCTCCGACCCTCAGCTGCAGTGCGACGTCACCGTGGAAACGTTGACCGCGACCGCCGTCCCTCTTACCCTGGCGTTGCCGGAAACCGCGCTGGCACCCGCCTGGACCAGCGTCGAACCCCCGCAACACGGGTGGAGACTTATTGCGGATGTGTCCAGCCTGACGCTGATGCGCAGCGCCCGTGCCGGCATCGAGGCCGTCGCCCAAGCACTTCCCGACAAACCCGGCGACGATGTCGTCCGCAAGATCCGGGGCACGGTTTGGGGCACCCCGGACACGGCACTCGCATCGCTGCCACAAGGCGTTGCGTTCGCCGCCTACGTCTTCGGGTTCCTCAGCCGAGGAAACGGGGCCACGATCTCAACCGCCGGCCGTTGGACGCGGTTGACCCTCCCGACTGGACACGTGCTCCTGCGCGGACCCGTCGCCTCTGGCCTCACCCCGATCCGCCGCACCCGGCCACGCGTTTCCGAGTCCGTCACATCGATTGAATAACCCTTGATACCCTATAGGGGTATGGGGTAGTATTGATGACTATGAAAAAGGTTGAGCACGTGCACGCCACGTATGACACACCGCATCTGAATGCGGCGGTCGGAGTCTTCGCGTTGCTGGCGAATCCGGTGAGTGTGAAGATGATCCTCGCCATTCGCGACATCGAGGTCTCTGCCAATCACCTGGCGGACATCGTCGACCTTCCCGTCGACCAGACCTCCCACGAGCTTCACCGCCTGGAGTCGGCCGGGATCGTGAGTCGGCAGCGACGCGAGTCCGGCGACTTCTACCTATTGAACGGTGTGCATGCCGGGGCGCTGGCTGAGGCTGCGATCTTCCATGCCGAACATCAGCAGCAGGAACGCACTCGTGCGGGTTCTCCCACCTCGAACTCGCGACCGAACTGACAGAGGAGGCATCATGCCCCGTTTTTCCCGATTGACCCCTGAGACCGCAGTGGGGGCCTCACGAGACTTGCTCGGCGATCTCGTCGAGCGGCACGGCCAGGTCGGAGACATGGTCTCGACGATGGCGCACTCCCCGGCGGTGCTCGGCGGCTATCTGCAGCTGAGCAAAGCCATGCGTCGCGCCAAGCTCGACCGTAAGGTCAGCGAGCTCGTTTCGATCGCCGTGCAGTCGAAGCAGGGATGCGGAATGTGCCTGGCCTCGCACATCAGCGCGGCACGATCGCTCGGGGTCAGCGATGACGAGATCGCACTCGCCCAGCAGGGTACGGCGATGACCGGCCCGGTCGCGGCGATGATCGCGCTCGGCCTCCAGGTCTACCGTGAGCCTACGTCGATCACCGACGAGCAGATTGACGAGCTTCGGGGATACGGGTACAGCGACCGTGAGATCTCTGATGTCGTCGGGGTCGTGTCGCTGAACATTCTCACCGGCGCCTTCAACCTGGTTGCTGGCCTCACGCCGGGCGACTGACTTCGCCGGCGACTTGGTGCCTTGGCCGAGAGGATAGGCAGCGGTCTGCAAAANTTACACGGGTTCGAATCCCGTAGGCACCTCCACTTCCCGCTGAGCCCAATAGGACACACGTCGTTGGAGGCGAGTGATGGAGAGCCAGCACATCTTCAACGGTGACATGACACGCGCCGCGCGCATCCTCGTGAAGGTGAGCGCCCAATATATCGCCCGTGAAGCCAACGTGACCAAGGAAGAGTTGCGCGACTTCGAGAAGGGGCGACACGACTTGTCGTAGAAGAAGCAGGAGCGTGTGCGGGCCGCCCTCGAAGAATTGGGGCAGAGTTTCTGCCTGACGGACCCAACGGCGGCTACGGCATCCGTCTGAAGTTCGGCCGTTCCAGGATCTACTCACTTGAACGTTGCGAGGGCGAGGGCGGGCCGCGGCTCACAACAGAGTCTGATCGTCGGACCCAGGCCCATGTGCCCTTCTCGGAACCGGATTCAAACCTACCTTTTCACCTGGAAGATCGCACCACGGCCTCACTGCGCATCCTGGTGCCGTTGCGCCTGGGCCGGCTTTGGCCGTCACACCTTGCCTCTGTTCCAGGAATGGAAGCGTGGGCACGCTGAGCTCATCGAATACAGTCGCCCGACGGACCCGATCTGGGCCCTGCGCGACGGGGGCGATCGATGCCGCACTCATCCGCTCTTCTTCACCCAAACGTGCCATTGGTCCGGGTTTGGAGCGGTTACCGCTGTTCACCGAACGCCTGGTTGCATCGGTGACGAGTACCGACTCGCGTGCCCGGCAGGAGTCGGTGACCCTAGCCGATCTCGCTGACGGGCCGGTGGCGGTCTGCGCGACCGCTCCGACGGCCACCGGGGAGCTGTGGAGTACGACTGCTCGCATGCCGCGCACGATCTCGGTGGCGAACACGGACGAGTGGTTAACCCGCATCGCTGTCGGCGACGCCATCGGCATCACTGCAGAGGCGACAACGCACAATCACCGCGCGCCGGAGGTGGTCTATCTGCCCATCGAGGATGCCCCACGGGTGACCGTGGCGCTGACCTGGCCAGGGCAGAGGAGGAGCCACCCGCAGGTAGGGGTCTTCGCCACCTGCGCACAGGACTACTTCACCCGACTCATCGACATCGGCTCCCCACCCCGCCTGCTCTCCACCGGGGCCGATGGTCAGCTGACGTAGCTCCCCACTGCAGCTATGCGACCGACCATCCCCCAGGTAGCCCATCCTCGGGTGCGACGGGACCCCTGAGTTTCATTCCGTGTCGGAGCAACAGATCACACTCGACAATATCGCTCTAGCGCGATATGATCGCCCTATGACGATGATTCAAGAGGAGGGGGCAACCCTCGACGAAGTGGCGACAGTAGCGTACGCCCACCTGTTCCAGGCATTTGCGGAGCCGACGAGGTTAGCGATCGTGCAGCACCTCGCCTCCGGGGAGCACCGGGTCCGGGACCTGGTCGAGCACATGGGCCTGGCCCAGTCCACGGTGAGCAAGCATGTCGGCTTCCTCGTCGAGTGCGGCCTGGCGACGATGCGCCCGGAAGGGCGCTCCACCTGGTACTCGCTGGCACAGTCCGAGCTCCTGCGTACCCTCATCGCCGCTGCCGAACGCCTCCTCGATGCCACCGGCACGCAGGCCCTGCTCTGCACGCACCTGCGACTCCCACATACCCACCACGCGACAGATACGGACAAGAAGTAGACATGGGCGCAGGACACAATCACGGCCCCGCCGCCAGCGAGACCGGTCACCCCGGAGATTTCCGCAAGAAACTCTGGATCGCATTCTCGATCACCGCGACGATCGTCGTCGCCCAGGCCATCGGCTCGATCATCACCGGCAGCCTCGCACTGCTGACCGACACCGCCCATGCCATTACCGATGCCTCCGGGCTGCTGGTCGCACTGATCGCCGCGACGCTGATGCTCAAGCCCGCCAACTCCAAGCGCACCTGGGGGTTCCGGCGTATCGAAGTGATCGCAGCCCTCGGACAGTCGGCACTGCTGCTGGCGGTGGGCACCTACGCCGCCATCGAAGGCATCCGGCGACTGTTCGAGCCGCCGGAGGTGCCCGCAAGCGAACTGCTGATATTCGGCATCATCGGCCTGGTCGCGAACATCATCGCCATCACCATCCTCGCCTCCAGCCGCGGTTCGAACTTCAACATGCGTGCCGCGTTCCTCGAAGTTCTCAATGATGCCCTCGGGTCGCTCGGAGTGATCATCGCGGCGATCGTCATCGCCACGACCGGGTTCATGCAGGCCGATGCCATCGCCGGACTGCTTATCGCCACATTGATCGTGCCTCGCGCGTTCAAGCTCATGCGCGAGACCACCGGCGTCCTTATGGAGTTCACTCCCAAGGGCCTCGACCTCGACAAGGTGCGTTCGCACATCCTCGAACTTGACCATGTCAAAGATGTCCATGACCTGCACGCCTCCACTGTGGCGACCGGCCTGCCGACCCTGACCGCCCACGTCGTCGTCGACGACGAGTGTTTCACCGACGGTCATGCCGCGCAGACGCTCCACGAGATCAAAGATTGCGTCGCAGGACACTTCGAGGTCTCCATCCATCACTCGACCTTCCAGATCGAGACCGAGCACATTGCCGAACATGAACCGGAAATCAGCAAGCACGACTGAACGCAGTGCCCCCTCCCGGGCTCGTTCCGGGGGCTTCCGCGTCACGCAGGTAGGCACTACCCCTATGGGGTAGTATGGCCAATTGGCACCACGGCAGACACGGCAAGGAATCCCATGAAAAACTTCAGGCCATTCCCGAAGTACGGCGGAACGAAAACCGCTGCAATCACCGTCGTGGTCGGCGCTTTCCTGCTCACCGGATGCACGGCCGCCAACGACTCACCCTCAGCCTCCTCGGCCAGCGGAGCCGAGATCCTTGCCGAGAACGGTCTCGATGGCCTCGACGTGCGTGAGCTGGTCGAAACGCTCGATGCGATCCCGCTGGACGAACGCACGGAGACCTTGACCACGTCGATCACTGCGGAGGCGGTCACGCTCACCGATCAGCACGAACACACGGCAGAGGTGCGGTTGCCAAGTAACGAGATCTACGTATCCGTCGCCCCGTATCGGTCGCAGACCCATGATTGCTACTACCACAGCCCGACCGGATGCCTGGGTGAGCTGCGCAACGCAGACGTGGCCGTCACGGTGACGGATGCGACGACCGGCGAGACGATCGTCGACGAGGAGATGAGAACCCTCGACAACGGCTTCGTCGGGATCTGGCTGCCCCGAGGCATCGAGACGTCGATCTCGATCACCCACGACGGCCAGACCGCCACCTCCAAACTTTCGAGCGTCGACGACGATGCGCAAACCTGCTTGACCACGATGCGACTGGCCTGAAACCAGCACCACGGGAATACCCCCAGGGGGTAGGGTGTTGTGGTGTGCGTGCGGTCTATCGCACGCAACGTGTAACAGGAAGGAAATCAGTCCCATGAGCGAAGTCACCACCGTCGACACCCAGACCTTCGATGAGGTTGTGCTCCAGAGCGACGTTCCCGTTCTCGTGGACTTCTGGGCAGCCTGGTGCGGCCCGTGCCGTGCAATCGCGCCGGTCCTGGACCAGATTGCTGCCGAGCAGGATGGAAAGCTTCTCATCGCCAAGCTCAATGTCGACGAGAACCCCGACATCGCCTCGCGCTACAACATCAGTTCGATCCCTGCGATGAAGGTCTTCGACAAGGGTGAGATCGTGCGCGAGATCATCGGGGCGATGCCGAAGCCGCAGATCGAGCAGCGCCTCGACGGTATTATCTGAGGCTCGGCCGTCGAACTGTTCCCGAACTCCGCCGATCGTTGCGCGGCAGTTGACGATCGCCCAAATCAGCGTGGTTCCATACGTAGTCCAAGACTGCGCAGGGCAAGGAGCGCTTGAAGTGGCAGGACCCCGTTACCCAACGCGGTGTTCTGCTGATTTGCAGTCAGATCACCCATCGGGTCGGTGATCCATCCGACTGGCAGACCTATAAGCCATTCCACGAACTCCGGCGACGAACGTGGCCCTCTGTCCTCGTTCAGAACTGCGGGGGCAGGGGCGCCGCGTCGGGTGATGTGCTCCCATCGTGCGACGGCGTCGGCGTATCGCCCCCAGCGACGAAGATGCTGTCGACTAGCGCGAACAGGGTCTCCGCTGCGTTCGAGTTGATGGTCGAGCCGCCCGGTCCGTTAAGTGCGAGGTCGATTATCTGATGACTCAGTGCGATAGTGCCGCCGCGGGCTCTGACCGTCTCCATCGTCTCTCCGCCCCGAGAGGAGTCCGTTGCTAGCGGCGTCCGGAACAGCGCCCCTGCGGTAGGCGACGATGAAGATACGGAAGCGATGGTGATCAGCGCCGGAAAGTGAAGCCGGTAGGCCGATCCATCGTGCGTCATACCGCAAGTCGGCCAGGTCTCCGAGTACGGCGCCTGCCGTCCGAAGAGGTCGGGCTGATGCGTCCCCCAGACCGCACGGGTCGGATGCCAAGTCGCAAACGGTTGCATGGCCAGCGGCTGTAGGATCACGGTCAACGGGTCCACTTGATACCCCTTCGCGGGTCGGGTAGCGGGGGCCGAGAGCAACCCCTTACGTTCTCGATCACGACGCACGCGGGTTGCAGCTCCTCGATTGCGCGTGCCATGCACGACCAGAGCCCCGAGCGAGTACCTGGCGCGATGCCTGCACCCTTGCCGACGATTGAGACGCCCTGGCAGGGGAAGCCGCTTATCACGATTTCGACCGGCGGTACGGTACTCCAGTCTATGACGGAGATGTCGCCGAGGTTTGGGGCATCCGACCAATTGTGAGAGAAGACTTGCGCGACCGAGGTGTTGATCTCGGAGAACCAGACCGTATCCCCCACCAGTGGCGTGTTCGACGGCAAGGTCGAGCCCTCCGTACCCGCTGAAGGTCGAGCCAATTCGCGGCGAGGAAACGGGGGGAAGTGCGACGTGCAGACACAAGTTGCTCCGGGTGATTGGCTTTCCCGGTGCTGAGCGGTTGCCTGCCCTACCGGTCTGGTTGCTGCCAGGTAAGCGAGTCCGTCTCCGGCGCCGAACTTCTCCAGCGCTTCCCACTCACCTCCCTGTCACCTGCGCGACCCTTACCGGGCTTCCCACGGCATAATTTTTGGCTCGGCGTTCTCTCGTCGCCAGCCTGATCACCTACCGCTCAGAGTTAGTCCACACCTCTTGCAGATCAAGGTGTCAACCCAGGTTGACAAGGCTTCGCGGCGGCGGGATCGCGCGGTCACCTGGAGATCGACAGGCCCCGCGGCGGGCCGAGCGAAGGGACAGGAGACAGGTCATGGTGGAACGGGTGGAGCTCGCGATCACGGAGCTGAGCGAGGCAAGATCGCTGACGATCTACGTCGTTACGGCGCCTACCATGAGCGCACGGGAGTCGATCTCTGGAACGTGTTCACGAAGCAGAAGCCGCACGAGCTGGAGCCTCCGAACCTCACGCAGGAGATCAAGGGCAGGACTGCCTCGCACCACGCGGTTGCTGAGAGCTGCATGGCGATGGCCTCCGTCATCGAGAGCGAGAACCCGTTGCTGCTCACTCCGGAGACGGTCCAGCTCATCCAGGAAGCCTTCGGCGACATCTACGGTGGCGAGTTCCCCCTTGGGCCGCTCGCACGGCAATGTTCTCCCGCATGGCCTCCCGTCGCATGAGTGAGGCCGCCGGGAACGGATCGTTTGCTCTCGCTGAGTTCGTTGTGGTGAACGCGGAGCTGCAACCCTCTGATGCCGAGCGCTACGAGGCCGCGATCATGCACTACCTGACCGAAGCCAACGCGAAGATCAGCGAGCAGCTCGCCGAGTTGCGCACAAGCATGGACGGTCTGAACGAGCAACTCCAGGCGCAACGGCGCGAGATCGACCAGTTGCGCAACCCCAGTGCAACACGCCGACAGCTCCCGAACCCCTTTCGCTCGACCTTCGAGCCCACCGTGCAGGCTCCCCGGCGGCGCGGCCCGTCCGACGACGGGCCGGCCCTGTAGCCAACCTCCGGCATTGAGGCTCACACCGATGCCGTGGTGAGTCTGTCCACCTGGTCTGCATGACGGTCTCGATGCGGGTGATGAGCGCGGGCGACGGGTACAAGTACCTGATGCGCACGATCGCCGCCGCCGACGGCGACCGCTCCCTCTCGACCCCGTTGACCAGGTATTACACGGAAGAGGGAACACCACCGGGCACTTGGATCGGGTCGGCCCTTCGCGGCCTCGGAGACGGGCGGATCGCTCTCGGCGATGAGGTCTCGGAGTCGCAGTTGCAGTTGCTGATCGGGATGGGCCGCGATCCCGTCAGCGGCGACCCGCTCGGGCGGGCCTTCCCACGGTACGTCTCGGTCGCCGACCGGATCGAGAAGCGCGCCGCCGACCTCGACCCCGGCCTGGGGATGGGTGAGCGTGCCGAGCAGATCAGCCAGATCGAGGCCGAGGAGATCGAGCGGGGCAACCGCCGTGCGGTCGCGGGGTTCGACTACACGTTCTCGGTGCCGAAGTCCGTCTCCGTGCTGTGGGGCGTGGCCGACGCCGGCACGCAGGCCCTGATCGCCCAGGCGCATCACGAGGCGATCGCCGAGGTCGTGAACTTCATGGAGCGCGAGGTCGCCGCGACCCGCACCGGCTACACCGCCGCCGACGGCGCGGTCGCCCAGGTCGACGTGACCGGACTGATCGCCACGGCCTTCGATCACTACGACAGCCGCTCCGGGGACCCGCAGCTGCACACTCACGTCGTGATCTCCAACAAGGTCCAGACCGCGTTGGACGGACGATGGCGGTCACTGGATGGCCGCCCGATGCACGCGGCGGTCGTCGCGCTCTCGGAGCATTACAACGCGGTCCTGGCCGACCGCCTCACCGGCGCGCTCGGCGTGGAGTGGGAGGCGCGGGATCGGGGCCGGGACCGTAACCCGGCGTGGGAGATCACCGGGGTCAGCGAGGAGCTGATCGAGGAGTTCTCCTCCCGCGCCCGCGATATCGATGCCGAGACCGACCGGCTCATCGCCGCCTACACCGCCGAGCACGGCCGCCGGCCCTCGGCGCGGACGATCGTGCGCCTGCGCGCCCAGGCCACCCTCGCCACACGCCCCGAGAAACAGGTCCATTCCCTGGCCGACCTGACGAGCGGCTGGCGTGAGCGGGCAGGTCGTCTGCTGGGTGAGGACGCGACCGGCTGGGCCGGCGGCCTTCTCGCCGAGGCGCAGCAGGTGCGGCCNGGCTGATGATGTGCCGTTGGAGGTGATCTCCGAGCTCGGGCAGGCGGTGGTCGAGGTCGTCGGCGAGAAACGCTCGACCTGGCGGCGATGGAACCTGCACTCCGAGGCGAGCCGGCAGTCGATGGCATGGAGGTTCGCGACAGTGAGCGACCGGGAGGCGATCGTGGAGATGATCGCCGATGCCGCCGAGCAGGCCTCGCTGCGGCTGACGCCGCCCGAGCTCGCCACCAGCCCGGCCGCGTTCCGCCGCCCAGACGGCAGCAGCGTGTTCCGGCCCCGCCACTCGACCGTGTTCTCCTCCACGGTGCTGCTGGAGGCCGAAGACCGTCTCCTGGAACGCTCCCGCACCCTGACCGGCCCGGTGGTCGAGGTCGAGACGGTCGAGAAGATCACCGCGAAGCCCGACCGGGAAGGGCGCCTGCTCGGTGACGACCAGGCCGAAGCGCTCACCCAGATCGCGGTCTCCGGGAGGGTTCTCGACGTGCTGGTCGGCCCGGCAGGAGCCGGGAAGACCACCGCCATGTCGGCGTTGCGTCGGGCATGGGAGAAGCAGCACGGGAACGGGTCCGTGGTCGGGCTGGCANGTCGGCGGTGGCGGCGCAGGTCCTCGGCGAGGATCTCGGGATCGCGACCGAGAACACGGCGAAATGGTGGCAGAACCATCTCCTCCACGGGGAGACGTTCCAGGCCGGGCAGCTCGTCATCATCGACGAGGCTTCCCTGGCCGGCACCCTGTCGCTGGATCGCATCACCGGCCTCGCGGCCGAGGCGGGCGCGAAGGTGCTGCTGGTCGGCGACTACGGGCAGCTCCAATCCGTCGATGCGGGTGGGAGCTTCGGGATGCTCGTGGCCGACCGCGACGACGCCCCCGAGCTCGTGGACGTGCACCGCTTCGTCCACGAATGGGAGAAGACCGCCTCCCTCGATCTGCGCCACGGCCGCACCCGCGTGATCGACACGTACCTCGCTCACGACCGCGTCAGCGACGGTGATGCCGAGGGCATGATCGACGCCGCCTACACCGCCTGGCGTGCCGACCGCGACGCCGGACGGGCCTCGGTACTGATCGCCGAGACCCGCGAGGACGTGACCGCACTAAACGCCAGAGCCCGCGCCGATCTCATCCTCACCGGGAAGATCAAGCCCGGCCGCGAAGTCGCGCTAGCCGAGGGCACGTCCGCCGGGGTCNCACCCGCCGCAACGACCGGCGCCTGCGCACCGGCACCGGCCGTGGCTGGGTGCGCAACGGCGAACGGTGGCAGATCACCGACGTGCGCGATGACGGGTCGATCACGATCCGCAAGCCCGGCCACCGTTTCGGGTCGATCGTGCTGCCCTCCGACTACGTGGCAGAGCACGTCGATCTGGGATACGCAGTCACTGCGCACCGGGCCCAGGGCGTCACGGTCGATACCGCGCATGTGCTGGTCGAGCCGTCCTCGACCCGTGAGAACTTCTATGTCGCGATGACTCGCGGTCGGCTGGCGAATCTGGCCTACGTGATCCTGGACCGCCTCGACCCCAACCATCCTGAACCGCATCCGGCGGACAATCCCGATGCGAGCTCGCGCAGCGTGCTCTACGGGGTGGTGCAGCACTCGGGGGCCGAGGTCTCCGCGCACGAGACGATCACCGCCGAGCAGGACCAGTGGGGCTCGATCGCGCAGCTCGCCGCCGAGTACGAGACCATCGCCGCAGCCGCCCAGCACGACCGCTGGGCCGCCCTCCTACACGGCTCGGGCCTGACCGAGGAGCAGGCCGACGCCGCGATCGGGTCGGTCGCGTTCGGAGCGCTAACTGCCGAGCTGCGACGCGCCGAGGCCAACCACCACGACGTTGACGCGCTGTTCCCGCGCCTGGTGGCCGCTCGCGGGTTCGATGACGCCGAGGACCTCGCCAAGGTCATGCACTACCGCCTCGCCCGCGCCACCGCCCAGCCGGCCGGGTCGGGGCGCACGAGGAAGACTCCGCGGCTGATCGCCGGCCTCATCCCACACGTGCAAGGCTCGATCGCCGCAAACATGCGGCAGGCGCTGACCGAGCGACGAGAGCTGATCGAGACCCGCGCCGACGCGATCCTCGACACTGCCCGCCAGACTGGCGAGCCCTGGACCCAGCCGCTCGGCACCCCTCCCGCCGGCAGGCGCGAGCAGGCACGCTGGCGACGCGACGCCCGAACCATCGCCGCCTACCGCGACCGCTACCAGATCAGCGACGACACCCCACTCGGCCCGGCCCCGCAAACCGGCCCGCAGAAGATCGACCACGCCCGAGCCAACGCAGCGCTACGCGTGCTCACGGTGGAAGCGAATCAAACCTTGGCTCAGGAAATGCGTGTAGGGCTCCTGGGCTCCAACATCACCTTTGGACGCTGATCCTCGGCAGAAGACACTACTTCGCGGCCGACATCTGGACGAAGTCAGGATATGAGCAAAGGGGGCGGCCATCGCCTACAAACAGTGATTGATGACAGCGCGATCCAGGCTAGAAAGACTTAGTGCGAAATAGCCTGCCCTCAGCCCCATCGTCATGCAATGTACATACCACTTCGCTCGTCTCAATAGCATCAGGCGACGAGGAAATCGCCTCCGGAAGATCAGAATCAAGAGTTGTGATAACAGGCTGCAATCCTAAGTCCGCATACTGACGCAAGACCGAGATTAGGCGCCTCTTTGCGCGTGGTTCGAGACTCTCGAACACGCCGTCATGGAAGGAAAACCTAGGAAACTGCTGCCCCAGATAAGTGCGCAAAACCGCCAAATCAAACGCGATGCACAACAACTTTTTAAACGTGAATCCTCTACCAGCACTTGTTTCAGAGCCCGTCGAATCTACGATCTCAGCCGAAAACTCAAGACTACCGGTGGATGCCACGGTTACCGAAAGTAGGGCGTGCTCATCGAGAACGTCATGCACGATCTCATCAAAGTACTGTTGGATCTCACGATAGCGATTGCCTGCCGTCTCAGACTGGACTAAGACATCTTGCTCGATAGCAGTTTGAAGGTGATTTCTACGTTCCTGAACCTGTCGCTTTTCCTGCCGCAAGTGCACGATCTGAGACAGTGCCTCACGCTGCCGGTCCAGTGAAGCAATATCTGCCCGAATGCTGATCACCTGGTTCGAGACTTCCTTGTACTTCTCAATAGTGTCTGAACCATCAAGGAACTCAAAGAGTCTTGCACGCTCACGTTGCAAGGACTCAAGTTCAGGCGTCAGAGCCTGCAATCTCTCTTCAGTTTCGGTGCGCTGCTCAAGGAGGTAGTCACGACGCTCCTGGGAGATGGCTCGATTGAACTCAATAAGTTGTTCAAAATCCTTTTTTAGTTGGTCTGGGAAGGCCACGCCGGCTTCAGCAAAGAGCTTCTCGGTCTGGCTCGGGCTAAAAAGGATCGCGTCTTCGTTGAGAGAATCGTTTAGTCTGTTCAGCAGCTGCGAGAGCCTATACGCTTCCTCGTTTCCCGCGGCGATCTTCTCTTCAATGTCTTCAACCAAGTCCTCAGTGGCCTCGGCATCTGCACGCGAGAAGTCGAAAGTGTCCAATGTTGACTGGAATTGGTCAAGTTCGCGGGTTCTTATAGCGATAATTCCGTCGAGCTTCCCGACATCGGCATTATCTGCAGTTCCAGCTTCGCGTTGATGGTGATATATCGCTTGGTCAAGCTTCTCTTCTTCATCGACCTGATCGTAGAGCTCCACGGTCAACTCTGCATTGAATCCGAGCAGGTGCGCGAGAAATGGCTTCCACTCCCTATGCTTACCTCGAAACTTGCGCAGGTGGAAGACGTCGCTATAGTCGTCTTGCTCGCGCAAGACGTACCCCATTATGTCGGCCATTCGCGGTTGAGCGTGGAGGTGTCGTGA
>NZ_JACXJG010000003.1:0-219 GCF_014904065.1 Gulosibacter sediminis | reverse complement strand
CTCTCAGCGTGTGATCTGCCGCTGGGCGGCCGCCGGGTCACCGCCGCTGCCAACAGCGTCGAGGCGGCCTGCCCTGACTGCGGGGTGGTCTCGACTCGGGTGCATCAGCGCACCCGCCAGAAGGTCAAAGACCTCGGCGTCGGCGGCAAAGACATCGAACTGGTGATCATCAAACCCCGGTTCCTCTGCAGCGAGGCCGCCTGTGCTCGGCGGACCTTC
>NZ_JACXJG010000029.1:699-912 GCF_014904065.1 Gulosibacter sediminis | reverse complement strand
CGCCGACAAGTACGGCATCACGTCGCTGCAGAACCTCGCGTCGCTGCCCGCGCGCGGTGCGGTGATCGTGGTCGCGCCGCTGCCGATCGTCGGCGGCACCGGTAGCCCGACCCGCGTGTTCGCGCTGGTCGAGGGGCAGGCGTGAGCATGACCGTCGCCGAGCTCGTGGGCCAGGCGCTCGCGAAGCTCGGCGCGCGGCACTGCTTCGGCGTG
>NZ_JACXJG010000029.1:0-611 GCF_014904065.1 Gulosibacter sediminis | reverse complement strand
CGCGCCCGTGCCGACGAACTTTTCGATCGACCAGGCGGGGCTCGCTTCGGCGGTGTTGGCGAGCTCGCAGTGGGTGAACTCGCCGGCGTCGGCACTGGGCGATGTCGTGCACGCGTTTCGGCTGGCCCGGGATNGCGCCGCACCGTCGTGCTCAATCTGCCGATCAACGTGCAGGATGCGCCGGTGCCCGAGGCGAGCATCCGGGCGCTTACCGGGTTGTCGGCGCCTCCGCGGCCGTCGGCGCCGCGGGCCTCGGATGCGTCGGTGCGGGCCCTCGCCGACCTGATTCGGCAGGCGGAGCGGCCCGTCTTCATCGCCGGGCGCGGGGCGCGGCATGCCGGGCGGGAGCTGCGCTCGTTGGGTGCCGTGGCCGGTGCCTTGTTGGCGACGNCGTCGCGAACGGGCTGTTCGAGGGCGACGCGTTTTCGCTCGGGATCTCGGGCGGGTTCTCGTCGCCGGTCGCCGCGGCAGCGATTTCGCATGCAGATTTGATCGTATCGTTCGGGTGCGCGCTGAACATGTGGACGATGCGGCACGGCAAGCTGATCGGCCCGGACGCGCGCGTGGCGCAGGTCGACTTGGAGCCAATGGCGCTCGGGGCGCAGCGGCCG
>NZ_JACXJG010000028.1:0-4117 GCF_014904065.1 Gulosibacter sediminis | reverse complement strand
TTGTCACCCGAGCCACCGACATGACTGAGCCAGTCCAACGTCGCTTGCTGCACACGCCCGCCGAACCTGCTCGCGAAGTCCAATTCACCGTCACTGGCTTGGTGGCCCGCCGGAGCGGGGACCAATCCGTCGAGATACTATGTGGCGCCGCAGCGGTGTCGTTGACCGAGATAATCGAGTAATGAGTGACGAATTTGGGCACACGTCGGCCCTTGGCGGCATTCGGCTCAACCCCCAACGGTGAGCGACATCCGAGAAATTTACGAGATCTATGGCGATTCGCGTGTTTGGAAGCATCTCGCGTCCGGTCGACACTCGAACCTCGCAACCACCGCTGCCGTGGTCAGGTCCTGGGTCGATGCATGGGAACGCGGCGGTCAGACTGCGTGGATTGTTCGCGGTCCAACCACCGAAGGCGTCCTCGGGCACGTGGGCTGCTCAGTTCGGCGCGAGGCGCAGGGACGAGGTACTGCCACTCGAGTTGCAACGATGACGGTCCATCGAGCGAAGCACTTCACTCAGACCTGCCCGTAATCGCCCACCTGTTGGAGCACAACCACGCGAGTTCCCGGGTCACCGAGATATGCCAACTACCACTGCAGCACCGGCCACCAGACGCTGGCAACCCCGACCCGAACGCAATCCGGCCGACATACGCCGACCGAGCTTTGTCGAGCGAACAGCTCGGCGCGACGCTGGCCTGATGCCAGCGCCGACGCCGCCGATCCAGGCCCCGCGCATCCGCCCTCAAACACAACGCCGCCCCGCCTCGCAACCAAGCGAGACGGGGCGACCCGAAGCCCAACCGAGCGTTACACCCAGGCAGCTAGCACGTCGCGCAGCGGCGTCGTCGGGCGGCCGATGAGCTGCGACAGGTCGCGCGACGAGCTGTCGAGCGCGCCGCCGGCGATCGCCTGATTCATGCCGGCGACGAAGCTAGCGCTGCCCTCGTCGAGGCCCGCCGCCAGTAGCTGTGCACGGTCCTCGTCGGCCGAGATCGCCTGATAGACGACGGGCTGGCCGAGCAGATCCGATTCAACCGCGGCGAAGTCGGCGAAGGTCCAGCCTTCGTCGCCGGCGAGCTCATACGTCTTGCCCGCGTGGCTCGCGTCGGTGGCCACGACCGCGGCAGCCTCGGCGTAGTCGACGCGGCTCGCGGTGGCGAGCTTGGCGTCGCCGACGCTGTTCGCGATCGTGCCCGAGCGGCCGATTTCGAAGTCCTGCTGGTGGTTCTCGGTGTACCAGCCGTTGCGCAGAATCGTCGCGGGGATGCCTGACTCGGCGATGAGCTGCTCGGTCGCGACGTGCTCGGCCGCGAGCGCGAGTTCCGACGTGTCGGCGGCAAGCAGCGAGGTGTAGATGAGGTGCTGCGCGCCGGCGGCCTTCGCGCCGTTGATCGCGTTGGCGTGCTGCGGCATGCGCTGGCCCGGGACGCTCGTCGAGACGAGCACGACCGTTTCGGCACCCTCGAGCGCGGGGGCAATCGCGGCGGCGTCGTCGAGGTCGGCCTGCGCGGTCGTCACTCCCTTCGCCTCAAGCTGGGCGAGCCGCTCTGCGTTGCGTCCGAGCGCGCGGATGCTGCCGGCGTCAGTGCCGCGAGCGATGAGCGAGTCAATGATGTGTGCGCCGAGTTGGCCGGTTGCGCCGAATACTGCGATGGTCATGCGGAACTCCTTCTTTGGCGGTGTTGCCTGGTCCACAGACGGTAACCACTGACCCTGGAGTTGCATTCCACTGCAACTAAAAAATATCCCGCGAGTTTCCTGCGGGATGCGCTGGTCGGGTCGGCGACGATGGCGGCAACAGATCTCGCCGACGGATGCGGCAGGCGAGACCCAGCGAAAGCGCGAGCCGATTGCCTAAGGGCGAGCCGGTCTACGACCCTTCCGGAGCGCCCCGGTGATCGACGTCACCGAGCAACGTCCACACGGCCCGCGACAGGCTCGGATGCCGCTGCGCGATCTGGCGGAACAGCTTCGCGTCGATGCCATCGGCGGTCGTGCCGAGCTCGGCGGCGCCAGCCTGACGTGTCTGCGCGGCGAGGCGCGCGAGTTGGTATTCAGCGTGCAGCCCCTGCTCCTCGAGGGCTTCGTCGCGCATCATCAGCACCGTGAGTTCGTCGATGTCGGGCTCCTCGGCGACGACGTGCGCCGGGTCTTCGCCCGCGCGAACTCGGCGCTCAATCTTGCTTTCGCGTTCGAGTTTCGCCAGTTCTCGGAGTCGGGTAATCGAAGTTCTCACGGGAAAATTGTAAAACCCCGGACTGCATTTGTTCAGCGGCATTTCGTACGCTTCCAAGTACATACACGACGTTTGCGAGGGCCTGAGGCGCGCGATTCGTTACTACGGCAAAGAGGATGTTCGACTCGAGGAAATCGAGGAACCCCAGGTCCGAGCAGGCACGGTGAAGATCGCCCCAGCGTTCAACGGCATCTGCGGTAGCGACCTGCACCTGTTCCACGACGGCCCGATGGCGCCAGCGCCGGGAGCCGACTCACCGCATCCGCTCTCGGGCGAAACGCTGCCCGTCGGATTCGGCCACGAGTTCTCGGGCGTCGTCGAGGCAGTAGGCGAAGGCGTGACCGACATTGCCGTTGGCGACCGCGTCGCTGTCGAACCTTTGATGGTCGATGGCACCTGCGCGGCGTGCAAGGCTGGCAAGTACAACCTCTGCGAAAAGATGGGGTTCATCGGTGTTTCCGGCCTCGGTGGCGGGCTATCAGAGCACATCGTTGTCGAGCAGCGATGGGTGCACAAGGTCGGCGAGATGCCGCTCGACCAGGCCGCGTTGATCGAGCCACTCTCGGTGGCGGTGCACGCGATTCGCCACGCGGGCGTGACTGAACGCGATCGCGGCAGTGTCGCTGTCGTCGGCGGTGCCGGCCCGATCGGTCTGCTCGCGGCAGCCGTTCTGCGCGCGTACGGTCTCAAGACCATCGTTAGCGAGGTTTCGGATCTGCGGCGTGAGAAGGCGCTCGAGTCGGGGGTCGCGGATGTTGTCGTCAACCCCGCGCAGGAAGACCTAGTCGAGGTCGTGCGCCGCGAAACGGACGGCGCGATGGCGCAGTTCGCGTTCGACGCTGCCTGTGTCGGCGTTGTCGTCGACCAGTTGCTTTCGGTGCTCGGCGGTGGCGGGCGACTCGAGGTAATCGCGATCCATACGAAGCCGTACGAACTCAACATCGTCGGCGCCCTGACCATGCAGGATCGCGTGTTCGGATCCTCGATCGGCTACGCCAATGACCACGCGGAGTCGATTCGCCTCGTCAACGAGGGCCTCGTCAACCTCGAGCCCTTCATCACGAGCCGCATCAAGGCCGACGACATCGTCGCCGACGGCTACGAGAAACTGCTCCACGACCGCAGCGAGGTCAAGATCCTCGTCTCCATGTCGTAACCGACGCTTTCGCACGCNAAAACGACCACTCAACCCCCTGCTAGCCAGGCGAACGGCGGTCGCCTATGGCCGAGAGCGTCGTTACGAGCGAGGCTTCCGGTTCCGGTTCTCGGCCAACGCGCTCTCGTCGGCGCGCATCGCATCCACTTCCGCAGCGTCCGGGCCCCGAAGAACCGCGGCGCGAGCAGCCGCATCCCCGTTGCCAGCAGTATCCCCTGCAGTAGCATCCTCGCCAGCAGCATCCCCCGCCCGATACTTGCCAGGCCCGACTAGCACGATCAGGCCGGTCTCGAGTTGGCGACCGAGCTCCGAATTCTTGCGCCCGACCAGGAATACCAGACGAGCACGACGGCAGTCCAGAGCGCGAACATGAGGATGGTGATGGGCCGAAGGTCCTTGATAATCCAAACGCAGCCGGCCACCGTGAGCACGGGGATGAGCGGATGCAGCGGCAGGCGGAACTTGCGGTCGAGGCCGGGCTCGCGGCGGCGCAGCACCATGACCGCGATCGCGANCGACGAGGAACGCCATGAGCGTGCCGATGCTCGTCATCTCGGCGAGGAAGTTGATGGGGATCACTCCGGCGAGCACCGCGACCGCCGACCCGACGATGACGGTGTTCGCGATCGGGGTACCAGTGCGCTTGTTCACGCGGCCGAAGATGCGCGGCGCCATGCCGTCGCGCGACGTCGCGTAAAGGGGCTCTTCGGACATTCGGTG
>NZ_JACXJG010000027.1 GCF_014904065.1 Gulosibacter sediminis | reverse complement strand
GATGTCACCTACTCGTGCAGCCGACCCATTATTCTACTTGGTTTGTTCATTGCTGCAGCCACAAACCTTGTTTCGAAACGGAGCAGTTAACTAGTGGAGGACTATTGGTTCAGTCTGCTCGCGGATGCGGATGCGGAGGCTTGGGATAGGGCGAAGAGGGCAGCCGACCAGGGGATGCGTTCCTGCTCGAGGCGGGTGTCGTCCTCTGAACGCAAGAGGTCGAGTGCGAGCTGCTCCCCGGCGGTGAGCGACGCGAACAGCCCGCGATGCGGCCTGGATTCCTTGACCCAGAGGTCGCGGTGCGCGAGCAGCGTCGCTTCATCCATCAGGGTTGAAGTCACGTCGGGCAGGTGCGTCCGCAAGCGATGCAGAATCGCGAATCCGTGCGAGTCGAGATCGCCCCAATAAATGACCCGAGACTCCCGAACCCAGGCAATCTGCTCGAGGAGGTTCACCGCGTAGCCGGCACCATGTATCGCAATGGCCCCGGGCCAGGGCGGCATGGCGAGCACCGACTCGACGTTCTCGAACACGAATGTCACCCGCGGCCGATAGGCGCGGGCATCAAGCTCGGATGCGGGCGCCGCGAAGTCGAGGATCTCGCCTGGCGCGAGGGTCGGGTCGAGCACGCGCACTCGGATAAGCGCGTCTGAGTCCACAATGCCCGGCTCACGACTCGTCAGCGCAGCCAAGAACTCGGTGACGAGTCCGCGATGTGCACCGAACCACTTCGTGTCGATGCCACGGATCGGCAGTTGCCGGGGCCGCAATCTGGCCACATCGTTCGTCGCCAGCCACTCGACCACGTCGAGCAACGTGCCAAAGTCCCCCTCGGCGAGGGCAAGAATCATGGCCGCGCGGCTCCGAACTACCGCCGCGAGCTCTGGCGCACGAACAAACCGTTCGGCCACCGCATCCGCCCGGTCGCGCAGCACGCCCCACTCACGTTTCGCGGCTCCACCCGCGAATGCCGCGACACCATCAGGGCTCGAGAAGACAGCTCGAACCGGCACATGTTGTTTGCCGATGCTCTTCCACGTGCGGCTTCCCCATTCAATCCGAATGCCGGAGTTCGGCGGCGCGTCGGCCAAGCCACGCCAGCTTCGCGCCCACGACTCGGCAGCATGCTCGTCGGCGCGCATCTCGCGCTCGGTCGGCGGATGCAGGGCAATGGTCCACTCGAAAGCTTGGTCCGTCGGTGCGATCCGCTCGGCCGCCCAACCACTCCTGCTCGACCGAACCCGTTTCGTCGCCAACTCGCGGGCCTCCGTAATCAAACGCATCGCTAGCGCCGCTCCCATGTCACGTCTGCGAATTCGGACTTGCGTCGGGTCGGGTTTTCCACCACGGTCACGCCACCGATGTAGGGCTCAAGCGTCTGCAAGAGCTTGTGCGGGGTTGCGAGCACGAGGTGGAACCCGAACTCGGTAAACACGTCGAGCGCCATCCGGGTGAACCGAGCATCCGCCTTATCGAAAGCCTCGTCGAGGACGACCGTGCCGTACTTGGTGTGGGCATCGTCAGCGTCGGCGAGCTGGTACCGAAGCGCCGCCGCCAAGCAGAACACGGCCAACTTCTGCTGCTGACCGCCCGACAGCGCGCCAGCCGAGTCGAAAGTGGCGTGGACGCGTTCGTCCTCGTCAATCTCGTCCGCGAGAAACGTGACGTGCAGCCTCGTGTCGAGACATTGGTTCTTCCACTGGCGATCGACGTGATCGCTCGACTCGAGCCGACGCATGATCCGGGCCAACGTGCGGAACCGTGTCTCGGCCGTCTCGGCATCGTCGTCCTCCCAGCCTCCCTCGGCAATGGCCCGGAGATCGTCGAGGAATTCCTTGGCGGCGCTCGGCCGGTTCGTCTTGACCCGGATGCTCAGGAATCGGTCACGATCGAACGGCGACTTCCGCAGCGACGAGTTGACGGGCGCGATGCGGTCCCGGACCTCGTCCGGCGCCGCGAGAATCTCGGAGCGCAGGTCACCGACCATGTCGCGGGAGCGCTCGCGCAGGAGCTTGAGGAAGCGCGATTCGTGGTCGGGTAGCCGGTGCGCGGCGATTGTCCCGAGTAATTCGAGGTAGCCCTGGCGGTCCTCAACTGCCGGGGCGAGGTCGGCGGCAGCCGCGGGCCAGCGTCCCTTGAACTCGGTGGCCAGGTTCACGAGATGGCCGGACGACTGCGCAGCGTCGCGGTTCGCCGCATCCAGTTCACGGCGCAGAGCGTTGGCGACTTCCGCGCCGATGTCGCCGATATTGCTGCGAGTGATCAGGCGCTGTGATGCACGGAAACGCCGCTCAAGCTCGTCCATCACATGTTCGCTGAGTGACGGTGCACCGCTTGACACGAACTGCGCATCCATGTCATCGATCTCTCGCGTGAGTTCTCGCTGCTGCCGTTGCCGATCGCTGAGCTCGANCGAAGTTGCTCGAGCTGTTCGTCCGCGGTTGCCACAACGTTGCGGGCCGCTGTTACCGCAGCGACGGCAGCACTCGCATCGCTGTTGGTGCGGGTCAGGGCGTCGAGTTGTTGCTCAAGGTTGCGCAGCGACGATTCGGCGCTCCCTCGGTCGAGGTCACGCCAGTCCTGGCTTCGAATCGCAGCGACGGTTGCGTTCTGCACCATGGCCTGAGTCTTGGCGGCTTCGGCGCGGTCGACGATCGCCTCGGCTGCTTTAACCTCAGCTTCGGCCCGATGGAGGTGTGTGATCAGTGCTTCATGTTTGGCTTCGCGGTCGCCGAGAACCCAATACCGCTGGTCGGAAATGTCGTGCCGGTCGTCTTTCTCGTAACGGGTCGCCGATTGCTTGAGCTGGCCCTCCTTGGTGATTGCGCGCGCATGGCGATCGAAATCATCCGGGCTGTCGACACAGGCGTAGTCGAACCTCGTAGAGAGCACGCCGGCAAGCCACGCAGCATATGGATGCTCGGCGACAGCGACGCGGTTGACGAGCGACACGTCGCTAGCAGCGGGCTGCGGTGGGGCCGGCTCACCGACCACCTCGAACCGCAGCCGGCCCGGAATCCGGTGGGCGTTAACCCAGCGACGGACTTCCGCAAGGTGATGCTCGGGCACCAACATCGTGAGGGCGATCGAGCGAAGGACCCGCTCGATCGCGCCGGTCCACTCCGCGTATTCCTGCCGCACTTCGATGAGTTCCGCGGTGAACGGCAGCGCGCCCGGGGACGCCCCGATCGCGCGCTCGATCTGCGCTCGAATCTCGAGCAGCGCTGCGGGGACGCTCGTACCACTGCGCCGCAACGTCTCGATTTCGGCGCCAACCTGCGCCAGATTGCGCTTAGCGTCGGCGAGCAGTTGCTGTTGTACGTAGCTTGCACCGACCGGCAACGAGCCATTGGCCCGTTGATCAAGCTGGGCCAATAGCTCGGCGAATTCGGCCGCAGTTTCCGGCGCGTGGTTGATTCCGACTTTCGCGAGTTGCGTTGATAGGTTCTGCCACCGTTTCGCGGTGCGATCGACGTCCTCGCGGGCGGCATCAATCCTGAGGCGAAGCTGGTCGACTCCGCTGCCGGTCAATTGCTGCTCTCGCTGTCTCGCAACATCGAGGGCCTCCCGTGCTTGTTTCACGTGGCGGCTCGCGTGCTCGATGCCGGGGATCAGTGCCTGGATGTCCTCATCGACCCGAACCAGCTCCGCTTGCGCCAGGTCGCGCCGTCGGCCGCGCTGGTAGGGGAGCACCGCATCCGCGAGTTCATTCGCCGACCGGGCTGCGTCGAGGGCGGCGTCGTAGGCCTCGGATTGGACTTGAAGCTGCTCGAGGTGGTCACGCTGCATCCGCAGCTGCACCACGTGTTCGTGCGCGTCGTTGAGCTCCCCGAACTGTTCGGTCGCGTTGTCGGCGATGTCGAAGGTCCGCGGCCGATCGAGCATGTAGTCACGGAACAGCTGATCGAGGCTGTCGAGACTCTTGGCCGACTGCGTCTTGTGCAGCAGCTGCAATGCGCTGTCGTTCGCGATACCGAAGATCTTGCGCATCCGGGCGTAGAACGCGCGATGCGAGCCGGTAGTCGTGACCAACGCATCCGGCCACTGCGCCTGGATCTTGCGCGTCTCGAGCCCCTTGGCGGCGAAGGGCTCGAGCTCGCGGAGATCCAACGGCGACCGTTCGATCATGAATATGCTCGCGAGATCGGCGGATTGGGTGCTCGTGCCCTTGGCAAAGAAGAGGCGAACCAGCGTCGTGGGGTCGTCGACGCCGTTGTCGTACCGCAGCAAAATCCCACCCCAGGTGGCACGCTGCCGGAGGTACTGGCTCACCACGCGGTCTTCGTACTCGTCGCTGGCCCGGTTCCATGCGCCACGAACGTAGCTCATCAAATTTCGGCGGTCGTCGCGTGTCGTCGCGCCCTGCGCGGCGGTGTTGAACCGTAGCCAGTGGTCGGGTGTGAGGACGGCGGAGATGGCGTCCAGCAGGGATGACTTACCCGAGCCGGAGGGCCCGGTGATGAGGTGACCCTCCCGGGCTATCGGGATCCGGTAAATGGCCCCATCGAACGTGCCCCAGTTGGCGAGCTGGACTTCTGCGAGCCGCCATTGCCCCGCGGGGCCGATGTGGCGTGCGGGCGCGGCCGGTGCGTGCGTCATTCGGCGGTGTCCTGTTCACTTGGCTCGAGGTTGCGGTAGATGGCGGTGAGTTCGCGCACGCGGTCGGCGTCGATGAGGAATTTCACGACAGGAGAGATCTCGACGCGGTCATCAGCCGCCTTGTGCAGGATCCGGTAGCGGTCTTTCATGTGTCCCCAAGCGCTATTGAGATTGCGCTCAAAGGTCACCTCGTCACCGTTGCGGTAGACCTGCATCTGCTCGTAGACCTCCTCCTTTCCGACAATTACTCGTTGCTCGCCGCCGCTCGCGAGCAGAATTTGCCGCAGTGTGAGGAGCATCGCGGTGTCGAGGAAGGTGAGGGGCTCGTTGCGAAGTGCGGTCGGCACATCGAGCTCGTCCGTGTGCACCTTCTGCACAAAGGCGAATTCGTCGTCCCGGTCGATGACAAGCTCGAGGAAGAGATCATGCAGGCGCGAGCGGATTGCCGCCTCATCGGCGAGGAGCGCCGTCCAGAGGTTTGAGTGCGTGGTTCCCGACAGGTAGGGGCCCTTCAGCAGGTGCAGCAGCGTTCTCCGGGACGTCTCGTGAAGTGTGCCGGTGTCATTGCGCCACAGGGCTGCTTCGTTTCGACCACCGGGCTCTGCCTGGCCGTGTTCGGTCGCGTTCACGCAATTACCTCCTTGGAGAAGAGATGCCGCATTACGTTGGCCCTGCGTTCAACGCCGTCTCGGCCCCGCCATCGCAATTCGTCCTGGTCGTCGGTCACTTCACCCTGAATCGCCGCAAGCGACAGCAAGCCGATGACGCTTGCAACGCCCTGCGTCGCCGGATGCGCGGTCAAGATCTCCGCGACCGTCACCGGTTTGCCGTGCTCGAGCGCGTGATTCACGTGGCCCGCGAGCTCGGTGAAGTCGATTTCGGTCTCTCGCGCGATTTCCGCGAGTCGCGCGAAGTCGGTCTCACCCGAGATTGCGTCATCGAGCGTCGCGCTGACCTCGAAGTCGCTGGGGTCGTGGGGCACGATCGCGCCGACGCTGCGGAGTTGCATCGACGTGAGGTCGAGGTCGACCCCGATTCGAGCGTATGGCTTCACGCTGCCGCGCGATTCGGCTGCCGCGCCGAGCGCACCCTGGAGCAGACGACGCAACTCGCGGTCGCGCTGAAAGTCTTGCGAGCGCACGTAGCGGCGAAGACCGCGGGCAAACTCGGTGAGTGACTGGTTCACCTCGCGGTTGCCCTGCTTCATGGTGCGCATCAGGTGGCGAAGCGCGCGGCGGGTATCGGGCGTGAGTGAGGCCGCGAAATCGCGGTCGAGGATCGCCGCGACATCAGCGTCGAACGCGGCGGATCGCTCCGGGTCGCGGATAAGTGCGGAGAATGCGGCGAATGTGCGTCCCTCATCCGACGAATCAATGAGGTCGACGCCGCGAAACACGTCATCCAGCACGGAGCCGACCGAATTGTCCGAATTGAGCAAGCTCGACCGGAGCTCGTGATTCAGCTCCTCGAATCTCGTGCGCACGCGTGCGAAGTCTGCGGGCAGGTTCTGCGCCTGCAGGAGCACTTCAGTGACGCGCTCGGTTGCGCGCGCGGCGTCGATCACGTCGATATCGCCGCTGCGGATGCGGGCGATCTGCGTGTCAATGGCGTCGCGCTGCCGTTCGAGGGCCTCGAGCCGTCGCGTTTGATTCGGGTCGGTGTCGATCGCCAGGGTGTGCAACGTAGTGGCGAGCGTCATGAGCCGCGACTCGGTGAGGGTGGACTGCGGCTCTTGAAGCTGATCAAGGATGCGTAGCGCGTCGAATCCCGCGGCCGAAAGTTCGTAGGTTTCGCCTCGAGCTGCCGACGCGGGCCGTCGAATGAGGATGCCTGCGTTGCGCCACTCGTCGCAATACGACTTCCCGTTGCCAGATCCGAGGGAGAAGTGGTCGCGGAGGTCCTCGAGATCGGCATCGAGACGTTCGTGGAGCTCGTCGGTGGCGATCCGTTCGCCCGGGCCACCGAGGTGCGTGCCAAGCACCGCGGCGATGATCGGGAGGTGCTCCTTGCGCAGCATCCCGAGTGTGGTGTTTTCGGCAATCAGTCGTCGCAGCTCTAGCGCCCGTGCGATCGATGTCATGCATCCCATCTTGCCGTGCCCCACCGACATCCCCGCGCCCACCGCATCTCCAGGANGGTCAGTTTTTGTAGTTCTGAGACCGTCAGAAGTACAGAAACTGACTACTCAGCTTTTATTTCGCGGCGGTCAACCGGTTTCGCGGTTAGTGGCGGGATGCGAGGGCTCGCGTTGTCGGGGCCGGCTCGGCCGCCGCGGCACGCAGGCGGCGCTTGCGCAGCCACGGCACAACCTGGCCGATCACGACGACGAGCACCGCGATGAGGAACATCGCCGAGCCGATGACGTTCGCCTCGGCCGGGATGCCGCGGGCCGCCGCGACGTACACGAACTTCGGGAACGTCTCGACCGTGCCCGAGTTGAAGTTCGTAATGATGAAGTCGTCGAAGCTCATGGCGAACGACAGCAGGCCGGCGGCGAGGATGCCGGGGATGAGCTGCGGCAGCGTGACCCGAAGGAATACCTGGGCGGGGGAGCCGTAGAGGTCTCGCCCGGCCTCTTCAATCGCCGGATTCAACGTGGCGATGCGCGCCCGGATCGTGACGATCACGAACGACATACAGAACACCGAGTGGGCAATCACGATCGTCCAGAAGCCGAGCTCGAGGCCGACGTTGAGGAAGAACGCAAGCAGGGATGCGCCGAGCACGACGTCGGGAGTCGTGAGCGGCAGATAGATAAGAAAGCCCATCGAGTCGCGGAACTTGAAGGCGAAGCGGTCGAGCCCGTAGGCGAGCAGCGTGCCGAGTACGAGCGCGATGAGCGTTGCCACGAGGCCGATCTGGATCGACACCCCGACCGACTGACACACGCCAGGCGCGCCACACGGATTCGCCCAGTTTTCGAAGGTGAACCCGCGCCAGGTGAGGTTCGTGCGCGCCGGCTCGTTGAACGAGAACACGAAGATGTACGCGATCGGCAGCAGCAGGTAGAGGAAAGCGAGCCCGCCAAGCACGGGGATCGCCCAGCGTCCGAGCGAGGCGCCGATCTTCGCGCCGCGGCCTTGAGTTGCGATAGCCATTGCGGGTCTCCTAGACGAGGTCTCGAGTGCCGAATCGGCGCACGTAGATCGACACGAGGATCAGGATCGAGAGCATGAGGATGAACGACAGCGCGGCCGCGCCGGGATAGTCGAGCACCCGCATGAACCGCGACTCGATGACCTGACCGATCATCGTCGTATTTCGGTTGTTGCCGAGGATGGCTGCGCTGACGTAGTCGCCAGCCGCGGGAATGAAGGTGAGCAGCGTGCCAGCGAGAACTCCCGGCACCGACAGCGGGAACGTGACCTTGCGGAACACCGTCATGTCGTTTGCGTAGAGGTCGCGGCCCGCCTCGAGGAGCCGGCCGTCGAGCGCCTGCAGGTTCGCGAAGATCGGCAGCACCATGAACGGCAAGAAGTTGTAGGTGAGGCCGGCGACCACGGCGAAACTCGTGGCGGTGAGCGTCGCGTCGGCCGGCATGAGGTGCAACGTTTTCAACGTTTGCACGACGAACCCCTCGTCCGCGAGCACCTGGCGCCACGCCTGCGTGCGCAGCACGAACGACGTGAAGAACGGCGCGATCAGCAGCACGAGGAGCAGTCCCTGGAGGAACCCGTGGCCGCGCAACCGCACCGCGATGAGGTACGCCATCGGGTAGCCGATGACGAGGCAGAGCACCGTTGCGATGAGCGCGAAGCCGAACGAGCGCAGCAGCTCGGGCCAGTAGTCGCCGAGCACGATGGCGTAGTTGCCGAACTCGAGCGCCGGCGCGTACTGGCCGATGTCGGCCCCCGGTGGCTTCACGTAGAGCGACGTCGCGAGCAGCGTAAACACCGGCACGACGAAGAAGATGAGCAGGAACAGGAGGCCCGGCGTGACGAGGCCGTAGCCCGCGCGTGAGCGGCGCCCCCTCGGCACGCCGCCGCCCGATTTCACCGCGATGGCGGTGGTGGCGTCAGAGTCGGTGCTGGCCATGTCACGATTCCTCGCCCGCGTCGACGTCGTCGGCGCCGTCGAGTCCGAACGCGTGCTCGGGGTGCCACGACAGCGTCACCGCGTCGCCCGGCTGGAGGATCGCCGCGCCGCGGTTCTGCGCGAACACTGCGAAGTCGCCAAGCCCGGGCACCTCAACGTGATACTCGTTCGACATGCCCGCGAAGGCGGTGTCTGTGACGATGCCGGCGAGTTCGTTCTCGGCAGTCGCCGCGTCGCCGGGGGTCGAGGCGCGAATATCGAGCTTCTCGGGACGCACGCCCACCAGTACGTCGCCCGACTCGGACACCGCGCGGGCCGCCGCGAGCAGCACGCGGTGCCCCGCCGCATCCACTTCGAGAAACTCGCCGCGGCGGCCAACGACGGTGCCGGGCATGAGGTTCGAGCGACCGAGGAAGTTCGCGACGAATGCCGTGCGCGGCANGGTCGTAGAGCTCCTGCGGCGGGCCGAGCTGCTCGATGCGACCTGCGTTCATGACCGCGACGGTGTCGGCCATCGACATCGCCTCTTCCTGGTCGTGCGTCACGTGCACGAAGGTGAGGCCGACGTCGGTCTGGATGCGCTTGAGTTCGGTCTGCATCTGCCGACGCAGCTTCATGTCGAGTGCGCCGAGTGGCTCGTCGAGGAGCAGGATCTCTGGCTTGTTCACGAGCGCCCGCGCGAGGGCGACGCGCTGCTGCTGTCCACCCGAGAGCTGCGTCGGCTTGCGGCTCGCGAGGTGCTCAAGTTCGACGAGTTCGAGGAACTCCTGCGCGCGCGCCTTCCAGTCGCCGACGCGGCGTCGCTTCAGGCCGAACGCGACGTTCTCGAACACACTCATGTGTGGGAACAGCGCGTACGACTGGAACACCGTGTTGACCGGCCGCTTGTGGGCCGGGAGCTGCGTGATGTCAGTGCCGCCGATGCGAATCGAACCCGCGCTCGGCGCATCCAAGCCCGCGACCATCCGCAGGGTGGTGGTCTTGCCACATCCGGATGGCCCGAGCAGGGCAAAGAACTGCCCGGCGGGGATATTCAGGTCGAGCGGGTGCACGGCGGTGAACTCGCCATAGTGCTTAGCCAGGCCTTCGAGCTCGAGCATGGAGCCGCCCGAGCCCAGCGCGCCGGTGGTCCGGTCGGTCGCAGATGTCGTGGTCATGGCTAGTTTCCGATCGCCTGCTGGAAGAGCTGGTTGTACTTTGAGTCCTCGTCGGGCGTGAGCGCGCGCATCGTCTGCGAGTTCGCGAGGTACTCCTCGGTCGGGAAGATGAGCTCGTTGTTCGCGAGCTCGGGGTCGATCTTCTCCATCTCTTCGCGGGCGCCCTCAACCGGGCAGATGTAATTCACGTANCGACCTCGGCGGCGACCTCGGGCTGGTAGTAGTAATCGATGAGCGTTTCGACGTTCTTCGTGTGGGTGCCACCCATCGGCACCGTGAAGTTGTCGGCCCACAGGTCGCCGCCCGACTCGGGCAGCGCGAAGTCCCAGCGGTCGCCGTTCTCGAAGTTGAGCTGCGTGATGTCGCCCGACCACGCGAGCACCGCGACGGCGTCGCCCGAGATGAGATCCTCCTTATAGGAGTTGCCCTTGACCTGGCGAATCTGGCCCGAGGCGATGTGCTCCTTGAGCACGTCGAGCGCGGCGTCGAACTCGTCGTCGCCCCAGTCGCTCGCGATGTCGACGCCGTTGCCCATGAGCAGCAGTGCCATGGTGTCGAGCATCTCGTCGAGCACGACGACGCGGCCCTTGTACTTCGGGTCCCACAGGTCGTCGAGGGTGTGCAGGCCGTTCGGGACCTCCTGTTTGTTCCAGGCAAGGCCGGTGAAGCCGCCCTGCCAGGTGACCGAGTACTTGCGGCCCTCGTCGAAGCTCGCGTTCATGTACTCGGGCAGCAGGTTCGCCTGTACGTTTGGCATGCTGTCGAGGGTGAGCGGCTGCACGTAGCCGAGGCGCATTAGGCGCGCGACCATCCAGTCGGTGAGGGTCATGACGTCGGCGCCGATGTCCTGCCCGTTCGAGAGCTGGTTCTGGTACTTGCCGAAGTACGAGTCGTTTGAGTCGATGTCCTCGGTGTAGGTGACGTCGATGCCCGAGGTCTCGATGAATTTCTCGAGGGTGGGGTAGGTGCCACTCGAGTCGTCGTAGTCGAGATAGAGGGTCCAGTTCGACCAGCGCACGAGCTTTTCGGTGTCGGAGAGGTCGGTGGCCGGCGTCAGCGCGGCGCCGGTTTCGCCGCCGCCCGAGGGGGTCGTGCCGCCGGTGCCGCAGGCGGCGAGGAGTGACAGCAAACCGGCGGCGCCGGCACCCGCGAAGAGGGAGCGGCGGGTGAGGCTACTGCCCGCGGCCTGGCGGCTCATACGGACGAGCGACTCCACCATCGGGTCGCGAGGCGCGTTGGCGTCGGGAAATACGAACTCACGAGACATATCGGCTCCTGGTTGGACAGGACGCCTCGACATTTGCGCACCGGGTCCGATTCCGCGGTGTGCACTGCTCGAGACTTCTGCGTACCGAGGGTTACCAGTGCTGTGGCGCGGTGCCGGTTGGTTGTTGCCGGGTCGCGTACGTAGTGGCGTCGGGTTGAGTTTGACTGAGAGTACACCGTCTGGTCGGTATATCCAACGAATTTCAGAGGGGGGATGAATCGGGGCGCGAGGCCCGCTGCTCGCGCAGTTGCGCGACGAGTTCGACAACCCGCTCGACGCTCGCGGAATCGGTGAACTCGGCGTCGTCGGTGGTGCCGTAGGTTTCGGCGTGGNTAGGCGATGCCGTCGCCGAGCAGGATGATCGCTTTCGCGAGCACCGCATCGCCAACATCTGCGAGCACGATGCCGTACCACTGCGCCCGGGCGCGGCGCAGCACCGGCCGGATCCTCGCGTCGTTCGACGGCGCGAGGCGGATGAGCGCGGACATGGTGCGCTCGAGTGGCGCCGTGTAATTGTTCGAAGTGCCGAGATACCACTCGGTTGGGGTGAGGCCGCTGCCGGGGAGGTCGGCAATGTCTTCGGCGACGAGCTCGGTGAAACGCTCACAGAGGCCGTCGACGAGCGCGGACTTTGAAGGGAAATGGTGGAGCAGTCCGCCCTTGGATGCGCCGACGTGCTTTGCGAGAGCGTCGAGGGTCGCGCNCGCTCGCCGCGCTCGAGCACGAGATCGCGGTAGGCGTCGATGAATTCGACGCGGCGGTTAGTGGCGATCGGAGGCATAGCCGCTCCTTCATTACCCAGCCCGTGCTTCGATGCACGGAGTTTGGCTGAGTGTACCGGCCAGACGGTCACCCCCTCCACCTCTGCGACNACAAAAACCGACCACTCAACCGACTAAAGAGTCAGCGGTGAGACGGGTGAGGGCCGTGAGGGCGGCGCGGCGCCCCGCGCGCGTTGCGCCGACCGTCGAGGCGGATGCGCCGTAGCCGACGAGCAGCACACGATCGTCGCGTACGACCTCCACGCCGTTTCGCGTCGCGATGCCGCCGCCTGGCTCGCGCAGGTGCAGGGGAGCGAGGTGGTCGAGGTCGGCGCGGAAGCCGGTCGACCAGAGGATCGCGTCGGCGAGTACGGTCTCGCCGCTTGCGAACTCGACCGCGTCGGGCAGGATGCGGCGAATCGGTCCCGAGGACACGAGCCGGCCGCGGTCGCGCGCGGCCAAATACTCCGGCCACGGCGGGATGCCGGTATTGCGCACGACCGAGAATGGCACGAGCCCGGCGCTCGCCCGAGCATCCACTCGCTCCTCGATCGCGACACCCCAGCGCTCGTCGAATGGATCGTCGACCCAGTCGGGATCGCGCCGCGTCGACCAGGTCGTCGTCGCGCCAGCCTGTTCGAGCATGAGGATGAACTGCACGGCGCTCAAGCCGCCGCCCACGACGACAACGTGTTGACCGCGAAACTCCTCGGCGCCCCAGAAATCAACGGTGCGCAGTTGGTGCCCCTCGAACGACCCGATGCCCGGCACGTGCGGCACGAACGGCTTCGTCCACGTGCTCGCCGCCGAGATCACGAGCCGCGTGCGCCAGTTCCGCGTGCCGGCGCGCACGACGAGCGGCGCCTCCGGGTCGCGAGACTCCGCCTCAACTCGGTCAACGCGTACGGGCCGCTCGACCGGCAGCCCGAACTCGCGCTCGTACCGCCCGTAGTAGTCGGCCACGACCTCACTCGCCGGCCGAGACGCATCCGGCTCGCCGAGCGGTAGGCCGGGCAAGTCGTGGATGCCGTGGGCCCGCCCCAGCGTCAGCGCCGGCCACCGGTGCCGCCACGCGCCTCCGGGACCGTCGTTGCGGTCGAGCACGACGAAGTCGCGCCAGGGCACGAGGCCGCGGCGCTGCAGCCAGTACGCCGCCGCGAGCCCGGCCTGCCCGGCACCGATCACCACAACGTCAAACATCCCAGCCTCCATGCGTGCCAAATGGTCCATGAGAGGTAACGCAACGACGGGGGACTTATGCCCACAGGGTCACTTAGCTTAGGCTGTACTAACTTGCCCACCGAGAAGAGGACGCAAATGACGAACGCTGCGGAGTCCGTGCAGACCAAGACACTGCTCGACAACCGGGCGCACTCGTTGACCCACCGCATCCTCACCGGCGCTGGCACCTGCGCGATCATCGCGTTCGAGGCGGCCGAGCAGCCGCACCTGCACTCGGTCGCGCACGGCCTCGCGAGCGACGGCACGCTGCTCGTCGCCGCGAACGTCGCGGTCGACGACGTCGACGATGCATTCCGAGGTGACGAGCCGCTTGAGGTTCGCCTCGACTTCCTCAAGGAATCGCCGGCCTTCGACGTGCGGATCATTTCGGCGACGACCCATCTGCTCGGCACGCTCGAGTGGCTCACGCTGGCCGAGGCCGACTTCGCCTTCCGCGATGTGCTGCTGCCGGCCCACCTCGTCGAGCTCGCGGCCCAGCCGGGCGGTCGCCTCGGCATCGTTCACAGCGAACGCGTCGTCACGCACACGAGCAACGGCATCACCGCGATGCCCTTCGGCGAGATCGCGGCCCGCCACCGCACCTGCGACGCCCTCTTCGCGCGCCGCGTGGACGACGTCGCCGCCGAACTCACCTTCGCGGCAGACGACGACCTGCTCGGCATGTACGCGGCGGCCTTCATCGAGGGCTGGTTCGGCGGCATCACGCTGTCGCGCCGCGAGACGACCGAGCCTTGCGTACCCGTCGTCGGCCGCACGTTTGTCGTCGACGTCGACCAGTCGGGCCTCACCCTCATGCATGTGGGCGACGACGACACGACTATCGTGTTCGCGCCGTTCGACGAGGCCGCGCGCAGCGAGAGCGAACTCCGCGCAGACCTCAAGTCGCTGCTCGACCTCGACCTCTTCGCGACCGAGTAGCGAGCCCCGGCCGGCTTCGACCAGGTTTTCTTCAAGAAAAAGCTCACCGACGCCAGCCACGCAGTTAGCGCGGCCGAGGCGTCGGTGAGCCTGGGCGAATTTGGCCAGAGTGGTTAGCGAACCTCGTAGCTCGAGCAGTTGGCGGTGTCGCCCTGAATCGAGACGGCCGCCGCAGAGCACATGAGGTCGGTGTTGTGCACGCACTCGAGGCGCTGGCACGCGGTGACGTGCGAGTTGGCGACGGGCAGGCCGCCGCGCGCGTCAAGCGTGATGAAAGTCGTGCAGCTGGCGCCCTGCTCGCTGCCGCCGACGGTGATGCCAGCTGCGGTGCAGCCGCCATTGTTGTACGAGCACGCCGTGGTCGTACATGCCTGAACTGCCGTGAGGTTCGTCATGATGTTCGCCTTCCCGCCCCGGCACAGATCTGAAATTTCGCGCCGCTTGCGGCAAAGTTACTGTGCCCGCAGCGAACGCACCAGCAAGGGAAGGCTCCCCTGTGCGACGGGTGTGTACCCGCGCAATACGGACAAATGGCATCAAGAAGGCCCGGTTCTCGCGCAATCAAGTAACGATCGCGTGCGGATCGCGCCGACTTCCACGGCGAGCGGGCCCGATCACCTAGGGTGGTGAGGTGAATTCTCAGCAAGTGAGTACCTGATTCACAAGCTGAGGTCAACGAAGACCAGAGGAAGAGCATGAAATCGTTCCAGCAACGCCTCCTGCAGTGGCAACACCACCGCAATTCGGCACTCTCCACTCTCGCGGTACTCCTGGTACTGCTGCTCACGGTTGGCACCGCCGCCGGCGCAGCAAACGCCATTACGGGCAACCAGGCGCAGGCCGCAGATGACCCGAAGTCGGCCGAGGGCCAGTCATTCGTCATCGCGACCGACACGACGTGGGCGCCCTTCGAGTTCGAAGAGGGCGGCGAGCTCGTCGGCATCGACATGGATCTGATCAATGCGATCGCCGAAGACCAGGGCTTCGACATCGACATCCAGGTGCTCGGTTTCGACGGCGCGCTCCAGGCCNGGTGATGGCCGGCATGAGCATTACCGACGAGCGTGAGCAGTCGTTCGACTTCTCGAACCCCTACTTCGACTCGGGCATTCAGATGGCCGTCGCTGAGGATGATGACAGCATCAAGGGCTACGAGGACCTCGCGGGCGAGACGGTCTCGGCGAAGACCGGCACCGAGGGCTTTGACTTCGCGTCGACCCTCTCGGAGGAGTACGGCTTCGAAGTCACCGGCTTCCAGGACGCCGCCGATGCCTACAACGACGTCACGTCGGGCAACTCGGTCGCTGTCTTCGACGACTACCCGATTCTTGCCTACGCCATTGCGACCGGTAACTCGGGCCTCAAGACGGTCACTGACCAAGAGAAGGCCTCGAGCTACGGCATGGGCGTGCAGAAGGGCCAGAACCCCGAGCTCGTCGCCGCCTTCAACGACGGCCTGAAGAACGTGATCGAGAACGGCACCTACCAGGACATCCTCGACGAGTACCTCGGCGAGAACGCGCCCGAGGCCGCGTCGATCGGCAACGGTCAGGCCGCGCTCGGCAACGAACAGCTCGACTACGGCGAGCCCGGCGAACTGCCAAACAACCCGAACTTCGCGACCGACACCCCGGTCGAGAACGGCACCTTCGTCGTCGCCACCGACACCACTTTCGCGCCCTTCGAGTTCCAGCAGAACGGCGAGATGGTCGGCATCGACATGGACCTCCTCAAGGCCATCGCGGCGAACCAGGGCTTCGAGGTCGAAATTCAGTCACTCGGCTTCGACGCGGCACTGCAGGCGNGGTGATGGCCGGCATGAGCATCACCGACGAGCGCAAGGAAGTCTTCGACTTCTCCGAGCCCTACTACCAGTCGGGCGTGCAGATGGCCGTCGCCGAGGACAGCGACATCGCCACCTATGAGGACCTCGCGGGCCAGACAGTGGCCGTGAAGACCGGCACCGAGGGCTACTCGTTCGCCGAGACGCTCTCGAAGGACATCGGTTTCGAGCTCAACTCGTTCCAGGACTCGGCCGACATGTACAACGATGTCGCGACCGGCAACTCGGTGGCCGCATTCGAGGATGCGCCCGTGCTGCAGTACGGCATCGCCTCGGGCAACGTACCGCTCAAGGTCGTGACCGACCCCGAGCCCGGCGCCGACTACGGCTTCGCGGTGAACAAGGGTGAGAACGCTGAGCTGCTCGAGATGTTCAACGCAGGTCTCGACGCCGCGATGGAATCGGGTGCCTACCAGCAGATCATCGACCGCTACCTCGCGAATGAAGAGGAAGCGGCGGGCACGTCGTTCTTCGCCCTCGTTGCGAACGCGATGCCGGCCCTGATGCAGGGTCTTGGCTTCACCCTCTGGGCGACGTTCCTCTCGATCGTCTTCGCCATGGTGCTCGGTATTCTCTTCGGCATTCTCAAGCTGTCGAGCAACTGGTTCTTGCGCGGCCTTGCGGGCGCGTACGTGAACATCTTCCGAGGCACGCCAGTCATCGTGCAGGCGTTCTTCTTCTACTTCGGTGTGCCCGCGTTCTTCCAGCAATTTCTGGGGCAGCAGGTCACGCTCGACGCGCTGACGGCCGGTGTCATCACCCTCTCGCTCAACGCCGGTGCCTACATCACCGAGATCGTGCGCGGTGGCGTGCAGTCGGTTGATCCAGGGCAGATGGAGGCGTCGCGCTCGCTTGGCCTCGGCTGGGGCGCCTCGATGCGCCGAGTCGTGATGCCGCAGGCGTTCAAGATCATGACGCCGAACCTCATCAACCAGTTCATCATCACGTTGAAGGACACCTCGCTGCTGTCGGTGCTTGGCTTCGCCGAGCTCACCTACCAGGGCCGCATCGTGATCGCCTCGACCTTCCGCTCGTTCGAGATCTGGATCGTCGTCGCGTTCATGTACTTCATCGTGATCTGGCTGCTCACGCTGCTGAGCAACTGGGTCGACCGCAAGCTCAACAAGTAAGGCGAGAACATGACGAACGACAAAACGCTGTACACGCAGCCTGTCTCCACCGCCGACGAGACGCCGATCCGGGTCGTCGACCTGCACAAGGCCTTCGGTTCGAACGAGGTGCTCAAGGGCATCGACCTCGAAGTCGCGAACGGCGAGGTTGTCGCCGTCATCGGCCCCTCGGGTTCGGGTAAGTCGACGTTACTGCGCTGCCTCAACCGACTCGAGGACGTCACGAGCGGCGAGGTCTTCATCACCGGCGAGAACATCGCCGCCGCGAAAGGCGAGAAGCTCGACAAGGTGCGTCAGCGCATCGGCATGGTGTTCCAGCACTTCAACCTGTTCCCGAACATGACGGTATTGCAGAACGTCGCACTCGCGCCGACCGAGCTGAAGAAGATGTCGAAGGCGGATGCACGCAAGCGGGCCGAAGAACTGCTCACGCGAGTCGGTCTGGCCGACAAGGCTGATGCGCGCCCGTCCCAGCTCTCCGGCGGGCAGAAGCAGCGCGTGGCGATCGCCCGCGCGCTCGCGATGAGCCCCCAGATCATGCTGTTTGACGAGGCCACGAGCGCTCTCGACCCCGAGATGGTCGGCGAGGTGCTCCAGGTGATCCGCGACCTCGCCGCATCCGGCATGACGATGGTGCTCGTTACACATGAAATGGGCTTCGCCNGTGAGGTCGCCGACCGGGTCGTATTCATGGCCGAGGGCGTTGTCGTCGAAGAGGGCGACCCCAAGGTGCTGTTCGACTCGCCGAAGGAGGCCCGCACGCAGGACTTCCTCTCGAAGGTGCTCTAGCGAAATCACCACCCACAGCGACCTCCGTGTTCACCCGGAGGTCGCTGTGCGTTTCCGCACGCAGACAAGAGTGGGCAGTCGCACACGCTGACATCTGCAAAGGAGCACCATGCGCATTCGCCGCATCGCTCCGGTTGCCGCGCTTGCCACTTCGGGCCTCGCCCTGAGCTGCTTTGTAGCTGCCGGACCCGCCATCGCCGCCGAAGGGGCATTCACCCGCACTGCCACCTACCCCGTGTACCTCAACGTGCCAGAGGGCGTCGACCCGGCGGCCGAGACCGTCGCTGAGATCTCGACCATCACCCCCGACGGCTCGACGATGATCTACACCGACGCACTCGGTCAGCGCATCGGCTTCATCGATGTCACCGACCCCTCGTCGCCCCAGGGCACCGGCACCGTCTCGCTGGCCGAGCTCGGCCACGCCGACGACCAGCCGACCTCGGTCGCGGCGATCGGCGACTACGTGCTCGTCGTCATCGACGAGACGGGCGGCGACTTCGAGAACCCGACCGGTCGCGTCGACGTGCTGCGCATCAGCGACCGCGAGCGCGTCGCCTCGATCGACCTCGAGGGCCAACCCGACTCGATCGACATCTCGGACGACGGTCAGTACGCGGCCATCGCGATTGAGAACCAGCGTGACGAGGAGCGCGTGGATGTTGACGGCGGCCTGCCGCAGCTGCCCGCCGGCTTTGTCTCGGTGATTGACCTCGCGGGTGACCCGAGCACGTGGCAGTCCGACCGGGTCGACCTCGTCGGCGAGACCGGCGCGCCGATCGAGGTCGTGGCGAACGCCGGCCTCGACACCCCGGAGGACCCGGAGCCCGAGTACGTCTCGATCAACAGCGACAACGTCGCCGCGGTGACCCTGCAGGAGAACAACGGCGTCGCGATCATCGACCTGGAGAGCCGCACCGTGACCGACGCGTGGAGCGCCGGAACTGTCTCGGTCGATCAGCTCGACACCGAGGACGACGGCGTGATCGACCTCAGCGGCTCGATCACCGACACCCCTCGCGAGCCCGATGCGGTCGGTTGGGTGAACACCACCACGCTCGCGACCGCGAACGAAGGCGACTGGAAGGGCGGCACCCGCGGCTGGACCGTCTTCGGCATCGACGGCACCGTGCAGTGGGATGCGGGCAACAGCTTCGAGCACCTCGCGATCGAGCACGGCCTCTACAACGACGGCCGCGCCGGCAAGAAGGGCCCCGAGCCCGAGGGCCTCGCGATCGCCGAGTACAACGGCACCAACTACGCGTTCGTCGCCTCGGAGCGCTCGAACTTCGTCGCCGTCTACAACATCGACGACCCCGCCAATCCGGTCTACGAGCAGCTGCTGTTCACGACCAATGGCCCCGAGGGCGTCTTGCCGGTGCCGTCGCGCGACCTGCTGCTCGTCTCGAGCGAGGTCGATGAGGCCAAGGCCGGCGTCCGCAGCTCGGTGAACATCTTCGAATTCGGCGACGCCACCCCGGCGCAGCCGAGCATTGTGTCGGCGAACGACGAGAACGGCCTGCCCATCGGTTGGTCAGCGCTCGGAGCGCTCACGGCCGACCCGACCAACGCGAACCTGCTCTACTCGGCGACCGACGCGGCGCTGAAGAACAACCGCATCTACACGATCGACGTGTCGGCTGAGCCCGCCCTCATCACCGAGGCCCGCGACGTCACGAAGGATCGTGCGGTCACCTCGTACGACATTGAGGGCATCGCGGCGAAGGCTGACGGCGGCTTCTGGCTCGCCTCGGAGGGCGCGACCGGCACCGAGAACCTCCTCGTCGAGCTCGATGCCGACCTCAACGTGGTGCAGGAACTCTCACTGCCCGAGGACGTTTCCTCGCACATCGGCAAGTGGGGCCTCGAGGGCGTCACAGTGACTGAAGACGCCGACGGCAACGAGGTGCTCTATTTCGCCGTGCAGCGCCCGCTCTGGGTCGACCCCGCCGCGTCGCCGCTCGAGCCGCTCGAGGGCACGAACACGACCCGCATCGGCCAGTACTCGACGGCGACCGGCGAGTTCGCCTGGTTCGGCTACGAGCTCGAGTCGACCGACGTCGCCGGCGACTGGATGGGCCTGTCGGAGGTCACCGTCGTCGACGACAACACCCTCGCGCTGATCGAGCGCGACAAGCTCAACGGCCCGAACGCCGCGATCAAGCGCATCTACACGGTGGAGATTCCGGATGCGCAGGCGGTCGCCGACGCGGACGGCTCGGTGATTCCCGTCGAGAAGAACCTCGCGATCGACGTACTGCCCGAGCTGCAGGCCGTGAACGGTTGGACGCAGGAGAAGCTCGAGGGCTTCACGATTGCTGCCGACGGTCAGCTCTACGCGGTTACCGACAACGACGGCCTCGACGACGCCACCGGCGAGACGGTGTTCCTCCGCCTCGGTTCGGCTGAGGATGCATTCGGCATCGACCCGGAGCCGACGCAGTCGCCCGAGCCGACCGGCACGACCGTGCCGACCACGACCGCCGTGCCGACCACGACGGCCAGCGCCGCGTCGACCGACGGCGCATCCGAGTCGACCGCCTCGCCGAGCGACACCGACACCGACGCTGACGGCAACCTCGCCACCACCGGTGCCGACGCGGGCACGACCGCGCTGATCGGCCTCTTTGCAGCCGGCGCCANCGCCGCGGGCGCGGCGCTCGTGCTGCGCCGCCGCCACCAGGCGTAGCAGCGCCCGACAAGACTCCCGGGTTCCGAAGTCCTGCAGCCGCAGGATTTCGGAACCCGGGACTTGTTTTCGCCATTGAGGGCCAGCGCGTGCGCCCGGCGACGCGCTTCGGTGCGCAACAACGGGAATAATCGGCCGCGCTGCGTCGTCTTCTTTCGTATGACTTCTGTGCAATCACCCGAGCTCGACCCCGCGAACAACCGGGCGGTCGCGGCCGTCGCAGCCTCGGGCATCCGCCACGAGGTGCGCACGCACGGCAAGGCGTCGTCGCTCGCCGAGGCGGCGGCGCTGCGCGGCGTGCGACCCCGGCAGATCGTGAAGTCGATGATCGTGAAGGACGGCACGGGGGAATACCACGTGGTGCTCGTGCCCGGCGACCGGGTCATCTCGTGGCCGAAGCTGCGCGCCGTGCTCGGCGTGAACAAGGCCGCCATGCCCTCGGCCGACGAGGCGAAGGCGGTCACCGGCTTCGCGCGCGGCACGATCACGCCGTTCGGCACGTTGACGCCGCTCGACGTCGTGGCCGACGCGCTCGTTGAGCCCGGGCCCATCACCGTCGGCGGTGGGGCGTACTCGGTTGGGATCTACCTCGANGGCGACGACCTGCTCGCCCACTTCGGCGCCGAGCGCGTCGACATTACTGAGCCCGACCCGGCATTCGTCGAGGCGCCCGCCGAAGCATAGGTGTTGCGTTTCGCCCCAAAACGATCGTGAATACGAGCGTCGAACGGGGTCAGACACACTACCCATGGCACACGGGACGGCGCGGGGCCCGTCAGTCACGGGCCGATACGTTACTCACCGCGGCGCTCGGAGCTGGGCCGGGCCCGGGTGCGGGATACTGGAGGAATGCCCGCTCCCCAAGAAAATGTCTGGCTCGCCGCCGTGCGAGCGAACCCCGATCACGCGCAGAACTACGCGAAGCGGTGGCGCAGCTTCGCCGATGCGGGCCGTGACATCTATGGCGAGGCACGGCTCATCGACGCGATGGCTGAACGACACAGCCGCATCCTCGACGCGGGCTGCGGTACGGGCCGCATCGGCGGCTGGCTCGCCGAGCGCGGGCACGAGGTGGTCGGCGTCGACCTCGACGAGTACCTCATCTCGGTGGCGCGCACCGATTACCCGCAGGCACGCTGGGAAGCCGGCAATCTCGCGACGTTCGCGGTCGACGATGAGTTCGGCGATCTGCAGGAGTTCGACATCATCGTGTCTGCCGGCAACGTCATGACGTTCCTCTCGGAGGCCGAGCGCAAGCCCGCCCTCGAGCGCCTGCGTGGCCACCTCGCGCCGAACGGTCGCCTCGTCGTCGGCTTCGGCGCGGGCCGCGGCTACGACTTCGTCGACTTCACGGCGGATGCGTTCGAATCGGGTCTCGTACTCGAGCAGCACTACTCGACGTGGCAGCTCCACGCCCCGGCCGAGGACTTCCTCGTCGCCGTGCTCACCCGCACCCCGGACGCCCCCGAACAAGACGAATAACCCCTCCCTCTGGCGAGCGGNNCCCCCTAGAAGTTTGCGGAGGCGTTTGAGGCTGGCCGGTTGGGCCGTGCCGAGCTGTTGGGCGAAGAGGCTGACGCGGAACTCCTCGAGCAGCCAGCGCGCCGCGACGAGGTGCTCCGGCGCGTCGAGTGCGAGCGGCAACGTGCCGCCCGCATCCCGGAAGAGCGCGAGCGCCTGCTCGAGCTCGGCAGCGCCCGCGCGCTCGGTCGCCGCGCTCATGCTGAGCCGCTCGATACGCGCTGTCGCGGCTCGCAGGTACCGCGGCAAATGCTGCAGCTGCTCGAGCCCGGTGCGCGACACGAAGCCGTCGAACACGAGTGCCTCGAGCTGCCCCCGCACGTCGGTCAGCGTCGCGAGGTAGGCCATCGCGTTGCTGCTCTTGACCGCCCGCAGCGCGTCGCGGTGCGCCGTGAGCACCTGGCCCACGAGACGCACGACCTCGAACAGTGCGTCGATGAGCTCGGCGTTGAACTGCTCGCGCATGGCATCGAAGGCCGCCTTCGTGCGCACCGGTTCGCCGGCTGCGTCAACGGTCCGCTGCGCGAGCGCGATGGTGGCGTCGGCGAGTAGCTGCTCGGTCGATGGGTACGGGCTCGCCGCGAGCGCCAGCTTTTCTTGCGAGGTGAGGTGGGCGAGCACGTACGTCGCGGGCGAGGGCACGCTGCGGGCAAGCAGCACGGCGACGGCCCGCGGATGCTCGCGCACCTGATCGGCGCTCGTCGTCGCGAGCACGAGGTCGACCTTGCTCGTCGCGGGGCGTGCGGCGTCGCGCAGCTGCAGCGTCGGCCAGGCGCGAATCACGCCGTTCTTGCGCCGAATTTCGAAGGTCTCGGGCAGGTCGCGTTCCGGCCATCCGGTGAGCTCGCGCTGCTCAGCGACCGACTCCGTCGACCCGCGCGACGGCTCGGCCGCGGCCTTGGCATCGCTGCCGGGCGCATCCTTGCGGCCGCCCCGCCCGCGCCGATTGCTGGGAGTCGGGGGAGCCTCGGTGGCGCGCACGAGCGCGGCCTCGCTCTGGCGCTTGAGCCGCTGCTGCAACTCGAGTAGATTGCTGCCCTCGCCGAGTTCGCGGCCACGATCGTCGAGCACGAGGAAGCGCATCCGCAGGTGTGCCGGGACGCGCTCGGGTTCGAACTCGCGGGCGTCGAAGCGGATGCCGCCGAGTCGCTGGAGGTGCCCGTGCAACACCTCAGTGAGGGGTGCTGTGACGGGCTCGCCCCGGTCGGGACGCACCTCGCCAACCTGGTCGAGTAGCCGCGCCGCCCAGTCGGCGGCAGGCACGAAGTTGCGCCGGGTCGCCTTCGGCAGGGTACGCAGCAGCGCCGTAACGAGCTCCTCGCGCAGGCCCGGCACTTGCCAGTCGAAGCCGTCAGGCGTGAGCATCGCGAGCAGCTGCACGGGCACGACGGCCGTGACGCCGTCGTCGGGCGCCTGCGGGTCAAACTTGTAGCGCAGGCGCAGCTGCTGCTCGCCCTGCTGCCACGTTCGCGGGTAGGCCTCGGCATTCTCGGTCGCGTCGTCGTCTTCGAGCAGGTCACCGCGGCGCAGGTCGAGCAGCTTCGGCTGCTCCTGCTGCGCCACGCGCCACCACTGGTCGAACGTCGGCTGCGACACGACGTCAGCGGGCAGTCGCTCGTCGAAGAATTCGAACAGCACCTCGGTGTCGTCATGGCGCGAGCGGGTTCGCGTGCGCTCCTCAAATTCGGCGACGTCGCGCAGCAGCTGCTGATTGCGGCGCACGAACGGGTACCGGCCGGTCCAGTCGCCCTCGACGAGCGCGTGCCGAATGAACAGGTCGCGGCTCCACGACGGGTCGATCGCGGCGAAGCCGACTCGGCGCTGCGTCACGATCGGCACGCCGTAGAGCGTCACCGTCTCGAGCGCGACGGCCTGGCCCTGCTTACGCTCCCAGTGGGGCTCTGAATGCTGCCGTTTCGCGAGCTCGCCGGCGAGCGACTCGGCCCATTCGGGCTGANATCTTCGCGACGGTGCGCGCGAACAGTTGCGACGTCTCGACGAGTTCGGCGGCCATGACCGCCTCGGGGTTCGACCCCTTGAGTCCCGAGCCGGGGAACACCCGAAAACGCGTGTTCCGCGCCCCGCGATAGTCGCGGCGCTGCCGGTCGAACACGCCGATGTGGCTCAGAAGGCCCGACAGCAGCGCGCGATGCACGGCGTCGGCATTCGCGCCCGGCTCGGCCCCCGCATCCGGCCGCTGGATGCGCAGGCCGAGCGGCTTGGCCGTCTCGCGCAGCTGCCGAAAGAGGTCTTGCCATTCTCGCAGTCGCACGTAGTTCAGGAACTCGGCCTTGCAGAGGCGCCGGAACGCCGACGAGCCGAGCTCGCGCTGCTGCTCCTCGAGGTAGCTCCAGAGCTTGAGCAGCGACATGAAGTCGCTCGACGGGTCGCGGAAGCGCGCGTGCAGCTGGTCGGCCTTGGCGCGCTGTTCGAGCGGTCGCTCGCGGATGTCCTGCACCGTGAGGCCGGCGACGATGATGAGCACATCGCGGGCGACGTCGAGCCGTTTCGCCTCGACCACCATGCGGGCGAAGCGGGGCTCGATCGGCAGGGATGCGAGCTGACGCCCGGTCTTCGTGAGCTGCGGCACGCCCCGCCCGGTGCCGCCACGAATCGCACCGAGCTCACGCAGCAGGTCGACGCCGTCCTTCACCCCGCGCGAGTCGGGCGGCGTGAGGAAAGGGAAGTCTTCGATTGCACCGAGGCCAAGCTCGAGCATCTGCAACAGCACGCTCGCGAGGTTCGTGCGCAGAATCTCCGGGTCGGTGAATTCGGGCCGACGCTCGAAGTCCTCTTCGCTATAGAGCCGAATCGCGATGCCGTCGCGGGTGCGACCCGAGCGGCCCGAGCGCTGGTTCGCCGAGGCCTGCGAGATCGCCTCAATCGGCAGCCGCTGCACCTTCGCCCGCACCGAGTAGCGCGAGATGCGCGCGAGCCCCGCGTCGATGACGTACGCGATGCCCGGCACCGTGAGCGAGGTCTCGGCGACGTTCGTCGCGAGCACGACGCGGCGCCGCACGCCGGGGCGTTTGCTCGGCTCGAACACGCGGTGCTGGTCGTGCGCGCTGAGGCGCCCGTAGAGGGGAAGGAGCTCGGTCGCCTCGAGCTCGCGGGTCGAGAGGGATGCGCGAATCGCCGCCTCGGCCTCGCGAATCTCGCGCTCGCCGGGCAGGAACACGAGCACGTCGCCGGCTCGCTCACCGGCGAGCTCGCGCAGCCCCGCGACGATGCCCTCGTTCACGTCGCGGTCGTCGGTGGCCGACGGCGCATCCTGCGCATCCTCCTCGTCGTCGGTCGACGCCTCGCCGACGAGCGGCCGGTACCGCACCTCGACCGGGTAGGTGCGGCCCGACACCTCGATCACCGGTGCGTCGTCGAAGTGCTTCGAGAACGACTCGGGGTCGATCGTCGCCGAGGTGATGATGAGCTTGAGATCGGGCCGCTCGGGCAGCAGCCGCTTCAGGTAGCCGAGCAGGAAGTCGATGTTCAACGAGCGCTCGTGCGCCTCGTCGATGATGATCGTGTCGTAGCGCCGCAGCAGTCGGTCGCGGCGCAGCTCGCCGAGCAGAATGCCGTCGGTCATGAGCTTGATGCGCGTCGACTCGCTCGAGGCGTCGGTGAAACGCACCTGATAGCCCACGAGCTCGCCGACCTTACCGCCGAGCTCCTCGGCGATGCGCTCGGCGATCGTGCGGGCTGCGATGCGTCGCGGCTGCGTGTGGCCGATCGCGGTGCGGCCGAGCTCGAGGCAGATCTTCGGTAGCTGGGTCGTCTTGCCCGAACCGGTTTCGCCCGCGACGATCACCACCTGGTGTTCGCGAATCGCCGCGGCGATTTCGTCACGGCGCTGCGAGACCGGCAGCTCTGGTGGGAAGTGAATGGCGACCATCGGCCCTCCAGTCTAGGTGACAGGGGGCATCCCCTACGATGGTCGGGTGACTGCCCCGACCCAACTCCAACGTGACGGCGCGAGCACACCGACGACGCCGGTGGGGTCGTGGGCAGACGACCTTTGGGGTCGGTGGACGGCATCGCCGCAGGCTCGGCGCCGCACCGAGTGGATTCTCGTCGGCATCATCACCCTCGTGGCGGTGCTTGTACGGTTTGTGCGGCTCGACCAGCCGAACGGCATCGTCTTCGACGAGATTTACTACGTGCCCGATGGCTGGACCATCACGAACAACGGCTACGAGTCGGAATGGCCCGAGAACAAAGAGGACCTCTGGGCGACCGGCGGCTACGACGAGTACCTCGACAAGGCCGAGTACGTCGTGCACCCGCCGCTCGGCAAGTACCTCATCGGCATCTTCATGCACCTGTTCGGCGCCGAGCACGTCTGGGCCTGGCGCTTCGGCGTCGCCCTCTTCGGTGCCGCCTCGGTGCCGCTGCTCTACCTCGTCGGCAAGAAGCTATTCCGTTCGATCGCGATGGGTGCGATCCCGGCGGCGATGCTCGCGATCGACGGCCACGCGATCGCGATGAGCCGCACGGGCATCCTCGACATTTTCGTGATGTTCTTCGTGCTGCTCGGCTTCCTGTTCCTACTCTACGACCGCGACGACCAGGGGCGTCAACTGACGAGCTGGGTCGCGGCGTGGCGCCAGCGCGAACACGCGAACGACCCTTCCGTGCCGCTCGAGAGCACGCCGGTCAAGTGGACCAGCACGATCGACCCGCCGGCGACGCGGCCGACGGGCCCCGACTGGGGCCCGGTGCTCTGGCGACGCCCCTGGTTCCTGGCCATGGTCGTGGCCCTCGCGCTCGCGACGAGCGTGAAGTGGTCGGGCCTCTACTACCTCGCGTTCTACTGTGTGCTCACCGTTGCCCTCGACGCCTACAACCGCAAGCAGGCGGGCATCACGCTGTGGCTCTCGTCAGCGACGCTGAAGCAGGGGCCCGTCTCTTTCCTGCTCGCGGTGCCGCTCACGATCGTCATCTACCTCGCGAGCTACGCCGGTTGGTTCATCACCGGCCGCGGCTTCAACGGGATTATCGACACCGGCGCCTGGCAGGGCGGCAACTTCTTCGAGTGGGCCAAGCTGTCGCTCTCGCACTTCGTCGACTACCAGGCACAGGTCTACGAGTTTCACTCGCGCCTCGCGGCGGGGCACTCGTACAACTCGGCGCCGTACGAGTGGCCGTTCCTGCTGCGCCCCACCGCGTTCCAGTACACCTACATCGACCCGGCGGTCGACCCGAGCTGTCACGCCGACCAGTGCGTGCAGGCGGTCACGTCGCTGTCGAACCCGCTGCTCTACTGGCTCGGCACGATCGCCGTCGTGTTCCTCATCATGATGATGTTCGTGAAGCCGCGCTGGCCCTACGTTGCGATTCTCGTGTCGTACGCGGCGGGCTACCTGCCCTGGCTGCTCACCGGCCGCACCTCGGTCTACCACTTCTACGTCATCGTCTGGCTGCCGTTCATGTTCCTCGCGGCAGCGCTCGCGCTGCAGACGCTGGCGGGCGACGCGAAGGATCCGCGAAAACAGCGCACGCTTGCGGTGAACCTCATCGCCGGGTTCTTCGCCCTCGCGGTCCTCGTGTCGGCGTTCTTCTACCCGGTGTGGACCGGCCTGCAGATTCCCGACTGGTACTTCAACCTCACCCACTGGCTGCCGGGCTGGTACTAGGCGATGCTCATCCTTGCCGGAACCCCGATCGGCAATCTCGGGGATGCGTCGCCTCGGCTCATCGATACGCTGCGGGCCGCCGATGTGGTCGCCTGCGAAGACACCCGCACGACCGCGAAGCTGCTGGGCCTGCTCGAGGTGACCGAACGCCCGAAGCTCATCGCGTTGCACGAACACAACGAGCACGAGTCCGCTGACGAGGTGGCGAGGCTTGCCGCCGAGCAGACCGTCGTGCTGGTGTCGGATGCGGGCATGCCGGCCATCTCCGACCCGGGCTTTCGCGTCGTGCGTGCGTGTGCCGAGGCGGGCGTGACGGTCACCTCGGTGCCCGGCCCAACGGCGGTCATCACCGCGCTCGCGGTGTCGGGCCTGCCGACCGACCGCTTCTGTTTCGAGGGGTTCGTGCCGCGCAAGCAGTCTGACCGGGCCAGGCTCATCGAGCAGCTCGGCGACGAGCCGCGCACAACCGTGCTCTATGAGTCGCCGCACCGGCTCGCGACGACGCTCGACGACTTCGCCGCGGCGTGGCCCGAGCGCCAGGCCGTCGTCTGCCGCGAGCTCACGAAGCTCCACGAAGAGGTGCGCCGCGGCACATGCGCCGAGCTCGCCCAGTGGGCGGGCGAGGGCGTGCGCGGCGAGATCGTGCTCGTGCTCGCCGGCGCCGAAGCCCGCGAGGTGCAGCTCGACGAGGCAGTTGCCGAGGTGCTCCGACTCGCCGCGGGCGGCCTTCGGCTGAAGGATGCGGCGGCTGAGGTCGAGGCGCGCACCGGCCTGCGGAAGCGCGCGCTCTACGACGCTGCGCTCGCGGCCCGGAGCGTCGGCGGCGCTGTATGACCGTCGGCAACGGCCGTGTCATTGACGCTCACGCGACCCGATAGACTTTCCGGCATGGCTTCTGGCGAATCGTTCTACGTCACCACTCCCATCTTCTACGTGAATGACGTGCCCCACATCGGGCACGCGTATGCGGAGGTGGCAGCTGACGTGCTTGCCCGGTGGCACCGCCAGCGCGGCGATGACACCTGGTTCCTCACCGGCACCGACGAGCACGGGCAGAAGATCATGCGCTCGGCCGTCGCAAACGGCATGACGCCGCGCGAGTGGGCCGACAAGCTCGTCGATGGCGCATGGAAGCCGATGCTCAAGACGCTCAACCTCTCGAATGATGACTTCATTCGCACCACCGAGGAGCGGCACGAGACGCGCGTGCAGAAGTTCCTGACGCACCTCAACGATGCCGGCTACATCTACGAGGACGAGTTCGAGGCGCTCTACTGCGTCGGCTGCGAGGAGTTCAAGCCCGACAGCGAAATCGTCGACGGCGAGGGCCAGTACGAGGGCCAGAAGGTCTGCGCGATTCACTCGAAGCCGCTCGAGCTTATGGCCGAGCGCAACTACTTCTTCAAGCTCTCCGACTTCCAGCAGCGCCTGCTCGACTTCTACGAGGCGAACCCGACCTTCGTGCAGCCGCAGTCGGCGCGCAACGAGGTCGTCAGCTTCGTGCGCAGCGGCCTGCACGACCTCTCGATCTCGCGCACGAGCTTCGATTGGGGCGTGCGCGTGCCGTGGGACGACGCGCACATCGTCTACGTCTGGGTCGACGCGCTGCTCAACTACATCACCGCGATCGGCTACGGCGACGATGACGACAACTTCGACCGTCGCTGGCCCGCGAACCACATTGTGGGCAAGGACATCATCCGCTTCCACGCGGTGATCTGGCCCGCCATGCTCATGGCCGCGGGTATCGAGCCTCCGCAGCGCGTCTTCGCGACCGGCTGGCTGCTCGTTGGCGGCGAGAAGATGTCGAAGTCGAAGCTCACCGGCATTGAGCCGAGCGAGATCACCGATACCTTCGGCTCCGACGCGTTCCGCTACTACTTCATGCGTGCAATTCACCTCGGTCAGGACGGCTCGTTCTCGTGGGAAGACCTCCACGCGCGCTACAACTCCGAGCTCGCGAACGGCCTCGGCAACCTGGCGTCGCGCGTTGTGGCGATGGTGAACAAGTACTTCGACGGCGAGATCCCGTCCGTCGCCTCGACGCACGTCGACGACACCGCGCTCCTCGATATCGCGAAGGCCGCTGTGGCGGGTGCTGAGGACGCGATCGACCGCTTCGCGATCGACCAGACCATCGCCGAGGTCTGGCGCCTCGTCGACGCGCTCAACCAGTTCATCACCGACCAGGCGCCGTGGCAGCTCGCAAAGGACGACTCGCTGCGCGAGCGCCTCGAGGGCGTGCTCGGCACCGCGGTTCGCGGCCTCGGCGTGCTCGCG
>NZ_JACXJG010000026.1:578-956 GCF_014904065.1 Gulosibacter sediminis | reverse complement strand
CGCCGACAAGTACGGCATCACCTCGCTGCAGCGCCTCGCCGAACTGCCGGCCCGCGGCGCCGTGCTCGTCGTCGCGCCGCTACCGATCGTCGGCGGCACCGGCAGCCCGAGCCGCGTCTTCGCGCTCGTCGAAACCCAGGCATGAGCGGCCTCACCGTCGCCGAGCTCGTCGGCCGCGCGCTCGCGAAGCTCGGCGCCCGGCACTGCTTCGGCGTCNGGGCAACTTCGCGGTGACGAACGCGCTGCGGGATGCCGGGGTCGAGTTCACCGCGACGCGGCACGAGGGCGGCGCGGCCACGATGGCCGACGCGTACGCGCGCATGAGCGACACCGTCGCGCTCGTGTCGCTGCACCAGGGCTGCGGGCTCACGAATGCGA
>NZ_JACXJG010000026.1:0-477 GCF_014904065.1 Gulosibacter sediminis | reverse complement strand
GCGCCGCACCGTCGTGCTCAACCTGCCGATCAATGTGCAGGATGCGCCGGCGCCCGAGGCGAGCATCCGTGCGCTCGAGACGCTTGCCGCGCCGCCGCGGCCCGTGCCGCCCCGCGCATCCGATGCCTCGGTGCGGGCGCTCGCCGACCTGATTCGACAGGCCGAGCGGCCCGTGTTCGTCGCCGGGCGCGGCGCCCGGGGCGCCGGCCGCGAGCTGCGTGAGCTCGGGCGCGTCGCGGGTGCGCTGCTCGCCACCNCGTCGCGAACGGGCTGTTCGACGGCGACGAGTTCTCGCTCGGCATCTCGGGCGGCTTCTCGTCGCCGCTTGCCGCTGAGCTCATTGCCGATGCCGACCTCATCGTGTCGTTCGGCTGTGCCCTGAACATGTGGACGATGCGCCACGGCCGACTCATCGGCGACGACACCCGCGTCGCGCAAGTTGATCTCGAGTCACTCGCGCTCGGGGCGCAGCGGCCG
>NZ_JACXJG010000025.1:69840-69998 GCF_014904065.1 Gulosibacter sediminis | reverse complement strand
GGCGAAGATCTCCCGTGGCGGCGTGGGGTGGCGCTGCGGGGAATCGTCGTCGACCATCTCACGGTGTCCCGCGTCGCCGCCGGTCTCGGGGTGTCCTGGAGTGCTGCGAACGCCGCCGTCCTCGCTGAAGGCAAGCGGCGGCTGATCGACGTCCCGGG
>NZ_JACXJG010000025.1:69577-69719 GCF_014904065.1 Gulosibacter sediminis | reverse complement strand
GTGGTCGCGATGGACGGGTTCGCCGGGTTCAAAACAGCCGCCGCCGGAGAACTCCCCGACGCCATCCCCGTCATGGATCCATTTCATGTAGTCCGCTTAGCCGGTGACGCGCTGGATGTCTGCCGGCGCCGCGTCCAGCAGA
>NZ_JACXJG010000025.1:69328-69508 GCF_014904065.1 Gulosibacter sediminis | reverse complement strand
GCGCATCGTCGCCGCTTACCGCGAACCAGACAAGAAGAAGGCCAAGGCCATGATGCAGGACGTGATCGCCGCGATTACCACCGGCGTCCCCGCCGCGCTCATCGAGATCCGCAAGCTCGGCCGCACCATGAAGCAACGCGCCGCCGACATCCTTGCCTTCTTCGACCGGCCCGGCACAAG
>NZ_JACXJG010000025.1:55297-69315 GCF_014904065.1 Gulosibacter sediminis | reverse complement strand
CAGACCCGCGCTACACCCTCATTCGTGAAGAGCCTCATTGACGCGCTCGGCGTCTCGCGGTCGGCCGCGCTCGTTGCCGCCGAAGCGGAGGGCGCCGTGACGGTCGGCCCGTGGGCCTTCGTCGGCCTTGCCGTCGCCATCGCTGTCCTCATCTTCCTCGTGCTGCGCACGAAGATTCACGCGCTGCTCGCCCTCGTCATCGCCGCGTCGATCGCCGGCCTTTCGGCGGGCTTGTCGCCCGAAGACACCGTCGGATCGATTTCTTCCGGTTTCGGCTCGACGCTCGCCACGATCGGTTTCGTGGTCGGTTTCGGCGTCATGATGGGCGCCATCCTCGAGGCGTCCGGCGCGGCCGAGAAGCTTGCGATTACCCTGCTGCGCTGGCTCGGCAAGCGCAAGGAGGAGTGGGCGCTCGCGGTCGCCGGCTACATCGTGTCGATCCCGATCTTCGTTGACAGCGCATTCGTCATCTTGAACCCGCTCGTCAAGGCGCTCTCGCGCAGCGCGGGCCGCTCGGTGCTCACGCTCGGCATCGCCCTCGCCGGCGGCCTCGTGCTCACCCACCACGCCGTGCCGCCGACGCCTGGCCCGCTTGGCGCGGCCGGCATCTTCGACGTGAACATCGGCGAGATGATCCTCTACGGCGTGATCCTCACGATCCCCGCGATCTTCACCGTGACGCTCTACGCGAAGTACATGGGCCCGAAGATCGAGAAGATGATCGAGGTCGACACCGGCACCAAGCTCAGTGCCAGCGAGGCGGTCAGCGAGTTCAACAGCCTCGCCGAGGAGCGTGAGAAGGAGCTGCCGTCGCTGTTCATGTCGATGCTGCCGATCCTCCTGCCCATCGTGCTCATCTTTGCGAACACCGGCATCAACGCGGTCGCGACCAGCGCGCCCGGCGTGCTGCCCGAGTGGCTCGTTGGCGTCGCATCCTTCGTCGGGAACCCGGTCATCGCCGTTGGCCTCGGCGTCATCGCCGCGATCTACGGCCTTACCATCGGCCAGAAGCGCCAGACCACGCTCGCGACCATGGAGAAGGGCATCGACCAGGCCGGCATCATCCTGCTCGTCACCGGTGCCGGCGGCGCGCTCGGCCAGGTGCTCCGCGACAGCGGCGTGGGCGACGCGCTCGGCGAGTTCGTCTCGCAGCTGCCGCTGCCGGCGATCCTGATTCCGTTCGTCATCGCCTCGGCCGTGCGGCTCGTACAAGGCAGCGGCACCGTCTCAATCATCACCTCGGCCTCGCTCTCGGCGCCGATTCTCGCGACGATGCCCGACGTGAACCTCGCGCTCGCCGCGCAGGCCGCGTGTCTCGGCGCGATGGTGTTCAGCTACTTCAACGACTCGCTCTTCTGGGTCGTCAACCGCATGCTCGGTGTCAAGGAGGTCAAGCACCAGCTGCTGACCTGGTCGGTGCCGACGACGATCGCGTGGGCGACCTGCCTCGTCTCGCTGCTCGTTGCCGACATCTTTGTGTAACCGCGCTCGCCGCAGATAAGGAAACCTCGATTGCGTAATCACGAAACTCGCCAGCAGCTCGTGGAGTTTGGCGCGAGCCTCTTCAACCGCGGGTACTCGGTTGGCACCGCCGGCAACCTCAGCGCGCGAGTCGACGGGGGTCTGCTCATGACCCCGACGAACTCCTCGCTCGGGCGCCTCGACGTCAGCGAGCTCTCGGAGCTTGATGGCGAGTTTCGGCACATCGGCGGTGGCAAGCCGAGCAAGGAGGTGCCGATGCACCGGGCGATGTACGAGGCGCGCCCCGACGCCCGTGCAATCGTGCACCTCCACTCGACCTACGTCACGGCGCTGAGCTGCCTCTGGCGCGAGGGCGAGCCGCTCATCCCGTCGCTGACGCCGTACTTCGTGATGCGCGTCGGCCGCGACGTGCCCGTCGTACCGTACTTCAAGCCCGGCACGACGGATGCGGTTGCCGAGATCCGCGAGGCGGCCACGCGCGCGCCGGCGGTGATTCTCGCCCACCACGGCTCGCTTGTGGCGGGGGCGACGCTCGCCGCCGCGGTGGCTGCCGCCGAAGAGCTCGAGGAGACGGCGCGGCTTGCGCTGCTGCTGCGCGATCGCGAGCCGAACGTGCTTGGGTCGGGCGATATCGAGGCGCTGCTTTAGCGCGGGCCGGCAGGCTCAGCGTTTTTCGGTGGGAGCCCGCACTCGTGCAGGGCTCCCACCGAAAACTGTTATGCAGGGTCGTGCTCGTCGGCCGCGCCCAGCTCGGCAAACTTGGCCGCCATAGTCGGGTTGCCCTTGGTCAACTTCTTGACCGTGAGCGCTGTCGCCTTCTCGTTCGCGAGTCGGAGGTTGTTCTCCGACCCGAGAAGGTTGTCCTTGACCTTCTGGAGCCGGGCGATCGCACCGTCGATTTCTTTGATTGCGGCATCGAACTTGCCACTGGCAAGGCGGTAGTTTCGGCCGAACGCCGACTTAAACTCTTCGAGCTCTGCCTCAAACTCGGTGATATCGATGTTCTGCTTCTTGATCTGTTCGAGCTCGTCCTTGACCATGATGGTGTCCTGCGCGGCGTTGCGTAGCAGGGCGATGATCGCGAGGAAGAACTGCGGACGGACGACGAACATCTTCGGGTACTCGTGAGAGACATCGGTGATCCCGGCGTAGAGGTCTGAGTCTTCCTCGAGCATCGAGACGAGCACCGCATACTCGCAACCCTTGTCGTTGCGATCCTTGTCGAGCTTGGCGAAAAAGTCGCTGTTCTTCTTCTTCGTAGCGGTGGCGTCGGACTCATTCTTCATCTCGAACATGATCGAGACGTACTCCACCTTGTCGTCGCTGAAGTCTCGGAAGACGTAGTCGCCCTTCGTGCCAGCGGATGCGTCGTTGTCCTTCCCGAACGTCGCGTTGGGGAAAGCGAGGGAGCGCATGCGATTGAACTCGGTCTCGCAGTGCTGCTCGAGGGTCTCCCCGAGGAGCTTCACCGACAGCTTCGCCTTCATGTCCTTATACCGGTCGATGAGTTCATCCTTCAGGGCGAGCTCCCTGGTGTGCGACTCCTTGAGCGCGGCGTCCTTGACCTTCTGCTCGGCGGACTGAAGAGCCAGCGTGTTCTTCGCCTTCTCGAGGCTCTTCTCCGCAGCCGAGACTGCCTTTGCGACCGCAAGCTCCTGGGCGGTCGCCGCCGACTTCAGCTCGGACTTCAGGTGCTGGATCTCGGTGTCCTTCGCGGCGCTGGCCTTCTGTGCCTGCTGAGCTTCCTTAGCTACGGCGAGCGCGATCTCAGACTCCTTGGTCTTGTCCGCTGCGGCGAGGCGCGCATGAAGCTCGTGTTCGAACTCTGTGCTGCGCACCTGCTGCACGATGTCGGCGTACTGCGCCTTGTCGATCGTGAAGGGGGTCCCGCAGTGGGGGCACTTGATTTCGTTGAGGGCGGTGATCGGCGTGGCGTGGGTCATGAGCTACTCCAAAGGGTGCGGAAGTGGATCCCACGGGCGGGGCAAATCAGCAACGCTCTGCCCGTGATAACGACGTGGTGTCGTTGAACCGATCGTGGACCAAAATTGGGCGAACTTCATTGAGACTGCTGATAAGCCCTCTTATCAGTGAGTGCATCTACCAAGTTAGATTCTTGAAGTACGTTTGACTCATGTCCACAGCGCCCTCACTCCTGATCGACCTGGCCGGTGTCGCCCGGCTGGCCAGAGTGCAGCGCCCCGTGGTCTCGACGTGGCGGGCACGGTTCGCGGCCACTCAGGATCCATTTCCGAATGCGGTCACGGACGAGATCGGCCGACCTAGCTTCAACGCAGACGAGGTGGCTGACTGGCTTGTGCGCACTGAGCATGGCAACAACCCGGATGCACGTGAGGATGCTGCCGCGGCAGCAACTCCTGCGGGATTCTCCTTTGCCGACGCGAGTGCGGTCGCTGAACTGGAGGCGCTGATCGCCATGTATGCGCAGACCGACAGTCTCAGTGAACTCACGCACGCACAGCTCAATGACGCAGCAGCCGAGTTCGACCCATCCGACCGCATGTTTCATCGCGAGATCGCTGCACACGTCGGTCGGGGCGCGCCCTGGCTCGCCTACGCAGCGCGTCTTGTTGACGCTGCGTACTCGCCGTCCGCTGCGCTGGCACTTGTCGCCCGACGCCATGCGGCATCGAACCGTGCGATTGGTTCGGCGGGAAAGTTGGTCGCAGAAGTCACCGCATTGGTCGTCGATGCCACGCTCGCCCTCACGGGCAACGACACCACTGTGGTGCTGGACGCAGATGACGCCGCGCTATCGTTGGCGATCGCAAACAAACTCGGCGACGAGGTGAGTACCGTTCTGCCGTCCGATGTGGAGGCCCGCCGCGTCCGGCGCCAGCTGCTGGTCGAAGGGCACTGGGTCGGCGACGGAGCTGACCCGGCGACTCGTTCCGTCGTGGTCGCTCGCGTTCCGTCAAACCGAGGCGAAGACGTGGCCGCGATCTTGCAGGCAGTCGACGAGGTCTCCTTGTCGTTGCGGCCCGCCGATGCGGCGGTTGTGATCGGCCCCGCGCGGGCACTTGTCGACCCGTTGACGCCCGACGATGAGTTGGTGCGCGCAGACATCCTTCGCTCCGGTCAGGTACGAGGAATCGCGCGACTGACGACCGGCCTGGTCGACAGCGCGATCCGCGAGTCTCTCGCGATGTGGATGCTTGGGCAGCCGGCAGGCGAAGTGCCACCCGCGCAGCGGGCCACTGCCGTCGCCGATCTCAGCGATGCGCAACTCACCGCGGCGACGCGCGCCGACCTGGTCTCAGACCTGATGGCGGCCATGGGCGGTCGCCGAGATCTTCGTGCGCATCATTTCCGGTTCGCGAAGTTCGTGGCCACGTCTTCACTGCAGGCAAGCAGCGGCTCGCTGGTGGCGTCGGCGAAACGGGGAGGACGGCCGTCCAGTGCGAACGTGAGGGCGCTCCCCGCGTTGCTCGACATGGCGGGAGAGGCCGTCCGTTCCGACCTCACCCCATTCGAAGTATCGCCGGAGCGGCACGACGCCCCGGCAGCGGCGTCGGTATCGGAGCTGATCGCGGCTGGACACCTGCGGCGGGTACAGGGCACGCGCCTTGACGCCGACCTGTTGGGTTCGGAAGGACTGGTCGTCGTGACGGCAGCTGACCTCGACGAGCCCGCGTCGATCGGCCGTACCCGCGTCGACCAGCTCACATTCGCGACGCAACACCCCTCCGCTCAGCTGACTCGACCCGGTGACGTGGTCTTCCGCACGAGCCCTACCGCCGCGGCGTGGGTTGACACCGACGGCTCAAAGGTTGTCGCATACCCCGCGCGTGTGTTGCGGATCACCCCGGCAGATTCGGGCGGGCTTGTCCCGGAACTCATCGCAGCCGACATTGCAGTCCAAGCCGGAGGGCCGGGCGCATGGCAACGGTGGATGCTCCGCCGAGTCGCGCCGTCGGCCATCGCGCCGCTCCGGCGCGCACTCTCTGAATCCGCAGACGTGCGCGCGGCGCTCATGGATCGCGTGGCTCGCCTCGACCACTACATCGATACGCTGACGACGGCCGTGGCCGCCGGCACCGTCACTCTGACCGAATCGGATGCCACAGCATCCGCCTTGAAGTAAGGAACTGCATGCCCCGGACACGGAAGGGTGCCGCACCGGCGCCGTCGACAATGAAAGAGCTGAAAGACACGCTCTGGAAAGCCGCCGACAAGCTGCGCGGTTCGATGGACGCGTCACAGTACAAAGACGTCATCCTTGGGCTCGTGTTCTTGAAGTACGTGTCGGATGCGTTCGATGAGCGGCGTGCCAGCATCCNGCACCGAGCTCACCGCCGACGGGTACGACGACGACCAGATCGCCGAGCTTATCGACGATACCGACGAGTACACGGGGCGGGGTGTGTTCTGGGTGCCGGCAAACGCACGCTGGTCGTTCCTCGCGGAAAACGCGAAGGGCCTGGGGCCGTCGATGGACGGCCCAGAGAAGTCGATCGGTGCGCTCATCGATGAGGCGATGGATGCGGTCATGCAGGCCAACCCGCGGCTGGCTGGTACGCTGCCGCGCATTTTCAATCGCGACAATGTCGATCAGCGGCGGCTCGGCGAACTGATCGACCTGTTCAACTCCGCGCGATTCACGGCACAGGGGCAGGGAGGAACGGACGGGCGCCGCGCACGCGATCTGCTGGGCGAGGTGTACGAATACTTCCTCGAGAAGTTCGCCGCGGCCGAGGGCAAGCGGGGTGGAGAATTCTACACCCCTGCAGGGGTCGTGCGAGTGCTGGTCGAGCTGCTGCAGCCGACGCACGGTCGGGTGTACGACCCGGCGTGCGGGTCGGGCGGCATGTTCGTGCAGGCCGAGAAGTTCATCGACGCGAATCACGGCGAGGGAAGCGACATCTCGGTCTATGGGCAGGAGCTCAACGAGCGCACGTGGCGTATGGCGAAGATGAACCTCGCCATCCACGGGCTCTCCGGCAACTTGGGCCCGCGGTGGGGCGACACCTTCGCGCGTGACCTGCACCCCGATCTGCAGGCCGACTTCGTGATGGCGAACCCGCCGTTCAACATCAAGGATTGGGCACGCAACGAGTCTGACCCGCGCTGGCGGTTCGGCGTGCCACCGGCCGGCAACGCAAACTATGCGTGGATTCAGCACATCCTGTCGAAGCTCGCCCCGGGTGGGCAGGCGGGCGTCGTTATGGCCAATGGATCGATGTCGTCGAACTCGGGCGGCGAGGGCAAGATTCGCGCCGAGATCGTCGAGGCCGACCTGGTGTCGTGCATGGTGGCACTGCCGACGCAGCTGTTCCGCTCGACGGGGATTCCGGTGTGCGTGTGGTTCTTCGCAAAGGATAAGGGCAAGCGTGCCGGCGAGGTGCTGTTCCTCGACGGACGAAACCTCGGCCACATGGTCGATCGCGCCGAGCGCGCACTCTCTGGCGACGACATCGCGAAGATTGCCGACACCTACCACTCCTGGCTTCGCCAGGAAGGCGAGCCCTACGAGGATGTGCCCGGCTTCGCGTACTCGGCAACGCTCGCCGAGATCAAGGCCGCCGACTACGCGCTGACGCCGGGTCGCTATGTCGGTGCGCCCGAGATCGAAGACGATGGCGAGCCCATCGAAGAGAAGCTCGCCCGCCTGCGCGGAGAGCTCGAGGCGCAGTTCGCCGAGTCAGCGCGGTTAGCGGATGTCGTGCGTGAGCAGTTGGGGAGGGTCGATGTTTGAAACAACGCTGGGCGACGCGTGCGAGCGCGTTGATTACGGGCTGACGACTTCGGCTACGGCACACAGCGTCGGTCCTCGATTTCTGAGGATAACGGACATCGAACATTCCCACGTTGACTGGAATGCTGTCCCGTACTGTGTGGCGACCTCGCAGGAGATACAAAAGTATTCGCTGACCGACGGGGACATTGTCGTTGCGCGTACAGGCGCTTCGACCGGACGCTCGCAATGGGTCAGATCGACCGAGCCAGCGGTTTTCGCGTCCTATCTCGTGCGTTTCCGTGTACGACCAGAGTTCGACTCGCGTTTCGTGTCGTACATACTGCAATCGGCCGATTGGTTGAGATTCGTCGACAGTCAGGCTCATGGGAAGTCGGCTCAGCCGAACATGAGTGCGTCTGCCATGGCGGCGTTTAGTTTCATGCATCCTCCGCTCGCGGAACAGCAGGCGATCGCCGAGGTGCTGGGCGCTCTCGACGACAAGATCGCCGCCAACTTAGCCCTTGCAGGCTTGATTGACGAATACCTCGCAGGACTGCTCGAGAAGATAACTCACGGTACCGGGACGACAAGCCTCCGAGCGATTGCAGACGTGAACCGTCAGTCGGTCAGGCCGGAAGTTGGGCGGCAGTTGAGGTACGTCGATATCGCGTCGGTCGGTGTGGGTACGTTCGAGTACCCGGGCGTCAGCGACTGGGCCGATGCGCCGGGACGCGCTCGACGAGGACTGGCTGCCGGCGACACCGTGTGGTCTACAGTGCGGCCAAATCGCCGGTCTCATGCACTCAATCTTGAGGACGATCCAATGCTCGTGGCGTCGACTGGGCTCGCTGTCTTGTCGCCTCGCACCGTAGGTTTCGCCTACTTGTACGAGTCCACTCGGCGACCCGAGTTCACATCGTTTCTCGAGAACGTGGCTGAAGGTAGCGCTTACCCAGCGGTAAGAGCTGACCGATTCTTGGAGGCACCAGTACCCGACCTCCCAGCTACGAGTATTCGCCGATTCGAAGACACAGCGGCGCCACTGCGTGAGCTCGTTGCAGTACAAGCGCGGGAGAATCGCACCCTCGGCGCGACGCGCGATGCGCTTCTGCCGCAGTTGATGTCCGGCAAGCTGCGAGTCCGCGATGCTGAAGCAATGGCATTCACTGCTGGCGCCACGACACCTACAGGAGCAAATGATGAGTGCTGAACCCGAGCCCTCGAATATCGATGAGACGCCGTTCCTTGACGGCATGAGTGATGCCAAGTCGCGGTACGGCCGCTTTAACCTGGCCGTGATTGGTGCTACGGGCGTCGGCAAGTCCTCGCTTGTCAACGCGGTTTTCGGGCGTGATCTGGCCAAGGTTGGCAAGGGGCTGCCCGTCACCCGCGGGGTGCACTACTACAGCGACGACTCCCTCGGTATCTGGGATGTCGAAGGGTTCGAGATCGGAACGCCCGTGCCGGCGGCAGAACAGCTGCGCGGTCACCTACAAGAAATCGCAAAGCGACCGAAGAACGAGCAGATCTCTGTCGTCTGGTACTGCGTCAAGTCGAATGACGATCGCCTTGCGCCGCACGAGATCGCGATGATCGACGAACTGAGCCGGGCAGGGCTTCCCGTCATTCTCGTGCTGACCAAGGTGGACTGGTTGAGAAACCCCATCACAGGCCAGCGTGGAGTGTCGAAGGGTGTTGAAGAGTTCGTGAATTGGCTCGAGAAACCCGTCGACAACGGCCAGCCAATTTCAATCAACTACGAGCGCGTCATCCTGACCTCCACCAGCGACAAGCACGGGAAGGGCAAGGGGCATGGTCTCGGTGAGCTCGTCGCAGAGACCCTGTCTCTCTCGCCCAAAAACGAGCAGGATGCCTTTCGCATCGCGCAGCGACTCAACCTTCCCTGGAAACGAGAACTCGCCCGACCCGTCATCGCCGCCGCAACCGCGGCCGCAGCAGGAGCGGCGACGGTTCCACTTCCCGTCGCGGATGCCGTTACCCTGGCGCCGATCCAACTCGGAATGATGGCCCGCATCGCGGTTATCTACGACATCGAGATGAAGACAGCCCTGTCGACGAGCTCCCTGGCGAATCTCGGCGCGCAACTCGCGGGCCGCGCGCTCGCGAGCAGCTTGATCAAACTCATCCCGGGAGCGGGGAGCGTCGTCAATGCTGGAGTCGCTGCCGCACTTACCGGTGCCACGGGCGAAGGCTGGCTGCGTCTGTGTGAGCACGTGCACACCGGGAAGATCAGGCTCGACCAGATGGATGAAGCCTGGAACCAGTACGTACCTGGCTTTCTCGATGTCATCCGCAAGATGGCCGAGCAACGCGTGGGGAAGTAACCGGGGGCATGAACCGCTGTGCGCGAGCATCCGCAGCCTTGTCAAACCAGTGCGAAGAAGTAAGCTAAACGCGCTTTATCTTTCATCTTTGCGGTCTTCTGGAAAGGTAAGACATGCGCACCGAGCAGTACATCAGCACGGCATTCGGCACGATCGTCACCAACCCGGTCGGCGCATGGCGACACCCCTACTTCCTCCCGGTCAATATCCCCCGGGAACTCGTCCTGAGTCCGGAGTCGTTGGCTGCAGTGTCGCGCGCGGATCTCGCGCTGGGCAGGCTTTCCGGCCTGGCGATGCTGATTGATGACCCCGAACTGCTGCTTGGGCCCTCGATGGCGCAGGAAGCGTTGGCAAGCTCAAGGATCGAGGGGACACAGGCCTCGCTTAGTGATGTGCTGAGCGCTGAGAATGCCGACGAGCCGATCGACGATGAGAACCTCCGCGAGGTGAACAACTACCTCAACGCGGCCGCAGAAGGTCAAATGCTGCTGCAGAAGTGGCCGCTGACGCAGCGATTCATTTGTGCGCTTCATGAGACCCTCCTCGCGGATGTGCGAGGCGACGAGAAGTTCCCTGGTGAGTTGCGGCGCTCACCGGTCTGGATCGGCTCACCCAACGCGCGACCCGAGACTGCACGCTTTATTCCACCGCATCACGAACAGATCGGCGACCTGCTTGCAGACTGGGAACGGTTCGTGAACGAGCCGTCGACGATGCCGGTGGTGCTGCGTGCCGCACTCATGCACTACCAGTTCGAGACGATCCATCCGTTCCTCGATGGCAATGGGCGAATTGGACGGCTATTGATTGGCTTCATGCTCGTCGCCGACGACGTCCTTAGCGCTCCGATTCTTCCGATCTCGGACTATTTCGAGCGCAACCGTGACCAGTACTACGACCGTCTGCAGGCCGTGCGTGAACGTGGCGAGATTGAGGAGTGGGTGCAGTTCTTCTGCGAGGGTATCGAGCAGCAGGCGAAGCGAGCTGCGGCGCGCATCCGCGCTCTCGTTGAGGTGCGCGAACGTTACCGCAGGGAGACGATCAACGATCGTTCGGCACTGACATCCGTCATCGATCTCATTTTTCGCAACCCGGTCATCACGGTGGCAACAGTCATGCGCCATGCCGAGGTCAGTCGACCCGCGGCGTCGGCGGCGCTTCGGCGTGCGGAAGCGCGTGGGTGGCTCGTGTCGGCGGGGCGCTGGGGTCGTGGTGGCCGCGAGCGTTGGATCGCCACAGAGATCTGGGCCGCGGTATCCGACGGCAGCAAGTTTGAACACGAAGCGCGGGGGAACGAGGAACGATGAGTGCACTAACGGAAGACCTCTGGGAGCGGGATGCGCTGGACACGCTGGCGGAGCCGCTCGGTTGGCGCCCCGCGAGCGGTGACCAGATCGCGCCGGGCACCGGGGAACGCGATACGTGGGGTGACCTCCTCATTCGTCCGCGTTTGCTTGAAGCGCTGCGCCGGCTCAACCCTGGCGTGCCCGCCGAGTATCTGCAGCAGGCGCTGGCCGAGATCGCCGCCCCGAAATCGCAAGATGCGATCACCGAAAACCACCGGATCCACCAGTACCTCGTCGGCGGGTATCCGCTGGGCTACATCGACGCTGATGGTGTCGAGCAGAACGTCCGGCTGCGCCTGCTCGGCACCGAGCCTGCAGACAACGACTGGCTCGCAGTCAACCAGCTCACGCTCCGCCAGGGCGATCTGCATCGCCGGTTCGACGTCGTGCTGTTCGTCAATGGTATGCCGCTCGTCATCATCGAACTCAAGCGTGCCGGTTCCGCGTCCACCGGCGTCGCCCCCGCTCACGCTCAGCTTCAGACATATCTGCGGGAGTTCCCGATGGCGTTCCGCTTCTGCGTCATGACCCTCGCCAGCGACGGGCTCGATGCCAAGTACGGTACGCCCTTCACTCCGCTCAACCACTTCGCGCCGTGGAACGTCGACGATGACGGCGCACCGCTGCAGCAACCTCGTGTCGAAGGCGGAGTTTCGGTCGAGCCCATCGACGACGCACTCATTGGGCTGTTCAACCAGGAGCGGTTTCTGCAGCTCGTGCGCAACTTCACCGCGTTTGACGAGAACGCCGACGGCCTCACGAAGCGCATTGCCAAGCCCCACCAGTATTTCGCGGTGACGAAGGCCGTCGGCTCGACCGTGCAGGCCGTCGAGACTAATGGCAAGGCTGGCGTCGTCTGGCACACGCAGGGCTCGGGCAAGTCGATGGAGATGGAGCTGTACACGAACCTCGTCGCGCGGCATCCGAAGCTCAAGAACCCCACCGTGGTCGTCGTTACCGACCGCACCGAGCTTGACGGGCAGTTGTTCCAGACGTTCCATCAGAGCCTGCTGCTGCCCGATGAGCCGGTGCAGGTGCGCGAGCGCGCCCAGTTGCGCGACGAGCTGCGCAACCGCGTCACCGGTGGTATCTACTTCACGACGCTGCAGAAGTTCGGGTTGACGGATGCCGAAAAGCAGTCTGGCATGCAGCATCCACTGCTCACAGACCGACGCAACGTTATCGTCGTCGTCGACGAGGCACATCGTAGCCACTATGACGACCTCGACGGGTACGCGCGGCACCTGCGCGATGCGTTGCCGAACGCCACCCTCATCGCGTTCACCGGTACGCCGATCTCGTTCGCCGAGCGTGATACCCGCGCAGTGTTCGGCGACTACATCGACATCTACGACCTCACCCGCGCGGTCGAGGACGGCGCCACTGTGCCCGTCTACTTTGAACCGCGGCTCATCAAGGTGTCGTTTACCGATGAGGTGAGTGAAGAAGACATTGATCGCGCCGCCGACGAGTACACGCTCGGCCTGGACGACACTGAGCGGGCGCGACTCGAAGCATCCGTCGCCGTTGTTAACGCGGTCTACGGTGCGCCCGAACGCATCGAGACGCTGGCGACGGATCTCGTGCACCACTGGGAGGAACGGCGCGAGCGGATGAAACCGTTCCTCATGACGCCAGGCAAGGCACTCATCGTCGGAGGCACGCGCGAAATCTGTGCACGGCTATACGACGAGATCGTCGCTTTGCGGCCAGACTGGCATTCCGATGCGCTCGATGCTGGTCGCATCAAGGTCGTCTACTCGGGGTCGGCCTCGGATCAGCCGCCCGTGAGCGACCACGTGCGACGCGACTCAGAGAACAAGGTGATCAAGGCAAGGCTGAAGAACCCTGACGACGAACTCGAACTCGTCATCGTGAAGGACATGATGCTGACCGGGTTCGACGCGCCGCCATTGCACACGCTGTACCTCGACCGGCCGTTGAAGGGTGCCCTGCTCATGCAGACCCTCGCGCGGGTGAACCGTACGTTTGAAGGCAAACAGGACGGCCTGCTCGTCGCGTATGCGCCGCTGGCCGACAACCTGGCGACGGCGCTGTCGGAGTACACCGTGTCGGACCGCGAGAACAAGCCGATCGGCCGTGACGTCGATGAAGCGGTCGCGATCGCGACTGAGCTGGTCGCACAGATCCGTGAAATGCTCGCAGGCTGCGATTGGCGTGCGATCGCGGCCGCGGGCGGCTCTCGCGCGTGGCGGACCGCAGCCACCACCGCGACGAACTTCCTGCGGGACGCGAGCAATCCGCTGAATGCGCCCGAACTCGAATCCGAACGACTCGCGGCGCGATACCGCACCGCGACCGGTCAACTCGCGCGCGCCTGGGCCCTCGGATCGGGTCGCGAGGGGCTTGCGGAACTGCGCGACGAGATCGCGTTCTATGAAGAGGTTCGCGTCTGGATGGCGAAGTTTGACGCCGCCGAACGACAGTCGCGGGACGAGCCGATTCCAGAGGAGATCTCACGCCTGCTGGGCGGGCTCGTCGCCGATTCGATCACGCCCGGTGAAGTGCTCGACATCTACGATGCGGCCGGGCTGCCGCGGCTGGCGCTCGACGACCTTGGCCCTGAGTTCCTCGCGAAGGCGCAGGCCGCGCCGAATGCGCACCTCGCGATCGAGGCGCTCCGCAGGTCTCTGACGGATGCCGGGGCACGTGCGACGCGCGGCAACCTCGTGCGGCAGCGGGCGTTCTCAGACCGGATCGTCGAGGTCATGAACCGCTACACGAACCAGCAGCTCACATCTGCAGAGGTCATCGCCGAGCTGATCGAGCTGGCAAAGGACGTGGCTGCCGAAGCCGCGCGCGGATCGACGTTCTCGCCACCTCTTTCGAGCGACGAACTCGCGTTCTACGACGCCGTTGCCACGAACGAATCGGCCGTCGAAGTCCAGGGCGGAGACGTGCTTGCGCAGATCGCGCGCGAACTCGTGTCAGTCATGCGCCGCGACGTGCGCACCGACTGGACCGTGCGCGACGACGTTCGCGCAAAACTGCGATCGTCGATCAAGAGACTGCTCGTGAAGTACAAGTACCCGCCGGACAAGCAGCCCGAAGCGATCAAACTGGTCATGGACCAGATGGAGTCGATGGCCCCGCGGTACGCGAACGACCGCGTGAACGGGGCCTGAC
>NZ_JACXJG010000025.1:38356-55134 GCF_014904065.1 Gulosibacter sediminis | reverse complement strand
GGGCTGACGGGAATCGAACCCGCGCTGTCTGCTTGGGAAGCAGAAGTTCTACCATTGAACTACAGCCCCGGAGCGCAAATGCGCCTGTGCAACTCTAGCAACATTCGGCCCGTCGGCGGCGATTCAGCGCGAACCTCACAAAATTGATTCATTCAATTTAGAGGCAAGGCTAAGCATGCTAGCGAATCCCAGTTTTGGCTCATATCGTTACTGCCATGAAGATCGACGAGAAGTACGCAGACGCCATCAACGACCAGGTTCGACTCGAGTACACCGCATCGCTCGTTTATCGTCAGCTTGCTGCCGACATGGAGGCGATCGACCTCACCGGTTTCGCGCAGTGGTTCTGGGCCCAGGCCGAAGAAGAGATCGAGCACGCGCAGAAGTTCACGCAGTACCTGCTCGACCGCGACGCGCACCCGGTCATCCAGAGCATCGGGCTCGAGGGCAAGACCGTCGACAACCCGCTTGACGCCTTCAAAGCCTCGCTCGCGCACGAAGAGCTCGTGTCGGAGTCGATCCGCAACCTTTACCGCATCGCCGACGAGGTGGGCGACATCGACTCGCGCCCGCTGCTGCACTGGTTCCTCGACGAGCAGATCGAAGAGGAGTCGACCGTGAGCGAGATCATCGGCCGCCTCGAGCTCCTCGACGGCAACGGCTCTGGCATCCTTGACCTCGACAAGCAGCTCGGCGACCGCGACGTCGTCGCCGCTGAATAACCCCGAAGACTGGCCCGCAAGCCCGCCCTTCAACTCGGCACCCTCGCGCTCGCACCAGCGCGGGGGTGTCGACCTTTCCCTGTCAAGAATCGCCTCGAGCGTCGCCTACGCTTGAGGGATGCTGCTCAGCGACCGCGACATCCGCGCCGGCATCGACGCCGGCAAGATCGGCCTTGACCCCTGGGACCCCCAGGCGGTGCAACCCTCGAGCGTCGACGTGCGCCTCGACCGATACTTCCGGCTCTTCAACAACCACAACTACCCCTACATCGACCCGGCCGAGGAACAGCCCGACCTCACGCACCTCGTCGAGATCAACCCCGACGCGGCGTTCATCCTGCACCCGGGCGAGTTCGTGCTCGCGTCGACGTTCGAGCAGGTGACGCTCGGCGACGACGTTGCGGCGCGCCTCGAGGGCAAGAGCTCGCTCGGTCGACTTGGCCTGCTCACCCACTCGACGGCGGGCTTCATCGACCCGGGTTTTCAGGGACACGTCACCCTCGAGCTCTCGAATGTCGCGACGCTGCCGATCAAGCTCTGGCCGGGCATGAAGATCGGTCAGCTCTGCTTCTTCCAACTCTCCTCTCCCGCCGAGCTGCCGTATGGCTCGAAGGAGTACCAATCGCGGTACTTCGGGCAGCGCGGACCGACGGCGTCGCGGTCGTTCCAGAACTTCTCGCAGGTCGACGTTTCGGTGACGGATGCGGGCTCGCGCGGCGAGTAGCCCACCCGCCTGGCTCGACGAGCCGCTCGCCCTCGCGCGCCGGCGCGGCGGTCCGGCGCAGTTGCTCGTGCGGCGCGGTGGCGAGACTCTCGCGGATGCGCGCTTCGGCATCGGTGCGGACGCCCTGTTCTGGCCGTTTTCGGTGTCGAAGCTCTGGCTCGCGACGCTGATCTGGGCGCTCCACGACGACGGCCTGCTCGACGTCGATGAACCCGTCGCCGCGTATTGGCCCGCGTTCGCGGCCGAGGCGCCCGGCGCATCCGAGAAACCGCGCATCACGGTGCGCGAGGTACTGCAACACCGCTCGGGCCTGCCGCGCGTCGGCGGTACCCTCGCCGAGGTCGTGTCGATGACCGACTGGCGGCGCGCGACCGGCAACATCGCGAGGGCGACGCCGACTCGGATGCCCGCGGGCGCCAGGATGCGCCGGCCCAGCTACGAGTGGCTCGCGTGGGGATTCATGCTCGCCGAAGTCGCGTTCGGGGCCACGGGCGAACGCGAGCTGCAGGCGCCGCTGCGGGAGCGCATCCTTGAGCCGCTCGGCCTCGAATCGACCTTCGCGAACCTGCCGCGCACCCAACGCTGGCGGGCCGTGCCGTTTCGCGCGACCGAGCCGACGGCGAGCGTCACAGCGGCCGTGCTCAACCGCGAGCGGGTGCGCCGGGCGACGATTCCCGCGGGCGGGGTGTGGACGCAGGCGCACGACCTCGCGGCGCTGCTCGAGTCGGTGGCGCCGGGCCGTGACGGCCGCGCGCTCGGACTGCGCGTCGACACGGTGCAGCAACTGCTCACTCCGAGCAACGAAGGCGAGTTCGACCGCTACGCCGGCTCGCACACGTGGTGGAGTAACGGGTACCAACTCGGCCACCCGGGGCCCGACCTGATGCGCGCATCCGCCTTCGGCCGCCGCTCGAGCGCCAGGGCTTACGGCCACAATGGCTCGAACGCGTCGATGGCGTGGCACGACCCCGACCGCGACCTCACGTTCGTCTACCTCAGTGGCATCCTCTCGCCGTTCCCCGCGAACCGGCGCTGGCTCATGCGGCTCGAAGATGCGGTGCTCGCGGGCGCAGACGGGGCCTGACGTAAACTTGCGTCGTGCCAGATCGCATCGCAAATCGCCCCGATCCGTCGCCGGCCGACATTCGCCGATGGCGGCGCTACCTCGCCAACGAGCGGGCTGAGTCGGCGACGTACCGCGCCCTCGCGAGACGTCGACAGGGCGAAGAGCGCCGCATTCTGCTCGCGCTCTCGGAGGCCGAGGGGCGGCACGAGCAGCACTGGCGTGACAAGCTCGGCGTGCACGCCGAGAAGCAGGTGCGGCCGGGCCTTGGCACACGGCTACTGACCGGCTTCGCCCGCAGCTTTGGCTCGGTGTTCACGCTCGCGCTGATGCAGAACGCCGAGACGCGCTCGCCCTATGCCGACGACCCCGACGCGACTGACCAGATGGATGCCGACGAGGCGATTCACGCCGAGGTCGTGCGCTCGCTCGCGACGCGCTCGCGGGCGCGCATGAGCGGCACGTTCCGCGCGGCGGTGTTCGGCGCGAACGATGGCCTCGTCTCGAACCTCGCGCTCGTGCTCGGCGTCGGCGCGACCGGTGTTCCCGCGGGCTACGTGCTCGCGACCGGTATTTCGGGCCTGCTCGCGGGCGCGCTCTCGATGGCGGCCGGCGAGTACGTGTCGGTGTCGAGCCAGCGCGAGCTGCTGCGCGCATCCACCCCGAACCCCGACACCGACCGCAAGATTCCCGCGCTCGACGTGAACGAGAACGAGCTCGCGCTCGTCTATCGCGCTCGCGGACTCGACCCCGATGAGGCGAAGCGCAAGGCGACTGAGATGCTCATCGTGCACCGCGTCGCCGCGGGCCTCGGCCCCGACGAGACACCCGAGCGCAGCGCGGCCGAGGTCGAGCCCGAGGTATCGGGCGACGAGCATGAGGAGATCGGCACCCCGATGGGGGCGGCCATGTCGAGCTTCATGTTCTTCGCTGGCGGCGCCGTGATTCCGGTGCTGCCGTGGATTTTTGGCATGCACGGCCTGCCTGCGATCGCGATCGCGGCCGGCATCGTGGGTATTGCGTTGCTGCTCACCGGTGGCATCGTCGGCGTGCTGTCGGGCGCGGCCCCGTGGAAGCGCGCGCTGCGGCAGCTGCTCATCGGCTACGGCGCGGCCGCCGTGACCTACCTGCTCGGCCTCGCCTTCGGCGGCGTCGTCGGAGGTTAGGCGCGAGGACTGATTCGCCGCTTGGTGCGGCTTTCTAACAGCGCTGCGGTTGTGGCTGCAGCGATCGTGCAAAACTGCAGCGGCGGATGCGGTGGTACAGGCACGCGCCCGACCACGGCATCCGCCGCTCAAGATTCGTCGCTACGCCTCGACGAACTCGCCGCCGGTGACGCGTCGGAGCACCTCAGTCAGCAGGCGCACGCCGTCGACCATGTCCTCGTCGGTCGTGTACTCGGCCTCGTTGTGGGTGATGCCATCGACGCTCGGCACGAACAGCATGATCGTCGGCACGACGTCCTTCATGTTTGTCGAGTCGTGGCCGGCGAGGGTGCGCACGACCTGCTTCGACAGGCCGAGCGAGTCGGCGGCGGATGCGGCGAGCTCGAGCCCTCGGCGGTCGTACTCTTTCGACCCCCAGATGTGCTCGGCGCCGCGCACGATCTCGCACTTGGAGCGCTCCTCGACCTCGGCGAAGCGGCGGAACAGCTCGGCGTCGGCATCAGCGAGGCGCTGCTCGTCGGTTGCGCGCACGTCGATGAGCAGCTTGACCTCGCTCGCGACGACGACGGGCGAGTTCGGGAACACCGAGATCTCACCGCACGAGGTGATCACCATGCCGTCGTCATCGGTGAACTTGTCGGCGACATCGCGCGCCGCGACGATCATCGACGAGGCGGCGAAGAGCGCGTCGCGACGGTCGGCGATGACGGTCGCGCCGGTGTGCGCCTGCTCGCCCTGCACCGTGAACTCGTACTTGTTCGCGCCCCAGGTCGACTCGACGAGGCCGATCTTGATGCCCCCGTCGTCGAGGCTGCGGCCCTGCTCGATGTGCAGCTCGACGTAGCCGGCGACGTCGAGCGAGAAGTCGCCGATGGTGCCGATCGCCTCGAGTGCCTCGCGCACCGTGACGCCGTGCGGGTCGGTGGTCTCGAGCACCTGCTCGGCCGAGATCTTGCCGGTGAACACCGACGAGCCCATCATCGAGGGCTTGAAGCGGCAGCCCTCCTCGTTGAACCAGTTGATCACCGCGAGGTTGAACTTCGGCGCGTACTCGCCAGCGCCAGCGGCGAGCTCGGCGANGCCTTCGCGGCGTGCGCGCCGGCGAGCACGCCGTACGCGCCGTCGAACTTGCCGCCGAGCGGCTGCGAGTCGAGGTGCGAGCCGACGGCGATGTACGGCGCACCCGGCACGAGCTCGAGCAGGGCGAACTGGTTGCCGACGGCGTCGTAGCGCACGTCAAAGCCGTAGCCCTCGACGAGGCCGCGGAACCAGTTGCGGTTCTGGCCGTCGGCGACGGTCGCGGCCTGGCGGTCGACGCCGCCACCCGGGGTCGCGCCGTTGCGGCTCATCGAACGGAAGTCTTCGAGGAACGCGGTTGCCGCGGTGTCCTTCGTTGCCATGGTGGGTCTCCTTTGCGGGTTGTGGTTAGTCGCGCGAGTCGTAGCTGGCGGTGCCGCCGATGAAGGTGGCGATCACGTCGAGCTCGTCGATGCGCGACGCGGTAAGCGGGGAGTCGCTCAGAGCGACGAAGTCGGCGAGCTTGCCGCGGGTCAGCGTGCCCTTGTTCGCGAGCTGGCCGGTGCCAATGGCCGAGCCGACCGTGTAGGTGCGCAGCGCGGTCTCGGCGTCGACGGCCTCATCCGGGCCCATCAACTGACCGGCCTCGGTCGTGCGGTCGACGAGCGACTGCAGCGCGACGCGCACGTTGTTGATCGCGACGGGGAGGTCGCTCGAACCGGCGACGACGACGCCCGCGTCGAGCAGGCTCTTCGTGCGGTAGAGCCAGCCCTCGCGGTCGGGGCCGACCATCTTCATCTCCTGGTCGCCGAGCGGAATCGTGAAGCTCGCCTGCGGCGTCGCGACGATGCCGAGGCGGCCGGCGCGCTCGACCTGGTCGGGGCGCGAGACGCCGAAGTGCTCGACGCGGTTCTTCGCGCCGTTGTCGCCGTACTCGGTCTGGCACTCCTCGATGAGGTCGAGCGCGAGGTCGATCGCGGCGTCGCCGATCGCGTGGAGCGCGATTGGCCAACCGGCGCGGTACGCGGCCCGCACATCCGCCCGGAACTTCTCGGGCGAGTTGAGCAGGTAGCCCTTGTTGTCGCCGCCGTGGTTGTGCAGGCAGAACGACTCGGTCACCGCGGCGGTGCCACCGAGCAGCGAGCCGTCCATGAACGCCTTGATGTGCCCGAAGTGCACCCAGTCGTCACCGAAGCCGGTCGGCACTCCGAGGCTGACGCCGAGGCCCTCGCCCTCGCCGCGGAAGTCGGCCGAGTTCGCCGACAGCTCGCTGAGCGAGTCGATCGCGGGCATGAGCGTGGCTCGGGCGTGCAGGCGGCCGGTGCGGCGCGCGAGCGCGTAGCCCGACGCCTCGATCGGGCTGTGGCCGATCCACCCGCCGCCGATGCCCGCCTCGCAGAAGCTCGTAATGCCCTCGGCCGCATAGCGTTCGGTCGCGGCATCAAGCGCGGCCGCGATCTCTTCGGTCGAGTACGGCAGCAGCAGCGACTGAATCAGGCTCTGCGCCGCCTCCTCGACGAGACCGGTCGGTGCGCCGGTGTCGTCGCGCACGATCGTGCCTCCGGTCGGGTTCTCGAAGCCGTCCTCGAGCGCGCCGACGAGGCGCAGCGTCGCGGTGTTCGTGATCGCCGCGTGGCCGGAGGTGTGCCGCAGGTAGAGCGGGCGGTCGCCCGTGAGCTCGTCGAGCACCTTGATGTCGGGAAACTCGCCGCCGTGGTGCTTCTGGTTGAAGCCGGTGCCGTGCACCCAGGCGTCGGGCGCGGCACCCGCGGCGTCGAGCCGGGCCACCTCGGCACGGATGCGCTCGTACAAGTCGTCGAGGCCGCGCGCCTGGTCGAGTTGAATCGCCGTGAGCCCGAGGCCCCACCAGGTGGTGTGGCAGTGGGCGTCGATGAAGCCGGGCACGAGCACGGCGTCGCCGAAGTCCTCTTCACGAGCGGCGGTGCAGTCGTCGAGCTCCTCGTCGAAGCCGACGATGCGTTCGCCGATCACGCCCATGCGGGTGGCCTCGGGGCGGGTGTCGTCGAGGGTGATGATCTTCTTGGCGGACACAATCAGATCGAGTTGCATGACGACTCCTTAAGCGTTCTTCGGCATGGTGTTGCGGTCAATCACGAGGTGGAGCAGCGCGGGGCNTGCTCGAGCGCGGCGAGCGCGTCGCCGAGCGCGGCGCTGAACTCCTCGTTCGAGGTGACCCGGGCGCCGAACGCGGGGGCCGAGTCGGTTTCGTACGCGCGCATCCACGCCCCGAAGTCGGGGTTCTGCAGGTCGGTGCCCGAGACGCGGCCCGGGTACTCACGCTCCTGGTGCTGCACGATCGTGCCGTAACGGGAGTTGTCGACGACGAGGAAGAGCACCGGCAGGTGGTTTGCCACCGCGGTCGCGACCTCCTGGCCGTTCATGAGGAAATCGCCGTCGCCGCACACCGCAACCGCGGGGCGGTCGGGGCGCAGGAACGCGGCCGCGATTGCCGCCGGAACAGCGAGGCCCATCGCGCCGTTGCGGGCGCCGACGAGGCTCGCCGAAGTCTCGTGCGAGAGGTAGCGGTGGCCCCAGATCGTCGCGTTGCCGGCGCCGTAGGTGACGGCGCGGTCGGCGGGCAGGGCGCGCTCGAGCTCGCCGAACGCGACGTCGAGGTCGAGGCCCGCCTCGGGGTCGGCCTCGGTCGGCGCGGTGCTGAAGTGACGCTGCGCGTCGGCGCGGCCGAGCATCCAGGTGTCGTCGCGCGAGCCGCGCACGTCGGCGTCATCGAGGCGCTCGAGCGCCTGCGCGAAGGTGTGTGGGGTGGCGAGGATGAGCTGGTCGAGTCGGCCGGCGTGCTGCAGCAGCGAGGGGTCGGGCAGCGCGACGACCGTCTCGGCATCCATCGACGCGGTGTAGCCCTCGCTCATGACGTCGGAACGCGTGGCACCGATGCAGATGAGCAGGTCGGCCTCGTCGAGCGCGACGGCCATCGAGGCGCCGCGGCCGTAGCCGAGCATGCCGCCCCAGGCGCGCTGCGCATCCTCACCGTGGTGCGGCACGGCGTCGTAGCTGCGGAAGTCCGCGAGCACGGGAACGCCGGCGCGCGCTGCGAAGGCGAGCACACGGGCGCCATCGTCGCCGTGCCAACCGTCGCCGCCGACGACGATCATCGGCTTCGAGGCGGCGCGCAGGCGTTTGGCGAGCGCATCGAGCTCGGTTTCGGCGGGGATGGGTGCGGCGAGNGGCCGCACCTCGGGCGCCTCGGCGCTGGTCGACTCGCGCAGCACGTCCTCAGGTACGCCGATGACGACGGGGCCTGGGCGGCCGGATGCGGCGACCTGCATCGCTTCGGCGACGAGCGTGCCAGCCTGGTCGGCATCCTCGAGCGTGAGCACACGCTTCGCGGTCGAACCGAACCAGCTGTGGATCGAAAATTCTTGGAAGGATTCGCGGCTGCGGTCGCGGATCGGCACGAGGCCGACGAAGAGCACGAGCGCGGTCGCATCCTGGTACGCCGTGTGCACGGCGATCATCGCGTTGGCGGCACCCGGCCCTCGGGTGACCATCGCGACGCCGGGCAGGACGGCGCCGTCGGCGTTACCGAGGCGACCCTCGGCAAGCGCCATGAATCCGGCGCCGCCCTCCTGGCGGCACACCACCGTCGAGATGCTCGAGTCATGCAGCCCGTCGAGGATGTCGAGGAAGCTTTCGCCCGGAACGGTGTAGACCCGTTCGACGCCGTGGGCTTCCAGTGTCTGCACCATGAGGTGCCCGGCGGACTGCATGAGGTTGAACTCCTATGTTCGGGTGGGGTGGGGTNGGGGTGGAACTAGTGCTTGAAGCCCGGCAGGTTCACGCTGAGACGCGGCGCGATGAGGCCGGCGACAGCGGTGAACAGCGACAGGAAGACGAGCAGCGCGAGCGCCGGCCACCAGTGGCTGCCCGCGGCCGCGACGGTGCCGGTGGCGACCATCGGCACGAAGCCCGAGAGCATGCCCGCGGTGTTCTGCGCGAGGCCGACGCCGGTGTAGCGGGTCTTCGCGGGGAACAGGCCGGTGAGCACGGTGCCCGAGGCGGCGTAGGGGAACGACAGGGCGGCGACCGCGAGGGTCATGCCGATGATCACGAGGATCTCGCTGCCCGAGACGATCATGAAGAATGCGGGCACGGCGGCGACGGCCGAGGCGAGGCCGCCCCAGAAGATCACCTTGCTCGCGCCGAAGCGGGCGCCGAGGCGGCCACCCGTGATGAGCACGGGGATCTCGACGACGGCCGCGATCATGCTGCCGAGCAGCATCAGGTCGCTCGAGTAGCCCAGGATGTTCGTGCCGTACCAGACGATGAACGAGGTCACGAGGTAGAAGCCACCGACGCCGAGGAGGGCGGCGGCCATGCCGACGATGATCTGCTTCCACGAGTGCTTCAGCGTCTCAGCAAGGGGGCTCTTCACGGTCTCGCCCGACTCGATGAGCTCCTTGAATACCGGCGACTCTTCGAGCTTCGAACGGATGTAGATCGCGATGAAGAGCAGCGGAATCGCGGCGAGGAAGGGGATGCGCCAGCCCCACGAGTTGAAGGTGTCCTCCGAGAGGAACTTCACGACGAGGAAGAAGCCGCCCGACGAGAGGATGGTGCCGATCGGCGAGCCGATCTGGGGAATCGCTGCGTAGATGGCGCGGCGCTCGAGCGGCGCATTCTCGACGACGATGGTCATGGCGCCCGACCACTCGCCACCGACGAATAGGCCCTGCGCGATGCGAAGCAGCACGAGCAGGATCGGGGCGGCGATGCCGATCGCGGCGAAGTCGGGGAGTGCACCGATGAGACCGGTGACGATGCCGATGCCGACGATGGTGATCATGAGCACCTTGCGGCGGCCGATGCGGTCACCGAGGTGGCCGAAGATGATGCCGCCGATGGGGCGGGCGACGAGGCCGACACCGAAGGTGGCGAACGAGGCCATCGCGGCTGCGGTCGCGTCTTCCGACGCGAAGAAGTGCACGTTGAACACGAGGGCCGCGGCGGCTGAGAACAGGAAGAAGTCGTACCACTCGAGGGCGGTGCCGATCAACGCACCGAGCGCAACCTTGTTCGCTTCTTTGGTGCTGAGCTGCTGGGTTGCGCCGACCTCAATGTTTGAGGTTGGGGAGTTTTGGGTTGTCATGTGTGCTCCTCTGATGGGGGCGTCGTTGCCAATTGGGCTAAGCCAACCAGGAATTCGGCACGCTTTCGACTGGCATCCGTCGCTGACATCGGCCTCAGATTGTGCAAGTGCCCGTATTCTGAGCGAATGATGCAGGCGACCCCCGAGCAACCCGAACAGTCAATGACGCCCGTCGCACAAGCCGAGTTCCCAGAACTCGCCGAAGCGGCTGGCATCGCGACCATCGATTTCGCGAACTGGCCGCAGGCGGGCGACCGCCGCAGGTGGCGAGAATTGCTCGGCCGAGTCGAGGCCGAGCATCTTGCCGAGCGCTACCTCGTTGCCGTGCGCGAGGTGCCCGAGTACCGCGACCCGCGCATCCCGCTCAGCGAGATTCGGCGCATCGCCTACCTCTCGTTCGACGCGCTGCTCGCGACGCTCACGGAGAGCGACGCGAGCCAGCTCATCGCGATTGCGGATGAGGTGGGCGCGACGCGCGCCCGGGCGCAGATTCCGATGGCCTCGCTCATGACCGCGATTCGCCTCGACTTCGCGCTCATCTGGAACGAGATCGTCACGGTCTCGGCTTCGGAGGACGCCGACTTGCTGCTGCGCCACTCGATGCTCGTCTGGCACGTCGTCGACACCTACGCCCGCGCGACGCAGGAGTCGTACCTCGACGAGGTGCGCCGGCAGTCCGACCTCGCCGCGCTCGCCCGCCGCGCGCTCATCACCGAGCTGTTCCAGTCGCCGCCGCCCCCGCCCGAGCGCTGCGCCTCGATTGCGACCGAGCTCGGCATCCTGCCCGAGGCGACCCTCACGGTCGCCGTGGCGACGGGCGGCTCGGTGTCGGCGCTGAGCACTGCGGTGACCCACCTCGAGTGCCTCGGCCTCGAGGTGTTCACGAACTTCAGCGGCCCGAGCCTGCTCGCGTTCTTCAGCCAGCGCGGCGTGCCGGCGAAGGTCGTGCAGGATGCGCTGGCCGAGCTGCGCGAGGTCGAGCTCGGCCTGATCGCCGAGGTCGATGGCTTCGCCGGCCTGCACGACGCGGCCGAGCTCGCGTCAGCCCTCGGTGGCCTCGCCGAGCCGGGCACGGGCCGCGCCCTCACGCCCGCGCGCGACTGGGCGAAGCTGCTGCGCCGCCACCTCGAGGAGCGCCGGCTCAGCATCGCCGACGACATCGCGGCCGCGCTCGCGGGGTGTGGCGTCGCCGAGCGCGGCAACCTCGAGTCGGCGGTGCGCGCCTACCTGCGCTGCGGCAACGTCGCCGAGGCCGCGACCGAAACGTTCTGCCACCGCAACACGTTGACCAACCGGCTCAACCGCTTTCACGAGCTCACTGGGGTCGACGTGACGGTCCCCGAGCAGGCCGCGCGCGTCGTGCTCAGCTGGGCGTAGCGGCACTTGCTATTCGGGGGCGCCGACGACGAGCTGGCCCGACTGCGAGCCCTGCGTCACCGTGACGGTCTGCGTGCCGCCCGCGTACTCGAACTCGCACTGGAACGACTGGCCCTGCTCGACCTTGATCCAGTTCGGGCAGTCGACCGAGCGCAGGTCGCTCAGGCCGTAGTCGTTGCGCAGCACCTGCGCGACCGAGTCCTCGACCGCGCGGTTGTCGAACGAGTTGTAGTTCGTCGCGAGCAGGTAGCCGGCGACAACACCGACGACGAGCATGATCGGCAGGCCGAGCACGAGCCACGGCACGGCGCGGTTGCGCTTGCGCTTCGGCTCGACCGGCGCAGCGGATGTGGTGGCCTGGCCCGACTGGACGGCGCCGGGATGCGCGGGGCGGGCGTAGGCCGCGCCCTGGGCGTGCGGCGGGTGCTGGGGGTGCTGGAGTTGCGTGGCTGCGGTGCCGCCGAGCTGGCTCGAGAGGGATGGGCTCTGTTGGGGCTGGCCGGGACCAGGCCGCCCAGGCTGGCCATAGGACTGGCCGCGCGCCGGCACGCCGTACTGGCGCTGCGCATCCTGTTGGGGGTGTGCTGGCTGGTGCGGCTGCGGGGCACCCGACGTTGCCCGCTGCGCCTGCTGGCCCGAGGGTGCCTGCTGCTGCGGCTGCGGCATGCGCGGCAGTGGCGGCATGGTGCTGCGGTTCGGCTGGGGTTCGCCGGGTTCGACTGCGTCGTGCGTCATGGTCGTCCTACTTCCTAAACCTGCGCCAGTTGCTGCAAGAACGTCTCGAGCTGGGATTCCGTGGTGATCTCGTAGAGGTCGTCCTCGGGAATATCGCCCACCTCGACCGGCGTCATCTCGGTCGATGGCCGCGTCGATGTGAGCTCGAAGCCGATCTGCACGGCGAGCTCGCTCGCATCGTCGCCCGTGATCACGCCGTTGACCTCGACTTTCGTGACGAGACCGGTCTCGTCGACCCAGAGGTGCATGGGAATCAGCGTCGCGTTGGTCTCTTCGCTCGAATAGTTCGAGAAGGAATCCGAGATGAGGCCCTGCTCGACGAGCGAGGCGTACGACACCGCAGTCGCGAAGTGCTGGCTGCCGTCCTCGGCCCGCGAAAGTTCGACCGGCACGGTGCCGAGTTGCTCTCGCGAGGAGTTCCAGGCGTCGATGAGGGCGCAGGTGTACGACACCGCGAACAATTGGCAAACGTTTTCAGGGGTCTGCGCGCGGTTCAGGTCGCCGGTCGGCACCGAGACCCAGCTCTTGCCCTCGCTCGCGACCTCCTTCACCGCATCCCCGAGCAGGTAATACGTCTCAGTATCGCCGCCGCGGTGCGACTGGTCGAACGAGTAGCCCTCGACGTTCGTGTGCAGTTGCGAGACGTAGCTCTCGCCGTCGACCGAGGTCTCGTACTCCATGTGCAGCGAGCTGTCGGGCGACTCGACGTGGTGATAGCCGACGGCCTGGAAAGTCTCGAGCTCGGCGAGGCCGGTGGTCGTGTCGAGGTTGAGCAGGGCGTCGCCCGCCTCAGAGTGGTAGCTGAGCTTGTCGTCGTGGTTCGCGACCGCCCACGGTTGCACCTTGGAGTCAATACCGAAGCTCTCGAGGTTCGCACAGCCCGCGAGCGCGCTCACCGCAAGCAGTGCACCGAGCGCGCTCGCCGTAACGCGCATCCGCCGATTCGATGCCATGGCGCTACCTCTCGTCCAGGTCGGTGTAGAGGTCGAGCGCCGTCTGCCCGAGCACCGGCGTGTTCGCGGTGCCGCGAATCTCGTCGACGGTCGAGGTGACGCCGACGAGGTAGCCGGTTCCTGTGGTGGCGTCGTAGTCGCTGAGCCAGCCGCCGCCCGACGAACCCTGTGTCATGGTGCAGGAGTGTGCGTAGCCGCCCTGCCAGTTCGACTGGAACTGCGTTGAGGCGCACATGTACTCCTCAGTGCCGTCGTACGGCGCGGCGGAGGGGTAGCCGACCTGGGTGAGATAGTCGACGGGCACACCGAAGGCGATGCCCTGTGCGCCGGTGACCTCTTGAATGGTCTGGCCGTTCTGCTCCTCGAGCTTGATGAAGGCGAAGTCATAGTTCCAGCCCTCTTCGCTCGTAAGCATGCCGGAATCGTCGGTGATCGCGCCGTCGATGAACTGTTGCGGCACGACCATCTCGGTCGCGGCCCAGGTGCCGTACGGGGTCTCGCGGCCGTTGTCGCGGTCGCCCGGGATGAAGTACATCGACTGCGCGAGCTGGCCTGAGCCGTCGGTCTGCGCGGCGCAGTGCGCGGCGGTCGCGATGATGCTGCCCGAAGTCGAGTTCACGACCGTGGCCGAGCAGACATAGGTGTCGCCGCCGTCGAAGGTGAAGTAGAGGCGGCCGAAGGTGGAGGCGCCGAGTCCGGCGCGGTCGAACACCTCGGCGTCGGAAACATCGCCGTACCCCTGCGGGTCGGCCGGCATCGCCTCGGTCGCCGAGAGATAGGCGCCGGTCGCGGGGTCACCCGGGCCCGGGGGCAGGCCGTTGTCGGGAGTCTGGTAGTCCATGCCCTCGGCGTTGTCGCGGCGCTCGGGGTCAGACCAGAACTCGTGCGACTCCTGCGGAGTCGCCTCGAACTCCTGGCGCAGGCCCGAGTCGTCGCTGTGCACCTCGGGCAGGAACGGTGAGTAGCCGTTGTCGGAGGAGGAGGCGTCGATGTTGCTCACCGCGCAGCCGCTGAGCGCCGCGGTGGTGAGCGCCACGACGGCGGCGAGCACCGCTCGGCCGCGGGGTCGGCCCCAAGCGCGCATGTGTTCCCCTCTCGCGGAGACGGCCCGGTGACCGCCGTCTGTTCCATTGTGCCCGAGCCGATGATCCCCGAATACCCGCGGCGCGCGCATCCGGCGCCGGAATGACCGGCGGGGGTTCTGCGTTATCCCTCTCCATGACTGTGTTCTCGGTGCTCGACCTCATTCCGCTTAACGCCACGCAGACACCCAAGGAGGCGCTCGACGACTCGCACGCGCTGGTGCAGCGAGCGGATGCGCTCGGCTACGGGCGCTACTGGGTCGCCGAGCACCACAACTCGGGTGCGATCGCGTCGACCGCGCCGGCCGTCGCGCTCGCGTACCTCGGCACCGGCACTNAGCGCATCCGCCTCGGCTCGGGCGGTGTGATGCTGCCGAACCACTCGCCGCTCGTCATCGCCGAGCAGTTTGCGCTGCTCGAGGCGATGTACCCCGGCCGCATCGACGTCGGCCTCGGCCGTGCGCCCGGCACCGACCCGATCACCGCGCGGGCGCTGCGCCGCGACATGTCGCGCGAGACGGTCGACCGCTACCCGTCCGATGTGCTCGAGCTCGCCGGCTACCTCGGCGAGGTGCACGAGCAGGTCGACCCCGAGCTGTTCAAGACGCTGCGCGCCGCCGCCGAGGTGCCGAATACCCCAGAAATCTGGCTGCTCGGCTCGAGCCTCTACTCGGCCGAGCTCGCCGGTGTGCTCGGCATGGCGTACTCGTACGCGAATCACTTTGCGATGAACGGCAACCCCGTGCAGGCGCTCGACCACTACCGCGAGAACTTCCGCCCCTCGGCCGCGCTCGCCGAGCCAAAGGCGATGGTGTCGGCGTCGGTGCTCGTCGCCGACAGCATCGAGGAGGGGCGCCGCCTCGACCTGCCGACGCGCGTGTTCAAGTACCAGCTGTTCGCGGGCGAGATCGGCCCGACGTTGACCCCAGAGGACGCGATGACGTTCTCGGAGCGCGTCGTGAACGGCGACCTCTGGAAGCGCGCGGCCGGCAGCCAGCATGTCGGCCCCGCCGACCTTGTCGCCGATGGGCTCAAGCGCCTTGTGCAGATCACCGGCGCCGATGAGCTGATCATGCAGCCGAACGGCTACGATTTCGCGACCCGTGAGCACTCGCTCGTCGAGCTCGCGCGCGAGTTCGGGCTGGGCTCCGCCACCGAATAGCGGCGACTCGGCGCCGGCGGGCGGGCGCGGCTGCAAGAATGATGCGGTGACATCCATCGTGCAGTTTGACGACCCGACCGACGCGCCCGCGACCGACGATCAGGCGCGACTCAACCGCATCCGCGAGGCCCTCGGCGACGCGGGCTTCACCGTCGACGGTGTCGAGGCGCTGCTCGGCGCTGACGTCGCCGCCGCCCTGCACCGTGACCTGCTCGTTCCCGCGATTTTCGTGCTCGAGCGCGACGCCGACAAGAACCCGCCGCTCGCGGCGCTGATTCGCCTGTTCCTGCTCGCCGAGCCCGTGCCGTTCGCGACGCTGCCGGCGGCCGACGACTTGCTTGCCGCGCGCATCCTCAACGAGCCCGCCGCCGACGGTACCGTGACCCCACGCTTCGACATTCGGCCCTACGCCGTCGCCGCGGGCGACGAGACGGTCGACCTGTTCGTTGCGAGCGACCTCGGCGGCCTGCAGGTGTCCGTCGACCAGCCGCTGCGCCGCGACCACGTCGTGGGCATCGGCCCCGCGACGACGAACCTCGCGCAGCTCACGCCTCGGCAGCCGGTCTCGACCGCACTCGATCTTGGGGTGGGGATGGGCGTGCAGACGATGCACCTGCTGCAGCACGCCGAGCGCGTCGTCGCCACCGACATTTCAGAGCGCGCGATCGAGTTCGCGCGCTTCAACCTGCTGCTCAACGCGCCGGCGCTCGGGCTCGACCCGGCGAACCTCGAGGCGCGTGTCTCGCTGCGCACGGGCGACCTGCTCGAGCCCGTGGACGGCGAGGAGTTCGACCTCGTCGTGACGAACCCGCCGTTCGTCATCACGCCGCGTCGCCAGGGCGAGGAGGCAAGCGAGCAGTACACGTACCGCGACGGCGGCCGCCCCGGTGACCGGCTGGTGGAGGATCTGATTCGCGGCCTCGGCGCGCACCTCACCCCCGGCGGCATCGCCGTGATGCTCGGCAACTGGGAGGTGCACGAGGGTGACGAGACCTGGCACTCGCGCATCGAGACCTGGCCGGGCGAGGAGGCCGACCTCTGGGTGATCGAGCGCGAGCATGCCGAGCCGATCGAGTACGCCGACATGTGGCTCAAGGATGCGGCTGAGAACCGTGAGCTCGACAGCTGGCGCGAGCAGTTCACCCGCTACCTCGCCGACTTCGAGTCGCGCAGTGTCGAGTCGATTGGCATGGGCATGCTGCTGCTGCACCGCCCCGAGACCCCCGGCGTCGAGGCCGTGCGCCGCTTCGAGACGCTGCCGCACCAACTCGAGCAGCCGCTTGGCGAGCGCATTCGCGACACCTTCGACGCCGACGACTGGCTGCGCGAGCGCAGCGATGAGGATCTCGCCGACGAGACGCTCGTCGTCGCGGGCGACGTCACCGAAGAGCGCTGGACGCTGCCCGGCAACCCCGACCCCTCGGCGATCCTGCTGCGGCAGGGCGGTGGCTTCCGCCGCACGTTCCCCGAGTCGACCGAGCTCGCCTCGTTCGTGTCGGTCTGCGACGGCGAGCTCACGGCGCGCCAGATTCTCGTCGCGATCGCCGCGCTGCTCGAGGTCGACCAGGATGCCCTGCTCGCCTCGGTGCTGGCGGACGCCCGCACCCTCGTCTCCCTCGGCTTCCTCCGCCCCGCCTGGATGTAACCGA
>NZ_JACXJG010000025.1:345-38226 GCF_014904065.1 Gulosibacter sediminis | reverse complement strand
GGTATCGTTTCCGGATGCCAGTTACCAGCATTCGACACGCATCCGTGGCCGACATCGAGACCCTGGTGGACATTCACAACCAGGCATGGCAAGAGACCTACGCGGGCAAGATCCCGCAGCAGCGTATCGACGAGCTCAGCGATACCGAAGAGCGACGCAACGACTGGCTCGCCGCCCTCGAACGCGCCCAGCACGACTCCGAACTGCACGCGTGCATCGGCTTTGTCGATGGCACGCCCGCCGGCTTCGCGCTCGCGCGCCCCTCGGCCGACGTCGATGCGCCCCGAGCTACCGAACTCAAGCTCCTCTACACGCTCCGGATCGCTCACGGCACGGGCCTCGGCCGGGGCCTCGTCGACGCCGTGCTCGGCGACCGCGCCGCCTGGCTCTGGATGCTCGACGACAACCCCCGCGCCGAGCGCTTCTACGCGAAGCTCGGCTTCGCCCGCTTCGAAGAGCCCGTCTGGCGCTGGCCGAACGCCGCGAAACCGGATGTGCGGCTCGCGCGCGATGCGCAGGGCCCGGCTGTGCCCCGACTCGCACCCGAACATCCCGCCACCGCACTTGCTCAGGAGGCCATCGCATGAGCGATCCGACCGGCAACTACGCCACCCGCGCGATCCACGGAGACACCTGGACAGCCCGCGAGATCGCTAGGGGCTACGTGCTCAGCGTGCACACCGGCAACGAGCTCGTCGCGGCGGTCACCGAGTTCGTCGCGTCGCAGGGCATCTCGGGTGGCAGCATCGAGGGCATCGGCGCCGTCGCGCGGGCGACCCTGCGCTTCCGCGACCCGGTCGACCTGAACTACATCGACCGCGAGTTCGACGAGCAAATGGAGATCGTGGCGCTGCAGGGCAACGTCTCACTCAAGGCCGACGCCGAGGCGCGCGAGCCGCTCGTGCATCTGCACATCACGCTCGGTCGCGCCGACTACACGGCGCTCGCGGGCCACCTCAAGGAGACCTGGGTCAATGGGGCGTGCGAGATTTTCATTCGCACGAGCGAGGCCACGTACAAGACGATGGACGACTCGCTCGGCCTGGACATCTACGCCCTCGACTAGGTGGCCTGCAGGTCGGTGACCTTCGGTTTCGCGGGCACCGTGAGCATGACCACGAGGCCGATTGCGAGGGTGAGCAGAATGCCCCAGACGCCCGCCTTCGGCACCATCAGCCAGCTGATGAACGCGAAGTAGAGCAGGTTCGAGATCCAGCCGGCCGCCCGGCCGGTTGTCGCGTAGAGGCCGAACAGCTCGCCCTCATGTCCGGCCGGTGTCGCGCGCGACAGGTAGGTGCGCGACGCGGTCTGCACGGGCCCGACGAACAGGCAGAGGATGCTCGCGATCACCCAGAACACGATCTTGTCGTTCGAGGTGAACATGAGCACGACGCCGGCGATGAGCATCGACACGAGCGCAGCGATGATCACCGGCTTCGGGCCGATGCGGTCGTCGAGGCGTCCCGCCAACAGCGTGCCGAGCCCGGCGACGAGGTTCGCGACAACGGCGAAGTAGATGACCTCACTCGGCGAGAAACCGTACACCTGGGCCGCGAGCACGGCGCCCCACGCGAAGATCGCGCCAAGGCCGTCGCGGAAGATCGCGCTCGAGACGAAGAATTGCAGCAGCTTCCGGTCGGTGCGCCACAGGCGCACGATCGTGCGCCAGAGCGAGGCGTACGCCTGCAAGATCGACACCCTCGGCACATCCGCGCGACGCGGCGCCTCGGGCACGCGGAAGATCACCGGCAGCAGGAAGCCGGCGAACCAGATCGCCGAGACCACCACGGTGAGGCGGATGTTCAGGGCCGCGCCGTCGGCACCGGAAGGCGTCGCGAACAAGCCCGAGCCCGGCGCATCCCCGTTGAAGTCCTGAATGAACAGCACGAGCNCGACGAGCAGCAGCACGATCGAGGCGATGTAGCCGAGCCCCCAGCCGGTGCCCGAGACACGACCGACGTTCTCCTTCGTCGACACCTGCGAGAGCATCGCGTTGTAGCTCACCATCGCGAGCTCCGAGAAGACGGTGCCGATGGCGAGCAACAGCGCACCGAACGCGAGCAGCTCGGCCTCGGGATAGACGAAGAACATCACCAGCATCGCCGCGATCGTCACGCCCGAGAAGATCACAAGGTAGAACTTGCGCCGCCCCGAGCCGTCGGTCGCGCGGCCGAGCGCTGGGGCGAGCACCGCGACGATGATTGCGGCGGCGAGGCTGAGCCCGCTAATGACCTGCTGCGAGCCGGCCTGCGCGGTGAGATACACGGGGTCGTTCGGGTCGGCCCGGCCGGCCGCGACGGCAGCGGCGTCGAGAAACAGATCAGACGCCAGGTAGGTCGCAAACACGAACGTGACGACGACCGCCTGGAACGCCGAGTTGCCGACGTCGTAGAGCTGCCACGCGAACGATTGCCGCCGCTGCTCCTTCACCGTCATTCGGGTGCCGTCGAGGGTGACAAGATCGCCGCTCTGGGCCGCGTTGGTGGGGGAGTCGTGCCTGCTCACGCCCCGGAGTCTAGGTGGTCTCGGTGACGCTGAGGCGGATCGCCTCGGGCACCTGCGCCGACGCCGCGTGCGTGCGGGTGCTGCGGCGGTGCAACCGTTCGGCGCGCACGCCCGCGATCGGGTCGTTCGTGACCTCGCCCATGCGCACGAGCGCGTCGGCGAGATTGCCTGTGCCGGCCTGGGTGCACGCGGCATCGTCGGCCGCCAGCTCGGTGAATAGGCGTGTCGCACGTTGCAGCCCGGAGCTCGCGGCGAGCCACTGCGGCAGCGTGCGCGCGTTCGTCTCGGCGATGCGCACGAGCCAGCTGTGGCCTTGTTTGAGGTGCGCATACTCGTGCGCGAGCACGGCCTGCAGCTGCGGCTTCGTGAGGATCTCCTCGAGCGATGTCGAATAGAAGATTTCTGGTGAGCGGCCGGATGCGGTGCCCGGCACCGCGCACGCGAACGGCCGGGGCGCGTCGATGCGAACGAGCGTGAGGCCCGGTCGCTCGTCGACCGAGAGTGCGCGCTCGCGGAAGACGTCGATGACCTCGCGTTCTGACTCCATTACCGGCTCGGCGCCGCGGGAGATCGTGATGATCGTGCCGGCTACGACGATGAGTGCGAGCCACGGCGTCACAAACGCAACGACCGCGTCGAACTCGGCCGTGATGACCGGATGCTCGGGTGGGTTGAGCGTGTCGGAGATCGCGAGCACGATGGCCACGCCAGCGAGCACGTTGCCGAGGGCAAAGCTCGCGAACCAGAGCGCGAGGGCTCGCAGCGGGTAGCGCACCTGCCAGGTGCCGCGCGCGAGCAGCTTCGGCGCCACGATGAGCAGCGCCGAGGCGAGCAGCAACGAGACCAGGCCGGGGATCATGGTGCCGGGGCGCCCCTAGGCTCGGGCCCCGTCGAGGGCGCGGCGGAGCAGGTCGAGGTCGTCTTGGTCGAGGTNTGCCGGCGAACTGCATGAGCGCGACCTCGCGGTCGGCGACGCGATCGAGCGCCGCGAGCATCGTGCTGCTCGCCTGCTCTTCCTGTGAGCGGGAGGCGGTGTAACGCACCTTGCGCGGTGAGGCCGCCTCGCGCTGTACGGCACCCTTCTTCTCGAGCCGCCCAAGCACAGTGACGAGCGTCGTGTAGGCGGGCACGGGATCGCCGTCGCTCGCGGCTGCATCGAACTGCGCCTGAATATCCTTCGCCGACATCGGGGCCCTGGAATTCCAGAGCACGCGCATGATCTGCGTCTCAAGCTCACCACGCTCGCGTGTGCGAGTTCCCGGCATCTGTCCTCCCAATTCGGCTTCTACGACTTGTCGTAATGCTACGCCGACAGGACCGAAAAGGGGATGCGGCAAAGTTGAGTCGGGTTCACTCAACTCTCAGCTTTCTCAACTTGACATGATTCGGCTCAAGCCTAAACTTGAGGTAGATCGACTCAGGGTCGCCCTGGTGGGGTTCCTGGGTCTGGTCGATCGGCGGAATCCCGCCGTAGACAACTTCCCGACAATCGTTCCAACACGCAAGGAGCCACACATATGTCACGTGCAGTAGGTATCGACCTCGGTACGACCAACTCCGTCGTCGCGGTCCTCGAGGGTGGCGAGCCGCAGGTCATCGCCAACGCCGAGGGTATGCGCACCACCCCTTCGGTGGTCGCGTTCACGAAGGACGGCGACGTCCTCGTCGGCGAGACCGCGAAGCGCCAGGCGGTCACCAATGTCGACAACACCATCGCTTCGGTGAAGCGCCACATGGGTACTGACTGGACCAAGTCGGTCAACGGCAAGACCTACACGCCGCAGGAGATCTCGGCGCGAATCCTGTCGAAGCTCAAGCGCGACGCCGAGACCTATCTCGGTGACAGCGTCACCGACGCGGTCATCACCGTTCCGGCGTACTTCAACGACGCCGAGCGTCAGGCCACGAAGGAGGCCGGCGAGATCGCGGGCCTCAACGTGCTTCGCATCATCAACGAGCCCACCGCCGCGGCGCTCGCATACGGCCTTGACAAGGGTAAGGAAGACGAACTCATCCTCGTGTTCGACCTTGGTGGCGGTACGTTCGACGTGTCGCTGCTCGAGGTGGGCAAGGACGACGACTTCTCGACCATTCAGGTTCGCGCGACCGCCGGTGACAACCGTCTCGGTGGTGACGACTGGGACCAGCGCATCGTGGAGTACCTCATCGAGGAGTTCAAGAAGCAGACCGGTGTCGACGTTGCGAACGACAAGATCGCGCTCCAGCGACTCAAGGAGGCCGCGGAGCAGGCGAAGAAGGAGCTCTCGAACTCGAGCAGCACCACGATTCAGCTCCCGTACCTCTCGCTCACCGAGGCGGGCCCCGCGAACCTCGACGTCTCGCTGAGCCGTGCGAAGTTCCAGGAGCTCACGAGCGACCTGCTGGAGCGCACGAAGAAGCCGTTCCACGACGTCATCGCCGAGGCCGGCGTGAAGGTTTCCGACATCGCCCACGTGGTGCTCGTCGGTGGTTCGACCCGCATGCCCGCCGTCACCGAGCTCGTCAAGGAGCTCACCGGCGGCAAGGAGCCGAACAAGGGCGTCAACCCCGATGAGGTCGTCGCCATGGGCGCCGCCCTGCAGGCCGGTGTGCTGAAGGGCGAGCGCAAGGACGTCCTCCTCATCGACGTCACCCCGCTGAGCCTCGGTATCGAGACCAAGGGTGGCATCATGACGAAGCTCATCGAGCGCAACACCGCGATCCCGACTAAGCGCAGCGAAACCTTCACCACGGCCGAGGACAACCAGCCGTCGGTGCAGATCCAAGTGTTCCAGGGCGAGCGCGAGTTCACCCGCGACAACAAGCCGCTCGGCACTTTCGAACTCACCGGCATCGCGCCGGCACCCCGCGGAATCCCGCAGGTTGAGGTCACCTTCGACATCGACGCGAACGGCATTGTGCATGTTTCGGCGACCGACAAGGGCACCGGCAAGGAGCAGTCGATGACGATCACCGGCGGCTCGAGCCTGCCGAAGGAAGACATCGACCGCATGGTGCGCGAGGCGGAAGAGAACGAGGCCGAAGACAAGAAGCGTCGCGAGGCTGCTGAGCAGCGCAACGTTGCCGAGACTACGGCCTACCAGGTCGAGAAGGTCATCAAGGAGAACGAGGACAAGCTCCCCGCCGATGTCAAGAACGAGGTTCAGGGCGACGTCGACGCGCTGAAGACCGCACTCGCCGGTGACGACGACGACGCAGTGAAGACCGCGTTCGACAAGCTCAACGAGTCGCAGACCAAGCTCGGCGAAGCGATCTACGCTTCGCAGCAGGAGGCTGGCGAGGCTCCGCAGGCCCCCAACGAGGGCGACGCGGGCCAGGCGGCCGACGACGACATCGTTGACGCCGAGATCGTCGAAGACGAAGACGAGGACAAGGACAAGTAGCAATGAGCGACCAGAACCCGAACGACAACCAGAACGAGCGCGAGGAGCCGATCGTCAACGACAAGCGACGCATCGACCCTGAGACCGGGAAGGTTCGCGAGGAGGGTTCGGCCGCCGCCGATGCCGAGGTCGGGTCGGATGCCTCGGGCACCGACTCGGCCCCGGCCGGCGACCAGGCTGCTGAGGACCTCCCCACCATCTCCGAGGACGACCTGAACTCGTTGCTCGAGGAGGCCATGCAGGCCTCGACCGCGAGCGACTCGCAGGGCGACACCGATCCCGAGCCCGCCAACGAGGAGGAGCACAGCTACCTCACCGATCTCAAGCGGGTGCAGGCCGAGTACGCGAACTTCCGCCGCCGCACCGAGCGCGAGAAGGAGGAGCTCGCAGCGCTCTCGACCGCGAAGGCGGCCAAGCAGCTGCTGCCGGTGCTTGACGACCTCGACCGCGCCGATGCCGCGGGCGACCTGCCCGAGGGCAGCTCGCTCCAGGTGATCGCGAGCAAGCTCCGTGCGGCCATCGAGCGACTCGGCGTCGAACGCTACGGCGCGAAGGGTGAGCCCTTCGACCCGCAGCAGCACGAGGCGATCGCGCAGCTGCCGAACCCCGAGGTGACCGAGGCGACCATCGCCGACGTCATCGAGGTGGGCTACCGCATCGGCGATCGCGAGATCCGCGCAGCCAAGGTCGCGGTCTTCGTTCCCGCGAACTAATTGCACACCTGAGTGTGGCCCCGGATGGGGGGATGCGGCAGGTGTACCACCCCCGCATTCCCCATCCAGCTGCGAGGCGCATCCCGTCTCGCGTGAAAGGAGCAGCGTATGGCTAGCCAGGACTGGTTCGAGAAAGACTTTTATAAGACGCTCGGGGTCGACAAGGACATCAGCGAGGCCGACCTGAAGAAGGCCTATCGCAAACTCGCGCGCAAGTACCACCCCGATTCCAACCCGGGTGACACGGCGGCCGAGGAGAAGTTCAAGGAGATCTCCGAGGCGTACGACGTACTCAGCGACGAAACGACGCGCAAAGAGTACGACCAGATTCGCGCCATGGGCTCGGGCGCCCGCTTCTCGGCGGGCCCGGGTGGCCCCGGCGGTCAGCCCGGCTTCGACGACCTCTTCGGCGGCCTGTTCAACCAGGGCGGCGGCGGCGGGTATTCCTACCGCGGCACCCAGGGCGGCGCGGGCGCCTACGAAGACCTCTTCAACATGTTCGGTCAGGGCGCCGGTGCACCAGGCGGCTTTGGCGGAGGTTTCCGCCAGGCCGGCCCGCAGCGCGGCGCCGACCAGCGCGCGCAGACGACCCTGAGCTTCATGACCGCGTTCCGCGGCGACACGATCGACCTGCAGGCCGGTGACGGCCGGGTCATTACCGTGCGCATCCCGGCGGGCGTCAAGGATGGCCAGAAGATTCGCCTGCGCGGCAAGGGCGCGCCGAGCCCGAACGGCGGCGAGCCCGGTGACCTCATCCTCGAGGTGTCGGTGCGCCCGCACCCCGTGTTCTCGCGCGACGGCGACAACATCATCGTCACGGTGCCCGTCACGTTTGCCGAGGCCGTCAACGGCGCGAACATCGAGGTGCCGACGCCCGACGGCAAGACCGTCAAGGTGCGCGTGCCCGCGCACTCGCCGTCGGGCAAGCGCCTGCGAGTCAAGGAGCGCGGCGTGCCCCGCAAGCGCGGCCGCGGCGATTTGATCGTGCGCATCGAGATCGCCGTGCCCAAGAGTCTCAACAACGAACAGCGCAAGGCGCTCGAGGACTTCGTCGCCGCAAGCGGTGACGAAGACCCCCGTGCCGAGCTGATGCGCGCGGCACGCGGCTAGCGAGAAGGAGGTGCCAACGATGCGTGCAATGCATTCCCACGAAGTGGATGAGGACGCACCCGTCTTCCCAATCGCCGTCGCGGCCGAGCTCGCAGGCATGCACCCGCAGACGTTGCGGCAGTACGACCGGCTTGGCCTCGTCGTACCCGCCCGGACCGCGGGTCGCGTACGCCGCTACTCGCTCGCCGGCGTCGCGAAGCTCCGCGAGATCGGCTCCCTGAGCGAGGCCGGTGTCGGGCTCGAGGGCATCTCGCACGTCGTGCGACTGCGCGAAGAAGTGCAAGAGCTCAAGCGGCGCGTGCGTGACCTCGAGGGCGAGCTCGAGGAGCAGCGCAAGCGCTCCCGTGAGCGGGTCTTCGCGGCGGGCTACGGCGAGGTCATCGCGGTCGCCCGCGGCCAGCGCGTGCGCAACCGTAATGAGATCGTGCTCTGGCGTCCGCGCGGCGTGGAGCCCGAGCCGGGCGACGACGACCGCGGCTAGGCGCGCGCCATCCGTGCGTAGGATCCCCGGCGGGTACTCCCCGTCGGGGATCCTTCTGCGTGCGAAACTGGCACGAGTCCAACAGAAAGTGCCGAATGACGTCTTCACCGAGCGAGTCTGCCGACCCGTTGACCACCCCCGACGAGTCGACCACCACCCCGAACTACGCTCGGCGCCGCGCCGTCATCGGTATCACCGGTGCCGCGGCGCTCGCGGTGGTGGGCATCGGCTTCGCGGCGGCGACCGGCTGGGGCGCGCCCGCCGATGTCGTCACGGTCGTGCAGGCGACGAACTCGAGTTCGGCCAGCCAGGTAACGCCCTCGAGCAGCGCGTCGTCGACGCCGAGCGCGTCCGGCACCGCGAATGAGTCCCCGACCGCGACGGCCACGCCCACCGCATCCGCCGCCCCGACGACCGACTTGCCCTACGACATCTCGACGGGCAGCAGCGTCACGGTGCTCGTGAACAAGCACTATTCGCTCGACCCCGTCGACTACGCGCCGAAGCCGACGATCAAGCTCACCAAACTAGACGTCCCGTCGATGAACGATCACTCGCTGCGCGAGGACGCGGCCGAGGCATTCAAGGACATGTACGAAGCCGCGCTCGCCGACGGCATCACGCTCGACATGGCGAGCGGCTACCGCGACTACGACCTCCAGACCGAGCTCTACAACGGCTACGTCGAAGACCTCGGGCAGAAGGGCGCCGATCTCACGAGCGCGCGCCCCGGATCAAGCGAGCACCAGACTGGCCTCGCGGCCGACATCTCGGCGCCCGGCGAGAGCGACTGCGTCCTCACCGAGTGCTTTGGAGAAACCGAAGCGAGCGACTGGCTCGTCGCGCACTCGCACGAGTACGGCTTCATCCTGCGCTACCCCGATGGCGAGACCGACGTGACGGGGTACGAGTACGAACCGTGGCACTATCGCTTCATCGGCGTTGACGCCGCCGCGGACTACCACGAGTCGGGCGCGGCGACGTACGAGGAGTTCCTCGGCGTCGAACCGGCCCCCGACTACGAAGACTAGGGCCGCGACCACCACTTCGAGAAGGCGCCGACGTGCTCGCTATTCCTGACACCCTGCAAGCCCAGGCGCAGGCCGCGGCGACAAAGATGGCGCTGCTGCGCACACCCGGTCGGCTTCTCGTTTCGGGCATGCTCGCTGGCGCCTACATCGGCGTCGGCGTCGTACTCATGGTCTGCACGGCGGGCCCGCTCATCGAGGCCGGCGACGGCTTCGCGAAGCTCGTCGCCGGCCTCGTGTTCGGCGTCGCGCTCACCATCGTGGTCTTCGCGGGCGGCGAGCTCGTCACCTCAACCATGATGATCGCGACGCAGGGTGCGCTCATGCGCAGTATCTCGGGCCTGCGCGCGCTCGGCGGCATGCTCGCGACGTTCGCGGCGAACCTGCTCGGCGCGCTCGCGTTCTCAGCGCTCATCGTCGCCTCGGGCGTGCTGCGCGCGAACGCCGCCGGCGGTTCGATGCTCACCGAACTGCTCGCCGCGAAGGCAGCCGAAGGTCCGCTCGAGTTGTTCACCCGTGGCATCCTCTGCAATCTGCTTGTCTGCCTCGCGATCTGGATGGCCGCGCGAGTCGCGAACGAGGTCGCGAAGATCCTGCTCATCTTCGCCGCAATCACGGCGTTCATCAGTTCGGGCTTCGAGCACGTCGTCGCGAACATGACGACCTACGGCATCGGCCTACTGCTCGGCGACCCGAACGCGAGCTGGGCGCTGTTCGGCGGTAACCTGCTCTGGGTCGGGCTTGGCAACCTAGTCGGCGGCGGACTGATCGTCGGCGCCGGATATTGGCTGGTCGGCGGACGACCGCGCGTTGAGGCCGAGGTGGATGAGCGCCTCGAGTCGCGCGAGGCCCCTCGCGATTAGTCGAGCAGGCTCGCGTCGTCGGCGACGATCGGCTCCACGGCGCGGCCATTCTTACGCTCGCGGCGCCAGCGCACGAGCGCGCCGATGACGACCGGCAGCACCGAGGCGAGCACGATGACGATCGCGAGTACGTCGATGTTGTCGCGCACGAACGGAATGCCGCNAGCAGCGTGCCGACGAGCGTGAGGCTGATCACCCAGAGCAGGGCGCCGAGCACGTTCCACATGACGAAGCGGCGGTACTTCAGCGACGCAGTACCCGCGGCGAGCGGCACATAGGTGCGCACGATGGGCACGAAGCGGCCGAGCACGAGCGCGAACGGGCCGTACTTCGCGAAGAACCGCTCGGCCGTCTCGAGGTGTTCGGTACGCAGGATGCGCGCATCCGGCTTGAACAACCGGCGCCCGAAGCGGATGCCGAGCCAGTAGCCGACCTGGTCGCCCGCGATGGCGGCGACAATCGCGACGATGGCGATCGACCACGGCGTGAGGCCGAGCTGCGTCGCGAGAATCGCCGCGGTGACGATCAGCGAGTCGCCGGGCAGGAATGGGAAGAGCACCCCCGACTCGATGAAGATGATGATACCGATGCCGATGAGCACCCAGGGCCCGAGCGCGGGCAGCAAGGTCTCGGGGTCAAGGATGTCGAGGATCGCGAAATGAAACGGCACCACGAGAGGCTACGCGGTTTCGCTGGAGACGCGTTGCCAGATAGGCGGATGCGGTCGCTCGCGCTCGCGCTGCAGCCGGCTCGCGAGCGGAGCCCAGATGATGATCGCGATGCCGAGCGCAATGAGCAGGCCGCCGATGGTGTCGGAGATCCAGTGCGCGCCGAGGTAGGTACGCGAGAGCATCATGCCGACCGTGTAGACCGCGCCGGCGACCCAGACCCAGACGCGGGGGAAGATGATCGCGAACGTCGCAGCCATGACCGCAGCATTCGCACTGTGGCCCGAAGGGAACGACCCTGGGTCGGCCGCGACGAGGATGTCGAGGGGGCGCGGGCGCCCGACGATGTTCTTCACGAGCTGCACGATGAGCGTCGCGAGGATTGTCGCGGAGGCGTAGTAGAGCGCCGCCCACGGCCGCCGAAGCAGTAGCAGCCCCACGATCGTCACGACGGGAATCACGGCGATCGCGAGCACGCCACCGCCGACGCTATTGAAATAAGCGCGAGCCAGGTCCAGGGCTCGCCACGGTGCTCGACGAGCTCGCTCATCCACTCGACCTCGAAGCCGAACGGCTTGTTCGCCTCGCGGTAGACAACGATGAGCGCGNAGCACCGCGACGAGCACGAACGCCGTAATGGCCGAGACGAGCGGCCAGCGTCGCGAGACCCTGGCGCTCACCTCACGCGTCAACTTCGGATCAGTCATGGCTGCGAATTTAGTGCCCGCCGACTGAACCTCCGCCGAAACCGCCGCCGGCCGCGCCGCCGCCCGAGAACGAGCTCGACGAGCCTGAGTAGCCGCCGCCGCTCGAGTCGCTCGGCGCGGAGTAAGTCGGGCTCACCCCGTGGAGTTGCTGGTCGGCCCACATGATGCCCGCGGCGTGACCACTCACGTACGACGGCGAGGTTTGCGCTTCGGCGTATTTGAGATCGATGAGCTCCGACCACTTCTTGGACATCTTGAACAGCACCGCGAATGGCAGCAGCCGCTCGTACACGTGCAGCACGGTCGCTGAGTCGGGGCCAGGCCCGGAGATGCGCTCGGCGGTGTCGGGGCCCTGCAGCGCTCGAAGTCGGTCTTCCTCGGCGAGGCGCAGGTAGTCGCGCACGCCGTAGAGTTCGGTGAGCACCTCGCGTCCCGACTGGGTGAGTGTGCGTGGGTTGAGGGTGATCACGACGAGCAGCGCAATGACGGCCACGATGCCGAGGATCGTTGAGCAGAGGGGAATCCACATGACGTCCTCGCTCACATGCGCGAATTGCCCGATCACGAACGCAACGGCGGCGATGAAGAGCAAGATAGCGATCGACGCGAGCAGCTTCCAAAGCCGCACCCGCCCCGAAACGTCGGCGAGCCCATCCGTTTCGACCCGCTTGACCGCGGCCTTGACGAACGGGCGCCAGCGCTTCACGAGCGTCTGGCTGTTATTCACGAGCAACTCGTTGTCGCCCGACTCGCGAATGTCGAGCACATTGTGGAGGAAATGCTTGGTCTGCCCCGGGAGCTCCTCGGTGGGCTCGGCATAGCGCACTCGTACAAGTGGCTTCGAGTCTGGCTTGGCATTCTTCGGCCGGTACTCCTCGAGCAGCACGCCACCGCGCACGGCGGCGTCGAGCACGTGGGCACGGAACGGCGGGCCCTGATCCGGCAGGCGACCACCCTGCAGCACGATGGCCGCTCGAATGGGCGAGATGTCGCTCGAGTAGCGGGGGATGATCGGCGTGAGCGGCCGGGGCCTGCGCGAGCGCTGCAGCAGCACGAGCAGTGCGATCGCCACGGCGAGCGTGCCGAGCACGAGCCAGAACGCGAGCCGCTGCGTGTCGCTGAGCTTCTCGAGGAAGTTCGGCAGCTGCACCTCGCTCGCGTCGAGCCGCAGGTCGAGCGTGACGTCCTCCTCGCCGAGGTTCACCGAATCGACGGTGATGACCGTGACGCCGTCACCAGATTCGACCGAAAAGTCACAGTAGTCATCTTTGAAGCTCGCGCCGATGTAGCAGTTCGCGTCGAGGCCGTCGTAGCCGGGGGAGTCGTCGTTGTCGGACTGCTCGCGCAGCGCCTGCCAGAGCTCGGAGTCGAGGCGCACCTCGGCCGAGAACTCCTCGATGTCTTGGTACCGATTCGGCGGCGTGAGGTTTGGGGCGTAGAGCACGTGGGGGTACGAAGAGTCATACGCGATGAGCGTGTTCACGAGGGTGTACTCGATCACGTAGGTCGTCGAGCCGTGCACGAACTCGTTGCCGATCACGAGCACGAGGTCGTTCGCCCCGAACTCCTGCTCGGTATCGTACGGCACGGGATTGCCGTCGCCATCGGTCACCGAGACATCCTCGATGCGCATCGTCTGCCCGCCCATGTCGACGGGAATCCCGCGCACGATGCCGCGGTTCTGGTCGAAATCGGGGAACTCGGCCGTGATGGTCTCGGTGAACTTCGAGCGCACGACCTCGCCGCCGAAGGCGCCTCGGTCGATCGTCGCGTCGATCTCGGTGTGCCAACTCGAAAACGAGAAGTCATTGACGCCGGTGGCTGCAGGCTGTTNGCGCGCTCGCGGCGGTCGGGGTCAGCGCCAGGATGATCGCGGCGAGCAGCGTCGCGAGCACCGTGAAGGCGGCGGGGCGGGGGAGTCGTTGTGTGCGCATCCTGCTCCTCACTCGCCGGCCCCCTACTGCGGCAGTCCCAACACGCTGCGCAGCTCGGCCGGCGTCGTGACGACGGCAACCGCACCGGCCTCCTCGCCGAGGTGGCCGTAGCCCCAGGTGACGTAGGTCGCTGGTACGCCGTGCTCGCCCGAGCCCTCGACGTCGTAGAACCGGTCGCCGATCATGAGCACGTTGCTAAGGTCGACGCCGGCGCCGCGCAGGCGAGCGAGCGCCTCGGCTACGACGTCGGCCTTCTCGGAGCGCGACTCGTCGGCGGTCGCGCCGGTGATGAAGTCGAACTGCGAGGCGAGACCGTACGCCTCGAGCACGCGGGTCGCAGCATCCTCGGGCTTGCTCGTCGCGGTCGACTGCGGCATGCCAGCGGCGTTCAGTTCACGGATGATGTCGCCGACGCCGGGGAACTGCGGCGACGCGAGCAGGCCATCCGCGTCGTAAATCTCGCGGTACGTCTCGAGCGCGTGGTTGATCTCGATCGCGTCGTCGAGCCCCTGCTCGCGGAACGTGTCGATGATCGGAGGGCCGACGTAGCTGCGCAGCGTCGCGCCGTCGGGAATCGGCATGCGCAGCGTGTCATAGGTGCGGCGCATCGCGTCGATGATGCCGGCGGCCGAGTCGCTGATCGTGCCGTCGAGATCCCACAGCACGGCCGTAAACGGCGCGATGCCGGTGCCGTGCGGCAGGCTCACGGCGCGGGGCGGCAGGGATGCGGCGGGCTGCGCCGTGCGGGTCTCAATCGATTCGTCGGTGGTCACGCGCTCCAGGGTAGCCTCACGCCACTGAGCGTCAGCGGCTACGACCGTTCTTTGAAGAACGCGAACAAGGCATGTTCGCGGATGCTCACGACTGCGATGGTGATGCCCGCGACGGCCCCGGGGACGCCAAGCAGGATCACGCGCAGCCCAAGGCCTAGCAGCGAGCCCAACGAATCTGAATGCGTCGTGGCCGCCACGAGCGTGAACGAAATAAGCACCGCCGTGGCGAGCAGCAGCCAGACCCCGTGTTGGAGTAGTTGGATGCGCAGCAGGGCGCTGGTCGACACCCCCGCATGCCGGGCCGACGCGAGTTCGAGGCGACGCGCCCGTACAGCGAAGAACCCGAGGACGGCGCCAAACACGACGGCAGCGACCCCGTCGAACCGACTCAGTCGATCGGCAAACATCGAGGCACCATCGAAGCTGCTTCCCAGCGACGGATTGAGCTGCACGAACTCGGGGCCGCCCTCGTCCGCGGTCGCTGCGGGGAGCACCACCGAACTCAGCATGGCGTTGAGGTTTGCGGGTTCGGGCCACGAGCGGACCCAGCATTCGTCGTATGCAACCTCGCCCACGGGCTCGGGGAGCATGACCGCGTAACCGTAGCCCTCACGGCGGCCGTCGTCGGGATAGGAGTAGACGCCGGCGATATCGATGTCACCGGCGTTCGTGGCGAGTCTGGTGGTGGCACCAAACTCGTTGAGGACTGGGGAGCCAACAAATGCGCCGCTTGGCGTTGGACCCCCGTTGGTTGCAGTCACGCCGAGCACGGCCGCGATACCGGGGGTGGCGGCGTACTGGCTGAGGGGGACGTTCTGCATGATGTTGACGCGCAACTGACCGGGAAGCGCGCGGACTGCGGCGCTATCGACTCCGAAGTCGGCACTGAGTGCTTCGCAGGCCGCCCCGTCGATACGGCCCTCGGCCGTCACGACGTGCACGTTTGCGCCCCGCGCTTGGTAGTCGTCAGCGGCATCGAGAAGGTCGATCACCGAAGTGAGTTCGTGAAGCAGCAGAATGCCGATGAGGCAGACATAGACGAGCCCGAGGGTAAGGACTCGCGCCGTTCCCGTTAAGACATCTCTTGTCGCCTCACGAACGATGGCATCGGCCCGCATGATTATGAACCCACCCGTTCGCCCGCTGCGTAGGCTCCGAGGTCGACCTGTCGGTCGCAGGATGCAGCTGTCTCGGCGTCGTGGGTCGCGACGAGCACGATGCCACCCGCGTCACCGATCGCTGCGATGGCCCTGTTGACAGTGTGCGCATTGCGACGGTCAAGCTGAGCAGTTGGTTCATCGACAAGCAAGAGATCGGGGCCAGCTGAGAGGGCGCGCGCGAGCATGAGGCGCTGACCCTCGCCACCTGACAATTGAGAGAACGGACGTCGGTCGATGATGTGGTCGAGACCGACCCGTTCACACAACTCTTCGGCCTGCGCATCCGCCTCTTTGGGAGTCAGCCCCGCGGCAAGGAGCGGGAGCGCGATGTGATCGATCGCAGCTCGGCGGGGGACCCCGTGCGGATTCTGGAACACCCACTGCACCTTTGCAATGTCGTCGAGGACGGCGTCACCCTCGGCGGGTTTGAGCCAGCCCGCGATGATGGAGAGGAGCGTGCTCTTCCCGCTCCCGCTGGGCCCAGTCACCGCGCAACGCTCGCCGGGCACGAATGTGTCGGTGAGATCGCGAAACAACCACGGCCCCTCAGTTGAGAAACGGTGGCCGAGGCCTTGCAGGCGCACTCCGCTCATTGCGGATTGCAGTCGCGTCGTGGGTCGCTGGGCGCCGTCACCGTTGCCGGCAGCTCGCCCCCAGCAGCGGGCTCAACATATGTCTTGCCGAGTCGTGAACCGATGACCGTGACAGCAATGTCGGTATCGGCGGTCGCAATGCACGCGCTGGTGCCGTCTACCGCGAATACGGCCGCGGGTGCGACGGCCGCGACGGAGACCGGCACAGTGAGCGCAACAACCCCCGAGATCGCGGCGTCAGCGGGATTCTCCGCGGTTGATGCTGAGAGCCACTGGGACGATTGGCCCGCGGCTTCCAGAGCAGCCGCGTCGGTAACGGCACCGGACTCGTTGACTGGCGCAGTGATGCCAGCGACTTCGAGCACGTGTTCGCCTGGAACGAGATCGGTCGGGAAATCGAGCACTTGGATGCCGTTGATAAGGCCCGCGACGGTCGCCAGCGGGGTGCCAGTATCTACGGTGGCGCCTAGCGGCGCATCGCACGAGACGATGTGTGCTTCTGATGACGGCAACCACAAGATGCGCTCGAGCGGAATCGTCGTTGCATTTGCAGAGTTGCTGCCAAGAAGCGACGTGAATGCATTGATGAGCTCGGCATCAACGGCACCTGTACTTGCGACATCTACGCCGAGGCGCACCAACTCGGTTCGGAGGGCTTCGACATCGTCGCCGGTGTCGCCTACCGTGAGTGATCGCCAGAGCGGAGTCGTCGTGCTGAGCGCGAGCAGTTCGACGCCGTCGATCGCTGCGGCGACCGTGCCCGATGTGAACGAGCCCCCGGTCACGCATGAAGTTGAAGTGACCCGGCCCGCGGTCTCGGGGGTCACTTCGGTGTTCCCCGTTGAATCAAAGCGAACCTGCACGGTTCGGGCGTCGTCGAACGACTCGGTAGTTACTGCAAACTCGGTGATCGTTGACGCCTGTGCCAGCTGGTCAGGGGCATTGCCTGGCAGGGTCAGGTGCCCCACCGCAGCTCCGGTCGCGAACACGGTGACGGCGACAGCGATTGCAACTCCTGCTTTCGTGCCGCTCCACCTAGCCACCGAAGGCACCCGTCGGATTGCTCTCGCACATCTGGACTGCCTCGATCGCCGCCGCCTCGTCGCCGAGAACGTAATCGCTGAGGGGCGATGACTTGTAGTCCTCCGCACTGTACGTCGAGATCACTGTGCCCGAACGAACCATGCATGCTGCGATATCGACGCTTTGATCTTTGTTTTCGGGGTTGGCGTGGATCGAATAGTAGAGGCTTATCGCCGTGTCGACACCCTCGCTGGCAGAGCACTCGTCGGCGATTGTGTTCGCGTTGTCAGGGCCGACCGATTCTTCGAAGGTGAATTCGAAGGAACCATCTTCGTTGAAATCGTCAAAGGTTACGCCCTGCGCGGCCAGACAAGTGCGGAATGACTCGGTTAACGTCTGTTTCTCTGCCTCGCTAATTTCTTCGTCAGCGAGATACTCCCGTACTTGCGCATTCGGTGCTTTTTGATACGCTGCGGTGAATTCACTCGCCCAAGGGCCTGAGAATTCCGGAGCTTCTGTTGATAGATTCTCTGTGGTGTCCACGAGGTCTTGATGCGGCTCTTCGGCGGTTGCAGTACAGCCGTTCAGAACTAACGCCAACCCGACACAAGTGGCGATAGCGTGCAGTGCATCCCTTGAGTGCTTCCAGGCGATCATTAAACTCCGGTCCGGTTGCTAGACGGGGAGGGGCCGCATGGCGGGCAACGAACAATGTCATCCCGCCATGCAGCTCTCAACTAGTAGACGTGATAGTAGGCGGTGTTGCCGTTCCCGCCAAAGATGGATCCGCTCGCTGTGATGCTCGCATAAGACCAGACGTTTGCGCCCTTGTCGGCGGAACGACTACACGAGTTCTTATTGCATGCTGTAGATCGATGCTTCTTGGACGGGTGGTGGTAGTTCGAATACACCAAGATTGTGCTGGACGGTTCGTGTACACCGTATTGCCAAGTACCGCCTTGTGGGTACTCAGTTGTTGCGTTTGCGGCTCCCGCGCCGCCAGCAATGCTAGCGACGGTGAGAGCAGCGGTTGTTAGGACGATTGCCAGACGATTTTTTTCATCGGAGTCTCTCTGTTTGAGATGGCATCAATGCTCCATGGGACAGTAGCAATTCTGCACAGATCGACGACAGCTGTCAACAGCAAATGTACTGCGTCTAAAAAATGACAACTTGTGTCGAGATCTAGACGCTCGGATTCGGTCCCTACCCCTTGAGTTCGCGCGCCAGCTCGAGCAGCCGCTGCGCCGAGGCAGCCCACGTGAACCGCGAAATGTGCTCGAGACCGGCGGCCGATGTCGCCTGGCGCCCCTCGGGCGTGCTGAGTGATTCGACCTGCTGCGCGAACTCGTCGGGGCTCGTCGCCGCGAAGTAGGCGGCGCCGTCGCCCGCGACCTCGTGAAAGATCTCGAGGTCGCTCACCACGGCGGGCACGCCGAGCGCGAGGGCCTCGGCGATCGGCAGGCCGTAGCCCTCGTCGAGCGATGCGGAGACGAGCAGCGCGTCGTCGGCGAGCAGGGCCGCGTACTCCTCATCGCTCACGCCGCCGTGGAACACGATCTCGGAGCCGTCGGCGAGCGGTGTCTGCTCGACCACCCGCTCGAGCTCCTCGAGCCGCTCGGGCGAGATGCGGCTGAGCAGGTGCAGGGTGCGGCCGGGCAGCAGCTCCATGCCGCGAATGAGCGTCTCGACGTTCTTGTAGGGCATGAACGAGCCCATATAGATGAGATTGCGGCCGGTGCCGGATGCGGGGCTCGCGCCGGCGGGCAGCAGCGCGCGCAGGTCGTTCGGCGCGTTCGGAATCACGTGCACCGGCCGCTTCGTGAGGCGATGGCCGACGATCTCGCGCTTCGAGACCTCCGACACCGTCGCAACGGCATCGGCGCCATTGAGTGCGGCCCGCTGCGGCCAGTAGGTGAGGTGGTACGCGCGCCAGCCGAGGCGCAGCGCGAGATTGAGATTGCTCGGCGGGCGGCGGTGCCGGTAATAGATGAGGTCGTGCAGCGTCACGATCGCCTTGTATTTGCGGCCGGTCGTGCCGATGGTCTGCAGCGGCGAGAAGACGACGTCGGGCCGGTACTTGTTCAGCTTCAGCGCCGCGATCGGCTCGAGCGCCGACTCGTTCGAGTGAAACAGCAGCCAGTTGGCACCCCCGGGCAGGTGCTCGAGCTGGCGCCGGTCATGAATGAGAAACGTCACCTCGTCGGCGGCGAGCGCGTGCACGGCGCTGCCGAGCTGCGCCGTGTAGCGGCTGATGCCGTCGTGAAAGTCGGTGCGGATGTACCGGGCGTCGAAGAAGAATCGCATCGCGGGCAGCCTAGAACAGCCGCGGAGCGCCCGAGTCGGTGCCGCGCATGTCGTCGTAGTCGAGTACGACGCAGCGAATGCCGCGGTCCTCGGCGAGCGTACGGGCCTGCGGCTTGATCTCCTGCGCCGCAAACACGCCTGTCACAGGCGCGAGCAGCGGGTCGCGGTTCATCAGCTCGAGGTAGCGCGTGAGTTGCTCGACGCCATCGATTTCGCCTCGGCGCTTGATCTCGACGGCGACCGACTTGCCCGACTCGTCGCGCGCGAGAATGTCGACGGGGCCGATCGCGGTCATGTACTCGCGGCGCACGAATTCGTGGCCGTCACCGAGTCGCTCGATCTGCGCGGCGAGGAGCTCCTGCAGGTGGGCCTCGACGCCGTCCTTGGTGAGGCCCGGGTCGACGCCGAGGTGGTGGTCGGAGTCGCTGATGATCTCGAAAAGCTGCACGCGGAGCTTGTCGCCCGTCTTCTTGTGGGTGACCTCCCAGATCTTCGCGATGCCCGCATCCGCCTGCTCATCGCTCGGCTCGACCTCGGCGAACACGCACGGCGGGCTCATCCAGTTGAGGGGCTTGTAGCTGCCGCCGTCGCTGTGCACGAGCAGCGAGCCGTCGGCTTTGTGGATCAGCAGACGCGTCGCCTCGGGCAAATGGGCAGTGAGCCGACCGACATAGTCGACTGAGCAACGAGCAATCACCAAACGCACCCCGATAGGTTAGCTGCTCGGCGTGCGCGGCCGGGCTAGCGGGATGCGCCGGTCACGATCCAGCGGCTGCCTGCGACCCGCACGGCGAGCGTCGCGCCGCGCGAGAGCATGAAGCCACCGCCGTAGGCGGCCCAGAGCCAGTAGAGGCCGCTCTCGGCGGGTACGAGTGTGAGCACGAGCCAGACGCACACCGCGAAGACGGCGAGGTTGATCAGGCCGACCCACGCGAGGTAGGCAATGTCGCCCGCGCCGATGAGTACGCCGTCGAGCGCGAATACGAAGCCGCACAGCGGCAGCGTCGCGGCCATCGTCGCGATTGCGCCGGGCAGCAGCTCGAGCACGCGCGCATCGGTCGTGAAGATGTAGCCGAGCACGCTCGAAGTCACGGCGACGAGCACCCCGAGCGCGAGGCCGAGCCCGATGCCCCACCAGATCAGCAGCCGCGTCACGCGCCGCACGGTGTCGCGGTCGCCGACGCCGAGGTCGTGGCCGACCATCGCCTGCGCGGCGATCGCAAGCGCGTCGAGCACGAACACGAGCACGTTGTAGATCGTGTACGTCACCTGCAGCGTCGCGAGCTCGGTGACGCCGAGCTGGCCGCCAGCCCAGACGAGCACGATGAGCGCAATGCGCATCGTCACGGTGCGCAGAATCATGAGGCCTGAGGCGGTGAGCGCCTGGCGTGGGTCACCGATGCCAGGCTGCAGGGTCACGCCGTGTGCGATCGCCGCCTTGCGGGCGATGGCGACGTAGACGAGCGCCATGCCCCACTCAGCGACGACGGTGCCGAGGGCCGAACCTGCGATTCCGAGGTTGAGGCCGTAGATGAATACGGCGTTGAGCAGCACGTTCGCAAGGGCGCCGGCGACCGAGACGATGAGCGGGGTGCGGGTGTCCTGCAGTCCGCGAAGCAGGCCGGTCGCGGCGAGCGTGAGCAGCATGCCGGGTAGGCCCCAGAGCGAGATCGTGAGGTAGCTCATTGCCGCGTCGGCGACCAGCGCATCCTGCGTGAAGCTCGCGACGATCGGCGATGCAAGCGGCAGGCCGATCAGCAGCAGCACGACGCCGCAGCCCAGGCCGAGCCACATGCCGTCGATGCCCGCGCGCACGGCCCCGGGCTTGTCGCCGGCGCCGAGGCGACGGGCGACCATCGGGGTCGTCGTGTAGGCGAGAAACACCATGAGCCCGACGAGCGTCGTGACGACGGTCGAGCCGACGGCGAGGCCCGCGAGCACCGGTTCGCCGAGGTGGCCGACCATTGCGGTGTCGGTCGCGACGAACAGCGGCTGCGCGATCAGCGCGCCGAGGGCGGGGATCGCGAGCGCCAGCATCCGGCGCGTGAGTTGCTGTGTGGCCATCGCGCCCATTGTAGGAAGCATTCGCACCCACCTCGGTCGCGGCTGGCCTGGCATAGGGTTGGGCGTATGACTGCAGAGAATGCAACGGAGCCCACCGAGCAGCTGCCCTCGGGCATCGACAGCGGTTCGTTTGACCAGGATGTTCGGGTGCAGGACGACCTGTTCCGTCACGTCAATGGCGCCTGGCTGCGCGAGACCGAGATTCCCGCTGACAAGAGCGGCTACGGCTCGTTCCACCAACTCGCCGATGAGGCCGAGGTCGCGGTGCGCGAGATCCTCGAGGAGCACGCCGACGCTGAGCCCGGCACGCCGCTGCGCAAGGCGGCCGACGCCTACGCCGCGTTCATGGACGAGGAGCTGCTGACCCGCCTCGGCGCCGAACCGATTACGCAGGACATCATGCAGGCGCTCGTCGTCTCATCGATCGAGGAGTTCCTCTGGGTGCTCGGCCGTCAGGAGCGCCAGGGTGTTTCCGGCTTCGCCGCGATGTACGTCATCGGCGACGTCGGCGACCCCGACACGAACATCCTCTACGCCGAGCAGGGCGGCCTTGGCCTGCCCGACGAGTCGTACTACCGCGAAGAGCAGTACGCGCCGATCCGCGAGGCCTACGTCGCGCACATCGACCGGATGCTGCGCCTCGTTGACGTGCCGAACCCCGAGGGTCGCGCACAGCGGATCTTCGACCTCGAGACCGAGATCGCGAAGCACCACTGGGACGTCGTGCGCACGCGCGAGGCCGACCAGACCTACAACCCGACAACGCTCGACGAGTTCCTCGCGAAGTTCGAGGGGCTCGACATGCGCGGTTGGCTGCAGGAGCTGCAGCTGCCCGAGGGTGCGCTCGATCGCTTCGTCGTGAGCGAGCCGAGCTTCTTCGAAGGCGTCGCGACGCTGCTCACCGAGGACCGCCTCGACGCGTGGCGCGACTGGCTCATCTGGCGCATCGCGCTGGGCTACTCGGCGGTGCTCTCGCCCGAGATCTCGTCGGTGAACTTCGAGTTCTATGGCACCACGCTGCAGGGCGTGCCCCAGCAGCGCGCCCGCTGGAAGCGCGGCGTCGCCCACGTCGAGGGTCTGCTCGGCGAGGTCGTCGGCGAGGAGTACGTGCGCCGCCACTTCAAGCCGGAGGCCAAGAGCAAGATGGATGCGCTCGTGGCCGATCTGCTCGCCGCCTACGGCGACTCGATCACCGAGCTCGAGTGGATGGGCGAAGACACGAAGCGCAAGGCGCTCGAGAAGCTTGCGAAGTTCACGCCAAAAATCGGCTATCCCGTGAAGTGGCTCGACTACTCGCAGCTCGAGGTGTCGCCCCGCGACCTCGTCGGTAACGTGCGCCGCTCGACGGTCGTCGAGACCGAGCGCGTCTACGCGCGCATCGGCAAGGCGGTCGACCGAGACCTGTGGCTCATGACCCCGCAGACGGTGAATGCCTACTACCTGCCGAACCAGAACGAGATCGTGTTCCCCGCGGCAATCCTGCAGCTGCCGTTCTTCGACGAACACCGCGATGCGGCGGCGAACTACGGCGCCATTGGCGCGGTGATCGGCCACGAGATCGGCCACGGCTTTGACGACCAGGGGTCGAAGTACGACGGCGACGGCCGGCTCGTCGACTGGTGGACCGAGTCCGACCGCGAGGCCTTCGAGCAACACACGGCCTCGCTCATCGGCCAATACTCGGCCCTCTCTCCCGCGGACCTCGACGGCGAGACCGTCAACGGTGAGCTCACGATCGGTGAGAACATCGGCGACCTCGGCGGCCTTGGCATTGCCTGGAAGGCGTACCTGCGCCACCTCGACGGGGCCGAGTCGCCGGTCATCGACGGGCTCACGGGCGCCCAGCGCTTCTACCTGTCGTGGGCCCAGGCTTGGCGCGAGAAGCGTCGCCCCGAATACATGAAGATGTTGCTCGCGGTCGACCCGCACTCGCCCGCCGAGTTCCGCTGCAACCAGATCGTGCGCAACCTCACCCCGTTCTACGACGCCTTCGAGGTTGGCCCCGACGACGCGCTTTGGCTTGACGAAGCTGACCGTGTTGAGATTTGGTAGCGCGGGTCCACTCTCACGAAACCGATATATCCGGTGACTAACGTGGTTTGCCGGATCACCCACCGACTGTGAAGGACGCACCATGAAGGCTGCAACCAAGATCGCACTCATTGCCGGCATCGCCACGGGATACGTACTGGGGACCCGTGCAGGACGCGAAAGATACGAGCAGATTTCGGAGCGCGCAGACGCACTCTGGAATTCGAAGGCCGTTGTGAAGCAGCGCGATAACGTTGCTGGCCTCGTCGACACCTACGTGCCGAGCTTCGTCACGAGCACGCTCAAGGGCGTGGGCCAGATCGGCGCCGGTCTCGGCAACCTCGNTCGGCGACGGCACCCGCGCCAAGGGCACGCGCAACCCGCGCTAGTCGCGTCGCCGCGACCTCATCCGTGGATTCGAAATCAAGGGGGCACCTGTGAGTACCTACGACAAACCGAACGCGTCCGACGCGCGCGGACCCTTCCCGAACACGGAAGCTCCGATGCGCTTCGGCAAGTTCAACCCGAAGTCCAAGCGACCGCTCGGCAAGCTGCTCGGCGATGTGCCGCGGCTCGGCATCGAGCTCGCCAAGGCCGAGGCGGCCGAGGCGAAGCAAGAGTTGCAGGGCAAGGCCATTAAGGGCGGCATTGGCGCGGGCCTGTTCGCGGTTGTCGCGTTCTTCGCGATCACGCTCTGGGCGGTGCTCATCACCGCCGCGATTCTCGGCCTGAACACGGTGTTTGCGCCGTGGCTGTCGGCGCTCATCGTCGCGGGCGCGCTGCTCGTGATCATGATCATCGCCGCGCTCGTCGCCATCATGCTGTTCAAGCGCATGCAGGGCGTCGTGCCGCAGAACACGGTCAAATCGGTTCAGCAAGACCTCAACGCTCTGAAGGGAATGGGCAAGTATGAGTAACGACACCTCGAGCCGCAGCCGCGAGGAGCTGCGCCGCGAACTCGCCGAGACGCTCAACGCACTCGAGTACCGGCTCGACGTGCCCGCCCGCGTCGGCGAGTGGGCCGACGACCGCAAGGCGCAGTTCCTGCGCGCGAAAGACGAAAACCCGACCCGCGTCTACGGCCTGCTTGGCGGCGCCGTGCTCGGTCTCGTGGGCATCGTTGCGGGCGCCATCGTGCTCGCGAACCGCAAGGGCTAAGCAAAGGAGTCGGCATGACCGAAGCAGCACCGTTTGAGGGCGAAGGCCTCGAGACGACCGACGAGCCGGTGACCTACTCGGTCTTCGCCACGTTCGGCATCAACACCGACAGCGACTACGCCGAAGTTGCTGCGGCCGACGAGGCCGTGAAGTCGCTCGAGCACTTCGAGGGCGTGCTCGCCGAGATTCGCGTGGAGGGCGTCGAGGTCCGCGGCATCTACGACCTCACCCTCGGCAGCTTCGCCGACCCCGCTGTGTGCCTCTGGCTGCGCGGCCCTGTGGCCGACGACCTCCAGTGGGCGTACCGCCAGCTGCTGCGCGTGTTCAGCCGCTACTTTGCGACCGCTCCCGTGTCGGCCGACCTCACGGTCGAGCTCACCGAGCTCGAGCCCGAGGCGGGCGCGTGGATCAGCTTCGTCGACGCGTTCGGCACGACCGAGGGCGGCTCGGGTCGTCACGCCGAACCGAACTTCCAACCGATCGAGGCGGTCGACGAGACCGAGNGACGACGACGAAGACGACGACTTCGGTGACGAAGATGCTGCGGCGGTCGTGAGCCTGCACTCGCGCGTCGGCGTCGGTATCGACGCGTTTACGATTGTGGCCGAGGCCGACGAGCCGCAGTGGCTGCTCGGCGACCCCTCCGAACCCTTCGGCGACTCCATCGCCGTGGCCGGCACCCCGCTGACCGGCCGTTGGATCAACTCCTCTGAGGTATTTGAAGTTCTCCGATGACCCGCTGCCATGACTAGCCAACGAACGCTTGGACCGCTTCGCGGTTGGAAGATTCTGGTTCCTCGCGGCGGCACCTTCGGCCACGACGTGGCCGAAGCCGTGCGCGCCCGCGGAGCGTTTCCCATTACCGCACCCCTGATCAACTTCGCGAGCCCGGCACCCGGCGACTCGCCGAAGCTCATGGATGCGCTCGTGCGGCTCGAGCGCGGCGAGTACGACTGGCTCGTGGTCACGAGCGCAACGACCGTCGACGTCATGCACTCGCTGCAAGCTCGGGTGCCCGAGAGCACCCGCATTGCCGCGGCCGGTGAGACCACGGCGACCGCCCTTTCGGCGGCGGGCTACAAGGTCGACTTCGTGCCGACGCATGACAATTCGGCGAAGGGCCTGCTCGTCGAATGGCGCGAGAGCGGTCGGCGCATGCCGAAGATTCGCGTGCTCTGGCTCCACTCCGAGCACTCGAAACCGGCGTTCTCGAACGGCCTGGCGCGCCGCGGCCACAGCGTCGACTCGGTCATCGCCTACCGCAGCGTCGGCGTGCCCGCGGCCGAGTCGATCCAGCACGACATTCGCAACAGCCGCATCCGGGCCGTGCTCATCACCTCGGGCTCGGTCGCCGAGCAGGTCCAGAAGCAATTCTCGCCGGTGCCGAGCGATCTCCTGCTCGCGGCGATCGGCCCCCGCACGGCGAAGGATGCGCGCGCCCTCGGCCTGCGCATCGACGTCGTCGCCCGCCAGCGCTCGGTCGCATCACTGCTCGACGGCATGGAGTGGATCGTCATGGGCGAGCCACTCGCCGAGACGAGCGCGCTCGACCTTCGCGAGCTCATGCGTCTCGAGCGCGAGGAACTCGGCGAAGACGTACCGCCGGAGGACGTGCCCGCCGTTGACGAGGGTCGCCCCGAGACCGGCAAGATCAACCTGCCGCTCGACGGCCGCTAATGACTGTAGGGTCTCGACAACCGTCATTGCTTCACGCGCACAGCCACCTAGGCTCGGCGCGTGAAGTTTTTCTGGCGCATGCTCCGCGTGTGGCTGCAGGCAAAGATGGCCCGCCCCCGCGATGTTCGTGACATCTCGCGCATCCAAATGAAGGTGCGCCCCATTGACCTCGACGTGCAAATGCACATGAACAATGGCACATATCTGACGATTCAGGATCTCGGGCGCCTCGATTTCATGCTGCGCACAGGGTTGTGGAAGCGCATCCAGACACTCGGTTGGAACGCGGTCGTCGCGCGCCAGACCATCACCTACCGCAAGTCGCTCACGCTCGGCGACAAGTACGACCTCAACACGCGCTACCTCGGCATGGATGACCGCAACTTCTATATCGAGCACCGCTTCGTGAAGGACGGCGAGATCTACGCGCAGGCGTTCGTGGTCGGCCGCTTCACCGGCCCGAACGGCGCGCTTGGCCATGCCGATGTGATCGAGCAGCTGCACGAGGCCGCCGATGTGCCCGCGCTCATTCCCGACTGGGTACTCGAGTGGGCCGAGGCCGCGCGCGTGCCGTCAACTCGTTCGCCGTACCCGAACGAGTGGCACGCGGCCGCCGAATAGGCCGTTTCGCCAACCGCATGCCGGCACGGATGTGACCATCCGCCACTGAGTTGTCTGGGCCGGAGGCGTCTCCTGAGACTCTGTCGCACCATGGATCGCGGTCATGACGTGCTCTGAGGAGGGGGCGCTTCTCCGGCGCCAGTCTGCAAGACCTCATTGATGACCTGGCTCCCGATATTTGCGCCAAACGGAGGGAGTAGTCCCCTCCGGCGCAGATCGGCGTACGCCCGTCGGTTGTGCTCGAGATACTCGCTTTCCAGCCGGTCATCCTCCTCCGGTGTTGCGCCGAGACGTCGCATTTCCTTGGGCGCGGCGATCCATGTCCGCGAGCCATTCGGGGCAATCCGCGCAACGCTAATCCCTGCCATACGATGCTCACTCAGGAAATCGAGGTGGCAACCGTCCACTTCGTCACTTCCCCACATCCAGCCGATGTGCCACCCCCGATGGAAGTGGTGACCGTTCTCGACGGCGATTAAGTCGGACACAGATAGGTTCCATATCGCCTCGAAGCCACGCAAAGCCTCTGCCGCACACGCAATCATGTCGCTGTTCTTGTTCATGGGGGAAACTAGATGGCGCCTCCGACATCCTGACCTCCCCACGCACATCGATCCCGAGGCATCGCACCCCAGCCCGACACGGGTGTCTTTCGCTGCAAGTGTCGAGGTTCAGGACAGCGTCCTGGTGGCTGTACGCACCTACGGGGCCGCAAGCACATGAACTAGTTCCGATTTAGTCCATGCGGAACGCGGCTGGCCATCGCGTCACCGACAAGTTCGACGAGGTCGACGACGGCGATGAGGGCACGAAAAATCCGCACGTCGTCATCTGCGGCGACGCCTGCCACATCCACTCGGCGAAGGCAGGTCAGGGCATGAACGTGTCGATGCAGGACGGCTGGAACATCTCGTGGAAGCTCGGGCACGTGCTCGAGGGCCGCGCCGACGCCTCGCTGCTGCACTCGTACTCGGATGAACGGCAGGCNCAGAACCTCATCGACTTCGACCGCGAGTGGTGGTCGATGATGGCGCGCAAACCCGAGGAGTTCGACTACCCGGGGCAGCTCGAGGAGTTCTACGAGCAGACCTTCGAGTTCCCTGCCGGATTCATGACCCAGTACACGCCGGGCGGGGATACGACATCTTCGACGAGCGCGAAATCTCGCGCGACGGCGCGATCGTCGTCGTGCGCCCCGACCAGTATGTTGCCCAGGTGTTGCCGCTCGACGCGACTGCCGAATTGGCCGCGTTCTTCGACGGAATTCTGCAGCAGCCGAAGTAAGCTCGCCTCTATGGCAGATCTCCTCCCCCCCGATGACGCGGGTAATCCCGGCGCCCCGGGCACAACGCCACCGGCATCGGAAGGGAGGGATCCGCGACAGTCGCAGGCGCGGGCCCGACGGGTCGAACGAGCGGATCTCGTGCGCGATGTGATGCATCGCAAACGCCAAGAGGATGCGCCGGAGGACTACGCCGAGCACGCCGAGCCGATCGAGCAAGCCGAGGTCATCTCGCCCACGCCGCTGCCGCACCGCGCCGAGCCCCAGACCGAGCGCCAGGAGGTGCAGACGCCCGGCAACGTGCCGATCGACGCAGCCGTGCCGCCCGCGCTCGAGTTGCTCGGCCGATGGTGGCAAGAGGATGCGCGAGGGCGCGAGGAGCTCCACCGGCAGCTTGAAGCCGAGACGAGCGCGCGACGACGCGAGAAGCTCGACGACCGCGGCGACCTCGACCGCGCGCTCGACGAGGAGGGCGGCGCCGCCTTCCTGCGGGGCCTCGTCGACGACGTGCTCCGCCCCGACGACCTGCTCGCCTCGGGCTTCGGCATGAGCGACCTCGGCAACCGCATCCCCGCGTCGCTCACCCCGGCCACGCGCCGCAAGTTTCGCCTCGGCGCCTTCGCCGGCCCGGGCATCCCCTTCATCGCCGTGCCCGCCGTGCGCCGGGCCACGCGCAGCCTGTTCGGGCACGCCGTCACCGAGGCTGGCGCAGAGCCGCTGAACAAGGCACTCGACCGCGCTCGCGAGCGCAACGCCGACGTGCGAGTGCGGCCGCTCACCGACCCGGTGCTCGGCGAACGCGGCGCCGCGGCCGTGCGGGGCCGCGTGCGCACCCTGCTGTCGCATCCGAGCGTTGCGCAGGTCGAGCTCGACTGGGACGCGCTCGAGCCCCGCCCCGTCGACTGGGACTTTTCGGGCACAGCCGACCGTGCCGCCGCCCAACTCGTGAACCTGCTCGCCGTCGCGCGCGAGCAGCAGCACGGCCCGCTGCTGCTCCTGCGCGCGACGACCTCGCGGAACGTCGAGCTTGCCGTTGAGACCCTGCTGCGCGCGCTGCGCGCCGAACACGCGATCGGGGCGCGCGCCGGCATCGCGCTTCCGGTCGACCTGCCCGACTCGGCCACGTTGCTGCGGCGGTTGGCTGGCTCGGCCCACCTGCTGCGCGAGGAGGGCGGTGCCCCGATTCGAGTGTCGCTGCACCGCATGCCCGATCGCCTGCGCGAGCGCGCCGATGCCCTGAGCAACGGCTGGCGCGTCGCGACCTACCTCACCGACGAAGACGTCGACGCGAACATGGCGCGCCTCATCGATGGCGTGCTCACGGCCGAGCATCGCGGCGTGCTCGAGCTTGAGGTCGACAGCACGGTGGCGATGGATGCGACGCTCGCGGCCTCGATAGCCCGCGCGCGCGAGAGCTTCACTCGCGTCGGGGTGGTGGTACGTCCCGACACCGATGAGACCGAGCTGGCGAGACTGCGCGAACTCGGCGCCGACCTGACGATGCGCGTCGCCCAGTTGCCCGCGAACGCCGGCTGGCGCCCCGCCGCCGCGTACCTGCGCGCCATCGTGACCGACCGCGCCCGGCAGCACGTCGAGGCGCACGAAGCGACGAGCGTCGACGGACTTGGGCCGCAGCAGGAGCGGCTGCTCTCGGCGGTCGCGCGCATGCACCAGATTCCCGCGGGGCAGCTGCGGCACCAGGAGCGCGTCGCGCCCGAGGACGCCCCGGGCGTCACGGCGGCGATCAAGCTCGAGTTGTTCCCCGAGGGCATGTTCGAAGACGAGCCCGAGCCCGCCACGAGCGACACCCTGCTCACCGACTCGGTCGACCTCAGCAATTTGGCGCAGGCGGCGCAAGCGACCACGGTGCTTGGCGACCGCGAGCGCGGTGAGAGCCTGCCGATCGACCGGCCCGAACCGCACGAGACCGGCGTCGCGCCGGCGGCCGACGCCTCGGGCACGATCAACCCCGCCGAGACCGGAGCAACCCCGAACCTCACCGAGGTCGTGCTCGGCCTGCGCCGCGGCCGCATATTGCGCAACACCTTCCGCAACGACCCGCTCAGCGACCCGACACTCGAGAACGTGCGCGACTGGGCCAGCCACATCCAGCGCCGCGCGGCGCGGAGCGAGCTCGGCATCGACGAGGCCGCCGAACACCAGCTTGGCTCGGTCGAGCAAGTGCAGGAGATCATCGATCGCGCGCACGTCGCCGGCGACTCGTGGCGGCAGACGAGTGGCTGGGAGCGGGCGGCGACGCTCGAGCAGATCGCGAAGGCCCTCGACGCGAACCGCGCCCGCCTCATCGAGGTCGCGATGGCCGAGACCGGCCTCGCTTTCGCCGAGATCGACCACGACGTGAGCCACGCGATCGACCTCGCGAACTACGACGCCCACCTGGCTCGTCAGCTCGACCGGATGCAGGGGGCCGAGTTTGAGCCCGTGGCCGTCAGCGTCGCGGTGCCCGGCTGGATCTTCCCGGTGTCGTCGGTCGTATCGATTCTCNGTCGCGGCCCTCGGCGCGGGCTCGGCCGTGATCCTCAAGCCCTCGCCGCGTAGCGAGCGCACGGCGGCGATTGTCGCCCGCGTGTTCTGGTCCACCGAGCTCGCCGACGGCCTGCTGCAGGTCGCGGGCAATGACTATTCGCGCATCACCGACGACCAGCTCGGGCGTGAACTCATCGTTGACGAACGCGTCGAGCGTGTACTCATGCAGGGCGCGTACACCACCGCCTCGCACTTTTTTGAGTGGCGCCCCGACCTGCCGCTCATCGGCGCCTCGGGCGGCAAGAGCTCGGTCATCGTCACGCCGGCCGCCGACTACGACCAGGCTGCGCGCGACATCGCCCACAGCGTCGTCAGCGCGGCGGGGCAAGACCCCCTGCGCCCATCGACCGCGATTCTCGTCGGCTCGACTGCCTTCAAGAGCCGCTTCGCCGAGCAGCTGGCCGACGCCGTCGCCTCGACGCGCATCGGCTACCCGGCTGACCCCTCGGTGCACGCGGGCCCACTCGTCGCGAAGGCTGCGGGCAAGGGCTATGAGATGCTCACCGAGCTTGCCGAGGGTGAGCGGTGGCTCGTCGAGCCGCGCAGCCTCGACGACACCGGCCGGCTGTGGACCCCCGGCGTGCGCATGGGCGTCAAGCCGACGTCGCCGCTGCTGCACAACGACGCCGCGGTGCCCGTCATCAACATCGTGCACGCCGACCACCTCAACGCCGCGATCGAGCTGCAGAATCACCTCGACTACGGCCTCGGAGCGGGCCTGTTCTCGCTCGACCGCTCTGAGATCGCCCACTGGGTGCAGGGCGTCGAGGCGGGCAACCTCTTCGTAAACCGCGACGTCGTCGGGCACCGCGTGCAGCGGCAACCGTACGGCGGGTGGAAGCGGTCGATGATCGGCACGAAGCTGAAGTCGGGCGGGCCAAACACGCTGCTCCACCTCGGCGCCTGGCGCCCGGCCGAGCACTCGCAGTCGCACACGCTGCACCTGCGCGGCCTTGAGGAGTCGACCGCGCGGCTCATTGAGGCACTCCAGCCCGGGCTCGCGTTTGATGACTTCGAGCGCGTGCGCCGCACCGCCTTGAGCTGCCAGATCGCCTGGAACGAGGAGTACGGCGAGGTCGTCGACGTCACAAACCTCCCGNGCGCAACCTGCTGCGCTACCGGCCGGCGCTCTGCCTCATCCGCGTTTCGTCCGAGACGACCGCGGCCGAACTCGGGCAGGTGCTCGTGGCCGCCTCTGCCGCCCGCGCGAAGCTGCTCATCTCGACCGCCACCGAGCTGCCGCCGACGTTGCTGCGCGAGCTCGCGCAGCGAGAGGCGCAGGTGCGCATCGAGAGCGACGAGGAGTTCCTCGAGCGCATGCGCGACGAGGGGCTGGTCGAGGCCCCGCGCATCCGGCTGCTCGGCGGCTCGCGCAGCCAGCTCTGCGCGCACTTGAAGAACTCGGTCGACATCGCCCTGTTCTCTGACGACGTGACGCTCGCGGGTCGACTCGAGATGCTGCCGTTCCTGCGCGAGCAGTCGATCTCGATCACGGCGCACCGCTTCGGCTATNGCGACGAGCGGGTGCAGCAGCTGTTCCCGCACGAACTCGTCATCGACCACAACGTCAGCGTGCTCTCCGACGGCGGGCAGCTGCGCCGACCCGAAGGGGCGTAATGCCAGCAGTCCTCGAGCTCCTGCGGGAGCAGCTCGGCGAGCGCGTCGTCACCGACCCCGCGGTGCTCGCGACGCTGCGCACCGACCGCTCCGGCGCGCTCGCGGCGGGTACGCCGCTCGTGCTCGTCGAGGCGGCGACGATTGAGGACGTGCAGGCGACCTGCCGCATCGCGAGCGAGACCGGCACGCCGATCGTGCCCCGCGGCGCCGGCTCGGGCCTCGCGGGCGCCGCCTCGGCGGGTGAGGGCGAGATCGTGCTCTCGACCGCGGGCATGCGGCGCATTCTCGAGGTGCAGCCCGACGACCAGCTCTGCGTCGTCGAACCCGGCATCCTCAACGGCGAACTNCAACGCCGAGCTGGCGAAGCAGGGCCTGTGGTGGCCGCCCGACCCGGCGTCGAAGGACTTCTCGAGCGTCGGCGGCAACATCGCGATGAACGCGGGTGGCCTGCTCTGCGCGAAGTACGGTGTCACCCGTGAGTCGGTGCTCGCGCTCAATGTTGTGCTCGCGTCGGGTGAGCTCATGGAGGTCGGCCACCGCACGGTCAAGGGCGTCACCGGCTACGACCTCTGCGCGCTGATGATCGGCAGCGAGGGCACACTCGGCATCATCGTCGAGGCGACGCTGAAGCTCCGGCCTGCGATCACCGGCGAGGTACCGACCATCGGCGCGTACTTCGCGGGCGTGCGCGACGCGGCCGACGCATCCGCCGCCGTCACCGCCGCGGGCATCCGCCCCGCGATCATGGAGCTGCTCGACCGCAACATGCTCGTTGCCGCCTCGAACGCGACGGGCGTCGACCTCGCCTCGCAGGGCAACACCTACCTCCTCATCCAGACCGACGGGGCGGATGCGCGGGGCGAGGCCGAGCGCATCCTCGAGCTCGTCGCGCCGCTCGCCACCTCGGCCGAGCTCACGCTCGACCCCGAGTCGGCCGCGACGCTCGTCGACGTGCGCCGCCGCGGCTTCCCCGCCCTCGAGGCGATGGGCGCCATGCTCGTTGAAGACTGCGCCGTGCCGCGCTCGCGGATGGCCGACATGTTCGAGCGCGTCGAGGCGATCGCCGCGAAGTACGACGTCTTCATCGCCTGCCCGGCCCACGCCGGCGACGGCAACTTGCACCCCACGTTCGTGTTCGAGGGCTCGGCGGCTGCGGTGCCCGACGAGATCTGGCAGTCAGCGGGCGAGCTGTTCGAAGCCGCGCTCGAGCTCGGCGGCACACTCTCGGGCGAGCACGGCATCGGCCTGCTCAAGCGCCGCTGGCTCGGCGCCGAACTCGGCGACACGCAGCTCGCGCTGCAGCGGCACATCAAGGCCGTGTTCGACCCGAAGGGCATCCTCAACCCGGGCAAAATGTTCCCGCAGGAGCACCCGGTTTCGCCCTCCGGTTTCAGGGAAGTTTACGGTTCGCGGGCGGATAATTGAGGTGTCCCAGAAGGATCTACTTGGAGGGTGAAATGAAGGCAGCTCGTTACTACGGTAACCACGACATTCGCATCGAAGACATTGAGGAACCTACGGTCGAACCGGGCACGGTCGGCATCGACGTCGCCTACTGCGGCATCTGCGGCACCGACCTGCACGAGTACCTAGACGGCCCCATTTTCTGCCCGCCGCAGGGTCACCCGCACCCTATTTCTGGTGAGGCATCACCCATCACGCTCGGTCACGAAATGTCGGGCGTCGTCTACGAGGTTGGCGAGGGCGTCACGAGCGTCGAGGTCGGCGACCACGTGGTGGTCGAGCCGTACATCATCGCCGACGACGTCGACACCGGCCCGAGCAGCCGCGACTATCACCTCTCGCCGAACATGAACTTCATCGGACTCGCCGGGCGCGGCGGAGGCCTCGCCGAGAAGATCGTGGTGCGCGAGCGCTGGGTGCACAAGATCTCGAAGGACATCCCCCTCGACGAGGCCGCGCTCATCGAGCCGCTTTCGGTCGCGAAGCACGCGGTCGACCGCTCGGGTGCCGTCGCCGGCCAGACCGCCCTCGTCGGCGGCGCGGGCCCCATCGGCCTGCTCACCGCGACCGTGCTCAAGGCGATCGGCGTCACCGTCTATGTCTCAGAGCTCAGCGAGCTGCGCCGCCAGAAGGCGCTCGAAGCGGGCGTTGTCGACGAGGCGTTCGACCCGCGCGAGGTCGACGTGCCCGAGGAGATTCGCAAGCGCACCGGTGGCAAGGGTGCGGATGTCGCGTTCGAGGCCACGAGCGTGCAGGTCGTGCTCGACACCCTGATGGACGCGCTGCGCCCGACCGGAGTGCTGCTCATCGTCTCGATCTGGGGCCACAAGGCCGACTTCGACATGCACAAGCTCGTCATGAAGGAGATCGACATGCGCGGTTCGATCGCCTACGTAAACAACCACCCCGACACGATCAAGCTCGTCGAGGAGGGCAAGGTCAACCTCAAGCCCTTCATCACCGGCAAGATCGCGCTCGACGACCTGGTTGAGAAGGGCTTCGACACCCTCATCAACCACAACGAAACGGCCGTGAAGATCCTCGTTTCGAAGGACGGCAACTAGCCAGGTCCTGCCTCGCGCCGGGTGCCCCGAGTTCACGGGGCGCCCGGCGCGAGCGCGCTAGGCTTGCACGCATGACAGATGAGCGGGCCAGACTCAGCGAACGCGAGCTGCAGGAAGTAAGCAAGGTCGAGCACTTCACGGCGAACAACTACGCGCCGCTGCCGATTGTGCTCGCGTCGGGCGAGGGTTCCTGGGTCACCGACGTCGATGGCAAGCGCTACCTCGACTGCCTCTCGGCGTTCTCGGCGACGACGTTCGGCCACGCCTACCCGAAATTCGTTGCGGCGGCCCGCGACCAGATGGCCACGATCTCGCTCGCATCGCGCGCGGTATTCGTTGAGGGCCTCGGCGACTTCGCCGAAGGGCTCGCGAAGCTCGCGGGCAAAGACCAGGTGCTCATCATGAACACCGGCGCCGAGGCGAACGAGACCGCGATCAAGGTCGCCCGCAAGTGGGGCGTCAAGGTCAAAGGCATCGAGAACGGCCGCCAAAAGGTGATCGGCATGCAGAACAACTTCCACGGCCGCACCATGGCGATGGTTTCGCTCAGCGACGACCCGGTGGCCCGCGCCGACTACGGCCCCTACACGCCCGGCTTCGAGCTCGTGCCGTTCAACGACGCGGCCGCGATCGAGCGGGCGATCGATGACGACACCGTCGCGGTCATCCTCGAGCCCATCCTGGGCGAGGCCGGCATCCTGCTGCCCGACGAGGGGTACCTCGCCGAGGTGCGCCGCATCACGAGCGAACGGGGCGTGCTGCTCATCTTCGACGAGGTGCAGACGGGCCTCGGCCGCACCGGCACCACCTTCCGCTTCCAGGCCGAGGGCGTCGAACCCGACCTCATCACGGTCGCGAAGGCGCTCGGCGGCGGCATCCTGCCGGTGTCGGCCGTCATCGGCAACGAAGACGTGCTCGGCGTGCTCACGCCCGGCGCGCACGGCTCGACCTTTGGCGGCAACCCGATGGCCGCTGCCGTCGGTCAGGCCGTCGTCGACGAACTCGCGAGCGGCACCTGGCAGCGCAGCAACCAGGAGCTCCACCCGGTGCTCTTCGACGCGCTTGAGTCGCTCATCGGCCGCGGCGTCACCGCGGTGCGGGGCGCGGGCCTCTGGGCCGGTGTCGACATCGACCCGGCCATCGGCAGCGCGCACGACGTCTGCCTCGACCTGCTCGACCACGGCATCCTCGCGAAAGACACGCACGGCATCACGGTGCGCCTCGCGCCGCCGATTATCGCGAACCACGACGAGATCGCGCTGCTCGTGCGCGAGTTCACCGCCGTGATCAACGCGCGCTGGGAGGCAGCGCAGGCAGGGGTCGAGGGCTGATGGGCGTCGCCGACCGCTTCTACACACCCGGCATCGACACGACAAACGACGGGTTCGAGGTCGATTACCGCGAGCACCTGCTCGACGTGAACGGCGTCTCGGTGCACATCTACGAGTGGCGCCCCGAGAGAGAACCGGTCGCGCTCATCCACATCTCGCACGGCGCGGGCGAGCACGCGCGCCGCTACCAGCGCCTCGCGAACGACCTCACCGCCGCGGGCTACGCCGTCATCGCGAACGACCACATCGGCCACGGCCGCACGGGCGTGAACAACAAGGGCATTGGTGTCATGGGCGTGCACGGGATGCGCGACTCGATTCGCGTCGTGCGTCGCGTCATCGAGTGGGGCAAGGAGCTCTACCCGGGCATCCCGTTCGTCGAGTTCGGGCACTCGTGGGGTTCGCTCATGGGGCAGCAGATACTCGCCACCAACCCGACCATCTTCGATGCCGTCGTCTGGTCGGGCACGACCCTGCTCATCCCGGGCATCGCGAACACCGGCAACTTCAACGAGCCGTGGGACGGCGACGGGCACGGCATGAGCTGGCTCACGCGCGACAAGGCCGAGATCAAGTGGATGATCGAAGACCGCTACGGCTTCGACATTGGCCAGTCCGACATGCTCGACATGCCGGCCGTGCTTGGCGCCTTCTCGGTGCCGCGGCCGCTGCTCATGGGCCGGGCCGCGCGCGTGCCGATGTACANCGGCGGCAGCGAAGACGAGGTCTCGAACCGCGGGCGCGGTGCCCGGGCACTCGCCTGGTGCTACCGCCACCTGTCGCGCATGCACGACGTCACGCTGCGCATCTACGACGGCGCCCGCCACGAAGTCTTCAACGAACTCAACCGAGCCGACGCCACGACCGACCTGATCGAGTGGCTCGACTGGCACCTTCGCGCGCCGAGCGAACTCGGGCGCTAACGCACACGACCGAAGATCGGAGGCCGGCACTCGTGCACGGCGAATACAAGGTTCCCGGCGGCAAGCTTGTCGTCATCGACTTCGACGCCGAGGGCGGCGCACTCGCGAACGTGCGCCTCGCCGGCGACTTCTTCCTCGAGCCCGACGAGGCCCTCGAACTGGTGAACGCGGCGCTCAACGGGCTGTCACTCGAGAGCACGAGTGAGGACATCGCGCGCGCGGTGCGCGACGCACTGCCCGCGGATTCGGTGCTGCTCGGCTTCTCGCCCGAGGCCGTGGCCGTGGCCGTGCGCCGCGCGATTCTCGGTGCGCGCGACTGGCGCGAGTATGACTGGCAGGTCATTCAGCACGGCCCGCTCTCGCCGATGACGCAGGTCGCGCTTGATCAGGTGCTCACCGAGGAGGTCGGCGCTGGCCACCGCCCGCCGACGCTGCGGTTCTGGGAGTGGGACGAGTCGGCCGTCGTGCTTGGTTCGTTCCAGTCGGTGAAGAACGAGGTCGACCTCGAGAACGCGGAGAAGTACGGCGTGCAGGTCGTTCGCCGCATCTCGGGCGGCGGGGCGATGTTCATGGAGGCCGGGTCGATCGTGACGTACTCGCTCTACGTTCCGGCCGAGCTGGTCGCGGGCATGAGCTTTACCGAGTCCTACAGCTTCCTCGATGAGTGGGTGCTCGAGGCACTCACGAGCATCGGCATCGAGGCGAGCTACGAGCCGCTCAACGACATCGCGTCGCCGCAGGGCAAGATCGGCGGCGCTGCGCAGAAGCGACTCAGCTCGGGTGCCGTGCTCCACCACGCGACGCTATCGTATGACATCGACGCCGAGAAGATGGTGCAGGTGCTGCGCATCGGT
>NZ_JACXJG010000025.1:209-309 GCF_014904065.1 Gulosibacter sediminis | reverse complement strand
CGCGAGAAGATGAGCGACAAGGGCACGAAGTCGGCGAAGAAGCGGGTCTCGCCGCTGAAGTCGCAGACCGGGATGCCCCGGGCCGAGATCATCGGGCACC
>NZ_JACXJG010000025.1:0-98 GCF_014904065.1 Gulosibacter sediminis | reverse complement strand
TGCGCGACACCTTCGTGGCCCGGCACGGCGGCACCCCCGGCGAGATCACGCCGGAGGAACTCGCCCGCGCCGAGGAGCTCGTGGCGTCGAAGTTCTCG
>NZ_JACXJG010000024.1:51301-59626 GCF_014904065.1 Gulosibacter sediminis | reverse complement strand
ACCCTCAACTGCGAAGAGCCATTTAACGCCGAATCGAGCATTGAACGCATCCATATTCGCAAGAGCGTTTGGAGTTGCCCCCAAACCGTGCCCAATTAGGCCAGCGACCATAGTGGCAGCATCATAGTTCTTACCCATCATTCTGAAAACAATCTGGGTAGCAAATACGAGGATAAAAGCAACCTGCACTAAAAGAACTGCGACCAGCGGCAGCGCAAGGGCCGCGAGTTCCCAAATCTTCAGGCTCATCATCGCCATCGTTAGGAAGAATCCAAGCGTGAACTGCGAGATGAGGTCGACTGCCTGATCATCCAATTTCACCAGATTGAACTTGTCATTTAGATTTCGGAATATCACGGCGATCAACATGGCACCCACATACGCCGGAAGTGAAAAACCGGTAATCTCCGACAACCATGTACCAAGGAGAATTCCAACGACCATGATTGCGCCGATGACAACGGCCGCCACGAGCATCGATTGGTAGTTGACTCCCTGTCTCTCAGCCGCGACATTGTCTTCTGAAGTACCGCTCGAAGCCGTGCCATAGCCCGAACCGCTCGCAGCGACGAGCGCACCCACTCGGGCTTCGGCTTCTGTTGGGATCCTAATCTTGTGGCGGTTCACGAGCCACCCAGCCGTGGGTCCACCGAGGAGGCTGCCAGCCACCAGGCCAAAGGTTGCCGATGCCAACGCAACAGCTGTTGCCCCAGTGGTACCCATCTCTTCAGCAGTCGGCCCGAACGCCGCAGCTGCACCAAGGCCACCCTCAAGACTGACTGAGCCAGCCATGATGCCAAGCATGGGGTCCACGCCCACAACGTTGGCCATCCCGATCCCGATCAAATTTTGCAGAATCGCCAATGTCCAACAGGCGATGAGGTAGCCGAGGAGCAACCTGCCACCCTTTTCAGCACAGCGAAGCTTCCCGCCAGGCCGATGGTTGTGAAGAAAGCAATCATGGCAGGTGTCTGCAAGGCAGTGTCGAACTCGACTTCGGCAACACCCGTCTGGCGTAGGGCGAATACCACCAGGGCGAATAGGAACCCGCCGATCACGGGTGCCGGAAACGAGAATCTCTGTAGAAACCCGATGCGACGTCTAGCCGCCTCGCCGAGCAACAAGAGGATGAGCGTGAGTGCAGTAGTCTGCACCATATCAATTTGCAGGTTCAAATTTCACTCCGAGTGGTAACTAGATCATGAATGAGGCGCGCTGCGGTGCGCGCAGTTCGCTGGTCGATATCGAACTCAGGGTTGAGTTCGGCAAAATCTGCATGTCGCAACTTGGACGATTCGGCGATATTCAAAATGCATGCACGCACAACTTCGAGTGGCACTCCATACGCTGCCGGAGCACTTACTCCGGGAGCAACCGATGCCGGGAGTACGTCGATGTCAACGGTCAGATAGAGATGGTCAATCTGTTCAAGGAAGTCACCAACTACCCGCTCCCCCAAGCTCGCACCGTGCCGATTTAGTTGCTCGTCGGTCACGTAGTCGATACCTATCTCATTCGCACGCTCGAAGAGAATCTGTGTGTTTGACGGCGAAGAAATCCCTAGCGTTAGGTATTTGATGTCGATGGCATCCCGCAATGCATCCTCGTGGATCTGAAAGAATCCAGTTCCAGAACTGGCACGATCTGCTTGCCGATTGTCGAAATGGGCATCCAAGTTGATGATTCCCCACCGTTCAGATTGAGTGTTTAGTGATGCCTTCTTGAATCCGAGGTAGCTAGCGTAGGTGATCTCGTGCCCACCGCCGAGACCGACTGTGAAGTTGCCAGCGGCGAGTATTTGCGCCAACATATCACCAAACTCCAATTGTCCATTCTCGAGTTCTTCTCCCTCCACACAGATATCTCCGGCGTCGTACAGCGGACCGGAGTTATGGATCGCCATTGAAGACAATGCCCATCGAAGTGCGTCGGGAGCCTTTCGAGCACCTGGCCGACCGAGGTTCCTTCGCACACCTTCATCGCTGCTAAATCCCAAAAGCACTGTGCCACTCTCGCCAGGAATGTCAGGCCACGGTCGAATTGCGTTGTGCCAACGCAGGTGTTCGGCACCTTCCCCGTCGTTTCGGCCACTCCACCCGCTGGGTGCTCTCTTCATTACTTATTCCCTCCGCTCAATGCCTGGCTCGTCTCGAGGACGAGCCTGATGTAGTGCTGCTTCCGGTCTGTAACTCGCGGCACTGGGGCCATTAGCGTCACGACGCCTTGGAGTACTTCTCTGCCGTCAACCACTGGCGCGCTCACACCCCACACGCCTTCATCTAGCACTCCCGCACTGATTGCATATCCGACGCGTTCCGCGGTCCGGCAGGAGTCCTCAATTTCTTGCGATTGCTTTCGGTCTAGGCCATGGCGCGAAAAGATCTGAGTTCGGCGAGTGCTAGACATATGCGAGAGAATTGCAGTTGCAGTCGCGCCTCGAAGCAATGGCTGAGATGCCCCGAGAGTGTAGCAACACCGAAGGGCGTAGCGAGGTGACTCAGCAGCATCCACGCAGAGGATTTCGTCGTCGTGAGGAACCATGTAAGCGGCAAATTCTCCCGACTGCTCCGAGAGGCGCCGAAGCGACCCAGTTATTGCGCCCGTAGTGAGTGCCTGGTCCCGATATCGCTGCGCAAGTTTGACCGATACGGCGCCCGCGCTGTATCGCCCTGGCGAAACGCGCTGCGCAAAACCCGAGTCGACAAGCATTCGAATGAGGCGGTATCCCGTACTTACCGGGACTCCGCATTGTTGGCTAATTTCTTCAACTGTCACCGTTGGACGATCTGCCAGACATTGCAAAAACCGCATCAGTCGAGCGATAAGTCGTTCGTCGCCATCAACCACGCCTAGCCGCCCCTTTGCAATCCAATTTCCAGCGCTGTCACGCTATAGAACTGCATCCCGCGAGTCTCGACAACACGAATTTCTCACTAAATGAGAATTTTAGGCGCGGCGGAGGACGTCCTTCGGGTCGTCGACCTGCACGGGGTGTCCGTCGAGTGAGAGTCGGCGGATGCCCTCGTTGATCATCCGGAGGGCGACGCGGTCGCCCGAGGTGACCCGGGCGAGGTCGAGGTGCACGGGCACGCGGCCATCCGGGATCTCCTCGAACGCGCGCAGCACGCGCTCGGACTGCGAGAACCGCAGCGGGCCCTGCAGGACGAGCAGGAACCGCGGTTCGGTCCCCTCGTCGTCACGCGTGAAGGTGTGCACCGCGGCATCGCTCGCCGGTGGCACACCCATGAGGTGCATGCCCATCTCCTGGCTCAGCCGCTCGAACAGCGCGACGCCGCGCACCGAGTTACCGAACGTGTCGAGGCGCGGCGAGAACGTCGCCACGGCGACCTGGCCGGGCAGGACGCCGAAGATCCCTCCACCGACGCCCGACTTCGCGGGGATCCCGACGTCGGTCATCCAGTCGCCCGAGGCGTTGTACATGCCACAGGTACTCATGACCGAGAGCACGCGCTGCGCGGTGCCCTCGCTGACGACGCGGTGCCCGGTGATCGGGTTCACCCCGCCCAGGCCGAGGGTCATGCCCATGACGGCGAGGTCGCGCGCCGTGACGCGGATCGCGCACTGGCGCGTGTACCCGGCGACGACCTCGCTCGACTCGAGCTCGAAGTGCCCGGTCGAGCGCACGAGGTACGCGAGCGACGTGTTTCGGTACGCCGTCGCGATCTCGGAGTGATAGACGTCGCCGTCGACCTCGAGGTCGCGCCCGGCGAAGGCCGACAGGCCCGCGCGCACGTGCTCGAAGCGCTCCGCTGGCGTCCAGTCGTCCGGCGCCGTGAGCGCGTAGGTCGTGATCGCGCCGATGTTGATCATCGGGTTGTCGGGCCGCCCGGTCGTTTCGTCGACGCTCGCCGAGTAGAAGGGGTCACCGCTCGGCTCGACGTTCACGTGCTCCTCGACGCCCGCCGCGCCGCGCGTCTCGAGCGCGAGGGCGTACGCGAACGGCTTCGAGGCGGACTGAATCGAGAACTCGACCGCAGCATCCCCCGCGTCGTACTGCATGCCCTCGGGCGTGCAGAGCGCGACACCGAACTGGTCGGGGTCGACGTTCGCGAGCTCGGGGATGTAGTTGGCCACCTCGCCACCGTCGTGGCATTCGAGCATGGCCTCTTTCAGGTAGTCGAGCAGCGGGGATTTCATGCCGCGAGCTTCAGCCGATTCATGCGGCGCGAGTGGTTCGCGAGCAGCTCGCCGGCGAAGGCCTCGGCCCCCGCTTCGGCGCCCTCCACGACCGTGTCGGCGCTCTTGCCGGGCGCAATGCCCGCGAACTGGCGGGTCCACACGACCCCGTCGCCGGCGGTGCGGCGGCCCCACATCGCGAGCCGATCGTCGATGTGAATATCGCGCTCAAACAGGGCCTGCAGCGTCGCCACGATCTCGTCCTGCCAGGCCGACCAGTCGAGCTCGTCGCCGAACTCCACGACGGGCGTGTGGAGCGCGCCGAAGCCGAGCACCGCATCCTGCACGATGCCGTTCACGAGAAAGAGCGAGAGCAGCTGCTCGTATGCGGTGCGACCGCTCACCCGCGCCCAGAGGTCGTCGAGGAGCTTGGTGACCGCGTCGGGCTCGGTGCCCTCGTCGGCGCGCACGAGGTCGCGGATGCGCGGGATCGCGTCGGCCTCCGGCGTGCGGGCCAGCTCGCGCTCAAGGTCGTCGAGCGAAAGCCGGGTGCGGCGCAGGGTGCTGGCAGCGACGTCGCGCAGCAGCTGGGGCTCCGGTGCGAGCTCGGCAAACGGGTTCGCCTCGGTAGCCGAGGACTTCTCTGCGTCTTCACTACTCACCGCGTCATCTTCTCACGAGCCGGATGCGAAATGGCTGCCCAGAGTAGGGTGGACAGCGGTGCTGTCGACCGCACCCGTGCGCCCTGGAGAATTCGGGCGCCCATGATCCACCTGAATAAGGGCTATTTGTGAAGTTTTCTGAACTCGGAGTCGCGCCCGATCTCGCCGCGACACTCGCCGAACACGGCATTGAAGAAGCGTTCCCCATCCAGGAACAGACCATTCCCCTGGCGCTCAAGGGCCAGGACATCATCGGTCAGGCAAAGACCGGTACGGGCAAGACCCTCGGCTTCGGTCTGCCCCTGCTCCAGCGACTGGGCGAGAACCCCGAGCCCGGCGTGCAGGCGCTCGTCGTCGCGCCGACGCGTGAGCTCGCGATGCAGGTCTTTGAAGACCTCGACCGCGCGGCCGCGAAGCGCGGCACCGTCGTCGTGCCGATCTATGGCGGTAAGGCCTACGAGGGGCAGATCGACCAGATTAAGGACGGCGCGCAGGTCATCGTCGCCACGCCCGGTCGCCTCATCGACCTCATGAACCAGCGCATCATCTCGCTGAAGAATGTGCGCGAGATCGTCCTTGACGAGGCCGACAAGATGCTCGACCTCGGCTTCCTGCCCGACATCGAAAAGATCTTCGCGGCCGTGCCGCAGGTGCGCCACACCATGCTCTTCTCGGCAACGATGCCCGGCCCGATCCTCAACCTCGCGCGCCGCTTTATGACGCAGCCGGTGCACATTCGCGTCACCGACCCCGACGAGGGCGTGCTGCAGAAGAACATCCGCCACATCGTCTACCGCGCCCACCCGCTCGACAAGGATGAGCTGATCGCGCGCATCCTGCAGGCCACCGGCCGCGGCAAGACTGTCATCTTCATGCGCACGAAGCGCGCTGCCGCCAAGCTCCTCGAAGAGCTCCGCGACCGCGGGTTCTCGGCCGCCGCGGTGCACGGCGACATGAACCAGGAGCAGCGTGAGCGCTCGATGGCGTCGTTCAAGGGTGACAAGAAGGACGTGCTCATTGCCNCGACGTTGCCGCGCGCGGCATCGACGTCGAAGAGGTCACGCACGTGATCAATCACACGATCCCCGAAGACGAGAAGGCGTACCTGCACCGCGTCGGCCGCACCGGCCGCGCCGGCCACTCGGGCATCGCTGTGACGTTCGTGGACTGGGACGACCTGCACCGCTGGTCGCTCATCTCGAAGGCGCTCGAGCTCGGCGAAGAGGACCCGCGCGAGACCTACTCGTCGAGCCCCCATCTGTTCGAGGAACTCGACATTCCCGAGGGCACGAAGGGCCGCCTGCCCGGCGCTTCCACCCGGGGCAACGACGCGCCGCCGAAGGAGGCGAGCCGCTCGTCGCGCTCGCGCTCGCGAAGCCGCAAGCGCACGACCGATGGCGGCGCCGAGAGTGCGACCGCCGAGTCGCCCGCCGAGGGCACCTCGGCATCGGAGGGCGGCGAGCCGTCGCGCGCGCCGCGCCCGCGTCGTCGCCGGCGTCGCGGTGGCTCGGGCGAGGGCTCGGCACCGACCGAGGCCAGCGCCGAGTAGCGCTAGCGCTCGCGATGCGGCACGACCGGCTTCGTGCCGGTGGCCCGCGCAATAATCCGTTCCAGCTCGACGGGATCCGTAGTGTTCTCACCGAGCTGGTTCGGTTTTCCGGCGCCGTGATAGTCGCTCGAACCGGTCACGATGAGGTCATGTTTGCGGGCGTAGCCGCGCAGGAGTGAGCGGGCCAGCTCGTCGTTCTCGCGGTGGCCGATCTCGACGCCATCGAGCCCAGCCGCGACAAGCTTCGGGAAGTTGCCGTCGCTCATCGCTCGACGCCCGCGGCTCCCGCCGTGCGCGAGCACCGCGACGCCGCCGGCCTCGTGGATGAGCTCGATGGCGTGCGTGGGATGCGGGGCCCGGTGGGGCTGAAAGTAGCCGCCGCGCCAGTGAAGGATCGACGCGAACGCCTCGTTCCGGTCGGCGACGAGGCCCTTGCGGGCCAGCGCATCGGCGATATGGGGGCGACCGATCGTCGCGCCCTCCTGCGCCTCCGCGAGCACGTCATCCCACTTCAGCGGGAAGTCGCGGCCGATCGCCTCGACCATCCGCTCGGCCCGCGTCACGCGATCGTTGCGGATGCGGTCGAGTTCGGCGACGAGGTGCTGATCGTGCCGGTCGAGCAGGTAACCCAGAATGTGCACGGAAGCGAGTTCGATCTGCGTCGAGAACTCGATTCCAGGGATCAGCGCCAGGCCGAGCTGGCGCGCGGCCGCCCCCGCCTCATCCCAGCCCACCATGGTGTCGTGATCGGTGAGCGCGATTGTGCCGAGCCCCGCATCCGCGGCCGCCTGCACGACCTGCGCCGGCGATTCGGTGCCGTCGGACTCGTTCGAGTGCAGGTGCAGGTCGATCGGTTTGGCTGGATCGAAGGCGCGCGCGGTCATGCTTCATGGTAGGCCGAGTTCAGGCGGCGCTTTCGGCAGCCTGCCCAGGTACCCTTGAGCGGTCATGTCGAAACGCAAACGAATCTCGCCGGCGTGGGGCATCAGCGGCGGCCTGCTCGCTGTTGTGGTGCTCATCTGCGGCGTTGTGCTGATCTGGCCACAGCTATTTGGCCTCCAGCGGACTCTGCCCTTTACGCAGCTCATCTCATTCCGGCTGGTTGGGCTGCTCTGCCTCGGCGCGGCGTTGATTCTCGTGCTGATTCTGCTGCTGATTTCGCGCCAGTCGCGGGCGCTGTTCGGCGCGACCGCCGTGGTGCTGACGCTGGTCCTCGTTGTCGGCAGCGGTATCTATCTCGTACGCGGCCTTGCGACGAATGTGCCAGCGAGCAATGCCGAGGGGTCGATCAAGGTACTGAGTTGGAACACGCTCGGCAACGAACCCGGCTCGCCGACGATCGCACAGCTCGCCCTCGAACGCGAGGCCGATGTCGTCGTGCTGCCCGAGACGACCGAGGACATGGGCGTCGAGATCGCCGGCATTATGTCGGAGCAGGGCAGCCCGATGTGGGTGCTCTCGAACAGCGGCGCACCTGGGTATGCCGCAGCCGAGACGACAATCCTGATTTCGTCAGATCTCGGCGAGTATCAAATCAACTCCGACCTCGGTGACACGTCGGCGCTCGCCACCGTAATCGCCGAGCCGGTGAGCGGCGACGGCCCGCGGTTCATCGCCGCTCATCCAATAGCCCCGACGCCCCAGTACATGGATCTGTGGCGTTCCGACCTCGAGTGGCTCTCAACGGTCTGCGACGGCAACACGATTCTTGCCGGTGATCTCAATGCGACGCTTGACCACCTGTGGGGCCTTGGCACGACCGACGGCGCTGCCCTCGGCGCGTGTTACGACGCGGCCCAGGCTGCGGGTGCTGCCTCCTCCGGTACCTGGACAAGTGGTCGCCCGCCCATGCTCGTGCCAGCAATCGACCATGTCATGTCGACGTCGCAGTGGGAGGTCACTGGCTTCGAGGTCATCACCTCGGCCGATCGCGCTGGCTCGGACCACCGCCCCGTCTTCGCCGAACTCTCCCCCGCC
>NZ_JACXJG010000024.1:30783-51150 GCF_014904065.1 Gulosibacter sediminis | reverse complement strand
TGAGTGAAACCGCCACGAGCAACCACGACCGCACCGCCGAAGAAGGCGACGCACAGGTCAAGAACGCGAACCGCAGCACAACTCCAGGTTCGACCTTCTTCCGCGACTACATTTCGCAGGGCTGGGAGGCCCGTCAGGACGAGCCGACCCCTCGCTCCGAGGTAGCTCCGTACGCCAAGGCCCGCCGCGACGCCATTTCAGCGCTGCATCACGGCGAGCGCCTCGTCATCGCCGCGGGCGACACGAAGGTGCGCTCGAACGACGACGACTACGCCTACCGCGCGCACTCGGCGTTCGCGCACCTCACCGGCTGGGGTTCGGCGACGGTGCCGGGCTCGCTGCTCGTGTTCGAGCCGACCGCCGACGGCCACAACGTCACGCTGTACTTCCGCAAGGCCGCGGGCCGCGACACCGACGAGTTCTACGCGAACCCGGGCATCGGCGAGTTCTGGACCGGCCCACGCCCGACGCTCGAGCAGGTGAGCGCGCAGCTCGACATCGCGACCCGCGACCTCGGTGAGTTCTCGGCTACCCGCGGCGATGTGAGCGAGGCTGACCCGCAGCTCGCGCAAGAGCTCAGCGAGCTGCGCCTCGTCAAAGACGAGTGGGAAGTGCAGCAGCTGCGCGACGCCGTCGCTGCGACCTCGAACGGCTTCGACGAAATCCTGCGAGCGCTACCTCGCGCGACCGAGCATCCTCGAGGCGAACGCGTCGTCGAGGGCGCGTTCACGGCCCGGGCACGCCTCGAAGGCAATGACCTCGGCTATTCGACCATCGCTGCCGCGGGCCCGCACGCCTGCTACCTACACTGGTCGACGAACGACGGCCCTGTGTTGCCGGGCGACCTGATTCTCGTCGACGCCGGCGTCGAGGTCGACTCGTACTACACCGCCGATGTCACCCGCACAATGCCGATCGACGGCGCCTTCACGCCGGTACAGCGGCGCGTCTACGAGGCCGTACTCAAGGCGGCCGACGACGCGTTCGCCATCGTCAAGCCCGGCATCACATTCCGAGAGGTGCATGAGACTGCGCTCGCCTCCATCGCGAAGTCGCTGGATGCTTGGGGCGAGATTCTGCCGATGTCGCTCGACGAGGCGCTCAAGCCCGAGCACCAGCCGCACCGCCGCTACATGGTGCACGGCACCAGCCACCACCTCGGCCTCGACGTGCACGACTGCGCCCAGGCACGCCGCGAGATGTACCTCGATGGCATCCTCGAGCCGGGCAACGTGTTCACGATCGAGCCGGGCCTCTACTTCCACCCAGGCGACCTCACGGTGCCCGAGGAGCTGCGCGGCATCGGCGTCCGCATCGAGGACGACATCGTCGTGACCGAGACCGGTGCCGAGAACCTGTCGGCCGGCATCCCCCGCTCGGCCGACGACGTCGAGGCGTGGCTCGCCGCCCACCGCTAACCCNTGACCACTCAACTGTGTTCTGTTAGGCGTCGAGGTGTTGCGGATCGAGTGGACGAGGGCCGCGACGAAGGCGAAGAGGATGCCCGCGACCGGCCACACGAGCCACGATTGCTGCCAGGCATTCCAGCCGAAGCTCCACACGAGGAAGACCGCAACCGCCAACAGCCAGTACGGGCCCGCGATACGCGAGATGAGCGAGTTCGACTTCTGCTGCTCGTCCGAGACCAGCTCGAACTTGCCCTCGCCGAGCAGCTTCGAGAACGTGCTGCGGCGCACGGCCCCGTGCAGGATCAGCGCGACGCCAATGGCCACGCCGACGAGGATGCACACCGCGCTGCCGTCGCCGAACCCCATCCCGTCGAGCGTGGCGGTCGCGGCCACGCCGAGGATGATGATGACGATGCCGCCGACGAGCTGCGTCACGAACGCCGACTGCCCCGCGCGCATCCGGCCACGCAGCTCCTGCTCGTAGGGTTCTTCGAGCTGCACGCGCCGTGATTCGAGGTGCTTGAACTGGGCCGCCTGCAGGCCACCAAGCACAAAGAGCCCGACGGCGATCGCGACCGTGACGAGGAACATCCCGCCGCTCAGGGGCGACACGGCCAGGTCGCGACCCTCGAGCAGCACCGTGAGGCATAGACCCGCCATGATCACTGCGACGCCGCCGGCAATTAGCCACGCCATGCGGCCCCGGCTGCGCAGCAGCGCCTCGCCCTCCGCGCGGTCGACAAACGCAAGCTGCGTCGGGTCGACCGCCGCACCGAGCTGCTCGCGAATGCCGAGGTCGTCGGCGATTTCCACGAGGTTGCCGAACTGCGCGATGACCCGGCCCACCGCCTCGTTATCGCTCACGCCCTCGGCGCGCAACTCGTGAAAGCGGTCGAGGCTCATCTGCTCGAGTTCGCCCCGCGCCCGCAGCACTTCCGCGTTCCGCGGCAGCCCACGAAACATGTGGTCAATGTAGGTAGTGATGGCGTCCATGACTAAGCCCCCTGTTGCTGGCTGGATGCATCGGTTTCTGGAATGTCGCGGATGAAGCGGCGGATGAGGTCGACGGTCCGATACCACTCGTCGACCTTGTCGCGGTAGGTGCGCACCCCCGCCCCGGTCAAGCGGTAGTAGGTGCGGGCGCGGCCGTGCGTTTCGGAGCCCTTGAACGAGGCGATTGCCCCGCTCTTCTCGAGTCGGCGCAGCGCCGAGTAGAGCGTCGTCTCCTTGAGCTCGTACTCACCATGGGCCAATTGCTCGATGCGCTTCGAGATCGCGTAGCCGTAGGAAGGCTCGTCGAGGAGTGATTCGAGCACGAGGACGTCCACGTATCCGCGAATCACGTCGGCGCTGATCATGATGTGCTCCTATGTCTGACGTAGTAGTTACTTTGCCACACGTACTACGTCAGATCAAGTACTTTTCGCCGAGGAAAAACCGCGCGGCACGAGTCCCCTCGCGCCGCGCGGTAGCGGATGCACCTAGGCTTCGCCGCGCTCCTGCTTACGCCGCAGCTCGTCCTGCATTTCGCCATACGTCTTCGGCGGGCCCGCGGGCGCGGCCGGCTTCGGCGCATCCTCGCCTCCCGCGCCGGGCTGCCCGGACTGCTGCGGCTGCGGCGCGTTGCCGGGCTGCTGCGGCGCGGCCTGCTGCCCCGGCTGCTCCCCCTGGCCCGCCGGGCCAGACTGCCCCGGCCACTGCGGCTGCTCCGGCTGCTGGCCGTGCTCCTGCCCCTGCTGCCCCTGCTGCCCCCAGCCGCCGTGCTGCCCGGGCGCGTGCCCGCTGCGCAGGATGCTCGCGGCGTCGTTCGCGAGCTCGTTCGGCACGACGAGGTCGAAGCTGCCCGCGGTGAGTTGCATCACCGAGGTGAACTCGCGCTTGTTCGGCGTCATCGCATAGATGACGAGCGCCCAGATCACGCCGAACGCGATCGAGAGCAGCAAGATGCCGAAGAGCACGAGGAAGCTCGTGATCGGGTACACGATCATCCACATGAGCGACATGAACAGGCCGATCATCACACCCGTCATGGCGCCGTTGAGCGCGGCGCGGCCGACGCTCATGCGGCCGGTTACCCGCTCGACCGAGCGGAGGTCGCTGCCGACGATCGAAATCGCCTGCACGGTGAAGCCCTCGTTCGCGACGAGGAGATCGACGGCCTGCTTGGCCGCCTCGTAGGTCTGGTATGACCCGACGGTGCGCCCCTGCGGGAGCGTCGGGAATTGCGAGTTGAGGCCGGGTGCGGGAGATGTCATATAAAAACTATCGCGCCACACCCGGAGAAGATTCTGGGAGACCACTAGCATTGTGCGAGTGAGTGCATCGAAGGTTTTTGTCGCGCGCCTCGCCAACACCCCGGTATTTAATCCCGACGGTGACCGCGTGGGGCGCCTTCGCGACGTCATCGTGAATTACCGCTCCGAGCACGCACCCCACGTCAACGGCCTGCTCGTCGAGGCGGCAGGTTCGCGCCGCCTCGTGTTCGTGCCGATGCAGCTCGTCACCGCCATCGGCTCCGCCCAGCTCATCGTCGAGTGGGACGAGGTCGACACCCGCACGTTCGAGCAGCGCGGCGAAGAGGTGCGCGTGCTCGCGGACCTACTCGACCGCACGGTCTCGCTGGGCGAAAAGAAGATTCGCGCGACGATCGAAGACGTCGCGATCGAGGAGGACGACGCCGGCGAGTGGTCGATCGGCCAGCTCTACCTGCGCCTCCCCCGCACCTCGAAGTTCACCTTCGGCAAGGCGCCGACGCGCTACGCCGACTGGGACGAGATCGAGCTCGACATCGAGCCCGGCGACGAGGCCCAGGCCACGCAGTTCCTCACGGCACACTCGGAAATGGAGCCGAGCGACCTCGCGGATGCGCTGCTCGAGTTGCCCGAGAGCCGTCGCCTCGCGGTCGTGGAAGAGATGCCGGATGAGCGGCTCGCGGATGTGCTCGAGGAGATGCACGAGGACGACCAGCTCGTCATCATCGAGCACTTCGACCAGGAGCGCGCTGCCGACGTCCTCGACCAGATGCAACCGGACGACGCGGCTGACCTCATCGGCCGCCTCGACTCGGCGCAGTCCGCCGCCCTCCTCGAGCTCATGGAGCCGGAGGAGGCCGAGGACGTGCGCATGCTCCTCGAGTTCGAGCCGAACACGGCCGGTGGCCTCATGACGACCGACCCGATCATCGTCTCGGCCGACACGACGATCGCCGAGGCGCTCGTGCTCATCCGCCGCAGCGAGATCGCCCCGGCGCTCGCCACCGCGGTGTTCGTGACGGCGTCGCCGTACGAGCCGCCGACCGGCCGCTACCTCGGCCTCGTGCACTTCCAGCGCCTCTTGCGCTACCCGCCGCACGAGCGCGTCGGGTCGATACTCGACAATCGCGTCGAGCCGGCCCACACCTCGACCCGTGACATCGACGTGGTGCGCTCGCTCGCCCGCTACGACCTCGTCGCGCTCCCCGTCGTGGACGACGACGACCGCCTTGTCGGCGTGATCACCGTCGACGACGTGCTCGACCACATCCTCCCCGACGACTGGCGCGCCAAGGCCTCCGCCGACGATGGCGACGACCTCGGCCCGGTCACCGCCGCGATCACCCTGCCGAAGCATCCAAACCCCACCCCCGTTGCCACCGAAGTGCGTCAGCGCCACGGCGGCACCGGCCGACCGCCGGGAGGTGACCGTGGCTGAAATCGACCGCAATGACGACCTCCTGAGTGTCCCGAAAACGGCCAAGACCTCCCGGCGCGACCGCAAGCAGGCGCGCGACCGGGGCAAGCAGAAGGAACAGCCGAAGGGCGACCTGATCGGCCGCATCATGGAGGCCGTCGCCCGCGGTATGGGCACGCCCGCGTTCCTCATCATCCTCACGCTGTTCGTCGTCACTTGGATCGCCTGGAACTCGCTCGCGCCCGACGCCTGGCGCTTCGACTCCGCCGATCTCGGCTTCATCGCCCTGACCCTCGCGCTGTCGCTGCAGGCGTCCTACGCTGCCCCGATGCTCCTCCTCGCGCAGAATCGTCAGGACGACCGCGACCGCGTGCAGATCGAGCAAGACCGCCAACGCGCCGAGCGCAACACCGCCGATCTCGAGTACCTCACGCGCGAGGTCGTGGCCCTCCGGATGCTCATGAACGAGCTCGCGTCGAAGGACTTTATCCGCGCCGAGATCCGCGCCCTGCTCGAGGACATCGAGGAGCTCGGCGACGAGGACGTCGACGCCGAGGCACCCGCCGACCGCCGAGGCGCACCGAAGCATGGCTGACGCGCGCGCAGCGAGGATTCTCGCCGAGCTCGCGCACGTGATCGACCCGGAGCTGCGGCGACCCCTTACCGAGCTCGACATGATCGGCGCCGTCACCGCCGTGTCCGGCGCACCTGCCCACATAGACCTCCGCCTCACGATCGTCGGCTGCCCCGCCGCATCCCAAATCGAGCGCGACGTGCGGGCCGCCATCGAGCGCGCGATCGGCACCGACCCGTACGACCTCAGCGTCGGCGTCATGACCCGCGAGCAGCGGGATGCGCTGACGGCGCGACTGCGCGGCTCGCGGCCGAAGACGCATCCGTTCGGCAAGGACTCGCTCACGCGGGTGATCGCAGTCTCAAGTGGCAAGGGTGGCGTCGGCAAATCCACCGTCACTGCGAACCTCGGCGCCGCGATGGCCGCTGACGGGCTCGCCGTCGGCATCGTCGACGCCGATGTCTACGGCTTCTCGATTCCGGGCCTGCTCGGCATGGCGTCCGGCACGCAGCCCACGCAGGTCGGCGAGCTGATGCTGCCGCCCGTCGCGCACGACGTGAAGGCGGTGTCGATCGGGATGTTCCTCCCCGACCCCGACGAGATCGTCGCCTGGCGCGGGCCGATGCTCCACCGCACGCTCGAGCAATTTCTGCGCGACGTCTTCTTCGGCGAGCTTGATGTGCTCTTGCTCGACCTGCCACCGGGCACCGGCGATGTCGCAATCTCGCTCTCACAGCTGTTGCCAGGCAGCGAAGTCGTCGTGGTTACCACGCCGCAACCGGCCGCCGCCGACGTCGCGTGGCGCTCTGGGGCGCTCGCCGCGAAGACCGGCCAGCGCGTGGTTGGCGTCATCGAGACGCTCTCCCCCGCCACCCTGCCGAATGGCGAGACGCTCGACCTCTTCGGCGCCGGCGGCGGGCAGGAGGTCGCGTCGCGCCTCGACGCCCCGCTGCTCACGCAGGTGCCGATCTCGACGGTGCTCCGCACAGACGGCGACGCGGGCACGCCGATCGTGCTCGCGCATCCCGACGACCCAGCGGCTGTCGCATTGCGGGCGGCGGCGCGGGCCCTCGCGATCCGACCGCGCGGACTCGCGGGGCGCTCGCTCGGCCTACGGCCCAGCTAAGCCGCGGCTACGTCGCCTCGGTGTCGAACGGTGCCATGCCGGGCACGAGGTGTTCAGCGGCCGCGGATGCGCCGAGCGACGACGCCCAACTCGGAGCCGAGTCGGCGGTTGCGGTACTCGCGGTGCCGACGGCGACCGCCGTCGCGGCGCCCGCCGTCGCGCCAGAACTCGCCGTTGGCCCAGCGTCGTTCCAGGCATCGCGCACGATGCGACGAGGATCGTACTGGCGTGGGTCGAGCTTGCGCCAGTCTTCCTCGGTGAAGTCCGTGCCCATTTCGTCCGACACGCGCTGCTTCGTGTCGTCCACCCAGTGGCGCGCCCGCTTCACGAGGTTCGCCGCGCTCTGTGCCAGGCCGGGCAGCCGATCGGGGCCGAAAATGAACATGGCGATGACCGCGATCACGAGAAGTTTCTCGAAAGTCAATCCGCCCATACCCTTCAGGGTAGCCTGGTGCAATGGCCGAATTCGAACTGGCAAGGCGCTATCTCGACGAACAATCAGTCGAGTCCAAGGCGCAGCTCGCGGCCCGTCGCTATGCGCAGGCGGAGGGGCTCCCCGCACTCAGCCCAACTCTCGGCAGCCATCTCGCCTTTCTCGCGGCAGCAACGAGTGCGACGCAGATCATGCAGATCGGCACGACTTCGGGGCAGGCGAGTTGCGCGTTTCACCGCGGCGCCCCCGAGGCCACCGTCACATCGATCGACGACGATGCCGAACGGCTCGATCAGGAGCGGCGCTCACTGCTCCAAGCGGGGCACGCTCCGGCCTGGATCCGCAATATCAGCGGCGACCCGCGCGTGGTACTCCCCCGCATGAGCGAGTCGAGCTATGACCTCGTGCTCATCGCGAGCGATCTCGAGCACATCGCCGCACACCTGCAGCACGCGCTGCGCGTGATCCGCTCGGGCGGCAGCATCCTTGCCCTCAACGCCCTCAACTCGGGCCGCGTCGCCGACCCGGCGCGCCGTGACCCCGTCACGAACTCCCTGCGCGCCCTGATTCGCGAGTTCGGGCGCCACCCCGACCTCATTTGCTCGGTGCTACCCCTCGACGGTGGGGTGCTGCAGCTCACGACCCCCGCCCGGCGCTAGCCGAACCGCGAACGAGGGGCACGCATCCGCTTGGATGCGCGCCCCTCGTTCTCGTCAGTAACCTAGCTCTCGACGGCGCCACTCAGTGCCGAGGCGAGCTCCTTCGCCTCGTCGTCGTTGACAGACACGACCAAACGGCCGCCACCCTCCAGCGGTACCCGTACGATGATGAGTCGGCCCTCGCGGACCGCTTCCATTGGTCCGTCGCCAGTGCGCGGCTTCATTGCAGCCATGAGTCTTCTGCCTTCCGTAGTTGTAGGGACGACTCCTATTATCCCACTTCCCTGCAATGGCGCCGATGAATGGCCTTCACTTGCGTCATAAACCATGCGTGGGAATGATTTTCGGACCGGTCGGGTTGCATCAAGAAGCAGGCGATAGTCTCGAGGAAGTTGATCCGGCACACCCGTTGATTAACTCTGTCTCGCGACATCGTGTTTCGCGTCCCTACGAAAGGAAATGCCTTCTAATGGCTGAGTTCACGCTTCCCGACCTTCCTTACGACTACAGCGCTCTCGAGCCCCACATTTCGGGCAAGATCATGGAGCTGCACCACGACAAGCACCACGCGACCTATGTGAAGGGCGCGAACACCGCTCTCGAGCAGCTCGCTGACGCCCGCGACAAGGGCGACTTCGCGAACATCAACAAGCTCGAGAAGGACCTCGCGTTCAACGCCGGCGGCGTGAACAACCACTCGATCTTCTGGACCAACCTCACCCCCGACTACGAGGAGCCGGCTGGCTCGGCCAAGGAGCTGCTCGACACCGAGTTCGGTGGCCTCGAGAAGTTCCAGGCGCAGTTCACCGCAGCTGCCCTCGGCATCCAGGGCTCGGGCTGGGCTGTGCTCGGCCGCGACAACGTAACCGGCAACGTCTCGACGTTCCAGCTCTTCGACCAGCAGGGCAACGTGCCATTCGGCGTCACACCGCTGCTCATGCTCGACATGTGGGAGCACGCCTTCTACCTTGACTACCTCAACGTCAAGCCCGACTACGTCAAGGCGTTCTGGAACATCGTCAACTGGAAGAACGTCGCCGAGCGCATCGACGCCGCGAAGTAATTCCGCTGGTACATGAGGGCGGGTGGCAATTGTCACCCGCCCTCATCCGTTTTCCGCCTCGCTAGCCCTTCAGGCCAGGGAAGTCAGACTCCCGATACTCGTTCGGGATGCGCTCGTTGCGGCGCGCAAACTGCTGCTCGCGGTCGCGCAATTCGACGCGGCGGATCTTGCCACTTGCGGTCTTCGGCAGCTCATAGAACTCGATGCGGCGGGCGCGAAGGAACGGCGGCAGCGACTCGCGCGCGTGCTTGAGAATCGCGAAGGCGACGTCGGCGCTCGGCTCGCGGCCCGGGGCGAGCTGGATGTACGCCTTCGTGATGTTGAGGCGGGTGTCGTCGGGCGCGCCGACCACCGCAGCCTCGGCCACGAACTCGTGCTCGATCAGCGCCGACTCGACCTCGAACGGGGAGACCTTGTAGTCGCTCGACTTGAAGATGTCGTCGGTGCGGCCCACGAACGTGAGCCGGCCGGCATCGTCGCGCTGCGCGACGTCGCCAGTGTGGAACACACCGCCGCGGCGCCGATCCTCGGTCGCCTTGTCGTTACCGAAATAGCCCGACATGATCGAGATCGGCCCGCCGTCGGTCAAGTCGATGCACACCTCGCCCTCGACGCGCATCCGGTCGTCGGGGATGCGCTCGTCGGTGTGCTGGTCGACGAGCACGGCGCGGATGCCCGGCAGGGCCTTGCCCATCGAGCCCGGTGCCACCACCGAGCCGGGCGGGTTGCCGATCGCCGCGGTCATCTCGGTCTGGCCGTAGCCGTCGCGGATCTCGAGACCCCACCATTCGCGGATGCGCGCGATCACCTCGGGATTCAGCGGCTCGCCCGCCGAGATGACCTCGCGCAGCCCCGAGGGCCGCTGCGTCTGGCCGTGCTTGATGAGCATGCGCCAAACGGTCGGCGGCGCGCAGAAGGTGTTCACGCCCGCGCGCTCGAGATGCTGCAGCAGCTGGTCGGGGTCAAACTTCGCGTAATTGTCGACGTAGATCGCGGCCTCGGCGATCCACGGCCCGAAGAACGCGCTCCACGCATGCTTCGCCCAGCCCGGCGACGAGATGACCATGTGCGTGTCGCCCGGCTGCACGCCGATCCAATACATTGTGCTGAGGTGGCCGATCGGGTACGAGCGGTGCGAGTGAATCACGATCTTCGGCTTCGAAGTCGTGCCCGACGTAAAGTAGGCGAGCGCCGGAGCGTCGCCGCCCGCGCCCCGCTCGATCGGCGCATCCGAAACGCCCTCGGAGGCCGAATAGTCGTGCCGCTCTCGGTTCAGGTCAACGTCGTTGCTGATGCCGATCGCGACACGCTCGGGCCCCCGCGCCTTGGGCACCGCGATGACCTTGATGTCGCCCTCGAACCAGTCAAACTTCTCGGCGTCGGCTTCGTCGGTGATGACCCACTTCGCCTCGCCGCGCTGCACACGGTCCTCGAGGTCACCCGAGGCGAGCACGACCGCGGTCGGCATGACGACGGCACCGAGCTTCAGCACGGCGAGCATTGATTCCCACAGCTCGACCCGGTTCGCCAGCATGAGCATGACGGCTTCGCCCGGGCGCACCCCGAGCTCGAGCAGCCAGCGCGCGACCTGATTTGAGCGCCGCCGCAGCATGTCGAATGAGTATTTCGCCTCAGATTCGTCATCTTCGACGATCCAAAGCGCGGTGTCGTGGTTATTGTCGGCGATGACATCGAACCAGTCGTGTGCCCAGTTGAAGGCGTCACTCACCTCGGGCCAGGCGAACTCCGCCTGCGCGGCGGCCGCGTCGGTGCGGTGGCGCAAGAGGAGGTCGCGGGCGGCCCGAAAGCGCTCGGTATCGGTGGATGCGGGAGTTGCGGTGGGGTCCATTTCGCCAGTTTACGGCGGGGTCCAGTCGCGTCCGATGACAAACCACATCCAGTGCAGCCAGAGTACCTGCGAGAGGAACGCGACCAGCGAAACGAGTACCCGATAGAGCGGAGATCGCGGCAGGGCAAGCGGCGCGGCGGCCGGGAACAGCGGGAATAGGAGCCGAAACGTCGACGACTGTGGAAAGAACACGGCGAAGATGTAGCTGAAGTAGGCGATGCCCCACAGCCGAATCTCAATGCCGAAGCGGCTCAGTGTGCGTGAGCCAAACCAGATGATCATGACCGCGACGATGGCGAGGACGAGCAGCGCGCCAACCACCGGCCCGAACCAGAAGTCGGCGCCAAAGAACCAGGCAGTGAACGGGGGCGTGTGTACCCCGCCGGTGTAGTGCCGGCGCCACGCAAATTCGGTCTCGAGATACGCGTCGAAGCGCCCCGTTGCGACAGCGGCGACGATGAGCCACGCAAGCCCCATAATGCCCGAGAAGATCGCCGCCAACCACGCGCGCTGTTGTTCCCGGCGGTCGAAGCGCTCCACCCGCGCTCGGTAGCGGTTCCAGTAGCGGTAGAGGATATAGAGGAATAACGTGAACGCCCACGCGAGTCCCGTGGGGCGGGTGAACGAGGCGATCGCGACGAGCGGCAGCATCAGCAGCCAGCGCCGCTCGACCAGCAGGTTGAGCAGCGTCACGAGCATCCAGAGGTGGAGGCTCTCGGCGTAGGCCACCTGGAACAGCGGCGAGACGGGCCCGATGCAGAGCAGCGTCACCGCGAAGATCGCCACGTTCTGGCTCACGAATCGGCGCAGCAACTTGAAGAAGCCGAGGGCGACGCCCAGGCCCGCAACGGCTGACACGAGCACTGCGCAGACCTCGAACGGCAGCGTCGTCATGATCGAGATACCGCGCACGAGGAACGGATAGACCGGCATGAACGCCCACGCGTTCTCGGTGACGAGCCCCTGCTCGTTCACTGGCAGCTCGGTCGGATACCCGGAGAAGGCGATGTAGGAGTACCACTCGCCGTCCCAGATATTCGCGAAGGTGAAGTAACTAGGGTTTGACGGTGTCTGCCAGGTCTCCTCCTGGTTGCTTGCGTAGATGAGCATCACGAGAGTCGTCACCACGCGCGAGGCCACGTAGATGAGCACGACCTTGAGCCATGCGGGCACGCCGCGCCACCAGTTGAGGATGGGGCCGGTAGCGGGGATTCTCGTGATCTCGAAGTCGCGGCGATCGACCGCCGGCGACACGTAGCGCGCGGGTAAGGTCGGCAGTGCAGCACGGATGCTCAAGCAACGACCTCCGCATTCGCGCCGGTGAGCCACGAGCGCAGGCCGGCCTCGACCGCGCGAATTTCGTCGACGAGCACGCGCTCGTCGTCGGCGTGGGCCTTCTGCGGGTCGCCCGGCCCATAATTCACGGCGGGTACCCCGAGCGCGCTGAAGCGGGCGACGTCGGTCCACCCCTGCTTGGCCACGGGCTCACCGCCGACGCTCGCGAGGAACGAGAGCGCGAGGGGCGCATCCAGGCCTGGGCGCGCGGCCGGCGAGCGGTCGAGGCACTCGAGTTCGAAACCGTCGAACACCTCAGCCAGGCGTGCCTCGGCCTCATCGAGCGACTTGTCGGGTGCGAAGCGGTAATTGACGTGCACACGGCACTCGTCGGGAATGACGTTGCCGGCAATGCCTCCGGTGATGCTGACGGCGTTGAGCCCCTCGCGGAACGTGAGGCCCTCGACGGGCACGTCGTCTGGCTCGTACTCGGCAAGGCGGCGAAGCACCTCGGACGCGTCGTGGATCGCGTTGTGCCCCACCCACCAGCGCGCTGAGTGGGCGCGACGGCCGCGAGTCACGACCTCGGCACGAATTGAGCCATTGCAGCCGCCCTCGACGCGCGCGCTCGTGGGCTCGCCGAGAATCGCGAAGTCGGCCTCGAACAGCTCGGGGTGGGTCGCCGCGAGCTTGCCGAGGCCGTTCGCGTCGGAGGCGACCTCTTCGTTGTCGTACCAGAGCCAGGTGATGTCAGCGATCGGCTCACGCAGCTCGGCCGCGAGTTTAAGCTGCACCGCGACGCCGGCCTTCATGTCGACCGTGCCACGCCCGACGAGGTACTCCCCTGGTTTAGCGGCGGGAACAGCCGAGGCCGCTTCACCTTCGCTCAACGTCGTGAACGACGTCGGCAGATTCTTGTTGATCGGCACGGTGTCGATGTGCCCCGCGATCGCGACGCGCTGCGCCCGTCCGAGCTCGGTGCGGGCAATGACCGTGTTGCCATGGCGCAGCACCCGGAGGTGCGACAGCCGGCGCAACGCCTCTTCGAGCGTGTCGGCGAGCGTCGCCTCGCGACCCGATTCCGAAGGGATATCGCAGATCGTCTGCGTGAGATCCACGACATCTGCGGTCAGGTCAAGGGATCCATCCGTCGTCAGTGCGGGCATGCGCACCAGTCTAAGGCGTTGCGAGTGTGCGACCTCGGTAGGCTTAATGGCATGACCGATTCTTCGAACGCCCCCGCACGTCTTGCCTGGGCCGACGGCCTGGCAACCCTGACAGAAGCCGGGCAGATGCTCGACTGTTGGTTCCCCGCCCCGCAACTCGGCAGCATCCCCTCAAGCCGCGACCGGTCGATCGCGCCCCGCGAGCTCGAGGCCGCCGCACGCGTCGATGCGCGCCGCGGCGTGCGCCAGACGCCCGTCGTCGTCGAAATCGACCTCGACGCCACCGTCGCCTCGACGCAGGACGCCTACCTGCGCCTGCACCTGCTCTCGCTGCTGCTTGTGCGGCCGAACGAACTCAACCTTGACGGCATCTTCGGCCACCTGCCGACAAATGCCTGGACGAATGTCGGCCCGACGAGTCCCGAGTTCGCGGCCTCGCGCCGCGCGCTCCTGCGCCGCGAGGGCATCCAGGTCTATGCCGTCGACAAGTTCCCCCGCCTGCTCGACTACGTGATTCCCGACGGCGTGCGCATCGGCGACGGCGGACGCGTGCGCCTCGGCGCCCACCTCGCGCCCGGCACCGTCGTCATGCACGAGGGCTTCGTCAATTTCAACGCCGGCACGCTCGGCACCTCGATGGTTGAGGGCCGGATCTCGCAGGGCGTCGTCGTCGGTGAGGGCAGCGACATCGGCGGCGGCGCTTCGATCATGGGCACGCTTTCCGGCGGCGGCACGCAGCGCGTTCGCGTTGGCGAGCGGTCGCTGCTCGGCGCGAACTCAGGCGTCGGCATTTCGATTGGTGACGACTGCATCGTCGAGGCCGGCCTCTATGTGACGGCCGGCACGAAGGTGCGCCTCGGCGACGGCTCGACGGTGAAGGCCGTCGAACTCTCGGGCACGCCCAATCTGCTGTTCCGCCGCAACTCGCTCTCGGGCGCCGTCGAGGTCGTCTCTCGCGACGGTACCGGCATCGAACTCAACGCGGCCCTGCACTAGGTCAGCGCGCCCCGACACGCAGAAACGGCGCCAACTCCTTCGGGAGTCGGGCGCCGTTGTTGCGTGCGCTGCTTAGCGAGTGATGAAGTCGCGGCCCTGCGGGTACTCGCGCTCTGTCTCGCCGAGGTAGAGCTGCTGCGGGCGGCCGATCTTCGACTTCGGGTCGAGGTTCTGCTCGCGCCACTGGGCAATCCACCCGGGCAGGCGACCGATCGCGAACAGCGGGGTGAACATCCGGGTAGGGAAGCCCATCGCCTTATAGATAATGCCGGTGTAGAAGTCGACGTTCGGGTACAGGCGACGGTCCTGGAAGTAGCTGTCGTTGAGGGCGACCTGCTCGAGCTCCATGGCAATCTCAAGTAGCGGATCAGCGACGCCGAGCGCCCCGAGCACCTCGTCGGCCGACTCCTTGACGAGTTTCGCGCGCGGGTCGTAGCTCTTGTACACCCGGTGGCCGAAGCCCATGAGGCGCACGCCGTCTTCCTTGTCCTTGACTCGCTGCACGAAGCGAGCGACGCCGTCGCCCGAGTCGCGGATCTCGCCGAGCATCGTCAGCACGGCCTCGTTCGCACCACCGTGCAGGGGGCCGTAGAGCGCCGAAATGCCGGCCGAAATCGAGGCGTAGATGTTCGCTTCAGTCGAGCCGACGAGGCGCACAGTCGAGGTCGACGCGTTCTGCTCGTGGTCGGCGTGCAGGATGAGCAGCCGGTCGAGGGCGCGCGACAGCACCGGATTGACCTCGTAGGGCTCGGCGTAGTTGCCGAAGTTGAGCTTGAGGAAGTTCTCGACAAAGCTGAGCGAGTTGTCGGGGTACATGAATGCCTGGCCGACCGACTTTTTGTGCGCGTAGGCCGCGATCACAGGAAGCTNGCCTCGGGGTCCTTCACTGACAGCGAGTCCTCGTAGTACGTCGCGAGGGCCGCGACGGCGCTCGACAGCACCGACATCGGGTGCGCGCTAAACGGCAGCGCGTCGAAGAGCATCTTGAGGTCTTCGTGAAGCAGCGTGTGGCGAGTGACGCGCTGCTCGAAGTCCTGATATTCGCTTTCGCTCGGCAGATTGCCATAGATCAGCAGGTAGGCGACCTCGAGGAAGGTCGAACCCTTCGCCAGCTGTTCGATGGGATACCCGCGATAGCGCAAAATGCCCTTGTCACCGTCAATGTAGGTGATGTTCGACTGCGTCGACGCCGTGTTGACGAAGCCGTAGTCGAGGGCGGTGTACCCGGTCTGCTTCATGAAGGTCGACACATCAATCGCGTCGCGGCCTTCGGTTGCTTCAAGGATTGGGAACTCGGCGGTGCCACCGGGGTAGTTCAGGGTTGCAACGTTCTTCGGTGCATCCTGGTTCGCGTTCTGCTCGCTCACAAAACCTCCTGGATAGGTGGGGCAAGGTGGCACAAGCCGCTCGTAACGGGCAGCGCCTCGTCTAGCCTACTCGCCCGGACACCGTGTTCACGGGTTGCACAACAATTGCCCGGAAGTGATTGACGTTCACTACAACGATGAGTGGGCAAGGCGCCGAACGGCCTCGGCGATGGCCTCGTCTGACGCCGTCAGCGTGAGGCGCACGTGCTGGCGTCCGGCGTCGCCGTAGAACTCGCCTGGGCCGATCACGATGCCGAGCTGCGCGAACCACTCGACAGTACGCCAGCAATCCTCGCCGCGGGTCGCCCAGAGGTAGAGACCGGCCTCGGAATTGTCGATGCGCAGGCCCGCCGCCTCCACCGCCGGCCGCAGTGCCTCGCGACGGTGCCGATAGCGCAGGTACTGTTCGCGCGCATCCGCCTCGTCGCCGAGCGCGGCCACAAGCGCGTGCTGCACCGGTGTCGGCACCATGAGTCCGGCGTGTTTGCGACCGACGAGCAGCCGAGCAAGCACCGCCGCGTCGCCTGCGACGTAGGCGGCGCGGTAGCCGGCAAGGTTGGATCGCTTCGAGAGCGACGAGCAGGCGAGCACGCCCGTGCGATCGCCGCCGACGACCTCGGGATCGAGAATCGACGGGATGCGGCGGTCGGCCCAGGCATCCCAGCCGAGCTCGGCGTAGCACTCGTCGTTGATGATGACAGCGCCGAGTTCCCGGGCGCGTGCCACGGCTTCGCGCAGCTGACCAGCATCGAGCACTCGGCCGTTCGGGTTGCCCGGCGAGTTGAGCCAGACGAGCTTCGTGTTGCCGGGCCAGTGGGCGGGATCGTCTGCGCGCACGAGTTGCGCACCGGCAAAGACCGCGCCCATCTCGTAGGTGGGGTACGCGACCTCCGGCTGCACCACAGCATCCTGCTCGCCGAGGCCCAGGAAGAACGCAGCGGTCGCGACGAACTCTTTCGAGCCCACGGTGAGCAGCACCTCGTCACGGGTGAGCCCGGGCACGCCTCGATCGCGCGCGAACCACTCGGCGACGGCATCCCGTGCCGCAGCGCTGCCCGCGCTCGTCGGGTAGCCGTGCGCATCCGTCGCCTCGGCGAGGGCGTCGCGGATGCGCTGAGGCGTCGGGTCGACGGGTGAGCCGACCGTGAGGTCAACGACATCAACGCCTGCCGCTGCGGCGCGCTCAGCCGCGGTGGCGCGGTACGGCGCGAGTCGATCCCAGGGGTACTCGGGCAGCGCGCCGAGGCCCACGCTTAGGCCTCAGCCTGCGGCGGAAGCGCCTCGATCAGTGGCACGTCAAACGACTGCGGGCCGAGCTTCGCGGCGCCACCGGGCGAACCCAATTCGTTGAAGAAGTCGACGTTGGCCTGGTAGTAGTCCGACCATTCTTCGGGAAGGTCGTCTTCGTAGTAGATAGCTTCGACGGGGCAGACCGGCTCGCACGCACCANGTAGATGCAGTCGACAGGACACTCATCCACGCAGGCGCGGTCCTTCACATCGACACAGGGCAGCGCGATCACGTACGTCACGACCGAATCTCCTTGAGTGTGGTTCGAATGGGACTGCTTCCAGCCTATCCCTTGCGGACGGCGGCCTCGCGTTTGGCGCCCCGCACATCCGGCCAAATCACCGGTGAGAACGCGGCGATCGCCGAGCCGAACGTCCAGATTTCGCCGACGCCGAATCCGGATGCACTGGCCGGCACGAGCACTGAGTGCTCGGCTCCGGACATGCTCAAGATGAAAACCGCGCCGACGACGCCAATTGCGTAGGCGAGCACCCACGCGCGTTCTTCGAGGTACATGCGCAGGCCGACGGCGACGAGGAGCACTCCGAGCAACGCGACCACGATGCCGAGCCAGAGGTCGATCCCCCACAGCTCGAGCCGAGCCCGGTGGCCGACGGTGCCAATGGCACCGGCGACCACACCGAACACGAGGTACGCGGCGAAAGAGAGCACGCGCTCGCCGACCTGCTTCAGGCGCATCCGCCTACGCCTCACCGCGCTTTGCGCGCGCGGTTGCCCGGGCACGCGTGTTCGCGTCGAGGTTGATCTTGCGGATGCGCACCTTCTCGGGCGTCACCTCGACACACTCGTCCTCGCGCGCGAACTCGAGCGACTCTTCGAGCGTGAGCTGGCGCGACGGCGTAAGGCGCTCGAGCTCATCCGACGTCGAGGAGCGCATGTTCGTGAGCTTCTTTTCCTTCGTGATGTTGACGTCCATGTCGTCGGCGCGCGAGTTCTCGCCAACGACCATGCCCTCGTACACCTCGTCGGTCGGCTCAACGAAGAACGACATGCGCTCCTGCAGGCCCATCATGGCNAACGGGGTCACGACGCCCGCGCGGTCGGCAACAATCGAGCCGTTCGTACGGGTCGTGATCGTGCCCGCCCAGGGCTCGTACTCGCCGGCAATCGAGTTGACGATGCCGGTGCCGCGAGTGATGGTCATGAACTCGCTGCGGAAACCAATGAGGCCACGGGCTGGCACGGTGAACTCCATGCGGATCCAGCCCGAGCCGTGGTTCTCCATCGACTCCATGCGGCCCTTGCGGGCGGCCATGAGCTGTGTGATCGCGCCGAGGTGCTCCTCTGGCACGTCGATGGTCGCGTGCTCGAAGGGCTCGTAGGTCTTGCCGTCGATCTGGCGGGTGACCACCTGCGGCTTGCCCGCGGTGAGCTCGAAGCCCTCGCGACGCATGTTCTCGATGAGGATCGCGAGCTGGAGCTCGCCTCGACCCTGCACCTCCCACGCGTCCGGGCGGCCGATGTCCTCGACGCGGATTGACACGTTACCGATGAGCTCGCGGTCGAGGCGATCCTTCAGCATGCGTGCCGTGAGCTTGTGGCCCTTCACCTTGCCGACGAGCGGCGAGTTGTTGGTGCCGATGGTCATCGAGATCGCCGGCTCGTCGATCGAGATCTGCGGCAGCGGGCGAACGTCGTTGGCGTCGGCGATCGTGTCACCGATGGTGATGTCTTCGATACCCGCGATGGCGACGATGTCGCCGGGCGCAGCCGATTCCGCGGGCACGCGGTCGAGGCCCTTTGTCTCGAGCAACTCGGTGACGCGCACCGTGCGGGTCTCGTCACCGTGTACCCAAGCGACGGTCTCGCCCTTCTTCAGCGTGCCGTTGTGGATGCGCAGGAGCGCGAGACGCCCGAGGAACGGCGACGAGTCGAGGTTCGTCACGTGCGCCTGGAGCGGCGCCTCGGGGTCGAACGTCGGGGCCGGGATGTTCTTGAGGATTGCTTCGAACAGCGGCTCGAGGTCGTCGTTGTCTGGCAGTTCGCCATTGGCGGGCTGGTTGTACGACGCGGCGCCGGCGCGGCCCGAGGCGTAGAGCACCGGCAACTCGAGCAGCGAGTCGATGTCGAGGTCGGGCACGTCGTCGGCGAGGTCGCTCGCGAGGCCGAGCAGGAGGTCCTGGGACTCCCCCACGACTTCCTCGATGCGCGCATCCGGGCGGTCGGTCTTGTTCACGAGGAGGATGACGGGCAGCAGGGCCTCAAGTGCCTTGCGGAGCACGAAGCGGGTCTGCGGTAGCGGGCCCTCGGACGCGTCGACGAGGAGGACGACGCCATCCACCATCGACAGCGCGCGCTCGACCTCGCCACCGAAGTCGGCGTGGCCGGGGGTGTCAACAACGTTGATGGTCACGGGACCGTCGACGGCGTTCTTGCCGTCATAGCGGATCGCCGTGTTCTTCGCGAGGATCGTGATGCCCTTCTCGCGCTCGAGGTCGTTCGAGTCCATCACCCGTTCTTCGCCCTCGTGGGCGGAGTGTGCACCGAAGGTTCCGGTCTGCTTCAGCATGGCGTCAACCAGCGTGGTCTTGCCGTGGTCAACGTGTGCCACGATGGCGACGTTTCGGAGATCCTGTCGGCGGGCGGGAGATGCGGTCATACGCGGAGAACTTTCGTTGTGCCTGAATCGGACACTTCAGTCTACGCGGTCGTAGTGAATTCGCCGGGTCGGGCTCAGAAAATCTGTGGAAATAGCGCGAGCGCGAACGGATAGCCAAGAAATGAAACGGCGTCGAGGATGAAGTGCGCCACGACGAGGGGCAGCACTCGGCTGCGCTTCGGCTCGCCCGCGTCGCGCTTGCGATTGAGCAGCCAGAGGAAGACGGTGGCGAACAGCAGCCCCATCGCAACGTTGCCGAGTGCCATTGGGATGCCCTGGTAGAGGTGATAGCTTCCGCGCAGCAGTGCGCTTGCCAGGACGATTGCGGTGGGGCGCCAGCCGAGGGCGCGCAGCCGCAGCGCGAGATACGCGACCACGACGACCTCCTCGATGAGCGCCGCGCGCGCCGCGGAGAGCACGAGGGCGATGGTGGAGTCCCATTGGAAAGTCGGGTCACCCGCGATGACCTGAAGCGTGTAGCCCGCAAGCCGGGACCCCGCGTAGAGCGCGAGACCCGGGATGCCGACGCTCGCGGCGAGGAGCGCGCCGCGACCGATGTCGCCCCAACCCCGCCAGTTCAGTCCGAGTCGGTGGAACCCCGTTTCGTGGCGCTGCCAGAGCAGCCAGACGACGAGCGCGACGGGCGCGACGCCGGCGAAGAAGCGCACCACCCGGTTGAGTGTGTCGAGGATCGCGGTGTCGGACACCTGCGGGTTCAACGTGGTTTGCGCATCCGCCACCGGTGTGGTCGATAACGCGAGTTCGACGAGGTCGAGCACGGCATAGAGCGCCGACGGCAACAACGACAGCGACAGCACGATCGCGATTTCCCACCGCAGGCGCCGCCGCGCCACCACAACATCCACCCCGC
>NZ_JACXJG010000024.1:27325-30666 GCF_014904065.1 Gulosibacter sediminis | reverse complement strand
TACAAAAACCGACCACTCAACGGATGGGGGTGTGGATAACGGGGGCGGGCGCCGGATGCGGTGGCTAACGTGCGCCGCATGAAACGAAGGATTGTGGTGCCTGCCGGCTTGTCGCCTGACGGGTTTTCGGTGGTCGATGCACTCGCGCAGGGCATGTCGTGGGGGCAGCTCCGCGGCCAGTACTGGCAGCGGCCGTTTCGTGGCACGCGGTCGATTGGGGCGACGTCGACCCTGCTGCAAAAATGCCATGCGTATGCGCCACGAATGGGCCCGTTCGAGGCGTTCAGCGGCCTCACCGCCGCCGCGATTTGGGGGCTGCCGATGCCGTCCCGCTGGGTCGCCGCCAAGCACATCCCCGAAATTGTCGTCCCGAAGTCGCACGGCCGCGACCGCACCGCGGGGCTGAAGCCCCGGCGAATCTTGGATGCGCGGTTCGAGCGAGTCGAGCACCTCGGCTTGCCCGTGGTGCCACCGCTGTTGGCGCTGTTGACCTCCTGCCGCGACCTCACGGCGCTCGAGGCCACGGCGATGGCCGATGCGATGCTCACTGGCTCGACCAACTACCCCGGCATTACCGCGCTCGAGCTGCCGATGGCAACCGAGGACGAGGTGCGGGACTCGCTGCGCCAGATGAAGCGCACCCCTGGCATCACGGTGCTGCGGGAGGTGCTCGAACGGATGCGCCCGCGCGTCGAATCGCCGAAGGAGACCGAGCTGCGGTGCCGGCTCGTCGATGCCGGCATCCCAGAGTTCGAGGTGCAGCCCGAGTTCGTGACACGGACCGGTCGCGTGCTGCGCCCGGACCTCGGTCACCCGCCGTCACGCACCTACCTTGACTACGACGGAGCCGAGCATTTCGGCGACGAGCAGAAGCAGCGCGACGATCTCACCCGCTCGCGCCTCATCACGGCCACCGGCGCCCGCCACATCCGCCTCACGAAAGAGGATCTCGAGCCGGGCTCCTTCAGCACGCTCGTCGCCGAACTCCGCCGCCGCATCCCCTAACACGCAGTTGAGTGGTCGCTTTTTGTAGTTCTAACGGTGTNAAAAACGACCACTCAACTGTTTGTGAAACGCGACCCGGGTGGGTTAGCGGTGGCGAGGATTAGCTCAGGTTGTCAGCGCCCTCGACGAAGCCAACCATCGTCCAGTCGGGGATCGACGCGAAGCCCGGAGCGCCGAGGTTCGCGAGGTCCGGGTCAGCGACGAAGAAGTCGTAGGCCTGGAACAGCGGCAGGTTGCCGGCGACCTCCCACAACTGCTGGTCCGCCTCGTTCAGCAGCGTGATCTGCTGGTCGGGGTCGGTCGTCGCGTTGAGTTCGTCGAGCGTCGAGTCGAGCTCGTCGTTGCCCACGCCCGAGAAGTTCTGCTCGCCGTCGGACTTCCAGATCGACACCGACGAGGTGACGAACGGGTTACCCGCCCAGCCAAACAGCGTGACGTCGTAGTCGCCAGGAATCACGTACTTCGAGAACAGGTCGGTCGGCGGCACCTGCTCGATCTTGAGCTCGATGCCAGCCTCCTTCAGGTTCTCGGTCGCGATCGGCGCAACGGTGCCGTTGGTCTGCGAACCGGCGTTGTAGACGTAGCGAACGGTGAGGGTCTCGCCGTCCTTCGCGTAGTAGCCGTCGTCGCCCATCTCCCAGCCAGAGGCCTCGATGAGTTCCTTCGCCTTCTCGACGTCGGCGGTGCCGTAGTCGCCCGCGTTGTTCTCGTAGCCGTTCTGGTTCTGCACGAGCATGTGGTTGCCGAGCAGGTCGTCAGCCATGCCGTCCGGGTACGGCATCGTGCCGTTGAGCGCCTGGAAGATGCTCTTGCGGTCGATGGCGTAGTTGAAGGCCTGACGCAGGTTCTGGTCGGCGAGGATGTTGCCCTCGCTGCCGTTCAGCGTGAAGTGGGTCCAGTCGGGGCCGGCGGCCGAGCGAAGCTCGTAGTCGCCCGACTCAACCTGCGGCGAAACAACGGTGTACACGGCCTGCGTGCCGGCGTCGACCATGTCGAGCTGACCATCCTGGAACGCCGTGGCGCTCGCCTGCGGGTCCTCATAGGTCGTGAACGAGATGCGGTCGAGGCGCGCCTTGCGGTCGCCGTTCCAGTTCTCGTCGGGCACCAGCGTGACGACCTTGTTCGCACCGTCGGCCTTGTCGATCTTGTAGGGACCGGCGGTCACGAGGGGCTTTTCAACCCAGCCGCTGTTGAACATGTCTGCCGACTCGACGAGCGCGTCGGGCATGGCCGAAACGAGGCCCTGCCAGTCAGCGTAGATCTCGCCCTCCTTGAGGGTGATGACCGCGGTGTACTCGTTGTCGCCCTGCTCGACCGAGTCGATGAGCTCCCAGCCCTCGCGCGACGCAACGTCGAAGTCGGGGTTCACCATCGCGTCAGCACTGTTCTTCACCGAAGTCCAGTCGAGCGGCGTGCCGTCCGACCAAGTGATGCCCTCCTTGAGCTTCACCGTGATGGTCATCGGGCTCTCGCTTGTGAGCTCGAGGCTCTCGGTGTAGAGGTCGTTCGCGACGATCTGACCATCGGCCGTGTAGGTGTACAGGTTGGGGTACACCGCATTCATGATCGCGACGGTGTTGACCTCGTTACCGTCGTTCGAGGCCGTGTTGAAGTTCGCCGGGTAGGCGTTGTTCCCCAGACGCAGCGTGCCGCCTTCGCCAAGCTCGTCGTAGTCCTTGGGGTTGATCTCGTTCGCAGTGATGTCGAGGTGTTCCGTGCCACCGTCGCTCGTGCTGTTCGGGTCCTCGTCCGCTCGTGCACAACCGCTCAGCACAAGGCTGAACGCCGCAAGAGCAGCAAGGCCACCGATCATCCGCTTCTTCATGGTGCCTCCTTAAGAGAGCGCAGTCGGTATTTCCGTGGGGATTGGTTCGTACTCTGCGGTCAACTCGGGGTAGTAGCACGCGACGGCATGGTCGCGCTCCCCCCGAGCTTCGAGCGGAGGCATCTCGCTATCGCATTTCGCGCGCTGCTCGTCGCCGAGCAGGTGTTGATATACGTAGCAACGGCTGACGAACCGGCAGCCGGTTGGGGTGTCCGCCGGCGACGGGAGGTCACCGGTGAGCACGATTCGTTCCCGTTCCCGCTCAACCTTGGGGTCGGGGATGGGGATGGCTGAGAGGAGGGCGCGGGTGTACGGATGCGACACCTGGCCCCCGAAGACTTCCTCGGTCGTGCCGAGCTCGACGATCGTGCCGAGGTACATCACGGCGATCCGGTCGGCGATGTGCTGCACCACCGAGAGGTCGTGCGACACGAAGAAGTAACTGAGCCCGAGGCGATTCTTGAGGTCGTCGAGCAGATTAATGACGCCGGCCTGAATCGACACGTCGAGG
>NZ_JACXJG010000024.1:455-27209 GCF_014904065.1 Gulosibacter sediminis | reverse complement strand
GCTGGCGCTGGCCGCCCGAGAACTCGCTCGGGTAACGCGAGGCCTGCTCAGGGAGGAGGCCCACCGTCTTGAGCAGCCAGTCGACCCGCTCATCCATCTGCTCGCGCGTGAAGTTGTGCACTTCCATCGGCTCGCGCAGGATGTCGCCGATCGGCATGCGCGGGTCGAGCGACGCCATCGGGTCTTGGAACACCATGGCCATCTGTGCGCGCAGGTCGAGCTTCTCACGGCGCGACAACGTGCCGACGTCGCGGCCGTCGATGCGAATCGAGCCCGCCTGCGGCTTGTCGAGCTTCATGATTTCCATGATCGTGGTGGTCTTGCCCGAGCCCGACTCCCCCNACGAGCGCGAGCGTCTCGCCCTCGCGCAGGTCGAGGGTCACACCGTCGACGGCGCGCACCTCGCCCACGCGGCGCTTCACGAGCGCGCCCTTCGTGAGCGGGTAGACGCGCTCCAGCTGGTCGAGTTCGAGCACCACGTCGCGCTCCTCGCGCGGCGTGTGGATGTGCGTCTCGGCAAGCTCGGGCAGCGGGAAGATCTCCTCGCCCGCGCGCAACTCGTTGCTGTGATGGCACGCCGCGAAATTGCCCTCGACGTTCGTCGGTTCGAGGTCGGGTTCGACGGTGCGGCACAGCTCGGTCGCGATCGGGCAGCGCGCGGCGAACGGGCAGCCCTGCGGCAGCCGGATGAGCGAGGGCGGCGTGCCCTCGATCGGCGTCAGCGGCGACTTCTCGGTCGCGTCGATGCGCGGCACCGAGGCGAGCAAACCCTTCGTGTAGGGCATGCGCGGGTCGGCGTAGATCGAGTCGACGTCGCCGAACTCGACGGCCTTGCCCGCATACATGACCATGACGCGGTCGGCGAAACCGCTCACGACGCCAAGGTCGTGCGTGATGAGCACGGTCGCTGCGCCCGTCACTTCCTGCGCCGTCTCGAGCAGGTCCATCACCTGCGCCTGAATCGTCACGTCGAGCGCCGTCGTCGGTTCGTCGGCGATGATCAGATCGGGGTCGTTCGCGATCGCCATCGCGATCATCGCGCGCTGGCGCATTCCGCCCGAGAACTCGTGTGGGTACGACTTCGCGCGCAGCGCGGCGTTGGGGATGCCGACGGCGTCGAGCAGCTCGACCGCGCGCTTCTCGGCGTCGGCCTTCGACGAACCCTTGTGAATCATGATGGTCTCGGCGATCTGCTCGCCGATGCGGTACACGGGCGTCAGCGCCGAGAGCGGGTCCTGGAACACCATCGACACGGTCTTTCCGCGCAGCTTCGACAGCTGCGCATCCGTCTTCGTCAGAAGCTCCTCGCCCTGAAGCTTGATGGAACCGGAGATGCGTGCAGAGTCGGGCAGTAGCCCCATGACGGCGAGCGACGACACCGACTTACCAGAGCCTGACTCGCCCACGATCGCAAGCGATTCGCCGGGGTACACCGAGTAGCTCAGCTTGCGCACCGCCTGCACGACGCCCGCCTCGCTCGGGAACGAGACCGAGAGGTCAGAAACTTCGAGAATGGGTTGCGTTGTCATGTCTAGTGGCCCCGTCCGCTCGTCGGGTCAAGGGCGTCGCGCAGCGCCTCGCCGACCATATTGATCGAGATGACGAGCAGCGCGAGGATGGTCGCGGCCGGCACCCACGTGTGGGGGAAGGCAATGTTGTAGCCCTGCAGCACCGAGCCGAGCGAGAAGTTCGGGTACAGGATGCCAAAGCCCAGGAACGACAGGCCGGTCTCGGCGAGGATCGCGCCACCGACGCCGAGCGTGGTGTCGATGATCATCCACGACGAGATGTTCGGGATGATGTGGCGCATGATGATCTTGCGGTGCGGCACACCCATGAACCGCGCCGCCTGCACGTACTCCATGTTCACGACACCCTGCGTCAGCGCACGAAGCACACGCGCCGTGAGCATCCACGAGAAGATCGCGAGCAGCGGCACCATAAGAATCCAGTGCGCGCCCTGCAGGATCGGGCTGAGCAGCAGCATCATGAGCAGGGCCGGCACGACGAGCAGGAAGTTGATGAGGTTGACGACAACCCAGTCAAGCGCGCCGCCGAAGTAGCCGGCAAGCGTGCCGAAGAAGGTCGCGAGCACCGTCACGACGATGGCCGTGCCGAAGCCCACGACGAGCGAGATGCGCAGGCCGGCCATGATCTGGGCGAAGAGATCCTGCCCCTGGGCGTTCGTGCCGAACCAGTGGTACTGGCTCGGGCCCTTGAGCTGGTTCGCGTAGTCGTACTCGATCGGCGTGTACTGGTACACCATCGGCAGGAAGATCGCGCAGAGCACGAGCAGGCCGAGCACGCCAGCGCCGATCCAGAACGACGGCATGCGGCGCATGCGGCGCCAGACGAGGGTCGCGCGGCCGACCGCAGCGCGGCGGGTCAGCGGCTCGGAGACGCCGCCAACGGAAGTGTCGGACTGACCGAGGTTGATGACATCGGTCTCAGAGTCGGTGGCGGTGACGTCGGGAACGGCGACGCCGACTCCCGAGGGTCCGTTGCTGGAGCGATTACGACGGGCCATGGGTATCACCGGATCCTCGGGTCGAGCACGGCTTGGATGAAGTCAGCGAGCGTGGCGGCGATGAGCGTGAGGATCGCCGTGTAGAGCACAACGGCGGCGGTGCCGTTGACGTCGGCGATCTGCATCTGCACGAGTGCCCAGTTGCCGATGCCTTGCCAGTTGAACAGACGCTCCACGAAGAATGAGCCGGAGAAAGCCCCCGCAAACGCGTAGGCGAAGTACTGCCCCATCGGAATCAGCGCCATGCGGAAGCCGTGCTTGCGCATGGCCTGCCGCTTGGTGAGGCCCTTCGCGCGGGCGGTGCGGAGGTAGTCAGCGCCGAGCACGTCGAGCGTCGTCACCTTCATGTAGCGCGAGTAGCTCGCGACCCCCATGAGGGCGAGTGCGATGGTCGGCAGAACGAGCGCGAGGATCTGGAAGGAAATGTCGTCCCAGCTGCCCGGCACGGCGTTCGGGTCAATCGCGTTCACCGAGGGGAAGCCAAAGCCGGTCGCGCCCCGCATCGCCATGGTCGCGCCCTGCAGGACGAGGATGATCACGGGCGTCGGCAGCGCGAGTACGACGAAGCTGATGAACGACACGGTGCGGTCGCTCAGCTTGCCGCGTTTGACGGCCGTCCAGGCGCCGAGCACGATGCCGCCGATGACACCGATGAGCGTGCCGAGCACGACGAGTCGAAGCGAGATGCCAACGCGGCTGATGACCTGGGGGAAGACGGGGAGCGCCTTCTTGTCAGTGCCGGTCGTGACGCCGAACTTGTCCTCCCACGGCGCGGTGAAGAGGTTGCCGAGCCAGTTGAGGTAGCGCTGCCAGACCGAAACATCGGGGTTGATGTTTCGTGCGTCAAAGTACGCCTGCTGAACGTCGAGTGGAATCGGTCGGCCGCCGGCCGTGTTCGGTGGGTACATCACCTCTTGCGGATGCAGGAGGGAGGACGCGAGGAGATAGGCAAGCGACGTGGCCAGAAAGGCCAAAATCGCATAGTTAAGGAATCTCCTGAGCAAAAAATTTGGAAAGCGCCATTGCGTAACTACACCGGTTGAGACTGATGTGGGAGACGCCGTCGTGCAGCGACCCCCGAACAGCTATTGAGAAAACTCACACCGATTAGGCAGTGAACTCTCAACAAACGTTCGGCGCAGCTTACGTTAGTCCATCACTCGCCGCGCTGGGCAGATTGCGCGACACTTGTTGCGATATTGCTACCAAGAATCTCGTCAAGCAACAGTACGGTTCCGTGGGCATCTGCCAAAGGCAGCGTCCAATTCGGGTATTCGCGGAAGGTTCCGGGCTGATTAATCGGTCGGCGATCCCCCGCCATGTCCGCGAGCGACACGCCGAACAGCTTCGCGCTGGATGCGGCCATGCGCTTGTGCAGGCCGAGCACGAGATCCTCGGTGCTCGCGTTTTCCCCGACGAGGCCGTCGTCGACAAGCTGCTGCCGGTACGCGTCGACAAGCTCCTGCTCAGCAGCGCGCTCCTCCTCGACCGAGCGGGTCAGCAGACCGAGCTGGTTGCGAATGTCGACGTGACGAAGCTCGAGGAAGCCCGCGGTTGGCGGCAGGTCGTGCGTCGTCACCGAAGCGAGACACTCGCGTCGATAGTGCTCTGGCCGCTTCGGGGTGCCGTCGTCTTCGAACTCGAACCACATGATCTGTGTGCCGTAGACCTGACGTTCGGCCATGACCTCGCGCGTGAGTTCACTCACGACACCGAGGTCTTCACCTATCACGAGCGCGCCAGCGCGCTCGGCCTCAAGCAGCAGCGCCCCGATCATCGCTTCGTGGTTATAGCTGACGTACGTGCCTTCACTCGCGTCGCGCCCCTCAGGCACCCACCAGAGTCGGAACAGGCCAAGGATGTGGTCGATGCGCAGCGCGCCCGCCCCGGCGAATGCCGCGCGCAGCACGTCACGCAGTGGCTCGTAGCCGAGCCGCTCGAGCGCATCCGGACGCAGCGGCGGCTGCGACCAGTTCTGGCCGAGCTGGTTGTACTGGTCCGGCGGCGCGCCGACCGACACACCCCGAGCGAGCGAGTCGACGAGTGACCATGCGTCGGCACCCGAGGGATGCACGCCAACCGCGAGGTCATGCATGACGCCGATGCGCATCCCAGCATCGCGCAGCCGCTGCTGCGTGGCCGCACCCTGGTCGCGCAGCACGAACTGTACCCAGCAGTAGAACTCGACTCGCTCGGCGTGCTCCTGCCGGAAAATATCGACGGCCTCACCGCGCGGCGAGCGGTACTCTTCGGGCCAGTCACGCCAATTGCCACCGAGTTGCTCGCAGAGCACCGTCCAGGTGGCGAAGTCGATGAGCCCCTGCCCCTCGAGTTCGCAGAACGCGCCGAAGTCGTGCCAGCGCCCCTCGTCACCGTGTCGCGCCGCGTCGTAGCACAGACCGAGCGCCTCGCGCTTGGCGAGCCAGGTGCCATCGCGGTCGATGACGTCGCGATTGTGGTTCTGTCGGCAGAACATCGCGAGCTCGGCGAGTCGCTGGCCGGCCTCCTGGCTGACGGGCTCGGAGGCGACGAGGTCGTCAATGCTGATGAGGCTCGGGTCGAGGAACCGTCGCGTCGTCGGCAGGTAGGGCGAGGGCTCGAGGGGCGTGACCGGCGACGGCGCGTGGAACGGGTTGACGAGCACGAAATCACCGTCATGCTCGGCGCTCCACTCGCCGAGTGTGCGCAGGTCACCGAGGTCACCGAGCCCCNCACGAGCGCGAGCTGCGCGCCTGGTAGAGCTGGGCCATGAGCCCCCACACTGGCTCGGGCACGTCGAAGTTGCTCGCGTCGGGTGCGCTGATGAGTGTGCCGCGCGCCTCGATGATCGGCTCGCTTGCGCCGCGCTGACGGCGTGCGCTCACATCGAGCACGGCGCGCGCCTCGGGCGAAATCTCGGCGCCGTCGAGGGTCGCGACGACCTCGTGCCAGCCGGCGGGGATGCGCGCGGGCAGGGCAAACTTTGCCTCGCCCACGGCGAGACCGTTGACCTCGTGCGGGGCAACGAAGTGATNCGAGCTGCTCGAGCTCGACGCGGCCACCCTCTTCGAGTTCGACGGCGAGCTGCACGCTCGCGCCATCAGGCACGTGGACGAGTACCTCGGTCGACTCGCCGACGCGCGTCACGACGGTCGGTGGCACCACGTGCCGCCAGCGGCGATTCGCCAGCTCGGCCAGGGCGGTGCGCGCCAAGTCGTCGGACGAGGCGTCAACGTCGAGTGCCCCGAGCACCGAGATCAGCGTTTCGTCTGATACCTCTCGATGTTCACCGAGCCAGTCGGTGAACTCGGTCGCAATGCCGAAGTGGCCGGCAAGTTCTTGAAGTACATCGTGGGAAACCGCAGCAGTCACAAGCCTGAGTGTATGTCGCTGCCGTGACGTTCGCTTAGCTGATGCTGAGTTCGTCGCCGTCCTGCGTCACGGTGAGCTCGGGCAGCGGCTCCAGCGCAGGCCCCGCTACCGGCTCGCCCGTCACAAGATCGAAGTAGCTGTTGTGGCAGCCGCAGTGGGCGCGATCGCCCTGCACATCCGAAAGCACGCATCCCTTGTGGGTGCACACGGCCGAAAACGCGTGGAACTCGCCCTCGACTGGCTGCGTCACGAGCGCCTTGTACTGCGCAAGCACGATGCCGCCGCCGACCGGCACCTCCGACGCCGGCACCGTGAACGGCGCGGTGGTCTCGCCGGCCGCGCCGCCCGACTCACCACACGCACTGAGCAGCGCGGCGAGCGCGACACCCCCGCCCGCAACGGCCGTCGTGCGCACGAGCGCGCGACGGCTCATCAACCCAGCAGCAGCGGCGTCAGACGTCATGTCCTCAGCGTAGTCACTCGAGCGCGCGGCCGCGCTGCTCGGGCAGTACGAGCGCCGCACCCGCGGCAATCGCGAACGCAATCGCGAACACGGTGAACACGGGCACGATGCTGCCGCCGCCGACCGCGACGAGCGCCGGCACGAGCAGGGGCGCGATGATCGACGCAATGCGCCCGAACCCGGCTGCGGCACCCGCGCCGGTGCCCCGGATGTTCGTCGGGTAGAGCTCCGGTCCGATCGCGTAGAGCGCGCCCCAGGCGCCGAGGTTGAAGAACGAGAGCAGGCACCCCGCTGCGATGATCCAGCCCTCACCAAAGCCACCCGAGAGTCCATAGAAGGCTGCGGCCACGGCCGAGCCGGCGAGGAACACGGCGAGCGTGCCGCGTCGGCCCCACACCTCGATGAGCCAGGCGGCCACCGCATACCCCGGCAGCTGCGCGAGCGTGATGATCAGCGTGAACTGGAACGACTTCACGAGGGTGAACCCATCGGCGACGAGCAAGCTCGGGATCCAGATGAAGGCCCCGTAATAACTCAGGTTGATGCAGAACCAGATCGTCCAGAGGGCGATCGTGCGGCGGCGCAGGGCAGGCGACCAGATGTGCGGCCGCTCCACCGCATCGGACTCGTCGACTGCATCCGCCCGTGCCGGCGGCTGCTGCTCAGCTTCGCGGATGCGCTGCAGCGTCTGCTGCGTCTCGGCCGAGGCCTCGAACTCGCGCACAATGCGCTCGGCCTCGTCGACCCGGCCCCTGCCCTCGAGGAACCGCACCGACTCCGGCAGGCCCATCCGCACGACAATCGCGTAGGCGGCGGGCACCATGCCGAGGGCGAGGGCCCAGCGCCAGCCTTGCTCGCCGCTCGCCACGACGAAGGTACCGACGAGCGCCGCGAGGATCCAGCCGACGGCCCAGAACGCCTCGAGCCAGACGACGAGTCGACCGCGGATGCGCTTCGGCGCGAACTCCGACACGAGCGTCGAGGCGACCGGCAGTTCGGCGCCGAGCCCGAGCCCGACGAAGAAGCGCAGCACCATGAGCAGGGCCGCGCCGCTCGCCAAAGCCGAGGCACCGGTCGCCAAGCCGTAGATGATCAGTGTGATGGCAAACACCTGGCGACGGCCGATGCGGTCGGCGATGAGCCCGCCAAGCGTCGCGCCGACAGCCATGCCGACGAAGCCGAGCGACGCGATCCAACTCGCCTCGCCCGTCGTCACAATCTGCTGCTCGATCAGTGCAGCGATGACGAACGAGATGAGGCCGACATCCATAGCGTCGAGCGCCCAACCGACGCCGCTGCCGAAGAGCAGGCGACCGTGCTTGGCGGTGAACGGGAGACGATCAAGTCGCTCCGAGCGGGAAGGGGCAATGCGTGCCGCGTCATTGACGGCGGGTCCTGTCATTCGATCAGCATATTCCCACGCCCGAGCTGTTGCGGTTTGTGTTACGTCAGGCAACTGCGGCCGCCCAGATCCGAACGCGCTCAGCGGCCGCGTGATGAAGTGGCTCGGTGCGCGACCGGACGCGCACCGAAAGGACCGGCGCAGATGGCAGCAGCGAGTTCGGGATTCAGCGCCGAGCAGCGGCGGCTGCTGCCGACGATTCTCGTACCCGCGTTCATGTCGCTGCTCAGCGTTTCGATCGTCAACGTAACGCTGCCCGCCATCGGTGATTCGCTCGACGCGAGCACCTCGGGCCTGCAGTGGGTGATTTCGGGCTACGCGCTCGTGTTCGGCGTGCTCCTGGTCGCCTCGGGTCGCGCCGGGGATGTGTGGGGTCGCGGCCGATTGTTCGTGCTCGGCCTCGCCGTGTTCGGCCTCGGCGCTCTGTGTTCGGGTCTCGCGCCGAACATCCTGGTGCTCAACCTCGCGCGGGTCATCATGGGCATCGGCTCGGGCCTGCTCAACCCACAGGTCACGGGCATCATTCAACAGTTCTTCCAGGGCGAGCTGCGCGGTCGTGCTTTCGGCGCCTTCGGCGGAATCGTCGGCATCTCGGTCGCAATCGGACCAATTCTCGGTGGCGGGCTCATCGCCATTTTCGGCGAGGAAATCGGTTGGCGAGCCTCGTTCCTTGTCAACGTGCCCATTGCGATCGCCGGCATCTTCGCCGCCCGCGCCTACCTGCCCGCGTCAACGTGGCGGGCCCTCGCGATCGACGACCCGAGCGCGACGACACACGAGATCCCCGTCATCACCGACGCGAACGCATCCCTCGTGCGGCGCACCCGCTCGGACTTCGACCCGGTCGGTATGGTGCTGCTCGCCTTCGGCACGCTGTTCGTCATGCTGCCGTTCATGGAGGCGGCGCTCGGCTGGTGGGTGTGGAGCTCGCTCGTGCTCGGCGTAGGCCTCGTCGTGCTCTGGGTTCGGTGGGAGCTGCGCTATCGGGCCAAGGGGCGCACGCCGATGGTCGACATGGAGCTGTTCCGCACCCGCTCGTTTTCAAATGGCGCGCTGCTGATTGGGCTCTACTTCGTCGGCAACACGAGCATCTGGTTGCTCGTCGCGCAATACATGCAGCGCGGCCTCGGGCACGACGCCTTGACGGCCGGCATGGTCGGTCTCCCCGCTGCCCTGGCCGGCGCGATCACCGCACCGATCGCCGGGCGCTACGTCGTACGCATCGGTCGGATCATGGTGCTCTGGGGCTTGCTGCTCGTCGTGCTCGGTCTTGGCCTGAGCATCGCCGTCGCGCTCCTGCATGGCACGGCGGGCGTGAGCGAATGGTGGCTGCTCGGCACGCTCGCGCTCACCGGCATCGGCCAGGGTCTCATCGTCTCGCCGAATCAGACGCTCACGCTCGCCGACGTGCCGCTGCGTTATGCGGGCAGCGCCGGTGGCGTGCTGCAGACCGGGCAGCGCATCGGTACTGCGATCGGCATTGCCGTGATCACGAGCATCGCGTTCAGCATGGCCGCATCCAGTGGCTGGGACAACGCCCTCGCCATCGGCTTCGCCGCGATTATCGTGGTCGCGGCGCTGGCGATCCTCGTCGCGCTCATGGACCTGCGGGGCACCCGCAACTCCATGAGCTAACCCAAATTCGGCGCTATTCTGCGCCGAGGGCGGCGACGCACTTCGATGCTGCCTTGCCGCCGAGCATGCCGACGTGCACCGCGAGCACCGAGCCGTCACCGAAGACGATGACGATGCGGCCGGGCTCGAGGAAGCGCGAACGCTTGAAGACCTTGCTGAGGCTGTCTCGCTCGCTCTGCCACTCGAGCTCGGGCTCGTCGAGGTTGTTCACGTCGACGGCCATGAGGCGCTGGTCGGTGATCAGCAGCTGGCTGGTCGGCGGTTCGAGCGCCTTGCGCAGCTGCGAAGCTTGGCTGCCGCGCCAGCCGTAGTAGGAGCCGCCGTCGAGGAGCTCGAGAACGCGACGTTCCCAGGTCTCCTCGTCGTCGTTGTTCTGCAACGCGGCCGAGCGGTCGGTTGCGACGTCCTCGCCCGCGCGCTCGTCGGCGTCATCAAACCGGAAGTCAGTGAGTTCAGATTCACTGTCGACGCACCGGGCCATCTGCATGACCAGCGGGTGCTCTCCNGTTACGCATGAGCTCAGCGACATGCGGTGCAAAAGTAGGGCTTGAAGTGGACACGATGGTCAATCGTGGCACTTTTTCTCGCGGCGCGCTACATCCTCGCCGTTGCAATCAGGTCAACACGTTCGCGCACGTAACTTTCCAACTCCGTTGCCTGCTGCAGCGAGCATGCCGCAGCCCAGCGAACCACGACGGCGCCGTGGCGCAGGCTCACCGGGTTGCTCGCCTCGTCGATTACGCCAAGCGGTGTCGAGGCGTAGTGCACCACGGTGCCCTCGGCGAAGCCACCGCGAATGGCCGCATGCCGCAGCTCGTCGCGCTCGCGCGCCGACTCTGAGGTGTAGCCGAGGATGGGCGGGGGCTCGTGCGCGCGCAGGCTAGGCCCAGCACCGAGGAACTCTGCTGGCTCGCTCGCGCGCAGGAGCAGCACGCCGAGGCGCCAGACTTCCCCGACTTGCTCGATACGGGCGGGCCGGGTTCCGAGGAGTCGGCGCCGTGGCGCGACGAACTCTCCCAGGGCCTCGGGTGCGACGCCACCCGCGCGCAATTGTGTCGCGGTGGCCGCCGCGACGGCGCGCAGGTGGTTTTGCGCTTCGCCCATGCGGTTCCCCTCTCGTGCGGCCCGACCGTGCCAAGATTTACACATGTCCGACGTCAGCCGCCACTCCGCTCCGCTCAAGTCGAATGTCCACGACACAGCGCTCGTGATCGAGGGAGGTGGGATGCGGGCAAGTTACACCTCAGCCGTGATCTCGATGTTCATCCGCGAGGGCATCTGGTTCGACTGGGTCGGTGGCATTTCGGCGGGCTCGAGCTGCGTCGCGAACTATCTCTCGCGCGACGAGTGGCGCACGCGCCAGTCGTTTGTTGACTTCGCGGCCGACCCGAACTTTGGCAACATGCGCACTTGGTTGCAGGGCAAGGGACTCTTCTCGTCGGAGTACATCTACGAGCAGACCGCCGCGCCCGGCAAGGCGCTCCCCTACGACTACGACACCTATCTCGCCAACCCCGCCGACTTCGCGGTCGGGGCGTTCGAGATGCGCTCCGGTCGAGCCCAGTACTGGTCTCGCAGCGACATCCACGAGCTGTACGACCTGCTCGTGCGGGTGCGCGCTTCATCGTCGCTCCCGCTGCTGATGCCACCGGTGGAGATTGACGGCGAAGTCTTTGTCGACGGCGCACTTGGCCCGACAGGCGGCTTCGCGATCGATGCTGCAAAGGCGGCCGGCTACGAGAAATTCCTCGTCGTCATGACCCGCCCTCGTGACTACGTCAAGCCGCCGGCGAAGGTGACGGGCTTCTACCGAAGCACCTTCCGCAAGTACCCCGCCATGGTGAACGGCATTCTGCAGCGTCCGCGCCGCTACAACCACACCCGCGCCGAGCTCTTCGACCTCGAGGCCGAGGGCCGCGCCTACCTCTTCACGCCCACCAACCTAGGCGTTTCGAACAGCGAGACGAACGTGCGCAAGCTTCGGCAGCAGTACGCACTCGGCGAGGCCCAGGCCGGTCGCGAGCTCGATGCGATGCGCGCGTTCCTTGGCCTATAGCCTCGCCGGTGGACTAGCGAATCGCGGCGCGCTACTGCAGCGCGGCAACCGCCTCGTCGTAGTTCGGCTCCTGCTTGATCTCGGGCACGAGCTGCGTGTAGGCGACCTTGCCCTGCTCGTTGATGATGAGGACCGAGCGGGCGAGCAGGCCGGCGAGCGGGCCATCCTGCTGCACGACCCCGTAGTCTTCGCCAAAGCTCGAGCGGAAGGCGCTCGTCGCGACAACGTTCTCAATGCCCTCGGCGCCGCAGAAGCGGGCGAGCGCGAACGGCAGGTCGCGCGAGACGGTGACGACGACCGTGTTGTCGAGTCCGGCGGCAATCTCGTTGAACTTACGCACGGAGGCGGCGCAGACGCCGGTGTCAACCGACGGGAACACGTTCAGCACGACGCGCTTGCCGGCGAAGTCTGACAGCTTGACGTCGCTGAGGTCGGTGCCGGTCAGCGTGAAGTCGGGCGCTGCAGCGCCGACCTCGGGCAGCTCGCCGGACGTCGTGACGGGGGAACCCTCAAATGCAGTGGTAGCCATGGCGCCAGTCTGACAGTCGCGAATGGCGAACGGCTGAGTACGCCGCTCGCTCGATACACTTTCGTAATGCCCGAACTCATTTCACGCATGCGCCGCTTCGGCACGACAATCTTCGCCGAAATGTCGAGGCTCGCCCACGAGCATGGTGCGATCAACCTCGGGCAGGGATTCCCCGACACCGACGGGCCACGCGAGGTACTCGAAGCGGCCGTGGCGGGCATCCGAACGGGTGACAACCAATACCCGCCCGGGCGTGGCGTGCCCGAACTGCTCGACGCCATCGCAGCGCACCAGCAGCACTATTACGGGCTGCGGTACGACCCCGCCAGCGAAATCCTTGTGACGGTCGGCGCCACCGAGGCATTGAGCGCGAGCCTGCTCGCGCTCTGCGAGCCCGGCGACGAGGTGATCGCGTTCGAGCCCTTCTACGACGTCTACGACGCGGCGATCACGCTCGCTGGCGGCACCCTGGTGCCCGTGCGGCTCGAGGCGCCCGAGTTCACGATNCGACCCCGCCCGGCTCGAGGCCGCGGTGACCGAGCGCACCAAGGTCATTCTGCTCAACACCCCGCACAATCCAACTGGGCATGTCTTTGGCCGCGAGGAACTGCAGCAGATCGCTGACGTCGCTCTGCGCCACGACCTCGTCGTCATCACCGACGAGGTCTATGAACACCTGACGTTTGACGGGCGGGAGCACACGCCGATCGCGATGCTGCCCGGCATGCGCGAGCGCAGCATCCTGATTTCGTCGGGAGGCAAGACCTTCGCCACCACCGGGTGGAAGGTCGGCTGGGTCTGTGCATCTCCCGACCTCGTCACCGCAGTCACGACCGTGAAGCAGTTCCTCACTTTCGTCGGCCCGGCGCCGATGCAGCGCGGCATCGCCGCGGGCCTGCGGCTGCCGGATACGCGCATCGCCGAGATTCGCGACAGCTTGCAGCGCCAACGCGACGTCCTCGTCGAGGCGCTTGAGGTCACCGGGATGCGCGTGCACGTGCCCGAGGGTGGCTACTTCATCGTCGCCGACGTCGGGCCCCTCGGCGTGACCTCGGCCATCGACTTCTGCCGCAAACTCCCCGAGCGCGTCGGCGTGGCCGCGGTGCCAATGACGGTGTTCTACCGCGACGCGACTGGCGTTGAGACGCTGGTGCGGTTCGCCTTCAGCAAACGCGTCGAGGTGCTCGAGGAAGCCGCCAGCAGGCTAGCGGCGCTCGGCACGTCGATCTAGCGCGCTACTGTAAGCGCACCTCTCTATCGAAGGATCCAGATGGCTATCGGTCTCGTTGCACTCCTTGATGACATCGCGGCGCTCGCCCGCGCAGCCGCGGCAAGCGTCGACGACGTCGCCGGCATGGCCGCCAAGGCCTCCGCGAAGGCAGCCGGCGTCGTGATCGACGACGCTGCGGTGACGCCGCAGTACGTTGCTGGGCTGAGCCCGGCCCGCGAGCTGCCGATCATCTGGAAGATCGCACGCAACTCGCTCCTCAACAAGCTACTGCTCATCCTGCCCATCGCCCTTTTGCTCGCCGAGTTTTTGCCGATGCTGCTGCCGCCTCTGCTCATGCTCGGCGGCGCATACCTCTGTTTCGAGGGCGCCGAGAAGCTCATTGAGAAGTTCTGGGGTGGCCACAGCGAGGCGGGCGAAACCACAACGGCCACCCGTGACGAGAAGTCGATCGTGGCGAGCGCGACGCGCACCGACATCATCCTCAGCGCCGAGATCATGGTGATCTCGATGAACGAAGTGCTCGACCAAGCGTTCTTGGCGCGGCTCGCGATCATGGTGATCGTCGCGATCCTCATGACGGCGGTGGTCTACGGCGCCGTGGCGATCCTCGTGAAGCTGGACGACGTGGGGCTCGCGATGAGCAAGTCGAGTCGCGCACCTCGGGCAAAGTTCGGGCGCGGCCTGACGAACGTCATGCCGCATGTGTTCGACGTCATCGCCTGGGTCGGCACCATTGCCATGCTCTGGGTTGGCGGCCACCTCTGGCTTGTCAATCTCGCCGAGCTCGGTGTCACCGCGCCGTATGAGTTCGTGCACCACCTCGAGAGCTTTGGCGAGGCCGTACCTAGCGTCGGTGCCGCGCTCGCTTGGCTCATCAACACGGCCTGCTCGTTCGTGCTTGGCCTCGTGCTCGGCAGCGCGATTGTGGGTGTGCTGCACCTGCTGCCCTTCGGCAAATCGGCGAAGCCCGAGGCCGCAGAGGGCCACTAACCCGCTGTCGGATGCTCCGGGTTCGGCTGGTCAAGGAAGTACCGCAGGGTCGCGAGGAATCGCTCCGGCTGCTCCGAGTGCACCCAGTGCCCCGAGTCGCGAATCGTCACCTTGCGCACGCGCGGGAACAGCGCCCGCATCAGCGCGTCGTCTTCCTCGCGGATGTAATTCGACTTCTCCCCCGCGATCCACAGGACCGGGCCGGTGTACGGCGGCGCCACGAACTCCGGCCAGCCGAGGATCTCATCGAGGGCACCCGTGAGCATCGCGAGGTTGGGCTGCCAGGCGTAGCTGCCTCCGTTCGCGGGACGCAGGTTTTGCAGCAGGAACTGGCGAATCGTGGTGTCGGGAATCCGGTCGAGCAGTTGCGCGTCGGCGTCGCTGCGGCGGGTCACGGTGGTCAAATCGACCGTCATCATGCTCGTGAGCAGGTGCTCGAAGCCGCCTGGTGAGCTGCCGGATGCACCAGGTGCAATGTCGACAACCGCGAGCCGCTCGATCAGCTCCGGATGACGCAGCGCGAGCACCATCGCGGCCTTGCCACCCATCGAGTGACCGACGAGCGCGACCGACTCGAGCTTCCCATCCGAACTCGCAAATTCATCGCGCACCACTTCCGCGAGCGCGTCGGCCATGTCGAGGTAGCTGAAGGATTCTGTCCAGGCCGACTCGCCGTGATTCGGCATNACGAGCAGGCTCGTGAACTCGTCGCCGAGGCTGCGGGCGATCGCGCCGAAGTTGCGGCCTCGCCCCATGAGGCCGTGGAAGAACACGAGCTTTCGCGCGCCCGAACCGACCAGTTGATACGCGATGTCACCCATGATGCTCGAGCCTAGTGCCGCCCGACACATCGATCTCGATCGGGTACTTGCGCCGGCGCCGATAAAGGAGGAATATCGTCGCTCGTGAAAACCCCTGGCGGCGCCCTTCGCCCCACTAAATTGTCTGCGCTCGCACTCGCCGCACTCGGAGTCGTGTTCGGCGACATCGGCACGAGCCCCCTGTACTCGCTGCAGACCATCTTTGCGATGCATAACGGGGCGGTGCAGCCGACCGAGCGCGACATCCTCGGCATCATTTCGCTCATCACGTGGTGTCTCATCATCATCGTGTCGGTGGCTTACGCGGGGTTCATCCTCCGCGCCGACAACGATGGCGAGGGCGGCATCCTGTCGCTTGCCGCGCTCATTCACCGCAAGCTCGGCACCGGCACGGGGCGCGCGAGGGCCGCCCTGGTGCTCTCGGTGGTCGGGGCGTCGCTCTTCTTCGGCGATTCATTCATCACGCCCGCGATTTCGGTGCTGAGTGCGGTCGAAGGCCTCGAGACGGTGAACCCGCAACTGACCACGTGGATCGTGCCGCTCGCGCTCGTCATCCTCACCGTGCTCTTCGCGGTGCAACGCTGGGGCACCGGGGTGATCGGTCGGGCGTTCGGCCCCGTCATGATCGTGTGGTTCGTCGTGCTGGCGCTGCTCGGCGCGGCCCACATCCGCGAAGATCTCAGCATCCTGCGCGCCGTCTCCCCCACCTACGCGATCGAGTTCGTGTTCGCGAACCCACTCATCGGCTTCTTTGCGCTCGGCGCGGTCGTGCTCGCCGTCACCGGCGTCGAGGCACTCTACGCCGATCTCGGCCACTTTGGCCGGCGCCCCATCGTGCTCGCCTGGTTCGCGCTCGTCATGCCGTCGCTTCTGCTCAATTACTTCGGGCAGGGCGCCATGCTGCTCGCCGACCCCTCGACCGCATCAAACCCGTTCTTTCACCTCGCGCCGGCGTGGGGCCGCATCCCCCTCGTCATCCTCGCGACGCTCGCCACGGTGATCGCTTCGCAGGCGGTGATCTCGGGGGCGTTCTCGGTGGCCCGGCAGGCGGTGCGACGTTCGTTGCTGCCACGTCTCCGCGTCAAGCACACGTCACGGAACAACATGGGGCAGATCTACCTACCGCTCGTGAACTGGGTGCTGTTCGTCGGCGTCGTGCTGCTCGTCGTGACATTCCGGAGTTCGACCGAACTCGCCGCCGCCTATGGGCTCTCGGTGACCGGCACGATGCTGCTCGAACTCTCGCTGTTCCTCCTCCTCGCACACGCCGTGTGGCAGTGGCCGACCTGGCGGGTGGTGCTGCTCGGCGCGATCATCGGCGGCCTCGAGTTGCTGCTCTTCGCCGCGAACGCGATCAAGATTGCCTCGGGCGGTTGGGTGCCGCTCGCCATCGCGGCGGTGTTCACTACGATCATGCTGACCTGGCGCCGGGGTGCCGAAGTGCTGTTCGGCAACCGTGCCAAGCTCGAGGGGTCCCTGCCGGAGTTCGTGAGTGGGCTGCGGCGGGATGCGGTGCAGCGGGTTCCTGGTGTCGCGGTCTACCCGCACGGCAACCCCGAGACTGTCCCGCTCGCACTGCGCGGCAATGTGAAGTTCAATCGCGTGGTGCACGAGCACGTCGTGATCATCACGATGGTCCACGTCGCGGTGCCCTATGTGGCTCGCTCCGACCGCATCGTCACCATCCCGCTCGGCGACCCCGACGACGGCATCGTCCAGGTGCTCTATCGGATCGGCTTCAACGACTACCAGGATGTGCCGCGGGCGCTGCGTCAGGCGATCGACCACTCGCCGGAGTTGCACTTCGCCCCGGAGGACGCCATGTACGTGCTCTCGGTGTTCCGCATCGAGCCCGGCCGCTCGCGAGTGATGGCCCGGTGGCGCAAACAACTTTTCCGCTGGCTCGAGCGCGGTTCGGCGAACCGCACCCATGTGCTACGCCTCCCGCCCGAACGCACGATCATCGCGGGCGCCGAGGTGGAGTTTTAGCCGCGCCGGTCGAGTTTCTCTCAAGGTGACTGCGTAGCCTCGCGAGCACCAAGCGTTCGGGCGCCCGACCCGACGTCGTGGCGAACGAAGGAAGCACATGTCACAGCTCGACTCGCAAGACATCATCGACTTTCCCGGCACGCCCACCGTGGTGGTGCGGGTCACCGACTACCCGGTGGCTGAGATGCAGCAGTTCATGGACCCGGCGTTCACCGCGCTCGGCGAGGCGATCTCGGCCGGCGTGTTTGTGCCGGTCGGACCGGCCTTCGCTCGACACGAGTACGTGCCGACCGAGACCGCCTCGTTCGAGGTTGGGTTCCCGGTCACCGCGCCGCTGCACGAACCCGTGACGTTCGGCGACTACGAGGTCGTTCCGTCAGAACTGCCGGCCGGTCGCATCGCCATCGCGAAGCACCGTGGCGGCTACGACTCGCTCGGCGACTCGTGGGGCGCCTTCATGCAGTGGGTCGAGCAGCAGGGGCTCACCGCCGGTCTGCCGTTCTGGGAGGCCTACGACACCGAGCCCACGCCCGAGATGAACCCCGACGACCTCATCACGGGGCTCGCGGTTCCCGTCTCCTAGTTCGCGGCCGCGGGCAGCTTCCCGGCAGGGTCGTTGCCGCAGGTGCAATAGAGCTCGAGGCCGTTGAGCAGGATCGTAATTTCGGTCTCGAAGTCGTCATCGGCGGCAATCGAGTTCGCCTCGGCCTCGAGCGGGTAGCCTCCCCCGAGCTCGAGGCGCATCTGCTCGCGCCGCTCGTTCTCGAGGTGGCGCTGGCGCCCGAGCGACGCGCGCCCCGAGAGCCAGATCAGGATGATGTTGCGCGCGTACCGGGGCGCCACCCCGGCTGTCTGCGCGTACGACAGGAGCATTTCGGCAAACTCGAACGACTCCTGGCCGAGCCGAGACTGGTGTTGAAAGAGGTCGAGTAACTCGCCCGAGTGCGTCTTTGCAATGCCTTCAAGCAGGCCGCGCAGACCACAGCGCCCGCATGCAGTGTCGGGCGTCGCGGCGGGCAGCACGAGGCCGAGTTGGCGCTCTTTTGCCTCGTGCCACACCGCATTCATCGACTGAAAATAGGTATAGATGGCGTTCGGCGCCACCCCGAGCTCGCGTGCAACCATGCGCAACGACACCGCGCTGATGCTGCCTTCGCGTTTCAGAACGCGCATCGCTGCGTCGAGGATCACCCGCTGATCAATATCGCCCCGAGGGCCGCGTCTTGTCATAGTTCATCAACTGTACTCATGAGGGTGCATGTATACGTCGCGGCGAGCCGCAGTGCGTGAATGCCTCAGTCAAGGCCGCCTCAGGATCGGCAAGCAGCGTGCGCTGAGGCACCGCTGCAAACCTCAGATTGCGGTTCTGCACGACCATGCTGCCCGGAGTGAAGCTACCACTGGTCCAGTTGCAATATGGAATCGCCCATGCAGTCGGGATGTCGCTGAAGTCATCGCTCACGGTGAGTCAGCCCGAGTCACTAACTCGGACGTCGAACTGGTCGCCGAAGTCCGCGCCGAGCCTTACGGCATCGACCCGAGATGCGGCATCGAACCGTGCGAGCCCGGTGCCTTCGACACCCGGTAGCGCATCCTTCTCGGCACGGAATTGCACGGTCGAACCGCCCCGATTTCGACGTGGCCCGACCGCACACTCTTCCGTACCGACCATTTGATCTGTAGAATTGACTGCATGTTCGAATTGTCAGCTCCCAAGCACCGTGCTGGCGCCCGCGAATGGGCNCGCGCTCGCGGTGCTCGTGCTCGCCGTGACGCTGCTCGCAATCGACGGCACCGTGCTCTCGCTGGCCGTTCCGTCGCTCAGCGAATCACTGCATCCCACCGCGACCCAGCTGCTCTGGATCGGCGACATCTACTCGTTCGCCCTCGCGGGCTTGCTCATCACGATGGGGAACGTCGCCGACCGCATCGGACGCAAGAAACTCCTGCTGCTCGGCGCGCTTGGCTTCGGCGTCGCGTCGGCGGTTGCGGCGTTCGCGCCGACCGCCGAGGTGCTCATTGCCGCCCGCGCGGTGCTCGGCCTCAGCGGCGCGACCCTCATGCCGTCGACACTGTCGATCATTCGGCACATGTTCCGCGTGCCGAAGCAGCGCACCCGCGCGATCGCCATCTGGTCGGCCGGTGCGGCCGGCGGCGCTGCCCTTGGCCCCCTCGTCGGCGGCTTCCTGCTCGAGCACTTCTGGTGGGGCTCGGTGTTCCTCATCAACATCCCCGTCATGATCGTGCTCGTCATCGCCGGCGCCTGGCTGCTGCCCGAGTCGAAGAACCCGACCGCGAACTCGATCGACGTGCTCTCGTCGGTGCTCTCGATCACGACGCTCGTGCCCATCATCTACGCGATCAAGGGGCTCTTCAGCGGCGACTTTGGCGTGATCGCCATTGCGATGCTCGTCGTCGGGCTCGCGAGCGGCTGGTGGTTCATCCACCGGCAGCGGCACCTCGCAACGCCGCTATTCGACCTCGAGCTCTTCAAGGTGCCCGCGTTCCGCGGCGCGGTCGTCGCGAATGGCCTGTCGATCTTCGCGCTCAGCGGGCTGCTGTTCTTCTTCTCGCAATACCTCCAGCTCGTGCGCGGCCTGGAGCCGCTGCAGGCGGGGCTCGTCGAGCTCCCGGCGATGGTTGCCTCGATGATCGTCGTCGTGTTCGTCGGCATGTTCGTGGCTCGCCTCGGCATGGGTGGCAGCATCGGCATCGGCCTGCTCGGCGCCGCCCTCGGCCTCGCGGGTATCGCCGTCGCCGAGGGACTCGAGGGCTACGTCGTGCTCATCGCAGCGCTCGTCATCGCCGGCTTCGGCATCGGGCTCGCCGCGACCGTCTCAACGGACGCGGTGGTCGGCTCAGTCCCCCGAGCTCGCGCCGGCGCCGCCTCGGCGATCTCCGAGACCGCCTACGAGCTCGGCGTTGCCCTCGGCATCGCGATCCTCGGCTCGATCATGACCATTGGCTACCGCCAGCGGCTGCCCGACCTCGGCGAATTGCCGGGCGACACGCAGCACGCGGTCACCGAGTCGCTCGCGGGCGGACTCGAGGCGCTCGGCGACACGAACGCCGGCCTCGTCGAGCAGCTGCAACATGCGTTCATCGGTGGCATGCAGTTCANCGGCACTGGTCGCGGCGGGTATTCTCGTGGTCGCCGGCATCAGTGCCTGGCGCACGATCCCTCGCAAGTTCGAGGTCGACGAGCAGACCGGCACGATTGAAGTGGTGACGCAGCGGTGACGAGCGAAACAACACGTAACTCCGAGCGTACGCGGCGAGAGATCCTGACCGCAGCGCGAGACGAGCTCAAGGTGCGAGGCATGGCCATGTCGCTGCAGCATGTCGCGACCACCGCTGGCATCTCGAAGAGCGGCCTGTTGCACCACTTCGCGAGCAAGAATGAGCTCCTCCTCGCTGTACTCGAGGAGTACCTCGTCAACATCCGTCAGGGTGTGCGCGACTACGTCGATCTCGCCGAGAACCGCCCCGGTAAGACGCTCCGGGCGTACGTGCGAGCCCTGTGCGATCCGGAGTCGACGCTGCGGGTGGAGTTCGGGAACTTCGCCGACATCAGCATGCACCTCGGCGATGTCCAGGGCGTCGACGCTCTGGAGGAAGAAGACAACCTCTACTGGCGGGAATTTCTCGCGAACGATGGGCTCGACCCCGAGCGCATCTTGCTCGTGCGCTATGCCGCCGAGGGCCTCGCGAACGCGAGCTGTTATGACCCCGCCGTGTTGGCCGAAGATCTGCCGCGCGCGCTGCCCATGCTGTTGCGCATGACCGAGGAGTAGCTACTCGCCGCCCCACTGTGTGAGTTGTTCGGCGAGCAGGACGATGATGCCGCTTGGCCCGCGCAGATACGTGAGCAAGAGAATCTCGCGGTAGTTGGCGACACTGCGCAGTGGCGTGCAGCCGTGCCGGGTGGCGATCGCGCGCGGTCACCGAGGGTTCCCACAGGCATGCCCTACACTCGCGGCGTGACCACCGAAGCAGCTGCCGCACACCTGGCCGCGGTGGATGCGGCCGTCGAGTTCGCGATTGAGCGGCGTGGCTTGCTCACTGCCCGCGACCTTGCCGACCATGCCGGTTACAGCCCGTTTCACTTCTCACGGCTCTTTCTCGCCCGCACCGGAATTGGCCCCGGACAATACCTCTCTGCCCTCCGCATCGACGCGGCGAAGCGGCTGCTGCTCGCCGATCGCGACCCCGTGATCGACGTCGCGGCGGCGGTCGGCTTCGACTCGCTGTCGAGCTTCAGTCGCCGGTTCAAGGAGTCGGTCGGTGTCGCTCCCGCGCGACTGCGCCGGCTCGCCGACGAGGTTGCGGATCGCCCGCCGAGGCCGATCGCGCTTGTGCCGGATGCTCCGGCGTCGGCCTGCGTTCGGCTCGAGTTGCCGGCGCAGTTCAGCCCGCGCGGCGATGCCAGCGTCTGGATCGGCTGGTACCCGCAGCCCGCGCCGATCGGTCTGCCCAGCGCAGGAATGCTCGCCGCCGGAGTCCCGGAGGTCTCGCTGCCGCTGGCGCCGAGCGCACCGTACTTGCTTGGGTTCGCGGTCGAGGCGCACAGCGATGCACCCGAGCAGCTCGTACCGGCGCGGCCGATGGTCGCAGTGCATCCGAGCCCAATCACCGGGCCGTGCGAGGTGACGCTTCGCTTCGCGGCCGCAACTCCCGGGCAGGTGCCGCTGCTGTCGGCGCTGCCCGTGCTGTGTCGACACGTGCACAATTAGTGCCCAGGCGTGGGATGTCCGCACTTTTGGACAAACTTCGCCCGCACCACGTTCATACAGTGGGCAGCAGAGCGCGGCACCGACGCCGCGTCGCACCCCACAGGAGGAATCATGGCTCGCGCACTCGGCACCTCGACATGGCTCGACCTCGGCTCGACCGATTTGGCCGCCGCCAAGGAGTTCTACACCGGTCTGTTCGGTTGGCATTTCGACGACGCCGGTGAGGAATTCGGCCACTACAACATGGTCTATAGCGGCGAGACCCTTGTCGGTGGCGCCATGGACGTCGCCGGCATGACCTGCCCGGCGGGCGACCCACTCCCCTCGTCGTGGGGCGTCTACCTCGCCGTTGACGACGTGGATGCGCGGGTCGCGACCGCGGTCGAGCACGGCGCCACCGTCGTGGTCGAGCCTGGCGATGCCGGCGACGCGGGTCGCTTTGCCGTGATCCTCGATCCGACCGGAGCCGCGATCGGACTCTGGGGTGCCGGCACAATCGACGGCTACGAGTTCACCGGCAACCCGGGATCCCCCGTGTGGTTCGAAGACATGAGCCTCGAGTTCGACCGGTCGAGCGAGTTCTACACGAAGGTGTTCGGCGCCAACCTCGTGCCGATGGGCGAGCCAATGGAGGGCGACAGCTTCCGCTACGCAACGAACGGCGCTCCCGACAGCGCGACCTGGGGCCTCTGCGACGCAGCTGGGTTCATGCCAGCCGATGCAGCTGGCTGGCGCATCTACTTCGGCGTCGAGGCGAGCGAAGCTGCCATCGCCCGCGTGCAGGAACTCGGCGGCAAGGTGCTCGACGGGCCGACCGACTCCCCATTCGGACGCATCGCCACGATCGCCGACCCCACCGGCGCGACGTTCCAGATTTCGGCTATGAGCGAGGCCGTCCCCGAGTCCTAGCCCGACTCGCTGTTGGGTCGCTCCGGCGCGTTAGGTGTCGGGGCGGCCCAGCGCCGCCAGGCCGGCCCGGCGCATCCGCTCGGTCATGGCGTCACCGCGCGAACGGTCCAAAGTAGACGAGCGCCGTGTTCACCGCGGCGATCACGCCGAAGGCGATACCCCACCCGAGGTTCGTGACAATGCCGAGGGGACCACCCCGGCGCCGAGAATGACAATTCTCAGCACGACCTCGAGCGCGGGCACGTCGAACACCGATTGTGGCGAGACGAAGAGCGCCCTCAGGGCGACGGCAACCACCAACACGGCGACGAGGCCGATCCATTTGTGCAACAGCGGACCGCCGGAGCCGAGCTGCCAGCCCCAGATGCCAAGGCTCACAAAGGCGACCACCTCGACGAGGAACGCCACGATGTCGTTCGCGTTGACGTCGCCCATGTCGCCCCCTCGCTCGGGTGTCTTCCCGCGTCGGGTGATCCTACGTTGGCGGGTAACGCGCTCCCAGCTTGCTACGCCGACACCGCCACCGTGGCCGCGCTCCGCATGCGCGCGACGAGATCGTCGAGCCAGGCGCCGACGTTCTGTCGGGCTTCGAGTGTGTCGGGGAATCGGCAGCGCAGGTGAATTCCGGCGTGGTCGGTAATGAACCAAATCATCACGCCGTCAGTGCGAATTCCGGCGCCAATGTATTGCGCATCGAGCACCTGCGGGTCGAGCGACACCGGCAGGCGGCGCATGTCGAGCCACGACACCGCAAACATGCCGGGCACCTCGGGCATGCCGCCCCAGGGCGCCATGACCTCTTCGAGCGGATGCGAGCCGAGGCGCAGCGACTCCTTGATCGCGGCCGAGCAGGCGGCGGGGTCGGCGTCGTCAGACTCGAGAATCGAGTTCGTGATGAACCAGCCGACCGAATCGTGCCAGCGCTCTTCGTACCGGCTGTGCACGGGGAACAGCACGCGCAGCGGTACGCCTGCCAGCGACCGGGTCGTGCTCGTCATGGCCGAGATGGTCAGCGCGAGCGCCGAGCCCCCGCGTTGCCTCGCGGTGTTTGAGAACGCGACGAGGCCGTCGTGGTCGAGCACGTCGCGCACCACGACCCGCTCGGGCTGCGGCGCGGGCGCGCCGAGCGGCAACGGGAAGGCCGGCATGCCGCCGTTGCCGGCGTCGATGAGTTCTCGCCAGCGCGCGTGAATCTCGGCGGGCGCGGCCGGGCGGTCGCACAATGCCTGCGTGTGCTCGGCGAACGCGGGGGCGTCTATGATCGTCGGCCGCTGCCCAGAGTGCACTTCCGCGAGCGCGTCGAGCAGGTCGCGGACGACGACGAGCATCGACCACATGTCGACGTGCGTGTGGTCAGACGCGATGACGAACGTCGGCCCATCGGCCGTTTCGATCACGCAGAGGCGGTGCGATGGCCCCGACAGGGGGCGGCAGTGCGCATCCAACACGCCCTGCAGGGCCGAGTTCATCGTCTGCCCCGGCGCGATCTCGTGTTCGACCCAGGTGCCGGGGCCGAAGGACACCTCGTGCAGCGTTGGCGTGCCGGTGCCCTCATCGACGAACGCGGTGTGCAGCGTGCCATGCGTCGCAACCACGGCCCGCCACGCTTCGGCGAGCTCGTTGCGATCGACCTGCTCGGTCAGCCGAAACGTGATGCCCATCCATGAGCCCGCCCGGTCGCCGAGGCTGGCGTGCCGCGCCTGGTCGAAGGATGCGGGCAGGGCGCGTCCCAGCGCCGCCACCGGAAGTTCGTAGCTGTGCAACGGTCCGAATGGCAGGTTGAGGTAGGACACGTGCGTGAGACGCATGGCGCTACTATATGCGCAACACAGCGCGGGTAGGGATGGCGGCGAGATGCACAAATTCGAGGTTCCCGGGGCGAGACTCGCCTGGGCGTTCAGTGACGAGGACGGCCAGCCGGTGGTGCAGTTGCACGGTCTCACGTCGAGCCGTTCGCGCGACCGAGTGCTTGACCTCGACCTCGGACGCGGGCTTTCAGGTACCCAGCTGCTGCGCTACGACGCGCGTGGCCACGGGCACTCAACCGGCCGCGCGGTGCCCGACGACTATCGGTGGACGACACTGGCGGACGACCTGCTGCGACTGCTCGACTACTGGTTCCCGGGCGAGCGCGTGCACGGGGTTGGCCCGTCGATGGGCACGGGCACGCTGTTGCACGCCGCGGTGCGCGAACCCGATCGGTTCAGCGGCTTCACGCTGCTGCTGCCGCCCACCGCGTGGGAGACCCGGGCCGAGCGGGCCGACGAGTACGAACGCGCGGCGAAGTTCATCGAGCAGCACGGCGTCGCGCGGCTCATCGCGGCGCACCGCTCGATGGAGCAGCCGCCCGCCTCGGTCGGGCACCCCGACAGCGTGCCGCACGTGAGCGAGCAGCTGCTGCCGTCGGTGTATCGCGGGGCCGCGCTGAGCGATCTTCCTTCGCCCGAACAGCTCGCGTCGCTGACCCAGCCGACGACGGTGCTCGCGTGGATCGACGACCCGGCGCATCCCGTCTCAACCGCCGAGGCGCTCGTATCGCTCATGCCCAACGCGACACTGCAGGTCGCCTCGAGCCCCGCTGATGTGCAGGAGTGGCCGGCCGTACTCGCCGCGGACGTCGCCCGGGAACACGGCTCGGACGTCAACGACGAAGGCGTCGACTGAGCCTTCGTCACCACCGACGACTTCAGCTGCATCCGGCCGAAACTGACCCATGGCGTCGGGGTCCACTCGTGCCCGCACACCGGGCACACCAACGGCGCTCCCTGCTCATAGGTGTAGGCCTCCGAGCACTCGGGGCAAGGGGGAAGCGTTACCTGGTCAGACGCCGAATTGCACCTTCACGGTGGTGCTTGACGCCCGTAAGATTACGCTATCGCTGGCCTCGGCTCGCGCGCTGCCGGCGTCGAGGTCACTCCGCACGCTCAGCAGCGGCCCCGCGCGGACGGCTTCCGAACCGGTTGACCGCGCAGCAGATCTGCGGGTGCGCAAGGCACCTCCGGGTCTGTGGCGTAGTGTCGCCGAACAACCACGCCGCGTCCTGGCGCCGTGGACTGGCGTCCCTGAACGCCGACGTTGGAAGGGCACTCGCGATGCCGCAGTACATCATTTACTTCAACCAGCAGTGGGTCGGCGAGCATAGCCTCGAGTGGTTTGCCGAACGCGGCCCGCTCGCCGCCGCTGCCGTCGAGGAGATGCGGAAGGCCGGGGTGCTCATATTTGCCGCAGGCGTCGATGACCGCGTGGATACGGCGGTCACCGCCGAACCGACCGGCGCCGGAGCAAAGATTACAAACGGACTCTTCGCCGAGTCGGAGCAGCACCTCGGTGGCTTGACGCTCATCGAAGTCGCGGACGACGCTGCGGCCGCCGATTGGGGCGGCAGGCTGGCCGAGGCCTGCGGCTGGCCGCAGCAGATTCGCCGCGTCGACTGACCGAGCTACAGGATGGGCGTCGTGGGCTCGAGGAGCTTGCCTTCGTGCGACCAGATGTAGATCACGTCGTCGCCCGGCAGCAGGACGAGAGCGTCGCCACTGCCGTCGCCGTTGTCGTCCTCATCCTCGGCCTCGGCCTCGGCCTCGGCGCCGTTGTCCGCGAGCAGTCGTTCGCGAAGCGTTGCCGGGAGAGTCCGGCCGAGCGACCAGAGCGGTGGAGTTTCAGACCTGCGCGACCGCCGCGAGCGGATTGGTGACAAAGCCCCATCCCTCGACAAGCACGAGCTCATCGTGCCTGGCCCGCGCCTGTTCGTCGCCGCTGCGATCTGCGAGCCGGTCACTTCGTCACCTGGGATCTCGACGCTTCGCCCCCATACCGATGAGGTTCTCCATGAAACACACCGGGCGAATAACTATGGCGTGCAGGCCGAGCGAAGCAAGGTGCTTCTCAGTTTCACGCTTCGACTCAACGTGTCCGATTCCCGAGTTTCGCTCCGCTCCGCCGACGCGGCCTGGGCGCCGCCGGTGCGACGAAGCTGCGGGCATGCTTTCACGACGAGATCACCAACATCATGACCGTCACGACGAGCGCAGTGTATGGGTGAACCAGATGTGCCAGATTGGACTCATATGAGCGCGGGCGTGAGGTGGATGGAGCGGCATCAGATCGTGCTCGACGTCGCA
>NZ_JACXJG010000024.1:215-384 GCF_014904065.1 Gulosibacter sediminis | reverse complement strand
GTGTGGTCCAGGAGCGGCGGTCGAGGACGTTCTTTTGCAGCAGCGCAAAGAACGATTCCATGGCCGCGTTGTCTCCGCTCGAGCCCACTCTTCCCCTGCTTCCGACCATGCGGTGGCGGGTCAGCGCACGTAGGAATTTCCGGCTTCGAAACTGAGATCCTCTGTCGCT
>NZ_JACXJG010000024.1:0-151 GCF_014904065.1 Gulosibacter sediminis | reverse complement strand
GACGTCCTTGATCGCGCAGAGATAGAGCTTGCCCTCACTCGTTTTGTGCTCCGTGATATCCGTGAGCCAGAGCTCGTTTGGTGCCTCGGCGGCGAACACATGCCGAGTCCTGCCGTCCTCGTCGACCACCGCGCAGAGGTCGTCGTGGACC
>NZ_JACXJG010000023.1:0-151 GCF_014904065.1 Gulosibacter sediminis | reverse complement strand
CCGCGTGTCCTGGTCCACCGCGACCGGCTCCACGCCGTCATCACTCGGGCGGAAGAACACGGTCGACCCCGCCACCTCACCATCGGCCGGCACCTCCGGGTCACCCTTCACATTGTGCCCACGCGACACACGCAGCGCGTTCGTGCAATAC
>NZ_JACXJG010000022.1:36116-65555 GCF_014904065.1 Gulosibacter sediminis | reverse complement strand
TCCTACTGCGAACTCATTGTCGCCCAAGCCACCGACATCACCAGAACCCCGACGGCAACCCACGGACTGGCGCGACCCGGCGCATCCTGGGCACAATGGGGCCAGCCCCGCCCCCAAAGTCAGGTGACTCGATGACGAATCTCGACCAGCGGCCCGAGCTCGAACTCCTCGACCCAGGCCAGCCGTGCACCGACGTCGAGGTACTCGAAGCACGCCTCGTCCCACTCGGCGGCGTGCGCGCCATGACCGTCTACCGCACGCTGCCGCAGCGCCAACGCTCACTTGTGGGCGCCTGGTGCTTAGCCGACCACTACGGCCCCGACGACGTCAGCGACACCGGCGGGATGTTCGTGCCCCGGCATCCGCACACCGGCCTCGCGACGGTCTCGTGGCTGTTCACCGGCCGCATCGACCACCTCGACTCGGGCGGCAACGCGGCCGCCGTCGTACCGGGCGAGCTCAACCTCATGATCGCGGGCCGTGGCATCACCCACCAGGAGCTCTCGGACGCCGCGACGACGACCCTCCACGGCGTGCAGCTCTGGTACGCGCTGCCCGAGGCGACGCGCTTCAGCGAAAACGAGTTCGCGCACTACGAACCCGAGCCGGTCGACCTGCCCGGCGCATCCGCCCGCGTCTTCATCGGCTCGCTATTCGGCTCGACGTCACCCGTTGCAACCCGCACACCCGAGCTGCTCGGGGCCGAGATCCTGCTCGACCCGGATGCGACGCTCACCATTCCGATCCGCCGCGAGTTCGAGCACGGGGTGCTGGCGGAAGACAGCGAGATCCGCGTCAGTGGCACTGCGACCGCACACCGCGAACTCGCCTATGCCCCGAGCGGCGCCGACACCATCACGGTCACTGCGGGCCCGAGCGGCGCGCGCATCCTGCTACTCGGCGGCGTGCCGCTCGGCGAGCAGATCGTCATGTGGTGGAACTTCGTCGGCCGCAGCCACGACGAGATCGTCGAGTTCCGCCGCCGCTACCAGGCCGAGCTCGGCTTCGAGCCCGAAGACCCGCAGGACGCGGGCAAGCGCCCGCTCTTCGGCGACTTCCCCGACGGCCAACCCACCCCACTCCCGGCGCCGCCGCTGCCGATCACGCGCCTCAAGCCTCGCGAGTAGCATGAGCAGTCACATGATCGAACTGCTCTCCCCCACCGAAATCGCCCGCGGCGCCGAAACCGGCGCCCTGGTCGCCGACATCCTTCAAGCTGCGAAGGCGCGCGCATCCGTCGGCACGAACCTGCTCGAGCTCGATGCCCTGGCACGCGACATGATGCTCGCCGCCGGGGCCGAGTCTTGCTACGTCGACTACGAGCCGTCGTTCGGCGAGGGGCCGTTCGGGTACTACATCTGCACCTCGGTGAACGACGCTGTGCTGCACGGCAAGCCGCACGACTACGCGCTTCACGACGGCGATCTGCTCACCCTCGACCTCGCGATTTCGCTGCAGGGCATCGTGGCCGATGCGGCGATCAGTTTCTTCGTCGGCACGCCCAAACAAGAGGGCCTCGACCTCATCGACGCGACCGAGCGCGCCCTGGCGGCGGGCATCGAGGCTGCGCGTCCCGGTGGCCGTATCGGCGACATCGCGTCTGCGATCGGCACGATCCTGCAGGGCGCCGGCTACCCGGTGAACCTCGAGTTCGGCGGCCACGGCGTCGGCTCCACCATGCATCAGGACCCGCACATCCCGAACTGGGGTAAGGCAGGCCGGGGCTGGAAGCTGCGCCCGGGCATCCTGCTCGCCATCGAGCCCTGGGCGATGCTCGACACCGCCGAGCTCGTCACCGACGCCGACGGCTGGACGCTGCGCAGCGCCACCGGCTGCCTGACGGCCCACACCGAGCACACCGTGGCGATCACCGAGGACGGCCCGCGCATCCTCACGTCGGCCCACTAGCGGTTCGCTTCGACACAGACGGCCCCACGGGGCGCCCCGCGCTACGGCCGACTCAGCGATCTATGGGCAACGCTTGGCGACCTCCTCAGGCCGACTCCAGCAGCGCAACCACGTCGCGATTCCTCTGCGCGGCCGCACCCCTTACTCAACCCGCTACCTACCCGTGGGCGACCGCATCCTCGTACCCATCGCCCCAGTCGCTCTCGACGAACTCGACCAGCGCATCCACCGACTCATGAAAGCTGCCGATAGGGAAGATGGGGAACGTGTTCTTCGCGAGAAACCCCGCATGGGTCACATCGAGCCAGTCGTAGGTGAGCGAGACGTAGGTCGATTCGGCATCGCGCGGCTCGAGCGTCCACGTCCAGCGGTGCCCGATCGGCGGGTAGCCCTCGGTCGCCGGCTTCCACGCGATGGCGGAGTTCTGTTCGAGGTGCGTGACGAGGTTGACCATGCGATACGCGCCGCCCATTTTCGGCGAGAACATGCTCATCGTGAAGGTATCGCCCACCTTGGTGATCGGGTCGGCCGACGACGGATCGACGCTCACGATCATCTGTTTCGGGTCGAAGTCGATGTGCAGCGTGGGGTTGCGCACCACGTCGTAGATCTCAGCCGGAGTGGAGTAGGCGAGCTTGGTCACGGTAAGGCTGCGCTCGGGTTCGAGGTCAATCCGTTTCATGCGAGCGAGTCGCACGTCGTCGTGAGGTTCCATAGTGTGCCGTCCTTAAACTCACGAATCGCCATTAATTCGTGCCACATAGCGTACGGGGTGCATGCCTCACGAACGCCTAATGGTGTCGAGGCGCGTAGTCAGCCCTCGAGGACGTCACTCGCGAGGCGCCCACCCGACTCGAGCAGGTAGCACTGGCCGCAGAGGGACTCGTAGGTGACCGAGCCTCCGTCGATCGCGACCTGGTCGCCCGCGAACGTGAACTTGCCGTCGACGTTGCGCGCGTTGAACACCGCTTTGCGGCCGCAGCGGCAAATCGTCTTCAGTTCTTCGACCGAGTGCGCGATCTCAAGCAGGCGGCGGGCGCCCGGGAACGCGACGGTCTGAAAGTCGGTGCGGATGCCGTAGCTCAGCACCGGAATACTATCGAGCACGGCGATGCGAAAGAGCTCATCGATCTGCTGCGGGCTGAGGAACTGCGCCTCGTCGACCAGCAGGCAGGCGATCGCGCCACGCTCGGCCACGACACCGGCCAGCGCCTCGCGTGGCGATGCGCCGTCGTCGAGCAGGATGTCGACCTTGCGGTCCATGCCGAGGCGCGACGAGATCGACTCGGCGCCTTTCGTGTCAATGCGCGGCTTGAGCAGCACGACCGCCTGGCCGCGCTCCTCGTAGTTGAAGGCGGTTTGGAGCAGCGCCGTCGACTTGCCCGAGTTCATGGCGCCGTAGCGGAAGTAGAGCTTGGCCACGATTACTCCTCGCCGATGGTTCGCAGCGACTCGTGCGCGAGGCCCCGCAGGTTCGCGACGAGCCCGCCGGCGATCGTCTCGAGCGCGACCGAGTTGCGGCCGCCCTCGGGCACGATGACGTCGGCCCAGAGCTTCGACGATTCGACGTAACGCTCGTGCATCGGTTTCACGGTCGCGAGGTACTGCGCCTCGACCGACTCCAGCGTGCGGCCGCGCTCGAGCACGTCGCGTTTGATGCGCCGCAGGATGCGCACATCGGCATCGGTGTCGACGTAGAGCTTGAGGTCGAAGCGGGCCCGGAGCGCCTCGTCGGCGAGCACAAGTACGCCCTCGACAAAGATGATCGGCCGGCTGCACACCGGCACCGAGATATCGGACCGATTGTGCTGCGCGTAGTCATACGTCGGCGACTCAACGTCGCGCCCCGCAAGGAGTTCGTCGAGGTGCTCCACCAGCAGTGCGTTGTCGAAGGCCTCGGGGGCGTCGTAGTTGACGAGCACGCGCTCGTCGTAACTCAGCGCATCCTGCCGGTTGTAGTAGTTGTCGTGAAAAATCACCGCGGCATCGTCGGCGAATCGTTCGGCGAGCGCGCGCGTGAGCGCCGTCTTCCCGCTTCCTGATCCGCCGGCGATGCCGACAACGAATGACTGGCCCAAGTTACGCGACGGGGGCGATGCCGAGCACCTTCGCGGTGTCGTTCTGCACCTGCTTGGCAAGCTCCGGCTTGTCGTTGAGCGTCTGGCCGTACGACGGCACGAGGTCGGTGATCTTCTCAGACCAGGTCGGCCACTGCTCGGGGAAGCAGCGCTCGAGCAGCGAGATCATTGCCGAGGGGGCGACGGATGCGCCGGGAGAGGCGCCGAGCAGGCCCGCGATCGAGCCGTCGGCCTTGGTAACCACCTCGGTGCCCATGACGAGCAGGTAGCCCTTCCCCTTCGGGTTCTTCTTCATGACCTGCACGCGCTGGCCGGCCGTGATGAGGCGCCAGTCTTCGCTCTTGGCCTCGGGGAAGAACTCGGCGAGCGCCTCGAACTTCTTGGCCGGCGAGGCGGCAAGCTGGCCCACGAGGTAAGTGACGAGGTCGAGATTCGTGACGCCGACGCCGAGGTAGGTCGGGATGTTGTCGACGCGCAACGACTTGAACATGTCGAGCAGCGAGCCCTGCTTGAGGTAGCGCGTGTTGAAGCCGGCGTAGGGTCCGAACATGAGCGAGGCCTTGCCGTCGACCACACGCGTGTCGAGGTGCGGCACCGACATCGGCGGAGCGCCGACGGGGGGCATGGCGTAGACCTTTGCCCGGTGCTTCGCGACGACCTCGGGGTTGTCGGTGCGGAAGAACTCACCCGAAATTGGGAAGCCACCGAATGCCTTAATTTCAGGGATGCCCGACTTCTGCAGCAGCGGCAGCGCGCCACCGCCGGCGCCGACGAACACGAAGCGTCCGTGGGTGACGTTCTTGCGGCCCTTTTCGGCGCCGCTCGCGGCCTTCGTCGCGACCTGCCAGACCCCGTCCGGGCGCTGGCGGAGGTCGACGACCTCGGTGCCGAGGCGCACGACGGCACCATTCTCGATCGCGGCCTGGAAGAGCAGGCGTGTCAGCGAACCAAAGTCAACGTCGGTGCCCTGCTCGACGAAGGTCGCGGCGACTTTCTCGTCCTTGGCACGGCCGACCATGAGCGCCGGCGCCCACTCGAAGACCTGCGTGGGGTCGTCGCTGAACTGCATCGTCGAGAACAACGGCTGTTCCTTGAGGATGTTCCAACGGCGTCGGAGGAACTCGACGTTCTCTTCGCCGGTCACGAACGTCATGTGCGGCACGGGGTTGATGAACTTCGTGGGCTCGGGCAGCTGGCCGCGAGTCACGAGCGTCGACCAGAGCTGGCGCGACACCTGGAACTGCTCGTTGATCGTGAGCGCCTTCGAGATGTCGATCTTGCCGTCAGTCTCGGGGGTGTAGTTGAGTTCGCAGAGCGCCGAGTGGCCGGTACCCGCGTTGTTCCAGGGGCCCGACGACTCCTGAGCGACGTCGTCGAGTCGCTCAATGATCTTGATCGACCAGTCGGGTTCGAGTTCGTGGAGCAGTGTCGCCAGGGTCGCCGACATAACACCGCCGCCAATGAGGACAGCATCGTAGATCTTCGGGTTCGTCACGTAACTACCTTACTCCCGGGCTTCGGCACGCTTTGGGTGTGCTTTTCAGTTGGTGTGACCCGCTAATGTTCGCGGATGCGCTGGTTAGGCCGAGAGTTCCTCGGCCACGAGCTCGGCAATCTGGATCGCGTTGAGCGCAGCGCCCTTACGCAGATTGTCGTTGGAGATGAAGAGGCTGAGGCCCTTGCCCTCGGGCGCCGACTGGTCGGCACGGATGCGGCCGACGAGGCTCGGGTCGGTGCCAGCGGCGTCGAGCGGGCTCGGCACATCCTGCAGCTGCACGCCGGGCGCCTCGGCGAGGATCTCGGTGGCGCGCTCGGGCGTGATGTCGTTCGCGAACTCGGCGTTGATCGACAGCGAGTGGCCGGTGAAGACCGGCACGCGCACGCAGGTGCCCGAGACGCGGAGTTCGGGCAGGTGGAGGATCTTGCGCGACTCGTTGCGCAGCTTCTGCTCCTCGTCGGTCTCGCCGCTGCCGTCGTCGACGAAGTTGCCCGCCTGGGCGACGACGTTGAAGGCAATGGGATGCACGTAGAGTTCCGGCTCGGGCAGTTCGACCGCGTGGCCGTCGTGCACGAGGCCGAGCAGTGCGTCTTCGCCCTGGTTCACAGCGGCGACGGCCTGGCCCGAGAGCTCGCGGGCGCCGGCGAGGCCCGAGCCCGAAACGGCCTGGAAAGTGGTGACGATGAGGCGTTCGAGGCCCGCGGCGTCGTTGAGCGCACGCAGTGCCGGCATGGCCGCCATCGTGGTGCAGTTCGGGTTCGCGATGATGCCCTTGGGGCGGTTCGCGATGTCGGCGGGGTTAACCTCCGAGACGACGAGCGGCACCTCGACGTCGCCACGCCACGCCGACGAGTTGTCGATGACGACGATGCCCGCTGCGGCGAAGCGCTCGGCCTGGGCGCGCGAAGTCGCGCCGCCCGCCGAGAAGAGGGCGATGTCGATGCCGCTGAGGTCGGCGGTGGCGACGTCTTCGACGGTAACCTGCTCGCCGGCGAACTCGATCTGCTTGCCCGCCGAGCGCGAGGAGGCGAAGAGGCGAATCGTCGCAATCGGGAAGTTCCGCTCAATGAGGAGGCGGCGCATAACGCCACCAACCTGACCAGTGGCACCGACAACGGCAACATTCATCTGCTTGACCATGCCCACCAGCTTAACCGTCCGAGACAAGCCCCNNNNCCCCCAAGGCGCACTCATGGGAGCGCGGCGTGCGTGCGGAGCGCGGTGCGGGCGCGCGGGCGCAGGGGCGTTAGCGGCCGGTGCCCGCGTAGACGACGGCCTCGGAGTCGCCGTCGAGACCAAACGCGGTGTGGATGACGCGCGCCGCCTCAGGCACAACATCCGCGTTCGTGATGATCGAGATGCGGATCTCGGAAGTCGAGATCATGTCGATGTTGATGCCCGCGGTCTTGAGCGCGTCGAACAGCGTCGCTGAGACACCGATGTTCGTGCGCATGCCCGAACCGACGAGCGAGACCTTGCCGATCTGGTCGTCGAAGCGCAGCGACTCGAATCCGAGCGTCTCGCCGTTGCCCTCGAGGGCGCGCAGGACCTGCTCGGCCGAGGTCTTCGGCAGGGTGAACGAGATGTCAGTCACGCCGTCATTCTGCGTCTGCACGTTCTGCACGATCATGTCGATGTTCGCGCCCTGCTGGGCAACGATGTTGAAGATCGCAGCGGCCGAGCCCGGAACATCCGGAACACCAACGACGGTGATCTTCGCCTGGCTGAGGTCGTGCGAGACGCCGGCGATCGAGGCTTCTTCCACTGCGTACTCCTTAGAAGTTTCGGGGTTGTAGACGACGGTGCCGGGGTCGCTCGAGAACGACGAGCGCACGACGAGCGTGACGCCTTGGCGGCGCGCATACTCGACGGCACGAATGTGCAGCACCTTCGCGCCGCTGCCCGCCAGCTCGAGCATCTCTTCACTCGAGATGTGGTCGATCTTGTGTGCCTTCGGCACGATACGCGGGTCGGCAGAAAAAATGCCGTCGACGTCGGAGTAAATCTCGCACTTGTCGGCGTCGAGCGCTGCCGCGAGCGCGACGGCCGTCGTGTCGGAGCCGCCGCGGCCGAGGGTCGTGATGTCGCGGGTGTCGCGGTTGAAGCCCTGGAACCCGGCGACGATCGCGATCGCGCCCTCGTCGAGCGCCTCACGCACGCGCACCGGCGTGACGTCGACGATGCGAGCATCGCCGTGCTTCGCGTCGGTAATCATGCCCGCCTGGCTGCCCGTGTACGAGCGGGCGTCGTAGCCCATCGACTTGATCGCCATCGCGAGCAGCGCCATCGAGATGCGCTCGCCCGTGGTGACGAGCATGTCGAACTCGCGCGGGTCGGGAATCGGTGTGATCTCGTGTGCAAGGTCGATCAGCTCGTCGGTGGAGTCGCCCATCGCCGAGACGGTGACGACCACTTCATTGCCGGCACGCTTCGTGTCGACGATGCGCTTCGCGACGCGACGGATGCTTTCGGCGTCGGCAACCGACGATCCGCCGTACTTCTGCACAATGAGGCTCACAGGGGCTCCCTTCCGCGCGGCTGCGCACCATCGGCCAGCTTAGCGGGTCGGATGCGCGCGGCGGCGCTGTGGATACAGCTAAGAAATGACGCGTCGGCCCGCGAAGGCGCGCCCGAGCGTCACCTCGTCGGCGTACTCGAGGTCGCCACCGACCGGCAGGCCGGATGCGAGGCGGGAAACCTTGAGCCCGACCGCTTTGAGCAGGCGCGAGAGGTACGACGCGGTGGCGTCGCCCTCGAGGTTCGGATCGGTCGCGATGATGACCTCGACGACGTCGCCCGTCTCGAGCCGCGGCATGAGCCCGCGGATGTTCAGCTGATCTGGGCCGATGCCGTCGATCGGCGAGATCGCGCCGCCGAGCACGTGGTAGAGCCCCTCGTACTCGTTCGTGCGTTCGATGGCGCCGACGTCCTTCGGCTCCTCGACGACGCAGATGAGCGAGCGGTCGCGGTTCGGGTCGCCGCAAATGATGCAGACGTCCTGCTCCGCGACGTTGCCGCAGTACTTGCAGAACTTCACCTTGTCGCGCACCTCGAGCAGGATCTTCGCGAGCCGCGACACGTCGAAGTTCTGTGTCTGCACGATATGGAACGCGATTCGTTGCGCCGATTTCGGGCCGACGCCGGGCAGGCGCCCGAGCTCATCGATGAGGTCCTGAACAATTCCCTCGTACATGCCTAGTACTCCTCTGGCGGCGCTTCGAAGTCGTCGGGCGCCTCATCGAACGGGCCCGACGGCCCCGGCAGGGCCCGCAACTCTTCGCCGACGAAGCGCGCACCGAGCCGTTCACGAATAACCGACTCACCGTAGCGCTCCTGGCCCGCCGCGAGCGCAGGATGCTTCGGTGCGGCGGGTTCCTCGGGCTCGGGTTCTGGTTCGGGCTCGGCGACGGGCTCGGGTTCGGAGCCGGGCACCTCGACGACGTTCCAGCTCGGCGCCGCGGGCGTCTGCTGGCTCTCGGTAGGCGCGGCACCACTTGTCTCGGCGCTGGCCGTCTCGGCCCGCGGCGCTCGACCTTGGCCGGGTCCGGCCTGCGCGGATCGGCCCTGGCCGGGTCCGGCCTGCGTTGCGCGGCCCTGGCCGGACGCAGCCTGACCAGCCCCGGCGGTTTCGGGTTGCGCCGACGATGCGGGCACCGGGTCGACGGGGTTACGCACCTCGGTGCCGGGCGCCGCGTGCAGCGTCGCCTCGGGCATCGCGACCGGGGTCGCGTCGTGCTCGCGCTCGCTCGCGTCGGTCGCGGCGACCTCTTCGATCGAGTGCCCCTCGCTTGCCACCTCGGGCGGGGAGCTCGCGCGAGCGTTCCCGTCGGATGCCCGCGTCGCTTCGGAGCCCGGGGCATCCGGGGCGTCGTCGGGCGCGGCATCAACCGGGTCGACGGTTTCAGGTGCCACGTCGTTGGCCTGTCCACCGCTGCCGGCCCCACCGGCGTCGTTCCGCTCGGGGCCGGTCGCAAACTCGTCCCAGGCCGAGCCGGGGCCGTCGTCGGCGACGCGCGGCTCACCGGGAATCGGCGCGACGTTCCACGTAGCCGCCCCGCCCGGGTCAGCCACGGGCGCCGGCGTCTGGCGCGGACCGCCTCGGTGGCGCTCCTCGTCGGACGGCGCCGCGGGAGCATCCGTTGCCGGAGCCGCCTGCTCGCGGCCGGGGCTACGCTCGATCTTCGGGGCAATCTTCATGTCGACGCCGAACACCTCGCGCAGCGCGCGCTTGATGTGGTCGCTCGGCGAAGGCTGGCCGTCGCGCGCCTGGCGCGCCTGGTCAAAGACCGCGCGGTTCGGGAACCACAGCGCGAGCACGCCATCGTCGTAGCCGAGCGGCTGCAGGCCTCGCACGACCGACCAGGCCGACCGCCCGCCGAGCCGGTTCACGGCCTCGAGCACGCTCGGCCATGCGTCCTGCACTTGACTCGCGTCGGGCTGGCCCGAACCAGCTGCGCTCGCGGACGCCGAGCCTGACTCGGCCGATGTCGGTGCGGATGCTGCGGGCTGGTTGGTTCGCCAGGGCTCGGGCGCCGCGGGTCGATCGGCCCGCGCACGCTCGGCGGGTGCGTTTGCCGGCGCCTGTCCGCGCGCTTCGTGCTGCAGCCCCGAGTCACGCGAGGTAGCAGCATCAGGTGCCTGCGCCGCCGCGCGCGATGGCGCCGATTCGCGGGAATGCGCATCGTCTGCCGCCTGCGACGACTGACGTGAGCCGTCAGCATCGGGCGCTCCAGTGGACGCGGAAGCCGGCGCACCGTCGGTCACGCCCGGCGTTGCCCACGCCGCCTTGGCTGCCTCTGCCGCCGACGCCTTCGGCGCCTCCGGCTCGGGGCTGCGCTGGGGAGCCCGCTCCGGCTCGCGCTGCTGCGCGGGCCGCTCGTCCTGCGGCGTCCGCGTCGGTAATGCGGCCTGCCCACGCTCGGGCTCGACCGCGGGCGCACCGCGACCCGGCGCATCCTGCCGCCCGGGCGCACTCTGGCCACGCGCCTCCTGCTGACCACGCGCATCCTGTTGCGGCGCCGCGGCGCGCGAACCGGCCGGCTCGGCGCCCGACGCGGCTGGCGCCTCCGCCTCGGCAAACGCCGCGCGCTGCGCCACGAGCACGCGCGCGATCATCAGCTCGAGCTGCAGTCGCGGCGCGGTCACGCCGGTCATCTCGGACAGCGTCGCGTTCACGGCATCGGCCATGCCCGACAGCGCGCGCGGGGTGAAGCGCGCGGCGTTCGTGTGCATACGCTCGAGCTCGTCCGGCGAGATGCCGCGCAAGACGGCCTCGGCGCCCTGGCCGATCGCCTTCACGACAATGAGGTCGCGCACGCGCTCGAGGAGGTCTTCGACGAAGCGGCGTGGGTCTTGGCCCGACTGAATCACCGAGTCAACCGCGCGGTACGCCGCCGAGGCGTCGCCGTCGGCGAAGGCCGCGATTGACTCGTCGAGCAGGTCTTGCGCCGTGAAGCCGAGCACCTGCGTCGCGAGCTGGTACTGCATGGTCTCGCCCTCGGTACCGGCGATGAGCTGGTCGAGCAGCGACATCGTGTCTCGCGCCGAACCACCGCCGGCGCGGACGACGAGCGGCAGCACGCCCGGCTCGGCCGAGATGCCCTCGGCGGCGCAGATGCGCTCGAGGTATTCGAGCATCGGCGCCGGCGGGATCAGCCGGAACGGGTAGTGGTGCGTGCGCGAACGGATCGTGCCGATGACCTTCTCGGGCTCGGTCGTCGCGAAGATGAAGAGCACGTGCTCCGGCGGCTCCTCGACCACCTTGAGCAGCGCATTGAAGCCCTGCGAGGTGACCATGTGCGCCTCGTCGATGATGAAGATGCGGTAGCGGTCGCGGCTCGGGGCCATGACGGCGCGCTCGCGTAGCTCGCGGGCGTCGTCGACACCACCGTGGCTCGCGGCGTCGATCTCGGCGACGTCAAGCGAGCCGCCGCCCTCGCGGCCGAGCTCAACGCACGAGTCGCACTTGCCGCACGGTTCGGGGGTCGGCCCCTCGGCGCAGTTGAGGCAGCGAGCGAGGATGCGCGCCGACGACGTCTTGCCGCAGCCGCGCGGGCCAGAGAAGAGGTACGCGTGGTTGATGCGGCCCGAACGAATCGCCACCGAGAGTGGGTCGGTCACCTGTTGCTGCCCGATCATTTCGGCGAACGTCTCGGGCCGATATCGGCGATACAGGGCAGCAACCATGCCCTCCATCGTAGAGGTCACCACCGACCCTGGTACCGGGTCATCCACAGGTGCGCCTGTGGCGCTACAGCCCCGTCTGCGCGAGCGTCTGTCGCGCGATCTCGACCTCTTCGTTCGTCGGCACGACGAGCACGATCACGCGGGATGCATCGGTCGAGATCACGCGAATGCCGTCGTTCGGCAGCTGGTTGCGCTCGAGGTCGAGCTCGACGCCGAGCCACTCGAGGCCTTCGAGCGTGCGCCGCCGCACCTCGGCCGAGTTCTCGCCGACACCGGCCGTGAAGACGATCGCGTCACCGCCGCCGAGCGTGACGAGGTACGAGCCGAGATAGTGCCGCAGGCGGTGCACATAGACGTCGAGGCCGAGCTGGGCCACCACATCCCCCGCCGCCGCCCGCTGCGTCACGTCGCGCACGTCGTTCGTGCCGGTGAGTCCGAGCAGGCCCGAGCGTCGGTTGAGCAGGTCGTCGAGCTCGTCGACCGTGTAGCCCGCCTTGCGGTGCAGGTGAAAGAGCACGGCCGGGTCGATGTCGCCGGTGCGCGTACCCATGACCAGGCCCTCGAGCGGCGTCATGCCCATCGAGGTGTCGACCGACTTGCCGCCGTCGACCGCGCAGGCCGAGGCGCCGTTGCCAATGTGCAGCACGGCGGTGCGCAGCGACTCGAGCGGCCGGTCGAGGAACTCGGCGGCCGCCTCCGATACGTACTTGTGGCTCGTGCCGTGCGCGCCGTACTTGCGCACGCGGTTCGCCTCGGCGACCTCGCGGTTGAGGGCGTAGGTGCTCGCGGCGTCGCTCATGGTTGTGTGGAAGGCGGTGTCGAACACCGCGACGTGCGGGATGCTCGGGAACACCCGGCGCGCCCCGCGGATGCCCGCGAGGTTCGCTGGGTTGTGGAGGGGCGCGAGCGGGCTGAGTTCGTCGATGTTGCGCTCGACGTCGTCGTCGATGATGGTCGGGCCGAAGAAGCGGCGCGCGCCCTGCACGACGCGGTGACCGACTGCGGCCGGCGGCGCCGACTCGAGCGTCGGGCCGAGCTCGGCGAAGTTCGCAAGCATCGCCTCGAACGCGTCGTCATGCGAGGCGATGGGCGCTTCGCGCTCGCGCGTGCCGCCGGCGTTCGTGTGGCGCACGCTGCCGCTCGGCTCGCCGATGCGCTCGATGAGCCCGGCCGCGAGCGTCGTCTCGGTCGCCATGTCGAGCAGCTGGTACTTCAGCGAGGAGGAACCGGAGTTCACCACGAGCACGATGGTCATGTTTTGCCTTTCGTCGCGGGGCCGTGGCCTACGCGTCTGCCTGCGCCTGGATCGCCGTAATCGCGACGGTGTTCACGATGTCACTCACGAGCGCACCGCGCGAGAGGTCGTTGATCGGCTTGTTGAGCCCCTGCAGCACCGGGCCGATCGCGAGCGCGCCCGCCGAGCGCTGCACCGCCTTGTACGTGTTGTTGCCGGTGTTGAGGTCGGGGAAGATGAACACGGTCGCCCGGCCCGCCACGTCGCTGCCGGGCAGCTTCTTCGAGGCCACCGCCATGTCGGTTGCCGCGTCGTACTGCAGCGGCCCCTCGACGAGTAGCTCGGGCGCGCGCTCGCGCACGAGGCGGGTCGCCTCGCGCACCTTGTCGACGTCGGCGCCAGCGCCCGAGTCGCCCGTCGAGTAGCTCAGCATGGCGACGCGCGGCTCGATGTTGAACTGCTTCGCCGTCTCGGCCGACGAGATCGCGATGTCGGCGAGTTGCTCGGCCGTCGGGTCGGGGTTCACGGCGCAGTCGCCGTACACCAGCACGCGGTCGGCGAGCGACATGAGGAACACGCTCGAGACGATCGACACGTTCGGACGGGTCTTCACGATCTCGAACGACGGCTTGATCGTGTGCGCCGTCGTGTGGGCCGCGCCCGAGACCATGCCGTCGGCGAGGCCGAGGTGCACCATCATCGTGCCGAAGTACGAGACGTCCTGCACCCGGTCGCGTGCCTGGTCGATCGTGACCCCCTTGTGGGCGCGCAGCCGCGCGTATTCCTCGCTGAAGCGCTCGAGCATGGCCGGGTCCTGCGGTGAGACGATGTGCGCCTCGGCGAGGNAGGCCGAGCTCGGATGCGCGGTTGCGGATGCTCGGCTCGTCGCCGAGGATCGTCAGCTCGGCGACCTCGCGCGTGAGTAGCGTCGAGGCAGCCTGAAGGATCCGGTCGTCGTTGCCCTCGGGCAGCACGATGTGCTTGCGTTCAGCGCGGGCGCGCGCGAGCAGGGTGTGCTCGAACATGAGCGGCGTGACCACCTGCGGTTCCGGCACGTCGAGCAGGCCGAGCAGCGCATCCCGGTCGACGTACTCGGCGAAGTCGGCGAGCGCGGTGTCGACCTTGCGGACCATTGAGGCAAGGAAGCGGCCACGAGTGTTCACGATGCGCTGCGCCGTCTCGTAGGTGCCGAGGTTCGTGCGCAGCATCGGCAGCTCGAGGTCGACACCGCGAATGAGCGACTCGACGATCGGCGAGAACTCGAACGGGCCATTGACGACGAGCGCCGCAAGCGAGGGCATCGTGCGCGCTTGCTGGGCGAGCAGCAGCGCGACGATCGTCTCGGTACGGTCGGCGGCAACCACGACGACGCCCGACTCGAAGGTGCGCTCGAGCACGTGCTCCATCGACATGCCGGCCACCGTGATGCCCAGCACCTCGCGGCCCAGCAGCTTTTCGTCGCCCGAGTAGAGCTCGGCGCCAAGCGCGGCGCGCAGCTCGTCGACACTCGGGGCGTTGAGGACCTTATTTTCGGGGAGGCACCAGACCGGCACCTCGGCGGTGGCTGCGACCTCGGCATCCCGCACTGCCGCCTGCACGCCGGTGCGCACCTCGTCGAGGTGACCTTCGCCGACGCGGTTCACCACGACGGCGAGTAGCTGGGCGTGCTCGGCTTCGAGCACCGGCAACGTACTCGCGGCAACCTGCGCGAGTTCGGCGGGCGTGCGGGGGCTGCGGTCGTCCGGGTTGAGCCCCGTCAGCACAAGCAGCACCGGGGCGCCGAGGTTCGCGGCGACGCGGGCGTTGAAGTCGAGCTCGGCCGGGTTCCCGACGTCGGTGAAGTCGCTGCCAAGAATCACGACGACGTCGCAGCGGCTCGCGACCGCGTCGTAGCGTTGGAGGATCTTCGCCAGCGCCGACGTCGCGTCGGCGTGCACCTCGTCGTAGGTCACACCAACCCCGAGCTCGGGCGTGAGGCCGAGGTTCGGGTCGAGGCGCTCGAGCAGATGCTTGAGGATGTCGTCGCGGGTCGCGCTCTGCGTAACGGGGCGGAACAGACCCACGCGGCCACTGTGCTGCGTGAGGGTCTCGAGCACGCCGAGTGCAACGGCCTGCTTGCCGGAAAAACCTTCGGAAGACGTGATGTAAATGCTCGCGGTCACGGTGTCATCGTAACGACGCCCGGCGACCGGCGGCTGGGCTGTTGCGGCGTAGCGGCCCGCCCGACGTGCGCGCCTCCTCGACCGTCAGGTAAACTACAAGTCGGCTCCCCGCGTGGCGCCACCCAGGCCAACTCCCCCAGGTCGGAAACGAAGCAAGGGTAACCAGGCTCTGGCGGGTGCGCGGGGGGTCCTTTACTTTTCCGGTCACGCCAACGGCGTAGGCTCCTGCTCGTGGGCGACGGCCCAGGAAAGAGCAGTGACTATGACGATANGATGCGGCGGCGGATGCGCGCGCAGAGTTGGTCAGTAAGATCCGCGAGATCGTCGCCCGTGACGAAGCGGCCGCCCCGACCTCGCAGGCCGTTGCTGGCGTGCTTGAGCAATACCTCGGCGTGCCCGGCCTCGTGCCCGCGTCGGCCCGCGTATCCAACCCCGAGGCCTACCAGCAGAACCTGCTGCACGTCGAAGACGACGGCAGCTTCTCGATCGTCGCGCTCGTCTGGCTGCCCGGTCAGCGCACGCCGGTGCACGACCACATCTCGTGGTGCGTCGTCGGCGTCTACGAGGGCAATGAGTCGGAACTGCGTTACCGCGTCGTCGAGGATGCCGCCGGCGACTACCTCGTCGAGACCGGCACTGGCGTGAACCTGCAGGGCAGCGTCGAGGGCTTCGCCCCTCCCGGCGATCTGCACGAGGTGTGGAACTCGGGCGACGCACTCGCGATCTCGATCCACGTGTACGGTGCCGACATTCGCAAGCTCGGCTCGAGCATCCGCCGCCGCTACGACCTGCCGATGCGCGCGGCTTAGAGCACCATCGCCGCCACCCAACCGGCCGCGAGTAGCGGCAGGTTGTAGTGCAGGAATGTCGGGATCACCGAGTCGCGAATATGGTCGTGCTGCCCGTCGGCGTTGAGGCCGGCCGTCGGCCCCAGCGTCGAGTCGGATGCGGGCGAACCGGCGTCGCCGAGGGCACCGGCCGTGCCGATGATGGCGACCGTCGCGACCGGCGAGAAGCCGAGGGCGAGGCAGAGTGGCACGTAGATGGTCGTAATGATTGGTAGCGTCGAGAACGACGAGCCGATGCCCATCGTGACGACGAGGCCGACGAAGAGCATCGCGAACGCGGCCATCGCTTTGTTGTCGCCGAAGGCCTGCTCGACCGCCGTGACCATCGGCGCGACGTCACCCGTCGCATCCATCACCGCGGCGAAGCCTTGTGCGGTGATCATGATGAAGCCGATGAGCGCCATCATGCGCATGCCCTGCGTGAATACGTCGTCGGCCTCACGCCACTTGACGGCGCCGGTGAGCAGGAAGATCGCGAGCCCGAGCAGGGCGCCGACGAGCAGCGCGTCGGCCTGCGCGCCGACCGCGTTCATGATGAGCTGCGTCGCGAAGCAGGCGACGATCGCGAGCAGCGAGACCGTGACGCGGTACGGCGTCGGGTGCTCTTCTTCTTCGACGTTCGCGCCGATGATCGGGAGGTCCTCGTAGTCGCGCGGCTTGCGGTAGCTCACGAACACGGCGATGAGCAGGCCCGCGACCATGCCGAGCGCCGGGATCGTCATCGCCTCCATGACGTTGATGCCCGCGGTGTCGAGGCCCGCCTTGGCAATGTTGCCGAGCAGGATGTCCTGGAGGAAGATCTTGCCGAAGCCGAACGGCAGAAACATGTAGGTCGTCACGAGGCCGAAGGTGAGCACGCACGCCACGAGACGGCGGTCGATGCGCAGCTTGCTCATGACGCTGAGCAGCGGTGGCACGAGCAGCGGAATGAACGCGATGTGCACAGGAATCAGGTTCTGGCTCATCACCGACATCGCGAGGATGCCCGCGAGCATGCCGTACTTCGTGATCGTCACGGTGCGGGTCGATGCGCTCGCACCCTCACCCTCGAGCCGGCGGATGAGCGCATCCGCAAGCAGCCGCGGCAGGCCCGAGTTCGCGACCGCCATCGCGAACGCGCCGAGCAGGGCGTAGCTCAGGGCGATCTTNCGCGCCGACGCCGAGGCCGTCTTGAAACGCGAGCATCGTACCGTCGAGGCCGAGCCCGCCGACGAGGCCACCCACGACCGCGCCAATAAAGAGGGAGAGCACGACATGCACCCGCGCGAGCGAGAGCGCGAGCATGATGACGACAGCGATAACGACGGAATTCACCGAGACAGCCTACTGGCCCGCGTTCGCGCGGCAGAATCGGGGTGGCCGAACCGCGCGCGGCGCGCTACGCTGAAATATAAGTTATTGCTTATATATTTGCGGAGGATGCGGTGCACGACCACGATCACGGCACGTCGGATGCGGCGGCCCCGGGCCGCTCCCGGCTCGCGATCGCCTTCGGCATCACCGCCACCGTGTTTGTCGCCCAGCTCATCGGCGCAATCTTCACCAACTCGCTCGCGCTACTCGTCGACACGGCGCACATGCTCACGGATGCGGGTGGCCTGCTGCTCGCGCTCGTGGCTGCGAACCTCATGGTCAGGCCCGCGTCGCAGACCCACACGTGGGGCCTGCGGCGGGCCGAGGTGCTCGCGGCGGCCGCGCAGTCGCTCGTGCTGCTCGCCGTCGGCACCTACGCGATCGTCTCGGGCATCGCGCGCCTCTTCGCGCCCGCCGAGGTGCCGAGTGAGGGCCTGCTCGTGTTCGGCATCCTCGGCCTCGTCGGTAATATCGCATCGATCGCCGTTCTCGCGACCTCGCGCAACAACAACCTCAACCTGCGTGCCGCGTTCCTCGAGGTGATCAACGACGCCCTCGGCTCCGTCGCCGTGATCGTCAGCGCGATCGTCATCGCCGCGACCGGCTGGACCACCATCGACACCCTCGCCGGCCTGCTCATCGCCACGCTCATCCTGCCCCGCGCCGTGTCGATTCTGCGCCGCAGCGTGCGCGTGCTCATGGAGGCGGTGCCTGCGGGCCTCGACCTCGACCTGCTGCGGCAGCACCTGCTCAAGAACGACCACGTGCGGCAGGTGCACGACCTGCACGTGACTTCAATCGGCACCGGGCTGCCCGTGCTCACGGCGCACATCGAGGTCGAGCACGAGTGCCTCGACAAGGCGCACACCGAGACCGTGTTGCGCGAGCTGCAGGAGTGCGTGCGCGAGCACTTCGAGGTGCGCATCGAGCACTGCACGTTCCAGCTCGAGCCCGGCGGCTACGGACGCGACGAGTCGCTGCCGCACGCGTAGGCGCAGGAGGCCAGCCCGCATAGGCGACTCATAGCATCCGCATAGCCGCGGCGTTTTTCGCTTGCCTATCTTCGATTGCGACGAGAGAAAAGTCCCCCAACCCCGCGGCCATGAGCCGTGCTGAAGGAGTTCCGCATGGCTGATGCCACCCGCACACCCATGAGTCGAGGCAAGAAGATCACACTCTGGGTCGTGAGCAGTGTCGTTGTCGTACTCGTGGCGGGCGCGCTGCTCGCGCCCACGATGTATCGCGCCGTGTTCGGCGGCAGCAGCGACATCGAGGCGCCGTCGATCTCGCAGACGACTTCGGCCTCGGCCGTGAGCAGATCGAACAACGTTTCGGGCGAATGGAGCGTCGACAGCGGCTACGCCGGCTACCGCGTTGACGAGGTGCTGCAGGGCGATGACGTCACGGTCGTCGGCCGCACCGAGGAGGTGTCGGGGTCGTTCACGATCGACGGCACCACCCTCACCGAGGGCACCGTCGAGGTCGATGTCGCGTCGATCGCCACCGACAATTCGAACCGAGATGATTACTTTGTGAACGACGCGATGGAGGCGAGCACGTACCCCACCGCATCCTTCGAGCTCGCCGAGGCGACCGAGCTGCCCGACGACGTGACGAGCGGCGAGACCGTGTCGGTCGACGTCACCGGAACGCTGACTCTGCACGGCGTCTCGCAGACCGTGACGGCCACGCTCGACGTCGTCGTGGACGGTGACACCGCACAGATCGTCGGCACGGTGCCGCTCACCTTCGCCGACTACGGCGTGGATGCGCCGAGCCTCGGCTTCGTCGAGGTCGAGTCGGAGGGCCAGCTCGAGTTCAGCCTCGACGTCACCCAGTCGTAGCGCTCACAACAAAATCGAGCCGCGACGTCATCTGCGTCACGGCTGGAAGTGTCTCGCGGGCAGGATGCGGGATTTGCAATCTGCATCGCAGATTGATTGAGATGGGCATGCCGTCTCCGGAGCTAATGCGGAGGATGCGGGATTCGAACCCGCGAGGGCTTGCACCCAACACGCTTTCCAAGCGTGCGCCATAGGCCACTAGGCGAATCCTCCAGCTGTGCACGCGAACGTGGCACATCGACCAATCATACAGATGCGCGGGCCGTCCGCGCCACGCAGGGTCAGGCGTTGCGACGTCGCAGCAGGATGGTGCCGATCGCGACGATGATCGCCGCTATCGAGAAGACCGCAACGAGGTTGCCATTAACACCGGTATTCGCGAGGTCGTCGGCCTGCGGTGTCGCCGACGGCGTCGGCGCCGACACATCGACGTCGGATGCTGAGCTCGGCCCGGCGGTCGAGCTCGGCTTCACGGTCGGTCGCGTGCCCCTGTCACCATTCGCGGAGTCCTGGTTGCCTCGGTGGCCCGGCTCGACCGGCACGATGTTGTCGCCGACTTCGCCGCCAGCCTCGGGCGCTCCAGTCGGGGCGCCCGGCTCCTGCCGGATCGGCGCGTCTACCGAAGGCTGCTCTGCCGCGGGCTCCCCCGCTCCAGGATCGGGCGTCGTGCCGCCCGTCTGGACAGGTTGGGTCGGGTCAGGAGTCGGCGTGGGCGTTTCCACCGGCGTCGTCGGCTCTGCGGTTGGTGGCGTGGTGGTCTCGACCGGCGGCGTCTCGCCCGGATCGGGGTCGCTCGTGGGGGTAGCCCCGCCCGTCGGGGAACCGCTCGAGCCAGCGCCGGAATCGCCGGCGCCCGGGGTTGCGCCGGGCTCGGTCGAGACACCGGTGACCGCTGAACCGCTGCTGGGCGACGTCGTCGCACCAGGCTCGTCGGCGACGAGGTTCACGACCGGCTGGGTCTGGTTGATGTCGCTCGTCGGTTCGGCCGCCGAAGCCGGATCGAAGGGCAGGCCGACAACCGCGAAGCTGCCGAACACGCCAGCGACCGCAAGAGCGAGTGCGCCGGTGGCACGCCGTGATGCGGGCATGTCGCTATCCAATCTCATCGATCCAGAAAAGGCAAAGTTATCTAATCGATATATTAGCGGGTTATGAGAGTTTTCACAGTGTTTCGTGCGTCGTAATAAAAATTCTTTGACCCCGCCCCGTGCGGAAACGACGAAGGCGGGATGAAGAGTTCACACTTCATCCCGCCTTCGTCAAGTTTGGGCGTTAGCCGCCCAGACCGCGTGAGCTACTAACTCTGGCGGCGGCGCACGACCATGGTGGTCGCACCGGCGGCGACGAGCACGAGGCCACCGGCAAGCATGCCGAGCAGCGCAGCGTCGTCAGCACCGGTCACGGCGAGCGAGTCGCCGTTGCTACCGCCGTTGTTCGAGGTGTCCTCGCCGTCCGAAGCCGGGATCGACTCCGAGGCGTCGGCAACGACCGAGAACGAGATGGTCTCGGTGACGTCCTCCTGGGTTGCGGTGATGGTGTAGTCACCAATGGGGAGGACCTGGGCCGAGCTAGGCTCGCCGGCGTCGTACTGGCCGTTGCCGTTCGTGTCCTCGTAGGTGGTGTAGGTGACGGTGCCGGCAAACTCGCCGTTCTCGTCGACCGCGATGTCAGACTCAGGGTCGCCGACCGGCGAGATGACGGTGGTCGAACCGTTCGGCTCGGTCACCTCGATAGTGATCTCAACTCCCGGGGCCCAGCCTGCACCTGCGTAGTTGACGCCCGAGAGCGTCTCGCTCTGGGTGTAGGTGTCCTGCTCGATCGCGAGCGCCGGGGCCTCTTCAGCCTCAGCCGAGGCCGGGGTCTCGGTGTCCGTGGACTGCGGGGTCGCGGTCGCGGTCGGCTCGGGANGTCGGCGACGCCGTCGGCGTCGGTGCGACATCCCCAGTAGCCTGTGGGCCGACGTCGAAGGTAGTCGTGAGCGCGTCACCGGTCGTCGAGGTCACCGTGAGGGTGTAGTTGCCGTCAGTGAACGCCGGGTCGTCTTCCCAAGTGAGCTCGCCAGCGGCGGTGCCGTCGTCCGCGACCACGTACGAGTTATCAGTCGCCTTCACGTCGGAGGTGCCTTCCGGCGCGACGAGCTCAACCGTGTAGGTGACACCGGGCTCAAGGCCGGTCGCGGCCCAGTTGACGGCCGTGGTGCCAGACTCCAGCGACGACGAGTCGACGACGAGCTGTGCCTCGACAGCCTCGTCGGTCGCGGTCGGCGTGGTGGTCGCTGCGAATGCCGGCGTGGCGACGGCGAACACGCCACCAGCGGTCAGCGCTGCCGCGGCAGCAGTGGCAGCAATGCGCTTCGAGAAAGCGGTCATCGTTGTCTCTTCTCTTTATTGAGGTTGCGGTTGCGTATGCGCAGATTCTCAGGATTCCCCAACCCTGCACCTGTCCAAAGTTTCACAGCCGGCACTCAGATGCAACAGATTCGTAACGTAATTGTTTCCACATGCACCCACGGAATGACTTCCATTATGCGTATGCATCGGCTAAGCGACAGTCGATGCGAAAGTGGCCGGGGCGAATGCCCTGGCCACTTTCGCGTCGATCGGTTCTACGTACTTACGACTCAGTCGATCGCGAGCGTGTCTTCGAACTGACCACCGGCCATGGGCTCAATTGGGCTCAGCGTGACGGTCGATCCGTTGGGCAGCGTCACCATCCCGTCGATCATGCCTGCATCCAACCAACCGTCGCCACCGTACGAGACGCCGCTGACGCTCTCGCTCTGCGACACCGTCGCGTCCGGCACCCAAACGCTGGGGTCAAACGGTGTCGTCGGCCCTGCATCAGTGACGACGAAGGTGGCCGTGGCTGCCCCGACGGGGTCGCCCGCCGCATCCTCGACGCGCAGTTCAAGCGTGTATTCACCTGTGGGAGCTGCGACGCCCGTCGCCACCTCGACAAAGAACGGCTTGCCGTCGGTAAGGAGCTCCTGGAAACCGATCACGCCACTCGCGTGGCCGTCGGCATCGGGCACGTTTCCATGACGTCGCTGCCGCCCACGCTGGTCCCATCGACGTAGAGGTAGTACGAGTCACCCTCGCTCAAACCGCTCGCCGACCACGTGATGCCGCTCGCCGATTGCTCGGGCGTGTAGGTGGCCTAGCCAAGCATGAGGGCGAGGTCGGATGCGTCCTCGGTCGGGCCCTCAGTCGAGGTCGGCGGCGTGGTCGCGTCGGGCTCGCCCGGCTCGTCGGTGGGTTCGGTGGTCTCGGCCGGCTCCGTCGTTTCCTCGGCTGGCGGGGTCGACTCGACCGGCGCATCCGCAGGCTCGGTCGTAGCCTCGGCCTCAGTCGTTTCGGGCGCCACCGGTTCAGACTCGAGCGGCCCGGCGGTGGCCTCGTCGTCGGTATCGCTGAGCGGTTCGGCGTGCCGGTGCAGCACGCTGGTATCGAGTGGAGCCGCCACAGCCGGCGTCGCCACCACGAAGAGGCCTCCCAGACCTATCGCGACGGCACCTACGAACGCGCTGATTCGCTTTGCGAGCATGCGCATCGTTGCTTCTTTCGTGAGAATCCGTGCTTGACGCGCAGAATTCTCAGGATCCCCCAACCCTGCACACACCTACCTTCCGCCTGGCATCCGGCCGGCGACAAGAGCGAAATCGCTCACCGGCACGAATCGTTATCGCGCGTTCACCGAACCGCGATGCGGAAACGACGAAGCGGGTCGAGACAGTGTCTCGACCCGCTAGGTCGTGCGCCGACGAAAGGGTCAGCGCGAAGCGTCAAGCTGCGTGCGCAGCGAGCAACTACTTGACGGTGACGGTGGNGGCGGCCTCGAGGGCCTCCTTGGCCTTCTCAGCGTCTTCCTTGCTTGCGCCCTCGAGGACGGGCTTCGGAGCGCCGTCAACGAGTGCCTTCGCGTCGCCAAGGCCGAGCGAGGTAAGACCACGCACCTCCTTGATGACCTGGATCTTCTTGTCGCCAGCAGCCTCGAGAATGACGTCGAACTCGGTCTTCTCTTCCTCGGCCGGAGCGTCAGCAGCAGCAGCGCCGCCGGCAGCAGCAACAGCAACGGGGGCAGCAGCGGTGACTTCGAAGGTCTCTTCGAAGAGCTTCACGAAGTCGCTGAGCTCGATGAGGGTGAGCTCCTTGAACTGCTCGATGAGCTCTTCAGCGGTGAGCTTAGCCATGGGGTTTCTCCTTAGTTATGAAATGCCGCGGTCCGGGACGGACTACTCCGCGGTCTCTTCCTGCTTTGCACGCAGCGCGTCGACGGTACGAACCGCCTTCGACGCGGGCGCGGTGAACATGTACGCGGCACCGAACAGCGAGGCCTTGAACGCGCCGGCAAGCTTGCCAAGCAGCGTTTCGCGGGACTCGAGGTCGGCGAGCTTGTTGACCTCTTCCGGGGTGAGCGGCTTACCGTCGAAGTAGCCACCCTTAATCACCAGGAGAGGGTTGTCCTTGGCAAAGTCGCGCAGTGCCTTGGCCGCGTCAACGACCTCACCGGTGACGAACGCAATAGCGGTCGGACCAGCGAAGTTGTCGTCGAGACCCTCGAACCCAGCCTTGTTGGCTGCGATCTTGGCGAGCGTGTTCTTTGCCACGGCGTAGGTTGCGTTCTCACCGAGCGAACGGCGCAGCTCCTTGAGCTGTGCAACGGTGAGACCGCGGTACTCAGTCAGCACAACGGCGTTTGAGCCCTGGAATCGCTCCACGAGCTCAGCGACGGTTGCCTCCTTGGTCGCCATGGTTCTCCTCTCGTCTGTACGCAAGACCTCGGCGGATGCCGGGATCCCACCGCCAGGCACGATTGACACGAAAAAACGCTCCGACGTAGGCGTCGGAGCGTTGCGCATGCCGACACAAACGTGTCGTAAGCGAAGTACTCTGTCGTCCTACGCGGGTGGTCCTTTCGGATCCTTCGTTTGGCTCTGGCCCGTGAGTTGCACTCATTGGGCACACGCCAAGCACCAGCGGTCTAAGGCTGCCTCTAGTCTAGCCATGCGCATCCGGACCGCGCAAGCGTTTGTTGCCTGCACTAGCAATGATGCGGACACAACCTCCCGAAGCGAGGAGGTGGCGTACATGCGTGCCGTACGACCCTGCCGCGGGGCGGTACGGCACAAGCTATGCCGTATTCCGCCCACCCCGTGCCTCAGCGCCCAGCCGCTGGGTTGCATGACGTGGCAGAGCGGACCACCGAGCGGCTTCGTCTTAAGCTCCACCTCAAGGAAGGGCGTTCGCGCCTTTGGATGCATAAAGAGCAGCGTCCCTGGGCGCGTATCCCTCCCTTCACCACGTGCGGGAGCTATTCGTACCTCGAGCTGCAGGTAGAGCAATATCCCGTGGCGCGAACGCCTCCGTTCCTGCGCCGCGGGAGCTGTTTTCGCCACGGGAGGCAGGTAGAGCAGCATCCCGAAGCGTGAATGCCTCCCAACTGCTGAGCTGTTCGCCCGCGGCCCTCGCCCTGCGCATCGCTGCCGCGGTGGGAGGATGGAGGCATGCGCACCGGATACACCGCAGCCCAGATTCGCGAGGCCGAGCAGCCGCTGTTGCAGCGGGGCGTGCCGCTCATGTTGCGGGCGGCGCAGGCGCTCGCCGACCAGATCACGAGCGTGCTGCCCGACCCGGCGACGGCGCGAGTGCTGTTCCTCGCGGGCGGCGGTGACAACGGCGCGGATGCGACGTACGCCGCATCGCTGCTCGCGGCGGCCGACGTGCGGGCCGAGGTCATCGCGGTTGCGGGCAAACTGCATCCGCAGGCCGAGGAAGCCGCGCGGGATGCAGGGGCCGAGATCATGTTCGAGCAGGATCCGGCCGCGGTCGCGGCGCGGGTTACGGGCGCGGATGTGCTGGTCGACGGCGTGCTCGGGATCGGCACTGGGGGGGGTCGCAGCCGGCGGATCACCGGCGCTACGCGAGCCGGTGCGTTCGGTGATCGTCGCGGTGAAGGCGGCCATCGCCGAGGCCGACCCACTCGTGATGGCGGTCGACATTCCCTCGGGCATCGACCCCGACGACGGCAGGGTGCCAGACCCGGATGCGGTGCTGCGCGCGCACATGACCATAACCTTCATCGGCATGAAGGCGGGGCTGCTGCTCGACCCGGCGAAGTCATTCGCGGGCAAAGTCTGGCTCGAGCCAATCGGCGCGATGCAGGGGTTGCTTCGCGTGACGCCGGCGATGCAGCTGCCGTAGTTCGCGGTGACACTGATGGGAAACCATTGATGTCGCTAGGTCGATCTAGGATCTGGACAGCGGAGAGATACCGCTCCGATTAGTCCTCCGAAGGGCCCGACCATGACTCCTGGTGACTACCTTGCGATGAAGCTTGGTTCTTTAACTCCCGAGCAGATTGAGCAGCTCCTCGAGCAAGAAGAGCGCGAAGCTGAGGCGAAGCTGCGACGCATCCGCCAGCTTCGCGAAGCACAACGCGCGGCGGCGGCCGAACGCGAGTCCCGACCCGATCTCTCGTTATTCGCTTGGCAGCAAGAAGCGCTCAGCAGCTGGCGTGACGCGAAGCGAATCGGTGTGGTCGAGGCCGTCACTGGCACGGGCAAGACGAGAGTTGGACTCGCAGCGCTCCGGGATGCGCAAGAACTTGGGATGCGGAGCGTGGTGTACGTGCCAACGATCGCTCTCCAAGACCAGTGGGTTGCGCAAATACACGAGCACCTACCTGGCATCATGGTATCTACGCGCCGCGACCCCCACGGTGATTGGGACGTCACTGTCATCACGATCCAATCTGCGTTTCGACAGTCGATGCTCAGAAAGGGCGAAAAGGCCCTCCTGTTGGCCGACGAATGCCACACCTACGGAGCCCCCAAATACAGCGAGGGCCTTCGCCCCGAGGACTACCCAATACGCCTTGGTCTGACCGCGACCCTTGAGCGTGGAGATGTTGGCGACGAACGTCTCGCGAAATTCTTCGAGCGGACCTGTTTTTCCTTGGACTTCTCGCGTGCAGTGCGCGAAGAACTCATTGCCCCATTCAAGATTGCGTGGGTGCGGGTGCCGTTCACTTCGCGTGAGTTTGCCGCATACGAAGAACTCACCGACAACATGAGTGACGCACGGAGCAAGCTCCGTGGAGCTGTTCCGATGGAACCTTTCGGGGATTTTATTCGCGCGGTAACCCAGCTCGCGCAAGATCGCGAAGATCGTCGGAGCGGCAATGCACGCTGGTTCTTGAAATCATTTGCCGATCGAACTCGGCTTATGTCGGCCAGCGCGCAAAAACAATTGGTCATCCGCGAGCTCACACCGGTGATTGCAGCATCCAACGGCACGCTGGTATTCACGCAGACAGTTGAAATTGCGAGTACCATTGCAAGTTTGTTAAGCGACCGTGGTGCGAGTTCAACGGCCGTTTGCGCCGACACCGATGCGGAAGATCGCAGCGAAGCGTTCCGTCTGCTCGGCAACGGTGAGGTCAAAGCGCTCGCCGCGCCGCGCATCCTTGATGAAGGCGTCGATTTGCCAGAGGTCGACCTCGGCATCGTGGTCTCGTCGACTCGTCAACGGCGCCAGATGATTCAACGACTGGGACGCGTGCTTCGTAAGAAGGCGTCGGGAGGCATAGCCCGATTCGCGGTGTTGGTGCTGGCCGACTCGGTGGAAGACCCGCGAACACGCCAAATGGAGCCGAGCCTGCTCGATGAGCTTCGGCCGCTTGCGGTCGAAGCTGCGGAGTTCGATCTGCGCGAGGACTCCGGACTCAAGCACGTTGTTGAGTTCCTGAGCCCGGAAATGGATGCACGGAATGTGCCGAGCTTTGCTGCCGCAACGTCGGACGGTGATGCGCAAGAAATCGTTCGCGCCTGTAATGCGCGGCCGTCGGATCACCCCGCCGACGGGCAACCCGGTGATCGGGATTATGACCAACCCGCGCCGGTCGTCGCTGACAAGCTGGGCACCCTGCGCTTCAGGGATTCGGAGGAAATCGACTTTCCGACCACATCCCGCATCGTTGGGGCGCGGCCGGATGCGGTCAAGGATTACTTGAGCATCATCGGCAGATTCCCGTTACTCGAGGCGGAGGATGAGTGGCGACTTACTGAACAGATTAGGGCGGGCGAAGCGGCGCAGAAACAGCTCGACGAATCGACACCTGCCACCCGCGCGGAATTACATGCCCTTTGTCGCGCAATACGGCAAGGCCAGCGCGCACGAGACACGTTCATCACGTCAAATCTCCGCCTCGTCGTCAGCATCGCGAAGCGCAAGTACTGGCATCTGAGGCACATGAAATTTCTCGATGTGGTCCAGGCCGGTAACCTGGGGCTGATTCACGCGCTCAAATTGTTTGACCACAATCGAGGCACCAAATTCTCGACGTATGCGACGCATTGGATCCGACAAGCTTGTGACCGTGCCGCCGGCGACCAGGACCGAGAAATTCGTATACCTATTCACGCGCTTGACTCAGCGCGAGCTATCGAACTTGCAATCCGCGAAGTTGCCGGGGCCAGTGTTACTGCATCACCCCCGACGGATGAGGAAGTAGCGAAGGTTGCGGACATGTCTCTCGAGAAAGTCCGCCAACTGCGCCCGGTGATTGCACCGCTTGCTGACGTCGACGCATTTCGCCTTGAGCTGACCTACACCGATGATGAGCAATTTGGTGAACGGATTGAATCCGAGAGTACCCACACTGTTCTGCACCGCGTAATGAGCATGGTCTTGCCAGTGCGCGAGCAAGAAGTACTGCGGATGCGGTTTGGCATGGGTACCGAACTCGCCGAGCCTTTGACCCTGGAAGAAGTCGGGAATCACCTCGGCGTCACTCGCGAACGTGCCCGTCAATTACAGCGAAGGGCGCTAGAAACACTCCAAGCGGCTCCGGAGATTCGTGCACTCATGGGAATTTCCCCGTTCGAACCAACCGAGGCAAAAGCGATGGTTGCATCCGACCCACGCGCAGACGCTGATACTTCGGGGTTCATTTCGCCCGCCAAACTGCGACGGCAGTACGCGAACGAGCGTCGCGCGGCGGCACGAGCGTCGAAGACATCGCCCGTGAAACGCAGTGTTCGCAAGTTACCTCGGGAGGACAAGACCACCGAGCAGGTGCCCGTGCCGCCGGTGCCGTCGGTGTCACCCGTTCCACCGGTACCGCCCGTGCCACCGGTGCTGCCGGCGCCAACGTCACCACCGACAGTGAATGGGCAAGCGGCCCCTCCCGAGGTAGCGTCGCCGAAGACAACCAATCCAAAGGCGTCCCTTCCTCAGACGATTAGGGTTTGGGATAGCCGACGTGGCAGGTTTGCCGATGCGGCTCCTACGCCAGCGTCGGCGGCAAAGATGGCGACGCATCCCGCGCCTGCCGATGTGGCCTCCGTACCCTCTGACGCAGAGACTTCCGCAGGTGCATCTGTGGCGGTAAATGGTCAGCGGCCGCTGCGAGAACAACTACGGCACCAGCTCAAGTGGGGTACCCCAGCCAAGGACGAATAGCTACGCGAGCGCGAGCCGCTCCAGCACCTCGTTGGCGAGGCCCACAAGTCGGGCAATCTCGGCGTCGTCGCGCTCGATCCAGACGGCGCGGGGCTCCGCATCCTGCACGACGAAGTTCTTGTGGTGCTCCCACACGAACAGCGTTCGCTCGGCGGCGACGACGTACTGCTGCCAGTAGACCTGGCGCAGGTAGTTGCGGGGAATCTTCGCCCATGACTTGTTCGTCGTCTTGATCTCGGCGAGCAGCGACTCGCCGCCGCGCTGCGCGAGGCCGTCGGGCGTCGCGAGGTGGCGCGGGTTCTCGGCGGCGCGAATGAGGAAGCCGCAGCTGCCGATGCCGTGCTGCTCGCGCACCCACTTCTGAATCTCGGGCTCGCGCTTCTTGCCGTACTCGGTGAACGCGTTGCCGGTGAAGCTGCCGCCGTAGAGCTTGTCGTTCACGACGGCGCGAACGGATGCGGGGGTCGCGAGCCGCGCGGCGTCGGTCGCGGTGATGCCGACCTTGCGGTGGCGCAGCCACTCCTCGCGGTCGGAGTCGGCGCAGACGACGCGCGCGGCGAGCTCGCCGGTCGGGCGCGGGTTGAGCAGCTCGTCGACGAGGCCGGCGCGCCACAGCGTGCCGCTCGCGGGCGCGGTGGGCTCGCTCGCCGGCGTCGTCTCAGAGACGGTGAAGGATGCGCGCTCGCTCAGCGCGCGCAGGCTCGCCTCGATCTCTTCGGTCGCAGCGTTCGTGACGCTCGGCGGCGCGGCGAGGGCGAGGGGCGCGTAGTCGTCGGTGCGGGTCGACGAAAGTGCCTCGTCGGGTGCCGGCCGGAAAACTACCATTGCCCTAGTTTGCCACCACCCGCCGACAAGGGCGCCCTCCCC
>NZ_JACXJG010000022.1:32456-35981 GCF_014904065.1 Gulosibacter sediminis | reverse complement strand
AAACGACCACTCAACCCCCTAGAACAGCGAGGCGAAGGGGCGGCATCCACCGTGAACGGCAAGCAAAGGGACCGCGAGCGCCGGGGGCCGACCCTTGAGGGTTCGGCAGGGACAGGCGGGCGGTGCTAGGCGGAGGGAGTTTCGAAGAACTTGGTGGGTTCGCTGAGGGGCTGCGATGGGTCGGGCACCGTGATTTCGGCGGTCGGGGCGCCGTCGAGCGAGTCAATGATCGTCGTCGGCACCGACACCGCCAAGGCGCCGTAGATGACGGCCTTCGACAGGCCTGACTTCAGCGCCAGCGGAGGCAGCTCACCGTAGTCAGCCTGGCCACCCTGCTGCCCGGGCCCCTGAATCGAGTGGCCGACGAATCCCGCGAGCGACGCATCCCCCGCGCCCGTCGTGTTCACGACCTGCGGCGCCTTCGCGTATCCCCACAGCGCCTCGTCGCGCGTGACGACCATCGCGCCGTCGCCACCCATCGACACGAGCACTACCTCGAGCCTCGCGCGCTCGATCACCTCGCGCGCCGCCTCGAGCACGTCGCCGACGGTGTTGAGATGCCGCTTCACGAGCGTCGCCATCTCGTCGGCGTTCGGCTTGATGCAGTCGACGAGCCCCGACATTGCCCATGTCTCGAGCGACGAGCCCGAGGTGTCGACGGCGACGCGCGTGCCGATACGGCGGGCCTCACTGAACAGCCGCGTGAAGTCAATCTTCTCGCCGGTCTCGACGAGCTTCGGCACCNAGCCCGACACGACGAGCCAGTCGGCACGCAGCGCGCGAATCTCCTGCAGCGTCATGTCGACGACGGCATCCCAGTCGCGCTCGTGCAGCGGCACGGCCTTCTGGTTCACGTTGGTCGTGCGGCCCTCGGGCTCAAGAATCGCGGTGTTCACGCGCATCCGCCCCGGCACCGGCAGAATGCGGAGCACCTGCGGAAACGGTGTGCGGAACAGCAGGTGTTCGTCCTCGCGCCCGACCGGCAGCACTGCCGAGGTCGAGACGCCGGCGATCCGCAGCGTACGCGACACGTTGATGCCCTTGCCCGAGAGAAACTCCTGAATCTCGGTCGCCCGGTTCACCTTGCCGGTGTCGAAGCTCTCAACGAAATAGGTGCGATCGATCACGGGGGCCGGGGTCAGCGAAACTACAGCAGGCATCTTCGTTCCTTTCGCAGCGGACTCACTCAGCGTAGCCCGCGAACTTGTCGCCGCACCCGGTTTTCCCCGCCAGTTTCGCCCGGCCCACGCGCAGCCGAACGTGTCAGGCTTGGCTTCATGTCTGAAACGATGCGCGCGGTTGTAGTCAATGAGTTTGGTGGCCCCGAGGTTCTGAAACTCGGCGAGGTGCCGATGCCGAAAGTCGTGAACAGCGACACGCTCGTGCGCGTGCACGCGGCCGGCCTCAACCCAATCGATGTGAAGACCCGCGCGGGCAAGGGCGCGTCCGGCGCAATCGAGCGGATGCCCTGGGTACCAGGCGGCGAGTTCGCCGGCGTCGTCGAGAAGGCGCCGTATGAGCTCGCGCCGTTCCAACCCGGCGATGAGGTCTACGGCATGCTACTCACCCCGCGCTACCAGGGCGCCCACGGCGACTACGTGTCGGTGCCGTTCATGTCGCTCGCGCACAAGCCGAAGTCGCTGACGATGCTCGAGGCCGGCGGCGTGCCCCTCGCCGCGCTCACGGCGTGGGCCGCGGTGGTTGAGGCTGCGCGCGTCCACTCCGGGCAGCGGATGCTCGTGCACGCGGGCGCGGGTGGCGTCGGTCACTTCGCGGTGCAGCTCGCGGCGTTCTACGGCGCCGAGGTCGTGACCACCGCATCCAGCCGAAACCACGACTGGCTCACCGAGCTCGGCGCGAGCCAGGTCATCGACTACACCTCGGAGCGCTTCGAGGACGCGATCGACGAGCCGGTCGACGTCGTCATCGACCTCATCGGCAACGTGCAGGACGACACGGGCAGCCGCTCGCTCAAGGTGCTCCGCGACGGCGGCCTCGTCGTCAACGTGCCCACCGGCTCATGGCCGACGATGCACGAGGAGGCTGAGGCCGCGGGCCGTGAACTGCGCGCATCCACACTCAAGCTCTCACCCGAGGGGCGGATCCTCACCACCATCGCCCAGCTCTTCGACCAGGGCGACCTGCAGACACACCTCGACGCGAGCTTCCCGCTCGGCCAGGCCCGCGCCGCCCACGAGCAGCTCGAGCAGGGACACACGCGGGGCAAGATCGTCTTCGACCTCACCGCAGGGTAGTCACGCCGAGCACCAACGAAGCAGGGCGGCCCCGCATCGATTTCGGTGCGGGGCCGCCCTGCAAATTCGCGAGCTCGAGTGCGCGAGCTAGTGCTGCGTGCGCACGCCGGCGGGGATGGGGTCGCCCGGCTTCCAGGTCTCCCACTGGCCCGAGTGCTCCATGTCGTGGCCAAGCGGAATGCCGTGGCGGCCCTTGAGCAGGATTGAGCCGACGAGGCCGACGGCCGACATGATCGCGAGGTAGACCGCGGCCCAGTGCCACTGACCGGCGTTCGCTTCGAAGGTCGCCTGCACGATGAGGGGCGCGAACGCGCCACCAATGATCGCGCCGATCGCGTAGGTAATCGACACACCCGAGAAGCGCACGGATGCGGGGAACACTTCGGCGTACCAGGCACTGAGCGGGCCGTAGCAGAAGCCCAACGGAATGCCGAGGAGGCAGGTGCCGAGCACGAAGTAAATCGGGTTCTCGCCGCCCATCACGACAAGCGGGAAGAGCGCAATCGATGCGAAGATCATGAGGATGTACCCGACGATGAACACCGGTTTCGCGCCGTACTTATCGGCGATCCAGGCGCCGACATAGGTCCAAATCGCCCACGAGATTGCGGCGAGGTTGAGGAAGAGGCTGACCTGGCCGCCATCCATGCCGACCATACCGCCGGCCTCGAGCGGCGTCGAGGCGTAGCGCTGCACGATGCCGCCCACCAGCATGTAGCCGACCGCGTTGTCGCCGGCGAAGACGAGGGCGGCGAGGATCACAATGAGCCAGTACTTGCGGAACACCACGGCGATCGGCGCCGACTGGCTCTTCGCCATCTTTGAGATTTGGCGGAACACCGGCGATTCCTCGACCGCTCGACGCACGACGTAGCCAACGACGATCAGCACGACCGAGAACAGGAACGCAATGCGCCAGCCGCCGTTCGTGAAGCCCTCCTGACCCATGGTCATCTGCAGCACGGTGAGCATGCCCGTCGCGAGTAGCATGCCAAACGGTACGCCGAGCTGCGGCCATGCGCCGGCGCGGTTGCGGCCGCCGTCGGCGGCGGTCTCGACCGCCATGAGGGCCGCGCCGCCCCATTCGCCGCCGGCCGAAATACCCTGCAGCACGCGCAGAATGAGCAGCCCGATGGCGCTGACCGCTGCGAGGTCACCGGTGGGCAGCAGACCGATGAGCGCTGTCGCCGTGCCCATAAGGATCAGCGTCGCGATGAGCACTGGCTTGCGACCGTACTTGTCACCGAAATGGCCGGCGAGGAACGCGCCA
>NZ_JACXJG010000022.1:19985-32450 GCF_014904065.1 Gulosibacter sediminis | reverse complement strand
GCGGGCGGAACAGGAACGAGAGGCCGATCGAGGCCATCGAGATCAGCGTTGGGCCGGCCGGGCCCATCGCCTCGCCCATCGGCCCGAAGAACTGGGTGTTGAAGATGAGCGACGCCGCGAAGGCGTAANTGAAGAAGTCGTACCACTCAACGGTGGTGCCGACGATCGTCGCGGCGAGGACGCGCCGGCGCTCGGCCGGGCTCGTCACCGGCAACTGGTCGATTTCAGAGGTGTTGGACATTTCATGGCTCCGTTGTCATGACAATCCGAGTCGGCCACCGTGGCGCGACTCAGGCGAACGTCACATTCGTCACGCCAGACACTACCGCATTACCGACCCGATCGTCGGTAATTCCCTCGCCCGCCTTTGCTCGCCGGCGCCAGCGCCCTCCCGCAGCATCCCGAGGGCCGGATGCGCGGCTCGAGTCGCGCCTCCGGCTGCAGGCCCTCGCACCGGCCAGGAAACGCAAACTGGCCCCGCCGAAGCGGGGCCAGTGAACTCGCGACGAGCGCGAGACGTTGCTTAGAACGCCGAAACGTCGAGGGGGATCGACGGGCCGAAGGTCGTCGCGACGACAGCCTTCTGCACGTAACGGCCCTTCGCCGAAGCCGGCTTGAGGCGGATGACCTCGTCGAGCGCGGCCTGCAGGTTCTCGGTGAGCTGCTCGGCGTCGAACGACGCCTTGCCCGCGATGAAGTGCAGGTTCGAGTGCTTGTCGACGCGGAACTCGATCTTGCCGCCCTTGATCTCGGTGACAGCCTTGGCGGCGTCCGGGGTCACGGTACCGGTCTTCGGGTTCGGCATGAGACCACGGGGACCAAGCACCTTACCGAGACGGCCTACCTTGCCCATCATGTCGGGGGTGGCGACGGCCGAGTCGAAGTCGGTCCAGCCGTCAGCGACCTTCGCGATGAGTTCGTCGCTGCCGACCTCGTCGGCGCCCGCGGCGAGGGCGGCCTCAGCGGCCGGGCCCTGCGCGAACACGATGACGCGAGCGGTCTTACCGGTGCCGTGCGGCAGGCTGACGGTGCCACGCACCATCTGGTCGGCCTTGCGCGGGTCAACGGCGAGGCGCAGTGCGACCTCGACGGTGCTGTCGAACTTCGCCGACGAAGTGTCCTTCGCAAGCTGCGCGGCCGAGGCAAGGTCGTAGACCTTGCCCTCTTCAATCTTCTCTGCCGCGGCGCGGTACGCCTTGGAATTCTTTGCCATGTTGTGCTCCTTTGAGAGTGTGCGGTCGAACGAGCTGGCTGGCTCTCCCGCGAAAGTGTGTACGGCCACGCGCTGTGGCGCGGCGTGTGTGCACTACCCCGATCGCTAGCTCGGGGAGGCGGGGGCTAGTTGCCCGTGACCTCGATGCCCATGGAGCGGGCGGTGCCGGCGATGATCTTCGCGCCAGCTTCGATGTCGTTCGCGTTGAGGTCGGCCTTCTTGGTCTCGGCGATTTCGCGCGCCTGGTCCATGGTCATCTTGCCGACCTTGTTCGTGTGGGGCACACCCGAGCCCTTCTTCACGCCCGCAGCCTTCTTGATGAGCTCAGCCGCCGGGGGCGTCTTGAGCACGAAGGTGAACGAACGGTCTTCGTACACGGTGATCTCAACGGGCACAATGTTGCCGCGCTGCTGCTCGGTCGCCGCGTTGTACGCCTTGCAGAACTCCATGATGTTGACGCCGTGCTGACCCAGGGCCGGACCAACCGGCGGAGCAGGGTTCGCGGCGCCAGCCTGGATCTGAAGCTTGATCAGACCCGAAACCTTCTTCTTCGGTGCCATGTGGTTTCCTTTCTGTCGAGTGGATGTTGCGAACATCCCTCTCCCGCAACGCCGGCCTTTCCGGCGCCCGGTATCGGTTGCGCATGCGCAACCCCGCAAGTTTACTCGATTCCGCACATCCTGGCCAGGGGCGGTTCATGCGAACGCGGCGCCGACCACGTGGGTCGACGCCGCGTCTGCTCGAGCTGAAGTTAGAGCTTCGCGACCTCGTCGAACGAGAGCTCGACGGGAGTCTCGCGACCGAAGAGGGAGACGAGCACGATGAGCTTGCCCGCCGCGGCGTTGATCTCGCTGATCGAACCGGTGAGGCCTTCGAACGAGCCTTCCTTGATCGTGACGGTCTCGCCGTTCTCGAACTCGACCTCGGTGATCGGCTGCTTGCCGCCCGTGGCAGCGCCGGCCTTGGCCTCACCCTTGACATCCTTGACGTCGGGCAGCTCGACGATGCTCTTGAGCATCTCGAAGACTTCCTTGAATCGCAGCGGCACCGGGTCGTGCGCGTTACCAACAAATCCCGTGACGCCCGGCGTCTGACGCACGAGCGACCAGCTGTCCTCAGTGAGGTGCATGCGAACGAGCACGTAGCCGGGGATACGCACGCGCGTGACCATCTTGCGCTGGCCGTTCTTCATCTCGACGACGTCTTCCATGGGCACCTGCACCTCATAGATGTCGTCGGCGCCCTCGGACGACTCCGAGCGCTTCTTGTTCTCGACGCGCTGCTGGAGGTTGTCGCGCACCTTGCGCTCGAAGCCGGCGTAGGTGTGGATGACGTACCACTTGCCGGGCTTCATGCGCAGTTCGAGCTTGAACTCGGCGTAGGGGTCAACCTCGGCCTCGTCGTCGCCCTCGGCGGCTTCACCTTCGACGGCTTCACCTTCGGCGGCGGGCTCGGCGTCGGCCGACTCGGCGTCAACGGTCTCAGCGCCGTCGGATGCGACTGCGTCGGTCGCGACGGNGTCTCGACGTCGTTAGCCTCGGCCTCGACAGGCGCGTCCTGGCTCTGGGGAGCCTCGTTCACGGCGTCGAGCTCGGTCTCGTTCTGCTCGGGAAGCTGGGTTTCGTCAGCCACGGTAGTTCAACTCACTTCATCGAATTGCGGCGCGACGGCCGCTCGGTCTGTGTCGGACGCGCGGGCGTGTGGCGCCGCGACTTGGGGATTACGGGGTCGCCGTCGCGGTCGGGTCAACCGACTCGGTCGGCAGGACGGTCTCGGTGGGCACCGGCGTCTGGGTCGGATCGCCGCCCTGGAACCAGTCCTCGGGGAACAGCGACTGGCCGTTGCCAAACACCCACGAGGAGGCGAAGCCGAAGATCCAGTCGAAGAGCATCACGAGCAGCATCATGATGATGAGGAACGCGATCACGACGCCGACGTAGCGCCAGAGTTCCTGGCGGGTCGGGGTGACGACCTTCTTCAGCTCGATGACGACTTCACTGAAGAACTTGCGAAGGCCGCGCTTCTCGCCAGCGTCCTTCTTGTCGTTCTTCTGCTTGCTCGTCTTCTTCGATGCCTCAACAGCGGCGCCCTTGGCTGAGGTCTTCTCGCCGCGCTTCGCCTTCTTGCCCTTGCCGGATGCGACTACCGCAGCATCCTTCTTGGCGTCAGACTTCGCGTCGTCCGAGTCAGCGTCGTCAGCGTCGTCGGCGTCGCTGTCGTCAGCGTCGTCGTCCTCGGCATCAGCATCACTGTCACCCGCGTCCTCATCAGCCTCGGCTTCGGCGTCAGCCTCGTCATCGGCGTCTTCGTCAGCTTCGCTCACAGCCGACTCGTCGGCCGCCTCCGCATCAAGCGTCTCGTCCAAAGCGTCGGCCTCGTCACCGCTTGGTTCGGTGCTGTTGGTGAGGTCGTCGTCACGCTCGTCATCAGACGTGCCTGTGGCCACGCGGATCCCTTTCGAAGCTTGGATATGCGGCACGAACCGGATTTTGGGCGCACTGCAGTATGCCTTTTGGCAACTGCATCAGCCTACGTCACAGCGACAACCTTGTCGATAACGCGAGCCCGATTGCCCCGCAAAACCAGCCGAGATGCAAAACGGGCCGTGCACTCCGCACGGCCCGTGGCTGCAGGGCGGACAGGAATCGAACCTGCAACCTGCGGTTTTGGAGACCGCTGCTCTGCCAATTGAGCTACCGCCCTACGTCACGTCGCGCATACTGCGCGGGCAACCCAGACAGTTTACGACAAAACCGCCGCCACCTCCACATGCCGATGCGAGGTTGCCCTCGAACCGACCGCCGGATGCTGCGGCCGGGTTTGCTATTGCGAGCCGAACGCGGGTGAAATGCCGGTACGAGAGGAAGTGTCATCCATGACTCACCAGTGGCGCAATGTCATCGCGCTCTTTGTCAATGAACAGACGCGTCAGGTCGCCGGGCGGCTGCTGCTCGACGAAACAGTCCACCCAGATTCCCTTGGGCTTTCGCCGTCACGCACCCGACACGTGGTGAGCGCGATCGTGAACTCGGGCATCGCTGAGTTGGCCACCGACGGCGCGCTGACGCTGACGCCGTCAGTGTTTCCAGAGCTACTTAGCGAGGGTAAGCGCGAGGCCAAAACCGGGATTCAACGTTTTCTCGTCGATGGGCGCATCGGCACCTATCCGGCAACTCCGAGCGAGCGAGGTGCGCTTCTACGCTGGGTTCGCGACCAGGTCATCGCTCACGACGAAACGCTCTCCGAGACCGAGATGAACGAGCGTCTATCCAAGTTCCACGACGACGTCGCGGTGCTCCGCAGATACTTGGTCGACTTCGGCCTCGTGGAACGACGCTATGACGGCACTGAGTACCGCCATAGCGGCGTCAACCATTCGCGAGCACGACGTTGCGTGACGCCGCGAGTTTGGCGTTCGCGCACATCCGGCCCATTTCCGGCGGATGTGCAGACAGCCGGCCGCACGTCATGAAAAATGAATGACGGTAACCCGTTCACAACCGCACAAACTAGACTGCACATCATGACTGAATCGCGTCTTTCGTCCCGCGTCTCCGCCATCGCCCCTTCGGCCACGCTGAAGGTCGACAATAAGGCCAAGGCCCTCAAGGCAGAGGGCCGCCCGGTGATTTCGTACGCCGCCGGCGAGCCCGACTTCGCAACGCCGCAGCACGTCATCGACGCCGCTGTCGAGGCCGTGAAGGACCCGAAGAACCACAAGTACACGGCCAACGTCGGTCTGCCCGAGCTGCGCGACGCGATCGTCGAGAAAACCGCGCGCGACTCGGGCCTCACCGTGCCCGCGAGCCGCGTGCTCGTCACGAACGGCGGCAAGCAGGCCGTGTTCGAGACGATCCAGGCGATCATCGGCGACGGCGACGATGTGCTGCTGCCGACCCCGGCGTGGACCACCTACCCCGAGGTCATCAAGTTCGCCGGCGGCAACACCATCGAGGTCTTCGCCGGCGCCGACCAGGGCTACAAGGTCACCGTCGAGCAGCTCGAGGCCGCGCGCACGCCCGACACGAAGGCGATGCTCTTCGTTTCGCCGTCGAACCCGACCGGCGCCGTCTACTCGCCCGACGAGACCCGCACCATCGGCGAGTGGGCGCTCGAGCACGGCGTGTGGGTCATCGCCGACGAGATCTACCAGAACCTCGTCTACGACGGAGTGAAGGCCACCTCGATCGTCGAGGCCGTGCCGGCGCTCGCCGAGCAGGCCGTGCTCGTTAACGGTGTCGCGAAGTCGTTCGCGATGACCGGCTGGCGCGTGGGCTGGATGGTGGGCCCGGAGGACGTCATCAAGGGCGCCGCGAACCTGCAGTCGCACCTCACGAGCAACGTGAACAACGTCGCGCAGCGCGCCGCGCTCGCCGCCCTCATCGGGCCGAGCGAGCCGATCGAGGAATTCCGCCTCGCCTTCGACCGCCGCCGCAAGCTCATGGTCGACGAGCTCAGCAAGGTCAACGGCTTCACCGTGCCGACGCCCCAGGGCGCGTTCTACGTCTACGCCGATGTGTCGGGCGTGCTCGGCAAGGAGTACGACGGCGTTCGCCTCGAGACCTCGCTCGACCTCGCCGACTTCCTGCTCGATCGGGCCGAGGTCGCGGCCGTCCCCGGCGAGGCCTTCGGCCCCTCGGGTTACCTGCGCTTCAGCTACGCGCTCGGCGACGACGCACTCGTCGAAGGCGTGCGCCGCATCCAGGCGCTCTTCAACTAACTCGCGCCACGCCGCGCGCCAGTAGCCGGGCCCCGTCGCAAGACGGCGGCCCGGCTACGGCGTTGTGAAGGTAATTTCGGCGAGCTTGTCGAGCAGCTCGTCGTTGTCGTCGAGCGTCGTCGTGCTCCACAGCACGATGTGCACGCGCGTGCCGGTGAGCGGCATGACGCGCTGCAGCAGCCAGACCTGGCCGCCCTCGCACTCGTCGGCCCGCACGCCGAGCAGCTCGAGTTTCGTGCCGTCCTCGCCCTCAAGCAGGTACGACTCGGGCTCGGAGATGCCCGTCGCGCCGTACGAGCACTCGTCGTTGATGCGGTTGAGCTGTGCGAGCGTGAGCTCTTTGTCGGTCTGGTTCGAGTTGAACACCGACGTCTGCCACACCTGAATCTGCGCGCTGTAGTCGGGCGCATACATCGTCAACTGCTCGGGGCGATTCACGATGTCCTGCTCGATCCAGTCGCCGAGCTTCGGGTAGACGAGCGTGAAGCCATCCTCGAACACCGCATCCTGCTCAATCGAGACCGTGTCGCCCGGCTGCACCGCGTAGGGCGTCGGCGTGGGGCCCACGGTGTCGGTCGGGCCGGCGGTGCCGCCGCCGTTGCTCTCGAGCGGCGCCGCGGCCTCGCCCTGGCTCGGCTGCAACGGGTTTCCCCACAGCAGCGCGAGCGTGATGACGAGGCCGATGACGACGACCGCCGAGGCGCTCGTGAGCACAATCGTGAGGGGTGACCAGACGCGGCGGCGCGACGAGCCGGATGCGTCGGGCACAGCAGCCGCTGCCGGCTCGGCCCCGAAGCGGGGCTCGGGCGGGCTGAATCTCGGTCGCTGCTCACTCACCTGGGTCTCCGTCTCGTTGGCGCACTTCGAGTGTCGCGCAGCAGCCGCGCGAACGCACTACAGCTGCAGGCCGATCAGGTTCGGCTCGGGGATGAGTTCGACGCCGAACTCGGCGAGCACGCGGGCGCGCACATAGCGCGCGAGCTCGGCGATCTGCTCGGCCGTCGCATCCGCGTGGTTCGTGATCGCGAGCGTGTGCTTCGACGAGATCGCGGCGCCGCTGCCGGGCAGCGCGAATCCCTTCTTGACGCCGGCATGCTCGATGAGCCACGCCGCCGAGAGCTTCACGAGTTCGAGGCCCTCGGCGTCCTTGCCCGCCTCGAAACGGGGCGCGCTCGCCGGCAGCGCCTCGCTCGCGAAGCTGCGGCGCACGATCGGGTTCATGAAGAACGAGCCGCTCGAACGCGTGTCGACGTCGCTCGGGTCGAGCACCATGCCCTTCGAGGCGCGCAGGCGCAGCACGGCCTCGCGCTGCTGCGCGACCGGCACACGCTCGCCGAGCTCGACGTCGAGCGCTTTCGCGAGTTGCGCGTACTGTACTGGGGCGCCGTCGGTCGAGTCGACTTCGCGCAACCGCAGCTCGACCGCGAGCACGAGCCCGAGGAGCTCCTCGCGCTTGAGCGCCGAGGTGCGGTAGCCGAGGCCGAGGTCGGCGGCCGCGACCCAGCGACGTTCGCCGGCATCCGCATCCGCCACCTCGACGCGCACGAGCACGTCGGCGAGCTCCTGCCCGTAGGCGCCGATGTTCTGCACCGGCGTCGCGCCGACCGAGCCGGGGATGCCCGCGAGCGCCTCGATGCCGCTGAGCCCGCGCGCAACGGTGGCGTCGACGAGCTCGCTCCATGACTCCCCCGCATGGGCGACGACGATGACCTCGCCGCCCTCGCCCGGGCGGTACTCAACACTGCGGGTCGCGACCCGCAGCACGGGGCCGTCGAAGCCGTCGTCGCTCACGATCGTGTTCGAGCCGCCGCCGATGACGAGGAACGGCTCGTCGCGGTCGGCGAGGTCGAAGTACGCCTCGGCGAGCGCGTCGCGGGTCACGGGCTCGATGAGATCAGCCTCGGCCTGCGAGACCTGCGTCGTCGTCAGCTGCGCGAACGTCGTCATGCGGTGAACTTCGCGCGCACCTGCGCCTTGGTCAGCACCGTCTTGTCAGCGAAGCTCACGGTGAGGTCGATGCGGCCGATGCCGTCGTCGCCCGCCTCTTCGCCGACCGTCGCGACGATCTGCACCTCCGCTCCCCCGCTCGCATCGACGAGCACCGGGCGTGTGAAGCGCACCTGGTAGTCGACGACGCGGCCCGGGTCGCCGAGCAGCTCGATGACCGGCTGGATCGCCGCACCCATCGTGAGCATGCCGTGCGCGAGCACGCCGGGCAGGCCGACCTCGACCGCGATGTCGTCGCGGTAATGGATGGGGTTGAAGTCGCCGGATGCGCCGGCGTAGCGCACGAGCGACTCGCGCGTGAAGTGCAGGGTGGTTTCGAGCAGCTGCTCGCCCTTGGCTGCCGTTTCGAGGGTTGCCATGGTTAGTTCGCCCCTTCCCCGCCGACCACGAGCGTCGCGTAGGCGGTCACGACGAGCTCGCCCGCCGCATCCGTCAGCCTGGTCGTCGCCTGGATCATCGCGTTGCCGCGCACCGCGCGCACCGTCGTCACCTCGAGCTCGGCACCGAGCTCGTCGCCCGCGACGATCGGGCGCTCGTAGGTGAAGCGTTCGTCGCCGTGCACGACGTTTTTGAGTTCGAAGTCGGCCATCGGGTCGGCGAGCAGCAGCTGCAGGCCGCGGTCTTGCAGCACGGCCGGGTAGGTCGTGGGCGCGACGACGTCGGCGTAGCCGGCCGCGCGGGCCGCCTCGACATCGAAGTGGATGGGGTTGCTCGCGAAGACAGCCGCCGCGAAAGCGCGCACGTGCTCGCGCCCAACGAGATAGGGCTCGGCGAGCGCGAAGCGTCGGCCGACGAGATCCGGGTTCACAGTCACCCCGCCAGTCTAGGCGCCGCGGAAATGCGTTGTTTTTCCCAACGTAAGAAGGCCATGAGGTTGAGGCCCCTTATCGCCGTCTCAGGTCGGGAAAAACGACGCATTGCAGCGACGCTAGCTGGTGGTGGACATAGCCGGCGGAGCTAGCTGGCGCGGAGCTGGCGGTGGCGCGCGAGTTCGTCGATCGTCGAGTCGTTGAGGGCGGCGTGGCCGCGGCGCGACGCGGTCTCGCGAATGCCGAAAATCTTGCGCTGCGACAGCTCGAGCGTGTCGAGGTCGATGCGGGTGATCGTGTCGTCGGGCACGCGGCTCCAGCCGGCGAGGTTGATGCCGGTCGACGAGAACACGGTCGTGCCGTCGGGCCGCTGCAGCATAGCGAGCTTGTAGTAGTTCTCGTCGTGGTCGTCGGGCAGCAGCGCCGGGTCGATGCCATACGAGCGGAAGTCTTCGTCGGTGACGTGCGCCGTCGAGTTCGCGTGAATCACGATGAGCTCGGCGTCGGTGAGCACGACGGCGTTGAGGCTCGCGTTCGGGAACGTGCGACGGAGCCGCTGCACGGCGCGCACAACGCCCTCGGCGACGGTGCCGCCACCCTCGCGAATCTGCTTGCGCACATACGAGAAGTAGAGCTCGGAGTCGGTCGTGCCCGACACGGCGCGCAGTTCCTCCTCGCTGAGCAGCTCCTCGAAGCGCTCAACGGGAATGATCGAGCCGTTGTGGGCAAATGCGATGCCGTTCGCGACGAAGGGGTGCGTGTTCACCTTCGTGCGCTTGAGCCGGTCGGTCGCGAGCCGCAGGTGCACGAGTCGCGAGTACGACGGCACGCTCTCGAGCGCGGCCGTGAGCATCGGGTCAGCCTGGCCGGGCGTCGAAACGCGCGCCGACTCAACCTCGGGCAGCTCTTCGCCCGGGCCCGACGCGAGCCAAGCGGTGCCCCACCCATCGTTATGCACGCTCGTCATCTGCTGGAAGGCCTCGGCGTTGGCCTCGCCGATCACCTCCGAGACGGTTGTCTCACTGGGTGCGGCGTAGGCGAGCAATCGGCACATGTGCAGGCTCCCCTCGTTGGTTGCGGTGTCGTCGCGGGCGCGGCGATTCATCCATTGTCCCGCGCGACCGGCCGCCCGTCGAGCGCGCGCGACGCCGCGCGTAACACTCACGCCACAACTGCGAGAGAATAGCGGGGTGATTTTGGGTATGGATGGGCTGGCTGCGGGCGCCGGCGAGGCCGCGAGCGCGGTGTCCTGGTGGATCGGCGGCATCGTCGTCGCCGTCATCTTCGGTGCGATGGTGTGGCGCACGGTGCACCGCAACCGCATGAAGAAAAAGAAGTAGCCCCAGCCCTCCCGTTGAGCACGCGGCACTCGCCCCGGGCGACCGCGGCGTCAGCATGCCGATACGCAGATACATTGACTATTTATATAAGTTAGTTATATGTTTCTTGCGTGACAGATCCGCACGACCACAACCGCGTCGCCGCCCGCCTCGTCATGTACGGCAGCCGCTTCGCGACCTATGCACGCCTGCGCGCCAGTGAGCCGCGCTCGGTCGTCGCCCTGCGCATCCTGTNCGCTGCTGCAGCAGCTCGGCCCGATTCGCATTGGCGACATCGCCCTCCGCGAGCGCTTGTCGCAGCCCGCGATCAGCACTTCGGTGACCAAGCTCGAGGCGGATGGGCTGGTCGCCCGCGAGTCCGACCCGACGGATGCGCGGGCGACCGTCGTGCGCCTCACCGAGGCCGGCGATGCCGAGATCCGCGCGTTCCGCCTGCGCGCAGGCGAGGCGGTGCGACCGGCGCTCGAGCAACTCGACGAGGACGAGTGGGTCACGCTCGCGCGGGCCACCGACATCCTCGAGCGGCTCACCATCGACGAGCCGCCGCATCCACACCACCACTAATCCAATCGCTGCCCCGCACGCCGCTGCGCACTGCCCCCGACGTCAGGACACCAACCCGAGAAAGCGAAATGTCCCAAGACACGCAGCCACCTAAGTCGTCACTTCTCAAGCAGCCGCTCTCAGTCTGGGCGATCGCCTTCGCCTGCACCGTCTCATTCATGGGCATCGGCCTTGTCGACCCGATCTTGCCGGCGATCAGCAAGGAACTCGACGCGACGCCGTCGCAGACCATGCTGCTGTTCACGAGCTACCTGCTCATCACCGCCGTCGCGATGTTCTTCACGAGCTGGGTCGCGAGCCGTCTCGGCACGAAGCGCACGCNCATCGTCGGCCTCGTGCTCATCATCGTGTTCGCCGCTCTCGCCGGTACGTCGGGCAGCGTCGACACGATCATCGGCTTCCGCGCCGGCTGGGGCCTCGGCAACGCGCTGTTCATTTCGACCTCCCTCGCCGCCATTGTCGGCGCCTCAGGCGGCAGCGGCAGCGCGATCGTGCTCTACGAAGCCGCGCTCGGCGTCGGAATGGCGCTCGGCCCGCTGCTCGGCGGCGCGCTCGGTGAGGTGTCGTGGCGCGGGCCGTTCTTCGGCACGGCAGCACTCATGGCCATCGGCTTCATCGCCATCGCGACCCTGCTGCGCAAGCCGACCGAGAAGCCGGTGCCAGTGCCGATCTCGGCGAGCTTCAAGGCGCTGCGCAACCCGACGCTGCGCTCGCTCGGCATCACGGCCCTGTTCTACAACTTCGGCTTCTTCACGATCCTCGCGTACTCTCCCTACCNCTCGAGGCGGCCGCCGCGGCGCAGGGGCTGGAGTTCGGCGCGCACGAACTCGGTCTCGTGTTCTTCGGCTGGGGCCTGCTGCTCGCGATCACGTCGGTACTCGTGGCACCCGTGCTGACGCGCAACTTCGGTCTCGTGAAGACGCTGTTCTCGATGCTCGTGCTGCTCACCGCGACGCTCGTCGTCATGGCATTCTCGATCGGCAACCTCACGGCGCTTGTCTGCTGCGTTATCGTCTCGGGCGCGTTCCTCGGCGTGGTCAACACCGCCCTCACCGAGACCGTCATGGAGGCGACCAACCTGCCGCGCCAGGTGGCATCGTCGACCTACTCGGGCATCCGCTTCCTCGGCGGCGCGATCGCACCGGCCGTTTCGGGCCCGATCGCCGAGGCCATGGGCGCCGAGTCGCCGTACTGGTTCGGCGCGGCCGCCCTCATCGTCTCGATCGTCGTGCTCGGCATCTCATCGAAGCGCCTGCAGCAGATCGGCCGTCCGCACGAAACCGCGCAGGAGGAGGCCCAGACCATCTCGGCCGGCGACGCCGCATAGGCCGTCGCACCCGCATCCTGAAGGTTTCACAGGTACCTGTTGCAATTTGCGACAGGTACCTGTACTTTTATCTGCAGGTACCAATTGAACAGGTACCAGCAGCTTTCACCAACCTGAAGGAGAACCTCATGGAAAGCCACGAACTCTATCGAAAGTTCCGCGAGGCGGCCCGCCTCATGCGCCCCCACCCGCACGGTGGGCCCCACGGCGGCCCGCACGGCCCCGCCGCCGACCCGACCCGCGGCCAGGGCCGCATCCTCGCCGCCCTGAAACTGCAGGACGGCATCGCGACGAAGGACCTCGCGTTCATTCTGGGCATGCGCGTCGCCTCGCTCAACGAGGCGCTCGTCAAGCTTGAGAAGACCGAACTCATCACCCGAGAGCCGGCCGACGACGACAAGCGCGTCATCCTGATTCGCCTCACTGAGGCGGGGCGGGCGACCGAGCAGCTCGTGCCCGAGCGCCCCGACGCGTTCTCGAGCCTG
>NZ_JACXJG010000022.1:19532-19862 GCF_014904065.1 Gulosibacter sediminis | reverse complement strand
CGAGCAGCAGCGCGCCGAGCAAGGCTGGGATGCTCCCGACGCCGAGTTTGACCGCTGGAGCGAGCAGGCACGACGCCGCATGGGCGACGAGCGCTTCGAAAGCTGGATCGGCCGCATGGCTGAGTCCGAGCCCGAGAAGTACGACCGCCTCCGCCGCGGCTTCGAGCGTCACGGTCGCGCTGGCCACGGCCCGCACGGTCATGGCCCGCGCGGCGGCTACGGTCGTGGCTTCGACCCGGAGTTTGACCGGGAGCGCGCCGACCGGCGCGGCTTCGGCCGGGGCGGGCATGGCCACGGCTTTGACCCGGATGCGCGCGAGCACCACCGCCG
>NZ_JACXJG010000022.1:0-19379 GCF_014904065.1 Gulosibacter sediminis | reverse complement strand
GTTCGCCGCAGGCCCAGCTAGCGCACGGCACCACCGCGAGCGCGCCGTGAACCGGCGACCAGTCGGGCCAGCATTCGTTCGCCGCCACGTGTGCGCTCGACCCCGCGTCAGAACAGCGCGGAGAACGGCACGTTGAAGTCGTGGCAGAGCCGCGAGTAACGTGCCGCGAGCAACATGCCCGAGTAGCCCGACGCAACCATGCCGCCGGTGCCGACGAAAGCGAGCACCTGCTCGGCCCGAACATCCGCGAAGAGCCAGAGCCCCACCCCAACGACGACGCAGAGCGCCCCCATGCCCCACGAGAGTTGCATGCGGGGCGCTCTGCGCCACCACCACATCGTGCCCGACGACCGCAGGCCGTCGGCGCCGGTCTCGCCGCTCGCGACGCCGGCGCGGCCAACGGCCCGGTTCGCGTGCCACAGCTGCCGCGCGCCACGGCCGCACAGCGCGAGCCCGAGCAGCGTGAAGGCGACGTAGACGACGTTCGCGCGAATCGACGTGCCCCAAAACGGCAGCCACACCTGCGTGCACACGACAAACACCGCCCCGAGAATCAGCGGCCACGGCGCAAGCGCGACCGCCTTGGGTCGCCATTGCTCAGGCACCTGGTTCACCGCGTCACTCATGCGTCCCAGCGTACGAATCGGCACTGGATGCGCGGTGACCGGCCGGCACGCGGCGCGCCCGGGCGCATCCCCACCCTCCCGTGCCACCATGCCTCTATGAGCGAGACGCCAACCGTACTGTTCATTTGTGTTCGCAATGCCGGCAAGTCGCAGATGGCCGCCGCCACGCTGCGGCAGATCGCCGGCACTTCCGTCGCGGTCGCTTCGGCGGGCACCGAGCCCGGTGACGCGATCAACGAGCTCGCACGCGAGGTGCTCGAGGAGCATGGCGCCGACCTCGAGCGCGAGGCCCCGAAGCAGCTCGACTCCGAGCTGCTTCGCCGCGCCCACCGCGTGATCGTGCTCGGCAACGAGGCACAGGTCGAGCCGGTTGACGGCATGCGCGCGAGCATCGAGCGCTGGGTCACCGACGAGCCCTCCGAGCGCGGCATCGATGGGCTCGAGAGGATGCGCCTCGTGCGCGACGACATCGAACGGCACGTGCTCGAACTGTTCTCCGAACTGCGCTAACCACGCGACCACCTCGGGGTGGGATGCTGGAGGCGCACGTCTTGGGGGTAAGCACATGCACCGTCGTTCGTTTTCCGCAGGCCGACCGCGCCGCTGGCGCTGGCTGACGGCCGCGCTGCTCGCCTTCGCCGTCGCGCTGGGCTCCCCCGGCCTCGCCCTCGCCGAAACCGCGCCACAGACCGAGTCGGGTGCCTGGCCGCAGATGGTGCCGCCACCGACCACCGTGACCCCGCGCCTCGGGTACTGGGCCCCGAGCGCGAGCACGCACATCCTCATCACCGACGACGCCCTCGCGGGCGAGGGTGCGCGCCTCGCCGAGGAGCTCGCCGCGCTCGGCCTCACCGACGCGGCGCCCGAGGTCGCCTACCTCGCTGACGCGTCGCTCGCCACCGAGGCCNACATCGTGCTCGGCCTCGACGACGCCTCGCTGCTCACGGTCGACGACAGCGTGACGGTCACCGGTCCCGACGCCGCCGGCGTCTTCCACGTCACCCGGCCGCTGCTGCAGCAGCTCGTCGCGGCGGGCGACATCGCGAACGGCGACTACGAGTTCAGCTTCCCCGCCGAGCAGATCCGCGCCGCGCACATCGACATCGCGCGCAAGCACTACCCCATCGAGGCCCTCGAGTCGCTCGTGCGCCAGCTCAGCTGGTTCGGCTTCACCGAGCTCGAGCTGCACTTCTCTGAGAACGAGGGCTTCGCGATCGAGTCGACGACGCATCCCGACATCGCCTCGCCCGATGCGCACTCGCAGGACGAGATCCGCGAGCTCATCGAATACGCGAACGCGCGGCACATCCGCGTCGCACCATCGCTCGACATGCCGGGCCACCTCGACCACGCGCTCGATGCCTACCCCGAGCTGCGCCTGCACGACGCATACGGCGGTAACGTCTTCGGCGCCCTCGACATCACGAGCGACGCCGGCGTCGAGTTCGCGCACGAGCTCATCGGCGAATACACGGAGCTGTTCGAGCAGCCCGATATGCCCGGCCCCGTGCCGTGGAACCTCGGCGGCGACGAGTTCGTCGACTTCGCCGACACGGCCGAGGTGCAGGCACTCACCCAGGCCGCACAGGCGAAGTTCGGCGCGCAGGCCACCGCCTACGACGCCCTCACCGACTTTGTGAACACCACCGCCGCGCTGCTCAGCGACGCTGGCTACCAGCCCCGCGTCTGGAGCGACGGCATGCTCCGCTCGGGCAGCGTCGCCCTCGATACCAGCGTGCAGGTGGCGTACTGGACCCAGCGCCCGCCCGGCGCCGTGCCCGCGAGCGACTTCGCCGCGGCGGGCTACGAGCTCGTCAACGTCAACGACGAATTCCTCTACTTCGTGCTCGGCGAGCGCGTCGGCTACGCGTACCCCACCGGTGAGTCGATCCTCGCGGGCTGGGACGACACCGTGTATCCCTCGGTGCAGGGCAGCCCCGACCTCGTCGAGGCGAGTTCGGGCGGCATGTTCGCGATCTGGAGCGACATTCCCGATGCCCTGACACCGGATGCGCTGGTCGAGCGCGTGCGCGCGCCTCTCGCCGCGATGTCGGTCAAGTCCGCCGACCCCGCGAGCACGCTGAGCTTCGCCGATCTCACGAGCCTGCTCGACGACATCGGCGCCGCGCCCGAGGTCGCACAGGTCAAGGTGCCGGATGCGCTGGCCACGATCGCGCCAACGCCGACCGCGACTCCCCGGTCGAGCCCGAGCACCGTCCCCGCCGCCGAAGGCGAGCCGGGCGGCTCGGTCATCGTGTTCGTGCTCACCAGCGTCGGTGTGCTCGTGTTGGTGAGCGTCGTACTCGTGCTGCTGACCCGGCGACGCTCACCAGTGCCCGCTCCATCTCGTAGGTCTCCACCCCAGATGTGAACGCTCTCAACAAGCGGCGCTAGGGTCGGGCTCCCAACCCACCAGCGCGAAGGAGCATCGATGATCGATTCCACTCTCTACACCGCCGAAGCCCTCTCGACCGGAAGCGGCCGCGACGGCCACGTGCGCACGACCGACGGCCGCGTCGACTTCGACATGGCCACCCCGCAGAGTATGGGCGGCTCGGGCGAGGGCGCGAACCCCGAGCTGCTGTTCGCGGCGGGCTACGCCGCCTGCTTCCACTCGGCCTTGCACGCGGTTGCCCGCGCGCAGAAGGTCACGATCACCGACTCGACCGTCGGCTCGCGCGTCGACATCGGTTCGAATGGTGAGGGCGGCTTCGAGCTCGCCGTGCACCTCGAGGTGGTGCTCCCGAACCTGCCGCACGACGAGGCACAGGCCCTCGCTGACGCCGCCCACCAGGTGTGCCCCTACTCGAACGCGACGCGCGGCAACATCCAGGTGACCGTCAGCGTCTCCGACGACTAGTCTTCGTCCTCCGCGTGGCTGCGGTCGGCGAACTCGTCACGCTGAAACACGAACTTCGTGTCTCGAATCGTGAAGCCTGAGCCGTGCCGCAGCCGCACGCCCTCGGGGGCGTCGCCGGTGGGAGAGCCATCGCTGGCCGATGCGGAGTGCGTGTCGCGCCGCGACGACACCCGAAAGTCGTCGCCAGTGTTGCGCGTGATCGTCGCGTGGTGCTGGTCGAGCCTGGTGTTGGCGATGCGGGGATGCCCCCTCCCTGAACTGTCTCGTGTGCCATCTCGACCTCCATTGTCGGTGCGGCTCAGACACCTCCAGCGTGAGGCGGGCACCTGCGAGCGGCATCGATTCGCCCGGAACGTGACCAAACCGTCGCCGATGTTCAACATTCGCAGGCACAGATCGATTCACAGCCGCGAGGGGCGCACAATGGTCGACATGACCGCGGCAGCGAGCATCACCCCATCCCTCCAGCACATCCGAGCATTCTTGCTCGACCTCGACGGCGTCATCACGCCGACCGCCGAACTGCACCGGCACGCGTGGGCCGCCCTGTTCACCGAGGTCTTCGCACAGTACGGCGTCGCGCCGTACGAGGAAGCCGACTACTTCACCTACCTCGACGGCAAGCCGCGCTTCGATGCGGTGCGCGACATTCTCGCCTCGCGCGGCATCTCGCTACCCGCGGGCACGCCCGAGGATGCGCCCGAGCTCGAGACGGTGTGCGGGCTCGGCAACCGCAAGAACGAGCACTTCACGCGGCTGCTCGAGGACGACGGCATCGCCGCCTACCCCGGCTCGCTCGACTTCCTGCGCGAGCTCGCGAACCGCAGCATCCCGGCCGCCGTCGTCACGAGCTCACGCAACGGCCGGCGCGTGCTCGCGGCTGCCGGGCTCGGCGAGCGCTTCGACGTGATTATTGACGGCGTGCACGCGGCCGAGCTCGGTCTGCCCGGAAAACCCGCGCCCGACACCTACCTGCAGGCCGCGCGCGAGCTCGGCCTCGACGCCGCGCAGTGCGCCGTGGTCGAAGACGCCGCCTCGGGCGTCGCCGCGGGCCGTGCGGGCAACTTTGGCGAGGTGATCGGCGTCGACCGCGGCGCCGGCCACGACGCCCTTACGGTGCACGGCGCGACGCGCGTCGTCGACGACCTCGCCGAACTCATCCCCGGCCTTCGGGCCACCACGAAAGGTGGCGACGCATGACGAGCACCGACCGAGAGACCAGCCCGCTCGACCGTGCCTGCTATCCGCTCGACGAGTGGGCGCTCACCGAGACGCGCTTCGATGCCGAGCGGCTCGGCCACACCGAGACGCTCTTCGCCGTCGGCAACGGCTACTTCGGCATGCGCGGCAACATCGACGAGGGCCGCGAGGCCGGCGAGCACGGCACCTACATCAACGGTTTCCACGAGACGTGGCCGATTCGCCACGCCGAGGAGGCGTTTGGCTTCGCCAAGGTCGGGCAGACGATCATCAACGCGCCCGACGCGAAGGTGATCCGCCTCTATATCGACGACGAGCCGCTCATCCTCTCGACCGCCGAACTGCTCGCCTATGAGCGCCGACTCGACCTGCGCGACGGCGTGCTCTCGCGCGACCTCGTCTGGCGCACGCCGGGCGGCAAGCGGGTGCGCATCCGCTCGAGTCGCATGGTGTCGTTCGTTGAGCGCCACCTCGGCCTCATCGAGTACGAGGTCGAGCTGCTCGACAGCGATGCCTCGATCGTCATCTCGAGCCAGTTGCTCAACCGCCAGGACGGCGTCGACGAATACCGCGACACCGCGCCGAAGACGGCCGGCGAGCCCGCGACCTTCGACCCGCGCAACGCCGAGCAGCTGAACGAGCGCGTGCTCGAGCCGATCCTCCAGCGCGACGAGGGGGACCGGCTCATCCTCGGCTACCGCACGCGCAACTCGAAAATGTCGATCGCCTGCGCCGTCGACCACCGTATCGAAGTCACCGGCGAGGGCGAGCGCCCCGTGCACACCTCGACCGACCTCCAGCCCGACCTCGCGAAGCGCGTGTTCCGCATCAACGCGAAGAGCGGCGACGTCATTCGCCTCACGAAGTACTTGACCTACCACACGGCCGGCGTTGCGCCGGCGCGTGAGCTCGCCGACCGCTGCGGACGCACGCTCGGCCACGCGCTCGAGCTCGGGGTGGATGTGCTGCACCGCGACCAGCGCGAGTGGCTCGACACCTTCTGGTCGAAGTCCGACGTCGTGCTGCACGGCCAGCCCGAGCTGCAGCAGGCGATCCGCTGGGATCTCTTCCAGATCGCCCAGGCCGCGGCGCGCGCCGATGGGCTCGGCGTGCCAGCGAAGGGCGTGAGTGGCTCGGGCTACGGCGGGCACTACTTCTGGGACACCGAGATCTTCGTGCTGCCGTTCCTCACCTACACGCAGCCGACGATGGCCCGCAACGCCCTGCGCTACCGGGTGCGGATGCTCGACTACGCCCGTGAGCGCGCGGTCGAGTTGAACGAGCGCGGCGCCCTCTTCCCCTGGCGCACGATCAACGGGCAGGAGTCGAGCGCGTACTACGCGGCGGGCACCGCGCAGTACCACATCGACGCCGACATCTCGCATGCGATGTCGCAGTACCTCGCGGCCACGGGCGACACCGAGTTCCTGCTCGGCGGCGCCGTTGACGTCTTCGTCGAGACGGCCCGCATGTGGTACGACCTGGGGTTTTGGCGCACGAACGCCTCCGACACTTTCCACATCCACGGCGTCACCGGGCCCGACGAGTACACGACCGTCGTCAACGACAACCTCTTCACCAACGTCATGGCGCAGAAGAACCTGCGCACCGCGGCCGAGTCGCTCGAGCTGCTGCACGACACGCATCCGCTCGAGTTCGAGCAGACCATCGACCGGCTTTCGATCTCGGCCGACGAGCCCGACAAGTGGCGGCGCGCGGCGCGCAAGATGTTCATCCCCCACGACGAGCAGGTCGGCGTGCACCCGCAGGATGCCGCATTCCTCGACAAGGAGATCTGGGACCTTGAGAACACGCCCGATTCGCAGCGGCCGCTGCTGCTGCACTTCCACCCGCTCGTCATCTACCGCTTCCAGGTGATCAAGCAGGCCGATGTCGTGCTCGCGCTGTTCCTGCGCGGCGACCGGTTCACGGCCGAGGAGAAGCTCAACGACTTCGAGTACTACGACGTGCTCACCACCGCCGACTCGAGCCTGTCCGCGGCGGTGCAGTCGATCATCGCGGCCGAGGTCGGGCACCTGCAGCTCGCCGAGAAGTACTTCCGTCACACGGCATTCGTCGACCTTGCCGACCTGCACGGCAATACCGACGTCGGCGTGCACGTCGCGTCGGCCGGCGGCATCTGGCTCGGCGCGGTCTGCGGCTTCGCCGGCATGCGCGACCACGGCGGCGAGGTGCAGTTCGACCCGCGCCTGCCCGACGGCTGGGAGGGCATCGACTTCAAGCTCCAGCTCAGAGGCGCGCAGGTGCGCGTCGAGCTGCGGCCCGAGACGATGACGTTCACACTCGAGTCGGGCACGTCGTCCGTCGTTCGCGTCGGCGTGCGCGGCGAAGAGGTGCTCGTGCGGGCGGATGCGCCGGCCACCGTGCCGCTGCGCGGCCAGGGCCCNCGCGTCGACCGCGAGCTCGGCATGCACACCCTCGCGGGCTGGCACCGTTCGGACGGCACGCTGCTCACCGCATCCGTGCCCGAGCCCTCGGGCAAGTACCAGACCACGAGCTGGGAGTGAGCGCCTAACGCCGCGACTTGCTGACGGCCGGCTGTGGCGGTGCCCAGCCGGCCGTCGTTAACTGGTGGGCATGCAGTTGCAGCATGAATTCGCCGACACCCTGCCCGAGCTCGCGCAGCCCTGGCGGGCGCAAGAGATGCCGAATGCCGAGCTGCTCGTGCTCAACGAGTCACTCGCCGAGGAGCTCGGGCTCGACGTCGCGTGGCTGCGCGGGCCCGAGGGCCTCAGCTGGCTGACGGGGCAGACCGTGCCCGAGGGCGGGCAACCCGTCGCACAGATCTATTCTGGGCATCAGTTCGGCTGGTACGCGCCGCGGCTCGGTGACGGCCGCGCGCTGCTGCTCGGCGAACTCATCGACCGCGACGGGCAGCGGCGGGATGTGCACCTCAAGGGCTCGGGCAAGACCCCGTTCGCCCGCCGGGGCGACGGCCAGGCGGTGCTCGGGCCGATGCTGCGCGAGTTCCTCATGAGCGAGGCGATGTACGCGCTCGGCGTGCCGACGACGCGAGCGCTCGCCGTCGTCGCGACGGGCCACATCGTGCAGCGCGACTTCCCCGAGCGCGGCGCGCTGCTCGTCCGGGTCGCGAGCAGCCACCTTCGCGTCGGCAGCTTTCAGTACGCTCGCTCGCTCGACGAACCAGAAGCGTTGCGGCGCCTTGTCGACTTCGCGATCGAGCGGCACTCCCCCGCCGCGGCCGACGCCGAGGTGCCGGTGCTCGCCCTCTACCGCGAGGTGATTGCGCGCCAGGCCCGGCTCATCGCCGATTGGATGCGCCTCGGCTTCGTTCACGGCGTGATGAACACCGACAACGTGACGATTTCGGGCGAAACGATCGATTACGGGCCCTGCGCGTTCCTCGACGCCTACGACCCGGCGCTCTGGTTCAGTTCGATCGACGAGCACGGGCGGTACGCGTTCGCGAACCAGCCGGCGATCGCCGAGTGGGACCTCGCGCGGCTCGGCGAGGCGCTGCTGCCGCTCGTCGGTGAGGGCGAGGAGGCGGTCGCGCTCGTGACCGCCGAGCTGCAGCAGTTCGCGCCGCAGTACCAGCGGGCGTGGCTCGCCGGGATGCGCGACAAGCTCGGCCTGTCGGCCGACCTCTCTGACCCGCAGGTGGATGCGCTCGCGAGCGCCACGCTGCGGCTGCTGCAGGAGGAGCACATCGACTACACCGAGTTCTTCCGCGCGCTCGTGACTGCGGCGACGGGCGACGACGCCGCGGTCGAGCGACTTTTCGCCGACGCTTCGGATGTGCGCCCGTGGCTGCAGCGCTGGCGCGAGCTCACGCCCGACGCCGAGCTGATCGCGCGGAGCAACCCCGCGTACATTCCGCGCAACCACCTCGTCGAGGAGGCCCTCGCGGCGGCCGGCCGCGGCGACCTCGCGCCCTTCGGCGAGCTGCTCGAGGTCGTCACCGAGCCCTACGCCGAGCGCCCCGGTGGCGAGCGTTTCGCGACCGCGGCGCCCGCCTCGTTCGGGCCGTATGTCACGTACTGCGGCACCTAGCCGGCCGGCGCACTAGCTACGCGACCGCCGCCGCATCCCTCGCCCGCAGCTCGCGGCGCAGGATCTTACCCGAGCTCGACTTCGGGATCGCGTCGATGAACTCGACGAGGCGCACCTTCTTGTGGGGCGCGGCGTGCACCGCGACGAAGTCGAGCACATCCTGCTCGGTGAGCTCGGCGCCCGCCTGCCGCACGACGAAGGCCTTCGGCAGCTCGCCGACCTCCGGGTCGGGGAACGCGACGACGGCCGCGTCGGCGATGAGCGGGTTAGTGAGCAGCAGCGCCTCGAGCTCGGCCGGCGGCACCTGATAGCCCTTGTACTTGATGAGCTCCTTGAGCCGGTCGACGACGAACGTCTGCCCGTGCGCGTCAACGCGCACGATGTCGCCGGTGTGGAGGAAGCCGTCGGAGCCGATCGTCGCCGACGTCGCGCTGTGGTTGTTCATGTAGCCGACCATGACCTGCGGGCCGCGGATGAGCATCTCGCCGGGCTCGCTCAGGCCGTCTTCGGGCACCTCGATGTCGTCGCCGGTCTCGATGTCGACGACGCGCACCTCGGTGTTCGGCACGGGCACACCGATCGAGCCGCGCGAGAGATCGTCGCGGTCGCGCGGAATGACGTGGGTCACGGGGCTCGTCTCGGTCATGCCGTAGCCCTGCAGGATGCGCGTGCCGAGCCGCAACGCGACCGAGTTCGCGAGCTGCTCGTCGAGGGCCGCGGCGCCCGAGAGCACGAAGTCGATTGACGAGAGGTCGTACTGCGCGACAAGCGGGTGCTTCGCGAGGGCGACGGCGATGGGCGGCGCGATGAATACCGCGGTCGCCCGCTCGTCCTGAATTGCGCGCAGGAACTCGGGCAGGTCGAACTTCGGCAGCGTAATGAGCCGCGCGCGATTGCGCAGCGCGAGATTGAGCAGCACCGTGAGTCCGTAGATGTGCGTGAACGGCAGCACCGCGAGTACCCGGTCGTCGGGCTGGAGACCGATGGCGGCGTCGGCCTGCACGAGGTTCGCCACGAGGTTGCGGTGCGTGAGCATGACGCCCTTCGGCGCGCCCGTCGTACCCGACGAGAACGGCAGCACCGCGAGGTGATACTCGGGGTCGAAGGTGCGTTTCGGGGCGGTCGTCGCCGACGCGAGCAGCTCACCAAGGTTCGGGTAGCCCTCGGCGCCGTCGAGCACGATGACCTGCTCGTTTGCGATGCCGGCCGCGGCGGCCGCTGGCAACGACTGGCTGCCGAGCGCCGAAATCGTGAAGAGCATCCGCGCCCCCGCGGCGCGCAGCTGGTGCTCGATGTCTTCGGTCGTCGAGAGGGCTGCCACGGTCGTCACGGTGCCGCCGGCGCGGAGAATCGCGTGGAAGATCGCGACGAACGCCGGGATGTTCGGGGCGTGCAGCGCGACGACGTCGCCGGGAGCAATCCCCCGCTCGGCGAGCCCGCCAGCGATCGCATCGACCTGTGTCTTCAGCTCGCCGTAGGTCGTCGTGTTGCCGGTCGGGCCGTCGACGATCGCGACGCGGCCCGCATCCTCTTCATTCAGGTCAACGAAGATCGCCTCGTAGAGCGTTTCCGCAGGGATCTCGACATCGTCGTAGGGGCTCGTAAAGATCATGAGGACTCCTCACCGCGGCAACGTCGCCGCTGGTAGGGGCGGCTCGCGTCGTTGCGAGGTCGCCACGTGCAGGTTGCTCCAGAGCATAGTGACGACACCTGGTGTGCGCTCTCGGAAACGCAGGGAGCCCGCACGCAAGCGCGGGTTCAGCGGCAACTGGCGCCGTCAGCATCGTGCCAGTCCTCGATGACCGCGCCACCGGCCACGCACAGCAGCGGGCAGCGGGGCGGCACTTCACCCCACGCCGTCCCTATCCGCGCGGGGACCAGCTAGAGCTCGGCGGCAAACTTCGCCGCGCGCTCACCGAGACCGGCGATGCGCGAGGTGCGCGCCGCATCCATGTCGAAGCCGTCGTACGGGCTCGGCGGGTCATTGCGCACGTTGAACGAGCACTGGAAGTCCTTGCACACGTACACCGCGACGGTGTTGCCGTTGCGACCCGACGAGCCCGAGCGCTTCGCGTTCGAGAAGACGACGTCGTTCGGCATTCGCACGTCGTGGCACCAGCCGCACAGCTGCGGCTTCGCGAGCGGCGGCTGTTGCTGGAACAGGATGCCGCGCACCTCGTCACCACCGATCGGCACGAAGGCGTAAGCGCGGCGGACGATGCGCGGGTCGCGCCAGCCGAAGTAGTCGAGCGAGTCCCAGTCGACCTCGTCGAAGTTCTCCGGCAGCGAGAGCTCCGTGCGATCCTTTTTCGAAGCGTTGATGAAGTTGGTGCGAATGAATTTTTCCGTGATCGGAATCATGATGATGGCCTTTCAAATGGCGCGCTGACGGCGCCGGCGTTGATGATCAGGACCGGCCGCCGGGCCGGTACGCCACGCAGATTGCGCAGCACGAGTCGCCAGCACCGCGCATGCGCGGAACCGGCCTGAGCGACGAGGTCACCTACCCGTGGCGGCAGCGCCGCCACAGCCTCCAGCCGCACTCTCGTGCTGAGTCATTGAAAACATCACCCGAGCACGTTACACCCGCGCCATCACGAGCGAACTGGTACGTTCGCTCGCCGCGCGACTACTCGCCGAGGTTCTCGACGTGCGCGCGGATCGCCTGCGAATCCTCGTCGTACCAACCCTTTTCACGCGCGAACTCGACGAGGCGATCGAGCTGCCCGGCGCGCTCGTCGGTGTCACCCTCCTGCCGCAGGAAGTCAGCCGACACCCAGAGGTGGTCGGCGTCGACGATGGGGATCACCGAAACGTGCGCCGTCGCAAGCTCGGTGAGTTCGACGTTCGTGCGGCCGCCCGCGTCGACATGGAAGCTTGAGAAATTGTCGGGCTCGTTGAGCGTGAATCCGTCGTCCTGTGCCGTAATGATCATGCGCCCACCCTCGCGGATGCGCCTGGCCAGCGCCTGTGACCCGTTACGTCGGCCACGGGTGCGGTGCTGGGCTCGCCGCGCTAGCGTCGCAGCATGACTTCTGACGCCACTTCGGTCGCGCCTCTCGGCATCGCGTTCGTCGTGCTCCACACCTCCCCCGTCGACGAGCCCGGCACGAAGGATGCGGGCGGCATGAACGTCGTCGTGCGCNCGCAGACCGAGGTGCTCGCGCGCGCCGGGCATCAGGTCGAGCTGATCACGCGCCGGCAGCGGCCCGATGAGCCCGCCGTGGTCGAGCTCGCGCCGAACCTCCGGCTGCACTCGCTGGCCGCGGGGCCGGCGCGCACCATTGAGAAGGGCGAGCACGAGGCGCTCATCGACGCGTTCCGCGACGCCCTCGCGGCGCTGCTGCGCGAGGTGCCGGTCGACGTGATCCACGGCGAGCACTGGTTTTCGGGCATCGCGGCGCTGCCGGTCGCGCGTGAGCTCGGCGTGCCGTTCGTACAGAGTTTTCACTCAATTGCGGCCGAGGCCTCGCTGCCGCTCTCGGCGGGCGAGCGGGCCGAGTCCCCGGGTCGGCTTGCGGGCGAGGCGCGGCTCGCCCGGGAGTCGGATGCGCTCGTCGTCATCAGCGACGCCGAGCGCGACACGGCGATCGAGCGGCTCAATGCCTCGCCCGAACGGATCATCGTCGTGCCGCCGGGCGTTGACCAGACGGTGTTTTATCCCGCGGATGCTGTCGTCGCGGCCCCGGGTGCGGGTCGCGACCGGCCGCGACTCATCGTCGGCGGGCGTCTGCATCCACTCAAAGGCATCGACCTCGCGGTCGACGCGGTTGCCGAGTTACCCGGGGCCTCGCGGCCCGACCTCGTCGTGGTGGGCGCGCCGACGCCCGACTCGCTCGCCTACGAGCGGTCGCTGCACGAAGCGGTCGCGCGGCATGGGCTTGCCGAGCGGGTGCGGTTCACTGGACCGCTTTCGCGCGCCGGATTCGCGGCCGAGATGCGCGAGGCTGACGTACTGCTCATGCCCTCGCATTCTGAGACGTTTGGGCTCGTCGTGCTCGAGGCGGCGGCGTGCGGGCTGCCGGCGATCGCGTATCGCTCGGGCGGGCTCGCCGAATCGGTGCGGCATGACGAGACGGGTCTGCTCGTCGATACCCGCGAGCCCGCCGACTGGGCCGCCGCGATTGCGCGGCTGCTCGGCGATGCGGGGCTGTATGCGCGGCTGGCAGCGACCGCGCTCGCTCACGCGCGGGCAATGAGCTGGGATGCGTCGGCTGGGCAGCTGCTCGAAGCGTATCGCGGGCTCGTGGATGGAGCGGCGAGTGGCTGAGCGCGACGGCTCGCTAGTTGCTTGCGTCCAGTTCGCGAGCCAGTTGGAGGTGTGGGAGCGCGACCGGTTCGCGGTGCGTGCCGACGTCGAAAACGGGGAGAGCTATGCCTGAGCGCGACAGCCTGCTTGCCGGGGTGCGCCGCGTGCTCGTCGTGCACGCGCATCCCGACGACGAGGTGCTCGCAGGCGGTGCGCTGCTGCGCGAGCTGCACGATCGCGGCGTTCGGGTGGCACTCGTGACCTGCTCGCGCGGCGAGGCCGGCGAGATCGTTGACGGCGTTCTGCCTGATCGCACGAGCGAGGCCGAGCTCGCCGAGGTGCGCGAGCGAGAGGTTCGCGGATCGGTCGAGGCGCTCGGCATTGCGGCGCACTACTGGCTTGGGACGCCGCCCGCGCGGGCCGCGAGTTCCGTCGCGGACGCGATTGCGGGGCCGGATGCGGAAGCCGGCGAGGACGCGGACGCGATTGCGGGCGCCGACGCGGGCACCGCAATTGGCGCGGATACGGGCACGAAGGCGAACGCAGATGTGAACGTCCATGGGCTTGCGGGTGCAGGCACGAGTGCCTACGTACGAGCAGACGCTTTCGCGGAGGCCACCGCGTTCACCGATGCGCGGATCTACCGCGACTCGGGCATGCAGTGGGTGCGCCCCGGCGTCGCTGGGCCGGCCGACTCGAGCGACGCCCGGTCGTTCACCGCGGCGCCGCTCGCCGAGGTGGTCGCCGATCTCGCGGCGGTCGTCGCGGTCGAGCGCCCCGAGGTCATCGTGAGCTATGACGATGCGGGCGGCTACGGGCATCCCGACCACCTGCGGGCCCGCGAGGCCACGCTCGCCGTCGCCCGCGCATCCGGTATTCGCTTTGCCGAGCTCATCGACGACCCGAGCTTGCCCGACACCGAGTGGTTCGACCTGGAGCACCAGCGCGCTGCTGTGCTCGAGGCGCTGCGCAGTCACCGCACCCAACTTACGGTCGACGCGGATGGACGCCAGCTCACGCACTCGGGCGGCCAGCGACAGCATGTCGAGACCGACATCGGCCTGCGCATCGTCACCTAGCCAAGTCACTTCACGGAACCCCGACGGCGACGTGCCTCCGCGTGTTGCCGAGCCAGGCGGCATTATGGGTGCGGTGAAGCTTGGCGGCTAGACTCGCGGCGTACTCGCGGGCCGGGTGCCCGCTTCGCCAACCGCCGAGGTCTCATGCTCCGCCGTCCCGTCATCCGCATCCTGCTCGCCCTGCTCGGGGTCGTGGCGCCGCTCGCGGCCGTGACCGGATGCGCCGGCGGCGGGCTCGAGGCACGGCCGCGCGCCGAGGCGGTTGCTGCCGTGTCGCTCGCCGTCGACGATCCGAGCGCGGCCTCGATCTCCGTAAGCACCGCCTTGTTCGAGACGAGCGATCTTGCGTTCGTGGCCACGGCCCAGCACGCGGGCGAACTCGCTGATGATGCGGTGGCGGCGGGAGCACCGCTGCTCGTGGACGGCCCCAGCCTCGGCGGCGAACTCGAGCGGCTCGGTGTTACCACGGTCGTCACCGCGAACGACGACGAGGTCGATCCGCGCGGCGTGAGCGTGATCTCGATTGATGCGGCCGCCGACCCCGCGTCGACCGAGGTGCCCCAGCTCAGCTGGACGGAGGAACCTGCACCCGCCGTGCTGTTCACCGAGGATGGCGAAGTGCCAGACGCCGCGCTGGTACCGGCCGCGACGCTCACCGCGGTCGGGGGCAGCGTCGAGGCGCTGCCGGGTGGCGACCCGCGCGCGACGAGCGAGACGGTCGCGATCGCGCGCGAACATCCGGGGGCGAATGTTCTTGGGTTTGGTGACGCGTTCGGCGCCAGCGACGACTTCGCGCAGCGCTTTGGCACGGCCCTGAACGCTGCCGAGCTGCCGGGCGGCGGGATGCTCCCGCTGCATGACCGCATCCTCGTCGCCGACTACGGCTACCCCGGCGAACCCGTGCTCGGCGTGCTCGGCGAGCACGACCTCGACTGGGCGGTGCACGACGTGAAGGAGCGCGCCGCCGAGTACCAGGCGCTCACCGACAAGCAGGTCGTGCCGACCTTCGAGATCATCGTGACACTCGCGAGCGGCAGCGCTGGCGACGACGGCAACTACTCGGCCGAGAGCGATCCCGAGGCGCTGCGCCCGTGGATCGACCGCGCCGCCGAAGAGGGCATCTACGTCGTGCTCGACCTGCAGCCGGGGCTGTCGTCGTTCCCCGAGCAGGCGCAACAGTATGAGTCACTGCTGGCCGAGCCGCACGTTGGCCTCGCGCTCGACCCCGAGTGGCGCCTGAAGCCCGGGCAGCAACATCTCGAGCAGATCGGCACCGTGAGCGACGAGGAGATCAACGAGACGCTCGAGTGGCTCGCCGAGTTCACGACTGAGCACGAGCTGCCGCAGAAGATCGTGGTGCTGCACGAGTTTCGTAGTGACATGCTTGGTGATCGCGACAACATCGCCACCGGCCACGACACGCTCCAGCTCGTCGTGCATATCGATGGACACGGCACGCCGGGGCTCAAGATGGAGACGTGGAACGCGCTCATCGCCGACCTGCCCGACGCCATGGCGCTCGGCTGGAAGAACTTCATCGATGAAGACACCCCGACGTTCACGCCCGCCGAGACGCTCGCGGTCGATCCGCAGCCCCAGCTCGTGACGTATCAGTAGCTCTGGCACGCATGCCGTGCGACGCGGCTTGCGGCGGCAAGGAACTGCTCGCGATTACAGTCATGCGGTTGTTCCCTAGTTCTCGACGGCGTCACCGGCGCCGGTCGCAAACCTCTCAGTCAGCGCATGGTGACCCGAGATGATCGAGATGCGATTGAACACCCCGATCGAGATGGCGATCCACTCGATCGCGGTGATCTGTTCGTCGCTCAGGCCAGCACCGCCACCCGCGGCGTACGCGGCGCGCGCGGCGTCGACCGGCAGTTCGGTCGTGAGCTCCGCGATCTCGAGGGCCGCGCGCTCGGCGTCGCTGAAGACGCCTGCCTCGCGCCAGACGGATGCGAGGTGCAACTTCGCCTCGTCGATGCCGGCGTCGCGCGCGGTGGGCACGTGCACCGACAGGCAGCGCGCGCATCCGTTCATCTGCGAGACGCGCACGTTGACGAGTTCGACGAGCGAGCGAGGGACGCCGGCAGCCTCGGCCGCATCGCCGGCAGCCTGTGCCATCCGGACGGCACCGCGATATACGCCGCGATGTTGGCGAGGAAGGTCAGGCAGGGATTGCGTGCTCGTCATGCGCTGAGAGTACCTGCGCAGTGCGCCTGGACCCGCAATGGAAAAGAAGAACGACCCTCGCAACTGCGGGGGTCGTTCTGTGCGGTAGCAGGAGNGGGGCTTGAACCCGCGACCTCACGATTATGAGTCGTGCGCTCTCACCAACTGAGCTACCCTGCCACGGGATCAGCCGCCGGTCGAGCAACTGATGGAGCCCCGAGCCAGGATTGAACTGGCGACCCCTTCCTTACCATGGAAGTGCTCTACCACTGAGCTATCGGGGCGGAACCACAGACGATTTCTCGCTTGGGCACCAGAGGAGCTTAGCAAGCACATCCTGCGATGTGCAACTCCGGTGGTTATTCAGTTGTTGCTGGTTGCACCGGCCGCCGGAGCGAGCCGCGCATCCGAAAAACTAGTTGCTGATCTTGCTGACGAAGAGGTTTTCGACGAGCGCCGTGCTGTCGGACGACTCGAGCTTCTTGTCGGAGCCGAGACCCACCGTAGCGGTGAGTTCGGTCGGCATCGAGGTCTCAACACCAGCGACGTTGACCTTCTTGAGGAACGTGATCGGGTCGACGTAGTCGCCGTTCACGTGGATCTCGAGGTGAAGGTGAGGGCCGGTCGAAATGCCGGTGTTGCCAACACCAGCGAGCTCGTCGCCGACCTGGACCTCGTCACCCTCTTCGACCTTGACGGTGCTCGGGTCGAGGTGCGAGTAGAGCGAGGTGACGTGCTGGCCTTCAATGACGTGCTCAACCTCGATGTAGTTACCGAGCGACGAAGCGCCGTCGAGGTCGACCTTCTTCACCACACCGTCGGCGATTGCGCCGATCGGGGTGCCCTCACCGGGGGTGAAGTCCTGGCCACCGTGGAAACCCGAGGTACCGGCGGGGCCGTTACGCGGGCCATAACCGTCGGTGAGCTGAACGCCCATCGGGAACGGCCACTGCACGTTCGCGGTGATGTCGTTCTCGTAGGTGGTCGAGTCGGGCAGCTTCACGCCGGCGGCGAGGTTCGCGGCGGCGGCGGTGCCGATCGAGGTCACGGCGGTGGCGTCATCGGTGCGAGTGGACTCGTGCGCGACAGCCTGACCCGAGACTGAAAGCGACTGCGCGTTCTCTTCGACGGCGGCNTGCTGCGCCGCGTCGGCCTGCGCAACCTCGGCGTCGCTCGAGCTGAGCGCGCCAATCGCGGCGGCCGAGCCAGCGCCGAGCATGACGGTGCCGGCGAGGAAACTCAGGGCAACCATCGAGCCGCCGAACTTGCCGGCGCCGCTGCCACGACCGCGGAACGGCAACACGGTGCCGGTCGCGTCGTCGGCGGATGCGCGAAGGAAGGCTGCGGGAATCTCGGGCTCACCGACGGGCGCCTCGGGAAGCGAGTTCTCGTCAACGTCGTTGCGGGCCGCGCGCACGTCTTCGAGCGAGATGATCGGCGCGATGGAGATAGGGCCGGTTGCGGGGTTGAGCGTCTCGACGATTTCCGTCGTGAAGTTCGTGACCGTCTCGGAGTTGGCGGGTTCGGCAACCGAGGGCTCGGCGGGAGCCTGGGGAGCGGCGAAGAGTTCGGGGTTGACCCGGGCGGCGGCCTGCGCAGCCTGGGCCGATGCGCTGCGGAGCTGCTGCTCGCGCTCGGCGGCGCGCTCTGCCTCGCGGATCTCGCGTCGCGTCAGAGCGGGCGCTTCCTGCTGTGGTGCGACCTCAGCCGCAGCCTCGGGAGCCGCAACTTCGGCTGTCGTCGAGTTCGCCGCTTGCCGGGCCAACATTGCCNCACGTTCTGCCGCTCGCTCGCGCTCGCGCAGTTCCCGTCGTGTCAACGCCACCACAGGCTGCGTCGAGTCGAGACCATCCGTCATTACGTACTTGCTCCAGATAGGGGGATCTTCACCGAAGAATTTGGACTCGCCAATCATAACGATAAAGTTACGAATAGGACAAGGCTAAATCACGATTTGGTAAAAGTCCCTGATCAGAGCAGATCTTGGGGCGTGACCTCAGATAACAGATCGACCAACTGCGCCACGATGCGCGGATGGCCAGCCACAATACTACTGCGTCCCTCGCGCTGCTCCAAGTCGAGGCCCGACACGCTCGCACCCGCCTCTTTCGCGATCAGGGCGCCGGCCGCCCAGTCCCATTGGCTCAGCCCGAACTCGTAGTACGCGTCGAGCTGCCCGGTCGCGACTCCGCAAAGATCGAGCGATGCCGCGCCGAGACGACGGAGGTCACGAACCTTGCCAATCACGTTGAGTAAAGCCTGCGCCTGCAACTCACGGCGGGCGGCGGTATACGAGAAGCCGGTCGCGACGAGCGTGCGCGCGATATCCTCGGGGCCCTCGCCCAGCTGCAGCGGTTCGCCATTGCGCCAGGCGCCGCCACCCGCGACCGCGGTGTATGTCTCGCCCTGCTCAGGACTCACGACTGCGCCGGCGAGAATTTCGAACTCGGTGGGCTGAATCGAGGGATCACCCGTGACCGCCGCGATCGACACCGCGTAGTTGGGGAGGCCGTAGAGATAGTTGACGGTGCCGTCGATGGGATCAACGACCCAAGTGATGCCGGACTTCGTCGCGCTCGCGTCGCTTTCTTCGCCGAAGAAGCCGTCGTCGGGGCGGAGCTCGCCGAGGCGAGCACGGATGAACGCCTCGCACTCGCGGTCTGCCTCGGTCACGACATCCACGCTGCTGCTCTTGGTGGCGGCGACGGAAATACCTTCGCGGCGGCGGGTCGCGATCAGCTGGCCGGCCTCGGCTCCCAGCTCGGATGCGATGCGCAGCAGCTCGGGCAGTTGGTCGTGGATGCTCGAATTCGTCACGCCGTGAAGGTAGCAGTCGGAGGCAACGTGCACGGGTGTCGCGATTTTGTGTAAACTCGTCCGGTACGCTTAACCGCGCACGACCCGGCTAGTTGCCCGAGCGGCCAAAGGGATCTGACTGTAAATCAGACGGCTCAGCCTTCGGGGGTTCGAATCCCTCACTAGCCACATCCGCACTATTACGCGGAACGCAGCCCCCAGCAAGCTGAAACTTCAGCAGGCTGGGGGCTGTTTCGTTGCGCTGAGGTTTTTCCATTGCGCCGAGGCTCTACTCGCCGTCAATGAGAGTGGGACCCGCACCGTTCGACGATGCGGGCCCGAAACGCGCAGCGGCATGCTGC
>NZ_JACXJG010000021.1:62011-62082 GCF_014904065.1 Gulosibacter sediminis | reverse complement strand
GCGGCGGCAAGGTCGGGTGGAAAACGCCGCGTGGTGAGTGGGTGACGGTCGAACCTGCACCGGTCGGGCCC
>NZ_JACXJG010000021.1:52113-61988 GCF_014904065.1 Gulosibacter sediminis | reverse complement strand
CGACCCGGCACCGTTCTAACGAGGGAGGAGTCCGTCATCGAAGTCGACGAGGCTGCAAACATGAGAGATCTCTCATCTCTGCCTCATGCGGGTGACTTGACGCGCTCGATACGCTCGCAGCATCCCGAGACCGAATAGGAGACCTGCCATGCATCGCCTCGCCCCCGTGCTGCTTTCTGCCGCATCCGTGCTCGTGCTTGCGTTGCTCGCCTTCTCGGGCATCTCGATCGCGAACAGCGACCAGCAGCAGGAGGTCAGCGACGCCGTCACGATTCCCGCGAGCGGCACGCCGATTCCAACATCGACCGGAACTCCCCCGGCCACGCCGTCTGCAACGCCGAACGAGACGCCGACGGCAACGCCGACCTCCACCGACGACGCATCGGACTCCGGTTCGCTGCCCCAGCCACAGCCCGTCAACCCCGCGCCGGCACAGCCGATCCAGCCCGAGAGCGGATCAGGGTCGGGCGGCGGCAGCGGCAGCAGCTACGACGACGATGACGACGACTGGGACGACGATGACGACGATGAGTGGGACGACTAGCGCCAGCTACGAGCGCGTTGCGAGCCGGTAGCCGACTCCCCGCACCGTCTCGATACGGTCGCTGCCGAGCTTGCGGCGCAGATAGCGAATGTACACATCGACGACGTTCGACGCCGGGTCAAAGTCATAGCCCCACACGCGCGACAGCAGCTGCTCGCGCGTGAGCACCTGACCCGGATGCTCGAGCAGCTCCTGCGCGAGCGAAAACTCCCGCGCCGACAGCTCCACCTCGGCGCCGTCGACGGTCACCCGCCTGGTGCGCAGATCGAGGCGTACGCCACCGTGCNCGAGCGAGGTCGCGCTCGCCGGCGACGATGAGCCCGGCGCATCCGCCGTCGCGCGCAGGCGCAACCGCACGCGCGCGAGCAGTTCCTCGAACCGAAACGGCTTCGGCATATAGTCGTCGGCGCCGGTCTCGAGCGACTGCACGGTGTCGTCGACCGAGGTGCGCGCCGTGAGCACGATCACGGGCGTGCGCACGCCCGAGCCACGCAGCTGATCGAGCACGTCGAAGCCATCGATGTCGGGCAGGCCGATATCGAGCACGATGAGGTCAAACTCCTCGCTCAGCCCGTGATCGACGCCCTCGCGCCCCGTCGCAACACCGACCGCCGCGTATCCGGCGGCCTTGAGGCCCTTGGTGATGAAGGCCCGAATTCGAGCCTCGTCTTCGACAATGAGGATGCTGGTCACGCTGCGGCTCCGTTCGCTTCGAGTTCGGGGTCGGGTTCGGACTGACGTAGGGGAAGCACGAGGGTAAAGCGGCTGCCAACTCCGGGCTGCGACTCGAGGTCGACGGTGCCATCGTGGCCGCGGGCGATCGAGGTGACGATCGCGAGCCCGATGCCGAGCCCGCCGCCGATCGTCGGCAACTCGCCGCCATCGTCCTCGCGCTCGAAGCGCTCGAATACGCGCTGCCGCTGCTCGGGCGCGATGCCGACCCCGGCATCCTGCACCCAGATGCGCAGCAGGCCGGTGCTCGGCTCGAGGTAGGCGCCGAGCGCGATGCGGCTGCCCGGCTCGGAGTACTGCACCGCGTTGCCCGCGAGCTGCAGCAGCGCCTGCGTGATGCGCTGCGGGTCGAGGCGCACGACCACCTCGGGCCGCGAGTCGAGCTGCCAGTCGCGGTCGCCGAGCGGGCGCACCTTCTGCATGACGCCGTCGAGCAGCTCGGCAAGGTCGACCTCGCTGCGGCGCANAGTCGGGTCGACCCGACTTCGCGAGCAGCAAGAGATCTTCGATCAATCGGTTCATGCGCGCGAGCTCGTCGAGCACGAGCGCACGCGTGTCGGCGACCTCCTCGGGGTCGTGCTCGTCGAGCAGCTCGAGGTGCCCCTGCACGATCGTCAGCGGCGTGCGCAGCTCGTGACTCACCTCATCGAGCAGCTCGCGCTGCCCGGCAAACGCGGCCTCGAGTCGGTCGAGCATCGCGTTGATCGTGCCGACCAGCAGCGCGAGATCGTCGTTACCCTCGACTGGAATCCGGCTGCTGAGATCGGATGCCGTGACCTCCTCGGCCGTCTGGCGCGCGGCCGTGAGCGGTGCGAGCACGCGGCCAAACGCGCGCCACGCGAACAGCCCGGCGAGCGCGAGCACGACGGCGCCGACGAGCAGGCTCACGAGATGTTGCTGCAACAGTGCGTTGCGCCCGGTCGACACGTCATAGGCGATGATGAACGCATCGGTGCCGTCGGTCGGGTCGTTCGCCGCCATNCGCGATCGGCACGAGCAGCACGCGATAGGTGCGCTCGGCAGTGCCAAAGGTGAGCTCGGTCGTGCCGCCCGCCCCCTCGACCTCGCGTTCGACGCGCTCGACGAACTCCGGGTCGTCCTCGACTCGCAGCGGCACCGTCGTCGGCGCCGCCCATCGCGCCTCGCCGTCGACGATGCCGAGGAAGCCCTGCCCGGGCTCCGACACCGCGCGCTCAATCGCGAGCTGCACGAGCGCCTCGGCCGACGCGAACGGCTCGCCCGTCGCCGGGTCGACGCCGTTGCGCGCGAGCTCGGTCACCTGGGCGTACGAGCGATCGAAGCCGCCGGCGACCTGCTCGTCGTAGTCGATCCAGTCGATGACGAAGTCGACGAGCGTCGTGATGAACAGCGTGATCGCGGTGATGCCAATAAGGGAGACGAGCACGCGATTGCGCAGCGACATCGCCTTAGTCGGCATAGACCTGGGTATAGCCGGCCTCGGATGCGCGCAGATCGCCGCGATGCCCGGCCCGGTACGAGCGCCTGCCGAGCACGAGGACGTAGGCGAGATACGAGCCGAGCGCGAGCGCGCCGATGCCGATCTTCACCGCCCACGGCCAGTCCTGCCGCGTGACGAAGCCCTCGACGAGTCCGGAGAGCAGCAGAAAGATCGTGGTGCCGACCGCGACGATGATGAGCGTGCGCCCGGCCGCGCCCATCGCATCCACGCGGGTGCGGTTGCCGGGCACAACGAGCGACCAGAACAGCGCGAAGCCCGCCCCGCCCGCGACGAAGATCATCGTGAGCTCGAGCAGCCCGTGCGGCGCGATCCAGAGGAAGAACGCGTCGAGGTGCCCGAACGACGCGAGCACGGCGGCCGACATGCCCAGGCTGATGCCGTTCTGAATCAACACGAAAATCGGAAAGATGCCGGTGATGCCAAACGCGATGCACTGCGCCGCGATGAACGCGTTGTTCGTGAACACCTGGGCGGTGAAGGCCGACTCGGAATACTCCGAGTAGTAGTTGATGAAGTCCTCCTCGGCATACTGCTGCAGGCCCGACTGGCTGCCGTAGAAGCTGAGGATCTCGGGGTTCGACATGTGCCAGAAGTACGAGAACACGGCCGCGACGACGGTGAGCACCGCAGCCGCGAGGGTCCACCAGCGCACGCTGTAGAGCGATGCGGGCAGCTGCTCGACGAAGAACTCGCGCAACACGACGAGCACGTTGCGGCGCACGCGGGTGAAGCGGCGGCGGGCCCGGGCGAGATCGAGCGAGAGGCGCACGCTCTCGGCGCTGTCGCCGGTGGCCGTGCGGATGGCCGAGAGGTCGGTGGCGCCGGCCTGGTACCGGGCGATGAGCGCATCCGATTCGGCGCCGCTAAGTCGGCGGCTGCGCGACAATTCGCTGAGCCGCTCCCATTCCGCGCGTTGCGCGGCCGCGTAGGCGTCGATGTCCATGTGGTGAAATACTCTCATGTCTTCGCAGCCCGCGCCCCGAGTTGCCTCGTTTGCCGACGACGATGTCGTCATTGGCGAGGGTGTTGCCCTGAGCATCCCGGCCGCCGGCTGGCTGCTGCGCGCCGGCAGCGCCGCGATCGACGCGTTCGTGATTTTCGTTGGTTACCTGGTATCGCTGCTCGGGCTCGCCTGGATGCTCACGAACTTCCTGCAGAACAACAACGTGCAGTTCGAGGACGTGTGGGTCAATGTGATTCAGATCACCTGGGCCGTGCTCTGGTTCATTCTCGTGCCGCTCACGGTCGAGGTGCTCTCGAACGGCCGCTCGCTCGGCAAGCTCATCTTCGGCCTGCGCGTCGTGCGCGACGACGGCGGCGCGATCGGCTTCCGCCACTCGTTCGTGCGCGCCCTCGCGGGCCTCGCCGAGATCTTCCTCACGCTCGGCAGCATCGCCGCCCTCGTCGGCCTCTTCAACGGCCGCTCGAAGCGCGTCGGCGACTTCCTCGCCGGCACCTACGCGCAGTACGAGCGCGCGCCGCGGCCGCAGCCGCTCGCCCTCACGCTGCCGCCGCAGCTCGCGGGCTGGGCCCGGGTCGCCGATGTGGCGCGCCTGCCCGACCCGCTCGCCCGGCGCATCCGTGACTTCTTCGTGCAGTCAGACAAGCTCTCGCCGGCGGCGCGCCAGCACCTCGCGGGTGACCTGGCGCGCCGGGCGCGACCCTACGTGCATCCGATTCCCGACGTCGACGCTGAGACGTTCCTCGTCGGCGTCAGCGTCGTGCGCCGCGACCGCGAATACCTCGGGATGCAGCGGCGCCGGCAGCGCTCGTCCCGCCTCGAGGGCGTGCTGCACGGCAACCCGCACGGCTTCCCGACCCGCGGTTAGCCTTCCTGCTGCACGTCGCGCAGCCACTGCGTGTGCAGACGCCAGCCCTGGAAGCGGTTGCCGTTGCGCGCATCGAGCGCGTCGGCGATGCGCTGCGCGTCGGCGCGGAACTTGGGCCCGCGCGGGTCGTCTGGGCGGTGCGTGAGCAGGAAGTGGGCGGCGGTCGCGTAGATGTCGATGTCGACCGGCGCGCCCTCGTAGTCGACGATGTCGAGTGCGGCATCGACGATCCACGCGAGCTCGTCGGGGTTCGTTTCGGCGAGCTGCACGAGCACCGAGGCGGGCACCGAACCAAACTCGCTCAGGTCGCGCTCGACTTCCTCGATACCGGCGACGACCTCGGACACGCGATCGGTGCGGCCGTCCAGCAGCTCGTGCCACGCCACCCAGGCGAGCGCGGCGCGGCGGTGCTCGGCGTCGTGCGTCTCGGCGAGCACCTGGCTGGCGAGTTCTGCTGCGTAGTCGGGGCTGAACGGCGCGACGAGGCCGGCGGCCTGAAGCATCAACTTATGCTCGTCGACCTGCTCGCGCTCGTGCTCGAGCCACCGCGTGAACGTGGTGAGGAGTTCCTTGAGTGCGTCGACATCGCCGAGCTGGGCCGCGACCTGCGCCTGGCCGAGCGCGAGCTGACTCGTCGGGCCGCCGACCTTCGCGCGCACCTCGTGCTCGAGGGTGATGAACTCGGCAACCGAGTCGATCGACACGTCGGGGTCGCCGAGGGCCTGGTGCACGACATCGACGTAACCACCCTCGGCGGCGGCGCGCACGCCGGGCTCGATGGCGTCGTTGTCATCGAGGCGCAGGCGCTGGGTGTGCGTGAGGCCCTCGAGCATGGCACGGTTGTTGCCCACGACGGCGTGCTGCATCGCGCCGAGGAAGAGCGTGCCGAACACGACGGTCGTGAGGCGAAGCTCCTGCGCCCGGGCGATGATCTTGTCGACGAGTTCGGGCTGCGTCGACTCCTCGCTGAGCTCCTGCACCGCCAGCATGGTCTCGTGGTAGCGCTTGTTCATCGACACGGGCGCGCGATCGACCGAAACGCCCTGTGTCTGTCGCGGCAGCCAGCCTGCCCGAAGGATGTGCTCGGCGCGCGCCTGCGGGTCGCCCCACACCTCCGCATCGTCGACGATGTCGAGCTTCGGCGCATCTGGCAGGCCCTCGAGCCAGAACTCGCGCAGTTCATCCTGGTGGCGGGTGGCGACACCGCCGCGCTCGTCGTGCAGCTTCGCCGCATTTTCGGCGATCTTGAACAGCAGCCAGCCCTCGTCGTTCGCAGGGTCGGCGAGCACGCGCACGCGGGCGACCGCGGCGGTGGTGCGCCAGTTCGTGTCGTCGAGGTAGAGCTGGGAGAGGAGGTGGTCGGCGAACTCCTCCGCCTCGTCGCGGCGGTGCTCGAGCACCACCAGGAGGTCTTGGGCCTCGATCTCGTCGATGAGCCAGTCGAGCTCGAACTGTTCACGCAACTCGTCGCCGATCTGCGCGGCAACCGCGCGCTGGCCGGCGCGGGCATAGAGCACGCCCTGGCGGGCGCGGAGGCTCACGAGGTGCGCCAGCTCGGGGTGGTTGGGGTCGAGCGGGCCCGGGCCGAGGCCGAGGCCGGCGAGCCGCTGCTCGAGCGTGCGCAGGGCGAGCTGCGGGTCGACGCGCACGAGCATCGAGCTCTCGTATACCGAGCTGTAGGGGCTGCCGGGCTGCCAGTAGTCGTTGTCGGCGGTGAGCCACTCGTTGAGGTGCTGCAGGGTCGCGTCGCGGTCGCCGAAGTCGGCGGCGAGCTCGGCCTTCGCGAGGAACGCCTCGCCGAGGTCGAGACCCCGCTCGCGAATCTGCGCCTCGACGAGGCCGACGACCTGCTCGAGTTGGGCGCGCGGGATGCTCGGGTCGTCGACGAGCGTCGAGGCGACGGTGCTGATCGACTCGAGGAACGTCGCGAGGTTGTCGGGGTGCAGGTGGTCGCCGTACCTGGCAATGATCTGCATGAGGCGCGCGTACGCCTCGAGCGCTTCCTGCGCCTTGCCGGTCTGCGAGAACAACGAGTACTGCCCGTAGCGGGCGCTCGCCGCGAGGTGCGGCACGCCCTCGGCCTCGCAGTCGGCGACCTGCTGTTCCCACGCCTCCGCGGTGCCGCGGTCGAGCGGCATGTCCCAGATCGCCGAGCTGCGGTCGATGAGAGCGCGGACGCGAATCGCCTGCTCGCCCTCGAGATCGGCGACTTCGTCGTATCGAATCATGAGTTTCCCTTTCAGGTGGCCGCAACGAGCAACTCGCCCAGCGCATCGGCCAGGGTTCGCTGCTCGTCAGCGTTGAGTCGTTGACCTGCCTGGAGCAGGCTGAGGAGGTAGAGGGCGCGCACGGCCTGCTGCTGCAGTTGCAGCGTGCGGGCCGCGACGACGGCACGCACGGCGTCGGCGCGCACGTTGAGTACGAGTTTCGGGCGTCGGTCGACGGGGTCGGCTTGCTTGGTGCCGCCGGTGAGGGCGGCCCACGGGTCATCGTCGGCGGCTTCTTCGGCGAAGTCGAACCCGGCGGGCGGGGGCGGCACGTGCAGCGAGAGCACCGATGCCGGGGCGAAGTCACGCAGGTCGAGCCCGACGCCGAGCTCGTCCAGCACCGGCGTCGCGACGGCCCTCAGCTGTTCGACGAATGCCTGCCGCTCGGGCTTCGGTTGCGGCAGCGCGTCGAGTTGCTCGGTACGAGAGAACAGGCTCACGCGCACGCGCGTCTGGACCCTGCCGAATGCCTCGAGCACGGCAATCGAATGCGTGTAGCCGCCGTTGACGAGCATCCCACCCTGCGCCGAGACGAGCGAGGCGTTCGCACTGAACTCCCCCACCGTCGAGGCGTAACTGATCTTGCTCGGCATCTGCGCGAACGGCACGAGGCCTGAGCTCGTCTCCCAGAGATAGTGGCGCGCGACGAACTGCAGCATGACGTCGTCGGCCGCGGCCATCGCGAGCAGGTTCGTCGAGTGCACGTCGAGGAACTGCTTGAAGCGGTCGCCGCCCTCGGCCGCGAGTCGTTCGATGCCCGTGCGCAGCTGCCGGCCGACTTCGGCCTGCACGTCGCGCACGAGCTCGGTCTCTTGCAGCGATTCGCGGGATGCGGTGAGCGTCAGCGAGCCCGCCTCGAGCGCGACCTTCACGAACGTCGCCCACTCGGGCACGAGCTGCGTGTTGTCGTCGGCGACGAACATGCCGTTCGAGAAGACGCGGTCGCCGCCGCGGTGCTTGCTCGAAATCGCGTTGCTCGAGACGAACGCGAGGCCGCGCACGCCCGCGACGGGCACGTCGATCGGGAAGGCCGCGAGCGGCGACATGCCAAAGGTGCGCAAGCACCACTCGAGCGCGTCCGGCCCGGCGAGCTGCCACGGCGGCGTCTGCCTGCTCACGATGCGGCCGGGGCTGCCATCAGCGCCGCGGTGCACCGTGATGGGCACCGGCAGCAGCCCGGCAAACTTCGACGCGAGCAACTCGACGCGCTCGAAACTCACCCAGCCGGCGTCTTCGGGCCGCGCCCGCACCCACACCTCGGTGCCGGGCGCCTCAAGCGGGTCGGCCGCCTCGGTCACGGTGAAGGTGCCGTCGCCGCTTCCAATCCAGTGCATCGTCGGTGCATTCGACTCGCGGGCGCTGCGCGAGCGCACCTCGATCTGGTCGGCAACGAGGAAGCACGAGAGCAGGCCGATGCCGAACTGGCCGAGGTAGTCGCGGCGGGCCTGCGCAAACTCGCCGCGCTTGCTCGAGGCGCCGATGGTCGAGAGCAACTGGCGGGCCTCCTGTTCCGTCAGTCCGATGCCCGCATCGCGCACGAGCAGCGCGCGGCGCGGCTCGTCGACGATGAGCTCGATCGGTGCCTGCTGGCCGGATGCGGCGGACTGGCCGAGGCGTTCGCGCGCCACCAGCGCGTCCCGCGCGTTCTGGATGAGCTCGCGCACGAACACCCGCGGGCTCGAGTAGAGGTGGTGCGAGAGGATCTCGACGATGCCGCGCAGGTCAACCTGGAAGTTCTCGGTTGTCACCCCGCCAGCATAGAGACCGTTTTATGTGCGATCTCCACGTTGCAGGTAGGCAAGCATCAGCGCGAGCACGAAGCAGAGCGCGTAGGTGCAGGCCACGGCGCCCCAGCTCGCGAGGAATCCGCCCGTATGGTCGACGAGCCAGCCGATGATGGCGGGGCCCGATGCGAAGCCGAGGTACATGCCAGCCGAGACGAGGCCGGAGGCGATGCCGATGCGGGCCCGCGGCGCCGCCGCAATGATGCCGGAGTTGATGACGACATTGGCGGCGAGCGGGAGCGCGGCGTGCATCGCGATGCCAACCCAGACGAGCCACACCTGGCCGGTGATCGACGCGAGGCAGAGCGCGCCGAGGCCCGCGATGCCGCCGAGGTTCATGACCGAGATGAGCGGGGCGGGGCGGCCCCAGCTGCCGTTGACGCGGCCCCAGCCGACGCGGCTGAGGATGCCGATGACGCCGATGACGCCGAGCAGCAGGCCGCCGAGCTCGACCGGGAAGTCGAACTCGCGGATCGAGAAGAGCGATACGTAGGTGTTGACGCCCTGCGTGCCGACGGCGTTGAGAAATGAGATGGCGGCGAATACCCAGACCGCGGGCGGCAGCTTCGTCGCCTCGCTGGGGTTCGTGACGATCGTGCCGGTTACCGGGGCGGTGCCGCCGTTGGCCGGGCGACGCAGGCGGTTGAGCACGATCCAACTGATCGCGAAGCAGGCGGCGCTGATCGCGGCGCCGAAGGTCGCGGCGGCGGTCCAGCCGCCGACCGTCGCGATGAGGGGAAAGCTGAGGCCGGCGACGAGCATGCCCATCTGCACGCCCGATTGCTTCCAGCCCATCCAGGTCGAGCGCTGGGCGGCCGGCACGCGCGTCGCGATGAGACGGTTCGTCACCGGATTCGACATCGCCTGAGCCGGGCCGACGAAGAGCGCGGCGACGATGAAGCCAGCGAAGCTGTGCCAGACGATCGTGATGACGAAGGCGAGCAGCGTGCCGACCATGATGATCGCGAACTGCACGATGGTGCGCAGCCGGTCGGCGAGCACACCGAGCAGCGTCGACGTGAGGCCGGCCGAGAGGAAGATTGTCGAGAGGATGATGCCGAACTGGCCGTCGGTGATGCCGAACGTTTCGATGAGCGGCGCGCTCAGCGAGGTGACGCCAAAGTTGAAGACGATGCCGACCGCCATCGCGGCGATCAACACAAACAGCAGGATGCTCGGCGCGCGCTGCGCCCTACCCTCACGACTCTCCACCATCAGTTCCCTCTCCTCCACTCGCGA
>NZ_JACXJG010000021.1:43576-52100 GCF_014904065.1 Gulosibacter sediminis | reverse complement strand
AAGTGACCACTCAACCGTTCTAGGTGGCCGGGGTTAGGCCGTGGCGTAGGGGTTCGGGATGGCGGTGTACTTCGTGTAGAGGTACTCCTCGATGCCCTCGAACGACCCCTCCTTGCCGAGGCCCGACTGCTTCACGCCACCGAAGGGGGCGGCCGCATTCGACAGCACGCCGACGTTGAGGCCCATCATGCCCGACTCGATGCGGTCCATCATGCGCTGGCCGCGGTCGAAGCTCTCGGTGAAGACGTACGACATGAGGCCGTACTCGGTGCCGTTCGCGAGCGCGACGGCCTCGTCCTCGGTCTCGAAGGTGATGATCGGCAGCACCGGGCCGAAGATCTCCTCGCGGAAGATCTTGGCGCCCTGGGTGATGTTCTTCAGCACGGTCGCCTCGAAGAAGTAGCCGTCGCCGTCGACCGGGCTACCGCCCGACACGACCTCGGCGCCCTGCTCCACGGCGTCGTCAACGAGCTCCTTGACCTTGTCGACGGCCTTCTGCTCGACGAGCGGGCCGATCACGACGCCGTCCTCGATGCCGGGGCCCATCTTGAAGTCGTTCACCTTCGCGGCGACGCGCTTCGAGAACTCGTCGGCGATCGACGCCTGCACGATGATGCGGTTCGCGGCGGTGCACGCCTGGCCGATGTTGCGGAACTTCGCGGCGATAACGCCCTCAACGGCCTTGTCCAGGTCGGCGTCCTCGAACACGACGAACGGGGCGTTGCCACCAAGCTCCATCGACGAGCGCAGCACCTTGTCGGCGGCCTTCTTCATAAGACCGATACCGACCGGGGTCGAGCCGGTGAACGAGATCTTGCGGAGGCGGTCGTCGGCCATGATCGCGTCGGTCACGCCACCCGTGTTGCGGGTCGTGATGACGTTGACGACACCCTTCGGCACGCCGACCTCTTCGAGGACCTTCGCGAAGTACAGGGTCGTGAGCGGGGTGAGCGACGCCGGCTTCACGATGACGGTGTTGCCCGCCGCGAGCGCCGGGGCGATCTTGCGGGTCGCCATGGCGAGCGGGAAGTTCCACGGGGTGATGAGGAAGCAGGGGCCGACCGGGTGGTGCGACACGATCATGCGCTGCGTGCCCTCGGGGTTCTCGGTGTAGCGACCGACGATGCGCGGGGCCTGCTCGGAGAACCAGCGGAGGAACTCGCCACCGTAGTTCACCTCGCCCTGCGCCTCGGCGAGCGGCTTGCCCATCTCGAGCGTCATGAGCAGCGCGAACTCGTCGCGGCGGGCCATGACATCGTCGAAGGCCTTACGCAGCAGCTCGGCGCGGGTGCGGGCGGGCGTGCGTGCCCACTCGTCCTTGACCGCGACGGCGGCATCGAGGGCAGCGATGCCCTGCTCGACGGATGCGTTGGCCACGCGTGCGAGCTCGGCACCGGTAGCGGGGTTGTTCACGACGAACGCGTCGCCGCCCTCGCNCGACCCACTCGCCGCCGATGAGCAGCTGGGTCGGAACCTTCGCGAGGAGCTCTGCCTCAGTTGGGTAGGTCATCTATGACTCCAATTCGTTGCGCTGGTATCTGGACGCGTATCACGCGCTCACGCGTCCTTCGACGGTACACCGCGAAGGTTCCGCGGCCGCTGGTGTTGCCGCACGCATCCGCCCCAGATCTTTGTGCGAAACCACAACCGATTGCGCGCGTGCCAAACTAGCGACATGGCCCCCACTACCGCGAACCGACAGACGTCCTCGCACGCGCAGACGCTTTCCCGCGGCATCCGGGCCCTCGAGGTGCTCGCCGAGGCAGGCCGACCGATCTCGATCGCCGACCTCGCCGCCGCCCTCAACGTGCACCGCTCGGTGGCCTACCGCATCCTGCGTACGCTCGAGGACCACGGGCTCGTGCGCCGCGACTCGCAGGGGCTCATCCGCCTCGGCCCACGCATGGCGCAGCTCGCGCGCGGCGTGCAGCGCGACCTGCAGACCGTCGCCCTCCCCGAGCTCACCGACCTCGCGAACCGCTTCGCCGTCACGGCGTTCGTCGGCCTGCTCGACGACGACGACATCGTCACGCTCATGAGCGTCGAGCCGCGGGTCGCGTCGACCTCGGTCGCGCAGCGCCCGGGCAGCCGGCATCCGGTCACGGCGGGCGCGGCGGGCCTCGCGGTGCGGATGCAGATGAACGGTCGCGAGCTCGACGAACTTCGGGCGCACGGCCTCGACCCCGACGACGAGGGCATCCGCGCGGCGCACCTGCGTGGCCACGCCACCTCGTCGAACGAGGCGGTGCCCGGCCTCTCGGCGCTCGCCGTGCCCCTCCCCCTCGCGGACGAGCAGCTCGCGTCGCTCGCCGTCGTGTTCCTCAACTCGGGCGAGGACCGCGACGAGGCCGCGATCGTCGCGAGCCTGCACGAGGCGGCGCGCACGATCTCAGCCGCGCTCGCGTAGCGAGCCGGGAAAGCGTCGTTGCCCCGGGGGAACACGGCATCCCCGAGGCAACGGACTCGCTCGCACCCCGGCGTTGCGGCGCGAAACTCGCAGATCTGGACTGGTCCGGTGCAACCAGCGGGGGCGGTCACAATTTCGACTCGGTTTTGATCCTGTCCATAGTTTGCACCAAGATCCCAGATAGCACAAAGCCTGGTGTACATCCGCACAAGCACGCCGATGCCGCGCACGGTCGGAGGTGTCGATCAGTCTTCGGTCTGATTCCAACGACGGGACTGCAATCTTGCGGATGACGACCCGGTCCGCCGCGAAAACTTAGGCTGTTCTCAGCCGGTTGGCGNACCCCCCCCGCAAAGAAGAGGAACATCATGTCGACTAAGAAACTGCGCACCCCTGGCATCCTCGCCGCCGTTGCGATCGCTGGGCTCGTGCTCACCGGTTGCCAGAGCGGCAACGAGCGCATCGAAGACCGCTCGAACACCGAGGCCGACGAGCAGGACACCACCGAAGAGACCACCGACACGACCGAGGAAACCACTGAGCCCGAGGAGTCGGACGAAGAAGAGTTCCAGGCTCCCGAAGAGCAGAGCGTCTTCGACCTCACCGTCGGCGATTGCGTGACGCAGCCCGAGGAAGAGTCGTCCGAGTACCAGACTCTCGAGATCGTGCCTTGCACCCAGCCGCACGAGTACGAGGTGTTCTACGAGTTCGATGTGACTGACATCGACGAGTTCGACAAGACTGCAATTGAGAACCAAATTGCAGAACAGTGCTACGGCCAACCATTCGAGGACTTCATCGGCACCGCCTACGACCAGTCGACCCTCGGCGTGCAGTACCTCATGCCGACCCAGGGCAGCTGGGATGAGAACAACGACCGTCTCGTGAGCTGCATGGTCCACGAGGCCGACGACACCAACGAGACGACACAGTCGCTCGAGGGCTCGCGCCTCTAACCCACCCCGACGAACAAAGCCCGCCCGGGCGAGGAACGAACCTCACCCGGGCGGGCTTTTTCGTGGCTGATTATGCGGGCACGAGCGCCGACTTCAGCGTGAAGCCGGGCTCGGCCGCGGCGGCCGGGGTGACGGATGCGGCGGCCGCGGAGGCGAGCAGCTTGCGGGCGGCGACGTGGTCAGCCGGCTTGTTCACCGACTCGACGCAGACGAGCCGCTCCCCCGCAAACCGCAGCACCGAGAACTTACCGGCGCTGGGATCGCCGAGCACAACCTCGGTGTCGGCGCCGTCGGCGAGGCCGGCGATCTGGAGCTTCGCGCCAGCCTGGATCGACCAGAACCACGGCACCTCGTCGTAGTCGCTCGCGCCGTGCACGATCGCACGCGCGACATGGCGGCCCTGCTCGGTGGCGTTCTGCACCGACTCGATGCGCTGGAACTCGCCCCGCGCATCCGGGAAGCGGGCGATGTCGCCGATCGCCCAGATGCCGGGCAGGCTCGTGCGCAGCGACGCGTCGACGATGACGCCGCGGTCGGTGGCGAGGCCGGCGGCACCCGCGGCGTCGGCGAATACTGGGCAGTCGTCGACGCCGATGCCGGCGACGGTGAGGTCGGCCGGCCAGTCGGCGAGGTCTTGCTCGTCGGCGAGCGCGTCGACGCCGAACACGAACTCGACGCCGGCCGCGCGCAGGTGTGCGGTGAGCCAGTCAGCGGTCGTCGCCGAGGCCGAGCGACCGAGCACGCGCGGGCCCCGGCTCAGCAGCGTTACCTGCTTGCCCTTCGTCGCGGCGACGGCAGCGAACTCGAGCCCGATGAAGCCGCTGCCGACCACGAGGACGCGCTCGGCGTCGGCGAGCCGGCCGCGCAACGCCTCGGCGTCGTCGGCCGTGCGCAGCACGTGCGCACGTGCCGACGCGGCGTCGGCGCAGCGCAGGGGCCGGGCGGGCGCGCCGACCGCGAGCACCAGCTCGTCGTAGGTGAGGCGCGAGCGCTCGCCCCGCGCATCCGCGAGCTCGATCGTCCGGGCGCCCGGGTCGATGCCGCGTAGCTCGACCCCGAGGCGCAGCTCGATGCCGAGGCGCTCGTAGAACTCGGCGCCGCGCAGNGGGCAGCGGCTCGTCGCCCGAGGCGAGGCCGTCCTTCGACAGCGGCGGGCGCTGGTACGGCAGCCGCGTGTCGCGGTCGAGCAAGACGATCTCGCCGTCGAAGCCTTCGTCGCGCAGCGTCTCGGCCGCTTGCACACCCGCGTGCCCGGCGCCCGCGATGACGACGCGCATCGCTACACCTGCGATTCGGGCAGGTCGACGGTGAGCTCGTCGAAGTCGCGGCCCGCGAGCAGCTGGCAGCCGAGGCGCGAGTTGTCGAGGCGATCCGAGGTGGTGCACTCGAGCATCTCGTCCTCATCTTCACTCACCTCTGGCAGGTCGACGCCGTCGGGCACGTAGACGTGGCAGGTGGCGCACATGGCCTGGCCGCCGCACTCGCCGACGATGCCGGCCACGTCATTCTGCAGGGCGGCGCGCATGATCGAGGTGCCCTCGTCGACGACGACGGTGGCCGAGGTGCCGTCAACGCGGCGGTAGGTAATGCTGGGCATACGGGGTGTCCTTTCGGAAGAGTAAGCGGGGTCGGCCTAGGCGTCCCAGGTGATCGGCATGTGCGTCATGCCGCGGAAGACCCATCCCGTTTCGACGGCCTGCTGCTCGGGGTCGAGGCGCAGGCCCGGGAATTCGGCGAACAGCCGCGGCAGGGCGACGTCGGCCACCTGCGAGCGAGCGAGCCACGCGCCGGCGCAAAAGTGCACGCCGCCGCCGAACGCGAGGTGCGGCTGCTTCTCGCGGCCGAGGTCGTAGCGGTCGGCGTTCGCAAACACTGACTCGTCGCGGTTCGCCGAGAGTGCCACGACGCCGAGCTTCGCGCCGGCCGGCAGCACCGTGCCGCCGAGTTCGACCTCGCGGGTGGTCTGGCGCGGGTACATGCCGATCGGGGCGATCCACCGCACTCCCTCCTCGAAGGCGTCCTTCCACGTGCGGGTGCCGTTGAGCACGGCGGCGCGCTGCTCGGGCTCGCCGAACAGGCCCATCATGATCGTCGTGATCGCGTCGCGCGGCTCGTTGATGCCGCCGCCGATCGACATTTTGAGGTTCGCGCGGATGTTCGCGAGCGTCACCTCATCGCCGTTCGACGTGTGGATGATGTTCGAGATGAGCGTGTCGTTCGGGTGCTCCCAATAGTGCGCGATCATCTCGTCCAGGGCGATGTTCACCTCGTCGTAGCTGCGCTTCGCCTCGGCCCACAACTCGGGGTCGTCGGCGTAGTTGCCGGTGCCGTTGATCATCGTCTGTGACCAGCGGATCATGTCTTGGTCAGTCGCGTTCTCGAAGCCCATGACGCGACGCAGGTTCTCGGCCGCGTAGGGCCCGGCGAAGTGGTGCACGAACTCGACGCCCGGGCCGACCTCGCGCAGCACGGCGGCGTAGCGCTCGTAGCTCTCCTCGAACACCTGGCGCCAGCTCGCCTTGATCGCCTTCGGCTTGAGCACATTGCCGTAGGTCGCCCGCTGAACGGCGTGGTTCGGGTCGTCCATGCGCAGCATCGAGTGGCCCATCGACTTCTTCATGAGCGAGCCGCGCTCGTTCGCCGTGAAGGTTCCGGGGTCGTTGTCGACGGTGTGCGCGTCCTCGTAGCGCGTCACGAAGTAGCGACCGGCCGCCGGCACGTACGNCCGGATGCTCCTGGCGCAGCTTCGCGAACGTCGGGAACGGGTCGCGCGTGAGGTCCTCGAGCGTCACCCAGTCGGCGATGTACGTGCCGGGCAGCGGCTCAGGCGCCTCGTAGGGCGTGTACTCGGGCTCGGCGACGGCGGTCGCAGAACCGGCAAAGAACGGGCAGGTCGCAGTCATGGTGTGCTCCTCGGACGTCGGTGTCACGGTGCGGTGGGGACGCGTCGGTGCGGCCCAGTACTGCAACAATTCCACCGCGCGAACCAAAGCAAAAGCACGGAGTTTCGTAGAACATCCCCTATTTGAATGATGTTATGGGAAGATCGAGCGCATGTCCGACTTCACGCTGCGCCAGCTCGAGTACCTCGTCGCCGTCGCGGAGCACGGCACCATCGCCGCGGCCGCCGCGAGCCTGCACGTTTCAGAATCGGCGGTCGCGACCGCGCTCACCCAGCTCGAGCGAAGCCTCGGCACGACGCTGCTCGTGCGCCGCCGCGCGCACGGTGTGCAGCTCACCTCTGAGGGCACCCTCGCCGTCCAGCGCGCGCGCTCGCTGCTCGTGCAAACGCAGGATTTCCAGGCGGAGTTCTCGTCGGTCGAGCTGCGCGGTACCGTGCACATCGCGACCTACCCGACGCTCGCACCCACGCTCGCGCCGCGACTCGTGCGCAAGCTCGAGGATGCGCATCCCGGCCTGCGCGTGCAGGTGTCGACGATGCCCGCATCGCGCCTGCAACAGGAGGTTGAGCACGGTCAGGTCGACCTCGGCATTTGCTNCGGCTTCGACCTCGCCGGCGACTTCGAACGCAGGGTGCTGCGCCAGCTGCACGCCCACGTCGCGCTGCCACCCGACCACCGCCTCGCCGACGCCGAGCGCGTCGACCTGCGCGAGCTCGCCGACGAACCGTTCATTCGCTACGACCAGTCACCGAGCTGGGAGCACACGCAATCGGTGCTCGAGGCTGCGGGCATTTCTGTGAACACGCGCTTCTCGACCGACGGCTACGAGCTCGCGCGCTCGTACGTCGCGGCCGGCCTCGGCTGGAGTCTCTTCGTCATGCGCTCGCTCAACGAGGGCACGCGCGACGGCGGCCACATCGTCGTGAAACCAATTTCGCCGCCACCCACCCCGACCGAAGTCGTGGCGGTGTGGCGGCGAAACCGGCCGATGCGGCGGGTACAGCCGCTCATCGACGCGCTCGTGGCGCTCGTGCAGGAGGACGCGCGAACGCTACCGGAGCTTGGTTAGTTCGTCGGCGCCGTAGTACTCGACCATGATCGCCGAGGTCTCGGTGGGCAGGCGGTCGGGGTCGAACAGGTGATACCGGCCCGACTCCTCGAAGCCGACGTCGAGCGGAATGCCGCGGCGGTCGCGGAGCACGAGCACGGCGCTGAGCGAGATGAGGATCATGACGAGCAGGTACTGCGACACGGCCTGCGTCGTGCCGAATTGCGCAACGAGCGCGGCGGCGATGGTCGGGGCGAAGGCGCCACCGAGGATCGCGCCGAGCGCGTACGAGATCGAGACGCCCGAGGTGCGCACCGACGCGGGGAAGGTCTCGGCGTACCAGGCCGCCTGCGGGCCGTATGTGAGACCGAGGCCGACGGCGAAGATGACCATGCCCACGGTGAGCCAGAGCAGGTCGCCGGTGTTCACGAACCAGAACAGCGGGAATGCGAACAGGGCCATCCAGAGGAAGCCGATGATGTACGTGTTCTTGCGACCGATGCGGTCGGCGAGGTAACCCGAGACCAACGTCGAGACGAACCACATCGCCGCCGCGATCGTGACCGCGTTGAGCACGCTCGTTCGGTCCATCGCGAGCAGCCCCTCGGGGTTCGTCGAGTAGTTGAGGATGAACCCGCCGGTGATCATGTAGCCGGCCGCGTTGTTGCCCGCGAAGACGAGGGCGAGCAGGATGACGAGCTTCCAGTGCTTGCGGAAGAGCTCGACGATGGGCATCTTGATGCGATTGCCCGTCTCCTTCATCTCGGTGAAGACCGGTGACTCCTCGACCGACTGGCGCACGATGAAGCCGACGACGACGAGCACGATCGAAAGCAGGAACGGCACGCGCCAGCCCCACTCGTTGAACGCCTCTCCGGGCGAGATGACGCCCGACATGAGNGCGAGCACGCCGGTCGCGAGCAGCATGCCGATCGGCACGCCGAGCTGCGGGAACATGCCGTAACGGCCGCGCTTGTTGACCGGGGCGTACTCAACGGCCATGAGCACCGCGCCGCCCCACTCGCCGCCGGCCGAGATGCCCTGCAGGATGCGCAGGAGGATGAGCAGAATCGGCGCGACAATGCCGACGTCTTCGTAGGTCGGCAATACGCCGATGAGCGTCGTCGCCGCGCCCATGAGCACGAGCGTGATGACGAGCATGAGTTTGCGGCCGAGGCGATCGCCATAGTGGCCGACGAGCGCCGCGCCG
>NZ_JACXJG010000021.1:43454-43570 GCF_014904065.1 Gulosibacter sediminis | reverse complement strand
GCGGGCGGAACAGGAACGAGATGCCCACCGTGAGGAAGGTGAGGATCTGGCCGATCGTGCCGCCGACCTCGGCGAAGAAGAGCTGGTTGAACACGAGGCCGGCGGCGTTCGCGTAG
>NZ_JACXJG010000021.1:133-43447 GCF_014904065.1 Gulosibacter sediminis | reverse complement strand
TGAAGAAGTCGTACCACTCAATGGTGGTGCCGACGATGGTCGCGCCGACGACGCGCCGGCGCTCTTTCGCAGAGCGCTGCTCCGCGGAGGTTTCAGACATGGGGGACTCCTTTGTCAACCACGATGCAGCGTGGCTTGGTGAGGTTCGCTTCTTCTGCGACGGAGCATGCGGGCGCTCGTCGACCGCGGAAGAAGTTGCCTCCTCAGTTTCCGTCGAATCGTATTTGAAATCAAATCTAATTCTGGGAGGATCTCCGGCCGCCTCTACGCTCGACTGGCTACGATGAGGGGCAAATGTCGCAGGCATGGATGGACACCGACGTCACCGAGGGCCCCGATGGTGCGCCCACCGGTGCTATTCACGTGCCCGGCGGCGGGCGCGACTCGTTCGACCCGGTGAACCTCACGCTCGCGCAGTTTCAGGAGGAAGTAAACGCCTCGTTCGTGCCGCTCATCGTGACGAGCGGGCTCGGCGAGCGCTTCCGCGGCCGCATCAACGGCGTCAACGTGCACGGCGTCGGCTTCACCGACGTGCGCGCCGACCCGCAGCTCGTCGAGCGCACGCCGGAGCAGATTGCCGAGGCGACCGAGCACTTCTGCAAGATCTCGTTGCACCTCGAGGGCACGGGCACGCTCCGCCAGAGCGGCCGCAGCGTCACGCTCTCCCCCGGCGACCTCGCGATCTATGACACCTCTGTGCCCTACGAGCTCGAGTTCACGCACCGCTTCCGCTCGCTCGTGATCATGCTGCCGCACGCGCGACTCAGCGTGCCGCACCGCCTCTCGTCGCAGTTCACGGCGATCCGGCTCGCCGGCTCGGAGGGGCTCGGCCGCGTGGTCTCGCCGTTTCTCGCCACCCTTGGCACGAACATGCACGAGTTGCGCGGCCCCGCGGGCGCGAAACTCGTGCAGAACGCGGTCGACCTGCTCGACACTCTGCTCTCGAACGAACTCGACCTCGTGAAGTTCGCCGCCGACCCGCACCTCTCGCTGCTGCAGCAGGTGCGCGACCGGATTGACGACAATCTGGGAGATCCGGGGCTCAGCCCGAACTCGATCGCCGCCGACGCGTTCATTTCGGTGCGCCACCTTCACAACCTCTTCCACGACCAGGGCCAGACGGTCGCGTCGTACATCCGCACGCGCCGCCTCGAGCGCACCTACCTTGACCTCACGAGCCCAGAACACGCGGATGTCTCGGTCGCCGCGATCGGCAGCCGCTGGGGCTTTAAGGACCCGGCCCACTTCTCTCGGGCCTTCAAACAGGCGTACGGCGAATCGCCCCGCGACGTGCGCCGGCACGCGCTCGGCCGCTAGCCGCGCATCCGCCCCCACCTTTCTCGTGGCGAAGGGCGCCCCACGTACAGTACGATTGGATCCAATCAGCAGATCAAGGGAGAGGCTGCATGGGACCCAACGACGCGACCCACACCACGACGGCGCCACGCATCGACGAGCTCGAAGCGCTCGCCCGCGAGGGCCGCTGGCACGTCATCAACACCGTCACCGCCTCGAAGGCCGGCCATGTCGGCGGCCCGCTCTCGGCGATGGACTTGCTCGTCGCGCTCTACTTCGCGCAGCTGCGAGTCGACCCGGAGAACCCCCAGGACCCGGGCCGCGACCGCTTCATTCTCTCGAAGGGCCACAATGCGATCGGCCTTTACTCGGTGCTCGCGATGCGCGGATTCTTCCCCATCGACGAGCTCGCGACGTTCGACCACGGCGACTCGCGCCTGCAGGGGCACCCCGACATGCGGCTCACGCCCGGCGTGGACGCGTCGACCGGCTCGCTCGGCCAGGGCCTCTCAGCTGGCGCAGGCATGGCACTCGGCGCGAAGCGACTTGGATCCGATAACCACGTCTGGGTGATGCTCGGCGATGGCGAGATGGAAGAGGGGATGGTGTGGGAGACCGTACTCTCGGCGCCGCGCTACCGCCTCGACAACCTCACCGCGATCATCGACCTCAACGGCCTCCAGCAGTACGGCTGGCCCGCGAACGACGACGACCGCTTCGACCGCAGCGAGCCGCTCGGCCACGTCGACCTCGCCGCGGTGTTCGCCGGCTTCGGGTGGCACGTGCTCGAAATCGACGGGCACGACTTCGCCGAGATCCTCGACGCGTTCAGCACCGTCACCGAGGCGCGCGACCGCGACGGCCGCCCATCCGTGATTCTCGCGACCACCTCGAAGGGCCGCGGCATCTCGTTCACCGAGGGCACCTACGCGTGGCACAACGGCATCGCGACCCCCGAACAACTGGCGCAGGCGCGCCTCGACCTCACGCAGGAGCAGGCATGACCGCGCAACGAAGTGTGTGGGGCGAGACCCTCGCCCGCCTCAGCGTCACCGATGAGCGCGTGATCGTGCTCGACGGCGACCTCGCCACCTCGACGAAGGCCGACACCGTCGCGAAGCAGAACCCGAAGGCGTTCGTGCAGGTTGGCATCGCCGAGCAGAACCTCGTCGGCATGGCCTTCGGCCTCGCGACGATCGGCTACCGTCCGTGGCTGTCGACGTTCGGGGTGTTTCTCACGAACCGCGCCCTCGACCAGATTCGCATGCTCGTCTCACAGACGAAGGTGCCGGTGCGCCTCTGCGCCGCCTACTCGGGCCTGCTCAACGGCTCGAGCGGCAAGACGCACCAGGACATCGAGGACTTGGCGATCATGCGTGCGATGCCGAACATGACGGTGCTCGCTCCCGCCGACGAGCACGAGGCCCGCGCGGTCACCGAATGGGCCGCTGGCTTCGACGGACCCGTCTACATTCGCTACGCCCGCGACGCGGTCGCCCCGGTGTTCGACGCCGACTACGAGTTCGAGCTCGGCGCGGTGCACACGCTGCGTCGCGGCGGCGACGTCACGCTCGTGTCGACCGGCGTGCAGGCCTCGCGCGTGCTCGAGGCGGCCGAGCTGCTCGCGGCGGCTGGCGTCGACGCGCAAGTCGTGCACCTGCCCACGCTGAAGCCGCTCGAGGACGCGCGGGTGCTCGCTGTGCTCGAGGGTGCGCCGATCGTCGTCTCGGTCGAGGAACACACCGAGATCGGTGGCCTCGGCGGCTTGCTCGCCGAAATGTTCGCGCGCCACGACGTGTCGACGCCGTTGCGCGTGCTCGGCCTCGCCGACGCCTGGTCGGAGTCGGCCCCGAACGACTTCCTGCTCGACAAGTACGGCCTCAGCCCCGAGCGCGTCGCCGAGCGAGTCCGCGCGCTGCTCTAGGAGGACTAGCGGCGATCGCGGGCGGGGGCTCCGTCGATCGGCAGGTCGATGCCGACGCCGCGTTCGGCGGCCCGGGCGGCGGCGACGGCCGCGAGCGCCGTGTCCCACGAGCCGGCGCCCTGCGAGACGAAGGCGGTGATCGCATCCGCGTCGCCGCGCACCTCGCCGAGCGCGAGCAGTTCGCCGAGCTCGCGCACGTCAGCCCAGTCGATCGCCCCGGCCTCGGCGGCGCGGATGAGCGTGCCGCCCTCGCGNCTGCGCGGCCACGACATCGTCGGTCACGAGCAGGTCGATCTCACGCATCGCCTCGGGCTCGACCTCGGAGTTGGCGGGGTTGTTTGAGCCCGCGAAGATGTAGTGCTTGCCCGGCAGCATGTGCCGGCGGAGGATCACCGGGTCGTGCGCGCTCGTCATGGTGATGACGACGTNNCGTCGGCGATCGCCTCGTCGATGGTGTCGAAGCGGCTCGCGGTCACGCCCGTGCGCTCGGCAAGCAGCGCGGCGAAGGCGTCGGCGCGCTCGGCGTTGCGGCCGTAAACGTGCAGCTTCGTCGCGCCGAGGGCGAGCAGCACCGCCTCGGCCTGCGTCTGCGCCTGGTACCCGGTGCCAACGATCGCGACGGTGTCAGCGCCGCCGGGCGCGAGCTCGCGGGCCGAGACGCCGCTCGCAGCGCCGGTGCGCAGCTGGCCGAGCCGGTCGGCCTCGTAGAGCGTCGTGAGCGCGCCCTCGTCATCGAACAGCAGGCCCCAGAACTTCGCGGCGCCGTTGCCGGTGACGTACACCTTCGCACCGATCGCGTTCGCGCTCGCGACGCTGCCGCCGAGCACGTTGAGCACGAGCGGCCCGAGCTTCGCGCGCGTTCGCGGCGCATTGCCCGAGTCGCCGCGACCCTGGTCGCGCAGCGCGTCGGTCACGGCCTCGAGCGCGTCGCGCTGGTCGACGAGTCCGTCGATGTTGGCCTCAGTGAGAAAACGAACCACGATGGTCTCCTTCCAACCGGGAGCATCCCGGGATGCTACGCCGAGAACACGACGACCGGCTTCACGACGGTCGCGTCGGCCGCCGCGCGCAGCGCAGTCACGGTCTCGGCAATGGTGAACTCCTCAACGATGGCGTGGAGCGCGTCGGCGCGCTCCCCCACGATGCGCTCGGCCGCCGCGAAGTCCTCGCGGGTGTAGGCGTACGAGCCACGCAACGTGAGCTGGCCGCGCACGATCGCGTTCATGTCGAGCGCGACCTCGGCCGCGAACATCGCGGGCACGCCGATGACGCCGCCGCGGCGCACTCGAGGTAGCGCCCCGCGCAGGGCGACTCCGGCGCCGGAGGCGTCGAGCCACGCGTCGAACTCGCGGCCGGGCGCATCCGCCCGCATGTCGAGCGCGAGCGCCGCTGCCATGCGCGACTCGGCGCCCGAGGGCGGTCCGCTGATCGTGACGTTCGCGCCGGCGGCGAGCGCGGCGCAGCCGGCGAGCAAGCCAACGGCACCGGGGCCGCTCACGCAGAGTTCGACACCCCGCAGCGGCTCGATCCCGGCGGCCTCGGTGTCGAAGGCGGTCGCGATGCCCCGCAGCGCCTGGTGCGCGACGGCCATCGGCTCGATGAGCGCGGCGAGCCGGGCGTCGAGCGACTGCTCGGCGAGCACGTGCAGGCGGTCGGCCGCGAACACGAACGACTCGGCGAGGCCGCCGTCGAAGTGCATGCCCATGCAGTTGCGCTCGAGGCAGCGGTTGGTGTGCCCGGCGCGGCAGACCGCGCAGTGGCCGCAGCCGTCGATGGCGATCGGCACGACCCGACGGCCGACGAGCGCCGCGTCGATGCCCTGGGCCACCGCATCCACCACGCCCACCACTTCGTGGCCGATGACGACGTTCTCGGGCACCCACTCGTACCCCGCGTCGGCGCGCACCGCGTGCACGTCGCTGCCACAGAGGCCGACGGCCTCGGTGCGGATGCGCACCTCGCCCGCCGCGGGGCTCGGCTCGACCACGCGGTCGATCACCACATCCCACGGCGTGCGCGAGCGAAGCCGCGCTGCGAGCTGCTCAGTTGCCAAAGTACGACTCTCGCACCACGTCGCTGTCGAGCAACTCGCGCGCTGTGCCGCTGAGGCGCGACTGCCCGCCCTCGATGATGGTGCCGTGTTCGGAAACCTCGAGCGCGTTCTGCACGTGCTGCTCGACCAGCAGCACCGTCATGTCGGCAGTCGCGATCTCGCGCACGAGCGCGAACATCTGCTCGACGATCACCGGGGCAAGGCCGAGTGACATCTCGTCAATCATGAGCACCTTCGGGTTCGCCATGAGCCCGCGGCCGATGGCGACCATCTGCTGCTCACCNGCCCGAGAGCAGCCCGGCCTCTTGCTTGCGCCGCTCGAGCAGACGCGGGAAGTGGTGGTAGACCTCGTCGAGCCGCGACTGGGCGTTGCCGTCCCCGCGGCTGACGAAGCCGCCGAGCAGCAGGTTGTCTTCGACCGACATCGACCCGAAGAGCTTGCGCCCCTCGGGCACCTGCACGATGCCGAGCTCGACGCGGCGCTTCACCGGCGCGTTCGTGATGTCCTCACCGTTGAAGATGATCTTGCCGCTCGCCGCCTTGAGCAGGCCCGAGATGACCCGCAGCGTCGTCGACTTACCGGCCGCGTTCGGGCCGAGGAAGGCGGTGATGCCGCTGTCGGGCAGCGTCAACGACACGTCTTCGATGGCCTGGGCGTCGCCGTAGAAGGCGCTGATGTGCTGAACCTCAAGCATTGGATTGGCTCCCTCGCTGCTCGGCTTCCGAGATGATGTTGCTCGCGATTGTGTCGTCGGTGTGCTTCGTGCCGAGGTACGCCTCGATCACCTTTGGGTCGGTGATGACGTCCTGCGGGTCGCCTGCGGCGAGCACCTGGCCGTTGTTGAGCACCATCATCTGGTCGGAGACCTCCATGACGGCCGCGACGATGTGCTCGATCATGAGAATCGCGACGCCGCGGTCGCGCACCCGCGTGACGAACGGCAGCACCTCGGTGACCTCGCGGCTGTTCAGGCCGGCGAGCACCTCGTCAAGGAGCAGCAGCTTCGGCTCGGTGCCGAGCGCCTTCGCCACCTCGACGCGCTTGCGCATCGCAAGCGTGAGCGACTCGGTGGGCCGCTCGGCGATATCGGCAATGCCGAGCTCGTCGAGCAGTTCCATCGCCTTGGCTCGGGCGACGGATGGGCGGGGATGGTTGATCAGCACCGGCACCATGACATTCTCGACGACGGTCATGCCCGAGAACGGACGCACGACCTGGAACGTGCGGCCGATGCCGCTGCGGGCGCGGGTGGGCAGGTCGGTCTTCGTGATGTCCTTGCCATCGAACTCGATCGTGCCCGAGTCGGCGGGGAACAGCCCCGAGATGAGGTTGAAGAACGAGGTCTTGCCAGCGCCGTTCGGCCCGATGATGCCGATGATCTCGTCACCGCCGAGTTCGAGCGAGACGTCGTTGACCGCCTGCACACCTCCGAAGCGCTTGCTGACGTTGCTCACCTTGAGCAGAGTGTCATTCGCCATTACTACTCACCGTCCTTCTTGTTCGAGTTCGCGCCCCGGCGCATCCAGCCGCGCAGCTTCTTCCAGCCGTCGACGAGGCCACCGGGCATGAGGCGCANGATGACGATGAGCGCGACGCCGTAGATCATGAAGTTGAGGCCCTGCACACCCGAGAACGAGGTGCGCAGCCATTCACCGAGCGGCGTCATCAGCACCGCACCGATGATCGGGCCGACGATCGTGCCCATGCCACCGATGATGCCGTTCAGGGCCGGCTGCACCGAGTAGAGCGTCATCGAGAACTGGGTTTCGGGTTCGATCACGAACAGGTAGAGGGCAGCAAACGCGCCGAACGCGCCGGTGATCGCCGCCGAGACGGCGAGCGTGCCCACCTTGAGGCCGTTCGTGTGCACGCCGAGCGCACGGATCGCCTCTTCGTCGGTCTTCATCGCGCGCAGGTGATAGCCGATGCGCGAGTTGTAGAGCCAGACCGAGAACGCGACGGCGACAATCACCATGGCGAGCACGATGAAGTAGTACGGCTCGCGATTCTCGAACGAGATGAAGGCGAAGCCCTGGTCGGGCGGGGTCGTGATGCCGACCGAGCCGTTCGTGAGCGGCACCGCCCAGATCGCGAGCAGGCGCAGCACCTCGACGAACGCGAGCGACGAGAGGGTAAAGAACGGCCCGCGCAGCCGCAGTAGCGGCACCGCGAGCACCATCGACGCGGCGGCAGCCATGACCATGGCGGCGAGGATGCCGACCCACGGGTTGACCCCGAGGTTCACGTAGAGGATCGCCACCGTGTAGGCGCCAACACCGAAGAACGCGGCGTGGCCCAGCGAGAGTGTGCCGCCGATCGCCATGAGGTTCCAGGCGACGGTGACGCCGACGTAGATAAGGGTGATGACGGCGATGTGGAGCACGTACTGGTCATGCACGACAAGGGGCAGGAGCAGCGCGACGAGGCCGGCGATGCCCAGGCCGAGTATATTGCGGTTCGACATTACTTGAGCCCCACTTCTGCGTTGCGAGCCGAGCCACCGAAGATGCCCTGGGGGCGCACGATCAGCACGACGATGAAGACGGCGAACACTGCGACCTGTTGCAGCGCCGGGTCGATGTAGGTTCCGGTGAGGGTCTCGATGACGCCGAGGAACAGGCCGCCGATGAGCGCGCCGGTCATATTGCCGAGGCCGCCGAGCACGACGACGACAAACGCCATGAGCGTGTAATGCGCGCCGACAAGCGGGTATGCGGCCTGGAACGGGATGATCAGCACGCCGGCGATGCCGGTGAGGGCGGCACCAAGGCCCATCGCGATCATGTAGTAGCGCTTGACCGGGATGCCGAGCATCCGGGCGGTGTCGCGGTCTTCGGCAATCGCGCCGAGCGCCTTGCCGAGCATCGTGCGCTTCATCATCCAGAACAGCGCGACGACGAGCAGGATCGCGACGACGAAGGCAATCACGCGACCGTAGGTGGCGCTCACGCCCCCGACCGAGATCGACTGCTCCGCCCAGCCCACCGTGACGGTGCGGAACTGGCCGCCGAAGAGGAACAGCGCGAAGTTCTGCAGGAACACCGAGAGCCCGAGCGTGACGAAGATTTTCATGTTCGCCGAGGATTCCTGCATCGGTTCGAGGATGAACTTCTGCAGCAGCACGCCCGAGATGAACATGATGGGCGTGACGATGAGCAGCGACACATACGGGTTGACGCTCCACGAGGTATAGAGGAACCACGTGAAGTACATCGCGATCATCACAAGCTCACCGTGCGCGAAGTTCGTGATCTTCACGACGCCGAAGATGATGTTGAGGCCGACCGCGACGAGCGCGTAGACCCCGCCGAGCAGGAGCCCGGCGACGAGGGCTTGAATGAGGAATGTCATGGCTTCGCTGACCTCACTGTCCGAACGGGCTGGTGTGTTTGGGCTCGGAGACGGCGACCTCGGTCGGGAACACCGTGACGAGCTCGTTGTCTTGCCACTGCATGACGTAGTCCTCGGAGCGCTCGTTCTGGTTGTTCGTGCCCATCTTGTAGCCCCAGGTGTTGACGCTCTGGCTGTTCGGCGCCTCGTACTTCAGTGCCGCTTCGTGGAAGGCGTCGGGGTCGTCACTGCCGCCGGTGAGCTCGAGGATGTCGAGCACGTACGAGGTGCCCGCGTAGTTGCCCTGCGGGTAGCCCGAGCTCGGGAACTTGTTGTACCTCTTCTCGTAGCGCTCGAGGAAGCCCGCGAGCTCGGGCGCTGCCTCAGGGCTGAGGCGCGGCTGCGGGAAGTCGCAGTCGTAGACGCCCTCGGCGGCCGAGCCGAGCGCATCCCCGAACTCCTGCAGCGTGTAGCCGCCGCCGATGCCGATGAACGCGCCGACCTTGACGCCGGCGTCGCGCATCTGGCGGCCGAGGAGCACGGCGTCGGAGGCATAGGACACGGCAAGGATGACGTCGGGCGCGGCCTGCTTGATGCGCGCAACGGTCGACGAGAGGTCGGTCTGCTTTGCCGAGTAGGCCTCGTGGTCAGCGAACGACATGCCGAGCGCTTCGGCGTTCGTGTCGGCGCTCGCCGTGACCGACTGGCCGTAGTTCGAGTCCTCATGCACCATCATGAGTTTGAGGTCGGATGGCTTCTTGTCGAGCTTCGGCGCGAGCACTTCGGCAGTGAACTTCAGCGCCTGCTCGGTCTGCTTCGTCGAGGCAGGGTTGATGCGGTAGACGCGCGGGTAGCCGCGGTCGGTGATACCGGCCGCGACGGCGCCGAGCTCGACGAAGCTGTTGCCGGTGCGGGCGAAGACCTCGCTTGCCGCGGTCGACAGCGACGAGCTGTAGGTGCCGAGGCCGAGCTTGATGTTGTTGTTGAAGACGAGACGGCGGGCCTCGGAGGTCGCGGCGTTGACGTCGGGCACGTCGGCGAGTACGACTTCGACGCGCTTGCCGGCGACGCCGCCGCGTTCGTTGCGGTCGGCGACCGCCATCTCGACGCCCTCCCAAGAGGCCTGGCCGAGGAGCGCATTCGTGCCCGACATCGGCATCATGACGCCGAGGCGAAGCACCTCCTCGGTCGTGCCGGGCGCCGAACAGGCCGCGAGCGAGCTGCCCGCCGCGACGGCGACGGCGGCCGCACCGCCGAAGCGGAACAGGCTTCGCCGATCGAAACTTGCATGCAGTGGATTCATCTGAACTCCGTTGTTCTGAGGAGCTGGCCGAGGTGAGCCAGAGCGAGGGGAAGGGTGCAGATTAGGCGGCGGTCCAGCCGCCGTCGACGGTGATGAGCTGCCCCGTGAGGTACGAGGCGGCGTCGGAAGCAAGGAACACGGCGGCGCCAGCGAGCTCCTCCGGGTCGCCGAAGCGGCCCATCGGGATGCGTGCGAGCATTTCGGCGTACCGCTGCTCGTCGGTGAACACGGCCTCGGTGAGCTCGGTGCGGAAGTAGCCGGGCGCGATCGCGTTCGCGCGGATACCGCGGCCCGACCACTCAGAGGAGAGGCTGCGGGCGACGCCATAGACGCCGGACTTTGTCGCGGTGTACGCCGAGATCTGCGGCATCGAGATCGTGCTCGTGAGCGAGCCGATGAAGATGTGCGAGCCACCCGTGCCGCGGTCGAGCTGGCGGCGGCCGAGCTCCTGGCTCAGTGCGAACGGCGCCGTGAGGTTGATGCGCAGCAGGCGCTCCCACTGCTCGGGGTCGAAGTGCTCGGCGGCCTGGCGGTGCTGCCCGCCAGCGGCGTGGAGCACGATGTCGAGCGGCGCGCTGAGGGCGACCTCGGCGTCATCGAGCAGCCGCGCGGGGGCGGCGGTGACGTCGGCCGCGATACCGATCGCGCCGAGCTCGTCGGCGGTGGCGGCCACCGCATCCTCCGAGCGCGCCACCACGACGACGCGCGCGCCGGCGTCGACGAGGCCACGGGCCATCGCTTTGCCGAGCCCGCGACTACCGCCGGTCACGATGGAGGTCTTGCCCGCGAGCGAGAAACGGTCGTGAAGTGACATGCTGCTGCTTTCTAGTGCGTGCGAATCGCGACGGCCTTGGTGCGGGTGTAGAACTCAAGGGCGACCTCGCCCTGTTCCTTGTAGCCCGAACCCGAGTCTTTGAACCCGCCGAAGGGGTGGTGGATGTCCCAGCCGCTCGTGGGCTGGTTGACCGACACTTGGCCGGTGTCGATCTGTGCGACAAACTGCATCGCCGAGCCAAGGTTCTTCGTAAAGATCGCGGCCGAGAGACCGTAGCTCGAGTCGTTCACGGCCTCGACCGCCTCCCCGAAGCTGTCGACCTCGAGCATCCCGACGACTGGGCCGAACACCTCGGTGCGCCAGATATTGTGCTCGCGCGTGACGTCGAGCAGCGTTGGCTCGACGAAGGCACCGGCCTCGGCGGCCGCGCCCGTGAGCTCAGTGCGGGCCACGACGGTCGCGCCCTCGGCGACCGCGCGCTCGACATGGCCGCGAATCTCCTGCTGCGCGCCCTCGTCGACGACGGGGCCCATCGCGACGCCCTCGGCGGTGCCCGGCGCGACGTTGATGCCGCGCACGTAGTCGGCGAGTCGCTCGCGCACCTCGGCGGCGACTTCACGCTGCACGATGAGACGGCTCGTCGCGGTGCAGCGCTGGCCGGCCTGGCCGTAGGCGCCCGCGGCGATGGTGGGAATTGNCGAGGTCGAGGTCGGCGTCGGCGAGCACGACCGCGGCGTTCTTGCCACCCATCTCGGTCTGCACGCGAATGCCGCGGCCCGCGAGCTTGCGCTGCAGCTCGAGGCCGACGGCGGTCGAGCCGGTAAACGAGACGGCACGAATCGAGTCGTCGACAAAGAGCGTGTCTCCGAGGTCGCGGCCGCGACCCGTGACGGTGTTGAGCACGCCCGCGGGCAGCCCGGCCTCCTGGAACAGCTCGGCGAGCTTGAGCAGGATGAGCGGGGTCGCCGATGCTGGCTTGATCACGACCGCATTTCCCGAGATGAGCGCCGGGCCGAGCTTGCGGGCCGGGGTGAGCAGCGGGTCGTTCCACGGCGTGACGAGCACGACAACGCCGAGGGGCTCCTGCACGCGCGCCGCGAAGGTGTTTGGGCGGCCGTCGGCGAGGAGGCCGCCGAACTCGTCACGCCCCATGCCGCCGTAGTACTCGAAGAATTCGGCGGTCTTGCCGACCTCGCCCGCCGCGTCGGCGACGGTCTTGCCGAGCTCGGCAACGATGACGTCGCGCAGCTCGGTCGCGTGCTCGCGGATCAGCGCGGCGGTGCGCAGCAGCACCGCGCCCCGGGTGAGGCCGTTCGCCCGGCGCCACTCGGCCGCGCCCGCGCGGGCCGCCTCGAAGACGGCGGGGAGCTCGTCGGCGGTCATCGCCGGCACGCTGCCGACGATGTCGCCCGCGGTCGCGGGGTTCGTCACCTCGAGGGTGCCACCAGCGCTGGCATCGACGAACTCGCCGCCGATGAGGTTCTTCAGGTGTCCGATCTGCATGTGGAGTGCTCCTCAGGTGCTCAGTTGGCGGTGGCGGCGAAGGCCGCGTCGAGGTCGCCGGTCTCGACTGCGGCAAAGAGCGCGCGCAGGCGCGGCTCGTCCATCGCCTCGGGGTTGGTGGGGCGCTGGTATTCGGCGTTGCAGTAGCGGGCGAGCTCGTCGACCTGATCGGCGCCGATGCGCGCCTCGCCGAGCGTCGTCGGCAGGCCCATGCGCCGCGCGAGCTGCTGCACGGCGTCGGCGGCGTCGCGCAGCGAGGCGCTCGCGCCGTTCGTCAGCGCGAGGGCGATGCGTTCGGCAAGCCGCGGCTCGAGGTGCTGGTTGTAGGCGATGCAGTACGGCAACGCGAGGGCGCACGAGACGCCGTGCGGCATCGGGGTGACGTGCGCGAACGAGTACGCGATCGAGTGGCCGACGACGACACCCGCGTTGAGCGCCTGCCCACCGAGGTGCGAAGCCCACTGCGTGCGCGCGAGCGCCTCGGCGTCGCCGTTGTAGGCGGCCTCGAGGTTCGCGACGAGCAGCTCCATGGTGTGGAAGGAGGCGTGGGCCGAGAGTATCGACGCCTTCGACGACATGAGTGCCTCAACGGCGTGCGCGAGCGCATCCATGCCCGTCGCCGCGATCACCTTGTTCGGCAGGCTGCCGACGAGCTCGGGGTCGAGCACGGCAACCTCGGGCACGTAGCTGCTGCAGACCGAGGCGCGCTTGGCGCCGTCGACCGTGACCATGGCGATGTTCGTCGCCTCGGAGCCGGTGCCGACCGTGGTGGGCACGAGCACAAGCGGGGCGAGGGCGAGCTCGTCGGCAACGGGGCCGACCCAGTCGGCGCTCGTGCCGCCCTGGCGCAGCATGAGCGCGATGAGCTTCGACGAGTCGAGCACCGAGCCGCCGCCGATACCGATGACTGCGGTGGCCCCGGCGTCGCGGGCGACCTGTGCGACCTTATCGACGACCTCGGCCGTGGGCTCGGCGCCGAAACCACCGCGCACGAGCACATCGATGCCGCCGTCGCGCAGGCCCGCCTCAATCGGGTGGATGAGCCCGGCGCCGACAACCGCGTCGTCAACCGCGAGCAGGACGGTGCCGCCCTCGTAGCTCGAGTGCTTGCGGAGGGTGTCGGGCAGGCGTCGGGCGCTGCCGGCGCCGCCAACGACGGCGGCGGGAGCGAGGAAGATCGAGTCGGAAACCGGATTCGGCCACCAGGGTGCGGACGTCATCGTCGCTTCTTTCTGTGCTCGGTGCGGGAACTGCGCAGGGGACGCGATGCGCGCCCCAGGGATCCATCATTGGATCCAACAGTTCCCGATCGAACCACAGTTGCACGCAACCGTCAACCCGATTGGATCCAGCTACCCCTCGCCGAGTGCCTCGATGCTCGCCTCGCCGAGGATGCGCGTGCGGCGAATGTGCAGGCGCAGCACCTCGCCGAGCGACTCGGCATCGTTGTGGTCGATGTAGTAGGAAATGAGCTGGTGGTCGGCGTGCGTTGCGACGTTGTCGGCGTTGGTGAAGCGCGGCACCGTGATGCGGCGATAGCGCTGGGTCTTATTCCACAGCTGCACGACGCGCTCGTAGAGCGACTCCTCGCGCACGCCGGCGAAGGTCGCGAGGTGGAACTCGCGGTCGCGGCGCGTGAACTCCTCCACCACATCCAAGCGACCCGTTACCTCGGCCGTGGCCGCCGCCAACTCGTGGATACGCTCGCGGTGTTCATCGGTCAACTTCGGCAAGCTGGCGCGAATCGCGAAGGGCTCGAGCACCTCGCGCAGCTGGTACGTCTGCACAAAGTCCTCGTGGTCGATGCTGCTCACCCAGGCACCCGCGTTGGGACGGAGCAGCACGAGCTCCTCAGCCTCGAGCTGCTTCAGCGCGACGCGCACCGGCATGCGGCTGGTCTCGAAGCGCTCGGCGAGTTCCTCCTGCCGGATGCGCTCCCCCGGTGCGAGCTCACCCGTGAGAATGAGCGTGCGTAGCGCGTCGGTGATGCCCTCGCTCCCGCTGGCGTCGCTGGTCCTCACACGTCGCTCCCTCTCTGGTGCCGGCAACCTTCGCATTCATCATGCCGCGAGTGCCGCGGAATTGCATCCAGCATAAGGTCGGCATTCGCCCATTTGGATCCAATTTGCAATTTCGGAGTAGGGTTTCGGGCAGAACCTCGACTACCCGCACGAAGGAGTGCTCTGTGACCGAGCCCGACCAGATTCTCGCTATTACCGGCGGTGCCAGCGGCATCGGCTTTGCCACCGCGACGCGCTGGCTGCGCGACCCCGCGCGCCGCGTGGTGCTGCTCGACCTCAACCGATCCACCCTCGACGAGGCGGTCGCACAGCTCGGTGACCGCGCGCGGGGCATCGTCGTCGACGTGACCTCGCGCGAGAGCGTCGATGTGGCGTTTGCCGACATCGCGACGACCGAGGGCGTGCTGCACGGCCTCGTGAACAGCGCGGGCGTCGCCCGGCCCCGCCCCACCGCCGAGCTCAGCGATGAGGACTGGAGCTTCCTCATCAGCGTGCACCTTGACGGCACAATGCGCGCCTCCCGCGCCGCCTATCCGCTGCTATGCGCGGGCCGGGGCGCGATCGTTAACCTCACTTCGGTCGCGAGCAAGGTGGGCATGCCCCAGCGCGCGAGCTACAACGCGGTGAAGCACGGCATCGATGGGTTCACGAAGACCCTCGCGGTCGAGTGGGCACGTGACGGCATTCGCGCGAACTCGGTCGGCCCCGGCTACGTCGACACCCCGTTCAACCGCAAGCTCGAAGCCGAGGGACGCCTCAATACCGAACTCATCAGCCGGCGCATCCCGATGCGACGCTTCGCCGACCCAGCCGAGATCGCGGGCCCCATTGTCTTCCTCCTCGGCGCCGAGGCGAGCTACATCAGCGGCCACAACCTCATGGTCGACGCTGCGATGACCGTCGCCGGCGAGTGGTACGAGGAGGCGTAGTCATGGTGCGCTTCACCGACAAGACCGTCGTCATCACCGGCGCCGCGGGCGGCATCGGCTCTGCACTCGCGCTCCTGCTGCGCGCTGAGGGAGCGCGGCTCGTGCTGCACGACCTCTCCCCCGACGCGCTCGCGGCCTTACCGGCCGAGCTCGCCGCATCCGCCGAGGTCGTGCACGTCGCCGGCGACGGCACCGACGACGAGGTGCAGGCGCGCATCGTCGCGGCGGCCGAGGCGCTCGGCGGGGTCGACGGCTTCGCACCCGCTGCGGGCATCTACCTCGAGGCGCCCCTCGCCGAGCTCACCTTCGCGCAGTGGCGGCAGACGCTGTCGATCAATCTCGACGCGGTGTTCGCGCTCACGAGCAAGCTGCTGCCGAGGCTCAACGACGACGCCGCAATCGTGACGTTCGCCTCAGTCGCTGGGGAGCGCGGCTCGCGCGGCCACGCCCACTACGCCGCGTCGAAGGGCGCGATCGTCGCGTTCACCCGCACCCTCGCGCTCGAGCTCGGTTCGCGCGGGATCCGCGCGAACGCGGTGTCGCCGGGCATCATCCGCACCCGCATGACCCATGACTCCGTGTCGAAGCACGGCCACGAGTGGGCCGCCGACACGCCGCTCGGCCGCCANGGTGAGCCCGAGGAGGTCGCCCGCGCGGTCGCGTTCCTGTTGTCGCCCGATGCCTCCTTCATCACGGGCGTGCAGCTCGACATCAATGGCGGCCTCTACATGGCGTAGCGCTTGCAGCATCTTGAGTTGCATGCAACACTGCAAGAGTTACATGCAACTTGCGAGGAGGGTGAGGATGCGCGGACTAGACCAGCCGTTCGAGCGCAACCAGCGCATCCGGCGCGCCAAAGTCGGCACGGCTCGCCGACTCCTGCCGCAGCAGCAGCTCGGCGGTGTTGAGGATATGCGAGCGCATCGCCGCCCCCGCTGCCTCGCCGTCGCCGCTCGCCACCGCGTCAACAATCGCGCGGTGATCCTCGGCGCACTCGACCGTGCTGCGCATGTGCGGCACCGTGCCGACGCCGGTCTTCAGCACCATGTTTCGTTGCTCGGTGAGCACCTCGACGGCGCGCACATTGCCGGCAACCTCGAGCAGGCCCCGGTGAAAGTCGCGGTCGCAGCGCAACGTCGCGTCGACGTCGTCCGACTCGGCCACCTCGACGAAGTGCGCGAACTGTGCGGCAATCTCGGCGCGCTGCTCGGGCGTCGCCGCACTCGCCGCGCGGCGCGCGAGCGGCACCTCGAGCATGAGCCGCACTTCGAACCCCTCAACGAATGCCTCAAGACTGGTCGGCAGCACGCGGATGCCCCGGTTGCGCTCGACCGACACGAGGCCGAGGCGCGCGAGCTCCTGCGTGGCCTCGCGGATGGGCGTGCGCGACATGCCGAAACGCTCGCCGAGTTCGGTTGCCGAGTACCGCTCCCCCGCCTCGAGTTCGCCGAGGACAATCGCCCGTCGCAGCTGCCCCACGGCACGCTCGCTCAGTGTCGGGCCTCGATCATTCACCGTCGCCATGGCGACAGTCTCTCATTCTCCACAACGTCTCTCAGAAAGGGGCTCCCCCTATGACCACCCCAACCACCCGTATCGCTGTGATCGGCGCCGGCATCATCGGTGCCGCGGTCGCGCGCGAGCTCAAGCAGCGCTACCCGCAGTCGCACGTCGTGCTCTTTGAGAAGGAGGATCACGTCGCTGGCCACCAGACCGGCCACAACTCCGGCGTCGTGCACGCCGGACTCTACTACCAGCCCGGCAGTCTCAAGGCGCGGCTGTGCCGCCGCGGCGTCGACCTCATCACGAACTTTGCTGTCGAAAACGACGTCGCGATTGACGAGTGCGGCAAGGTCGTCGTCGCGCAGAACGAGGTCGAGCGCGAGCGCCTCGTCGAGATCCACAAGAAGGCGACCGCGAACGGCGTGCCCGACGTGGCCCTCATCGGCGCCGAGCGCCTGCGCGAGCTCGAGCCCAACGTCGTCGGCGAAGCCGCCGTGCACTCGCCCCACACCGCGATCATCGACTACACCGGGCTGACCATGGCACTCGTCGCCGACTTCGAGCGCGACGGCGGCGAGATCCGCCTCAGCACCGAGGTCGAGCGAGTCCAGAGCGCGAACGGATTCGTCACCGTGATCAGCACGACGAGCGCCGAAGTCTTCGACCACGCGATCGTCTGCGGCGGGCTGCAGTCCGACCGGCTCGCGCGCGCCTCCGGCGCCGGTGCCGACCCGAGCATCCTGCCGTTCTTCGGCCAGTACTTCATCCTCGAGCACGAGCACGCCGACGTCGTGAACGGGCTCATCTACCCAGTACCCGACCCCGCATATCCGTTCCTCGGTGTGCACATCACCCGCCGCATCGACGGCGAGCTCATGATCGGCCCGAACGCGTTTCTCTCGTTCGCTCGCGAGCAGTACAAGGGTTTTCCGTTCAGCCTGCGCGACTCGCTCGCCATCGCGAAGGATGCGGGATTCTGGAAGTTCGCATCGCAGAACGCCGGCGCCGCGCTGCGCGAACTCGGCGGCGTGATCTCGATGGACCGCTTCGTCGAGGGTGCCGCGAAGTTCGTGCCGCAGCTCGAAGGCGCGAAGGGGAAGCGTGCGCCCCGAGGTGTGCGCGCCCAGGCCGTCGACCGCCAGGGCAACATGGTCGACGACTTTGTAATTCAGCAAAGCGGTGGCGCGATGTTCCTGCGCAATGCCCCGTCGCCCGGCGCGACCTCGTCGATGGCGATCGCCGAGTACCTCGTCGACGAGCTTGCCGAGCGCTACGAGCTCGGCACGGCGCGCGCGGCGTAGGCACCGCGGCCGGAGCGTCGACTAGCGTTCCCGTATGGCGAGAACGACGACGTTGCCCGCGGTCAACCGCTACGCACGCACGAACCGGGCCGTGCATCCAGACCGAGCCTGGGTGCGCATCCTGCGCCTCGCGCTCGGCCTCGCTGCGCTCGCCGGCGTCGCCTGGAACTTCTACCGCGCCGCGAACGGCATGGTCGAGTCGACGCTGATCGAGTCGATGTCGCAGTTCACGAACATCTCGAACCTGCTGTTCGGCATCGTGCTCATCGTCGGCGCGCTGCGCGCCCGCGCGAGCCTGCCGCTGTGGTGGGACGACCTGCGCGGCGCCGCCGCGTTCTACATGGTGATGACCGGCCTCATCTACGCGATTCTCGTCGCTGCGCCGGGCGAACTGGCGCGCTGGGATCTCGAGTGGTCGAACATCCTGCTACACCGCATCACGCCGATGCTCGGCTTCGTCGGCTGGCTCGTCATCACGCAGACGCGCCGCGCCTCGTGGGGTCGGCCCCTCGCCTGGCTCGCCTACCCGCTGCTCTACCTCGTCTACACGTGGGTGCGCGGCGGCATCGTCGGCTGGTACCCGTACGCCTTTCTCGACCCGACCGGGCCCGGCGGCTGGGGCTCGGTGATCGCGACGTCGGCGCAGGTGTTCGTCGCGTTCCTCGCCGTCGCCGTCGTGCTGCACGTGCTCGGGCTGCTGCGGGTGCGGCTCGCTAGTCGGCCAACAGCTCGCGCACGCGCGGAATGACCTCTTCGCCGTAGAGCTTCNAGCGACGACATCGCGTACTCGTGGGGCATCTGGCCCGACTGATACTTGAGGTCGAAGCGCTGGGCGCCGAGCGAGCGCATGCCGAATGCGATCTTGCGAGCGACGGTGTCGGGGCTGCCGACGTGCAGGGCGCCGTCGCCGGCGATGCCCGATTCGAACTGCTCGCGCGTGGCGGCCGGCCAGCCGCGCTCGGCGCCGATGCGTGTGGTGCTCGCCTGCCAGAACTCGAAGAGCTGCTCCTTCGCCTCGGCGTCGGTCGCGGCGATGTGGCCCGGCGAGTGGTAGCCGATCACGGCGCTCTCGTGGCCGAACTTCGCCTGCGCCTGCCGGTAGAGGTTCGCAAACGGCGCGAAGCGGCTCACGCCACCGCCAATGATCGCGAGCATGAGTGGGAAGTCGTAGTGCGCTGCTCGGATCACCGACTCGGGCGAGCCGCCGACCGCGACCGCCGTCGGTAGCACCCCCGGGGTACCGTCGGCCTGCGGCTCGACGGGCGGGTAGACCGAGACGTCGGTGAGGGGCTTGCGCACCGAGCCGGTCCAGGTGACGGGGCCGCCGGCCGCGAGCTGCGACCAGAGCTGCGCCTTTTCTTCGAAGAGGCGCTCGTAGTCCTGCATCTCAAAGCCGAACAGCGGGAACGACTCGGTGAACGAGCCGCGGCCGATCATGATCTCGGCGCGACCCTGCGAGAGCGCGTCGAGGGTCGACCAGCGCTCGTAGAGGCGCACCGGGTCGTCCGAGCTCAGCACCGTCACGGNCGAGCCGAGGCGGATGCGCTCGGTCTGCGCCGCGATCGCCGCGAGCACCATCTCGGGCGACGACACGGCGAAGTCGTCGCGGTGGTGCTCGCCGATGCCGATGAGGTCGATGCCGACCTGCTCGGCGAACACGCCCTGCTCGACGATCTCGCGAATGGTCTGCGCGTGGCTATTCAGCTCACCATCGGCGCGCTGCGTGAGGTCGCCGAACGTGTTGATGCCGAACACGAGGGCATCGGGGTCTACCTCGGCCGGGATCTCGGCCGCGCTGGTCTGGTCGGTCATCGCTCGCTCCAATTTGCTTGAAAAGTCATTCACCACAATTGAACACGGGCCGACGCGCTTCCATTCCCAGGATGCGCACCGGCCCGTGCGCGAACGAGCGCCTAGCTGAGCTCGTCGACCCCGACGACCTCAGTCTTCGGGGTCATTTCGGCACCGATGAGCGCGTACCGCTCGGGCCGCGCGCCGCGGAGCCAGAGCGTGTAGAGCACGCCGACGATGCCCGGCACGATGATCAGCGCGGGCAGGATGAACGTGGTCGCGTTCGACTCCTCCCGGCCGAGCATGAGGTCGAAGTTCATGAGCACGAGCGCAAACACGACCGCGAGCGCGACGCCCGAGATCGCCGGCGCGACGAGCCGCGACCAGATGCCGACGCCCCGAGCATCCCGCCGGAAGAACGNCGATGACGGCGATGGCGACGAGCACCATAAGCAGCACGAGGCCGAAGGCGCCCGTGTTCGTGAGCCACGTGAACATCGTGAGCACGGGGAACAGCGGGTCACCGGTGTCGGCGATGATGAAGCCGATCGTCGCGAGCAGCGCGAGGAGGCTCTGCGTGAGCGAGCCGACGACGGGCGAGCCTGAGCGGTTGAGGCGGCCGAAGGCCTTCGGCAGCACCTCCTCGCGCCCGAGCTCCGAGAAGTAGCGCGAGACGGCGTTGTGGAAAGACATGAGCGCCGCGAACAGGCTGGTAATGAAGAGGACATTCGCGAAATCGACGAGGATGCTCGCGGCGTGCTCTCCGAGGAACGCGAAGAGTAGGCCGGGGCCAAGATCGGCCGATTGCTCGACGATGTTCGACTGGCCGTAGGCAACGGTGAGCGACCACGCCGAGATGGCATAGAAGACGCCGATGACGATGACCGCGAGGAAGGTCGCGCGGGCGATCGTGCGGCGAGGGTCCTTCGCCTCGTTCGCGTAGATCGCCGCCGATTCGAAGCCCATGAACGCGGCCACGCCGAAGGCGAGAAGCACACCGACGCCCGGGGTGAACAGCGACGCGGGGTTGACCGGCTCGAGGCTGTACCCCTCGGGCGCGACCGTGAGGGCGATGATGTCGAACACGAGCACGACGAGGAACTCGAGCGCGACGAGCACGCCGATGACCTTCGCCGAGAAGTCGACGCGGAACAGCCCGAGGGCGCCAACGATGACGATGCCGACGAGCACCCAGAGCCACCACGGCGTGGTGATGCCGAAGCGGCTAGACAGCCAGTCGGCGATGCTGAAGCCGAACATCGCGAAGATGCCGATCTGCATGCAGGCGTAGGCGACGACGNGCCGAGACCGCGGTGCCGACGCCCATGGGGCGGCCGAGGCCGCGGGCGACGTAGGCGTAGAACGCGCCGGCGTTCTCGATGTGACGGGCCATTGCGGCGTAGCCAAAGGCGAACACAGCGAACACCGCGGCGAGCACGATGTAGCTCGCGGGCACGCCCGTGAGCCCGCTGACGGCGAAGCCGGTCGGTGCCCCGCCCGCGATCGCGGTGAGGGGTGCCGACGCGGCGATGATCATGAAGGCAATCGCAAGCACGCCAAGGCGGCGCTGCGGCAGAGGTGACGACGTTGTCATCGGAGTGCTTTCTTTTCGGTTCGGTCGGGGAGGGTTAGTGCCCGGTGCCCGAGTAGGCACCGTGCTCGGCGAGGTAGTCGAAGTGGGCGGCGAGGGTGAACGCCTCGTTGCCGAAGCGCGCCTCGCCCTCGAGGGCGAGCTCGGTCGCGGCGGCGCCGAACGCTGTCGCGAACTTGAAGCCGTGGCCCGAGAGTCCCGCCGCGACGATGATGCGCTCGCTCGGGCTGAGGTCGAGCACCGGCAGTCGGTTCGGGGTGTAGGCGCAGTGGTGCACGCTCGCGCGCACCGGCTCGGGGTTGATGCCATTGAGCAGTTCGGCGGCACGCTGGCCGAGCAGGTTGAGCTGCTCGGACGTGTACTCGGTGGGCACGTCGGCGACGTCACGCTCGACCGGCCACACCGGATTGCCCGAGGCCTTGATGCTGTAGCCGTCGAGCGTGGGCACGCCGAAGAAGTGGGTGCTGCCGTGGTCCCGCAGGAACGTTGGAAACTTGTCGGGGGTGAACTGCGAGGGGTCCTTCACCATGAACCAGGTGAGGCCGAGCGGCAGCAGGCGCAGCAGCGCGTCGAGCCCGGGCAGCACTCGCTTCGTCCACGAGCCGCTCGCGACGATGACCTTGTCGGCCTGAATCGTGCCCCGCGAGGTGCGCACCGCGACGCCGCCGGGCTGCTNGTCGAGGCCGAGCACCTCGGTGTTGAAACGGAGGTCGGCGCCGGCGTTCTCGGCGAGTTCGAGGGCCGACATGATCGCGACCTCGGGGCGCAGGCCGCCGCCGTACTCGTCGAGCACGGCCACGTCGCCGTCAAAGATGTTGTGCTGCGGGTACGCCTTGCGCAGCTCCTCGGTGCTGAAGACCCGGTGCGGCAGGTCGTAGTCGCGCACGCACTCGAGGGTGGTCTGGAACTCGGGCTGCGACTCCTGCGCGATCGAGAGCGTGCCGGCCTCGAGATAGATTTCGCGACCCGACTCGACCTGCAGCTCGCGCCAGAGCTCACGCGACTCGAGCAGCATCGGCACGTAGAGGCCGCCCTCGTGGTACGCGGCGCGGAACACGCGGGACTCCCCCGCGTACGAGCCGTGCGAGTGCACGCGGCCGTACTGCTCGATGCCGATGACGTTCGCCTCCTGGCGTTTCGCGAGCTGCCAGGCGGTCATCGACCCGACCGAACCGAGGCCGATGACGACGATGGTGGGCTTGTGCTGTGCCATCTTGCTGTTCCTTATCTACGCGCGCGCCGGCGCATCCCAGAGGTTGAGCGAGGTGCCGATGCCGCGCTCGACGGCGTTGCGGTAGACCGCGGNTGCCCCACGCGACGTCTTCGATCGGCATGCCGCCGACCGAGAAGAGGATGATCTCGTCGTCGTTCCGGCGCCCTTCCGCGGTGCCGTTGAGCACATCCGGCAGGTTTTCGAAGCGCTCGGACGCGAGCGTGCCGGCGCCGACGCGGTCGAGCAGATACATGCCGAGCAGGCCGACGTATTCGTGCGCGGGGGCGGGCAGCTCGCGCTGCCACTCCTCGTAGAGGCCGCGGTGGTCGGCGAAGTGGCGAGCACCGTCGACGAGCGCCTCGTCGATCATGATGTCGGCGGGCAGCGACACGAACGCGCCGGGCTTGAGCCACTCGCGCTCGAGGCGGAGGTAGTGCTCGCTGCCGGCGGGAGTCGTCGGCGCGATCGAGACGATGTCGCTGTCGCGCACCGCCTCCTCGACCGTGTCGACCGTCCGCACGTCGAGCTGGGGGAACGTCGCGCGCGCCCAGTCGACGAACGCCTGCGTGCTGCCCGCGCTGCGACCCTTCACCTTGACCGTCGTGATGCTCGGGCGCACCGCGACGAACGCCTCGAGCGAGGTCTGGTTCATGACGCCGGGGGCGACGATGCCGACCGTGCGCGCATCCCGGGTCGCGAGGTGGCGCGCGCCGACGCCCGGCACCGCGCCGGTGCGGTAGGCGCTGAGCAGGTTCGCCGACATGTAGGCGATGGGGGCCCCGGTGTCGGCGTCCGAAAGCGTGAACATGAGGATCGAGCGGGGCAGGCCGTGCNGTTCGCGAGGTTCGAGCCGTAGAACTTGCAGCCCGACATGCGGAAGCTGCCGCCGAGGTACGCCGGCATCGCCATGAAGCGGCGGTGGGGGCCGTCGGCGGGCATGCCCTCGTGCTCGGGTTGCGCCGGGAACGTCACCATCGCGCCGTGCGAGTTGCCCTCGGCCCCGGCCATCCGAAAGTCGCCGCGGCCCGCGAGCTTCAGGGTCTCCTCCATGACGTCGACGCACTGGGGCATCTCGGTGACGCCGGCCGCGATCATGTCGGGTTCGTTCAGGTACAGAAAGTCGATGCGGGCTCCATTGCCGCTCGAAGTCAGTCCTTCGAGGTTGCGTCGACGGATTCCGCCTTGTGGGCGGACGGCCTCGCTGCCGTTGAGCGTTAACGCTAGGCCGGGCCGCGGCGCCGCAGGCCGGTTTGGGCGCGCCTGTGCGCTCGGGGCAAGCGTTGGGCCGCCCGAGTCATCCCGCGGCAGTTACGCGTAAGGTCGCGCGGCGGGTGTCGGAAACACGGCCGGCCCACCGCATCCGCCCTCGTCGGGGTGGATGCGGTGGGCCGGCTTGGTGGGGTTGTGGCGCTAGTTGCCGAGGATGAAGTCGGCGCCGCGCTCGCCGATCATGACCGACGGCGCGTTCGTGTTGCCGCTCGTGACCGAGGGCATGACCGAGGCGTCGATGACGCGCACGCCCTCGAGGCCGCGCACCTTGAGGCTCGTCGGGTCGACGACGGCGAGGTCGTCGCTGCCCATGCGGCAAGTGCCGACCTGGTGGTGGTAGGTCACGCAGTTCTTGCGGGCGTAGGCGGCGATCTCTTCGTCGGTCTGCACCTCGGGGCCAGGGTAGACCTCGACGGCGCCCCACCCCTCGGCGAGCGGGGCCTGCGCCGCGATTTCGCGGCACTGCTTCACCGAATTGACAAGGCTCGTGATGTCTTCGTCGGTCGAAAGAATCTGCGGGTCGAGCAGCGCGACGTCGTGCGGGTCATTCGACGCGAGGCGGAACGTGCCGCGCGAGGTCGGGCGCACCAGACCGGCGTGGAGGGTGATCGCGTTCGGGATCGGCTCTTGGAACTCGCTCACCATCGGCACGTCGAAGTAGATTGGCTGGGTGTCGGGCACGTCGGAGCCCTCGCGGAACGTCGTGAAGTGGTGCATCTGTGAAACCGGCTCGTTGACGTCGCGCTCGGGGATGTCGCGGGTCGTGGTCTGCGCAATGACCGGCGCGAGCACGTGGTCCTGCAGGTTCTCGCCGACGCCCGGCAGCTCGTGCTGCACGTCGATGCCGACCTCGGTGAGGTGGTCGCGCGGGCCGATGCCGCTGAGCAGCAGGATTCGCGGGGTGTCGAGCGCGCCGGCCGAGAGGATGACCTCGTCGGCGGTGAACTGCTCGGTCGCGCCGTCGATTTCGGCCTCGATGCCGGTGACGCGGTCGCCATCAAGCAGCAGCTTCGTCACCCACACGCCGGTGCGGATCGTGAGGTTCTCGTGGTCCTTGATCGGGTCGACGTAGGCGCGGTAGGAGCTGCGGCGCTCGCCGTCACGCACGGTGAGTTGCTCCCAGCCGACGCCCTCGATTGACTCGCCGTTGTAGTCGGGGTTCGCGGGCACGCCGGCCGCGACCGCGGCCTCGTGCATCGCTTCGAAGACCGGATTGTGCCGGTAACCGTCGACGGTGATGTCGAGCAGTCCGTCGCGGCCCCGCAGCTCGTCGTCGCCGACCGTGGTCTTTTCTATGCGCTTGAACACGGGCGCAACGTCAGCCCAGCTCCAGCCCTCGGCGCCCTCGCGCTCCCAGCGGTCGTAGTCGCCGTGCGCGCCGCGCACCCAGATGGTGGCGTTGAGCGAGTGCGAGCCGCCGAGCACCTTGCCTCGCGGCCAGTGCAGCTTGCGGTCGGCCGCGCCGGCCTGCGGGGTCGTGAAGTAGCCCCAGTCGTCCTTGCTGAGCCAGAGCTCGCCGAGGCGGCCGACGTCTTGAATCGCGGGGTTGACGTCCGACCCACCGGCTTCGATCAGGGTGACCTGGTGGCCCGCATCGATGAGGCGGCGGGTGACGACCGAACCGGCCGAACCGGCGCCGACGACGATGAAGTGCGACATGTACTCTCCCTTGAGTTGGCGCCAGCCACCATGGATGACGCGGTAAGCGCGACTCTACGAAAACTGACTGAAGAGTCAGTATTTTCGGACGGCGGGCTGCGCGCGTTGTGAAGGACCGTGCGCTGGGCGACAAGTGGGGTCGCGGCGGGTGCGGTCGCAACCGCAGCAAACCTAGAAAACCGCATCGGATAGTCAGAGCCGTTGCCCTCGCGGGTGACGTTGACCGCACAGGGTGTCCCCGACATCCCACTTTTCGCGGANAAAGTGGGATGTTGGGGACACTCTGCGGCAGGAAAGCCGCCCCAGCGCCCTACTCGACGACGCAGGCGACGGTGTGGGTGCCGTCGGCGGCCGTGCCGAGGCCGTGGGTGATGCCGTTGAAGCCAGGGAACTGCGCCGCGAGCTCAGCCTCGACCCGCAGGTACTCGACGATGCGCTCGGTCACCCGCTCCCCCGGCACGAGCAGCGGGATGCCCGGCGGGTACGGCGTCAGCAGCACGGCGGTAACGCGCCCCGCGAGGTCGTCGATCGCGACGTGCTCGATGCGGCCCGAGGTCATCGCGGCCCACGCATCCGTCGGCAGCAGCGCAACCTCCGGCGCATCCAGGTAGATGTCGGTCGTGAGGTTCGCGATATCNGAAGCCGCGGTAGGCCGCGTGCAGGCGATCGCACAGCTCGCGCAGACCGAGCTCGGCGTACTGCGGATGCTCATCGGCGAACTCGGGCATCGCCTCGCGCACCTCAACGTCGCGGTCGTAGAGCCGCTTGAAGCGGTGCAGCTCGGCGATGAGCGTGTTCCAGCGCCCCTTCGTGACGCCGATCGTGAAGAGAATGAACAGCGAGTAGAGCCCCGTCTTCTCGACGACGACCCCGTGTTCGGCGAGGTACTTCGAGAGCACAAGCCCGGGAATCCCGCTCTCGCCAAACTCCCCCGAGGTCGACAGACCGGGCGTCGTCAGCGTCACCTTGATCGGGTCGAGCATCGTGAAACCGTCATCGACTGCGTCGAAGCCGTGCCACGTCTGCTCGCTCGTGAGCTCCCACTCCGAGCGCTCGGCGAGCCCCTCGCGCGGCGGAGTATCGGGCCCCCACACGCCGAACCACCAGTCGCCCTCCGGCTGCTCGTCGCCGATGCGGATGATCGCGCGGCGGAACTCCATCGCCTCGGTGATCGCCTCCTCGATGAGCGCGTGCCCGCCGACGCCGCGCATCATCTCGGCCGAGATGTCGCAGCTCGCGATGATCGCGTACTGCGGCGAGGTCGAGGTGTGCATGAGGTACGCCTCGTTGAAGATGTTCGTGTCGAGCCTCGACGACTCGGCGTTCTGCACGAGAATCTGCGACGCCTGCGACAGCCCCGCGAGTAGCTTGTGCGTCGACTGCGTCGCGTACACGAGCGAGCGTTCGGTGCGCTCGGCGCGATCGTCGACCGCGTGCATTCCGCGATAGAGCTCGTGGAAGCGCGCGTGGGGCAGCCACGCCTCGTCGAAGTGCAGCACATCGACATGCCCGTCGAGCGTGCGCTTGATCTCGGCGGCGTTGTAGACGATGCCGTCGTACGTGCTTTGGGTGAGGGTGAGGATGCGCGGGGTGCGAGTCTTGTCGGCGATGAACGGATGCGCCTCGATCTTGCGTCGGATCTCGGCCGGGTCGAACTCGCTGCGCGGGATCGGCCCGATGATGCCGGCGCGGTTGCGCGTGGGCATGAGGTAGATCGGAATCGCGCCGGTGAGCATGATCGCGTGGAGGATCGACTTGTGGCAGTTGCGGTCGACGAGGACGATGTCGCCGGGGCCGACGGCCGAGTTCCAGACGATCTTGTTCGAGGTCGACGTGCCGTTCGTCACGAAGTAGAGGTGGTCGGCGCCAAAGGTCTCGGCGGCGCGGGCCTCGGACTCGGCGACCGGGCCGGTGTGGTCGAGCAGCTGCCCGAGCTCCTCAACCGCATTGCAGACGTCGCTGCGCAACAGGTTTTCGCCGAAGAACTGGTGGAACAGCGTGCCGGCCGGCGACTTGAGAAACGCGGTACCGCCCGAGTGCCCCGGGCAGTGCCACGAGTAGGCCCCGTCGTTCGCGTAGTTCGTCAGCGCGCGGAAGAATGGCGGCGCGAGCCGTTCGACGTAGCGCGTCGCCTCGCGCTGCAGGGTGCGCGCGACAAATTCGGGGGTGTCCTCATAGGCGTTGATGACGCCCTCGATTTCGCGCAGCACCTCGGTCGGCAGTTGGCGGGCGGTGAGCTGCTCGCCAAAGAGGAACAGCGGCAGCTCGGCGTTCACAGCGCGGATCGCGCGCACGAACTCGCGCAGGTCGCCATGCTCGGCCTCGCCAGCCGCGTCCGGCACGACGTAGACGACGAGCGCCTTGTCGTTGAGGGTGCGCGCGAACGCGCTCGGGTTCGCGACCGAGGTGACGTCGACCGCGGCCGAGCCGAGCTCGCGCAGCTCGGCCATGAGCCGTGCGATCGAGGCGGTGAGTTCGGTGCCGACCGGGCGCGTGCCCGCGGCAAAGGCGACGGAGAGTCCGGAGTGTTGCACTGTCGTTCCTTTCTATAGAGATGGGCGCGGCTACCAGCCGCCGAATTCGGTGAGGATGCTGCGGGGCACGTCGCCCGCGACCGCGTCGTCGGCGGCGCGGAGGATGANTCGAGGCCGGCGTCGAGCTCGACGTCGGTGATGCCGAGCGGCGGCGTGATTTCAAGCACGTTGTCGCGCACGACGTAGAGCACGCAACCGAGCTCCCACGCGCGGTACACGGTGAGGGCAGCGAGTTCGGCGCCCGTGCTGCCACCGGCGTCACCGAACTCGACGCCGAGCAGCAGGCCGCGGCCGCGCACCTCGGTAATCGCGGCGGCACCGGGCCGCCCGGCCGCCCGGGCCCCGGCGAGCCGCTGCCGCGCAGGCGCCTCGAGCCCGGCTGCGTTGCGGGCGAGGTTGCCGTNCGGCGAGCAGGTCGAGCACCGCGTGGGCTGCGGCGACCGGCACCGGGCTGCCCGCGGTGGTGAGCAGGGCGGATGCGCGCGGTGAGCCGAGCGCCGACGCCGGGCCGACGACGGCCGAGATCGGCAGGCCGCCGCCGAGCGACTTACCGAGCGTGACGAGGTCCGGCTCGATACCGCTCGCCTCGAAGGCAAACAGGCGGCCGGTGCGGCCGAGGCCCGCCTTCACCTCGTCGACGATGAGCAGCGTGCCGGTGTCGTCACACGCGCGGCGCAGCGTCGGCAAGAAGTCGGCGTGGGGCACGCGCACGCCGCCGTCGCACTGCACCGCCTCGACGATGACCGCGGCGGTCTCGCGTGCGGCAAGGGCAGCCTCGAGCTCGGCGGTGACGCGCTCCAGACCGGCCACGTCGGTCGGGTAGTCGAGCACATGGCCGTGCGCGCTCGCACCGGGCTCGACCCCCATGCCCGAGACCGCAGCCGAGGGGCCGTGCCCGCCGTGGTAGCTCCCGCTGAACGACAGGATGCCCGCGCGGCCCGTCGCGCTGCGGGCCGCGGCGATGGCGACCGTGTTTGCGTCGGTGCCGCCGAGGCCGAGGTAGGCGCGCTCGGCGAGCCGCACCGGCACGAGGTCGACGAGGCGCTGCGCGAGCCGGGTCGTCTCGGTGACCGCCGACGAGAGCACCGAGGCACCGGCGCCACGCAGCGCGGCCGCGTGCACCGCAGCCGCAATCGCCAGGTTGCCGTGCCCGAACGCCGACGCGGTCCAGCTCGCCGAGAAGTCGAGCAGCTCGCGGCCCGCGGGGGTGACGAGCGTGCAGCCGTGGCCCGACGCGACCACGAGCGGGAAGAAGCGGAGGTGCTCGACGCCGGCCACCGCATCCTGGTCGTCGGCGTAGGCGGCGAGCTCGACCTCGCGCGCGGCGTCGGTGAGTGCCTGGGGCGCGGTCATGAGTCCTCCCGGATGCCCGACTCGAGTTCGGTGCGCAGTGGATCGATTTGGCGCAGGCGCGCGATGCCGGCGTCGCCGAGTTGCTCGACAGCGAGCTCGCAGAGACCCTCGACGAGGGCGAGGCCCGGCACGAGGCTGTCGGAGGGGCCGTTCGCCTCGACGCGACAGCTCATGACGACGTCGGCGATGGCAGCGATCGGCGAAAGCCAGCGGTCGGTGATGAGTGCGACGCGCGCGCCGTGCGACTTCGCCTGCCGCACGATGCGCTCGGTCTCGGTGGTGTAGCGGCGGAAGTCGAACACGACCCATACGTCGGTCTTCGCGCCGGTGTCGACAAGCTGCGTCGCGAGCTCGACCGGGTCGCGCGGGCATTCGAGCACGTTCGGGCGGAACAGCAGGAGCTCTTTCACGAGGTGCTGCGCGAGCAGGCCCGAATAGAGCCCGCCTCGCGCCGTGATGCGCAGCTTCGGGTCGGCGAGCCAGCTCACGAGCTGGCGCACCTCGTCATCGCGGAGCGAGTCGAAGGTGCGCTCAATTCCCTCGGTGAAGGCGCGTTGCGAGGCCGCGAGCGTGCCGACCTTGACGCTGCCCGACGCGGATTCGCGCCGCAGGGCCTGGCTCAGCGCCGAGTCCTCGCGCGTGCCGAGCTCGTGGCGCAGGCGGTCCTGAAACTCGCGGAACCCATCGAAGCCGAGCGACTGCGCGAATCGCACGATCGTCGCGCTGCTCACCGCGGCGCGTTCGGCGAGCTGCGTCACGGTGCCAAGTCCCGCCGCCGGGTAGTCGGCGACGAGCGCGCGGGCGGTGCGCTTCTCGGCGGCCGTGAACTCGGCGAAGTGCAGCTTGATCAGCTCGGCGACGCTGCGGTCGGCCGCCGTCTCGTCACTCACGGGGCGCCCCCTCGGCCTCGAGCCGGTGGCAGGCCGCGAGATAGCCGGCGATGAACGTGCGCGCGACGCGCTCGAGTGCGCCGTCGTCGGGCAGGAAGGTCGCGTCGTGCAGCGAGGCCTTGCCCGCGCTGCGCACGCCGACGAAGCACATCGCGCTCGGCACGACCTCACTGAAGAACGAGAAGTCGTCGGCACCGAGCGAGCGCATCGGCTCGGTCGGCTGCAGCCCGGCCCGCTCGATCTCGGTGTCGAGCACCTCGACGAGCTCGTGATCGTTGATGAGCGCCGGCTCGCCCTCGGTGTGGCGAAGGGTGCCGGTGCAGTCGTACGCCGTGGCCTGCGCGGCGACGAAGCGGCTGATCGCCTCGACGAGCCGCTCGGTCGTGTCTGGCCCCGTCGTGCGAATCGTGGCGAGGATACGCCCGTGATCGGGCAGCACGTTTGCCGCGCCGTTGCCGACCTGGATCGTGCCGACGCTGATGACGACCGGCTCCATCGGGTCGACAATGCGGCGCAGCATCTCGGGCAGGCCCATGACAATCTGCGCGACCGCGGCGGCGACGTCAGCGCCCGCGTGCGGGTACGCGCCGTGGCCGCCCTGGCCCGCGACCTCGATCTCAAGCTCGCCGGCCTCGGCGTTGACGAAGCCCGCGCCAGTCGACACCGCCCCGAGCGCGACGCCCGGATGCACGTGCACGCCAATGACGTGCGCGACGCGTTGGGCACCGAGCACGCCGGCCTCTTCAATGTCGCGGGCGCCCGAGGGATACGCCTCCTCGCGCGGCTGCAGCAGCGGCACGAGTGCGTAGGGCAGCTCGAGCCCGCGGGCCGCGCGCGCCACCGCGGTGAGCGCGGCGAGGTGCACGTCGTGCCCGCACGCATGCATCGCGCCGTTCGTCGACGACCAGTCAAGGCCGGTCGCCTCGGCAACGGGCAGCGCATCCAGTTCGCCGCGCAGGCCGACGCTCGGGCCGGTGCGGGGGCCGATGCGGCCGTAACCGCCGGTGTCGGCGACCGGCGTGATCTCGATGCCCATTACTTCGGCGACACGCTTCGCGGTGCCGGCTTCGGCGCCGCTGAGCTCCGGCGTCTGGTGAAGTTCGCGGCGCAACTTCACGGCGCCGGGGAGCTCGGCCGCGAGCGCGGTGAGCCACTGCTCGCGCAGGGTGTCGAGTGCCTCGCTCACCGGCCCGCCTCCCGGTCGTCGACGCCATAGAGCCGGGCGGCGTTGTCGTAGCCGATCATGCGGGCCACGCGACGGCACTCGTCGACGGGCCAGCCGTCGACCTCATGGAAGCGCCGGAGCGTCTCGGCCAGGCCAGCACGGAACAGCTCGGTGCCGAGGTAGTAGAGCTCGGCCGCGCCGAACGCGTCGCTCGAGAACAGGATCTTGCCGAACGGCGCGAGCTCGATCGACTCGGCGACGATCGCGGCCGAGCGGGCGCCGGTGTAGTTCACGGCGAGCCCGACGTCGAAGTAGACGTGCGGGAACACGTCGGCGAGGTAGCCCGCCTCGCGGTGGAACGGGTAGCAGTGCAGCAGCGCGAAGCGGGCGCCGGTGTCGGCGGATGCGCGCAGCAGCTTCGTGAGCAGCAGCGGGTTGCAGCGGTCGAGATCGACGTCGTCGTCGCCGTAGCCGATGTGGAACTGCAGCACGCACGCCCGGTCGATGGCGAGCCAGATGAGGTGGCGAATCATGACCGGGTCGTCGAGCCGCAGCGGCGCGCTCGCCTGCAGCATCCGCCCGGCTGCGGCAACCGCCTCGGCTTGCGTGGGCCGCGCGGCGTCAAAGTCGAGGCCGATGCGGTACGCCGCGATCGACTTGACGCCGACCGCGTGCTCGAGCCGCGCATCCAGTTCGGCCTCGATTCGCTCGAGTAGCTCGGCCGCCGTTGCGCCCGAGTCGTGCGCGGCCTCGGCCACCTGCTCGGCGAGGCGCTCGAGGCGCACGATCTCGTGGGCAGTGCCGCCGGTGAGCCGCGCCATGTCGTCGACGGTGTTGATCGTATCGGCGGCGTGGCCGGTTTCGATGCCGAGCGTGCGGATGTGCGCGGCGCGTAGGAAGCGCGTATTGACCTCGTCGGCGCCGAGCTCGCGGCGACGTTCGAGGTACGCTTCGGGCGTCGCGAATGGCTCGAGGTCGAGCACCGGCGCGCACTTCGCGCGAATCTGGAAGCCCACCTGCGAGTCGAAGCGGGTCGTGCCGACGGTCGCCGGGCGCGAGGATTCGGAGATGAGCGCCTCGAACTCTTCTCGGTCGAGGTCGTTCGTGACGACGCCGTGGCAGTGGTGGTCGAACAGCGCGACGTCGTCGAGGCGCGCGAGCGGGTCACCGTTAGAAGACACGGTTGTACACCTCACAGCGCTCGGCCGGGCTGAGCGGTTCAACATGCTCGAGCTCGTCGCGCTTGACCGCAACGAACGTGTCGATGAGGTTCGGCGAGAACCAGCCGCGCACGGTCTCGTCGGCGAGCAGCGTCTCGATGGCTTCGGGCAGGCTCTTTGGCAGGCAAGTCAGGTCGCGGTGTTCGCCCTCGAGGTCGACCTCGCCGTGAATGACCGGGGCCGGCTCGAGCTCGCCGCGCAGGCCCGCGATGCCCGCGCGCAGGATCATGCCGAGCATCAGCCACGGGTTGGCGCCGATGTCGCCGCCGCGGAACTCGAAGTGGAGCTGGCGCTCGGGGTCGCGGCCGTCGACCTCGTTGGTCGGGCAGACGCGCACGAGCGCCTCGCGGTTCTGCAGGCCGAGGAAGGCGGATGCGGTCGACCAGTTGTGCGGCGCGAGCCGGTCGTAGCTCGTGACGAGCGGCGCGAACAGCGCGGTCATGGCCGGCGCGTGGGCGATGATGCCCGCGGCGAAGCGGCCCGCGAGCTCGGAGACGCGGCCGTCGCGGCTCGCGTCGAACACGAGCGACTCACCGTTCGGGCCGTAGAGGCCGAAGTGCACGTGCACGCCGTTGCCGCCCGAGCCGGGCGAGGTAGTCGGGGCGAAACTGACGCTGCGGCCGTTCGCGTCATAGACGTCGCGCACGATGTCGCGCACGAGCACGGCGCGGTCGGCCGCGGTGAGCGGGTCGGACGGCTTGACCGTGATCTCAAACTGGTGCGGCGCGTACTCGGGCAGCCAGTTCTCGGGCTCGACGCCGGCACGGTGCAGCACGTCGACGAGCTGTGAGCCGACCGGCTCGGCGTTGCGGAAGTCCTGCAGCGAGAACGGGTGCGGGTCGCTCGTCGCGCTGAGCTCGACGAACTCGTGCTCGAAGGCCGAGGTCACCGTGATGNCCGAAGTCGCGCTCGAGCTCGGCCACCGCATCCTTGAGGAAGGTGCGCGGGCACGACTCCCACGGCCGGCCGTCGGTCTCGACGATGTCGGCGAAGATGAGGTCGAACGCCGGGCGGCCCGCCACACCCTCGATGCGGGTGCGCGAGCTGAGGTCGGGCTTGAGGCGGAGGTCGCCCGAGGACCCGTATGGGATGCCCTCGACGATGTGACCGAGCGGGCCGATGCCGAGGTTCGCGGGCACCCAGCCGAGGGTCGTGTCGTCGTCGAAGTCGGCGGCACGCATCGCGCGGCCCTTCGTGCGGGCGGCGAGGTCGCTCGTCGCGAAAAAGACGAGCTCGTCGTCGCCGGGCTGCTGCTGGGGCTGCTGGCTGGTGCTCATGCGTCAATCTCCTCAATGGTGAGGCGGCCGCCGATGCGCTTCGCGAGCGCGGGCCAGCTCACCACGATGATCAGGCCGACGAGGCACCAGGCCCCGGCGATCCACGGGAAGTAGGTATATGGGGCGACCTGGCCGGCCACCTGAATGACGTAGACGTAGACCAGGTACACGAGGCCGGCGATCGGGAAGATGAGCTCCCACTTCGCGATGCCCGAGTTGGGGCGGAAAGTGTGGCGGATCACGCCGACCGAGGTCATGCCGTAGGCGATGACCATGCAGAGCGTGCCGATGGTGGCGTACCAGTAGTACGCGTCGACGCTCGTGGCGCCGAATGCACCGAGCGCGAGCGCCATGAGGGTCGTGAGCACGACCGCGACCGAGACGGCCACCGTCGGCACCTTGGTCACGGGGTGCTGGCTGGCGAGGCGCTTCGGGCCGAAGCCGTCACGCGCGAGCGCGAAGAGCAAGCGGGATGCGGCGGTCGACGAGCTGAGGAACGCACCGAAGGCGACGAGGAACGCGATGATCGAGATGAGCACCGCGAACCACGAGCCGATGTAAGTCGACGCGAGGGTCGTCAGCGTCGACGCGGCGCTCGCGAATGCCTCGATGCCGGCGGCGTCGGTGCCAAAGCCGAGCGTCTGCGCGAACATCATGAACACGTAGACAAGGCCACCGATGATGACCGCCATGAGCAGCGAGCGCGGGATGACGCGCTTGGGGTTGTCAGTCTCTTCGCCGAGCGAGGAGCCCGACTCGAAGCCGGCCCAGCTGAGGAAGCCGAAGACCGAGGCGGTCATGATCGCGGTGATCGGGGCGTCGCCCGGCGTGAGCGTCGAGAGGTCGATGCCGGTGCTGACCGGGGCGTTGCCGGTGGCGATGGTCACGAGGATCACGACGGCGAGCACGAGCATTGCGGCGACGCCGACGAAGCCAATGCCGAGCAGCGTGCGGGCGACGATTGCCGACTCGCGCAGGTTGAGCACGAGGGCGATGACGCCGACGACGACCGCGACGATCATCCACGTGCCCGGGGCCATAACGACGCCCATTTCACCGAGCATCGCCTCGAAGAACACGGCACAGGCACCGACGATGCAGGCCGCGAAGAAGATGTAGGTGCCGAGCAGCGCGAAGCCGCCGAAGAAGCCGGCGCGCGGGCCGAGCGTGATGCCGGCGAGCGCGTAGACCGAGCCGGCGTGGGTGATGCGGCGGGTGAGTCGCACGAAGCCGTAAGCGACGAGCAGCGTGCCGATGAACGAGATGAGGAACGTGAAGGGGACGGCCTTGCCGACGAGTCCCGCGACGCCGATGCCGTTGAGCGACATCGCCATAACGGGGCCCATAAAGCCGATGGAAATCGCCGTGATTTCCCAGGTGTGCAGCGGGCGCTTTGCTGGCGCGCTNGTGGTGGTGACGACGTCGTCGTGTGCCATGGGATGGCCTTTCATCCGCAATGCGTGGTTGTGAAAGGTACGTTACAACAGCGCTTCGTTATATGGCTATTGAAATTCTTGATTCAGTCGATCGTTAGCGGAAAATCTCGGGATGCTCGGCGAGGTTGAGGCGCGTGCGCCGCACGTGCAGCTCAATGATCTGGCCGGCCTCGTAGACGTCGCGCGCCGCGCACGCCTTCACCAGCAGCTGGTGGTCGTGATCCGACGCGCGATCACCATGCGGCCGCGCGTTGTTCACGTATTGGCGCCGATAGTGCTGGGTGCGATCCCAGAGGTTTCGCACCGTGTCGGCGAGCAGATGCGTCGAGCCGGGTGCGTAGGTGATGTCGTGAAACTCGCGGTCGAGCTGAACAAATCGCTCAGGATCCTCGGTCTCGGCCATCTCATCCGCAAGCCGCTGCAGCTCCGCAAGCTGGTCGCCGGTGAGCTGCGGCAGGGTGTATTCGAACAGCAGCGGCTCGATCCGCTCGCGCATCCGATAGAGCTCGGCGCACTCGTCGGCGCTCAACCGGGTGACCCGCGCCCCGGCGTTCGCGACGTGCGAGACGAGGCCAGTCGCGGCGAGGATACGCAGGGCGTCACGGATCGGTGCTCGCGTCGTGCCGTACCGATCGGCGAGGTCGACCTGCCCGAGCCGCGCGCCGGGAAGGAACTCGCCCGAGAGAATGTCGTCGCGCAGCAACTGCGCGATATGCTCGCCCGTCTGCCCGTGCGCGGCGGACGCGAGGTTCATCGACTCAGATGCCATGTGGTGATTATCGCGGAGCCGCGCGCCGCTCGCGCTTTGGCGCCATTTTTGGAGATTTGGGCGAGATGTATCCGGCATCGAAGTGTAATTGGCGACAATACTGACATACGATGCTCTCTGTCGCGGGTTGCCCATCCCTCGACCCGACTCGGCAACGTCGCCAGCACATCCACCCGGTGCACTGACGCGCCGCAGCCGAACTCCCCCGGCCCACCCCACCACCCTGCCGCGCGCACCGTCGAGCGCGACACCGATGAAAGGACGCCGTGATGGCACAGACCACCACACACGACCCGTCACCGTCGAGCCACACCACCATCTCGCTCGCAGAGCGCCGGCGATCCTCTCGGTGTTCGCCGTCTTCGCCGTCGGCTTCCTGATGCGACCCATCGGTGGCATCTTCTTCGGCTGGCNGCGACCGCATCGGCCGCAAGGCCGTGCTGCTCACCACGATGCTCATGATGGCGGCCGCCTGCTTCCTCATCGGCCTCATGCCGACCTTCGCGATGGTCGGCGTGTGGGCCTCGGTATTCCTCCTCGTGCTGCGCTGCGTGCAGGGATTTGCGCACGGTGGCGAGTCCACCGCGTCCATCACCTACATCGCCGAGATCGCGCCGAACGACCGGCGCGGCCAGTGGGGCTCGGTAACAGGCGTGTCGATCATCGGTGGTAGCGTGCTCGCGTTCCTCGTCGGCGCGCTGCTCAACTCGACGCTCGGCGACGAGGCGATGGGCGAGTTCGGCTGGCGCATTCCCTTCTTTGTCGCCGGCGTCATGGCACTCGTCGTGCTCTGGATGCGCCGCAAGATGAGCGAGAGCGACGTCTTCGAGAATGCCGCTCAGGAGGTCGAGCACCCGAAGGTGCCGCGCCGCCGCGTCGTCGCGATGACGGTGCGCATCATCGCGCTCATCTCGGGCGTCACCTGCTTCAACTACGTGTGGATGACCTATATGACCACGTACGCGATCAACGAGCAGGGCATGGACTCGAGCGCGGCGTACTGGGCGACTGTCATCGGCCAGCTCGCCTGCGTCGTTGTGAGCCCGTTCCTCGGCCGCCTCAGCGACCGCATCGGCCGCAAGCCGATGTACGTTCTCTTCGCGGTGCTCGCGATTGGCGTGACCGTGCCGTTCAGCCTGCTCGTCAACGACCAGCCGTGGACGCTGACGTTGACCGTCGGCCTCGCCCTGTCGATCTGGGCGCTCGCGAACTCGCCCCTCGCCGCGGTGCAGGCCGAGAGCCTGCCGACCTACGTGCGCGGCCGCGGCATCGGCTTCGCCTACTCGCTCGCCGTCGCCGTGTTCGGTGGCACCGCGCCGTACCTGAACCAGCTGTTCGTGTCGCTCGAGCAGCCGTGGCTGTTCAACGCCTACGTCATGGGGCTGTGCGGCGTGACGCTGATCGCGTCGTTCTTCTTCCGCGAGACGAAGGGCGCCGACCTCAACAAGCTTGAGGTGTAAGGGGTCGGAGTTCGCTGCCCGAAGCCGCCAGGTTGTGAGGCCCGACGGCTTTTGGCGTTTCCGGGGTAGGTGGCGGTTCGCGGTGGTGCGGTTTTGGGCAAGGACGAGGGATGTGGACGGGGCGTTGGCAGGGCTGGTTCGGTGGGGCGCGGGGTGTGTCGGTGGCTCTCGAGGCTGGCTTCGGCCAGCGCGCGGCCGGGGCCGCACGGATGGCCCCACCGCATCCGGATGCTGGCGACAGCTGAGCGCGCACCTCGCGCTGGCCACGCAGGGTGTCGCCGAANTCCCACTTTTCGCGCGAAAACCGGGACATTGGGGACACTCTGCGCCACCTCGATGAGACAACCCGGTCGTGACCACCACAGGGTGTCCCTGAGATCCCACTTTTCGCGAAGAAAGTGGGATGGCGGGGACACTTTGCGGCTTGGGTGCCGCCTAAGCGGCAGCGTCACTCCCCGCCCGCGTTGAGGCGACGCTCCGACTCGCGCGCTAGCGTGGCCAGGGCATCCAGCAAAGCAAGTGAGTAAGGGACCTGGCCGCACCTGCGGGTGAGTCCGCGCCGCGCATCCGACCCACCGACAACGCGCCAAGCCACGCCAACCAGCGCGGCCGAAGCCACGACGTCGGCCGAACCGGCGCACCCGAACGAGCCCAGCGCACCAGCCCAGGCGCGCGCATCCAGCACGAGCCCGCGCTTCGGGCCCCGGCCAAACCACCGGCCCAAACCCCCAAAACTGAGCCTCTGCTGAATGCCCCTTGCGCTCGGCAGGCGATCGTATATCATTTCGTATATCAGCTGCTCACCCGCAGCAGCATCGCAGCGACGCGAAGGGAAACGCAATGTCAGTCGACTTCACCGACCGCACCAACCGCCCCGGCAAGATTCTTGCCTTGCACCTGAACTACCTTTCACGCATCGCCGAGCGCGGCCGCTCCCCCAAGTTCCCCGGCTACTTCATCAAGGCCGGCACGTCGATCGCCAACACCGGCGACACCATCGAGCGACCAAAGGGCACCGAGCTGCTCGCGTTCGAGGGCGAGATCGCCCTCATCATCGGCGAGACCTGCCGCCGCGTCAGCCCCGAAGAGGGCTGGTCGAAGGTCAGCGGCGTCACCGCCGCGAACGACTGGGGCCTCTACGACCTCCGCCACGCCGACAAGGGCTCGAACGTGAAGAACAAGTCGGGCGACGGCTTCACGCCGCTCGGCCCCGAGGTCATCCCGGCCGCCGACCTCGACCCGCAGGCCCTGCGCGTGCGCACCTGGCTCAACGGCCAGCTCGTGCAAGACGACACCACGGCCGAGCTCGCGTTCCCCTTCGGCCAGCTCGTCGCCGACCTCTCGCAGCTCATGACGCTCGAGGCGGGCGACATCATCCTCACCGGCACGCCCGCGGGCAGCTCGGTCGCGCAGCCCGGCGACGTCGTCGAGGTCGAGGTGGATGCCCCGTCCGCGCCCGGCGCCCCGTCGAGCGGCCGCCTGGTCACCAACGTCGTCGAGTCGGCGTACGAGATGGCGGCATTCGGGGCGCAGCCGAAGGTTGACGACACCCAGCGCGAGGAGGCGTGGGGCTCGAAGGCGAAAGACGGACTCACCGACCCGCGCGCCGTCATCACGCAGGAACTGCGCGAGAAGGTCGCCGAGACCGCCGTCGCCACGCTCTGGGCGCAGCTGCGCAAGCGCGGCGTCGAGAACTGCTCGATCGATGGCCCGACCACGAACCACCCCGGCCGTCGCATCCTCGGCTACGCGAAGACTCTGCGCTACGTGCCGAACCGTGAGGACCTCTTCAAGAAGTTCGGCGGCGGCTACAACGCGCAGAAGCAGGCGATGGACTCGGTCAANCCCGGCGACGTCGTCGTCATGGAGGCCCGCGGCGAGAAAGGCACCGGCACCCTCGGCGACGTGCTTGCCCTGCGCGCCCAGGTGCTCGGCGCATCCGGCGTCGTCACCGACGGGGGCGTGCGCGACTCGGCCGCGGTCGCCGAGCTCGACATCCCCGTCTACTCGAACGGTTCGCACCCCGCCGTGCTCGGCCGCCGCCACGTGCCGTGGGAGTTCGACGCGACGATCGCCTGCGGCGGCACCACGGTGCAGCCCGGCGACGTCATCGTCGGCGACGACGACGGCGTCATCGTGATTCCGCCGCACCTGTTCGCAGAGGTCGTCAACGACGCGTTCGAGCAGGAAAAGCAGGATGCGTGGGTCTTTGACCACGTCAAGGCCGGCAACAAGGTCGACGGCCTCTTCCCTCCCACCGGAGAGTGGAAGCAGAAGTACGAGGCCTGGAAGGCCGGCGAATAATGACCACCGCCGTCGAACCCTCGAAGACGCAGCAGGCGTACAACTACTTGCGCGAACGCATCACCTCGGGTGCGTTCGGCCCTGGCTACCGACTCGTGCTCGCGCAGATCTCGAACGATCTCGGCTGCTCGACGGTGCCGGTGCGCGAGGCGATTCGGATGCTCGAGGCCGAGGGCGCGGTGACGTTCGTCCACAACGTGGGCGCGCAGGTGACGATGCTCAACAGCGACGTCTACCACGAGACGATGGAGACGCTCAGCCTCGTCGAGGGCTACGCCACCGCGAAGTCGGCGCCGAAGCTCACGCCCGAGAACCTCGCCGAGGCGCGCGAACTCAACGCGCAGATGCGCGCCCTCACTGAGCTCGAACTCCTCGACGCCGCGAAGTTCACGCGCCTCAACCAGGAGTTCCACGGCGTGCTGTTCCAGCACTGCGACAACTCGCACATCGCCGACCTCGTGCGCCGCGGCTGGCACCGGCTCGAAACCATGCGCGAATCGTCGTTCGCGTTCGTGCCCGGCCGCTCCACCGCATCCGTCGAGGAGCACGAGGCGCTCATCGCACTCATTGAATCCGGCGCATCCCACGACCAAATCGAAACCCAGGCGCGCGAGCACCGGCTCAACACCATGAACGCGGTGCTGCGCTCGCTCAACGCCAAGACCGACCAGGCCCGAGGCCCGCGCGCCTAGCCACATCACCCACCAAGTAAGGAAAATCGCATGACTACTCGTCCCGCAGATCTCCCGAGCCACATCCAGCTCTACATCGACGGTGAGTTCGTCGACGCCAAGTCCGGCAAGACCTTCGACGTGATCAACCCCGCCACCAACGAGACCTACATGACCACGGCCTCGGGCGACAAGGACGACGTCGACCTCGCCGTCGCCGCCGCCCAGCGCGCCTTCGACGAGGGCAGCTGGTCGCGCGCCCTCAACCGCGACCGCTCGCGCGTGCTGCACAAGATCGCCGACATCATCGAGTCGCGCGACGAGCGCCTCGCCCTCATCGAGAGCTGGGACTCGGGCCTGCCGATCACCCAGGCGAAGGGCCAGGCCCGCCGCGCGGCCGAGAACTTCCGCTTCTTCGCCGACCTCATCGTCTCGCAGCAGGACAACGCGTTCCGCGTGCCCGGCCGCCAGATGAACTACGTCAACCGCAAGCCGATCGGCGTCGCCGGCCTCATCACGCCCTGGAACGTGCCGTTCATGCAGGAGTCGTGGAAGCTCGCGCCGGCCATCGCGACCGGTAACAGCGTCGTGCTCAAGCCCGCCAGCTACACCCCGCTCTCGGCCGCCCTGTGGCCCGAGATCTTCGAAGAAGCCGGCCTACCAAAGGGCGTCTTCAACCTCGTGTTCGGCTCGGGCAGCACCGCGGGCGACGCGCTCGTGAAGCACCCGAACGTGCCCCTCATCTCGTTCACCGGCGACAGCTCGACCGGCGCGACCCTCTCGACGAACGCCGCGCCGATGCTCAAGGGCCTNCCGCCGTCGTGTTCGCCGACGCCGACATCGAGGCCGCGCTCGACGCGACCGTCTTCGGCGTCTTCAGCCTCAACGGCGAGCGTTGCACCGCCGGTTCGCGCGTACTCGTGCAGCGCGACATCTACGACGACTTCGTGGCTCGCTTCGCCGAGCGCGCGAAGAACATCATCGTCGGCGAGCCCGGCGACCCGAAGACCGAGGTCGCGGCGCTCGTGCACCCGACCCACTTCGAGAAGGTCATGGAGTACATCGAGATCGGTAAGTCGGAGGGTCGCCTCCTCGCCGGTGGCGGTCGCCCCGAGAACTTCCCCGAGGGCACCTACGTCGCGCCGACTGTCTTCGCCGACGTGAAGCCCGATGCCCGCATCTTCCAGGAAGAGATCTTCGGCCCGGTCGTGGCGATCACCCCGTTCGACACCGATGAGGAGGCGCTCGAGCTCGCGAACAACACGAAGTACGGCCTCGCCGCCTACGTGTGGACCTCGAACCTCAAGCGCGCGCACAACTTCGCCGGCGCGATCGAGTCGGGCATGGTGTGGCTCAACTCGAACAACGTTCGCGACCTGCGCACCCCGTTCGGCGGCGTGAAGGCGTCGGGCCTTGGCCGCGAGGGCGGCTACCGCTCGGTCGACTTCTACACGACGCAGCAGTCGATTCAGATCACGCTGAACGAGGCGCACAGCCCGCGCTTCGGCACCGGCAAGTAGTCCCGCATCCCCACCACATAGCTACACGGAAGTAGAACAATGTCTGCATTTAGAGAAGAAGACCGCACGTCGGCCGGCTTCTACGTCACCAAGGAAGCCCCGATCGAGCCCGCGAACCCAGTCGCGACCCCGAAGGCCGAAGCGCCGGACATCCTGCGCTGCGCCTACATGGATCTCGTCGTCACCGACCTCGCGCAGTCGCGCGAGTTCTACGTCGACATTCTTGGCCTGCACGTGACCGAGGAGGACGACGAAGCGATCTACCTGCGCTCGACCGAGGAGTTCATCCACCACAACCTCGTGCTGCGCCAGGGNCCCGTTGCCGCCGTCGCCGCGTTCTCGTACCGCGTGCGCACGCCGGAAGACCTCGACAAAGCCGTCGCCTTCTACGAGGAGCTCGGCTGCCGCGTCGAGCGCCGCCCCGAGGGCTTCACGAAGGGCATCGGCGACTCGGTGCGCGTTGAGGACCCGCTCGGGTTCCCCTACGAGTTCTTCTACGAGACCGACCACGTCGAGCGCCTCTCGTGGCGCTACGACCTGCAGATTCCGGGCGAGCTCGTGCGCCTCGACCACTTCAACCAGGTCACCCCGGATGTGCCGCGCGCCGTGCGCCACTACCAGGACCTCGGTTTCCGCGTGACCGAGGACATCCAGGACAAGGACGGCACCGTCTATGCCGCCTGGATGCGCCGCAAGCCGACCGTGCACGACACCGCCGCGACCGGCGGCGATGGCCCCCGTATGCACCACATCGCATTCGCGACGCACGAGAAGCACAACATCCTCGCGATCTGCGACAAGCTCGGCGCGCTACGCCGCTCGGATGCGATCGAGCGAGGCCCCGGCCGCCACGGCGTCTCGAACGCGTTCTACCTCTACCTCCGCGACCCCGACGGCCACCGCGTCGAGATCTACACGCAGGACTACTACACCGGCGACCCCGACAACCCCGTCGTCACCTGGGATGTGCACGACAACCAGCGCCGTGACTGGTGGGGCAACCCGGTCGTGCCCTCGTGGTACACCGACGCCTCGCTCGTGCTCGACCTCGACGGCAAGCCGCAGCCGGTGATCGCCCGCACCGACGCATCCGAGATGGCGCAGACCATCGGCGCCGACGGCTTCTCGTACACCCGCGAGGGCGACGACACCAAGGGCTTCAAGGTAGGCAACCAGCTCTAACGAGCATCCCGCCGCTCGTCAAGGCCGCCCGGGCCGCCCGGTGCATCCGCCCTGCCCTGAGCGGCGCCACC